>NZ_JAUZDX010000022.1 GCF_030704685.1 Acidovorax sp. A1169
CCCCGGCCTCCGCCCTCAACAAATGCACGCAGCAACCAGAACCAAAAAGCCGTACAACATCCACCCCACAGCAAAGGAACAAAAAAAAGCCCGCACGAAGGCGGGCAACTTGCTTGCACAAGGGGGAGGAGCCGACCACAGCGGGTCGACGAATAAATCATAGCCCCAGCCCCCAAAAAATGCGTGTGAGGTATTTCACACTTCACGCCTTCGTGATTGATGAACAAACCATCCGCCATTGGTGAAAAAACAGCATCAATGACACCACCGATCTGGCGCCCAATCGCATGCAGGCCCTCCAGACAAAGCCTGCGCAACGAGCGATCCCCATGACCACCACAACGACCCCGGCCCCGCAACAGACAAACAACAACAGCAGCAACACCAAGGCCTGGGTGATCGACCTCGTGCTCCTGGCAGCGCTGTGGGGTGCGTCCTTCCTGTTCATGCGCATGGGCGCCGCCGAATTCGGGGCGCTGCCCACGGCGGCGGCCCGGGTCGGCATCGGTGCCGTCTTTCTGTTCCCCCTGATGATGCTGCGCGGCCAAGGGGCGGCGCTGGTACAGCACTGGCGCGCCACCATGGGCATCGGTGTCTTCAACTCGGGCCTGCCATTTGCGCTGTTCAGCTTTGCGCTGCTCACCATCAACAGCAGCCTGGCGGCGGTGCTCAATGCCACGGCGCCGATGTTCGGGGCCCTGGTGGCGTGGGTCTGGTTCCGCGAGCGGCCGGACAACTGGAGGCTGGTGGGGCTGGCCATCGGCTTCACGGGCGTGGTCATGCTGGCCAGCGGCAATGCCGGGCTGCGCGACGGCGATGGCGCGGGCAATACCAACAACGCAGCACTCTGGGCCATCGGGGCCTGTCTGCTGGCCTGTCTGTGCTACGGCATCGCCGCCAGCGCCACACGCCGCTACCTGACCGGCGTGCCACCCCTGGCCACGGCCACTGGCAGCCAGATCGGCGCATCGCTGCTGCTGGCCGTGCCCGCCATCGCCTACTGGCCCCAGCACATGCCCACGCTGCGGGCCTGGCTGGCCATCCTGGCGCTGGGTGTGCTGTGCACAGGCGTGGCGTACTTCCTGTTCTTCCGTTTGATCGAGCGCGCGGGCCCTGCGCGCGCGCTCACGGTCACGTTTTTGCTGCCGGTGTTCGCCACCTTCTACGGGGTGGTCTTTCTCGACGAAAGCATCACGCAGTGGATGCTGGTCTGCGCGGCCGTCATCGTCTGCGGCGTGGGGCTGTCCACCGGGTTCATTGCGCCGAAGTCAAAGCGCGCCGCCAGCGACAGCACGGCGAAAACCTGAGCCGGCTGGTTCAGCGTTGCCTGAGGTACACCTGCGGCGTCATGCCCAGTTGCTTGTGGAACATCGCGATGAAGGCCGAGGGCGCGCTGTAGCCCAGCTCCAGCGCCACGTCCTTGACCGCGCGACCGGCCTCCAGCAGCGCAATGCCGCGCACCACCTTCAGGCGCTGGCGCCATTCGCCAAACGGCATGTGCAGGTCGCGCTCGCAGCGCCGCGCGAGGGTGCGCTCAGTGGTGTGCACCAGGGCCGCCCATTGGGCCAGCGAGCGGCCGTCCCAGGGGCTGGCCTGCAGCGCGTCGAGCACCCGGCCCAGCAAGGGGTCTTGCGAGGTGGGCAGGTAGCTGTCATGGCTGGGGGCGACGCGCAATTCGTCCAGCAGCACCTCGAACAGGCGCTGGTCGGGGGCGCTGCGCGGCACGTCGATGCCACGGCTGTGCAAGGTATCGAGCACGGCGTGAATCAGCGGGCTGATGACCATGGTGCAGGGCTGGCGCGGCAGTGCGGCGCACAGCGCCTCAGCCACATAGACTGTGGCGTAGCTCGCCTCATGGCGGTTGCTCGACACATGCTCCAGGTGCGGCGGTATCCACACGCCGTACTGCGGCGGCGCAAGAAACACCTGCCCGCCCATGCCCACCTCGATCACGCCGGACAGCGCATGCACGAACTGCCCTGCCGCATGGCTATCGGCCGGGTCGGCACCACCGGGCTGCAGGTGCACGACCTTGAACAGCATCGGTGGCAGCACGGCTGCTGCCTGCACTGCAGGTTTGCGAGCGGCCTTGGGGTTGTGCATCTTGTCTGGCTTCCTTGATCGCTTGTCCGAACAGGCGTATTTGATTGAATCTGGTCAATTTAGACTGATTCTGCCCGCAACAGTCCAGGACGAAAGCCATGCTCACCAACCACCCCACCGAATTCGACGCACAGTCCCCTGCCAGCGCCATGGCCGAGAAGTTCGCCCGCGACGGCGTGGTCTGCCTGCGCGGGGTACTGCGCCCCGCCGAGGTCGAGCGGCTGCGCGAGGGCATCGACGCCAACCTGGCCGCGCCCAGCCCGCGCGCCAAGGTGGCCAGCCGCGCCGACGACCCGGGCTTCTTCATCGAGGACTTCTGCAACTGGCAGGAGATACCCGCGTACTGGGACGTGATCTCCCAATCCGCCCTGCCCGAGATCGCGGCCAAGCTCACGGGCAGCAGCCAAATACGGCTCTACCACGACCATATGCTCACCAAGGAGTCGGGTACGCGCCAGCGCACGCCCTGGCACCAGGACCAGCCCTACTACAACATCGAAGGTAGCCAGAACGTGAGCTTCTGGATCCCCGTCGATCCGGTCTCACGCGCCTCCACCCTGGAACTGGTGGCGGGCTCGCACCGCGGCCCCTGGCTGATGCCGCGCACCTTCATGAGCAACGAGGCGAAATGGTTCCCCGAGGGCGCTCTGGCCGACCTGCCCGACATCGAGGCCGACCGCGCTGCCTACGACATCCGCGGCTGGGCCGTGGAGCCCGGCGACGCGATTGCCTTCAACATGCTGACCCTGCACGCCTCGGCCGGCCTGGAACCCGGGCGCCGGCGCCGCGTGTTCTCGGTGCGCATGATCGGCGACGACATCACCCATGCACCACGGCGCTGGAAGACCTCGCCGGATTTTCCGGGGCTGGTAGACGCTTTGCCAGCGGGGGCGCCGATGGAGCATGCGCTGTTTCCGGTGCTGTGGGCTGCGGGCGCGTGATGCCCGCAGCGGGGTGAGACTACGCCAGCAGGCGGGCCTTCTGCCGCTGAAACTCCAGCTCGGTCAGCACGCCTTCGTCGCGCAGTGCCACAAGCTGCTGCAGTTGATCGGCTACCGGTAGTGCAGGCGCTGCTGCAGCAGCCTCGGCTGCGAGCTCGCGGGCTGCGCGCATTTCACTTGCATGGATCGCGGCCTCCAACACGCCATGCCAATGGCGTGCCTGCTTCATCGCCGCTCTGTGCTCGGCACTGTTCGCAAAGACTCTGCTGTCCAGAAAAAGAACGGTGTGGGTGGGCGCAGCCGTGTTCTTGACGATGACGTGCAATTCCACGCGCAAGATGATGTTGGTGCTGTAGCTCTGGCTCGGTGCCGTGTCCTCAAAGACGTCGACCGACAGGATGTCCCCATAGCGAACCACGGTGCTGGAAGCCGGCTCCCAGACAGGGGTATAAACCCCGTCTTGCCCAACTGCCCCGGCGCCGGGACGGGGGCAGCGCACAAGGCACAGCTTCCTGTGTACCTCGTCAATGGCAATGCCGGTCATCTTGTCGATCCCCATGACCTCTTGGGTAGGAGGAAATCCGTCGACCTGCACCTGTTCAATCTTCTGCGCCTTCTTCTCCCGTTTGGGGACGCTGCTCTTCAGCACCCAGGGAGCAAGGGCAACGGCGGCCAACAGGGACACTACAAAGACAAAGAATTCCACGCATATCCCCCCAATGGATACCGACGTTCAGGGACGGCTTGCCTTGCCGCCCGCACTGCCGCCCCGCAAGGGCCTCAGCAGATCCGCCAACCCGTTGTGGTCGATCTCATACATCAGCGCCAGCAACTGCCCCAGCTCCCCTTTCGGGAATCCCTCGCGCGCAAACCAGCCGAGGTAGTTGGCAGGCAGGTCGGCGAGCAAGGTGCCCTTGTGCTTGCCATAGGGCATCTCGGTGGTGACCAGGCGCTGCAACTTTTCCGCATCCATCGCGTGCGCTCCCTCAACCGCCCGCGTGCTTGACCTTGTGGCCGAGCTTTTGCAGCGCGGCCATCACGCGGTCCACGTGGTCGCCCTGGATTTCTATCACGCCGTCCTTCACCGTGCCGCCGCTGCCGCAGGCGGCCTTGAGCTGCTTGCCCAACTGGTCGAGCGCGGCGGCATCCACCGGCACGCCCTTGACCAGGGTGACGGCCTTGCCGCCGCGGCCCTTGGTCTCGCGCGATACGCGCACAATGCCGTCGCCGGCAGGCACGGCGGCCGCCTTGGCCAGCGCCTTGCAAACGCACTGGGCGACGGGCTGGCGGCAGTCGGGGCACATGCGGCCGGTGTCGGTGGAATAGACCAGGCCGCCCAGACTGCCCAGGTCGGCCAGCGACTTCTTGGGGGCGGGGGCCATTTACTTCGGCTCCCGCACGATGAGGGGGGTATCGGCGGGGTTGGCGCCGATTTCCTTTTGCAGCATGCGGAAGTTGAGCAAGCGCGTGGCCATCACCGTCTCTGCCAGAAAGCACACCAGCGCCAGCAGGAACGAGGCCACGCCGGCGAGAAAGCCTGCGATGGCCAGGCGGTTGGCCTGGTAGTCGAAGGTTTCGCCCAGGAACAGCAGGATGATGGTGATGCCGATGAGAAAGGCGCAGAAGGTCAGCAGTGCAATGCAGCCGTTGGCCAGGCGTCCGCGCAGGCGCAGGTCACCGAGCTCGGCGTAGGCGCGCGCGGTGTACTCGGGGTCGTTGTTGGCGCGGGCGCGGTCTTCCACCACGCGGGCGCGGTCGATGATGCGCGCCAGCCGGCCGGCCACGGCGCCGATCATGCCGGAGACGGCGGTGAGCAAGAACACGGGCGCCACCGCGAGCTGGATGCCGTGGGTGATGACGGAGGGATCGGTGGGGATGGCCATAAGCGGGAGTAGCGTGTATGCGGGCCGCCCGATTATCGGCGCACAGTGCGGGCTGGCGGCACGGCAAACCAGCCATTGACCGGTGCCAGAACCCCAATGCAGGACAATCGGGGGAATACAGACAGCCCGCGCGCGGGCTGCGCCCACCCATTTTTCTGTTTTTCTTTTGTGGCCGTGCCCATGCACAGGCCGCCTTGCCCATGCCCTTTGCTGCCCTCGGTCTCTCCCCTGCCCTCGCCCATTCCGCCCAGGCCGTGGGCTTCACGGTGCCCACGCCTATCCAGACCGAGGCGATCCCCGCCATCCTGAACGGGCAGGACCTGCTGGGCATTGCGCAGACCGGCTCGGGCAAGACGGCGGCGTTCGGGCTGCCGCTGCTGCAGGCGGTGCAGCTGGGCGCCACCGGCCAGGCGTCACGCCACGCCACCGCCCTGGTGCTGGTACCCACGCGCGAGCTGGCGGCCCAGGTGGGCGAGGTGCTGCGCGACCTGGCGGGCCATTTGCAGCAGCCGCCCAAGGTGGCGGTGGTGTTTGGCGGTGTCTCGATCAACCCGCAGATGATGGGCCTGCGCGGCGGAGCCGACATCGTCGTGGCCACGCCGGGCCGGCTGCTCGACCTGGTGGAGCACAACGCCATCCAGCTCGGCAAGGTGGCCCACCTGGTGCTGGACGAGGCCGACCGCCTTCTGGACCTGGGCTTTGCCGAGGAGCTGCAGCGCGTGCTGGCCCTGCTGCCGGCCAAGCGGCAGAACCTGTTCTTCTCGGCCACCTTCGCCGCCCCGGTGCAGGCGCTGGCCGATGGCCTGCTGCACCAGCCGCTGCGGGTGGAGATTGCGCCCACGCCAGACCACACCCCCGATATCGCGCAGCGCGCCATAGCGGTGGACGACAAGCGCCGCACGCAACTGCTGCGCCACCTGCTCAAGGAGCACGGCTGGACGCGCGTGCTGGTCTTCGTGGCCACGCAGTACGCGGCCGAGCATGTGGCCGAAAAGCTGTACAAGGCCGGCATCTTCGCCAGCCCCTTCCACGGCGGCCTGAGCCAGGGGGCGCGCAAGCAGGTGCTGCAGGAGTTCAAGGACGAGCGCTGGCAGGTGGTGGTGACCACCGACCTGGCTGCGCGCGGCATCGACATCGCCCAGCTGCCTGCGGTGGTGAACTACGACCTGCCGCGCTCGGCCGACGACTACGTGCACCGCATCGGCCGCACCGGCCGCGCGGGCGAGAGCGGCGTGGCCGTGACCTTCGTCACGCCCGACGCCACGGCGCATTTCCGGCTGATCGAAAAGCGCCAGGGCCTGGCGCTGCCGCTGGAGGTGATTGCCGGCTTCGAGCCCACCGAGGCGGCCCCGCCCCCCGCCCCGGCAGCGCCCGGCGAGCCCGGCACTGGCGGCATCAAGGGCCGCCGCCCGAGCAAGAAGGACAAGCTGCGCGCTGCGGCAGCCGAGGCAGAGGCCGAGGCGGCTGCCGAAGCCGCCCGCCCCGTGGGCAAGAAGCCACCCAAGCCGGAATAACCCCGGCCGTTAGACAAAAAAAACCGGCGTGCCCCGTGAAAGGCAAGCCGGTGTGTCGGTGGGACGGGCACAAGCCCGTATCCGCCAGGTTGTCAGTCTTCGCTGTCGTCGTCTTCGGCACCCATGCCGTCGTTGGCAGCATCCTCGTCACGCGAACCTGCAGGCCGCGCCGTGCGCTTGCCGGGCTTGGCCAGGATCTCGACGTAGAACTGCTTGCCGCCCTCGGCCACCACGCCGTTGATCAGGCCGGTGAGGGCCGACAGGTGCACCACCGTGGCGGCCTCCTTGGTGGCGCCGAACTGGCAATCGAAGTCCCAGAAGTCCGCGCCTTCGGGGATGTCACGGCGCCGTTCGCGCTTGATGTACTTGCGGATATCGTGCTTGACGGACTCCAGAACCCGGTCCGGATTCTTGCCTTCGACATGTAGTTGGAAAATTTTTCTCATGGGCGATGGTACCGCTTGCGGACCCAGGGCCGTACCAAGGGGTCATGAACCGGGGCTTGCAAGCCCCGGAAAACAGGCTCAGGGCCTGCGCGCAATCTCCAGGAAGGCGCGGTTGAGCCTGGCATCCGCCTCGGTCAGCTTCGTGCGGCGACTGGCCAGCCAGGCGTCGTCTTTGGCCAGGGACTCGCGGGCGCTGGCCAGCATGCGGCGCACCTCGGCTGGCTGGGGGCCGCCCACTCCGACGCGGGTTCTGACCATGTTCTCGGGCGATAGCGTCTTGCGGAAGGTGGCTTCGTCCAGCGGCAGGCGCAGGTCGGTCAGGCTGTATTTCTTGCCGGCCTCGGCATAGATGCGCACAGCCTCCTGGTAGGGGAACTCGCTGGGGCGCAGGTTCTTGCTGCGTGCGTACACCACCACCTCGGAGGCGAAGTGGTGCCCCACGCGAAACTGCACGCGGCTGGTGCGCTGCAGGGTTTCGGCCAGCTCCATGGAGGTGGTCCATTCCGACTCCAGCTCTTCGAGCGAGCGCACGGGGTCCACCTGCAGCGCGTCGAGCACCTCCTTGAACTGCTGGACCATCTCCACACCCAGCACAAAGGTCCGGGCGCCGCCCTGCGCGCTCCAGGCGTTCTTGTAGTCGATCATGCCGGGCGTGACGTTGTGGGCACGCAGCGTGACGGCCTGGGCCGAGGCCACCACGTCCGATGCCTTCAGGCGCGTGTTCTGGATGATGCCGGGGTTGGCCTTTTGCGGCATGGCGCTGCTGGTGTAGGTCTTGCCGGCCGACAGCAGCAGCCAGGGGCGCGTCTGGTGGTACTGCACGTGCACGTCCTGCATGAAGGCGCCCACGCGGATGGCGGTGGAGCTGGCGATGCCGACAGCCTCGATGGGGATGTCGTAGGTGCTGACCTGCCCGGCGTCCAGCGAGTTGACGATGAGCCCGTCGAACCCCAGCAGGTCGGCCAGCCGCTCGCGCTTGAGCGGCCAGCTGGAGTTGGCCAGCACGGCCGTGCCCAGCGCGCTGCGGTTGATGCGGGCATAGGCCTCGCGGATGCGCGTGGCATCGCGCTCGAACGAGTCGGCAAACGCCAGCAGGTAGTGCGCGTAGCTCACGGGCATAGCCTGCACGCCGTTGGTGTAGGCGGGCACCAGCGTCTCCACGTTCTGGGCGGCCAGCTCCAGCAGGCGGGAGCGGGCGCTGCTCAGGGCGGTGGCAAAGTCCAGCACCTCGGTGCGCAGCTGGGCGGCGTTCAGGGTGGAGTGGATGTCCTGGCGGCTGCGGCCCGAATGGATCAGCGTGGCGTCCGGGCCGGCGGCATCGGTGATGATCTTTTCAACCTGCAGCACGTCGGTGGGCCGGCGGCCGCCGGGCTGCGTGGCCTGGTCGATGGAATGGGCCACGCCCCGTGCGATGGGGCCCGCCAGCGGGGCGGGGATGATGCCTTCTTCCACGTTCATCACGGTGGATGCCATGTTGATGCGGCCAAACCAGTAGAAGACATCCTGCGCCTTGGCCTGGGCGCTGGTGGCATCGCCGCTGAAGGTGCCCTGGATCTTGGCGACCTGGGCGCGGCATTCTTCGGTGGTGCGGCAGGCGGTGTCGAGCGTGTCCGCTGCGTGCGCAGCAGCGGTGGCGGCCAGCAAGGCGGCAACGCACAAGGCGATTTTGGTTTTATGGCGGTTCATGGGCGTCTCAAAGAGGAAAAAGGGAAAAGGGCATGCGGCGTCCACTGGTTGTCTCCAGGCGCGTGTTCAGGGGATCGGGCGCGCATACAGGTGCGTACAGGTGCGTGGGGTGTCTCCGTCAGATTCTTGTTCTGTGAGGCTTTTGCCTCCAGCATCCAAGAATTGAATGGATTACTGGAGCGGCTCAGCGGCCATTCTGGTCATGCAGCCCTCTCCGTCAAATTCAAAGGCGCTCTAAGATATTCAAATAATGAATACAAGACCGCCATGACGCCCACCACCCCAGATCTGTTGTTTGCGCGACTGCTGGGCCGTGCGCGCCTGAAGCACCTGCAACTGGCCGTGCACATTGCCGAGTTGCAAAGCCTGCAGAAGGCTGCCTCGGCCATCGGCCTGAGCCAGCCTGCGGCCACGCACGCGCTGGCCGAGTTCGAGACCCTGCTGGGCACCCCGCTGTTCGAGCGGCACGCGCGCGGCATGCGGCCCTCGGCTGCCGGACTGGCCCTGCTGCCCCTGGTGCGCAATGCGCTCAAGCTGCTGCACGCCTGCGCGGAAACGGCAGCCTCCATGCAGCATGGCGCCACCGGTCTGGTGCGCATCGGCGCCATCCACGCGGCCGTGGCGGGGTGGCTGACGCAGGCGCTCCCGGTGTTCAGCCGCACCCACCCGGACGTGGCGGTGGAGGTGCATGAAGTGCCGGCCGACCAGTTGCTGCAGATGATCGAGGCCAACCGGGTGGACATCGTGCTGTGCCGCGAGCCCCAGCCCTTGCCCGAGGGCCACCTGTTCACCCCCGTGCGGGCCGACCACTACGTGGTGCTGTGCCGCAACGGCCACCCGCTGGCAGGGCAGGCCCATGTGTCCGACGACGACCTGCGCGCACACACCTGGCTGGTGCCGCCGCTCACCGGCATTGCGCCGGCGGAGTTCAACGCGCTGTGCGTGCGCCTGGGCGGTACGCCGCGCACCTGCCAGGTCTCCAGCCGCTCGGCCCTGCTCACGCAGGCCATGCTGGACAGCGGCGACCTGCTGGCGCTCAGCCCCCACCACTTTGCCCGCCCGCTGCTCGAAGCACGGCTGCTGACCCACCTGGCCGTGCCGCACATGGCCATGCCGCCACTGGGCATGCTGCGCCGTGCAGCAGCGGCCGCCGATGCCCCGTCAGCCGTGGCCCGGCTGGCCGAGAGCCTGCTGGCCTGGCACGACATTGCGGCACGCTGACCAGCCTCTGACCAGCGGCCACAGCGGCCCTGCGATCCAAATCCCCACCAAATTTCAGCTTTCCCCTTCCCCGGAAAACCCGTTCTGTACTATTGACCTCAATCAAAATTTACAACAGAGGAGGTGGACTATGTCGACAGCAGGATGGATTTTCTACGGCGTGGTAGTGGTGTTGCTGGTATGGGCCGTGGCGGTCTACAACCGCCTGGTGCAGCTGCGCAACCGCATTGCCAATGCGTTCGCCCAGATCGACGTGCAGCTCAAGCGGCGCTACGACCTGATCCCCAACCTGATCGAGGTGGCGCGCGGCTACATGGCGCATGAGGCGTCCACGCTCGAAGCGGTGATCAAGGCGCGCGGCAATGCGCAGACCGCTGCCACCGCAGCGCGGGCGGCGCCGGCCAGTGCCAGCGCGCTGGGCGCCCTGGCCACGGCCGAGGGCGTGCTCGGCGGCAGCCTGGGCCGGCTGATGGCGCTGGCCGAGGCGTATCCTGACCTCAAGGCCGATGCCTCCATGAAATCGCTGAGCGAAGAGCTCACCAGCACCGAGAACCGCCTGGGCTTCGCCCGCCAGGCCTACAACGACCAGGTGCTGGAGTTCAACGACAAGGCACAGCAGTTCCCCGACCTGATCGTGGCGCGCCTGCTGGGCTTCGTCAGCTCGCCGATGCTCGAATCGACGCAGAACGCAGAAGAACGCACCGCACCCAAAGTCCAGTTCTGAGCAGCCCGCGTCACCGCGAGGGACTGAGTCATGAAATTCTGGAACCATCAAGAAAACGCGCGCAGCGAAACGCGCCGCCTGCTGCTAGGCTTTGCCATTGCCGTGGCGCTGCTGGTCGCTGCCGTGCACGGGGCGCTGGTGGTGGCCTGGCTGCTGATGGCGGCCGTGCTGCCCGGCAACCTGCCCTACCCTGCCGGCTTTCTGGCCGTCAACGTGGGCGTGTCGCTGATGCTGGTGCTGGGCGGCTGGTGGGTGGAGACGTCGAACCTGCGCGCGGGCGGCGTGAAGCTGGCCACGCGCGCCGGTGCGCGCGAGCTGCGGCCCTCGATCTCGCACGCCGAGCAGCGCCTGGCCAACATCGTCGACGAGCTGTGCATTGCCGCCAACATGCGCCGCCCGCAGGTGATGGTGGTGCCGCGCGTCGACGCGATCAACGCCTTTGCCGCCGGCTGGGACGACAAGGATGCGGTGGTGGCCGTGACGCAGGGCGCGCTCGACTACCTCAACCGCGACGAGATGCAGGGCCTGGTCGCCCATGAGCTGAGCCATCTGCACGAGGGCGACACGCGCCTGAAGATGCAGCTGGCCGGCATGGTCTACGGGCTTGAGCTGGTCTACAACTTTGGCGACACGCTGCGCGAGCGGCGTGGCCTGGCCTGGTGGTTCGGCTCGGCCATCATGCTCGCGGGCTTTGCCGGCTGGCTCACGGGGCGCATGCTCAAGGCCGCCGTCTCACGCCAGCGCGAGTACCTGGCAGACGCCCGCTCAGTGCAATGGACGCGCAGCAAAGAGGGCCTGGGCGGCGTGCTGCGCAAGGTGATGGGCCAGCGCCGCGACACACCGGCGGGCTACGCCCAGGACCACCGCCACACCGGCCTGGCACTGCCTTCGGTGCAGCACATGCTGCTGGTGGACGTGGAGGGCGGCGGCAGGCTGGAGCGCCGGCTCGACACCCACCCCACGCTCGAAGACCGGGTGCGGCGCGTGTATGGGCGGCCCATGCAGCCCCTGGCGGTGTCGCCCGTGCCTGTGGAGCCGGAGCCCGCACGCCGCAACGGCGCAGCCCTGGCACCGGGCGCCGTGACCATCGCCTCGCTGGTCGACCCGTTCGCAAGGTTCACCTGATACGGGCCTGCGCTGTCAGGCATTGGCAAACAGTTGGTGGCGTTTTGCGCGCGCGGTGCCACAATGGTGCACTACGCATTGTTACAAACGAATGCACCACGATCAGGAACTGTTGCAACTGCTGCCCGCAGCGGCACTGGTGGTGACGCCGGCTGGCGCCATCCTGCGGGCCAATGCGGCCGGAGTGGCCTTGCTGGAGGCCGACAGCGAGCAGGCCCTGCTGGGCCGCATCCTGGGCCACTTCGTGCACCCCATGGACAAGGCGCGCTCCAGCCAGCGCATCGAGCGTGTGAAGGAGCCCGGCCATGCAGGGCGGCCCAACAAGTCCTCCGAGTTCCGCGTGCGCACCGACAAGGGCCAGCTGCGCATGGTGCTGGTGGCCAGCGTGGCGATTGAATGGCAGGGCGAGCCGGCCCTGCTGATGTGCGGCATGGACATGACGCACCAGAGCGAAATCCAGGAGCAGCTGCGCGAGAGCGAGCACAACTTCAGGCGCCTGTTCGACAACATGCAGGACGTGTACTACCGCACCGACGCGCAGGGCGTGGTGCAGCACGTGGGGCCGGGGGTGCGCCGGGTGCTGGGCTATGAGCCGCACGAGATCGAGGGCCGCACGGCAGAGTCCTACTACCCGCAGAGCAAGGACCGCGATGCCTTCAAGGTGGCCATCCAGGAAAAAGGCGAGGTGGCTGACTTTCCGGGGCAGATGGTGCGGCGCGATGGCGTGGTGATCGACATCTCCATCAGCAGCCACGCGCTGTACGACCACCTGGGCCAGTTCGCCGGGGTGGAGGGTATCTACCGCGACGTGACACAGCGCAAGAACCTGGAGCGCGAGCTGCACCGCCTGGCCACCACCGACATGCTGACCGGCATGGCCAACCGCCGCGCCTTTCTGGAAACCGCCGAGGCGGCCTTCCACGCCGCACGCGAGCAAGGCACGCCGCTCACGCTGCTGATGCTGGACGTGGACCATTTCAAATCCATCAACGACCGCTTCGGCCACCTCGAAGGCGACCGCGCCCTGGTGGCCTTTTCAAGCGCGGTGATGGAAGGGCTCAGACCCGGCGACGCGGTGGGCCGCCTGGGCGGCGAGGAGTTCGGCGTGCTGCTGCAGGGCACCACGCTGCCCCAGGGCCACGAGGTGGCCATGCGGCTGCTCAATTGCGTGCGCACGCTGGAGCTGGCGGGCATGGATGCGGTTGGCAGCCACCGCTACCGCATCACCGCCAGCATGGGCCTAGGTACGCTCAGGGGCAGTGACCGCAGTCTGCGCGACCTGCTGGACCGGGCCGACCAGGCGCTGTACCAGGCCAAGCGCGAAGGGCGCGACCGGATTGCGCTGGCCGATGCCGACCTGGACGGCCAGGGCTACTGACTTGGCCGGCACACTCCGCGAGGCGGATGCCGATCAGAAATCGAACACTGCCAAGCCCATGCCGTAGCGCCCTTGCAGCGTCGTGGCCATGGCACCCAGGCAGAACGTGGCATACAGCAGAACAAACACCCGGTGGCCGGCTGGCCAGGGGCGGTGCGCCGGGGTCAGGCGCACGGGCCCCAGGGCCGCCGCAAGCAGCATGGCGGGGATAATGAAGTAGCGCCCCTGCAAGCCCTCGATGACGCGCGTGGGGTAGTCGTTCCAGGTCACGGCGAGCGCGAAGAATGCCAGCAGCGCGCTACCCACCGCCGCAACCAGCAGCGTGGCGCGGATGCCAACATCGGCCTTCTGGTAGCTTGTCGCCGCGACGGTCAGACCGGCCGCAAGCAGCAGGCCGCAACCGATGGCGGCCAGGGCAACGCCTGGAATCGGCGCATCGGCCCAACCCAGGTTGCCCACGAACGAAGAGGCGATCAGATGACCCTGGAACGGGTCGGCGATGGTTCGCCCCACCAGGCGCAGGAAATCGAGCGGGTCGCGCAGATAGGTGCCGATGATCTGCCCCGTGGAGAGCGCGCGCACCACGCGGTGGTCCTGGGTGTGGACCAAGCCGTACAGCGTCCACCCGGCACTGGCCGCCAGCAGGGTGGCCGTGGCCGCCAGGCGCTGCCAGGACCAGTGCCTGAGCAGCAGCACCAGCGGCAGCAACACCATGGGAATGAGGTTGGTGCGCGAGGTGACCAGCAGGAAGATGGAAAAGTAAAACGCGAATGCCTGCCAGCGCGTGGCCTTGCCCTCCTGCCACTGCAGCATAAACAGCGACAGCACCAGCAGTGCCAGCGCAAAGCACAGCCCATCGATGGTGGGCGAGATGATCTGGAACAGCGCCATGGGCATCAGCAGCAGGGCCTGCAACAGCACGGAGGGCGGCCCCGTCTGCCAGGCCCAGAAGACCACGCCCAGCACCAGCAGGGTGACCAGCATGCGGGTCAGTTGGTAGCTGTGGCCCAGAGACAGGTCGAGCGCGCGCGCGAGCTTGAGGCCCAGCGCATGCGGCAGGTAGATGAAAGGGGCGTAGTACCCGGTGGCCGACGCATCGACGAAGACCTCATCGTCCATCCAGTCGAACCGCGTAGCTTCGCTCATGAGCCACGCAGGCGACAGGCTCCTGTCGCGGTGCGGCCCAACGATCTTCTGCATCCACTGCGAAAACAGGAAGAAATGGATGTCCACCCAGCCGCCGGTCTTGCCGCGCACATCAGGCTCCAGGCCTTTGAGCAAAGGCTGGCCGTGGGCCACCATGTCGGCGCGCAGCAGGTGCACGATTTCATCGGGCGACTGGAAGGCCGGAATCAACTGCATCATGCCGCAGGCAATGGCAAAACCCAGTGCAAACCAGGCCATCCGCAGCCGCTGCAGTCCAGCAAGGCCTCGCCCCCTCCAGAGGGATGTCAAGCGAGGCCAGCCAGAAAGGTCAGGGCGCAAAAACAATGCAGACAGTCTTCAAAGAAAAATTAGACAGCGACCATCCCAGCTGGCAAGACGATCTTATCCACCGGGGTTTTGACTGCGACGGCCACAAACGCGCAATTGCGTGTCAGGCGTGACCTACGTCACCAAAGAGGGAAGTTTCTGAACGGTGCAGGGACGCGAAAGCCTGAACGCCACTCGCTCCACCACTCGCTCCCGGGTGCCGCGGGATCATGGCAGGCCAGGCCGGCCCTCGCAACCTCGCTTGCAATTTGATTCAGTTGCCTCTCCATCCCCCACAATAGCCACCCCATGAGCCCCCCACACACCCAACGCGCCACGCCCGGCAAGGAAGAGATCGCACTGCTGCCCCCCTTCGAGCGCCTGGGGCCTGACCGCATTGCCCTGGTGACCACCGCCGCCCAGGCCGAGCAGGCCTGCGCCGAACTGGCCGCGAGCACGGTCTGGGGCTTCGACACCGAGTCCAAGCCCACCTTCGTGCAGGGCGAAATGTCCGATGGGCCGCACGTGGTGCAGCTGTCCACCCTCGACAAGGCCTGGGTGTTCCAGCTGCACGACCAGGGCTGCCGCGCCCTGGTGGCACAGCTGCTAGCCCGGCCCGGCACCACCAAGGCCGGCTTTGGCCTGGGCGACGACAAGAAGCGCATCGAGGCCAAGCTGGGTGTGGTGCCCGCAGGCGTGATGGAACTCAACCACGTGTTCCGCCAGCAGGGCTACCGCAAGGACATGGGCGTGAAGGGCGCGGTGGCCGTGCTGTTCAACCAGCGCTTCATGAAGTCCAAGAAGGCCGCCACCTCCAACTGGGCCAACCCCCACCTCACCGAGTCGCAACTGGTGTATGCCGCCAACGATGCCTATGCGGCGGCGCGCGTGTACCACGCGCTGGGGCTGCCGGCCGGCACCTGAGGCAGCTTCGGCATCGCACCAATTCGGCAGCAACATTACTGCAGCGACCGTCCATGATCTTCGACTCTGCGGATTACTACTTCATCGATTTCCAGACCGACCTGCCCAAGGAGGCCGCAGGCACGCGCATCGGCATGTACCTCGCCTGGCTCACCCTGCGCGGATTGGGCGGTGAAGGCGTCAATGGCTACCTGGGCGACCTGCGCGCACGGCGCATCTCCTGCGCGGACTTGCTGTTCGACGCCTGCGACGGCAAGTTGGGCGCACTGGACGTGAACGACGAAGGCCTGGCCTTCACTGAGCACTACTACGCAGCGCAGTTCAACGGCGACTTCGACGCCGTCTTTGCCGGCCAATTCAGCCGCACGGGCCACGACCTCGACGACTCCTGCAGCATCCCCTGCAGCTGGCACAACTTCGACCGCCTGGCCCTGGTGCTGAACCGCCGCCTGCTGGACTGGCGCGCACTGAGCGACCAGGTGGCGTGGCCGGCACTGCCCGCCCTGGATGGCGTCTACGCCGCCGTGCTGCGCGCACTACAGCCCTTCATGCAGACCAAGGGCTTCGTGCACGACCCGGTCAACGAACCCGACATGACCGATGCGCCCTCGCCCAGCCGGGTTGGGCACCTGTACTGCAGCGATTTCCCCGGTGGCAAGCACTGGCTGCTGGTGGTGGTGAAGTCCACGCCGCAGGGCGCCATCTCCCTGGCGCTGACGGTGGCATCGCGCCTGGATACGGTGGCCGAGCGCATCCGCAACCACGGCCTGCCCGAGTATTTCAACGACACGGCCGAGAGCCCCCTGCCCTACACCGCCCTCCTGCGCCTGCCACACTGGCTGCGCGGCGACCCGGACCTTCTGGTGGAGGCCGATGACGACGGGAACACCGCGCTCGTGCTGCGCGGGCCCCAGGGCCTGGCAAAGACCGTGCTCCTGCTGGCCCAGCGCTGCGAAACCTTGCTCGGCCCGCTGCTGGACCAACTGGCCACGGTGCAGGGCCTGGATGCCGTGCGCTGCACGCGCCCGCTGTCGGAGTCGATCCTGTACACCGAGCCGTTCAACCGCTTCGTGCTGTCCACCGCCGAGGCCGCGGGCAACCCGCGCATCCTGCAACTGTGCGACGAGCTGGAGGCCCTGGGCAGTGACCCGCAGGCGCCGGGCTCACGCATGTTCTACCCGAACCTGATGGCACACATTCGCCTGGTGCGCGAGCGCAACGGCGCTGCGTAAGCACTCAGAGCGCAGCGGCCAGGCGCGCAGCCTGATCGATGGCCCGCTTGGCGTCGAGCTCGCCCGCCTCCAGCGCACCGCCCACCACATGGGGCTTTTTACCCAACGCCAGCAGTTCATCGGCCAGCGTGCGCAGCGGCAGTTGGCCGGCGCACAGCACCACGGTGTCGCAGGGGATCCAGGTAGGGTCCTCGCGTTGCTCGCCGTATGAGACGAGCAGGCCCTCGTCGGCAATGCGCTCGTAGTTCACGCCGCCCACCATCTGCACCTGCTTCATCTTCAGCGTGGTTCGGTGGATCCAGCCTGTGGTCTTGCCCAGGCCCTCGCCGAGCTTGCCCTTCTTGCGCTGCAGCAGCGTGACCTGGCGCGCCGGGGGCGTCACCTGCGGGCCCTGGGGCGCCAGGCCGCCGCGTGCCTCGGCGGGGTCGGTGATGCCCCACTCAGCCTGCCAGGCCGTCAGATCGAGCGTGGTCGAATGGCCTTCGTGCACCAGGAACTCGGCCACGTCGAAGCCGATGCCCCCGGCACCGATGACGGCCACGCGCTCGCCCACGGGCTTGCCGTGGCGCAGCACGTCGATGTAGCTCAGCACCTTGGGGTGGTCCTGCCCAGGGATCTTCGGGTCGCGCGGGCTCACGCCTGTGGCCACCACCACCTCGTCGTAGCCCGCAAGGTCTGCGGCCTGCACGCGGGTGGAAAGGTGCAGCACCACGCCCGTGTCCTGCACGCGCGTGGCCAGGTAGCGCAGCATCTCGTGGAACTCTTCCTTGCCCGGCACCTGCTTGGCCATGTTGAGCTGGCCGCCAATGGCCTCGGCAGCGTCGAACAGATGCACCTCGTGCCCGCGCTCGGCGGCCACGGTGGCAGCCGTGAGGCCCGCCGGCCCTGCGCCCACCACGGCAATGCGCTTGGGCTTTTGCTGCGGCGTGAGCGGCGTGTAGACCAGCAGCGTCTCGTGGCAGGCGCGCGGGTTCACCAGGCAACTGCTGGTCTTGTTCTTGAACACATGGTCCAGGCAGGCCTGGTTGCAGGCGATGCAGGTGTTGATGCGATCGGCCCGGCCCTCGATGGCCTTGTTCACGAAGGCCGCATCGGCCAGCAGCGGGCGCGCCATGGAGACCATGTCGGCGCACCCATCAGCCAGCACTTGCTCGGCCACCTCGGGCGTGTTGATGCGGTTGGAGGTGACCAGCGGCGTGGCAATGCCGGCCGCCGTGAACTCGGCCTTCATCTTCTGCGTGACCCAGGCGAACGCGGCGCGCGGCACGCTGGTGGCGATGGTGGGTATGCGCGCCTCGTGCCAGCCGATGCCGGTGTTCACCAGGCTGGCCCCGCCCGTGGCCACGGCCTTGCCCAGGGTAACGATCTCGTCCCAGGCGCTGCCGCCGGGCACCAGGTCGATCATGGACAGGCGGTAGATGATGATGAAGTCCGGCCCCACGGCCTCGCGCATGCGCGCCAAAATTTCCACCGGCAAGCGCATGCGCTGGCTGTAGTCGCCGCCCCAGGCGTCGGTGCGCCGGTTGGTGGTGGCAGAGAGGAACTGGTTGATCAAATAGCCCTCGGAGCCCATCACCTCCACGCCGTCGTACCCCGCCTCGCGGGCACGCTGCGCGCAATTCACGAAGGCACGGATCTGCCGCTCGACCCCGCTGGCCGACAGCGCGAACGGCGTGAACGGCGATATCGGCGACTGCAGCCGCGAGGGCGCCACCGCCAGCGGGTGGTAGGCATAGCGGCCCGTGTGCAGGATCTGCAGCGCGATCTTGCCACCGGCGCCGTGCACGGCCTCGGTCACCACCCGGTGGCGGCGCGCAGCGCCTGCCGTGGACAGCGTGCCCGCAAACGGCTTGGTCCAGCCCGCGATGTTGGGCGCAAAGCCACCCGTCACGATCAACCCCACCCCGCCCTCGGCCCGCTCGCGGAAGTAGGCCGCCATGCGCGTGAGGTCGCGCGCGTCTTCAAGCCCCGTGTGCATGGAGCCCATGAGCACGCGGTTCTTGATCTGCGTGAACCCGAGGTCCAGCGGGGCGAGCAGGTGGGGGTACAGGGCGTGGCCGGGCGGCAGTTCGCTGGCGATGGATTTCATGGTGGGGCGCAGAAAGGGTGGGATGGCGTCCAGAACGCCGGACACAATGTCTAGAACTATTTTCTAGAACTTTATTCTAGAATGCACATCCATGGCAAGTCGCAGTTCCACCAAGACCACCACCGTCACCCCATCCGCGGAGACCACCGACCGCCGCCAGGAGATCCTGAACGCCGCGCTGGCCTGCGCCGCGCAGGCGGGGGTCGAGGCGGTCTCCATCGACGGCGTGCGCGCGCGCTGCGGCGCCAGCGTGGGCAGCATTTATCACCACTTCGGCAGCAGGGAGGGCATCGTTGCGGCGCTGTTCTTCGACATCTTCCACACCCAGTCGCGCAGCATCCAGGCGCAGCTCGATACATCCGTCGGCGTGGAGGCCGGGGTGAAAGCCCTGGTGACCGGTTACCTCGACTGGGTGGTGGCGCAGCCGGTGCATGCGCGCTTTCTGTTCCAGGCACGCGGCTCGGTCGCCGCCGGCCCGCGCAGCACTGAACTGGCCGAGGCCGCGCGCGGCCGCAACCAGGCCCTGGTGGCATGGTTCGAGCCGCATCGGCAAGGCGGAGCATTGCGCGACCTGCCGTGCGAGCTCATGCCCTCGCTGGTGATGGGGCCGGTGCAGAGCTACTGCCGGGCGTGGTTGTCGGAGCGGGCTGGCCAGGGTGGGTTGCCTTCGCCGGAGGTGTACCGCAGTGAGTTGGCGGCTGCGGCTTGGAGGGCGGTGCGGGCGTGATGGGTGTGGGCCCCAGTGCCGTTCTGTATCTGTGGTTACTGCGTGCTTTTGCCGAGGGCGGAGGCCGGGGTGTGCGCCCGGCGGCGCAGTAACTTTCTCTTGGCCGCCAAGAGAAAGTCACCAAAGAGAAGGCGGCCCCCAGTCTGCGTCCCCCTTTCGCCCTGTCGGGCGAAAGGGGGCAACCTGCGATGCTCGGATCTGGGGTGGTGCCGATGAACTCGCTGCGTTCTTCGAACTCCGCTCAGACAGCATCGGCAAGCTAGAGCACGAAGCGTGTGTGTCCTTCGGCACACACGCCCACCCCAGATCCTGCGCTTCTCGGCGCAGCCAGCAGGGGTGGGGAGCGGGGTCAGGGACGGCTGCTGCTTTCGCAGCTACGCCTGAGGTCGGGGACGCGCGCGATGCGCGCTGCCGACGCAGCTGGCGCGGTCGCCCTGGCGAGCCGAGCGCAGCGAAGGACCACTGGCCGAGCGAAGCCATCGCCCGTATGGAGCCCGCTCCCACCCCCTTCTGACCGTGCCGAGAAGCGCAGGGCCTGGGGTGAGCGCGTGCCGAAGGACACGCGCATCGTCATCTGGCTCGCCGAAGCTGTTTGACCGGAGCTGCCTCGCAGAGGCAGCGCAGGGAGTTCTTCGGCGTCACCCCAGGACCGAGCATCGCAGGCTGCCCCCTCGCCCCAGGCGAGGGGGACACGGGCAGCGGGGTCGCCTTTCTTTTGGGTACTTTTCTTTGGCGAAGCAAAGAACAAGTACCTCGGCCGCCGGGCCGAGACCCGGCCTCCGCCTTCTGCAAACAACAGAAGCCCGAACCAACCAACCAGCCAACCAGCACGCTGACCCCGCTCCGCAACGCAACTCAGATTAACACCACAGCAACCTCAGTAATGCGGCGGCAACTCATCCCGCAGATTGCGCGGCGCCCCGCCCGCACCGCCATCCGGCGCCTGCTGGCGCAACTGAATCACCTCCTGCGTGAGCCGGTCGATCAGCTCCTGCTGGCGGTAGATGGTCAGGTTGAGCTGGTCCAGCAGGTCTTCCGTGAAGCTGGCCTTGATCTCCAGGCTCTCCAGCCGCTCGACGATGCGCTGCTGGTCAGCACCAGGGCCCGAGGTCGGCTCCATCAGAGGGCCTGACCCAGGCGCGCCACGCCTTCGCGGATCTTCTCCACGTCGGCCGTCGCAAACGACAGGCGCAAGGTGGCGTTGTCGGGGTTGGCGCAGAAGAACGGCGTGCCGGGCACAAAGGCCACGCCCTTTTCAATCGCGCGCTTGGCCAGCACGTTGCCGTCGGCCACCTTGCCGCCTGCACCCGTGAGGCGCGCCCACACGAACAGGCCGCCCTGGGGCTGCACGAATTCGATGGCGTCGCCCAGCTCCTTGCGCAGCGCATCGCCCATGGCTTGGGCGCGTTCGGCATACACCTTGCGCACCTTGGCCAGGGTGGCAGGCATGCGGCCGGCCTTGAGGTACTGCGCGGCGGTGGCCTGGGCAAAGGTGCTGGTGTGCGCGTCGCTGAATTGCTTGCACATGGTGGCCTTGGCCAGCAGTTCGGCGGGGCCGATCATCCAGCCCACGCGCAGGCCGGGCGAGAGCACCTTGCTCATGGAGCCGCAGTGCGCCAGCAACTCGCGGCTGCCGGGCACGCTGGCCGACAGGTTGAGCAGGCTGGGCGGCGGGGCTTCGCCGAAGTACAGGTCGCCGTAGGGGTCGTCCTCGACGATCAGGGTCTGGTGCTTGACGGCCATCTCCAGCACCTGCTTGCGCCGCTCCAGGCTCAGCATCACGCCGCTGGGGTTGCCGAAGGTGGGGATCAGGTAGACGAATTTCGGCTTGTGTTCGGCGATGAGCTTTTCGAGTTCGTCTGTCTTCACGCCGTTTTCATCGATGGGGGCGCTGATGAGTTCGGCGCCGTACAGGCGAAAGCACTGGATGGTGGCCAGGAAGGTCGGGCCTTCCACGATGACCTTGTCGCCGGGGCTGATGAGGGTCTTGCCCAAGAGGTCCAGCGCCTGCTGGCTGCCGGTGGTGACGATGAGGTTCTCGGGCGCGAGGTCCTTGGCTCCCTTGCTGGCCATGAAGGCGGCGAGCTGCTCGCGCAGGGGCTGGTAGCCCTCGGTGGCGCCGTACTGCAGGGCGGCGCCGGGTTCATCGGTCAGCGCCTGGTTGCTGGCTGCGCGGATGCCTTCAACGTCGAACATGGCGCTGTCGGGGAAGCCGCCGGCAAAGCTGATGATGCCGGGCTTGCCCAGGAGCTTGAAGAGCTCGCGGATGGCAGAGGTTTCTACATTGTTCAGGCGGTCGGCGAATTGCATGGAATGGGATCCCGGTGACAGTGGCGAATCCCTCCATTGTCGCCAATTGCGGCGCAGGTTTCCTGCGGCGTAGACTGGCGCATCCTTTCCAAACGACCGAGACAAGGCACCATGACCCTGGAAATCCGCCAGCTACCAAAGATGCGCCTGGCCTTTATGCGCCACACCGGCCCCTACGGCCCGGCCCTGGGCCAGCTGTGGGAGCGCTTTGGCCAGTGGTGCGCCGAGCACCGCCTGAGCGAGCCACGCCCCAAGTTCTACGGAATCAGTCTGGACGACCCGGTCTGCACGCCCCCCGAGCAATGCCGCTACGACGCCTGCGTGCAGGTGGGCGTGGGCCTGCGCACAGGGACCGAAGCCCAGGTGCAGGATTTTGCGGGCGGCGACTATGCGTGCAAGCGCTTCGAAGGCACGGGCGCCGAGATCGGTGCGGCCTGGGCCGGCATGGGCGCACCGGGGCAGATCCCCGAGGGCTGGGTGCTGGACGAGCGACCGGCCGTCGAGTTATATGACGAAGACTTTGCAATGGACCCCGGGACGGGGGCATTTGCGTGCTGGCTGTACTTGGCGGTGCGGCGCGCGGCCTGAGCAGACATCCGTAGCATAGGCCACACCGCCACTGCTGCGCAAAGAACTCCGCCACCTGGCTTTCCAGCTCGGGCAGATAGGCCACGCGGTCAAAACCCGGCGGGTTGGCGGCGGCATCGCCCACATCGGACGGCAGCGGCATGGACGATTGCGCCATGAAGGCGAAGTGCCCGGCCCCCGCTGCCGTTCTGGCCTGGACCTTGGGCAGGTGGGCGGCGACATGGCCGCCGTAGTATTTGCCGACCAGCAACGCATCGCGCTCGGCCACGACGACGCGCACGGGCACGGTGACGGCCGCCAGGCTCTCGGGGGTGAGCACCACGGCCATGGGGGCCAGGGCGACCACGGCGCGGATTCGGCGGTCAGGCACCAAGACGCGCTGGGCATCGGTCGAGGGGCAATCCGGGCCTTGGTGTCCAGCCCGCTCCATCCCAGTCCGGCGCTTGGTGGTCGAGGCTCAGTGTTTGGAGGTGATGCTACCCCCTGGTGGCCAACAGGCAGCGGCAGGATAGCCAATATCCCGTATGACCATGTATCCCCGCCACGCTGGCGCGTCAGGCGAACTCGATCCCCTTCGCCGCCAGCCCCACCAGATCAATCCGCACGGCATTGGCTTCCAGGTGGGCGGCCATCACCGTCAGCTCACTGCCCGACACCCCACCCGCCATCAGGTCCAGCAGCGGCTTGAGCTCGGCCTGCGTGCCCGCCCGGCCTACCACATTCGTCCACAGCGTCTGCGCAATCTGCGTGGGCGTGCTCACCCCCAGAAGTTGCAGCCCCAGCCCCGCGATGGTCTGGCTGGTGGCCCCCGCATCCAGCAGCCGGATCACCTCGCCCACCACGCCCTTGTTGGTGAGCAGGGCCGGCCCCCCCAGGGCACCGAGCAGCTTGGCGGCTTCGCCCGCATGGCCAGAGAGGTCCAGCGCCAGCCTGGTGTCATTGAACGTGACCCGCTCCACCCGCGTCACATCCAGCATCGCCCCATCGGTCAGGCGCTGCAGGGTGAAAGTGCCATTGTTCTGGGACTGCACATAGGTCTGTGAGAGGGTGGCCGGGATGACCACGGTGTCGATGCCCGCACCGCCGTCCACATACCGCGCCAAGCCCAGGGTGGGGGTGATGGTGTTGTTGCCCGCATCACCGGTCACGGTCACGTCACGGATGGCATCCACGCGGATGGCGCCTGCGGTACTCATGCCTTCCAGCAGTTGGGTGGGCGACTTGCCCGCACTCTGCTCGGGGAAGACCTGCGCGAACAGCGTGGCCACCTCCAGCGCCGTCTTGCCCGTCAGGCTCTGGATGATCGCCCCCTCGCCCTGGTTCAGATCGCGGCCCAGCCACTTCTGGAACAGGTAGGCCCCGGCTTCTTCTGCTGCACTGTGCGCCACCGTCAGGCTCGGCCCCGTTGCAAACCGCACCTGCTCGACATCCACCAGCCAATCCGACACGCCGCTGGCCGTGTTCGTGAGCTTGATACCTGCGCCTTCCAGAGTGACCGTGTAGTCGGTGCGGGCTCCCTCCTGTACAGCCACGTCAAAGCCCGTGCCCCCGTTCAGGCGGTCACTGCCCGTACCACCGGAGAGCAGGTCATTGCCCGCGCCGCCGAAGACAATGTCGTCGCCCGCATCGCCAAAGACCTGGTCATCGCCCCCTTCGCTGCCCACGACATCGTTGCCGCCGCCGCCATGGATGATGTCGTCGTCCGGGCCGAGCACGATCCACTGGGCCGATCCATCGCCGCTGGCCATGTTCTGGCCCGCGCCGCCGATGACGCGCACATTGCCCACGACCGCCACGAACTCGATGTTGTCCACCTGGATCACCGAACCTGCAGGCAGGCCACGCGCGTCAATGATCACGGCCTGCTTGCCGTCGGCAGGGTTGGTGCTGCCGTTGATGACGAGCGGCACGTTGGGGTTGAAGCCGATCCCTGCCGTGGGCTTCAAGATCTGCACCGACAGTGGCTCATTGGGCCCCAGGGTGGCGTAGAACACCTGGCCGGCATTGGTCAGCTCGGGGTTGTTGCCGGTCACGCGCTCGATGCGGAACCCCAGTTCTGCCAGGGCCGCAGAGCCTGTGGACGTACCGGACAGGCCTTCGGCCGACAGCCCCACACCGGTGGGCACGCTGACGGAGACGATGGAATGGCCATCGGCTGCCTTGACGATAGGGATGTCGGCCAGCGGAGTGGGTGTGCCTGCGGTATCGGGCCGGGTGGGCAGTACCACCGGCACGGTGATGATGGAGGAGCCGCCGGGGCCGGGCTCGGTGGTGACGGGCACGCCGTCGATGGTGGTGGCCGGTGGGGTGCCGCCGCCTGAATCGACTGCAATGGCAGTGCTGACCACCGTGGTGGTGTTGTTCAGCACCGCCGACGCAATACCGTCACTGACGCTGATCGTGAACGTGGTGGTCTCGGTTGCCCCCGGAGCGACGCGACCCACAGCCGGTTTGAACACCAGGGCGCGAAGCGCTGCCTGGATGGCGGCGGGAGTGCCTGCCGCATGGGTGTAGGTGAGCCCGCCATCGGCGGTAGAGAAACCCGAGGCCGTGAGCGAGGCTGCAGTGAAGGCGCCCTTGGCGGCCATGTCCAGCGTGATGATCACTGTCTCCGAAGCCCCCACGTCCGGGTCGGTGATGACGATGCCGGCGAACGGCGAGATCGTCGCGTTGTCGTTGACGGCTTGCGCCGCCGCAGTACCGCCCACCGTGGGCGCCACATTGCTGCCTGCCACCGTGATCGGGTTGCCGCTCAGGTCTGCAATCACCACGGCAGTGGCTGCCCCCGCATTCCAGTCCTCCAGCATGCCCAGGTTGTACGTGGTGGAGTCGGTGGCGCTCAGGCCATCCTTGTTCATCCGCAGAACCAGCGCCGCTTTGTCGGTGGCGCTCAGGGTCATGGTGAAACTGGTGGCGCTGGTGATGTCCACGTCGGCGGTATCGGTCAGCGTGTAGGTGGCGCCGCCCTGGCCCGTGAACGTCAGCCTGTTGGCCGCGATGTCGTTGGCCGTGCCGCTGAGACCCAGCAGATTGGCACCCGTGACCACCAGCACGCCGGTGCCCACGTTGTAGTTGGCGGAAGTGACGGTGGGCACGGCCACGTTGGCCACGGTGACGCCATTGCCCGTGAGGTCGGCCAGCACCACGGCAGCATCCGCACCGGCGGCCCAGTCCTCGGCCGCAGCCAGGTTGTAGGTGGTGCCGCCGGTGGAGCTGGTGCCGTTCTGGTTGGCCAGGGCGTTCACGGCGCTCCGGTCGGCGGCGCCCAGGATCAGGGTGAAGCTGGTGGCGCTGGTGATTTCCACACTGGTGGTGGAGGCCAGCGTGTGGCCCATTCCGCCTTCACCGGTGAAGGTGAATTTGTTGACCACGATGTCGTTGGCGGCACCGACCAGGGAACTGAAACCGGTGCCGGTTACGACCAGCGCCCCGGTGGCGGCGTTGTAGGTAGCGCTGGTGATGACCGGCACGGGCACGTTCGATACTGTGATGGCCGAAGTGGGGCCGGCGATGTTGCCGCCGGTGATCACGCTGTTCCAGTCATCGGCCGCAGCGAGGTTGTAGGCGGTGCCGCCTGTGGAGGTGGTGCCGCTCTTGTTGAACAGGGCCTCGACGGCGGCGACATCGGCGCCGGTCAGGGTCACGGTGAAGCTGGTGGCCGACAGCGCTTCGACATTCCCCGTGGTGGACAAGGTGCGTGTGGTGCCTGCCTCGCCGGTGATGGTCAGGGCCGAGACCGTGACGTCATTGGATGCCCCGATGGTCCTGACCAGGTTGGTGCCGGTGACGGTGAGCACGTGGCTGGCGACGTCGTAGGTGGCCGAAGTGATGGTGGGTGCCGAGACATTCGACACGGTCACCGCATTGCCGGTCAGGTCTGCACCTGAGGTGGTGGTCACATCCCAGCTGGCCGCAGCGGCCAGGTTGAAGGCAGTGGCGTCGGCAGCAGAGGTGCCATTGGTGTTCAGGATGCCGCCCACGGCCAGTTTGTCGGCGGCGTTCAGGGTGACCGAGAAGCTGGTGGCGCTGGCAGCGTTGACGTTGCCACTGGTCAGGGTGTAGGAGCCCCCGCCCTGGCCGACCACGGACAGCTTGGACACATCAATGGTGTCGCCGGTGACGATGTTGACGGCCGAGACCGTGAGGATGCCGGTGGCGGCATCGTAAGTGGCGCCCACGATGCTGGGCGCCGCGTTGCTGACGGTGATACCGTTGCTCGCATCCGCGATGTTGCCGCCCGTAACCACGCTGTTCCAGTCATCGGCGGCAGCGATGTTGTAGGTGGTGGCGCTGCTGGCCGAGGCGGTGCCGTTCTTGTTGAGCAGCGATGCGACGCCAGCGATGTCCGCGCCGGTGAGGGTGACTGTGAAGCTGGTGGCCGAGGTCACCTCCACATTGCCCGATGTGGACAAGGCATAGGTGGCACCACCCTCGCCGGTGATGGTCAGCTTGTTGACGGTGATGTCATTCGCGGCACCGACGGTCTTGACCAGGCCGGTGCCGGTGACCGTGAGGACGTGGGCGGTGCCGTCGTAGGTGGCGCTGGTGATGGTCGGAGCGGTGACGTTGGAGACGGTGACCGCATTGCTTGTCAGGTCGGACGGCGCAGACGCCGTAGCATTCCAGTTGGCAGCCGCCGCCAGGTTGAAGCTGGTCGCATCCACGGCCGTGGTGCCGTCCTTGTTCAGCAGGCCATTGACCGCGAGTTGGTCGGCAGCATTGAGCGAGACCGAGAACGCCGTGGAACTGCTGGCCGTGGCGTTGCCGCTGGTCAGGGTGTGGCTACCGCCGCCTTGGCCGCTGAGTGTGAGCTTCGATGCAATGATGCTGTCGCCAGCCACCAGATTGGTTCCGGTCACCGAAAGAACCCCGGTGCTGGCATCGTACTGGGCGCTGGTGATACGGGCGTCCCGCAGGTCATTCTGATAGGGGCCCGATACGGCATCGATAGATGCCCCGGCCGCACCGGCAGCGTTGCCCGAGCCGCTCACGCCTCCCCCCGAACCTCCGGCGCCTTTGTTGCCGTTTGCCATGCTGGCTTGCGTAGAGGCATCGATTCGCAACGTGCCACCACTGTTCCACACCGCACCGATGCCCGCGCCACCCGCGCCACCGTTGCCACGGCCGGCATAGTTGGCAGCTGCACCGCCACCGCCGCCGCCGCCGGCACCGATGTTGTTGCTGACCACGCTGCCTACTATCGACAGGGTGCCGGTGTTGTAGATGCCACCTGCGGCACTTCCCCCTGCCCCGCCGTCATAGATACCGCCACCGCCGCCGCCACCACCGCCGATGGAAATACTGCCGTTGCTTGCCGTGGCGCCCGCGCCGCCCACGCTGTAAGCCTGGCCGACAAACTGGATGTTGGCCCCGCCTCCATTGCCGCCGGTTGACCCTCCGCCATATCCCCCGCGCTGACCGCCCGAGGTTCCTGCGCCATTGCCCCCATGTCCCGCAGTGGCGGGGGTGGGCGGCTCAGAGGTACGATCCGCGCCTCCGGCACCACCCAGACCGGATCCAAAGCCACCACCGCCACCACCACCGCCCGCCTTCGGAAAGGGTCCACCGGTACCGCCACCGCCGGACGCCTTGTTTTCGGTGATGGTGCTGTTGCGTATCAGCAGATCGCCCGCGTTGTAGATCCCGCCGCCCTGTGCATCGCTCCCTGGGCGTCCTAAGTTCGACAGGTTGCCAGCATTGCTCCCTCCATTGGCCGCAACCAGCCCGTTCTTGATGACCAGCCCTTCAAGCGTGACCGACGCTCCCGCCGACACATACACCACTCGACTGCCATGGTTGGCGTCGATGGTGACATCTGCCGTGCCGTTGTCGTCCAGATCGCCATCAATCGTGATTCCGGTTCCCAGCACCAACTGCCCTGAGCTCAGCGAGATGTTCGTGACGGAGTTGGCAAAGGTGATGGTGTCGCCCTGCGTGGCGTTGTCAATGGCATTGCGAAGCGACCCGGCCCCGGAGTCAGCACCGCTCGTGACGGTGAGGATCGCAAGGTCATGGAGGTATTCGCCAGAGGTCGCTGCAAGCGCTGCCGTGGATATCTGGCCCGTGCTGACTTCAAGCTCCCAGTCTCCATGCGAGCCTGTCCGGTTGGCGCTCGCGGCAACATCGGCGCCCGTGAGGGCCGCCATCTCGGACACCAACCGGGCCCCGGCATCTGCGCGCCCCACATCGCAGGCATAGATCAGCAAGTCCGCATCGGCCGTCATTGCCTGGCCCAAGGCAGCGAGCGCGTCTGCATGCATGGCGAGGGTGCCCGAGTCCAGGAAGGTGTCGCCCAGCCACAGCTGTCCTTCGCTACCGTGCGCCAGCACATGCACCGCTCCCACGTCGCCACCCGCACCCATTGCGAGCGCCATCTGGTGCAGGCCATCTTCGCCAGCGCGGAGATAGACCACCTCAACGCCTGGCGCGAAGTTCTTGAGCAAGGTGCCTGCGTCCTGGACGCGGCTGTCTACAAAGACGATTTCCCGTGCTGGGACACTTGCTTCGTGCGCGGTCGTTTGATCGACGTTCATCATGTCGTGATTGCCTGTGTTGAAGCTGTTTCAGCGGGTAGGGGCTTGCCCATGAGAGATGGACCGCACCGCGCAGTGGCCTGTGGCGAAGTGATCACCACGGCCCTGTCGATCCAGTCGCCGGCTATGTCCTGCCGCGCACCCACCCAGGACGGGCGATGGGGCAGAGCGAAAATGCCACGGCAGGAGCGCCCCGGTATCCAGACTCCGCAGCCCTTCGCACGGAGGGAGCACAAAGGGACTTGCTACCTCAAGATGCTATGGCGGGCATTCAGGTCCCACTTGACTCGGCGTTCGCGCCGACTTGTCCAGGCGTTCCAGCCCCCGGGGCGACATCGAAGCGGCGCACGCCACCGGGCAAAGCGGTTGAGGCGTCTTACTCGAGGTTGAAAAACGATCTCAGACTGCCAGGTAGCGCACCCACTGGGCGTACTCGGTGGACACCTGCGCGTGTGCTGCACTTGAGGGGCCGCCGTGCCGGGACAGGGCCCGGACGTCGCTGGGTCGCTGGCCAAACGCTGCCCGGAATGCACGGCTGAAATGGGCTTCGCTCGCGAAGCCCACGCGTGCAGCGATCTCCGCAATGCCCAGACGAAGATTGGCGGGGCTCAGCAGCAGGTGGAAGGCACGCTGCAGTCGCCGGCTTTGAATGTAGCGGGATACGCCCTCGAAGGGCTCGAAAAGCCGGTACAGACTGCCGCGCGAGAGATCAAAGGCCTCGCAAAGGCTTTCGGCACTGAGCGGGCGGCCCAGGTGGTGACCGATGTACCGCTGTATGCATTCCAGCAGGGCTTCCGGCGACGCTTGCAGCGCGAAGCCCACCGATGTGCTGCCAGTCGATTTCTTCAACGCAGGCCCCAGGCATGCAGCGAGCATTTGCGAGGTGATGCTGGTGACGGTCGATGCGTCCTGGGCGCTCAGGGTGGGCAGGCGGTGCAGGAGCGAATCCATGTGGTCGGACAGCAGCCCACCCAGACCGGCTCCGGTAGGGAGCACCGTACCATGGAGTGGCCTGGTGGACGCACCCAGGTACTCGTCCATGCGCTCGCGCGGCAGTACCAGCGTCACCACATCGGAGGCCTGGGCGTGGGTGTGCTGGCTGCGCTGCAGGTCGAAGACCACGATGTCTCCAGCCTGAACATGGATATCGGTCCTGCCATCGTCGAGCTGGCCCACAAAGCCACCGCTGCGATACCACTGTACGAGGTAGTGGTCCAGCCCGTCGCGCGCCATGCGGGCGCGAGAGCGGGAGAACTGCTGACCACTGAAATGCAGTTGTCCGACCAGAAGCTCGCCCAGGTGCGTGGCGGCCACCGAGGCCCGAAAGTCCGTGGGGCGCGATCGCGTGTGCGGCACCACGTCGAACAGCACGGAGATGCTGTCCCGCCAGGCATCGAAGCGGATGTCCTCGGCGAGGGCATCCGTGGAAAAGACGGTAGACGGAGGCGCAGTGGGCGGCAGCATGAAGTGGTGTAGGTGGTCTGGTGCTCCCTGGTTTATAACGCCTCGCAATGTAAGTCCTACTTGCAGGGCGTAGTGGGCGCTGTTGGCGGCTCTCGGAGCAGACTCTCACCGCCACTGCTGCGCAAAGAACTCCGCCACCTGGTTCTCCAGCTGCGGCTGGTAGGCCACGCGGTCAAAGCCCGGCGGGTTGGCGGCGGCATCGCCCGCATCGGAGGGCAGCGGCATGGACGGCTGCGCCATGAAGGCGAAGTGCCCTGCCCCCGCTGCCGTGCTGGCCTGGGCCCTGGGCAGGTGGGCGACCACATGGCCGCCGTGGTATTTGCCGACCAGCACCACATCGCGCTCGGCCACGATGACGCGCACCGGCACGGTGATGGCCGCCAGGCTCTCGGGGGTGAACACCACGGCCATTGGGGCCAGGGCGACCACGGCGCGGATGCGGCGGTCGGGCACCGAGACGCGCAGGGCGTCAGCCGGGGGCGCGACGCGGCCCTTGGCGTCCGGGCCACTGGCCGGCCCTTTGGCCAGGGAGCAGAAGACGGGATCGTCCTGCACGCTGCGGCAGTGCTGGGCCGCGCGTTCGGGTTCGGCCTGTGCACCCGCCAGCGCGAGCACGGTGTAGCCACCGGCCGAATGCCCGACCGCGCCGATGCGCTCGACGGGAATGCGGGCGCCCCACTCCGGACTGGCCAGCAGCGCATCGAGCACCCGGCTGACCTGGCGCGGGCGCTCGCCGAAGTAGTGACCCGATGAGATCATGGAACGGTCTTGCCAGTTGTCGCCGGGGTGGCGCAGGGCCGCGACCAGGTAGCCGTCCTTGGCCAGGCGGGTGGCCAGGTGGTGGTGCCCCACCTCCGAGCCACCCGTGCCGTGCGAAATCAGCACCAGCCCCTTGAGCGGCGCCTGCCCCGCCGGAGCGCCCGGCGCCACCACGGGCTGCCAGGGGCCCATGGGCAGGGCGCGGGCGGTTGCGGCCGTGGGGTAGAACAGCGCGACGCTGATGGGCGCGTCACCCGGGACGGTGAGCGTGCGGTAACCCGCTTGTTGCGCGCCGGCCTGGCCAGCGAGGCCCACCAGGGCGGCGGCGGCAAGGGTCTGGAACAGTGTCTTGATCATGGTGTGCCTTCAAGGACCGCCACGGCGGCGGTTTGATGGCACTGTAGGCAGGCGGGAGGGCCCAGCAAACCGCGTTGCGACGAAATGCAGCAAGCCGTCGCCAAACACCGCACCCGGGGAGTGAGCGGCGACCGCCCTTCCCGCCCCGGTTGCGCAATCAGTCGCTGCGGATATCCGCCCTGGCCGCCACCGCGCGCATCGCCGGCAACTCACGCTCGATGCGGGCACGCAGGCCGTCGCCGTTGGACCAGGAGGGCGTGAGCCCGATGTCCACCAGCTTCTTCTTGAATTCGGCCGACGCCATGGTGTCGGCCAGGGCCTTCTCCAGCTTGGCCTGCACGGGCGCGGGCAGGCCGGCCGGGCCGACGAAAGCGAACCACGAGCCCATGTCGAAGCCAGGGTAGCCGCTTTCTGCCACCGTGGGCACGTTGGGCAGCAGGGCCAGGCGCTGCGCGCCCAAGGCGACGATGGGTTTGATCTTGCCGGCCTTGATCAGCGGGGTGGATGCCACCACCGTATCGACCGCGAACTGCACCTGCCCGCCCATCAGCGCGGTGAGGTTGGGCGCGCTGCCGTTGAAGGGCACATGCAGCATCTTCGCGCCGGTGGTGGACTTGAGCACCTCGCCACCGAAGTGCACCGACGAGCCGGTGCCGTAGGAGCCGTAAGAGAACCTCTCGGGCGCGGCCTTGGTCTGCGCGATGACCTCCTTGAGCGTGCTGCCGGGCGTGTCGTTGTGGGCCACCAGCAGCAGGCCCATGTCGGCCACCAGGCCCAGTTGCGTGAAGCTGCGCACGGGGTCGTACGGCAGGTTGCTGCGGATGGCGGGGTTCAGCGTGAAGGTGGTGTTGGCGCCCAGCAGAAGCGTGTAGCCATCGGCCGGGGCCTTGGCCACGATGGAGGCCCCCACCACGGTGCCGGCACCGGCCCGGTTTTCCACCACCATGGGCTGGCCCAGGCGCTCGCCCATCGAGGTGGCCAGCAGGCGCCCCAGGATGTCGGTGGCGCCGCCGGGAGCAAAGGGCACGATGAGCTTGATGGGGCGATCAGGGTAGCCCTGCTGCGCCAACGCTACGGCGGGCACCGCCAGCACGGCTGCACCGGCCACAAGACACGACAGGAAACGGGAACGCGGCATCGGCATGGGGAACATCTCCAGGAGCAACAGGACGAAGGGATGGGGGGGTGAAGAACGACGGCAACCGATCAGCGCAGCAGCGGACTGCGCACACGCGAGTAACCACTGGCCAGGTCGTACGCATGGCCGATCTGCAGCACCGCCGCGTCGGACTGCGCGGGGCCCATGATCTGCAGGCCGGCCGGCAGGCCCTCGGGACCAAAGCCTGCGGGTGCCGCCAGTGCGGGCAGGCCGGCCATGGTGGCGGGCACCACGGTCTCCATCCAGCGGTGGTAGGTGTCCATGCGGCGCCCGGCCACTTCGTGCGGCCAGTCCAGGCTGGCATCGAAGGGGAACACCTGGGCCGCGGGCAGCACCAGGAAGTCGAAGCGCGTGAACAGCCCGCGCAGCACCTGGTACCAGGCCGTGCGCACGCGGGCTGCGTCGTAGACCTGCATGGCAGTCAACGCCAGGCCGCGCTGTATCTCCCACACCGCCTCGGGCTTGAGCTGGGCGCGCTTGGCACTGTCGTGGTACAGCGCCGCATTGGCACCCGCCACGCTGAAGCTGCGCAGATCGAGCCAGGCCTTCCACAGTTGTTCCAGGTCGAAATCGACCACGGCCTTCTCCACCGTGCAGCCCACGGTGCGGAAATGGCCCAGCGCCTTCTCGCAGGTGGAGTACAACCCGGCGTCGGTGGGCAGGTAGCCGCCCAAGTCGCCCAGCCAGCCGATGCGCGTGCCCTTGAAGTCGCGCTCCAGCGGCTGGCCGAAGGCGGCCACGTCGTCGCTGCGGCGCGTGAGCGGCAGGCGCTCGTCAAAACCGGCCTGCACCGACAGCAGCAGCGCCAGGTCGGGGATGTTGCGCGCCATGGGCCCGGTCACGCTGAACTGCTGGAAGAACACTTCTTCCGACGGCCCGTGCGGCACCAGGCCCGGTGAGGTGCGCAGGCCAAACACATTGTTGAACGCGGCCGGCGTGCGCAGCGAACCCATCATGTCCGAGCCATCGGCCACGGGCAGCATGTGCAAGGCCACGGCCACCCCTGCCCCGCCGCTGCTGCCGCCAGCCGATCGCGCCGGGTCGAAGGCGTTGCGCGTGGTGCCGTACACCGGGTTGTAGGTGTGCCCGCCCAGGCCGAACTCGGGCGAATTGGTACGGCCGATGAAGAGCGCGCCGCTGGCGCGCATGCGCTCGAACACCACCGCATCGCTGGCGGTGACCTGGCCGGCGAAGAGGGGGGAGCCGCGCGTGGTGACCATGCCCGCAGCAGGTGCAATGTCCTTGGGCGCCTGGGGCATGCCGTGCAGCGGTCCCAGGCTCTGGCAACGCGCCAGTTGCGCATCGCGCTCGGCCGCCAGGCCATGCAGCACACCGCGGTCGGCCATGGCCACCAGGGCGTTGACCACGGGGTTCAGGCGGTCCACCTGCGCCAGGTAGGCATCAAGCACCTCCACGCACGAGACCTCGCGGGCATGGATGGCGCGCGACAGGCCTACAGCCGTGAGGGCGACGATGCCGCTGGGGGCGATGCCCGTGGCGGGCAGGCTGGAGATGTCGGGCATGGTAGCGGCGGCGTTCGAATAAGTCATTTCGAAGTCAGCATAGGCAGGCTGCTGCTTTTCTGCAATCGACGATTTCTGAGGTTACCCTTGCGTTTTACGCAAACCACAAGAGGTCATCCATGCTCTCCAGCCGCCTGCAGGACACGGCCCTGCGCTACTTTCTGGAGGTGGTGCGCAGCGGCTCGGTGAGCGAGGCGGCCACGCGGCTCAATGTGTCGCCCTCGGCCGTGAGCCGCCAGGTCGCGGCGCTCGAGGACCTGCTGGGCGTGCCCCTGTTCGACCGGCGCCCGCGCGGCATGGCACCCAGCGCCGCAGGCGAGATGCTGGCCGCCCATGCACGGCGCGGCGCGCTGGAGGCCGACCGCGTGGTGGCCGACATCAAGGCGCTGCAGGGCCTGCACACCGGGCTGGTGCGGCTGTGCAGCTCGGCCGGCTTTGCCATCGAGTTTTTGCCGCGCGTGATGGCGCAGTTCCGCACGCAGTACCCGGGCATCCAGTTCCACGTGCGCGTGGCCAGCCCGGCGGCGGTGACCACGGCGGTGCTGCACGGCGACGCGGACATCGGCCTGACCTACAGCCGCGCGGCCGAGCGCGACATCAGCGTGCAGCACCGCGAGGCCTCGCCGGTCATCGCCATCATGCGGCCCGACCATGCCCTGGCGCGCTTCAAATCGATCACCCTGGCGCAGATGCACCCGCATCCCATCGCGCTGCCCGAGCGCGACAACACCGTGCGCCAGCTGTTCGACATCGGCTGCAGCCAGCGCGGCCTGGTGTTCGAGCCGGTGCTGGTGTGCAATCACTTCGAGACGCTGACGCACTTCGTGTTACACGGCGGCGGCCTGTCGATATCGGGCGAGGTGACGGTGCGCGACCGCGTGCAGCGCGGCGAACTGCACGCCGCCCAGATCCGAGAGCCCGGCATGAGCGCCCGCGCCGTGGAGCTGCAGACGCTGGGCGGTCGCACCCTGCCGGCAGGGGTGCGCATGTTCCTCGAATTCCTGCGCGGACAGTTGGTCGCGCGCGAAGCGGGCTGAAGACGCCTATGGAACTGGGGTGTCCTGATTTTTGGTCTTCCACTTGCCGTGGGCAGCCTCCAGCCAGGCAGCAAGTTTTTGCCCCATGTGAAACACCAGCAGGAACGCTGCAATGGCGATGCCGACAAAAAACACATCGTGAACGGCGTGATGCACCATCAGACCAACGGCTTGAGCAGCACGAACAAGGTGAGGCCCGGGATGTAATTGTCAATCTGGGCGTAGCCCCGGTATCCAGCGCGCTCATACATCAGCGCCGTCTTTGGCGACAGCGATTCAATGAGGCATTCGTTGCACCCTGCGCTTTTGGCTGCCACCTCGATGCCGGCAAGCAGCCTCTGGCCCAGGCCTTTGCGCCGATGCGCTGCATCCACCCAGAGGTATTCCACATAGAGCCGGTCCAGTTCAATCCGGCCTGCCGCGCCTCCGATCAGATGGCCGTTGTCGCGTGCCAGGCAGGCCAGGGGTTGGGGATGTCCGGCGCCGACGGCTGCACGGTCATGGGCGATGACTGCTTTGGATATGTGCTGAAGCTCCCCGACTTCAGGCGCAAAGGATGTCTCTAACTCGTTCATAGGTCACACCAGCGATTTTTTCGCCCGCGTATTGTTTTCTTGGGTCCTGGGCATCAACCTGCCTGGCCCGGTGGGGGCCGCAGGCTGCCTCTTGGCAAAAGGGCGCAGGCGCCTGCCTGATCAGGCGCAACGTGCCATGCGTGTCGCGGACCTCAGTTCCGAGACGGCGACAGACGACGACAAAGGCGGGGTGATCTGCACGGCTGCGCCATCTCCCGCCTGCAGCCCCGGCACAGCCAGGCTGCCCGCACCGCCCTGCCCCCTGTGCAGGCGCTGCTCCATGCGGGTGAGCAGGTGGCCCAGCAGGCTGCGGTACACGGCATCCCCGGTTATGGCGTCCTCCACCCCGGTATCCAGGTTGGGGTTGTCGTTGATCTCGATCACATGGGCGCCGCTGGCGTTGCACTTGAGGTCCACGCCGTAGAAGCCATCGCCCACCAGGCGCGCTGCGGCGGTGGCGACGGCCAGCACATGGGGTGGCACATCGGGCAGGGCCACGGCCAGGGTGCGGCCCTCGGTGTACTGGCCGTTGTCGCCGTGCTGCAGTATCTGCCAGTGCCCGTCGCACATGAAATATTTGGCGGCAAACAGCGGCTGGCCCGCGAGGATGCCGATGCGCCAGTCGAAATCGGTGTACATGTACTCCTGCACCAGGATGATTTCCGACTCCTTGAGCATCTCTCGCGCGATCTCCTGCAGTTGTGCAAAGTGGTCGGCCTTCTTCACGCTGCGGCTGAACGAGCCGTCGGGCACCTTGACCACCACCGGGTAGGCCAGCCCATGCTGGAAATCCGCCAGCGTGCGGCGGCTGAGCATGTGCGTGCGCGGTGTGGCAATGCCGTGGCCGCGCAGCAGTTCGGCCAGATAGGCCTTGTTGGTGCAGCGCAGGATGGAGACCGGGTCGTCGATGACGGGCATGCCTTCGGCCACCGCCCGCTTGGCAAACTGGAAGGTATGGTGGTTGACGGCCGTGGTTTCACGGATGAACAGGGCGTCGAACTGCGCCAGGCGCGAAAAATCCTTCTTCTCGATCAGCTCGGTCGCAATGCCCATGCTGTCCCCCACGGCGATGAGCTTGCCCAGCGTGGCCGCGCTCGAAGGCGGCAGCGGATCGGTGGGGTCATGCAATATGGCCAGGTCCATGCGCGGCGCGGCCACGGCCGCCACCGGGCGCCAGCTGCGCCGCGTGAAGTGGCCCAGCGCCTCGGTGAAGACCTCGTCGCGGTGCGTGTCCACGTCGCGCGGGTCCAGGGCCTGCAGGGCTGCCACATGCCAGCCCTGCGGGGCATCGCAGCGCTCGACGACGATCTCCAGCAGCGGGCAGCGAAACAGCTCAAAGCCCTTGCGTGCCAGCGCGGCAAACTCGGCGTCTTCCGTTCGCCCGAAGAACACCTGCAGCGTGAGCGTGCTGACCGAGCGCGGTATGCCCGGCAGCGGGCCGACCAGGCGGTCGAGCACGGCGATGGAAGCCGCCCGCGCCTTGCCGCGCGCCAGGCCCAGGATGGCCTCCACGCCCGGTGTCACCCGGTCGCCGCGCGCCTCGGCCAGCAGCGAGCAGTAGTAGCCGATGCCCAGGTAGCTGTAGCTGCGGCACAGGTTGGTGACCTTGCGCACCCGGCTGCGTGCCTGGGGCCCTTCGGCAATGAACTCCTCGGCGGTGACGATCTTCACGCCGGGGTCGCTCCAGCGGAAATCGGAGCGCTTTTCGACCACGATCACATGTTCTGAGGACACGGGGGAACTTCTTTCTTGCTTGCAATGATGACGGCCGCCGTCTGGCGGCGGCGCCCGTAGCGGGCGATCTTCTTGAACTCGGCCAGGCTCACCGACATGCCGCCGTCGCTCTCGCCTGAGCGGGCCATAGGGTCGAGCACGCGGAACACCGCGCCGTCGAACCCCACGATCGCCACCCAGTGCGGCGACTTCTCGCGGTGCAGCCGCCAGAGGCTGATCAGCACGATGGGGATATGGCCCAGGCGCAGTTGCTCGATCACCCCCTCGGCAGACACCGGCAGCGCAAAGATGGGCACGCCGCGCGCCACCAGCTCGGCCTGGAAGTCGTCTTCCACGCGCTGGATGACGCGCTTCTTGTGCGGCTCGCGCACACTGTCCATGAACAGCGAGGAGCCCGCAGCGGCATAGACCGACACCTCGAAGCCGCGGTGCAGCGCGGCGCACGCCAGGCCGAAGGGCCCGCAGCCGCCGTGGCCCGCAGCCATGAACACCGTGGTGGCCTCGCGCCACAGGCGTATCTCGGCCGCCTGGTCCATCACGGTGGCCGGGTCCAGCGCCGACATGGCGATCAGCAGCGCGCAGGGGCCGCAGGTGAAGTCCAGCGTCTGACCATAGTGCCGCGCGCTGCGCAGCACCGGGTGCGCGCCCTGGCCCTTGTCGTCGAACAGGTCCTTCTGGAAACAGAGGGCATCCACGCCGTCTTCGTAGTAGGCGCTCTTGCGGCCCGAGGGCACGAAGCCGAAGCGCCGGAACAGGCGGTGGGCGCCGGCATTGTCGGCCCGGCTCTCCAGCCGCAGCAGCGCACAGCCTGCGCGGCGTGCATGGGCCAGGGCCTCGGTGACCAAGGCGCTGGCCAGCCCACTGTTGCGAGCCTGCGGTGCGACGGCCAGCGAGTACAAGCGCGCGACGAAGGTGCCCCGGCGCAGCAGCACCACGCAGGCGCCGGGCACCGCTGCGCACTCGCCTGCGCCATCGCGGGCCACCAGCACCCGGGCCGAAGGGCTCCGCAGCAGGCGCCGCCAGCTGGCCAGGGCAATGCGGTCGCCGGTGAACGCAGCGCGCTCCAGGGCATCGAGTGCAGGCGCATCCTCCAGCGTGCCCAGGCCAATGGGGCCGTTGGCGGGTGGTGCAGAAGGCAGCCCCCTCAATGCACCACGCATGGGATGCCTGTGCTTGTGTTTGTGCTTGCGCCTGTCTGCCGCTCAATGCGGCCGAACTCGGCCTGTGGCATGCCGGCCGTGAGCAGGCCCATGCAGGTGGCCAGCTCGCTGCGGCGCAGGTGGATGTGGGCGCAGATGCCGTGGCGCGCGACATCCATCCCGATGCGGTAGCAGGCCAGGCGGGGGCCCAGGATGCGGTGCAGGGCGCGCCGCACGGCAGGCACTTCGGCGCCGGACAACCGCAGCGGAAGGACCACGAGGTCATCGGGACTGTCTTGGGCAGCAGCGCCGAGCGCCACGCGGTGGAGCGAAACCAGGGAAGGGCTAGGGTGCAGCATGCGGGGGCCTGCGCCAGGGAGCCAGGCGGCTTCGGAGCTGGCGGCAGGCAGTGGGTTGGACATGCATTGCAGTCTAGGCAGCACGGTATAAATTCGTTGTAAAGAAACGCGCTGCGGCCGTCAAATCGCCGTGAAGAATCCACTGCGGGACAATGCAGCACCCGACAAGAACAACAGCCCCTCCCCACCATGAAAACCGAGCAGATCGAACCCTTCTTCGCCGCCCTCAAGGCCGCCAACCCCATGCCCAACACGGAGCTGGAGTACACCACCCCGTTCGAGCTGCTGGCCGCCGTGCTGCTCTCGGCCCAGGCCACCGATGTGGGCGTGAACAAGGCCACGCGCAAGCTGTTTCCGGTGGCGGGCACGCCGCAGGCCATCCTGGACCTGGGGCTCGAAGGGCTGGAGGGCTACATCAAGACCATCGGCCTGTACCGCACGAAGGCGAAGAACCTGATGGCTACCTGCCGCATCCTCGTGGAGCAGCACGGCAGCGTGGTGCCGCGCACGCGCGAGGAACTGGAGGCCCTGCCCGGCGTGGGCCGCAAGACGGCCAATGTGGTCCTCAACGTGGCCTTCGGCCAGCCCACGATGGCGGTGGATACGCACATCTTTCGAGTGAGCAACCGCACGGGGCTGGCGCAGGGCAAGAACCCGTTGGCGGTGGAGTTGCAGTTGGTGAAGCGGGTGCCGGATGCGTATGCGGTGGATTCGCACCACTGGCTGATCTTGCTGGGGCGGTATGTGTGCGTGGCGCGCAGGCCGCGGTGTTGGGAGTGTGTGGTGCCGCGGTATTGTGATTACGAGCCGAAGACGGCGGCGCCTTGAACTCTTGGCTCTTGGCTCTTATCCGTGGCCGTTGACGCTGGTTGATTCATGCCTTTTTTGAGGGCGGAGGCCGGGGTGTGCGCCCGGCTCCCGCCCTCAGCAAAAGCACACAGCAACCACAGCCAAAAATTCAAGGCCTCAACAAACCAGCAAACTCCAACGCCGCCCGACTCCGAGAAGCCCCCTTGCGCCACAAAATCCCCGCATGCCGCACCATCCCCGGCGAATGGAGATTGATCGAGTGCAGGTCTGCCGCCTGCAGAGCAGCCCGCTCCGGCGCAATGCTCGCCAGATCCCCCCACCGGCACACATCGAGCAAGCCCTCCACCGACTCCATCTCCACCCGAACCAAAGGCACCACCCCGGCGGCCCGCAGGCTCTCATCAATCAGGCGCCGTGTAGTGAACGCGCGCGGCAACATGGCCAAGGGCACGCCCGCCAGGTCCCTCAAAGCCAGGGTACGCCGTCGCGCTAGCGGATGCGCCCGGTTCACCACCAACTGCAGCCGCTCCTCGAACAACGGCTCCGTCTCGATCTCCTCGCGCTCGGTGGGATAAAAGGCGATGCCCACATCAAGCTGCCCCTGCACCAGTTGCTCCTCGATGGGCCCGGCACGCAGATCGCGCACGACCACGTTGACACCCGGGTACGCGCTGCTGAAGGCCGCCACCGCCGCCGGCACCAGGGTGTGCAAGAAGGTCGGGATCACCCCCACGGTGAGTGAGCCTGACTGCAGCGCCCCCATATCGGCCAGGGCCATTCGGCCGGCCTCTATCTCCTGCAGCGCGCGTGCCGCATAGGTGCGAAAGGCCACCCCCGCCTGCGACAGCTTGAGCCCCCGGCCCAGCCGGTCGAACAGCGCCACGCCCAGTTCCTGCTCCAGCTGGCGCAGGCCGTGCGACAGCGTGGACTGCGTGACGAACAGGTTCTGCGCCGACTGCGTCAGGTGCTCGGTGCGCGCGATGTCGAGGAAATAGCGAAGCTGGCGGATCTCCATGGGGCGGTCCCTTCAGTTGGCAGCCTTTAATCCATCGATGATATCGAACGATGCATTGCAAATGAATCATTGGATTTGCAGGCGCACAAAAATTAACCTTCGCCTTGAACCGTTTCCCGCTCATCGACCGAAGGCCTCCCCCATGAACAACCCCGGTGGTTTCACCATCGAGCGCATCGAAGCGCGCATCCTGGACATCCCCACCATCCGCCCGCACAAGCTCTCGTTCGGCTCCATCAGCCGCCAGAGCCCGGTCATCGTGCAGCTGTGGCTGGCCGACGGCGCCTGCGGCTTCGGCGAGGCGGCCACCATCGGCGGTCCTTCGTGGAACGAAGAGTCGCCCGAGAGCATCCACCACGCCATCACCCAGTACCTGGCCCCTGCGTTGCTGGGCCAGGGTGCGGGCGGCTTCGAGGCGGCGCTGGCGCGCATGGACAAGGCCTGCAAGGGCAATGCCTTTGCCAAGAGCGCCGTCGAAATGGCACTCATCGACGCCGTGGCACGCACCCTGGGCTTGCCAGCCTGGCAACTGCTGGGCGGCAAGGTGCACGCGAGCCTGCCCCTGGCCTGGACCCTGGCCAGCGGCAACGTGGAGCGCGACCTGGAGGAAGCCCAGCTGCGCCTGGAGCAGCGGCGCCACCACATCTTCAAGATGAAGATCGGCGCCAACGCCCCGGCCGACGACGTGGCCCATGTCACGCAGATCGCACGCGGCCTGCAAGGCCGCGCCACGCTGACGGTGGATGTGAACCAGGCCTGGGACGGCAACACCGCGCGCCGCTACCTGCCGCAGCTGGTGGAAGCCGGCGTGACGCTGATCGAGCAGCCGGTGGCCCACTGGAACATCGAGGCCCTGAAGGGCCTGACCGCTGCGCTGGGACGCGACGCCCTGATCATGGCCGACGAAACCGTGTGCACCCCGCAGGACGCGATGGCCCTGGCGCGCGGCCAGGCCTGCCACGTGTTCTCGCTCAAGGTGGCCAAGCACGGCGGCCTGCTGCGCACGCGCAAGGTGGCAGCGGTGGCCGAGGCGGCGGACATCGGCTGGTACGGCGGCACCATGCTCGAGACCTCGCTGGGCAGCGCCGCGTCGGCCCACGTGTTCTGCACCCTGGGCAGCCAGCACCATGGCTGCGAGCTGTTCGGCCCGCAACTGCTGGTGGACGACATCGTGGAAACCCAGATGCCGATTGCCGACTTTGCCTTGCAGCTGCCCAACGGCCCGGGCTTTGGCGTGGAAGTCTCGCTGGCGCAGCTCGACCGCTTCGACCGCGCCCGCGAAGGCAAGGCGCCCGTCCACATCGACCTGGGCCGCCAGGCCACCACCGTTTAAGAAAAAAGGAGAACTCCGCAATGCTGTTCCTCGTCCGCATGGATGTACACATCCCCCACGACCTGCCCGCCGACCAGGCCAATGACATCAAGGCCCGCGAAAAGGCCTATTCGCAGGAGCTGCAGCGCGATGGCCGCTGGCCGCACATCTGGCGCGTGGTGGGCGAGTACGCCAACTACAGCGTCTTCGACGTGGCCTCCAACGACGAGCTGCACCAGTTGCTGCAGGGCCTGCCGCTGTTCCCGTTCATGAAGATCTCGGTGACGCCACTGGCAAGGCACCCCTCTGCGATCTGACAACCGCTACAAAGACAAGACCCGGAGACAAGAAATGAAGATGATGATGAAACGACAACAGGTGCTCGGCCTGCTGGGCGCCGCAATGGCAATGGCTGCCTGGCCCGCCGTACACGCCCAGGCACCGGCCGCCAACTGGCCGAACAAGCCCATCCGCTGGGTCGTGCCGTTCCCGCCTGGTGGCGCCATGGACGCGATTGCCCGCACTCTGGGCGAGAAGGCCGGCCAGGCGCTGGGCCAGCCCTTCGTGATCGAGAACAAGGCCGGCGCGGGCGGCAACATCGGTGCCGAGTTCGTGGCCAGGCAGCCGGCCGACGGCTACACGCTGATGATCACCTCCATCGGCATGGCCACCAACAAGCCGCTGTACGGCAAGCTGTCGTACGACCCCCTCAAGGACTTCGCCCCCGTGAGCCTGCTGGCCGTGGTGCCCAACGTGCTGGTGACCAATGCCACCCAGCCCGATGTGAAGACCGCCACCGACGTGATCGCCGCCGCGCGCAAGGCGCCGGGCAAGCTCACCTATGGCTCGGCCGGCAACGGCACATCGATCCACCTGGGGGGCGAGGTGTTCAACTCGCTGGCGCAGATCGACATGCTCCACATCCCCTACAAGGGCAGCGGCCCGGCCGTGGCCGACCTGCTGGGCGGGCAGATCAACTACATGTTCGACAGCATCACCTCGGCGCGGCCGCACCTCCAGTCGGGCAAGCTGCGCGCGCTGGGCGTGACCACGGCCAAGCGCTCGGCCACCCTGCCCAACGTGCCCACGCTGGCCGAGGCCGGCCTGCCAGGCTACGAGGTCTCGCCCTGGTTCGCGGTGTTCATGCCTGCGGGCACGCCCGCGCCCATCGTCAACAAGCTCAACGCCGCCCTGCGCGATGCCATGAAGCAGCCCGACGTCGTGGCCCGCTTCGAGACCATCGGTGCCGAGCCCGTGGGCTCCACGCCCGCCGAACTCGCCAGGCACTTGACGCGCGAATCCGAGCGCTGGGCCAAGCTGATCACGGAGCGCAACATCAAGCTCGATTGAGCAACACCCCGGCAATTCCTTCCCACGAACCACCCCACAGAGGAGACAAAAACATGGCAGAACTCACCCAGGCCCAGTTGCTCGAACTGGTCAACACGAAGAAGATCGCCCCTGGCAACCCGCGCGTGCGCCAGTTGACCGAGCGCATCGTCACCGACCTGTTCAAGGCCATCGACGAGCTCGACGTGACCCCCGACGAATTCTGGGCTGCCACCGCCTGGCTCACGCGCCTGGGTGCCGCGGGCCAGACGGGCCTGATCACGGCCGGCCTGGGATTCGACCGCCTGCTCGACATCCGCGCCGACGAGGCCGACCAGAAGGCTGGACGCGAGGGCGGAACGCCCCGTGCGATCGAGGGCCCCTTATTCGTGGCGGGCGCCCCTACCTTCCAGGTGGAAGTGCGGGTCGACGAAGGCGAGCCCAAGGGCGAGATCTTCATCATGGAAGGCCAGGTGCTGGACCTCGATGGCCAGCCCGTGCCCCATGCGATGGTGGACGTGTGGCATGCCAACGAGAAAGGCGGCTACTCGCATTTCTTCCCAGGCATGCAGCCCTACGAGCTGCGCAGGCGCATCGAGACCGATGCCAAGGGCTTTTACCGCTTTCGCAGCTTTTTGCCGCCAGGCTATGCGATTCCTCCAACCGGTCCCGTCGCAGACCTGTTTGCGGCGCTTGGCCGCCACGGCCAGCGTCCCGCGCACATCCACTTCCTGGTGGCGGCCCCCGGCATGCGCACGCTGACCACACAAGTGAACATTCCGGGTGACAGCTACATCGACGATGACTTCGCGTTTGCCACGCGCGACGGGCTGATCGTGGAGCTGGAGCGCAATGTGGCGCCAGCAGGTTACGAATCGCTGGGTATCACCGCGCCGTTCACGCGTTCGGTGTTCAACTTCGTGCTGCCCAGGGCCGCCAGCGACGACGAGGCATTGCCGCTGACGCGCATGGAGAGGGTGGCTACGACGGCTTGACTAACCAGCCAGGTTCTGGGGCGCATGGTGTGTCGCAGGGTCTGGCTTCTTCGCGCTGATGAACAGGCTACCGTCTTTGCCTTCTGTCACATACAGCTCGTCGCCAAGCCTGAGTTGCATATGGGACAGCAGTTCATCAGGAAAGATCGCGGCTAAAGAGTCTTCCGCTTCGACCAGCGAGAGTGCATAGTATTTTGCAGGTGCCATGGCCGCACACTATCCCGTGGCCCAGCCTCTGTCAAATTCGCTCACCCGGCTTGGCGCAGCCCCAGCGCAGCCATCTCCGCAGACACCCCCTCCCACGCCACATCGAACGCCGGCACACTGCGCTCCGGCGGCACGGCATTGGCCCGCAAAGCCCAATGGGCGCCCGCCACCACGCTGTCGATCACGGGCACCCCTACCTGGGACTGCACGGCCGCCGCCATGCCGGCCAGGCCCGCGCCGCCCAGGATGACGGACTGCACGCCCATCTGGCGCACCACGTCGCGGCAGGCCTGGGCCAGCAGCGCACGGGCGGCCACGGGGTCGGCCGCCAGTTGGGCGCCAGTGGGCGCCACGGTGTGGATGCCGGCCAGCGAATGGGCATGGCCCAGGGCCTGGGCCAGGCGCTGCAGCATGGGGCCCCAGCGCTCACCGCCGGTGACGATGGCATAGCGGCCGTGGCGCGCGGCCTCGATGAAAGAGGCTTCGGCCAGGCCGGTGACGGGCACGGGGCTGCTTTCGCGCAAGGCCATGAGGCCGGGGTCGCCGAAGCAGCCGATCAGCACAGCGCTGGGTGCCGAGGACTGGGTAGACAAGTCGAGCGCCCAGGCATCGAGCGCGGCATGCGCGGCCACGGCGTAGCTGGCCTCGCAGGCGATGTAGGGCGCGCCAAAGCGTGCGGTGGCCGTGCGCACCACCACATGCGAGCCCGCAGCGGCCTGCACATGCTGCTGCAGCAGCGCGCTGACCTTGGGCGAAGTGTTCGGATTGATGACCAGCAGGTGGCGCATGCTGCTCAGCCCGCCATTCCCAGCAGGCTCATGAGATCCGGCGCCTCGCTCGCGGGCGGGGTGAACTCCAGCTGCGACTCGATGCGCGCCAAGTGGTCGAGCATGCGGCGCGCGGCCTCCTTGGCGTCGCGCAGGCGGATGGCGTCGATCAGCGCGCGGTGTTCGCGGCAACCGCAGGCGGTGGCCTCCTCGCGCTCGCGCGCATGGCTGGGGCTGTAGGTCATGAGGATCAGCGAGGTGCGCGACACCAGCTCGCGCAGGATGCGCCCCAGCGTCTGGTGCCCGGCAGCCTGCGCGATGTGCAGGTGGAAGTCGCCCGACAGGCGGATGGCGCGGCGCATGTCGCCGCTGGCGCGGGCGGCCTCTTCGTCGTCAATGCAGGCGCGCAGCGCGGCGATGTGCTCGTCGGTGGCGTTGGCGATGAACAGCTCCACCAGGCGCGGCTCCAGCAGGCGGCGGGCCTCGAAGACTTCGAGCGCCTCTTCGGGGGTGGGCTGGGCGATGGACGCGCCGCGGTTGGGCGTGAGCGTGACCACCTGCTCGTTGGCCAGGCGCACCAGCACCGGCCGCACGCGCGTGCGCGACACTCCGAAGGCCGCCGCCAGCTTGTCCTCCACCAGCTTGGTGCCCGGAGGCAGCCGGTGGTCGAGGATGGCCGAGACCATGCGCTCGTACATATCGTTGTCGCTGAACAGGCCGCCCGTGGCTGCAGCACTGTCGGCAGGCAGGTCGGCCGGCTCGGAGGATTTGGCCGCAACAGCACGGCGCCGGGGCTTCGGGGCGGCGGTCATGATGGAATCGTCGGCACGGATGCGCATGGAAGTCTCATGGCGTGCGGCTCAGCCGGCCCGCCCTTTCTTGCGCTGGCCCAACGCCCAGACCAGCGCCAGCGTGATGCCCATGACCACGAATGACACAACCGTGGTCAGCGTGCCCAGCGCGTAGATGGACGGCGTGGTCACCGTGCTGGTCAGGCCCTGCAGCTCCAGCGGCAGCGTGTTCACGTCGCCAATGGCCTGCGAGGTGCGGGCGATCTCGTCCCAGCTCAGGGTGAAGCCGAACATGCCGATGCCCACGACCGAGGGCGCTATCAGCGGCAGCACCACGTGGGCAAAGCCCTGCCAGGGGGTGGCACCCAGGTCGCGCGCCGCCTCTTCGTAGGCCGGGTTGAAGCGGTTGAACACCGCGAACATGATGAGCAGGCCAAACGGCAAGGTCCAGGTCAGGTGTGCGCCCAGGGCCGAGGTGAACAGACCCAGCGAGGTGCCGTAGCCCTCCAGCGTGCTCTCCATGCCCAGCCATTCGAGGGCGGCCTTGATGCCGTTGTCGATGAGCCGGAACTCCAGCCCGATGCCCAGCGAGACGATGATGGACGGCATGATCAGGCTGGCCACGACGATGAAGAACAGCGTGTTGCCCCCCGCCAGCCGCTTGCGAAAGGCCAGGCCCGCCAGCACCGACAGCACCACCGTGCACAGCATCACCGCCACGCCCAGGCCGAGCGAGCGCCACAGCGCCGCGCCGATGTCGACCACGCCCAGCCCCTCGGCCAGCTTGTAGAACCAGTGCAGCGAGACGCCGCGCATGGGGAAGGTGAGCCCGCCCTCGGGGCCCTGGAAGCTCAGGATGAAGATGACGAACATGGGCCCGTACATGAACAGCACGAACAGGCTGAACACGATGGCCAGCAGCCAGAAGCTGGCGGGGCGGGATTCGCGGATGCGGGCTTTCATGCGGATGTCCTGTGGAGGTTGTCGGCGGCGCAGGTGGTGCTCAAAGCTCTTTGCGGATGTCGACCAGGCGCGTGAGCCCCCAGATGATCATCAGCACCACCGCCAGCAAAATCACGGCATTGGCCGCGGCCAGCGGGAACTGCAGGTACGAGGTCTGCACCTGGATGATCTTGCCGATGGAGGCGATCTGCTGGCCACCCATCACGCCGATGGTGACGAAGTCGCCCATGATGATGGTGATCACGAAGATCGAGCCGATGATGATGCCGGTGCGCGAGAGCGGGACGATCACGTTCCACAGCGTCTGCCAGCCGCTGGCGCCGCTGTCGCTGGCCGCCTCGATGAGGCTGCGGTCGATGCGCATCATGCTGTTGAAGATGGGCACGATCATGAACATGGTGTACAGGTGCACGAAGGCCAGCACCACCGAGAAGTCCGAGAACAGCAGCCACTCGATGGGCTGATCGACCATGCCCATGCTGATCAGGCTCTGGTTCACCAGGCCATTGCGCCCCAGCAGCGGCACCCACGAGATCATGCGGATCACGTTGGAGGTCCAGAACGGGATGGTGCACAGCACGAACAGCAGCGTCTGCATGCCCGACGAGCGCACGTGGAAGGCCAGGAAATAGGCCACGGTGAAGCCGATCACCAGCGTGATCAGCCACACGAGAAAACTGAACTTGAGTGTGGAGTAATACGTCTTGAGCGTGACGCACAGGCCCTCCGACGCATCGCCACAGCCCGCAAAGATCGAGATGTAGTTCTTGAACGTGAAGCCGGGCAAGAGCTCGTACTCGTTGAAGTCCCAGAAGCTGACCATCACGATCAGCGCCAGCGGAATAAGGAAGAACAGCGCGAACACCAGCGTGAACGGCGCGGCCTGCCACCAGGCGGCAATGCCGCGCCCGGGGGCGGCGCTCGATGGCAGAGACGGTGTGGTGGTGGTGCTCATGGTGTCTTGGAATAACCTGTGAAAGCCCTGCGCCGCGCGCAGGGCATGCCGCCCCCGCTCGGGGCAGCGGGGCACGCCCTGGCGGGCGTGACGGCCCCTCTTATGCAGCTACAAATTCATTCCATTTCTGGACCATGTAGTTGTTTTCGTCCATCAAGGCGTTCCAGCAGGCAATGCCGCCCATGCGCGCTTCGTAGCTGCCGCCGTCGCGCACCGCGCCGGTCTTGGCCAGCACGTCGCCGCCCGGGCTCTTGATGTCCTGCGTGGCGGGCTTGCCTTCCATCCAGTAGGCCCACTCGTAGGCTTCCATCTTGGACTTGGCGGTCTCCAGCACGGCGCTGTAGTAGCCCTGGCGGTTCAGGTAGGCACCGGCCCAGCCATCGAGGAACCAGTTGATGAACTCGTAGGCGCCGTCGAGCTTGCGACCCGACAGGGTGGCCGGCAGGCCGAAGCCGGCGGCCCAGGCGCGGTAACCTTCCTTGAGCGGCTGGAAGTTGCAGGCGATGCCCTTGGTGCGCACGGCGGTGACGGCCGGGCTCCACATCGACTGGATCACTACTTCGCCCGATGCCATCAGGTTCACCGACTCGTTGAAGTCCTTCCACAGCGCGCGGAACTGGCCCTGCTTCTTGGCCTCGATCAGGGTCTTGATCGTGAGATCGATCTCCTTCTTCGTCATGTTGCCCTTGTCGGGGTACTTGTAGATACCCATGGCCTCGACCACCATGGCGGCGTCCATGATGCCGATCGAGGGAATGTTCAGGATCGCGGTCTTGCCCTTGAACTCGGGGTTGAGCAGCTCGGCCCAGGAGTTGATGGGGCGCTTGATCAAATCGGGGCGGATGCCCAGCGTGTCGGCGTTGTACACGGTGGGGATCAGCGACATGAACTGCGTGGGCGCCGTCGCGAACTTCTTGGACTTCTCGCCTTCCAGGTAGATCACCTTCTTGGGCGCCGTGCCCTGGTCGCCCACGGCCTTGCCGGCCACCATGCCGTTGGTGAACAGCGTGGTGATCTTGTCGGCGTTCTTGATGCGCTTGGTGTCGATGCCCTTCAAGTTGCCCGTGGGCACGATCTTTTTCAGCGAGAAGTATTCGGTGTCGATCAGGTCGAAGCTGTTGGGTGCGGTCACGGCGCGCTTGGTCACGTCGTCGGTGGTCACGGCCACGTACTGGATCTCGATGCCGGTGTCGGCCTTGAACTTCTCGGCGATGGCCTTGTCCTGGTTCACGGCCGTGCCCAGGTAGCGCAGCACGATCTTTTCCTGCGAATGGACGGCCGGGAACACGCCTGCGGCCAGGATGCCCGCCGTGCCCTTGAGCAGCGAGCGGCGCTGCACGCCGGTGGTGTCAGAGGCAACAGCGGGGGAATCGGCACGAGAGTCGTCGGACATGGGAGAGCTCCTTGGTTTGCAAAGTGGAGGGGTGGAAACAGACAGCGGACAACGAAAGAAAGAGGAAAACTCAGGCCGGCACGGCCTGGGCAGTGGCCGTCGCCACGGGCGCGGACACAGGTACCGCCTGCGGGGAGAGAGAATGGGCCTGCTCGGGGGTCCAATGCAGCTGCACCGCCTGCCCCACCGTGTAGGGCTGCGCAGCAAAGGCGGCTTCGGAGACCATCACTGCGTAGGCGGCCGTGGAGTTCGCCGACAGGGCCACGCCCTGCTTTTGCAGGCCCAGCAGCACGTAGGTGCCCTGGTATTCCACGTCGGTGACCACGGCCTGCATGTGCAGGGCCCTGGAGGGCAGCGGCGTGCCCTGCGGCAGCACCTGCAGATGGTCGGTGCGCACGCCGACCTTGCCGTCGGGTGTATCGATCACGTTGTGACCGCCCATGAAGCGCGCCACGAATTCGCTGGCGGGCCGGTTGTAGACCTCGTGCGGCGAGCCCACCTGCTCGATCACGCCGTGGTTCATCACCACCATGGTGTCGGCCAGGGCCATGGCCTCTTCCTGCGAGTGGGTCACATGGATGAAGGTCAGGCCCAGCTCCTTCTGCCAGCGGCGCAGCTCGGCACGCATCTGGATGCGCAAGAACGGGTCGAGCGCCGACAGGGGTTCGTCCAACAGCAGCACGCGCGGCTGGGTGATCAGCGCACGCGCCAGCGCCACGCGCTGCTGCTGCCCACCCGAGAGCTCGGCCGGCTTGCGCTCGGCCAGGTGGCCCATGGCCACGCGCTCCAGCAGATCACGCGCCTTGGCCTGCCGCTCGGCCTTGGCCATGCCCTTCATCTTGAGGCTGAAGGCCACGTTGTCCAGCGCCGAAAGGTGCGGGAACAGCGCGAAGCTCTGGAACATCATGGCCGTGCCGCGCGCGGCGGCGGGCAGGTCGGTGATGTTGCGGTTTTCGAGCAATATGTCGCCGCTGGTCACCGACTCGTGCCCGGCGATCATGCGCAGCGTGGTGCTCTTGCCGCAGCCCGAAGGGCCCAGCAGGCAACAGTAGCTGCCGCTAGCGATGCGCAGGTCGATGGCGTCCACGGCGGGCTTGCCGCTGGCGTAGCGCTTGGTAAGCGCCACGATCTCGATGGCGGTCGGGGGCTGGGCAGGCGTGGTGTCTTGCATGCCATGATCTACGCAATCTGCGTGCCAGCCTTTGCGCACAATGTTTCGCGCAGTTTGTATACAAAATGCACCGATATCGTGCGCAACCGCTCCCGCCTTGGGCCGCGCGGCACCAAAAACGACGTCGCGCTACTACCACATAAGCCATTCGGCACCATCTGCGCACACGGACAGGTGCCAGTGCAGCCCGGTCACTGGCTATACTGGCAAGTCGCAGAAACATTTCCTTACGAGGCGCCCCCCGTCCCACCGCAGTACTGCAGGATGACGAATCTCGACCCTCGCTCCATGATCGCCCTGGCGGGATTCATGTCCGCCCTGATGGCCATCGTGCTGGCTTGCATGCGGCGCTACTACCCGGCCCACATCCGGGGCATCAGCTCCTGGGCAGCGGCACCGGTGTTCTGGCTGGCATCCACCGCACTCTTCAGCGCGCGCAGCCTGGTGCCCGACTGGATGAGCTTGGTAGGCGCCAACATGCTGCTCGTGCTGGGCACCATGACCTACTACATGGGTACCCGCGCCTTTCTGGGGCACGCCCACACCTGGCGCATCTGGGGCGCGGTGCTGACCGTGTGCCTGGGCGTATTCACCTGGCTGTCCTATGGCTGGCCCAACTACAGCGTGCGGCTGAGCTTCTTCACGCTGGTGATGTCTTGCATCTACGGCGCCCAGTTGCGCTTTCTGCTGCGCCATGGGGGCAGCAACTTCCCGGTGCGACTGGTGGAGGTGGTGCTGGTGCTGCACCTCACGGTGCTTCTGGTGCGGCTTGGCTCCATCTTCGCGGGGTTTGCGGGCGACAACCTCATGGAGCCATCGGTCTACCAGAACCTGTACATCGGCGCCTATGCGCTCACGGTGCTCATGCTCTCCATCGGCGCGCTGCTCATGGCCACCGACCGGCTGCGCACCGAGCTTGAACACCTGGCCACGCACGACTCGCTGACCCCGGCCCTCAACCGGCGCGCGCTGCTGCAGCGCTGCGAAGAGGAACTGGAGCGCGCGCGCCGCTACGGCGGCGGCCCCTCGCTGATGATGCTGGACCTGGACCATTTCAAGGCCGTGAACGACAGCTGCGGCCACCAGCATGGCGATGCGGTGCTGGTGCACTTCGTGCAACGCACCCTGGCCGTGCTGCGCACGCCCGACCGCATGGGCCGCTATGGCGGCGAAGAGTTCATGGTGGTGCTGCCCGGCACCGATGCCGTCGCAGCGCTCAACGTGGCCCGGCGCATCCACGCCACGCTGGCCGTGGGCCACCCGCTCGATTGCCGGGTCAGCATCGGCCTGACCCAATGGAACGGCCCCGGCGACACGCTGGACGCCATGCTCGCACGCGCCGATGCCGCGCTGTACCAGGCCAAGGCGCAGGGGCGCAATCAGACGGCTGTAGGCTGATCTACCGAGCGCGCCAGCAGGCGGGCAGCCAGCGCCAATACCGGCGCATCGACCATGCGGCCTTCCAGCCGAAATACGGCCCCGCCGTGTGCGGGTGCTGCCGCCAGCACCCTTCTCGCCCACGCCAGTTCCTGCGGCTGGGGCGCAAAGGCGGCCTGCACCGGCACCACCTGCGCGGGGTGGATGCACAGCTTGCCGCCAAAGCCCATGCGCCGGCTGCGCGCCGTGTCCTCGGCCAGGCGCGCCAGGTCGTCGGTGGCCGTGGTCACGCCATCCACCGGCGCGGCCAGCCCTGCGCGGCGCGAGGCGCGCACCAGCGCCAGGCGCACGGGCAGCAGCTCGGCCTCGTCGGCAGCGCATTCCATGCCCAGATCCACCTGCAAGTCGAGGTGGCCAAACGCCAGGCGCACCACCTGCGGTGCCTGCGCCAGTGCATCCAGCGCATCTAGCCCCGCATTCGATTCGACCAGCGGCACCAGCAGTCCTTGCGGGCCCAGCGCCTGGGCCACGGCGGCCAGCGCCACTGACGACTCGGCCTTGGCCAGCATGGCACCGGCCAGGCCCAGGGCCACGCAGGCGGCCACGGCCGCCACATCGTCGCTGTGCCAGGGCGTGCCGGCGGCATTGGTGCGCACCAGCAGGCGCGCGCGCTGCGCTGGCTCCAAAGCCTTCACGGCGGCCACCAAGGCTATGCGCGCGGCCGCCTTTTCATCGGGCGCCACCGCGTCTTCCAGGTCCACGACCACCGCACCTGCGCCGCTGGCCAGGGCCTTGGCGATGCGCTCGGGCCGGGTGGCGGGCACGAAGAGGAAGGCCGTCGCGCGGGCCATTGCCTGGTGGGTGGACGGCACTGCCATCAGATGGCCTTGCTGGCGCGCAGCGCCGCCAGGTGCCCCTCCCCACGCCCCAGCGAGCGCAGGATGGCCTCGGTGTGCTCACCCACGGCGGGTATCGGGTCCATGCGGTAGTCGAAGCTGCTGTGCGCGCCGGGCGGCAGCAAAGCGTCGAGCGGCCCTTCGGGCGTGTCCACCTGCTGCACGCGGCCGCGCGCCTGCAACTGCGGGTGCGCCCAGACCTCGGCCATGGTGTTCATGCGCGCGTTGGCAATGCGCGCCGCTTCCAGCCGCTCGATGACCTGCGCGGCCGTGAGCGTGCCGAACACGGCGAGGATCAGGGCCCGGAGTTCGGCCCGGTGCGCGTTGCGCCGGGCATTGCTGTCAAAGCGCGGGTCGGCGGCCAACTGCGGCTGCAGCAGCACATGTTCGCAGAACAGCTTCCACTCGCGCTCGTTCTGCAGGCCCAGCATCACCGTGCCACCGTCGCCGGCCAGAAAGGGGCCGTAGGGGTAGATGGTGGCATGCGATGCGGCATTGCGCGGCGGCGGCGTGGCGCCACCGTAGGCGTAGTACATCGGAAAACCCATCCACTCGGCCAGCGATTCGAGCATGGAAACATCGATGCGCGAACCCTGCCCCGTCTTCTCGCGCTGCATCAGCGCGGCAAGCACACTGGTGTAGGCATACATGCCCGCCGCGATGTCGGCAATGGAGTTGCCCGACTTGCAGGGCTCCTCGGGCGTACCGGTCACCGACAGGTAGCCCGCCTCGCTCTGGATCAGCAGGTCATACGCCTTCTTGTCGCGGTAGGGGCCATCGCTTCCATAGCCCGAGATGTCGCAGACGATGAGGCGCGGGTTGTGGGCGCTCAGGGCCTCCCACGACAGGCCCATGCGCGCGGTGGCACCGGGGGCGAGGTTCTGCACCAGCACATCGGCGCTGGCCAGCAGCTCCCACAACACGGCCAGGGCCTCGGGCTGCTTGAGGTCCAGCGTGAGGCTTTCCTTGGAGCGGTTGACCCAGACGAAGTGCGAGGCCATGCCCTCTGCCCTTGTGTCGTAATCGCGCGCAAAGTCGCCGCCGCCAGGGCGCTCGACCTTGATCACACGGGCGCCCAGATCGGCCAGCTGGCGGGTGCAGAACGGGGCGGCGATCGCATGCTCGAGCGACACCACGGTGATGTGGTCCAGGGGGCGGGTCATTGGCTGGCTCCCGTGCTCAGTCGACTGTCGCGCCGGAGGTCTTGACCACCTTGGCCCACTTGGCCAGGTCCTCCTGCAACAGCGCGGCGAATTGCTCCGGCGTGGTCTTGGGCGCGATCTCCACGCCCTGCGCCTCCAGGCGCTCGCGCAGGTCCTTGGCGGCCATGCCCGTGGCCATGCCGTCCTGCAGCTTGGTCTGGATGTCAGCCGGCAGGCCCGCGGGCGCGAACAGTCCGATCCACAGCGTGCCGTTGTAGCCGGCCACCGTTTCGGCGATGGTGGGCACGTCGGGCAACACGGGGGAGCGCGTGGCGCCGCTCACGGCCAGCGCGCGCAGCTTGCCGGCCTTGATATGCGACAGCGCTGAGGGCATGCTCGCGAACACCATCGGCAACTGCCCGCCCAGCACGTCGTTGATGGCCGGGGCCACGCCCTTGTAGGGCACATGCTGCAGCTGGATGCCGGCCATGCTGTTGAGCATTTCACCGAGCAGGTGGTTGAGCGTGCCATTGCCGGCCGATGCGTACTGGTAGTGGCCCGGCTTGGCCTTGGCCAAAGCCACCAGCTCGGCCATGTTGCGCGCCGGGAAGTCGGGGTTCACCAGCAGCACGTTGGGCACGGAACCGATCAGGCCCACGGGCTTGAAGTCCTTGACCGGATCAAACCCAGGGTTCTTGAAGAGGGCCGGGTTGATGGCCTGGCTGCTGCTGATGGTCATGAGCAGGGTGTAGCCGTCCTTGGGCGCCTTGGCCACGAACTGCGTGCCGATGTTGCCACCCGCACCGGGCCGGTTCTCCACCACGGTGGCGCCGCCCAGCACCTCGCCGAGTTTCTGGCTCACCAGGCGGCCCACGATGTCGTTGGTGCCGCCTGCTGCCTGGGGCACCACCATCACGATGGGGCGGCTGGGGTAGCTGGCCTGTGCTGCGGCCCACAGGGGTGCGGCGAGCAGGGCAGCGAGGGCGGTGCGGCGCGCGATGGCGCGGGGGGCGGCGAACTTCATGCGGTTTGTCTCCTTGGCGTGTTCTCGGATGAGCACGGATGTTCGCCGCCCCGCCGCCCGCGCACAATCACGCATTTCAGAACCAAGCCTTCGCCAGAATCGAAACCTCGCACGCGCGGCAGTAACATGCGGCCATGCAATTCGACCTGACCGATCTGCGCCTGTTCGTGCTCACGGCCGAGCAGGGCGCCCTGTCCCGCGCCGCAGCGGCACGGCACCTGTCGCTGGCGGCCGCCAGTGCGCGCATCAAGGCGCTGGAGCAGCAGGCGGGCATGCCGCTGCTGTACCGCGAAGCGCGCGGCATGCGCCCCACGCCGGCGGGCGAGGCCTTCTTGCACCACGCACGCGGCGTGCTGCGCCAGACCGAGCAGTTGCGCACCGACCTGCAGGAGTACAGCGGTGGCCTGCGCGGCCATGTGCGCGTGTTCGCCAACACCACGGCGGTGACGGACTTCATGCCCGAGATCCTGCCCGCCTTCCTCGCGGCCAACCCGCGCGTGAATGTGGAGCTTCAGGAAAAACCGAACGCCGAGATCCCGCGCGGCGTGCTCGACGGCCGGGCCGACATCGGCATCGTCGCGGGCCAGGTGGACACGCTGGGCCTCACCGCCATCTACTTCAGCACCGACCGCCTGGCCCTGGTGGTGCCGCGCGGCCACCGCTTCGCCCGGCGCCGGCGCATGGCCTTTGCCCAGACGCTGGACGAGCCCATGGTGGGCATGCACCCGGCCAGCACGCTGCAGGTCTTTCTGGCCCAGGTCACCGAGCAGCTCGGGCAGCCGCAGAAACTGCGCGTGCAGCTGTCCAGCTTCGACGCCATGTGCCGCATGATCGGTGCCGGCGTGGGCATCGGCATCGTGCCCGAGAGCGCCGCCCGGCGCTACCTCGCCCCCATGGGCCTGGTGCTGATCGACCTGGAAGACACCTGGAGCGTGCGCGAGCGCTACATCCTGGTGCGCGAGGAGGCGCGCATGCCGGCGTATGCGCAGTCGCTGATCGACCTGCTGTGTGCGCACCACCAGAAGGCGCTTGCGGCAGTGCCCGCCAAGGCACGGCGCAAGCGCTGAATCTCAGCCTACGCGGTTGTCCACACCGGCCGATTCGAAGCTAGCCATCTCCGCCAGCACCGCGCAAGCCGACTGCAGCAGCGGCCAGGCCAGCGCCGCGCCCGAGCCCTCGCCCAGGCGCAGGCCCAGGTCGAGCAGCGGCTCGGCCTGCATCTGCGCCAGCATCAGGCTGTGGCCGCGCTCGCCCGAGCGGTGGGCAAACACGCAGCGCTGCAGCACGGCCGGCTGCAGGCGGCTGGCCACCAGCACGGCGGCGCTGGTGATGAAGCCATCGACGACGATGACACGGCGCTCGGCCGCCGCCTGCAGCACGGCGCCCACCAGGGTGGCCACCTCGTAGCCGCCCAGGGCGGCCAGCGCGTCGAAGGGACTCGTGGCTTCGGCGTTCACATCCAGGGCCTGCTGCAGCACGGCGCGCTTGCGCTCGATGCCGGCCGCGTCCAGGCCTGTGCCCGCACCCGTCACCTCGGCCAGCGGCAGGCCGGCCAGGCGCGCCAGCAGCAGCGAGGCCACCGAGGTGTTGGCAATGCCCATTTCGCCCAGCAGCAGCGCATTGCCCGGCAGGCCGCGCACCACCTCCACGCCGTTGGCGATGGCCTGGCCGCACTGCTCAGCCGTCATGGCCGGACCCGCCGATGCATCGGCCGTACCGGGCGCCACCTTGCGCAGCAGCAGGCGCGGCGCACCCGGGGGCGTATCGCGCTCGGCAATCGGCTTGGCCACGCCGCAGTCCACCACCGTGAGGGCCAGGCCGTGCTGGCGTGCGAGCACGCTCACGGCCGCACCGCCGGCCAGGAAGTTCTCCACCATCTGCCAGGTCACGTCGCTCGGAAAGGCCGACACGCCGCGCGCCGCAATGCCATGGTCGCCCGCGCAGACCAGCATCTGCGGCTGCACGAGCTGCGGTGCCTCGGTGCCCAGCACCTGGCCGATGCGCAGGGCCAGCGCCTCGAGCCGGCCCAGCGAGCCCAGGGGCTTGGTCTTGAAGTCGAGGATGTGCTGCAGGCGCGCCGTGAGCGTGGCGTCGGTGATGTCGGCAATGGTGGGGATAGCGAAGGACATGGGTTCGTCAAGTAAGGGAATGGGATCAGGCCACCAGCGCATTCAGCACGCCGGGTTCGAAATGGGCATCCACCGTGCGGGCCAGGCCCTCCATCACGGCGTCGAGCGTGGGCACGGGGGCGGCGCCCTCGCGGCCGAACAGGGCCTGCAGCGCGGCGGGGTCTTCGAGCAGGCCGTGCAGGTACAGGCCGAGCACATTGCCCACGCCGTTCTGCCAGGCCAGGCCAGGCACTACCTCGCGCGCCACGTCGCCACCGGCCGCCATGGCCGGGTGCTGTGCGGTCTGGCCGTGGTGGATCTCGTAGCCGCTGGCGGCGATGCCCGACAGTGCCGCCCAGGCACCCCGCAGCGCGCCGAAGCGCACGGTGCTGCGCTGCACAGTCTTGGCGGGCTCGAACGTGGTGACCAGCGGCAACAGACCGAGACCTGGCGCGTTGCCGTCGATGCCGGCGGTGTCGATCAACGCCTCGCCCAGCATCTGCAAGCCGCCGCAGACGCCGAGCACGCGACCGCCCTGCCCCGCATGCGCAGTGATGGCCTCGTCGAGCCCCTGCGCGCGCAGCCAGGCCAGGTCGGACGCCGTGGCCTTGGAGCCGGGCAGCACGACCCAGTCCGTGGCTTTCAGGCCCGCCAGTTCGGCAGGGCTGCGCACCCACACCAGGCGCACGCCGGGCACGTTCTTGAGCGGCTGGAATTCGTCGAGGTTGCTGATGCGCGGGTAAGCAATCACGGCCACCGTCGTGTGCACCGCGCCGGCCGCCGTGCTGCGGTCGTCGAACACGCCGTCTTCCTCGGGCAGGCCGTGGTGCCACTGCATGGGGATGGTGGCCACCGTGGGCACGCCGGTCAGCTCCTGCAGCATCTGCGGCGCGGGCGCGAGCAGCGTGGCATCGCCGCGAAAGCGGTTGAGCACGAAGCCATGGATCAGCGCACGCTCGTCTTCGGGCAGCAGGGCCCAGGTGCCGTACAGGTGGGCAAAGGCGCCGCCGCGGTCGATGTCGGTCACCAGCAGGCAGCGGGCGCCGCCGTGGCGCGCCACGCGCATGTTCACCACGTCGCTGGCATGCAGGTTGATCTCGGCGGGCGAGCCCGCGCCTTCGATCACCACCACGTCGTTCTCGGCACGCAGCGCGTCGAGCGCAGCAGCGATCTGCGGCCACACGCGCTCGCTGCGGCCACGCCAGGGCAGCGCCGTGAGCTCGGCGCTCACCTGGCCGAGCAGCACCACCTGGCTTTTGGTGTCGGCCTCGGGCTTGAGCAACAGCGGGTTCATGCGCACGTCGGGCACGGTGCGCGCAGCAATCGCCTGGAAATACTGGGCACTGCCGATCTCGCCGTGGCCATGCTCGCTGGCCACCACGCGCGCGTTGTTGCTCATGTTCTGCGCCTTGAACGGCGCGACCTTGTAGCCCTGGTTGCTGTACCAGCGGCACAGCGCCGTGGCCAGCCAGCTCTTGCCGGCGCCGCTGGTGGTGCCAAGCACCATCACGCAGCGTGCCAGGCGGGGGGAGTTGGAAGTGCTCAAGGCAAAGGCCGCACCATGCGGTCCATGATGTGTTCGAGCGCCGCAGCCGCATCGCTGCAGCGCCCGGTGTGCGCCGGCGAGGTCTGGATGATGGCGCTGCGCCTGGCCGTGAGCCAGTGAAAGCGCTGGCGAAACGGCAGCTGCGCAATCGGCCCGCAGCCCGCGTCCCCCGCGCAGATTGCGACGATGGCCGCCAGGTGGCGCCGTACGGTGTCGATGTCCACATGCGGGTCCATCGCCAGCAGGCGCTCCTCGTCCAGGGCGATGGCTGCCTGCAGAAAGCCGCTCTTCTGGCACGAAAGGATGACCCCGGCATTGATGAATTCCTCGCGCTCCACGCGCGGCACCACGCGCACGATGGCGTAGTCGTACACCTCAGCCGCGTGCATCGATGACCCCTTTCAGCCAGGCCTCGCGCCCTTCCAGGCGGGCGCAGAAATGCTCGACATAGGCCTGGCGGTGGCTGGGCGATGCAGCCAGCGGCCCCTCGGCATGCTCGGCCCCGGCAATGGCCAGGAACTCGTCGGGCACATCGGCCAGAATGCCCGTGAGCACCTCGCGTGTGAGCAATGCCGCCAGCTCGCCATCCACCTGGGCCAGTGCAGTGGCCTGGTGCAGCAGCACATGGTCGGCAATCGGCGGGAAGGGCTTGGCCGGCTGCGCCACCGCGCCGTTCCAGGCATGGTGGAAGGTGAGCGAGGCACCATGGTCGATGAGCCAGGGCTTGCGGTGCCACATGAGCAGGTTGGTGTTGCGCGCCGTGCGGTCCACATTGGCCACCAGGGCATCGAACCACACCAGGCGCGAGGCGAAGTCGTCGCTCACCACGTCCACCGCGGGGTCGAAGTTGAGCGCGCCCGAGAGATAGTCGAGGCCCACATTGAGGCCGCCGCTGGCGCGCACCAGGTCCTGGATCTCGGGGTCGGGCTCGGTCTGGGCCAGGCCCGTATCGAGCTCGGCGAGCACGATCTCGGGGATCGGCAGGCCAAGCGCCCGGGCAATGCCGCCCGAAATCATCTCGGCCAGCAGGGCGCGCACGCCCTGCCCTGCGCCGCGGAACTTGAGCACGTACAGCCCCAGGTCGTCGCCTTCGACCACGGCAGGCATGGAGCCGCCCTCACGCAGCGGCGTGACATAGCGGGTGACGGTGATGGTTCTCATCGGGGGTGGTCGCTTTCCTTGGGTTGTGCACCGGATCGTACGGCCATGGCGGCAGGCCATGCGGCGCGCAGCGCATCTTGCGCCCCCGGCGCCAGCACGCCCATGCGCACGGCGCCGGGCAGGCCGAACGAGGCGGCATCGCGCAGCTTGATGCCCGCCGCGCGCAGGGCCGCCAGCGCGCCGGGCAGATCGGCACAGGCGGGCTGCGCGCAGAAGTAGTTGGTCAGGCTGCCCGCATGCACGCCCCAGCCCAGGTCCATGCACAGGGTGAGCTGGCGCTGCTTCCAGTCGCGCAGGGTATCGAGGCTGTGCACCAGCCAGCGCTGCACGCCGGGCTGCACCCAGGCCTGCAGCAGGGCCACACCATGCGCGCCCACGGCCCAGGAAGGGGCCAGCGCCAGCAGCGCCTGCACCTGTGCTGCAGACCCCTCGGGCGCCACGGCATAGGCGGCGCGCACGCCCGTCAGGCCCAGGGCCTTGTTGGGGGTCCACAGCTGCCAGCAGGGCATGGGCGGCAGCGCGGGCGAGCCGGCCCAGGGGCCCGGGCCATCGGTGCCAAGGCGCAGCGGGGCATAGGCACAGTCGAGCACGCGCAGCGTCGCGCCTCCTTCGGCCGGCGGCTTGAGCCATGCGCTCAGGGCAGCATCCTCCCGGCCCAGGGGGCTGGATGGCTCGCAGGCCCATTGCAGAGCGGGTGCGGCGTCCACCGAACGCAGCAGCGCGAGCCCGCGCGCCTGCGCGGCCTGGGCATAGTCGCCGTAGCTGTGCAGCGGCAGGCCCACCTGCACGGCACCCTGCTGCACCGCCAGCGCCGTGATGCGGTGGATGAACTCGCTGGAGCTGGCCGCCAGCACGATGCGCTCGGCCTTTACGCCATGAAAGGCACCAAGCGCCCCGCGCAGCGCCGTGTAGTGCGGGTCGGGGTAGCGCGTGGCGTCGGCCTGCTGCACAGCCAGCAGGGCCTCGGGGCAGGGGCCGCAGGCATTGCTGTTGGTGGAAAAGTCGTGCACGGGCGCACCCAGCGCGTCGGGGCCGCCGTGGTGGTGCAGTGGCATGGCCTGCAACGTCATGCACCCACCCATGCGGACACGATGGTGATCAGCAGGTGGGCGCCCACTGCCAGGGGGATCAGCGACAGCGCCACCAGCGAGCCGAGCTTGGCCGCGCGCCGGGTATCGAGCGGACCCGGGTCGCGTGCACTGGCATTGAGCACATACACCCCGGGCTTGCCGAGCCGCACGCCCAGCGCCAGCGCCATGGCCGCCATGGGCCAACCGCTGTTGGGCGACGGCGTGCGGCGCGCCTGGCGCGCCAACGTGGCCGGCGACAGCCCGCGCGCCAGCACGGCCAGCAGCAGCGCGGTGATGCGCGCGGGCAGCCACGAGAGCACGTCGTCTGCGCGCGCAGCCCACTTGCCGGCCCACTGCCAGTAGCGCCCGCCGCGCATGCCGGGGTAGCCCCACATGGCATCGGCCGTATTGGCCAGGCGGTACAGCGCGGCGCCCGGCAGGCCCAGCAGCACGAACCAGAACAGCGGCGCCACCACCGAATCGTTGAGGTTTTCGGCCAGCGATTCGATGGCCGACTCGCGCACCTGCTCGGCGTTCAGCTCGCTCACGTCGCGGCTCACCAGGCGTGCCAGCTGCGCGCGGCCCTCGGGCAGCGAGCGGGCCAGCGCCGCCTCCACGGCCAGCACCTCGTCGTGCAGCATGCGCCAGGACAGCATCGGCTTGAGCAGCAGCCCGAGCAGCGCCGCCGCAATCACGTCGTGAAAGCGCAGCGCCAGCCACTGCAGTCCCCAAGCTGCGGCCATCACCGTGCCTGCCAGCATGCACCAGGCCAGCGCCATGCACCAGAAGGCCCTGAAATCGCGCGGCACGGGCGCCAGCGGCGCCCAGCGCTCGCCGCACCAGTGCAGGGCCTTGCCCATCCACACCACGGGGTGCACGGCCACCGGTGGCTCCCCGCGCCACCAGTCGAGGGCCAGGGCCACAAAGGGCACCCAGATCAGCACGCGCAGGGCATCCCAATGCATGCCGGGCAGCAGCAGATCGATCAGACCGACCATGGGACCTCCAGCAGTGACAGAGCACTGGTGCGGGTGGCGTCAACGCAATACATCATGGCGGCACGCATGGTACAGAGAGTCAGGCCACGAAGGGCGGCAGCCGGGCCACGATGCCGCTCTTGAGGCGCGCGGGCCGCTCGTTGCGATTGAGCATGCCGTCGCTGGCGCGGGCATGCATGGCGCCGCACTCCAGCACATGGCGCGCCGTTTCTTCATCGGGCTTGAGGTCGCCGAATACGAAGGTGTGCTTGCCGGGGGCCTGGAAGGCGACCGAGCAGGCGCGCCCGCAGCTGCTCAGGCAGGCCACGCCGCGCACGCGCACCTGGGCCCACGCGCCGGTGTCGTCTTCGAGCTGCGCCACCTGCACGGCCTCGAACAGCAACTCGCCGTCGGCCGGCAGTTCGCGCGAGGCACCGGCCGGACGGCAGGTGGTGCAGACGATCACGTCGGTGGGGAAAGGTGTCGGGGATGCGGTTTCGGACATCAGGAAAAGCTCGTGTTCTAGGAAGAAAGGGGTTCAGGCATGCGGTGCTCGGCCTGCCAGCGCGCGGCCCAGGCGCCGCAGCGCCCTAGGGGCCGCAGCGGATCGTCGAAATCCACGACCACGACATGCGTGGCCGCAGCGGGCGCGGCGGGCTGCTCCAGCGTGCGGCCATCGGTCAGCAGCCACAGGCACGACGGTGCGCCCGCGCCGCGCTTGCGCCGCGTGGCGCGCAGCAGGCGCTCGGCCTCGGCCAGGCCCGCCGCCAGGGGCGTGCCGCCACCGCCGCCCAGCGGGCGCACGCGGGCCGTGCCAGCCATACGCGCGGGGCCGGGGGGCAGCAGCAGCTCCACGCCCTGGCCGCCAAAGCACAGCAAGGCCACATGGTCGCCGGCCCGCGCGGCCTGCTCGATCAGGCGCGCGGCATAGCCCTTGGCCCAGGCCAGGCGCCCGCCCTGGCGCATGGAGCCCGAGGTGTCGAGGGCGATCAGGTGCAGGCAGGGCTGCACGGCGCTGGGGGGCCGGCGCCGCAAATGCGCGGCCTTCAGACGCGCCGGGCCCTTGGCCACCAACGTGCGCAGCCAATCGATGCCCGCGCCCTCTGTGTCTGCAGGCCGGGCCACGGCCTGCGGCGTGCGCAGCCAGGCATTGCGGGGGGCTTGCCACCGCCAGCCTGCGCTTGTCTTGGTAGAACCAGGAGAGCGCGGGCCGGGGTGGCTCAGGCTTTTTTTGGCGGCCATGCTCCGGTGCTGCGCACACGCGCCATGGGTTGGGGTTCGGGTGGCAAGGCACCCCAGTCGCCTTCAGGCGCGTTCTGCGACGAGGCAGGGCCCTGCGCGCCGACAGGCGAAGGTTTGGGCGATGAAGAAGGCGGCGGCTGCGTGGCACCGGAGGGTGGTGCCGAGCCGGTGTTGCTCTCCGTGCGCCGGTGCGCCAGCGCCAGTTCGGCCACGGCATCCACATGCGCCACGCCCACACTGTCGGCTTGTTCCAGCGCGGCCAGCGCCCGCGCGGCGCGCAGCATCACCAGGTCGGCGCGAATGCCATCCACCCCGGCGGCCAGGGCCAGGTTCGCGGCATGCTGCACCACGGCGTCCGTCCATTCCAGGCCCGCCAGCGCCGCGCGGGCGCGGGCCACCGATGCGGCGAGTTCGGCCTGCGCAGCGGCATGCTGCGCCACCACGGCCGCAGGGTCGGCATCGAAGGCCAGGCGGGCGCGCACGATGGCCTGGCGCTGGGCCGCATCGGCCGGGTTGTGCAGGGCCACCGACAGGCCGAAGCGGTCGAGCAGTTGCGGGCGCAGCTCGCCCTCCTCGGGGTTCATGGTGCCCACCAGCACGAAGCGCGCCGCATGCTGCTGCGACACGCCGTCGCGCTCCACTGTGTTCACGCCACTCGCGGCCACGTCGAGCAGCGAATCCACCAGCGCATCGGGCAGCAGGTTGACCTCGTCCACATAGAGCACACCGCCGTGCGCGCGCGCCACCAGGCCGGGTGCCAGGCGCACCTGGCCGTCGCGCAGCACGTCTTCGATGTTCAGCGTACCCACCAGTTGCTCCAGGCTGGCCGCCAGGGGCAGCGTGACGAAGGGCGCATCGGGCAGCAGCGCCGCCAGCGCGCGCGCCGAGGTGGACTTGGCCGTGCCGCGCGGGCCGCTGATGAGCACCCCGCCCATGCCGGGGTCGATGGCGGCCAGCAGCAGCGCGCGCTGCAGGGCCTCGTGGCCGACCAGGGCGGTAAAGGGGAACGCGGTGGCAGGCACAGGGGACAAAGAAAAAACGGTCATGGCAAGGGTCCTTCGCCCTGGGTTTCGAGACGGTGCTCCAGCGCCAGCAGGTGCTGCTCGATGCGCTCGCGGTGCTCGCCGGGCTCGGCCCACAGGCCGCGCTGCATGGCTTCGAGCAAGCGCTCGCCGATGCCGCGCAGGGCCAGCGGGTTGTGCTGTTGCAGAAAGTCGCGCGTGGCGTCGTCGTGCAGGTAGGCGTCGGCCACCAGCGCGTACTGGTGGTCGCCCACCACGCCGGTGGTCGCGTCGAAGGCGAACAGGTAGTCCACCGTGGCCGCCATCTCGAACGCGCCCTTGTAGCCGTGGCGCTTGACGCCGTCGATCCACTTGGGATTCACGGCCCGGGCACGCACCACGCGCGCCACCTCTTCACTGAGGGTGCGGATGCGCGGTGCGCCGGGGGTGCTGAAGTCGCCGTGGTACAGCGCGGCCGGCGCGCCGGCCAGGTGCTGCACTGCGGCGGCCATGCCGCCCTGGAACTGGTAGTAGTCGTCCGAGTCGAGGATGTCGTGCTCGCGGTTGTCCTGGTTGTGCAGCACTGCATCCACCGCGGCAAGGCGCTGCTCGAAGGCGGCGCGCGCCGCCTCGCCGTGCCCACCCTGGCCGTAGGCGAAGGCACCCGCACGCAGGTAGGCTTGTGCGAGGTCGTCCGAAGTGCTCCATCGCCCGCTGGCCATCACCTCCTGCAGCCCTGCGCCATAGCCGCCAGGCCGCGGGCCGAACACACGCCATGTGGCGCGGCGCTCGGCGTCCTCGGCGGCCATGCCGCCGGCTTCGCTCTCGGCCGCCTCGCGCCGCACGCGGGCGCGGATGGGGTTCACGTCGTCGGGTTCGTCGTCCTCGGGGATGGCGGCCACGGCACGCACGGCCGTGTCGAACAGGTCGATCACGCCCGGGAAGGCATCGCGGAAAAAGCCCGACACGCGCAGCGTCACGTCGATGCGCGGGCGCTTGCGTATCGCCATGGGCAGTACCTCGATGTCCACCACGCGGTGGCTGCCAGGCGCCCATTTCGGGCGCACACCCAGCAAGGCAAACGCCTGGCCAATGTCCTCACCGCCCGTGCGCATGGTGCTCGTGCCCCAGACCGACAGGCCCACCGCGGTGGGAAAGCTGCCGTGGTCCTGCAGGTGCCGCTCCACCACGCGGTCCGCCGCCAATGCGCCCATGCTGTAGGCCGTGGGCGTGGGCACGGCGCGCGTGTCCACCGAATAGAAGTTGCGGCCCGTGGGCAGCACGTCGGGCCGGCCGCGAGAAGGCGCACCGCTGGGGCCCGGCGGCACGAAGCGGCCGGCCAGTCCGCGCAGCAGCTGGCCCATCTCGTTCGGGCCGCAGGCGTCGAGCCGGGGTGCCAGCACCGCGCGCATGCGCGCCAACACCTGTGCGCTGTGCGGCCACTGCGCGGCGTCCAAGGACGGGCCGACGATGCGGCCCGCGCCGTCCACCGCCAGGTGCTGCTGCACGCACTGCGCGGCCAGCTTTTCGAGCCGCTCGCGCGTGTGGCCCACATGGCGCCAGGGCTCGTCGACCAACACTTGCAATGCCTCGGGACGCGGCCCGGTCCAGGGCGCGGCCCACTCGGGGTTCAGCGGGTCGAAATCGCCAAGGCCCAGGTCGCGGGCCAGCGCCACCAGCAGGCTGCCCTGCCCCGGCGCCGAACCGCCGGGAAAGCGCGCCAGCGCCACGAGCGTATCGGTGCGCTGGCGGTCCTGCGGCGAGCGCCCCAGGATGTGCAGGCCGTCGCGGATCTGCGACTCCTTGATCTCGCACAGGTAGGCGTCGAGCCGGCCGAGCAGGGCTTCGCGCTGCGCGTCGTCGGCCGGCGGCGCAAAGCCAAGCTCCTGGTGCAGGCGGTGCTGCAGCACCTGGTCGAGGATGCTCTGGCGCAGCAGCTTGGCGCGGCGCGGGTCGAGGGACAGGGCTTCGTAGTATTCGTCCATCGCCCGCTCAAGCTGCTGCAGCGGACCGTAGGTCTCGGCGCGCGTGAGCGCGGGCATCAGGTGGTCGATGATGACGGCCTGCGTGCGCCGCTTGGCCTGGCTGCCCTCGCCCGGGTCGTTGACGATAAAGGGGTACAGGTGCGGCAGCGGGCCCAGGATGGCATCGGGCCAACAGGCGGCGCCCAGCGCCACGCTCTTGCCCGGCAGCCATTCGAGGTTGCCGTGCTTGCCCACGTGCACCACGGCGTCCACCGCGAACACGCGGCGCAGCCAGAAGTAGAAGGCCAGGTAGCCGTGCGTGGGCACCAGGTCGGCATCGTGGTAGGTGGCCACCAGGTCCAGGTCGCGTCCACGCGCGGGCTGTATGCCCACGAAGACGTTGCCCAGGCGAATTCCCGGCACCATGAAGCGGCCACTGCGCACGATGGGGTCTGCGCCGGGCGGGCCCCACAGGGCATTCACAGCGTCCTGGCTGGCCTGCGGCAGGGCATGGAAGTCGGCCAGATAGTCGGCCATGGCCAGGCTTTGGCCCGCTGGGCGGTCGGCGTTGGCATTGAGGTTGTTGGTCACGCCCTCCACCAGCTGCGCGATCAGCGCATCGCCGCCCTCGGGCAGCTCGCCGGTGGTGTAGCCGGCATCGCGCAGCGCCTGCAGGATGAGCACGGTGGAGGCCGGTGTATCAAGGCCCACGCCATTGGCCAGGCGCGCGTCGTCGTTGGGGTAGTTGGCCAGGATGAGCGCCACGCGCTTGCCCACGTGCGGCTTGCTGCGCAGCACGCACCAGCGGCGCGCCAGCTCGGCCACGAAGGCAATGCGCTCTGGCTCGGGCTGGTAGCGCACCACGTCGACCTCGGTGCGCTCGCAGCGCCAGGCCAGGCCCTTGAAGCTGATGGCGCGCGCGCCGATGCGCCCGTCCACCTCGGGCAGCACCACCTGCATGGCCAGGTCGCGCGGCGCCAGGCCATGCGGGTCGGCCTGCCACTGCTCTTGCGAGCAGCCAGCGGTGATGAGCTGCAGCACCGGCGCATCGCCGGCCAGGGCGACCGCCGTTGCGTCGTCGTCACTGCCATCGATGGAGGCCACGGCAAAGCTCGTGGCGTTGAGCACCACGCCCACGCCCTGCTCTGCGGCCATGCCCTGCAGCGCGGCCAGGCTCTCGGGGTTCTTGAGCGAATCGACGGCCACGGCCAGGGTGTTGAGCCCGGCCTGCGCCAGCGCTGCCTGCATTGCATCGAACACCGCCGTGTTGCTCGCCTGCAGGTGGGCGCGGTAGAACACCAGCATCGCCACCGGCGCACCCGCCACCCAGGGCGCAGCCGCGGCCGGCGTGTAGGCCATCACCGGCGGCAGCGGGCGGGGCGGCGGCGGGCGTGCGCCGATGCCGAAGGCTGCATGGCCGATCAGCGCGAAAAACGCCAGCGCGTTGTCGCGCCCGCCCTCGCGCAGGCAGCGCCACAGCTGGTGGCAGTCTTGCGGGCTGGCGGTGCTGCGCATCAGCAGTTGCGGGTCTTCGACGTTGTCGCCCGAGAACAGTGCGAGCCACTGGCCGCGCTTGCCGGCCAGCGACATCGCCTGTTCGACCACGTAGGCCCAGTCGCTCGGGCTGCCCAGGTGGTCGATGACGACCACGCGCGCATGGCGCAGCACGTCGTCGACATACATGTCGGTGGACGCAGGCTGGCGCAGCCACATCAGGTTGGCCAGGCGCACGCTGGGGAAGCCCTCGCCCAGGCCGGCAGCCGCGTCGGACAGCAGCGACAGCGTGGTGTCGGCCGCGCTCAGGATGACGATGTCGCCGGGCGTCTGCTCCACGCGCACCAGACCCTGGCCCCCGTCCTCGACGTAGCCACCGGGGCGTGTGGAAAGCAGATGCATGCGGGTCGCCTCAGGCGGTGGTGGTGGCGGATTCGGCGAGCGCCGATTGCAGCTCGGCCTGCAGAGCGGCGGCATCCAGGTGGTCGCCGATCACCACCAGGCGCGTGGCGCGCAGGTCGCCCTCGCGCCAGGCGCGATCGAAATGGCTGTCGAAGCGCTGGCCCACGCCCTGCACCACCAGGCGCATGGCCGCGCCCGGCAGGGCCACGAAGCCCTTGATGCGGTAGATCTCGTGGCGCTGCACCAGCGCGACCAGGGCCTCCACCAAGCGGCCACGGTCGGCCACGTCGAGCGTGACGTGCACCGACTCGAACTCGTCGTGGTCGTGGTCCTCTTCCTCGTCGTGGTGGGTCTTGCGCTCGTCGATCACGTCCTCCACCGCACGGCCCAGGCCCAGCAGCACGCTGGGGTCGATGCGGCCATGCTGTGCGTGCACGAACTTCACGCCCGGCAGGGTCTCGCCGCGCACGATGGCTTCCACGCGGGCCAGGTCCTCGGCGGTCAGGCCATCGGTCTTGTGCAGCACCACCAGATCGGCGGTCGCCAGTTGGTCCTCGAACAACTCGGCCAGGGGCGAGTCGTGGTCCAGGTTCTCGTCGGCGCGGCGCTGGGCGTCCACCGCAACGGGGTCGTCGGCAAACTGGCCGGCGGCCACGGCGGGCGCATCGACCACGGTGATCACCGAGTCGACCGTGAACACGTTGCGCAGCGCGGGCCACTGGAAGGCCTGCACCAGCGGCTTGGGCAGCGCCAAGCCCGAGGTCTCGATCACCAGGTGGTCGATCTGGTCACGGCGCGCGGCCAGCAGCTCCATCACCGGAGCGAACTCTTCCTGCACGGTGCAGCACAGGCAGCCGTTGGCCAGCTCGAACAGCTGGCCGTTCTCCACGCCGTTCTCGTCGCAGCCGATGCCGCAGCTGCGCAGCAGTTCGCCGTCGATGCCCAGTTCGCCGAACTCGTTGACGATGACGGCGATGCGCTTGCCCTGCGCGTTAGTCAGCAGGTGGCGCAGCAGCGTGGTCTTGCCGCTGCCCAGAAAGCCGGTGACGATGGTGGCGGGAATCTTGTGGACTTGCATGGAAGGAATCTCCAGTCAGAAAAATGGGGAAGTAAGGTGGTACGAATCAACGCAAGACTTGCGGCAATCCAAGAAGGCAATCGACCAGCATGTGCGCCGCCTCGCCCAGGCGCGGGCCGGGGCGCGAGAGCAGGTCCATGCGGTCGGCATCGAGCTGGCAGACCTGGTGCTGGCGCAGCGCCTGCATGCCGGCCCAGCCGGGGCGGTCGGCCACGTTGAAGAGGGTGGTCTGCGGTCCGACGACCAGGTCCGGCCCACGGCGCACCACCATTTCGGAATTGACGCGCGGGAAGAGGCCCATGTCGCCGGGCACGATGTTCACAAGGCCCAGGCGCGCCACGGTCTCGCCGATGAAGCTGGCGGCACTGGCCGCCGTGGGGCCCACGCCCACCTCGACGTAGACACTGCGCCCACGCAGGTGGGCCGGCACGCGGCGCGCCGCGGCGTCGAGCTCGCGCTCGATGCGCGCAACCAGCTCGGCCGCACGCGCCGATTCGCCGAGCGACTGGCCCACGCTGATCAGCATGCGCTTGAGATCGGCATGCGTGCGCGCATCGAACACCTGCACCGGCACGCCCAGGGCCGAGAGGCGGTCCCCCGCACGGCTGCGCGGGCCCAGCAGCACCATGTCGGGCCGAAGGGCCACGATGCGCTCGATCTGCGCGTCCTGCAGGCCGCCCACCTTGGGCAGCTTGGCCACGCTGCCGGGCCAGCTCGAATAGCGGTCGGTGCCCACCAGCTCGGCGCAGTGGCCCAGGGCACACACCGCTTCGGTGAGCGAGGGGGAAAGCGTGACGATGCGGTGCTGTTGCTGGGCTTGCGCCAACGGTGTTGCCAGGCCGCCCAGCAGCCCGAGCACGGCCAGCGCCGGCACGGTGGGGTGCAGGCGGCTGCGAGCCATCGGCAGGGACATCGAGGCGTTCATGGTCAGTCTTCGATCCCGCGCTGGGCGGGCACGCCGGCCTTGAAGTGGTGCTTGATGAGCGTCATCTCGGTCACGGTGTCGGCCAGCTCGATCAGCTCGGCCGGCGCGTTGCGGCCGGTGAGCACCACGTGCACATGGGGCGGGCGCTCGCGCAGGCAGGCCAGGATGGATTCGAGCGGGATCCAGCCGTAGCGCAGGGGGTACATGATTTCGTCGAGCACGACCATGAAGTGCTCGCCCGCGAGGACGGTGGCCTCGGCCTTGGCCCAGCCGTCCAGCGCGAGTTGGGCCGAGTGGTCCAGGTCGCGGCTCTTCCAGCTAAAGCCGTCGCCCAGGCCTTCAATGGGCATGCCCAGTTGTTCGAAAAGGCGGTGCTCGCCGAAGCGGGCGGTCGGGACCTTCATGAACTGGTAGATCTTGACTTTTTTGCCGCGGCCGTGGGCTCTGATGGCCAAGCCGAAGGCGGCGGTGCTCTTGCCTTTGCCGGTGCCGGTGTGGACGATGACCAGCCCTCGGCGTTCGCCTTGGGGTTTGGGGGTGTCGCGGAGGATCGGTGGAGATTCGATTTGCATGTATGTCGCTGTTCAGTGGTGACTACTTGCTTGTTCAGATGGCGGGAGCCGGGATGTGCGCCCGGCGGCGCAGTAACTTTCTCTTGGCCGCCAAGAGAAAGTCACCAAAGAGAAGGCGGCCCCCAGTCTGCGTCCCCCATCGCCCTGGCGGGCGAAGGGGGCAACCTGCGATGCTCGGATCTGGGGTGGTGCCGCAGAACTCGCTGCGTTCTTCGAACTTCGCTCAAACAGCTGCGGCAAGCTAGACCACGAAGCGTGTGTGTCCTTCGGCACACACGCCCACCCCAGCTCCTGCGCTTCTCGGCGCAGCCAGCAGGGGTGGGGAGCGGGGACAAACACGGCTGCTGCTGCGCAGCTGCGCCTGGGGTCGGTTACGCGCTGCGCGCTGCCGACGGGCGGCGCAGCCGCTCTGCGTGCCGAGCGCAGCGACGGCCCCCCGGGCCGAGCGAAGCAATGGCCCGTGTGGAGCCCGCGCCCACCCCATGCTGACCGTGCCGAGAAGCGCAGGGCCTGGGGTGGGTGCGTGTGCCGCAGGACACACGCACTTCGTGATCTGACTTGCCGCAGCTGTTTGAGCGAAGTTTGGCCGCAGGCCGAACGCAGCGAGTTCTGCGGCACCACCCCAGGCCCGAGCATCGCAGGTTGCCCCGTTCGCCCATCGGGCGAGCGGGGACACGGGCTGTGGGGTCGCCTTTTCTTTGGTGACTTTCTTTTGGCGACGCAAAAGAAAGTTACTGCGCCGCCGGGCGCACATCCCGGCTCCCGTCCATCGCACAGGCATGTCGCCACCAGAGCAACCAGCCCATCGAACGCCCTTAGGCCGCCGAGCCGAGACCCGGCCTCCGCCCTCAGCAAAAAAACAGCAGCGACCACAACCACAGATCAGAAAAACTCAAGCCGCCTGGTGCAACCGCCGCTCAACGAAAGAAGAACCCTCCAGACGACGCAACGCCTTGGCCGCCGCCAGCACACCCAAATCCACCAGAGGCTCCAACAACACCACCGCCATGTAAGCCGCCCCGAACGTAGCAATGCTCTCCAGATTCGCAGACCCCACCCCCGCCCCATAGATAGCCCAGAACGCCACCCACATCACGATCCCTCCCTGGTACGCCACCGACAGCTTGAACGTCTGCGCATACGTCATGTCCACATACGCCATGCTTTCAGGAACGATGCGCTTGGCAATCGCCGCCGTTGCGAACAAAGGCACCAGCAAGGTGGTGACATTCATCCCGTACTGCGGCAAATCCTGCTGCGCAAAGAACACGCTCTGGATCAACAGACCACCCGCCAAGCCGATGGCCGCTGGCGCAGCGCCGAACAGCAACAGCAAGGTGGTGCCCAGAATCAGGTGCACCTCGGACACCCCCACCGGTTGGTGCGGCAGCAGCTCGAAGAACGCGAACACCAGCGCAATCGTGAAGACCGAGCGCGCCAGCAGGGCCACAGGGCCCTCTTTCTTGACCATGTCGATCGCCAGCTTGCTGGCGTACAGCAGCGCCGTGGCGCCCGTGGCATAGCTCAGGAAGATCTTGGTGGTGTCCACCAGTCCGGGTTCGATGTGCATGGCACGGCTCCTTGGTTAAAACAATTGAAAGAGAGAAAACAAAAAACAGTAATCAGCGCGGCAGGGCCACCCACTGCCCCAGCAGCGCGTGCACCGCGATGCGGTTGTCGAAAACGGCTTCCAGCGCCCGGTGGGTCACGGGCTCGTCGCAGCCACCCTGGTGCGTGATGCGGCCCTTGGCCATCACCACCAGATCGTCTGCCTGCAGGGCCAGCGACACCTCGTGCAGCACGCTGACCACCGTGGCACCGCCGGCCACCAGGGCGCGCACGGTGTGCAGCCAGTCGGTCTGGTGGGGCGGGTCCAGGTTGGCCAGGGGTTCGTCCATCAGCAGCACCTTCGCCTGCACGGCCAGGGCGCGGGCCAGCAGCACGCGCTGGCGCTCGCCGCCCGACAGTTGCGACAGCGGGCGCTCGCGCCAGTCCCAGGCCTGCGTGGTGCGCAAGGCCTGCTCCACGGCCGCATGGTCGGCGGGCGACGGCGGGGCCAGCCAGGGCTGGTGCGGCAGGCGGCCGAGCATGGCCACGTCGTAGCTCGTCAAATCGTCGGCCGAGCCTTCGTTCTGGCCCAGCCAGGACAGCTGGCGCGCGCGCTCGCGGGCCGGCACCAGGGTGAGCATGCGGCCCAGCAGCGCCACCTGCCCATCGACATGGCCGCGCGGCAGCAGGCCGGCCAGCACCTTGAGCAGGGTGGACTTGCCCGCGCCGTTGGGCCCGACGATGCTGGTCCAGCGGCCCTCGGGCAGGTGCAGGTCGATGCCGTGCAGCACCTCGGCCCCGCCCACGCGCGCGGTAATGTGGTGGGCGCTCAGCGCAATACCCTTCACAGGCCGCCCCCGTGCGCGGTGCGCCGGTGCATCAGCCACAGCAGGTAGGTGCCGCCCAGCGCCGCGGTGAGCACGCCCACAGGCAGCTCCTGCGGCGCCAGCATCCAGCGCGCCAGGATGTCGGCGGCCACCAGCAGCACCGCGCCCATCAGGCTGGACAGCAAAATGTGCCGCTCGTGAGTGACGCGCACCATGGAGCGCACCAGGTGCGGCGCGGCCAGGCCGACGAAGGCGATCAGCCCGGTCTGCGCCACGGCGGTGCCGGTGGCCAGCGCCATGGCGGCCACCAGGCCGGCGCGCATGGGGCCGAGCGGCAGGCCCAGGCTGGCGGCGGTGGACTCGCCCAGAGTGAGGCCGTCGAGCGCGCGCGCCAGCACCCAGGCCAGCAGCGCGCACAGCACCCAGGCCGCGCCCATCAGCACGCAGGCGATCCAGCCGACAAAGGCCGTGCTGCCCAGGATGAAGGCCTGCATGGCCTGCAGGATGTCGGGCGAGGCCAGCTCGACCAGGTCGCGCAGGGCACCCAGCACCACGCCCACGATGACGCCGGCCAGCAGCAGGCGCAGCGTGTGCTGCACGCCCTTGGCCAGCACCAGCGTGAGCACCACGGCCCCGGCAGCACCGAGAAAGGCCATGCCGGTGATGCCGATGCGCGCCATCCACTGCGCGGCCACGGGCGATACGCCGAACATGGCCATGGCCACCGCGCCGCCCAACGCCGCGCCCGAGGCGCTGCCCAGCAGGTACGGGTCGGCCAGCGGGTTGCGGAACAGGCCCTGCGCCACCGCGCCGGCCAGGCCCAGCAGCGCACCGGCCAGCCAGGCGCCCAGGGTGCGGGGCAGGCGGATGTCCCACACGATCTGGCGGGCCACCGGGTCGTCGCCCATGTGCACCAGGCTCTCCAGCCCCGTGCTGCCTACGGCGATGCCCAGCACCAGCAGGACCAGGCTGGCCAGCAGCAGCCACAGCGCGCACCAGGCTGCGCGGCGCCGGCCCGCAGCCGAGGGGATCAGGAAGGCTTTTTCAGCAGCAGTCATCGTGCCTTTTCGGTCAGGCAGCGCGCCATGATGCGCGCGGCCTCGGCCATGCGCGGGCCGGGCCGCACCACCACGTCGGAGTCGCCGGGGCCGAACACGCAGATGCGGTCATCGCGGATGGCGCGCATGCTGGCCCAGCCGGGGTACGGCACCATGGCCTGCATGCTGCGGTTGCCGATCATGATCACATCGGGGTTGGCGCGCACCACGTACTCGGGGTTCAACCTGGGGAAGGGGCCGAGGGATGCGGGCACCACGTTGCGCGCGCCCAGGCGCGTGAGCGATTCGCCGATGAACGAGGACTCACTGGCCGCATACGGCCCGCGGCTCACCTCGAAGTACACGCGCGTGCCACGCGCCTTGGGCGGCAGCGACTGGGCGGCCGCCTGCACGGCCGCGTCGATCACGCGCCACAGCCGGTCGGCGCCCTCGGCCTGGGGCACGCCCAGCACCTGGCCCACCACGCCGAGCACGCGGCGCACGTCGGCATGGGTCTTGGGCTCCAGCACCACGACCTTCAGGCCCAGGGCTTCGAGCCGCTCGCTGGCGCGCGAGCTCATGGCCAGCAGCACCACGTCGGGTTTGGCGGCCACGATGGCCTCGATGCTCGGGTCGATGCCACCACCCAGCTTGGGCAGCCTGTTCACCGACTCGGGCCAGTTGGAATAGCGGTCCACTCCCACCAGGCGGTGGCATTGGTCCAGCTCGCAGACGCTCTCGGTCAGCGAGGGCAGCAGCGTCACGATGCGCTGCGGCGGCTGGGGCAGCGACACCACGCGGCCGCGGTCGTCCGTCACCTGCAAGGGCTGCGCCTGCGCCAGCCCCGCCATGAGCAGGCCCAGCACCACGATGATGGCGATCACCCAGAGGATGCGGCGCACGGGGGTCGGGGCCATCAGCGCGGTTCTTTCAAGGTCAGTGGCAGCCCGGCCGCCATCAGCGTCACCCGCGGGCACACCTCGCCCACCTGCTGGTTGAGCGCGCCCAGCGCATCGACGAAGGCGCGCACTTCGCGCCCCAGCGGGATGACGCCCAGGCCGATTTCGTTGCCCACCAGAACAACGGGGCCGGGGGCTTGCTGCAATGCGGTGAAGAAGTGCTGGCGCTGGGCCGCCCAGTCGCTGTCCAGGGCGTCGCGGTCCTCACGGCCCATGGTCTCGGCGCCCGCCGGCATGGTCCAGTTGGTGAGCCACAGGGTCAGGCAGTCGACCACGACCAGCGTGTCGGCACTGCCGAGCTGGCGCAATGCGCCAGCCAGGTCGCGCGGCTCTTCCAGAGTGGCGAGGCCGGGCACTCGCTCTGCGCGGTCGCGCTGGTGGCGGGCGATGCGCTGGCGCATCTCCTCGTCCCAGGGCTGGGCCGTGGCGACCAGCACGGCACGGTGCGCGGGCGAGCGGGCCAGCCAGTCGCGCGCGATCAGCTCGGCGCGGCGCGACTTGCCGCTCTTTTGGCCGCCGAGGATGAATTCGGTGGTGATGGTGGATGGCATGGTCGTCATGCGGGCACGCCCTCCCCGCCCAGCAGGTGCGCCACCGCAACGGGGGCGGACGCGAACCAGGCATGGAAGTAGCTCGCGTGGATGCTGCACTGGCGGTACAGCGCCTCGCCGGCATCGGGCGCAGGCACTGCGTCCGGGCGCGCCGTGCGGCCCACCACGGGCGCCGTGCTCTGCGCCGTGGAGTAGTGAAAGGTATGCCCGCGCAACGTGTGCCCAGCCACCGTGAGGTGCTGCGGGCCCAGCGCGGCCAGCCGCTTTTGCATGGCCACGCGGCCGGGCAACAGGCCCCACAGCGCTTGCTCGGAGCCATCGGCCAGGGTGATGGCTTCGAACAGGGCCATCATGCCCCCGCATTCTGCCCACACGGGCTTGGCCGCAGCCACATGGGCACGCAGGCTGGCCTGCATGGCGGTATTGGCTGCGATGGTGGCGGCATGCAGCTCGGGGTAGCCGCCGGGCAGCCATACGGCATCGCAGGCGGGCAGCGCGGCATCGTGTAGCGGCGAGAAGAACACCACCTGGGCGCCCATCTGCGCGAGGCACTGCAGGTTGGCCGCGTAGATGAAGCAGAAGGCCTCGTCGCGCCCCACGGCCACGGTGCGGCCGGCGAGCAGCGGTGCCACAGGCGTCGCTGCGGGGGGCGGAAAATCCACCGCCCAGCGCTGCAGATCATCCAGGGTCATCTGGCCGAGCGGCGTGGCGGCCAGCGCATCGGCCGCGGCATCCAGGCGTTGCATGGCATCGTGCAGCTCATGCGCCACCACCAGGCCCAGGTGGCGCTCGGGCAGCAGCGGTGCCGATGCCTTGGTGGCGACATCGCCGGGCGCCACGCGCATCAGCGCGCCCATCCAGTCGTCGGCATCCTGCAGGCCATCGCGCAGCATGTCGACATGGCGTGCCGACCCCACACGGTTGGCCAGCACGCCGGCCCAGGGCAGGCCCGCGCGGTAGTGGCGCAGGCCAAAGGCCAGTGCGCCGAAGGTACCGGCCATGGCCGAGGCATCGACCACGGCGAGCACAGGCACACCAAAGCGCTGCGCGAGGTCGGCCGCGCTCGGCGTGCCGTCAAACAGGCCCATCACGCCTTCGATGAGGACCAGGTCGCTCTCCAACGCCGCAGCATGCAGGCGCTGCGCGCAGTCGGCCTCGCCGTTCATCCACAGGTCGAGCTGGTGCACGGGCGCACCGCTAGCGAGCTGGTGCCAGTGCGGGTCTAGGAAATCGGGGCCGCACTTGAACACCCGCACCCGTCGGCCCTGGCGCGCGTGCAGGCGCGCCAGGGCCGCGGTGACGGTGGTCTTGCCCTGGCCCGATGCCGGGGCGGCGATCAATATCGCCGGACAGCGTGCCGGGGTGACCATTCTTCTTGCTTCCCTTCCCTGCTCTCTCTCGTTGTCTTTGTGCTTAGAGCGGCGCCCACTTCACGCCCACATAGACCGTTCGGCCCGGGGTGGCGTAGGTACGGGCCAGCTCATAGTTTTTGTCGGCCGCGTTATCGAGCCGCGCGGTCAGCGTGAAGTCGCGTGCGATGCGCGTGCTGGCGTACAGGTTGAACAGGCTGTAGCCGCCCAGCACAAAGGTGTTGGCCACGGTGTCGAAACGGCGGCCCGAGGCCTGCACCTCGGCGCCCACGGTCCAGCCGGCCAGTTGCGTGTCGGCGCCCACGGTGCCGTGGCGCTTGGCGCGGCGCGCCAGCATCTTGCCGGTATCGAGGTCGCGCGGGTTTTGAAGGTCCAGCGAGCCGCGCAGCTGCACGCTGCCCAGGCGGTAGGAGCCTGCGAAGGTCACACCCTTGTATTCGGCACGCGCCACGTTCGCATAGCAACCTTGCGGGGAGGGGCAGCGCCCGGCGGGGCCGAAGACGATCAGGTCCTGCACGCGGTTGCGGTAGGCGGTCACCGAGAAGCTGCTCGAAGCCTGTGCCCAGCGCAGGCCGAGCTCGGCATTGCGGCTGCTCTCGGGGTTCAGGCTGCCCGTGCCGTATTCGCTGAAGCGGTGGTACAGCGTGGGCGCCCGAAAGGCCGTGCCCACCGATGCCGTGGCGCGCCACTGCGGGGCAAAGGTGTAGCCATAGGCCAGGCTGCCCGTGCCCTTGCCACCGAACTCACTGTCCGAGTCGTGGCGCACGTTGGCCTGCAGCGTGTGGGCACCGGCGGTGTAGCCATAGCCCAGGGCCAGCGCATCCTGCGAGCGCTTGCGGTCGATGGGGGCGTTGTCCAGGCGGTCCTCGCGGCGCTCCAGCGCGGCCGTCACCAGGTGCGGGCCCTGGCGCCATTCGTTCTGGAACAGGTAGCCGCGCAGCCGTGTCTCGGTCCGGTAGAAGGACGGCGTGGTCTGGTACTCGTCGCGCGAATCGGTGATCTGCACCCGCGTCTTGTACTGCGGGGTCCACTGTGCCTGCCAGTTCAGGCCCAGGGCGTGCAGCTGGTGCTGGTTGCGGTCATCCTTGCCCAGGCCGCTGTCGTAGCCGCTGTCCAGGTCGTTGGCGAGCAGCGTGGCTTCCAGCCGGTGCGTTGCGTTGACCTGCAGGCCCACGCGGGCGCTGGCCGAGGTGCTCTCGTAGCCATCGCGGTCGGGGTTCTGCGTGGCGACGGTGCGGGCGTTGAAGCCCTTGCTCTCCTCGCGTGCGATGCCGAAGGCATAGTCGATGGTGCCGCTGGCGCCGCTCACGCCGGCCTCGGCCTTGCGCGTGCCGTGGTTGCCAAAACCGATGCCCACGTAGGGCGCCACGCCCTGCTCGCCGCGCTTGGTGAAGATCTGCACCACGCCGCCCATGGCGTCGGAGCCATACACTGCGCCGGCCGGGCCGCGCAGCACTTCGATGCGGTCGATCTGCGCCAGCGGGATGGACTCCCACGCCGCGCCACCGGTGGACTGCGAGTCCATGCGCACACCGTCGATGTAGACGGCGGTGAAGCGCGACTCCGCCCCGCGCAGGAACACGCCGGTGGTGGTGCCGGGCCCGCCGTTGCGCGAGATCTCGATACCGGGCACGCGTGCCAGCACGTCGGCCAGGCCCGTGGCGCCGCTGGTCTCGATGGTCTGGCGGTCGATCACGGTCACGTCGGCCACCAGGTCGGACAGGGGCTGCGGCGTGCGCGTGGCGGTCACCACGGTTTCGCTCAGCGAGGGCGCGCGCAGGTTCTGCGCCAGCAGCACGGAGCCATTGGCACCGGCCTGCTGGGCCTGGGCGGCGCAGGCACCGAGCACGGCCAACGCCACCAGGGCGGGACGCAGGCACAGGGGCTTGGCGATGGACGCAGCAAGGCACGCACGGGGGGTACGGATTTTCATGGGGCGAATCGTCAGCAAACAAACCCGTGCCGGCCTCCCGCCAGCGAAATGGGTGATACGGCTGCTCGCGCCCTGCAATCCAGGGCGCATGCAACCACCGTGTTGGCCGGTATCCGGGCTGGCGGAACACTCCCCAACGCCTTCCCAGGTGCTTGTTCAAGGCACCCAGTGGCATGTGGCTGGAGAGAGAAGCCCGAAGGCTTCGTCCGCTGACCGTTGCGGGGGCAGCGCAGGCTCGGCGCGCCATGCGTGGCGCCACCTCCCTGCTTCCCGTTGAACTGCAGCATGTGAACCACACCGCGAGCACCAACCCGGTGATTTTACGACCGTTTACAACCCGCCGTCCTACAATCGGTGGCTGTATGGCAACAACACCATCGACCACTGACCAGATCGCCGAGCGCGTCGAGCGCCTGCTGGTGCGCCACGCCGAACTGCAGCGCACCAATGCCCTGCTGTCCGAGCAGGTGGCCGCACTGACCCAAGAGCGCGACTCCCTGAAATCCCGCCTGAGCGCAGCGCGCTCGCGTGTGGACGCCCTGCTCGAGCGCCTGCCCCAGGCCCCTCCCGCGAAAGACGCCGCATGAAGCAAATCGAGGTGCAGATCCTGCAGCAAAGCTACCTGCTCAGTTGCCCCGAGGGGCACGAGAGCCGGCTGCTCGATGCAGTGGAGCGCGTGGACACCGCCATGACGCGCATCCGCGATGCCGGCAAGGTGCGTGCCCGCGAACGCATCGCGGTGCTGGCCGCCCTGAACCTCGCTTTCGAGATCGCCGACCGCGAAGCCGCCGACCTCGCCGAGGCGGCCGACCACCCCCACCCCGTGCCCATGGCCACCCCCATGGCGATGGGCGACGACATGCCAGCGCCCCCGCCCCGGCACAGCGGCAACGGCGTGCAGGAATCGCTGCTGCCACCCGATGCGGACGAGGCCCTGCGCCTGCAAAGCCTGGTGCAGCGCCTGGACCAGGCCCTGGGCGACGACGGGCGGCTGCTGTAAAGCCGGAAAGCGCCGCGCCGCACGCTATCAGCGGCACACATTCTGGAGATTTTCTTTACATCGCCTAACGGCTGCAAAGGGCATTTTCAGCGCCTACAATAAAGGTGTCTGCGGTGCCGCCGGGTCTTATATTTCCTTGAACCAATGCTCAACGAGCACGGGCTTGGTACATCGCCAGGGGAGCGTGATCATCTCGCGTCAGATGAACCCAACACCTGGCTGCCCTCGCCCACCTGAACCCCCGGTTCAGGATGAGGGTCCGGTAGCAATACCGCAGACACCTATTCCCAAAATGGCTGCCCGAGCGATCCGGCAGCCATTTTTTTGCACAGGCCTTGCAGCAGGGCCACCGCACGCGACGGGCCCGGCAAACTGGCCCTGCCCAAGAGCTATGGCGCGCGCCGCAGCGGGCAGCCGCAGGCACCCATCCAAAGAGTCCAGGCCAGGCACACATGGGGCGTGCCCCGCCAGCGGCGCAAGACCTCGCGCACTACAATCCTGGCGCCACCTTGCGGTGCGTCCTGCTCCATTCAAAACCCTCTCACCCTTTCCCATGCTCGACCCCCTCCTGATCGTTGAACTCGGCGTCCTCGGCCTGTGCACGGGTTTTCTCGCCGGGCTGCTGGGCATTGGCGGCGGCATGCTCATGGTGCCTTTCCTGACCTACATCCTGGGCGCGCGCGAGATCGCGCCGGACCTGGCGGTGAAGATGGCCATCGCCACCTCGATGGCCACCATCGTCTTCACCTCCATCTCCAGCGTGCGCGCGCACCACCAGCGTGGCGCGGTGCGCTGGGACATCGTCCAGCGCCTGGCGCCGGGCATCGTGATCGGGGGCTTCGCGGCCAGCCTGGGCATCTTCGCGCTGCTCAAGGGCTCGTCGCTGGCGATCTTCTTCGCGCTGTTCGTGAGCTTCTCGGCCAGCCAGATGCTGCTGGACAAGAAGCCTGCACCCTCGCGCCAGATGCCGGGCACCGGCGGGCAACTGGCCGCTGGTGGCGTGATCGGGTTCCTGTCGGGGCTGGTGGGTGCCGGCGGCGGCTTCGTGAGCGTGCCCTTCATGACCTGGTGCAACGTGGCCATCCACAATGCCGTGGCCACCAGCGCCGCGCTCGGGTTTCCTATCGCGCTGGCCAACGTGGTGGGCTATGCCGTCAGCGGGCAAACCGTGCAGAACCTGCCACCCGCCTCGCTGGGCTACATCTGGCTGCCCGGCCTGGCCGTGATCGCGGTGTGCAGCGTACTCACCGCACCGCTTGGCGCCAAGGCCGCGCACAGCCTGCCGGTCAAGCAGCTCAAGCGGGTGTTCGCCAGCCTGCTGTTCTGCCTGGCCGCGTACATGCTGTACAAGGGCCTCTCGTCCCTTTGAAACAAGCCCGGCTGGGCAGGGATGCTCAGCCCCCCTCAGGCTCGGGAGCGGGCTTCACAGCCACGGGTTGCGGCGCCGGCACCCCGGGCGGTGCCACGGTAGGCCGGCCCAGCAGGCGCCGAAAGTCCTCGGCCGGCAGGCCGGGCGCGCACAGAAACCCCTGGTAGTGGTCGCAGTGCATCTGCTGCAGCACGGCGCGCTGCACTTCGGTCTCCACCCCTTCGGCCACCACCTCGATGCGCATCGCGCGGCCCATGCTGATGATGGCGCTGACGATGGCGCGGTCGCCATCGTCGTCGGGCAGGCCGCGCACGAAGGACTGGTCGATCTTGAGCTTGTGGATGGGCAGCTTCTTGAGGTAGGCCAGGCTCGAATAGCCGGTGCCGAAGTCGTCGATGGCCAGGCTCACGCCCAGGCCCGCCAGTTCGTGCAGGCGCTGCTCCATCTCGGCGGCGTCCTGCAGCAAAATGGTTTCGGTCAGCTCCAGCTCCAGCAGTGTGGGCGGCAACTGGTGCACGGCCAAAAGGCGGGTGAGCCGCTCCACGAAATCGGGCTGGCGGAATTCGAGCGCCGAGACGTTGACCGACACCACGATGGGGTGGCCGCTGTGGATCCAGGCCGCCGCCTCACGCACGGCCTGCTCCATGACCCAGGCGCCCAGCGTGACGATGTAGCCCGATTCTTCGGCCAGCGGGATGAACATGCCGGGCGAGACGGAGCCGAACTCGGGGTCGGTCCAGCGGATCAGCGCCTCGGCGCCGGTGATGGCACCGGTCTCCATGCTCACCTGCGGCTGGTAGTGCACGGCCATGCGCTGCTCGCCCAGGGCCTGGCGCATGGCGTGCTCCAGCTTCATGCGCGAGAGCAGGTTGGCGTTCATCTGCGGCTGGTAGAAGCCGTAGCTGCCCCGGCCGCGTTCCTTGACCTGGTACATCGCCGTATCGGCCTGCTTGATGAGCTCGTCCAGCGAGCTGCCGTCCTGCGGGTACAGCGCCATGCCGATGCTGCACTGGATCGAAAAGCCCATGCTGTCGAGCGTGAAGGGGCGCAGCATCTCATCCAGGATGCGGCGCGCCACGCTCTCGGCCACCACGGCATCACCGCCGTGCAGGTAGATCACGAACTCGTCGCCGCCCAGGCGGCACAGCATGTCGGTCTGGCGCAGGCAGGTCTGCAGGCGCTCGGCCACCAGCTGCAGCACGCGGTCGCCGAACGGGTGGCCCAGCGAGTCGTTGATGATCTTGAAGCGGTCCAGGTCCAGGAACAAAATGGCAAAGCCGGTGTCGCTCTGGCGCGCGCCCTGGATCGCCGTGTCCACGCGCTGCGACAGCAGCAGCCGGTTGGGCAGGCCGGTGAGCACGTCGCTGTAGGCCAGCTCTTCGATGCGCTTTTGCGCGGCGTGCTGCAAGGTGAGGTCGCGCATGAAGCCGATGCTCTGCACCAGCCGGTCCTCGTCGTCGCGCAGCGCCACCCAGGACAGCTGCACGGCGCAGTAGGCGTCGTTCTCGCGCGGCAGCCACAACTCGCCCTCCCAGAAGCCCTCGCGCGCCCAGCCGGCCTCGACCTGGGCCATGAAGTCGGCATCGGGCCCGCCACCGAACAGCGAGGCTGCGCCCGCGCCCTCGAAGGCGCGCGCCGTCTTGCCCACCAGGCGCTCGCAGCCGGGGTTCATGCGCATCAGGCGGTGGTGGCTGTCGGCGATGAAGATCGCGTCCATGCTCGACTCGAACACCCGTGCCGCCAGGCGCAGGCTGGCCTGCACCTCGTTCTGGCGCGTGATGTCCCGAAACGAATACACCCGCCCCACGGCACGCCCCTGGCTGAACTGGGGCACCGAGCGGCGTTCCAGGCTCATGCCGTTGCGCAGCCCGAGGATGTCGATGCTCTCCTGCATGGGCTCGGCCACCACGGCGGCCAGGCGCTCGACATAGGTGGGCACGTCGGCCACCTGGTCGGCCATGTGGGCAAACAAGGCCTCGTCGTCGCGGCGCACCAGCAGCGGCGCCGGCACGTTCCACAGCTGGGCCAGCCGCTGGTTGAAGGCGCGCACCCGGCCATCGAGGCCGCACACGAGCATGCCGTCGGCGGCCGAATCGAGCGTGGCACGCAGCTCGGCGAGCAGGGTTTCGAGCTCGCGCTCCGTGGCCTGCTGGTGGCTGCGGTCCACCATGGTGACGAGGAAGGCCGTGCCGCCTTCGAGCCGGGGCACGCGCGTCACGCGCCGCTCCACCGCCACCAGAATGCCGGTGGCGTGCAGCACGCTGGTGTGCGAATGGATGCCGTCGGCCACCACGGCCGCCGGCTGGCTCCAGAAGATCTGGTCCTGCGGCGTGGCCGCCAGCAGGGTCACCGGCGTGCCCAGCATGTCGGCAATGCTCAGGCCCGTCAGGTGCTCGGCCGCCTGGTTGGCGGCCAGGATATACAGGGTCTTTTCATCGACGAGCCATACCGCCTCCAGCAAACCGTCGATCCATGCCTGCGGCAGCGGCCGAATCACGCTCCACCCTCTTCGGGGACGGGGGCCACGGCACGCTCGAAGAAGTAGCAGATGCGCTTGCGCGGCGACAGGTAGTCGAGCGCCTCGCGCGGCAGCTGCGCAGGCTTGAGGCTGCGGCGTATGCCGAGCTCGGGCACCGTCTCCAGGTCGAGGATGGGCGCCTCGTCCTTGGGCACGCGCGGGTCGTGCACGATGACCTTGGGCCGCAGGGGCCGCGATGAGTTGACCGAGGCCACGATGGCATAGCGGTCGTTGACCAGCTGCACGATGGAGCCCGGCGGGTACACCCCCATCATGCGGATGAAGGCACCCAGCACCACGGCGTCGAAACGCGCCTTGTGCTGGGCGAAGATGACGGACAGCGCCTCGTGCGGGGTCAGCCCGCCCATGCCGCTGCCAGGGCTGCACAGGCGGTCATAGTGGTTCACCAGCGCCAGCACCTGGCCGGGGCGCGAGAGGTCTGCCGCCGTGAGCCGCATCGGAAAACCGCTGCCGTCCACCATTTCATGGTGCTGCGCAATGGCCAGCAGCACCGGCTTGCCCAGGCCCATGCGGCCCGCCAGCGCCACGGATTCGCGCACATGGCCTTCGTAGCGAGCGCGGTCGGGCGCGGGCATGTGGGCCTGCACGTTCTTGAATGCGTCGGGCAGGCGCATCTTGCCCACGTCATGGATCAGGGCGGCCACCCCCAGGTCCTGCAGGTCCTCGGCCATCATGCCCAGGGCCTTGCCCAGCAGCAGGCTGACGACCAGCACATTCACGGGGTGCAGCGCACCGGGTTCGCCCACCCCCTCGGAGAGCAGGCGGATCACCGAATCGCCGTTGTTGAGCAGGTCGCTGACGCAGCCGGCCACCAGCACTTCGCCGTCGGTGCGGGCGCGTTCGGGGTGGTCCACGACCACCTTTTCCAGCGCCACGTAGCGGCGCGTGGCCTCGCCAAAGCGCTGGTTGCACTGGGCCAGGGCGCGGTTCTGCGCCTCCAGCTGCCGGCGCCTGCGGGCGGCGGCTTCGTCCACAGCGGGGTCGTGTGGCACAGCCAGCGGAGCGGGGGCCGTCGCCTCCCGCTCGGCGCCTGGATCATTGGCGGGCGGCGCCTCCTCGGGGCTGCCCAACGGGGGCAGCACCAGCTCGCGCAGGTCGGGATCGCTCTTCTTGGGGACGTAGCGCACCTCCGTCAGCCCCAGTTCGCGCAAGGTGGCGATCTGCTCGGCAGACGCCACCCGGAAACTGCTCACCGGAAACGGATGGTGCATCCAGCCCAGGTCGAGCTGGATGTACATGCCGATGCGCAGCTGGCTGATGTCGATGAGGATGGAAGAATTCACTTCGGGGCGTACGGGTGGAAGCACGGCGGCACCGCTGCCACCATTGGTTACACCATTATCACCAGTTCTGAAGGCCTGTCTTGTCTTGCAATGTCATAGGACATAGCCATGGCGATACTGCCCCGAATTCGGTGATGCAATGCGCAATATCCCCGGGGAAAACCCTGCACCGGAGCGTTGCGCCAAAGCCTCGCTTCGCCTGCTGCCGCAGCCCCCAGAACATGTTCTCAGAGCAGAGCTCCGGCAATGCACCGATCAAGCGCCCGTGCGATCCGTGCAACTGCGTAGGACGCGCAAAACAACAGGGGGTGGCAGCAGCGGGATGTCCTTCACCTCCTGGCGGGCCGACTGTCTCACCGGCACCACAGCGAGGGCTTGTAGACCAGGTCCATCCACAGCGCCCAGCCGGCCGCCGCGCACAGCAGCCCCCCGGCCACGCGCGTGCCCCAGTCCGCCCGGGCATGGTTGATGCGGCTGCGCAGGCGCGACCAGAGCCACGGCCCGCCCACCAGCCACAGGCCACTGCCCAGGGCGAACAGCGCCATGGTGGCGCCCCCCTGCACCGGCCCACCGCTGAGCGCCGCCACCAGCAGGGCCGAGTACAGCAGGCCGCAGGGCATCAGCGCCCAGAGCAGCCCGGCCGCACCCACGCCCCCCGCCCCCGCCGTGAGGGGCTGCACGCGCCGCCACACCGAGCGGCCCAGGCCCTCCACCCAGGCCGGCTGGCGCGCCTGCACCAGGAGCAAGAGACCCCAGGCCATGATGGCCAGGTGCAAGAAGGTCCAGGCCGGCTGCAGCGCGGCGGTGCGCTGGGTCAGCCAGGCCAGGCTGTCCATCGCGGTCGCAGCGGCCGCGCCCAGGCCCGCATAGCCGGCGACCCGCCCGCCATGGAAGGCCAGCAGCCGGCCCAGCACAAGCGATGCTGCGGGTTCAGCCAGCCCCGCGCCCCCCTGCCCGGCCCAGCGAACGGGTTGTTCCCCACCCTGCCCCACCAGCGCCCCGCACGGCGCCGCGCACATGGCCAAGCAGTGCGGGCCACCGGCCAGGCCCATCAGCAGCGCGGTCCAGCCCAGGGTGGCCAGCATGGTCAGATGATCCGGGAGAATCTGGCGCGGTTGCGGTCGGCCTGCAGGTAGCGGTCGAACACCATGGCGATGCCGCGCACGAAGAACCAACCCATGGCCGAGACGGTGATGCCCTCGTCGGTCACGCTCACCAGGCCCTGCGCCTGCAGGCCCGCGAGCTGCTCCAGCTCGGCCGCAAACGTGCGCCGGAAGTCGATCAGCCAGCCCGCCTCGATGGATTCGAACAGCAACTCGCCCTGGCACATCAGCGCCATGATCACGGCGCGGCGCACCAGGTCGTCGCGGTTCAGCGCCAGACCACGCACCACGGGCAGGCGGCCCTGGTCCAGCAGGTCGTAATACTCGTCCAGGGTCTTGGCATTCTGGCTGTAGGTGGCGCCCACCCGGCCGATGGCCGAGACCCCGAGGGCGATCAGGTCGCAGTCGGGCTGGGTGCTGTACCCCTGGAAGTTGCGGTGCAGCCGTCCCTGGCGCTTGGCCACGGCCAGCGCGTCGGTGGGCAGCGCGAAGTGGTCCATGCCCACGTACACATAACCCGCGTCCATGAACTGCTGCAGCGAGCGCGAGAGCATGGCCACCTTGGAAGGCGCAGCAGGCAGCTCGGCCGGCACGATGCGCCGCTGCGGCTTGAAGCGCTCGGGCAGGTGGGCATAGGCATACAGGGCAATGCGGTCGGGCCGCAGCTGCTTGACCTGCTCCAGCGTGCGGTCGAAGGATTCAGGCGTCTGCCGGGGCAGGCCATAGATCAGGTCCACGTTGACCGAGTCGAAGCCCAGGCTGCGCGCCGCCTCCACCAGCGCAAACACCTGCGCGGCCGGCTGCACGCGGTGCACGGCCTTTTGCACGTCGGCATCGAAATCCTGCACGCCAAAGCTCAGGCGGTTGAACCCCAACCCGGCCAGCACCGCCAGGCGCTCGGGGGTCACCGTGCGCGGGTCCACCTCGATGGAGTATTCGCCGCCCGGCGCAAACGTGAAGCTGCGCTTGAGCACCGCCATCAGCTCGCGCAGCTTGTCGTCCGACAGAAAGGTGGGCGTGCCCCCACCCAGGTGCAGCTGGCTGACCACCTGGCCCGTGCCGCAGTGGGCCGTGTGCAGCTCCACCTCGCGCGCCAGATAGCGCAGGTACACGTCGCCCCGGTCGTGATGCTTGGTGATGATCTTGTTGCAGGCGCAGTAGTAGCACAGCGATTCGCAGAACGGGATGTGCACATACAGCGACAACGGCAGCGCCTTGCCCGGCGCACCGGCCTTGCGCTGGGCCAGTGCCAGCACATACTCGTCTTCGCCGAAAGCCTCGACGAAACGATCAGCCGTGGGGTAGGAGGTGTAGCGGGGACCAGGCACGTCGAAGCGGCTCAGAAGTTCGGGCGTCACAGCGGTCATGGGGAGCGGTTCCTTGTTGGGTACTGACTGTGCCGCAGCCTTTGCCCACCCACCTTGACGCAGATCAAGTGATCACGGAGTCGCAGGGCCCACAATTTGATGCATGTCAGCCACCACCACGCTCCTCTCCCCGGATGCGATCCGTTCGCACCCCCAATCAGCTGCTGTGCCCATGAACCCGCTCACCATCAAAGTCGCCTGCTCCAACTGCAACCTGCGTGAGCTGTGCATGCCCGTGGGCCTGAACGACGAGCAGCTCACGCGCATCGACGAGATCGTGGCCGTGCGGCGCAAGGTCAAGCGCGGGGGCACGCTGTTCCACAACGGCGAGACCTTCACCTCGCTGTACGCCATCCGCACCGGCTTCTTCAAGACCTGCGTGGCCACCGAGGACGGTCGCGACCAGGTGACGGGCTTTCAGATGGCGGGCGAGATCATCGGCCTGGACGGCATCGTGAACGACCACCATACCTGCGACGCCGTGGCGCTCGAAGATGCCGAGGTCTGCGTGATGCCCTTCGACCGCATCGAAGAGCTCTCGCGCGAGGTCACGGCCCTGCAGCACCATGTGCACAAGATCATGAGCCGCGAGATCGTGCGCGAGCACGGCGTGATGCTGCTGCTGGGCAGCATGCGCGCCGAGGAGCGCCTGGCCGCCTTTCTGCTCAACCTGGTGCAGCGACTGCACGCGCGCGGGTTCTCGCAGTCCGAGCTGGTGCTGCGCATGACGCGCGAAGAAATCGGCAGCTACCTGGGCCTCAAGCTCGAAACCGTGAGCCGCACCTTCTCCAAGTTCGCCGAGGACGGCATCGTCGAGGTCAAGCAGCGCCATGTGCGCATTCTGGATACCGATGCGTTGAAACGCATCGTCAACTCGCAGACCTGTAGCTAAGAGACTTGCAGGCGGGCCAGCACCTCGGTCTTGCCGCTGCGGTCTGCACGAAGGATCAGCGCCTCGCCCGAACTGGTGTTGGTGCTGGCCAGATCGGACAGCACGAACATATGGGTGAACCAGGCCTCGAAGCTTGCGCCCCGCGCCGACGCGGCCACCAGCGCCTGGCGCAGCTCGCGCAGGTGACCGGCACCGGTGGTCTCCGGCGCGCCGCGCGGCGAGCCCAGCGCGGGCCACACCTGGGGCGCGGCGAATGCCAGCGTGGCACTGTCGATGCAGCGGCACCAGGGGCTCGAAAGCACCTTGGCGGGCTGCAACTGGCGCTCCTTGAACCACGCCCCGGTGCGCCGCGCCTGCTCGCGCCCTTCTTCGCTGAGGTTGCGCTGCGTGCCGCAATCGCCCAGGCGAAACCCCGGTGGATCGAAGGTGCCGGGTGCCATCGCATGGCGGAACGCGGCCACCACCCCGCCCTTGCGCAGCAGGGCCTCGGCCTCTGAATCCTGAGCGGCCCAGGCCTGCAGCGTGGTCAACGCCAGCCCGGCGCCCAGCACGGTGCGCCGGCCAACGACCGCTTCAGGCTGCGGGCTGGAAGGCATAGCCATTGCCCGATGCCGCCATGCGCCCGAAAGCCGGGAACGGGAAGTGAAAGCCCCCCAGCATGGCATTGCTGGCGGTGATGCGCTGGAACACCTCGCGCCGCACCTTGCGTGCGGCCTCGGCATCCATGTCGAAGGTCACGGCCCAGTCGGGGTTGCGGGCGAACAGGGCCGGCACATTGGTCAGGTCGGCCACATAAATGAAGTTCTGGCCGGCGGACTTGAGCTCGAACAGGGTGTGGCCCGGTGTGTGCCCGTAGGCCGCCACGGACTGGATGCCCGGCGCCACCTCAGTGCCCGCGCCGAACGGCACCAGCGTGTCGGCCGGCATGGTGGCGAAGGTGCGGCGCACGTTCTCGAAGGCACCCTTCATGCCCGCAGGGGCGGCCGCCATGCGGGCATCGTCCATCCAGAAGGCATGCTCGGCGGCCGGCACCAGCACCTTGGCCTTGGGGAAGGTCAGCGCGCCCGCCTTGTTGCGAATGCCGTTGATGTGGTCGCCGTGGTAGTGGCTGATGAGCACGGTATCGATGTCATCGGCCTTCAGGCCTGCAGCGGCCAGGCTCTCCAGCAGCTTGCCGGTGGTGGGGCCGCCAAACTCACCCAGGCCCGTGTCGATCAGGATTTTGCGCCCGCCTGCCACCACCAGGAAGGGGGTGTAGGGCACGTCGATGTAGTCCGTGGGCAGGCCCTGCGAGGTGAGCAGCGCGCGCACTTCGGCCAGCGGCGCGTTCTTCACGAACTCCTCGCCCAGCGGGCGGCGCGTGATGCCATCGACCAGCGCCACCACCTCCACATCGCCCACCTTCATGCGCCGAAAGCCGGGGTTGGGCAGGGTGGGCGTACCGAAGTTGGGCGCATTCTGCGCCCACACGGGCACGAACGAGCCCGCAGCGTAAAAGGCAGGGGCGGCAAGCCCAGCACCCAGGAAATGGCGACGTGACAGCATGAAACTCTCCGGTATTGAGTTGAACTGATGGGTTTTCAACTGTAACGGGGAGTCGCACGATGGCACCAGGCCCGCTGCAAACCAGTAGGCGCCATGGGGTCTTGCCAGGGTTGAGGCAGTTCAGTCCAGGGTGATGCGCTGCGCCTTGATCAGCTTGTGCCACCGGTCCGTCTCGGTGCGGATCAGGTCCGCATATTGGGCCGGCGTGCTCGCCACGGGCTCGATGCCGAAGTCGATCAGCTTTTGCTTGACCGCAGGCTGGTTGATGGCTGCGGCCACCTGCTTTTGCAGCGAAGCCACCACATCCGCAGGCGTGCCTGCGGGCGCGACGATGCCCACCTGGGCAGACGCCTCGACGTTCTTGAAGCCCAGTTCGGCGAAGGTCGGCACATCGGGCAGCTGTGGCAGCCGCTTGGCGCTGGCCACGGCCAGCGGGCGCACCTTGCCGGCCTTGATGAAGGCGCCACCGGCGGCCAGGTCGACCATCATGGCGGGGATCTGCCCGCCGGCCAGGTCCGTCAGCGCGGGCGCAGCGCCGCGGTAGGGGATGTGGGTCATGAACAGGCCGGCGTCGACCTTGAGCAGCTCCATCGCCAGGTGGTGCGGGCTGCCCGCGCCGGCCGAGCCGAAGCTCATGGCACCGGGCTTGGCCTTGGCCTTGGCGACAAAGTCCTTGGCGTCCTTGAAGTCGGCGCCCGGGTTGACCACCAGGATCATCGGGAACTTGCCCATCAGGGTCACGGGCAACAGATCCTTGCTGGGGTTGTAGGTCAGCTTGCTGTACAGCGCGGGGTTGAACACCATGGTGCCGTTGTCGGCCGACAGGATGGTGTAGCCATCGGGCGTGGCCCGGCCCGTCTCCACTGCGGCGATGGCCGTGTTGCCACCGGGCTTGTTGTCGATCAGCACCGGCTGGCCGACCTGGGTCGACAGCTGCTGGCCCACCGTGCGCGCCAGAAAATCGGATCCGCCGCCCGCCGGGTACGGCACCAGCCAGCGGATGGCCTTGGCCGGGTAGGTTTGCGCGCTGGCCGGGGCGGCCCAGGCCAGCAGGGCCGGCAGAGCGAGCATTCCAGCCAACAAGCGACGATTCTTCAACATGTCTGCACCTCAGGGGATTAATATCTGCGTGATGTTACTCCGCTATGCGTAATAGCCTGGGGCAGCGTTTACCCTAGGTTTTCGACCAAAACACCATGACCACACTTCCCTCCAACGGCCGTGTTGCCGACCGCCGGCAACGGGTCCAATCGGCCGAAATGGGGCTCAGCGTCCTCAAGGCGCTGACGCGCCTGGGCGGCGCCGCCAGCCTCACCGCCACGGCCGCCGAGGTCGACGAGAGCCCCGCCAAGGTGCACCGCTACCTCGCCAGCCTGTGCCAGCAGGGCTTTGTCGAGCAGTCGCCCGTCAACCAGCACTACTACCTGGCCCAGGAGTCGATAGCCATCGGCCTGGCGGCTTTGCGCCAGTGCGATCCCATCCGCCTGGGCGAGGCGTCCCTGCAGCGGCTGCGCCAGGCGCTGGAGGTCACGGCCTTCCTGGCCGTCATGGGCAACAAGGGGGCCACCGTGCTGCGCATGGAAGAGCCCACCCTGCCCGTCACGGTGAACATCCGCGCGGGCTCGGTGCTCTCCACGCTGTGGTCGGCCACGGGCCGGGTGTTTCTGGGTTTCTCCAGCGACCGGCTGGTGATCGACATGGCCGAGCAGGAACTGGCCGAGGCCTCTGCCGAGCGGCGCTCGCAGCTCGATGGCACCCGCCCGGTCGAGCAGTTGCGCCAGCAGGTGCGCGCGCGGGGCTGGGCCATGGCCAATGACTCGCTGCTCAAGGGCATCAGCGCGCTGGCCGCCCCGGTCTTCGACGCCACGGGCAATGTGTGCGCCTGCCTGACCACCCTGGGCGCCACGGGCGGATTCGACCTGCGGCCCGACGGCGCCATCTGCCCCGCACTGCTGCAAGAGGCCCGACTGATCAGCCGCGCGATGGGCTATCAGGGGACATAGCAAACCAAGGGTTAACCCGAATCTTTGCAACCACATTGCGTAATACATTTACGCAAAAGGAGATTCACGATGACAGCCCCCGCCAACGTTTCCCGCTGCCCGGTCGACCATGCGGCGATGGCCGCCGCCCAGAAAAGCCCCACGGGCTGCCCCGTGAGCGCGCGTGCGGCGGCGTTCGACCCGTTCGCGCCCAGCTACCAGCAAAACCCGGCCGAGGTGGTGCGCTGGGCGCGCGAGGATGAGCCCGTCTTCTACAGCCCCGAGCTGGGCTACTGGGTGGTGACGCGCTACGAGGACGTGAAGGCGGTGTTCCGCGACAACCTCCTGTTCTCGCCCTCGGTCGCGCTCGAAAAAATCACCCCCGCCACCGACGAGGTGCTGGCCATCCTCAAGAGCTATGGCTTCGCGATGAACCGCACCATGGTCAACGAGGACGAGCCCGACCACATGGCGCGCCGGCGCCTGCTGATGGACGCCTTCACGCCCGAGCGCCTGATGGACTACGAGCAGCCCATCCGCGACTTGGCGCGCCAATACATGGACCGCTTCGTGGACAAGGGACGCGCGGACCTGGTGGCCGACATGTTCTACGAGATTCCGCTGACCATCGCGCTGCACTTCCTGGGCGTGCCGGACGAAGGGGCCGAGCAGTTGCGCAACTTCGCGGTGGCGCACACCCTGAACACCTGGGGCCGGCCCACGGCGCAGGAGCAACTGGAGATCGCCCACAACGTGGGCCGCTTCTGGCAGACCGCGCAGGGCATCTTGGACACCATGATGGCCCAACCCGACGGCCAGGGCTGGATGTACGACTCCATCCGCCAGCACCACGCGCACCCGGACATCGTGACCGAGTCGTACCTGCGCTCGATGATGATGGCCATCCTGGCCGCTGCGCACGAGACCACGTCGAACGCCACGGCCAACGCCTTCATGACCCTGCTATCGCACCGCCACGCATGGGAGGAGATCTGCGCGCAGCCCGCGCTGATCCCCAACGCGGTGGAGGAATGCCTGCGCGTGGCGGGCTCGATCATCGCCTGGCGGCGCATGGCCACGCGCGACACCGAGGTCGGCGGCGTGGCGATCCCCCAGGGTGGCAAGCTGCTGCTGTTCCAGGCATCGGCCAACGCGGACGCCAGCCATTTCGAAGACCCGGACCGGGTCGACCTGCACCGCGAAAACGCCGTCGAGCACCTGACCTTCGGCTACGGCGCGCACCAGTGCATGGGCAAGAACATCGGGCGCATGCAGATGCGCATCTTCCTCGAAGAATTCGTGCGCCGCCTGCCGCACATCGCGCTCGTCGAAGGGCAGCAGTTCGAGTTCCTCTCGAACACCTCGTTCCGCGGCCCGTCGGCGCTGTGGGTGCATTGGGATCCGCTGCAGAACCCCGAGCGCCAGACCGACAAGGCGCCTGCAGTCCTCGCCAGGTTCCAGATCGGCCCGCCGCCCAAGGACGGCATTGCCCGCGCGGTGGTCCTCAAGGACAAGATCTCCGAGGGCGATGGCCTGTACCGCTTCGTGATCGCCGCTGCCGGTAGCACGCCCCTGCCGGCCTGGACTGCAGGCTCGCACATCGACCTCATCGCCGGGGGCCACCGCCGCAAGTACTCGCTGTGCGGCGCGGGCGCCCACCCGGGCTGCTACGAGATCGTGGTGCAGCGCGAAGAAGGTGGGCGCGGCGGCTCGCGGCACTTCTGCGACACCTTGCAGCCTGGCGACGAACTGCAGTTAGCCGGGCCGAAGAACCTGTTTCGCATCGACGAAGCTGGCGCCCACCATATCCTGCTGGCCGCGGGCATCGGCATCACGCCCATCCTGGCCATGGCAGACCGGCTAAAGGCCCTGGGCCTGCCCTACGCGCTGCACTACGCGGGCCGCTCGCGCCAGAACATGGCGCTGCTGGACCGGGTACTCAAGGACCATGCGGGCCACGCCACCCTGCACGTCAAGGCCGAGGGCCAGCGCATGGACCTGCCCGCGATGCTGCGGCATGTGGCCGGCGGCACCCGCGTCTATGCCTGCGGGCCCGACCGCCTGATCGCCGAGCTCGAAGCCCTGGGCGAGCAGTGGCCCGAGAGCGTGCTGCGCTTCGAGCACTTCAGCACCGACAACGCGGCGCTGGACCCGAGCAAGGAGCACGCATTCTTCGCCGAACTCAAGGACTCGGGCCTTACCATCGAGGTGCCCCGCCACCAGACCCTGCTCCAGGCGCTGCAGGCCGCGGGCGTCGATGTGCCCTGCGATTGCGGCGAGGGCCTGTGCGGCGCCTGCGAGGTGCAGGTGGCGGGCGGAGACATCGACCACCGCGACAAGGTGCTCACCAAGACCGAACGCCAGGCCAACCAGCGCATGATGGCCTGCTGCTCGCGGGCAGCGGGGGAGCGCGTCGTTCTCTTTCTGTGAGGGAAGGCTGGTTCCGTTGGGGGCCCGCCTCCTCAATCCTGGGGATACCGCGCCCGGCCATGCGCCGATAACCTGAAGACTCCATGCCATCGACCTTCAGGAGCGCCTTCATGAGCCACCCCTCGCCCGAGCCCCGCCGCCGGTTTCTGCAACGCACTGGCGCCCTGGCCGGCACCCTCACCGCCCCTGCCTGGCTGGCCGCCTGCGCGAGCACGGCATCCACGCCATCGGACCTCACCCAGCTGACCTCCGCGCAGGCCATCGCACAGATCAAGGGCGGCCGGCTGTTGGCCGTGGACTATGTGGCCGCCCTGGTGGCGCGCGCCAAGGCGCTGCGGTCCCTTAATGCCCTGATCACCCTCGACGAAGCGGGGGCCCTGGCCGCCGCGCGGCGCATCGATGCGGCACGGGCATCCGGTGCAGCCCTGGGCCCGCTGGCAGGGCTGGTGATCGTGGCCAAGGACAACATCAACACCGCCGGCCTGCCCACCACGGGCGGCACGCCCGCGCTGCAGGGCTTTCGGCCAGCGCGCACGGCGCCCTCGCTGCAAAAACTGATCGACGCAGGCGCCATCGTGCTGGGCAAGGCCAACCTGCACGAGCTGGCCTTCGGCATCACCAGCACCAATTTCTCGCCGTTCGCGGGCGCCGTGGGCAACCCCTACGACCCCACGCGCATCCCCGGCGGTTCATCGGGCGGCACGGCCGCAGCCATTGCCGCGCGCATGGTGGCGGCAGGCCTGGGCACCGACACGGGCGGCTCCACCCGCGTGCCTGCGGCCCTGTGCGGCATCGTGGGCCTGCGCCCCTCGGTCGGCAACGGCGGGGCCGAGCGCCGCTACCACGACCCGCTGGCCGTCGTGCCCATCAGTCACACGCGCGACACCGTGGGCCCCATGGGCCGCACCGTGGCCGACGTGGCTCTGCTCGACGCGGTGATCACCGGCGACGCCAGCCTGCCCGCCATGCCGCTGGCCCGCGTGCGCCTGGGCCTGCCGCGCCCGCTGTGGGCGGGGCTCGATGCCTCGCTGGCCACGGTGGTGAATGCCGCCCTGGCCCAACTGCGCGCGGCCGGCGCCACGCTGGTGGAGGTGGACATGGCGCAGTTGCTGCCGCTCAACGAGAAGATGTCGTTCCAGATCGCGCTGCACGAGCCCGTGGCCGACCTGCCCGCCTACCTGGCAGCCAACAACGCGCCCGTGAAAACGGTGGCCGAGGTGGCAGCCAAGGTCGCCAGCCCCGACGTGCAGGGCGCCTTCGGCGCCATCACAGCCGATGCCTTTGGCGCCGCGTACCCCGAGGCCATGGCCGTGCACCGGCCGCAGCTGCAAGCGCTGTATGCCACCACCTTTGCGCAGGGCCAATTCGATGCCCTGCTGTTCCCGACCACGCCACTGCCGGCCGTACCCATGGACCGAGCCAAAGGCTCGTCCACCGTCAAGGTCAACGGCGGCGCGGATGCGGACACATTCGCCACCTTCATCCGCAACACCGACCCCGGCAGCAATGCCGGCATCCCAGGCCTCTCGGTGCCTGCCGGCCTGACCAGCGCCGGACTGCCCGTGGGGCTGGAGATTGACGGGCCCGTGGGCAGCGACCGCAGGCTGCTGGCCATTGGCCTGGAAATCGAGAAAGTGCTGGGCAGACTGCCCGCGCCCAGGCTCTAATCCTGCGCAGGCGGGTTGACTGCTTCTTCACCCGCCTGCTCCGCTACCGCCGTGACGAACAGTTCGCGCAGCCAGCGGTGCCCCGCATCGGCCTGCGCGCGGGTGTGCCAGGCCATGGCCAGGTTGAAGGGCGGTATCTCGAACGGCGCGGGCAGTATCTCCAAGATCTGCGAGTAGCGGCGCAGCAGGTGGCTGGGCAGGGTGGCTACGCAGTCGGTGTGGGTGAGCACCAGGGCCACCTGATTGTAGCTGGGCACAGTGACCACCACGCGCCGGCTGCGTGACAGGGTCGCGAGCAGGTCGTCGATCTGGCTGTGCGGGTGGCCCACCTGCGAGACCAGCACATGCGAGAGGTCGCAGTATTCGTCGAGCGTGGCGGCCACATTGCCGCGCGGGTGACCGATGCGCTGCGCCATCTCGAAGCGGTCGCCCATCAGAAAGCGCGACTTGAGCGGGCCCGGCACCTTGCCCACGTCGCCCAGGTACAGGTCCACCTCGCCGCGCTCCATGCGCTCCACCAGCCCGGAGTCGGCCGCAGGCACGAAGCTCACGCGCAGCTCCGGGTTGCCGATGCCCACGATGCGGCCCAGCGCTGCCAGGCCGAGGATGCTGAACACGCTGTCGTTGGCGGCGATCACGAAGGCGCGGCGCGCGGTGGCAGGGTCGAAGCTGTCGCCCAGCTCCACGGCCCCGCGCAGTTGGTTGAGCGCCTCGCTCAAGCGGGGCTTGAGCTCCAGCGCGCGGTGCGTGGGCACCATGCCACGGCCGTTCTCGGCGGGCACCAGCAGGGGGTCTTCGAACAGGTCGCGCAGCTTGGCCAACTGGCCCGACAGGCTGGGCTGGCTGATGTTCAGGCGCCGCGCAGCGCGCGTGACGTTGAGCTCATCGAGCAGCGCATCGAGCGAGATCAACAGCGGTAGATCGGAACGCCGGATATCCATGGTGCCTATACCTCCTATCGGCAATTCCGACTCACGCTGCGGCGCCGGTACGCCCTATCGTTGCGCACCTTTCCACTGCACCGACTGTGAGCTTCAGATGATCCAATTTTATTACCACCCCACACCCAACCCGCGCAAGGTCGCGCTGCTGCTGGAGGAGCTGGGCCTGCCCTACCAGATGGTGCCCGTCGATACCTCGAAGGGCGAGCAGCACACCGCCGCCTACCGCGCCATCAACCCCAACGGCAAGGTGCCGGCGCTGGTCGATGGCGATGCGGTGGTGTTCGACAGCGCCGCCATCCTGCTGCACCTGGCCGAGAAGACCGGGCGCTTTCTGGGCACACCCGGCGCGGCGGGCCGCGCCGAGATGCTGTCGTGGCTGATGCTGGCCGCCACGGGCCTGGGCCCCTTCACCGGCCAGGCCGTGCACTTCACCCACTACGCCCCCGAACCCAAGGAGTATGCGCTGCACCGCTACCTCTTCGAGGCCGAGCGCCACTGGGCGCTTTTCGATGCACGCCTGGCCACGCGCCGCTATGTGCTGGGCGACGACCACCACAGCATCGTCGACATGTCGCTCTGGGGCTGGTGCGGCGGCCTGCACTACCTGCTGGGCGACGCGGCGTGGGCGAAGTTCCCGAACATCAAGCGCCACTTCGACGAACTCAATGCCCGGCCCGCCGCCATCGCGGCCATGGCCCTGGCCACGCAGCATGCCTTCAAGGCCGAACTCGATGCCGATGCCAAGGCCCAGCTGTTTCCGCATGGCCGCGTTGCCTGAGCCCACGGCTCCTCTCAAGACGTTCCCTCACTCCATCCATTCCAAGACATGACCACTACACGCCGTTCTCTCGTTTCACTGGCCGTCGCCGCATCGCTGCTCGGCCCCGTTCTGGCCATCGCCCAGGCCGCTGCGCCTGCCGCCCCGGCCAGCGTTCCCACCGCAACCCAACAGGCCGGCTTCTACCGCTTCAGCGTGGGCGGCGTACAGGTCGTCGCCCTGTCCGACGGCTCGGTGCCGCAGGACCTGCACGCCCTGCTCACCAACACCACGCCCGCACAGACCGACAAGGCGCTGCAGCGCGGCTTTATTGCCAACCCGGTAGAGGCCTCGATCAACGCCTACCTGGTCTACGCGGGTGACCGCCTGGCGCTGGTCGACGCCGGTGCCGGCGCCTTCTTCGGCCCCGGTGCGGGCGGCAAGCTGGTGACCAGCTTGAAGGCTGCGGGCGTGGAGCCCGCGCAGATCAACGACGTGCTGTTGACCCACATCCACACCGACCACAGCGGCGGCCTGGTCGATGCACAGGGCCAGCGCGTGTTCCCCAACGCCACGGTGCACGTGGGCAAGCCAGACCTGGACTTCTTCCTCGCCCCCGCCAACCAGCAGGGCGTGCGCGGCTACGACAAGGCCTATTTCGAGCAGGCCACCACGGCCCTGGCGCCCTACGTGAAATCGGGCCAGGTGCGTCCCTTCGCCGGCGCGGTGGAGCTGGTGCCTGGCATCCGCTCACGCCCCACCCCGGGCCACACGCCCGGCCACGCCTTCTTCGTGCTGCAGGGCAAGGGCGGCGAGGCGCTGGAATTCATCGGCGACATCCTGCACGTGCAATCGGTGCAGATGCCCCGGCCGGACGTGACCATCGTCTACGACGTGGTGCCCCACGACGCCAAGGCGCAGCGCAAGCAGCAGTTCGCGCGTCTGGCGAAAGAGCGGCGCATGGTGGCTGCGGCGCACATCCCCTACCCGGGCGTGGGCTATCTGCGCGATGAGGGCAAGGGGAAGTATGCGTTTGTGCCGGTGGACTACCGGTATCGGGCCGGGGATTGAGCAACTGCCTGGTCGAACTTCAGTGCGGCCGCCCCGCCCCCAACAGGCGCTGCACCAACTCCGTCCGGTTATGCACCCCAAACCGCTCGAACAACGCATCCACATGCGTGCGCACGGTCGAGTAGCCAATCCCCAGCTCCGCCGCGATCTTCTTGTCGGGCCAGCCGGCGCACAGGGCCTGGGCGATTTCGCGGGCGCGGCCGTTGAGGCCTTGCCAGGGGTCGGGTGAAGCGGGTACAGGCGCGTCCAGCGCCGTGTCCACCGGCCGCTCACGCAGCCGCCGCAGCGCACCGGTGAACGCCGGCTGCACCAACCGCAGCAAATCCAGCGTGTCGCGGTCGAACGGCCCTCGCTGGCGGCTGCGCCAGATGCGCAGGTCACCGAGGTTGCGCTCGCCGTCCCAGGCAAAGAGGTTCACGCCGTGGTGCAGGCCGTCGCGTGCAAGAAAGTCGTTGAAGAACTCGGTCTTCATGAGCTCGTGCTGGGGCAGGATCTGCGTGACCAGGGTGGGCTCGCGGCGCTGGCGCAGTTGGTGGGTGATGGGGTCGCGGTACTGGTAGTACGCCTCGTAGGCCTGCAGGTTGGCGTCGTCCATGTGGATGGAGGCGCGGTCGCCAAAGCGCTGAGCGGTGTCGTCCCAGGCGTACGAGGCGAAATGGTCGGCCTGCAGCAGGGCCAGCAGGTCGCTGCCTACGGCCAGCCGCAAGGGGGCGCTGCCAGGCAGTTCGGCAGCCTCCAGCCGGCCCATCAGGCGGGACAGCATTTCTACGCGGGCATGGCTCAGGTACATGGCGGGAGGGTGCGAGGCTTAGGCACAGCGATGGTGCTGGCCAGCCGCTACTGTAGGGACATCACTGCCCGCATTCAAGAGCTGTGCCAGCCCGCGCCCTCCCGGTTTTCCCTGCCCTGCTCAGGGCGGGTGGTGCCGTGCGCAATCTGTAGGTCGCTCCGTCACCGGCACCGGGCAGCGGTTGACCTCGAACGGCGACATGGACAGCAGCGTGGTGAGCGCGCTCGAAGCGATGGTCACCAGCCAGAACACGAAGAAGGCGACGGTGTAGACGCCCTCGCGCGACAGGGCCAGGGGCTGGCCGAACCAGTGCATGTCCTGCGGGTCCACGAAAGCGAAGACCAGCATCTCCAGCACGCCCGCTGTCAGAAAGGCGGGCCAGGCGATCCACATCAGTCGCTGCAGTCTCATGGGTTTGTCTCCTTCACCTGGATTGTTCTGATTTGCTCAACGCGGTTTGTCCTGATCGGGCGTGGCCGCATGGTTGCGCGCCTTCATGGCGGGGGCCAGGCTGCTGGGGTTGTCCTCCAGCGTCTTGTTGATCTCGATGCCCTGGCGGTAGTAGTCCTCGGCCACCACGGGGTCGGGGCGGGCGATGGCGATCCACAGCGTGGCGAAGCCCGCGACGACGACGATGGCCGGGCCGGAGATGACCAGCCAGACATGGCCGAACTTCCACCAGGGAGCGGCGGCGGGGGCGGCAGCGGGCGATGCGGCTACGGAAGGGGATGGCATGGGTTACTCCTGACGGACAAGGACAACAAAGGGGCGGCAGCGGCTGGCGGGCACGGTCAGCGTGGCACCAGGAACACCGACTTCTCGGTGACATGGCCCCCGCCACCCAGGGCCTCGATCTCGAACTGCACAGAGTGCGAGCCGGGCGGGGCAGAGCCGTAGGGGATCTGCAGGCGCACGGCGACCCAGCGCGACTCGGCGGCGCCGATCTCGACTTCGGCCTCCGATGCCACCGTGAGTCCATCGAGCCCGTGCGCGCCGATGCGGTAGCGCTGGCCGGCCTCGGTGGCGTTCATGATCTGCAGGCGGTAGATGTTCTCGAGCTGCCCACCCGCGACGATGCGCGAGAGCGCGGCGCGGTCGCGCACCACATCGACCTTGAAGGCGGTGCGCAGTGCCAGGCTGGCCGTGAGGCCCACGCACAGCGCGAGCAGGATGGCGCTGTAGATGAGCACGCGGGGCCGCAGCACGCGCCGCAGCATCTGCGCGCCGCTCCAGCGGGCGGCCACGGCGTTCTCGGTGGCATAGCGGATAAGGCCGCGCGGGTAGTGCATCTTGTCCATCACCGTATTGCAGGCATCCACGCACAGGCCGCAGCCGATGCATTCGTACTGCAGGCCGTTGCGGATGTCGATGCCCACGGGGCAGACCTGCACGCACAGCGTGCAGTCGATGCAGTCGCCCAGGCCCTTGGCCTTGTAATCCACGGTCTTGTTGCGCGGGCCCCGGGGTTCGCCACGCGCAACGTCGTAGCTGACGACCAGGGTGTCCCTGTCGAACATGGCGCTCTGAAAGCGTGCATACGGGCACATGTACTTGCACACCTGCTCGCGCATGTAGCCCGCGTTGCCATAGGTGGCAAAGCCGTAGAACAGCACCCAGAAGATCTGCCAGCTGCCCTGCAGCGCCAGCAGTTCGCCGCCCAGTGCGCGGATGGGCACGAAGTAGCCCACGAAGGTGAAACCCGTCCACAGCGCCACGCTGATCCAGAGGAACTGCTTGACGGACTTCTTGCGGATCTTCTCCCAGGTCCAGCCACCCGCATCCAGGCGCAGGCGCGCGCTGCGCTCGCCCTCCACCTTGTGCTCGATCCACATGAACATCTCGGTGTACACCGTCTGCGGGCAGGCAAAGCCACACCACAGGCGCCCCGCCACTGTGGTGAACAGGAACAGCGACATCGCACTGACGATGAGCAGACCGGTGAGGTAGATGAAATCCTGCGGGTACAGCACCAACCCGAACAGGTAGAAGCGCCGTGCGCCCAGGTCGAACAGCACCATCTGCCGCTCGCCCCACTGCAGCCAGGGCACCACATAGAACACCAGCTGCGTGAGGGCCACCATGGCCCAGCGCCAGCGGGCGAAGGTGCCGCTGATGGAGCGCGGGTAGATCTTCTTTTGCGCTTCGTACAGCGACACGACTTCGGCCGCTGTGTCGGTGCTGCCCCCAGGGGCGGCAGCGACCGGGGTGATGGGAATGACCTTGCGGGCAGGCCCGCTGGGTGGCTTCATGGCAGTTCTCGAATAGGAGGCCGGGCGCAATGCCCTTCGGGGCATGCACCGGCCGGCGCGTTACCGCCCGCCGTATGGCGGCGAAGCCCGTGCGCCAGGGTTCAGGTCACACGGTCATCGCGCGGCGGCTGCGGCACCGTTGTTGGAGAGGCTCCACACGTAGGAGGCCAGCACGGCGATCTGCGCCTCGGTCAGCTTCTCGGCCTGGGCGGGCATCTGGTTGGTCTTGCCGTTATTGATCATGGCGGTGATGGCGGCTTCGCCCCAGCCGTGCAGCCACACGTCGTCGGTGAGGTTGGGGGCGCCCAGGGCCTGGTTGCCCTTGCCGTCCATGCCGTGGCAGGCAGCGCAGGCGGCAAACTTGGACTTGCCAAGCGATGCGCGCAGCGAGTCGTGCGGGCTCTTGGAGAGGCTCAGCACATAGTGCGAGAGGTTGCGCACGTCCTCAGGCGAGCCCACGGCGGCCGCCATGGGCGGCATCACGCCAGTGCGGCCCTGCACAATGGTTTCGCGGATCTTCTCGGGCGCGCCGCCGTGCAGCCAGTCGCTGTCGGCCAGGTTGGGAAAGCCCTTGCTGCCGCGTGCGTCGGAGCCGTGGCACTGCGCGCAGTTGTTCATGAACAGGCGCTCGCCAATCGCATGGGCCTGCGGGTCGCGCGCCATGTCCTCGGGCTTCATGTCGGCGAAGCGGGCGTACAGCGGTGCCAGCTCTGCCTTGGCTTTGTCCATCTCGGCCTGGTACTCGCCCAGCTGCGTCCAGCCGAGCTTGCCGGCAAATGTGCCCAGGCCCGGGTAGGCGGCCAGGTAGGCCAGGCCGAAGACGATGGTGATGACGAACATCCACACCCACCAGCGCGGCAGGGGGTTGTTCATCTCGACCAGGTCTTCGTCCCAGACGTGGCCGGTGGTGTTGTCGGCGGTGGCCATGACCTTCTTGCGGCCGGCCATCCACAGCAGCAGGCCGCAGGCGATGATGCCGCCCAGGGTCACGGCGGTCACGAAGACCGACCAGAAATTGCTGGTGAAGTCACTCATGGGGTGCTCTCTTGTTCATGTGGTCGTTGTTGTTCTTGAGGCGGGCACGGTCATTCGTGCTCGAAAGGCACGCGGCCCGCTTCGTCGAAGCGGTCCTTGTTGCTGCCCAGGTAGGCCCAGACCCAGATGCCGACGAAGCACGCAAGGGAAGCCAGAGTGGCGACGATGCGCATGGTGGTGATGTCCATTTCAAACTCCTTACTTGAGCGCGCGGCCCATGACCTGCAGGTAGGCCACCAGGGCGTCCATCTCGGTCTTGCCCTTGAGCTCGGCGGCCGCGTCGGCGATCTGCCCGTCGGTGTAGGGCACGCCCACGGTGCGCAGCGCCTTCATGCGGGGGGCTGCAACGGCGGCGTCGACAGGCGTCTTCTCCAGCCATGGGTAGGCGGGCATGTTCGACTCGGGCACCACGTCGCGCGGGTTGGTCAGGTGGATGCGATGCCACTCGTCGCTGTACTTGCCGCCCACGCGGTGTAGGTCGGGGCCGGTGCGCTTGCTGCCCCACTGGAAGGGGTGGTCGTACACAAACTCGCCAGCCACCGAGTAGTGGCCGTAGCGCAGCGTCTCGGCGCGGAAGGGGCGGATCATCTGCGAGTGGCAGTTGTAGCAGCCCTCGCGGATGTAGATATCGCGCCCGATGAGCTGCGTGGCGGTGTAGGGCTCCACGCCCTTGACGGCCTCGGTGGTGGACTTCTGGAAGAACAGGGGCACGATCTCCACCAGGCCGCCAATGGCGATCACCAGCAAGATCAGCACGATCATCAGGAAGTTGTTGGTCTCCACCTTTTCGTGGCTGAAACCGGTGGTCGCAGGGGTCTTGTTGTCAGACATGGATCAGGTCTTTCGTACAGGCTCAGGCGTGGGCGGCTGCATGGGCAGAGTGCACAGCAGGGATGGCGACCTTGACCGAGCGGCCGGCGATGGCGGTGGCCCACACGTTCCAAGCCATGACCAGCATGCCGCCCAGGTACAGCAGGCCGCCCGCCAGGCGCACCACATAGAAGGGGTAGGTGGCCTTGACGCTCTCGACAAAGGTGTAGGTGAGCGTGCCGTCGGGGTTGATGGCGCGCCACATCAGGCCCTGCATGACACCGGCGATCCACATCGCGGCGATGTACAGCACGATGCCCAGGGTGGCCATCCAGAAGTGCAGCTCGATGGCCGGCACGGAATGCATCTTCTCGCGGCCGAACAGGCGGGGGATCAGGTAGTACAGCGAGCCCATGGAGATCAGGCCCACCCAGCCCAGGGCGCCGGAGTGCACGTGGCCCACGGTCCAGTCGGTGTAGTGGCTCAGGGCGTTGACGGTCTTGATGGACATCATCGGGCCCTCGAAGGTGGACATGCCGTAGAACGACAGCGACACGATCAGAAAACGCAGGATGGGGTCGTCACGCAGCTTGTGCCAGGCGCCCGACAGGGTCATCACGCCGTTGATCATGCCGCCCCAGCTGGGGGCCAGCAGGATCAGCGAGAACACCATGCCCACCGATTGCGTCCAGTCCGGCAGCGCGGTGTAGTGCAGGTGGTGCGGGCCGGCCCACATGTAAGTGAAGATCAGCGCCCAGAAATGCACGATGGACAGGCGGTAGCTGTACACCGGGCGGCCAGCCTGCTTGGGGATGAAGTAGTACATCATCCCGAGGAAGCCTGCGGTGAGGAAGAAACCCACCGCGTTGTGGCCGTACCACCACTGCACCATGGCGTCCTGCACACCGGCGTAGGCCGAGTAGCTCTTCATCCAGCCCGCAGGCACCGCGGCGCTGTTGACCAGGTGCAGAATGGCCACGGCCAGGATGAAGGCGCCGAAGAACCAGTTGGCCACGTAGATGTGGCGCACCTTGCGCATGCCCACGGTGCCGAAGAACACGATGGCGTAGGACACCCAGACCAGCGTGATCAGGATGTCGATGGGCCATTCGAGCTCGGCGTATTCCTTGCCCGACGTATAACCCATGGGCAGGCTGATGGCCGCCGCCAGGATCACGAGCTGCCAGCCCCAGAAGGTAAAGGCGGCCAGCGGTGCGGCAAACAGCCGCACTTGGCAGGTGCGCTGCACCACGTAGTAGCTGGTGCCGAACAGCGCGCAGCCGCCAAAGGCGAAGATGACGGCGTTGGTATGCAGTGGCCGCAGGCGCCCGTAGCTGAGCCACGGAATGCCGAAGTTGAGTTCAGGCCAGGCAAGCTGGGCGGCGATGATGACGCCCACCAACATACCCACCACCCCCCATACCACTGCCATGATAGAAAACTGCCGCACGACTGTGTCGTTGTAGTGCGCGGCAGCTGTGTTGTGAGTTAAATCCATCGGGCACCTCTTTGTGTTGCAGTGAGTCTCCTGCAGCACGGCCCGGTGGGTATTGACGCATGTCAATCATTCCGGAGAATGCGCTCGCCCTCTTGCTCCACGCTCTCGAACTGGCCCCGGTAGACGGCCCACCACAGGCCGGCCAGGATCAGCAGCACCAGCACCACGGACAGGGGGATCAGCAGGTACAGGATGTCCATCACACGGTCTCCAGCGCGGTTCTGGGGAGGGCACCAGCAGCGTCTTGTGCAAGCCTCTCCTCTCCCACCAGCCGGGCCAGGCGCGAGGCGTTGAGCACCACCAGCAGCGAGCTCAATGCCATGCCCAGCCCGGCCAGCCACGCCGGCATATAGCCCAGCACCGCCAGCGGCACGCACAGCGCGTTGTAGGCGGCAGCCCAGCACAGGTTCTGGCGCACCACGCGCAGCGTCTTGCGCGCCAGCAGCACGGCCTGCAGCACCAGCTGCAGGCTGCCGCCCAGCACCACGAAGTCGGCGCGCGAGCGCGCCAGCGGCACGGCGCTGCCGAAGGCGAAGGACACATGGGCCCCGGCCAGCACCGGCCCATCGTTGAGTCCGTCGCCCACCATGGCGACCTGGCGGCCCTGCGACTGCAGTGCCTGCAGCGCGGCCAGCTTGCCCCCGGGCGAACAATCACCCTGCGCGTGCACGATGCCGGCCTGCATGGCCACGCGCTGCACCGACGCCATGCGGTCGCCCGAGAGCATGTGTACCGCCACGCCTTCGCGCTGCAGCGCCTGCACCACGGCGCGGGCCTCGGGCCGCAGGCTCTCGGCCAGGGTGAAGCGGGCCAGCTCAACGGCCGCTCCACGCTCATCGGTTTCCTCAGACAGCACCACCTGCAGGGCCGCGCTGTCGGCGCCCTGCCCCGCCCCCACGCCCGCATGGCGCGCAGAACCCAGGCGCAGGCGGCGCGGGGCCACCGCGCCGGTGGTGTCGATCACGCGGGCGGTGAGGCCTTGCCCCGCTTCTTCCACCACATTGGTGGCGGCCCAGCGACCGGAGTCGCCATCCGCCGCCGCGCACAGGGCGCGTGACGCGGGGTGCATGGACTGGCACGCCAGGGCAGCGGCCAGCGCCAGGGCATCGTGCCGCGCCAGGCCGGGGATGGTGTGCACGCCCTGCAGTGCCATGCCATCGCGTGTGAGCGTGCCGGTCTTGTCGAACACGATGGTGTCCACCGCCGCCAGGGCTTCGAGCCCCTGCAGGTTGCGCACCAGCAGGCCATGGCGTGCCAGTGTGCCGGCGGCGGTCAGCATGGCCACCGGTGTGGCCAGCGACAGCGCGCAAGGGCAGGTGACGATGAGCACCGCCACCGCCACCATCAGCGCGTGGCTGGGGCTGCTGGGCCACCACCAGGCGGCGGCGACCACGGCGGCCAGCAGCACGGCGATGAGAAAGGGCCGCGCCACGCGGTCGGCCAGCTGCGCCAGGCGCGGCTTCTGCAGCGATGCGCTTTCCATCAGCGCCACGATCTGTGCAAAGCGCGTGGCGCTGCCCGTGCCCTCCACGCGCATCTGCACCGCCGCCTGCAGGTTGTAGCTGCCCGCCACCACGGTGCTGCCCAGCGGGCGCGCCACGGGGGTGGACTCGCCGGTGAGCAGAGCCTCGTCGGCATGCGTACTGCCGTCGGTGATGCGGCCATCGGCCGGGAAGGCCTCGCCCGGCAGCACGCGGATGACATCGCCCACTTCAAGGCGGCGCGTGGCCACGCGGGAGAATGCGCCATCGGCATTGCGCCGCTCCACGCTGTCGGGCAGGCGGTTCATCACCGCCTCCAGCGCACCGGCCGTGCTGTCGCGCAGGCGCAGCTCCAGCCAGCGGCCGGTGAGCAGAAAGAACACGAACATGGTGAGCGAGTCGAAGTACACCTCCTTGCCGAAGATGCCCGCCGGGTCGAAGGTGCCCGCCGTGCTCACGGCAAAGGTGATGGCCATGCCCAGCGCCACGGGCAGGTCCATGCCCACGCGGCGCAGCCGCACATCGCGCAGCGCACTGGCGAAAAACGGGCCGCAGGCAAAGCACACCACCGGCAGCGTGATGACCCACGAGGCCCAGCGCAGCAGCGTCTCCATCTCCTGCGACAGATCGCCCGGTTGCGCCACGTAGGCGGGCCACGCGTACATCATCACCTGCATCATGCAAAATCCCGCCACCAGCCAGCGCCACAGCGCGCGCCGGCTCTCCTGCTGGCGCTGGGTGCGTGCGAGCGCGTCCATGGCCGGCAACGCCTGGTAGCCCGCGCGGGCCACGGCGGCCAACCAGCTGGAGGGCAGCACCTGCGAGGGCTGCCACACCACGCGCGCACGGTGCGTGGTGGCGCTCACATCGGCCTGCATCACGCCAGGCACACTGCGCAGCGCGTCTTCGATGCTGAGGGCGCAGGCCGCGCAGTGCATGCCCGAGAGCACTACATGCGATTCCCACGCGGGTGCGTCCCCAGGGGCGGACTCCACCGGCGCACCGTGGCCATCGCAGGGGCGGCCGAAGGAAGGCCACTCCTGCGGATCATCGAGCAGTGCGGTGTGCAGCTGCTGTGGCGAGGTCACCTGCGAGCTTGCATCTGCGGGGCTGGGGGTGGCATTTGACATGGCTCAAGCCTATCGCCGCAGCCCGGTTGGCTTGTTGACCTGGATCAAGGCGGGGAACATCATGGCCCGTACGCTTGCACTATCTACAAGCAAGGAGACCACCATGTACCAACGCATCCTGATTGCCACCGATGGCTCCACCCTCTCGGAGAAGGCGGTGGACCATGGCCTCGCTCTGGCCGAGCTGACCTCGGCCACCGTCATCGCGCTCAAGGTGGTGCCGCGCTACCCGCGCAGCTACTTCGAAGGCGGCATGCCCGTGGAGATGAGCGATGTGAAACGCATCGAGCAGCAGTGGAACGATGCCGCACAGGCCATGGTCGATGCCGTCAAGGCCCGCGGCGCAGCGCGTGGCATCACGGTGAAGGCCGTGGTCCACAAATCCGACCTGGTGGCCGAGGCGATCATCGCGGCTGCCAGGAAGCACAAGGCGGATCTGATCGTGATGGCATCGCATGGGCGCAAGGGGGTCAAGCGGTTGTTGATGGGGAGTGAGACGCAGCATGTGTTGACCCATTCGCACATTCCGGTGTTGGTGTTGAGGTAGCTCTTTGCGTCTTGTGCGGTGCTTGCGGCGCGTGGTGGCTGCATGCTTTGATGGTGGCTGCATGCTTTGATTAAGGGCGGGAGCCGGGGTGTGCGCCCGGCGGCGCAGTAACTTTCTCTTGGCCGCCAAGAGAAAGTCACCAAAGAGAAGGCGGCCCCCAGTCTGCGTCCCCCTTCGCCCGGTGGGCGAAGGGGGCAACCTGCGATGCTCGGGCCTGGGGTGGTGCCGCAGAACTCGCTGCGTTCTTCGAACTCCGCTCAAACAGCTGCGGCAAGCCAGATCACGAAGTGCGTGTGTCCTTCGGCACACGCACCCACCCCAGGCCCTGCGCTTCTCGGCGCAGCCAGTAGGGGTGGGGAGCGGGGTCCAAACGGCTGCTGCTTCGCAGCTGCGCCGGGTGTCGGGTCGCGCTAGGCGCTGCCGACGGGCGGGGCGCAATCGCTCTGGCGAGCCGAGCGCAGCGAAGGACCACAGGCCGAGCGAAGCAATGGCCCGTATGGAGCCCGCTTCCACCCCCTTCTGACCGTGCCGAGAAGCGCAGAAGCTGGGGTGGCGCGTGTGCCGCAGGACACACGCGCTTCGTCATCTGGCTCGCCGCAGATGTTTGAGCGGAGTTCGAAGAACGCAGCGAGTTCCGAGGCGCACCCCAGCTTCGAGCATCGCAGGCTGCCCCCTCGCCACCAGCGAGGGGGACACGGGCAGCGGGGTCGTCTTTTCTTGGCCT
>NZ_JAUZDX010000023.1 GCF_030704685.1 Acidovorax sp. A1169
GTCATGGGGTGTTACCGGTTAATTTGGTTTAGTGGAATGAATTCATCTAAACGGAATGTTTTGATCATAGGCAATAAATTCGTCAATGTCTAATTCATTTGTTTAAGTGGAAACCCCAGGGTGACCGGGATCGCCATGGGCTCGGTGGACAATGGCGCCATGGACGATCCCTCTCGCGACCTTTCCCCTGCCGACGACGAAGACAGCCCGCGCGCGCCGCGCGGCATCCAGAGCGTGGAGGTGGGCGGCCAGCTGCTCAAGGTGCTGGCCCGCACTGGCCGGCGCATGGCGCTCAAGGACCTGGCGCGGGCCGCCGACATGACGCCCGCCAAGGCCCACCCCTACCTCGTGAGCTTCGGCAAACTGGGCCTGATCGAGCAGGACGCCGTGAGCGGCCACTATGGCCTGGGGCCTTTGGCCATGCAACTGGGTTTGATCAGTCTGCAGCAGGTGGACCCGGTGCGGCTGGCGATTGCCGAGTTGCCGGCGCTGGCCCAGCGCATCGGCTACACGGTCTCGGCATCGGTCTGGGGGGACAACGGCCCGACCATCATCCGCGTCGAAGAAGGGCCCACTGCCGTCTACGTGGCCATGCGCCACGGCACCACGGCATCGGTGCGGCACACCGCCACGGGCAAAGTGTTCGCGGCCTTCGGCCCGCGCGAGCGCACAGCGGCTGCCCTGGCCGCCGATGGCCATGCCGGGGCGCTCGACGACCCGGCCTTTGCCGCCGAGCTGGACGCCGTGCGCACCCACCAAGTGGCCGAGGTCACCGACCAGTTGCTGCCGGGCATCAGCGCACTGGCCACTCCGGTGTTCGACGGTTTTGGCCAGCTCGTGCTGTGCTTGGCCGTGATCGGCCTGAGCGCCACGCTGCGCACCGGCCCGGACAGTGCCGCCGCAGGGCATCTGCGCGACATGGCGCGCAGCCTGTCGCAGAGGCTGGGCGCCCCCACCAGCGCTTAGGTTTTTGACAGCGCCTGGTCGATGTCCCAGAGGATGTCGTCCAGGTCCTCGATGCCCACCGATAGGCGCACCATGTCCGCGCTCACGCCGGCACGTGCCAGTTCTTCGTCGCTCAATTGCCGGTGCGTGGTCGATGCCGGGTGGATCACCAGGGTCTTGGCGTCGCCGATGTTGGCCAGGTGGCTCAGGAACTCGCAGGCGTCGATGAACTTCTCTCCTGCCGCGGCGCCACCCTGGATGCCGAAGGTCAGGATGCCCGAGGCACCGGGCGTGCCGTCCACCGCGCGAAACTGCTTTTGCGCCAAGGTGTAATACGGTGAATCGGCCAGGCCCGGGTAGTTGACCCAGGCCACCTTGGCATGGCCCTGCAGGAACTTCGCCACCGCCAGCGTGTTGCGGCAGTGCTCGCGCATGCGCAGGTGCAGCGTTTCGGCGCCCTGCAGCAACTGCCAGGCGTTCATGGGCGAGAGCACGCCGCCGAAGGTGCGGTTGATCTCCATGCGTGCCTTCATGGTGTAGCCGAAGTCGCCGAAGGTCTCGTAGAACTTCACGCCATGGTAGGCGCGGCTGGGCTCCACCATCTCGGGAAACTTGCCGTTGTCCCAGGGGAACTTGCCGCCCTCGACCACCACGCCGCCCATGGTCGTGCCATGGCCGCCGATGTACTTGGTGGCGCTGTGCACCACGATGTCGGCGCCAAAGGCCAGCGGGTTGCACAGGTAGGGGCTGGCCACGGTGTTGTCGATCACCAGGGGCACGCCGTGGGCGTGCGCCACCCCGGCCACGGCCCCGATGTCGAGCACGTTGACCAGCGGGTTGCCGATGGTCTCGCCGTACACGGCGCGGGTGTTGGGACGCATGGCGCGAGCGAAATTCTCCGGATCAGCAGGGTCCACGAAGCTCGTTTCGATTCCCAGGCGTGCAAAGCCCACGCCGAGCTGTCCCACCGTGCCGCCGTACAGGGTGCTGGCCGCCACGATGTGGTCGCCGGTCTTGAGGATGGCCAGCAGCGCCGCCATCTGCGCGGCCATGCCGCTGGCACAGGCCAGGGCCGCGCGGCCGTTCTCCAGGCTGGCGATGCGCTCCTCGAACACCGCCACCGTGGGGTTGCTGATGCGGCTGTAGACATTGCCGAAGGTCTGCAGGTTGAACAGGCTGCTGGCGTGCTCGGCGCTGTCGAAGACAAAGCTCGTCGTCTGGTGGATGGGCGTGGCGCGCGCGCCGGTCACCGGGTCGGGAATGGCGCCCGCGTGGATGGCGCGCGTGCCGAAGCCGTAGTCTCTGTCCTTTTCCATGGGCGAATGTCTCTCTTTGTTCTTCTGTTCAGTAAGGCAGTTGCTGCGGGCGCTTGGCCGAGATCACGCGTGTGTTGACGCCAGCCCAGTTGAGCCCGCCGAACAGGCGCGCATGCTCGATCTTCACGCAGCGGTCCATTACCACCGACAGGCCCGCAGCGCGCGCACGAGCTGCTGCGTCTTCGTTCACGACACCGAGCTGCATCCACAGGCACTGGGCGCCGATGGCAATGGCTTCCTCGGCCAGCGGCGGAATGTCCTCGCTCTTGCGAAAGCAGTCCACCATGTCGATGCGGTGGTCCGCCGCCGCAGCGGTGATGCTGGGGTAGCTGCGCTCGCCCAGGATCTCGCTTGCCATGGGGTTCACCGGCACGATGCGGTAGCCATGGGCCTGCATGTACTTGGCCGCAAAGAAACTGGGCCTGTGCCATTGCGGCGACAGGCCCACGACCGCGATGGTGCGGCAGCTTGCGAGGATATGGCGCAGTTCGCTGATGGTGCTCATGCCACCAGTGTAGGGCGCAGCCGGTCAGGCCGGGTCTTTGTACTTGATGCTGCAGCCGTAAGGACGGGTTGTCGAGGCCGTCAGCGGCTTGCCCGCCAGCGCCTCCGCCAGCCCGGTCTTCACATAGTTCGTGGCGCGCGGGATGTCGTCAACCTTGGCCGAGGCGATGCTGTCGATGCCGCCGGCATAGATCAGCTGGCCCTGCGGGTTCACGATGTACATGTGCGGCGTGGTGCGTGCGCCGTAGGCGCGGCCGGCCGTGCCTTCCTCGTCCATGAGGATGGCGGTGGGCACCGACTGGCGCTCCTTGAGCCAACTGGTCAGCTTGGCGGGCTCCAGGTAGTCGCCGCTGGCCTTCTCGGTGGAATTGACTGCGAGCCACACCACGTTCTTGCCCGCAGCGTCCTTCTGCGTGGCGGGCATGTTGCCGCTGTCGTAGTGCTTGCGCACGAAGGGGCAGCCGGGGTTGGTCCATTCGAGCACCACATGCTTGCCCTTGAAGTCCGACAGGCGCACGGTCTTGCCCGTGGTGTCCTTGAGGGTGATGTCGGGAGCCGGCTGGCCCACGGTGGCGGCGGCCTGGGCACCGGCGGCAGCCAGCACGAGGGGCAGGGCGAAGAGGGTACGTCGAAGCAGCATGGATGAAAGATCTCCAGGTGGGACGGTGGTGGGGCAGTATGGGCGATGCGGCCCCGGATTTCCAGGCGGAGCCCCTGCCGACCGGCTGGTCTTACAGCGCCGCCACCGCGGCGCGCAGTTCCGCTTCGCCCAGGATCTCGGAAAACACCACGGGCGCCTTGCCGGGGGCATGCAGCACATACACCGGCACGCCGCTGCGGCCCAGCTGGGCCAGTGCGGCGGTGATGGCCGGGTCGCGGCGCGTCCAGTCGGCGCGCAGCAGGGCCACGTTCTTGGCGGTGAAGTCGGCCTGTACGTCGGCGTCGGCCAGGGTGGTCTTCTTGTTGTACTGGCAGGTCACGCACCAGGCGGCGGTGAAGTCCACGAACACCGGCCGGCCGCTGGCGACGAGCTGCTCGGCCGCGCCCGGGGTCCAGGCCTGCCACTGCGGACCGGTGGCGCTGGCCGTGGCAGTGGACATGGGCGCCGCAGCCACGTTGGTGATGTGGGGCACGAAGGTCCAGGCCAGCAGCGCCAGCGCCAGGACGGAGACCGGGGCCATGAAACGGCGCGCGGTGCCCGCGAGCGACAGCGCCCAGGCCACCATGCCCAGTGCCACCAGCAGGATCAGCAGCGCGCCCGCGCCATCGATACCGCTTTGCTGGCCCAGCACCCACACCAGCCAGACCACCGTGGCCAGCATGGGGAAGGCCATGAATTTGCGCAGCGTGTCCATCCACGCGCCGGGGCGCGGCAGGGCGCGCGCCACGGCGGGCACGAAGGCGGCGGCCAGGTAGGGCAGGGCCAGGCCCAGGCCCAGCGCCGCGAACACGGCCAGCGCCTGTGGGCCTGGCAGCGTGGCCGTGAGGCCCAGCGAGGCCCCCATGAACGGCGCGGTGCAGGGCGAGGCCACGGCCACGGCGAGCACGCCCGTCAGGAACGAATCGGCCACCGGGTGGCGCGCCTGCAGGTTGGCCACCGACGAAGGCAGGAAATGCCCGAACTCGAACACCCCCGCCAGGTTCAGCGCGATCAGCGTGAACAGCGCCGCCAGCCCCGCCACCACGGCCGGTGACTGCAGCTGAAAGCCCCAGCCGATGGCCTCGCCCGCCGCGCGCAGGCCGAGCATCAGCCCGCCCAGCGCCACGAAGGACAGCACCACGCCTGCCGTGTAGGCGATGCCGCTGAGCCGGTGCGCGCGCCGGTCCTGCGCATGCTGGGCAAAGCCCACGACCTTGATGGCCAGCACCGGGAAGACGCAGGGCATGAGATTCAGGATGAGGCCGCCCAGCAACGCGCCGAACAGCGCTGCGAGCAAGGTCAGGGGCGGGACCGACGAGGTGGCCTGGGGGGCGCGCGACGTGCCTGCGCCCGCCGCATTGGCCTTGAGCGCCGCCTCCAGCGCGGGCGACACGGTGGCCGCTGCGGCCACCGTGGGCCAGGCGCCCAGCACCTTGAGCTCGGCCCGGTAGCCCTGGCCGTTGGCGGCCAGCACCACGGGCATCGGGTCAGGGCTGTTGCTGCGCTGGGCCGACAGAGGCACCTCGGCAGTCCACACCGCGCCCTTCCAGGCCTGGGTCCAGGCGGCGGCGTTCTCGATGACCTCGGGCGTCTCGGGGAAGAGCTCCAGCGTCTTGCCGCGCAGTTCCACAGGCAGGCCCTGCACGCTCAGTTGGAGCGTGTTGCCCTCGATGCGGGCATTGCTGTCGGGCCGCACGCCCTGCACGCTGCCCATCACCGGGCGGGGCTGGGCCGCCAGGGCGGCATCGAACGCCGCACCATGCATGGCCGTGGTGCTGCGAGCGGGGATGGTCAGCGTGAAGTTGCCCTCTTCAGGGATGCATTCCTTGCGGCACACCAGCCAGGTGGCGTGCAGGCGCACCGTGGCATCGTTCGACAGCGCCTTGGGCGCAAAGGTGCTGTCCACCGTGACAGGCACGGGCAGCAGCACCGTGCCCTCGTAGCCGTAGTTGGCCAGGGTGCCGATGGGGATCTTCTTGGGCAGGGGCCAGGCGATCTCGCCCACGTCCAGCCCGGCGGGCAGGGTCCAGGCCATCTCGATGGGCAGGCCGGAATCGCCGGGGTTCTTCCAGTAGGTATGCCACTCGGGCTGGTGGGTGATCTGCAGGCCCAGCCACAGCGGCTGGCCGGGCTCGACGCCTTGTGGTGCATGGGCGATCAGCTCCGCCCGCACATGGGGGGTGGTCACCACGGCGCTGGTGGCCGCGCCACCCTTGGCCGGCAACTGGGCCCAACTGCCCGCGCCAGCCAGCATGACTGCTATGAGAAAGATAGCTCTGGCGAGCAGGGAGGTCGGGCGGTAGTGCATGTTGCAAGGTGTGAGCGCCCAGAAGACCGTTTGGTTCCTGGGCGGGGAAGATGCCCCTTATTGTGTCGCCAGGGTCAGTTGCGCCTGGGGAGACCATTTTTCGGGCTGGGTTCCCGCGCGCGGCGCCGCCAGAAAGAGCCGTTCCACGGGCAGCTTCTGCGCCATCAGGTAGCTGCGCACTGTCTGGCCCCGCTGGGTGGCCAGCTCCTGCGCCATGGCCTCGGTGGCGGGCTGGTTGGCCAGCAGCAGGGCCTCCATCTCGGCCGGGGTCAGCTCGCGCGCCAGGCCCACCAGGTTGCGCGGCTTGGGGATGTCGGCGCGGCGGTACACGTCCTTGAGCAGGGCGGGGTACTCGGCGGCCTGCACTGCTGCGGTGTCGGCCGGGCTGGCGCGGCGCTTTTCGGCCAGCACCAGTTGCTGCAGGTGCTCGCGCTGCAGGCCCTCGCGCTCGGCCTGCAGGCTGGCCTGGCCGGTCACGGTGATGCGCAGGTTGGGCCGGTCGGTCAGCGCCTTGACGACCTTGGCAAGGTTCTGCTGGGCCTCGGGGCTCAGGCTGGCGCTGCCGGGGGCGAAGGGCACGCTGCCCAGTTCGTCGCCGCCGCCCATGGCGCTGGCCAGCAGGCTGAAGGGCGAGATCAGGGCCTTGCCGATCAGGTTGACGATGATCTTCCAGATCACCGGGCCCACGCGGAACTCGGGGTCGTTGAGCGAGCCGCTGAGCGGCAGGTCCAGGTCAATCACGCCATTGCGGTCGGCCAGCAGCGCCACGGCGAGCTTCACGGGCAGGCTGTTGGGCGCGCCGGCCACGGGTTCGCCAAAGGTCAGCTGGTTGAGCACCAGCCGGTTGCTGGCCGTGAGCTGGCCACTCGGGAGCACCTTGTAGGCCACGTCCACGCTGAGCTTGCCGCGCTCGATGCCATGCCCTGCGTATTTGACGGCATAGGGCGACAGCGGTGGCAGCTCCAGGTCGCGCACCTTGCCTGCGATGTCCAGCGCCAACGGCTTGGCCAGTGGGTTGAGTTTGCCGGTGATTTCCAGCGAGGCCGTGCCCTCGGCCTTGCCGCGCAGCTCCAGGTCGGCCAGCACCGGCTCGCCCCCGGGTGCCGCGGTGGAAAAGGCGCTGAGCTTGCCCGTGAGCTCCGACAGGTCGGCCGAGTAGTTGGGCTTGATGAAGAAGTCGGAGAACAGCACCTTGCCGTTGACCAGGCTCACCGGGCCGAACTGCACCACCGGTGCCAGCGGGTCGGCCGGCGCTGCCGCCACGGCAGCGGACGCTGCGGACGCGGCAGGCGCCATCGCGGGTGGCACCGACTTCGCGGCACTGGCGGCATTGGCCGCCTGGGCCTCGGCCGGGGTCTTGGCGATGTCGCCCAGGTTGATGCGGCCGGCCTCGTTGATGGCGATGCGCGCGAAGAAGTCGGCCAGACTGGTCTCTCTGACCGACAGGCTCGGGGCCGTGCCGGGGGCGGTGGCCAGCTCCACGCCGCGCAGGTTCAGGCTCTTCCAGGCCAGCAGTTCCTCGCCCACCTGGGCCTCGGTCTTGGGGGTGGAGGCCGAGGTGCTATTGGCCTGCAGGTCGTCCACGGCGGCGTCGCCCGACAGGCGCAGGCTGGCGCCCTTGTCGCCCTGCGAAAAGGCCACTTGGCCCTTGAATCCCACGTCGGCGCGCAGCAGCTCGATGGCCAACTGGCTCGCCAGGTAGCCGTCGAGCGCGTGCAGCGGCAGGCGCGTGGCCTCGAGCCTGCCCTGCGTGGCCAGCGGCTGCAGCGCCAGCGTGCCCTGGTAGTCGAGCTTGCCAGGCGTGCCCTTGCCTGCGGCCACCTGGGCAGAAATTTTGAGCGCTTCGGGCTTGCTGCCGTCGGTGGCGAGGTTTTTGGCGCTGATGCCCAGGGCCGACAGCTCCAGCGCCACGGGGCGGGCCTGGGCGTTGTCGGCCAGCGCAATGGCACCGCCCTGCAGGCTGAAATCCGCCACGCGCAGCACCCACGGCGCGGCGGCGGGGGCATTCGGTGCCGGGGCGGCTTCTTCTGCCGGGGGCGTGGTGGCCGGCGCCTTCATCCAGCGCTCGAACATCCAGCGCCCATCCGCGCTGCGGTCCACCGTGGCCTTGGGCTGGGTCAGGGCCAGGCTCTCCAGCGTGGCGGTGCGTGTGTCCAATGGCACCTGCACGCCCTTGACTTCCAGCCGGCCCAGGCTGGCCAGCACGGTCTTGCCCTGGCGCAAGGCCAGTTGCTCCAGCGCCAGCGGGCCGGCGGTGAGGGTGACGCCCGTGGGCGCCGCAGCACCGGGCTTCACGGACGAGGCATCGGGCGCTGCCCACTGCACCCCGATGTCGCCGGTGAGCTGGCCCGACACGGCGGGCTCCAGCGCCTGCGCCAGGTAGGGGGCGGCCACCTGCAGCGCCAGTGCGGTCACAGTCGCCTGCACCTGCGCCTTCTGGTCGGTGGCCTCGCCCTTGAAGCCCAGGCTGCCATCCTGCAGCTTGAAACCCCCCTCGAAGGCCACGGGGTGCGCCCAGGGCAGGGCCAGGTCCCTAGCATCCAGCGTGAACTCGCGGGCTTCTAGTGCAGCGGCCGGGCGGGTGGTCTGGTCGCCCCAGCGCAGCGTGCCGCCGCGCACCAGGGTGTGGGCGACCTCCACGGTCCAGGGCCTGGCGGTCGCGGGCTTGCCCGCAGCGGCCGAGGCTGGGCGAGACGCGGTACTGGCAGCGTTGGCGGCAGGCGCCGCCGCAGCGGGCGGGCTCTCGGGCGCCAGTTGCGCCAGGTTGATCTGCCCGTCGGCATTGCGCGTGGCATTGAGCACCGGGGCCGTGAGCTCCACCTGCGACAAGCGCACCACCTGGTCGAGCGGGCGCACGTCGGCCAGGTCGACCTTCAGGCGCTCGTAGCTCAACAGGTCCTGCCCCTGGCGGTCCGCCAGGCGCACGTCGCGCGCCTGCACGCTGCCAGTGAGCTTCACGGCCATCTTCGGTGTCTGCTCGAAGGCCACCTTCAGGTCCACGTCCAGGGTGGCGCCCTGCACCTTCACGGGCAGGCTGGCTGGCAGGTAGGCCAGGTAGGGGGCCAGGTCCACGCCGTCCCAGCGCACGCTGGCGTCGGTCTTGCCCGTCTGGGCGAAGGGCGTGCCCTGTGCGGAAGAGTCGAAGCGGCTGCCATTGAGGGTGAAGGCCAGGTGCGGCTCCACCTTCACCTCGCGCTGCGAGGGCAGAGTGCTGATGAAGGGCACGGTGAGCGCCAGGCCGCGCACGGTGTGTGTTTTGCCCACGCTGCGGTCGTCGTAGTCGATGCTGCCGCCGACAAGCGCCAGGTTGTACAGCGCCAGGCGCGCCGGGCCGGTGTCGGGCTTGGGTTCGGCGGGCGGTTCCGTGACCTTGGCGATGATGTCGTCCACGTCGTAGCGGCCCTCGCCCAGGTGGGCGATGTGCAGCACGGGTGACTCCACCGTGAACTCGTCCACCACCGGTGCCAGGCGCAGCAGCGATTGCAGCTCGCCATCCACGTGCACGCGGGCGATGGTGAGCTGGGGCTTGTCGCTGCCCTCGGCGCCCGCCACGGCGATGTCGCGCAGCGTGAGCTCCAGCGACCAGGGCTTGAAATCGATGGCCCCCACCGTCACCGCGCGGCCCAATTGCGCGCTGGCCGCACGCTGCAGCGGCCCCTTGAGCAGGGGGGGCACGGCCAGCCAGGCCAGCAGCCACAGGGCCAGCAAAGCCGCCAGGGCAACAGCAGCACGGCGCGCCCAGCGGTGCTGGCGCAGGGCTGCCAGGGAGGGGCGGGTCAGGGAAAAGCGCTTGGGAAGAGGCATGGAGGCAACTGAAAACGTCGGGCGGTCAGGGGAGCGACGCCGCAAACGGGCGGCAGGCCGCCCAAGGTACCACCGCGCAGTACCGCGCGGTGTATCCAGAGGTGTGGTTGATGTTTGTTGACGTTCAGGCGGCGAAGCCCAGCACCACCCGCCGCGTGGTGGCGCTCTTCTTCTCGATCTTGGTGACCACGATGGCGCCGATCTCTGCGGTGTTGGCCACGTGCGTGCCGCCGCAGGGCTGCAGGTCGATCAGCGGGGCACCGCCCTCGCCGCCGATGCGGATGGTGCGGATGCGCCCCGAACCGCGCGGGGGCTGCACGCTCATGCTCTTGACCAGGGTCGGGTTGGCGTCGAGTTCCTCGTCGCTGATCGAGGCCACGGTGAGCGGGTGGCCTGCGGCCACCAGCGCGGCGATGCCGGCGGTCAGCACCTCCTTGTCGAGCGGGTCGGTCATCGAGAAATCCAGGCGCGCGTACTCGGGCGTGATGGAGCAGCCGTTGACCAGCTGCGGCACCAGGTGGCACAGCAGGTGGGTGGTGGTGTGCAGGCGCATCAGGCGATGCCGGCGCTCCCAGTCGATGCGGGCCGTCACGGGCGCGCCGGTGGCGAGCGCCGCCAGTTGCGCGTCCTGGCCCGGGGCGGGCACATGCACGATGTCGGCGGTGGCTTGGCCTTCGGCATCCTTGCCCTTGCGCGTGTCGGCCATGGCGATGGCCGTGCCGTCGGCCAGCAGCAGGTGGCCGCTGTCGCCGGCCTGGCCGCCGCCCAGGGGGTAGAACACCGTGCGGTCGAGCACGATGCCGGCGTCGGTGATGGCGGTGATGCGGGCGCTGCATTCGCGCAGGTAGCCATCTTCTCGGAACAGATCGTGGGTCATTCCCGGATGGTAGCGGCTGCGGCGCGCGCTTGCAGGGCGCTACCATCGGTGCACCATGAAACGCCGCACCGCCCTGATCGCCGCCCCCCTGCTCCTGGTCCCCGCCTTCGGCTGGGCCGATGAGCCCAAGGTCGCCGACCTGTCCGGCGCGCTGCGCTGGCTGGACCGGATGGAGGCAGCGCCCCAGGCCCGCACCAATGGTGCCTGGCCGCTGGTGGCGGTGCTGGAGCATCTCTCTCAAAGCATCGAGATGAGCATGGACGGATTTCCCAAGGAGAACAGTGCCCTCTTCCAGCGCACGCTGGGTGCGGCTGCGTTCGGCTTCTTCGGCTGGCGCGGGCGCATGTCGCACGGCCTGGCAGAGCCCATTCCCGCAGCGCCAGCGCTCACCATGTCAGGCGAGTGGAAGCCAGCATCCCAGCGCCTGCGGGCCGCCATCGCGCGCTTCAACGCCCACTCGGGGGCGCTGCGTCCGCACTTTGCCTATGGTGTGCTGGACAAAGTCGAGTTCGCACGTGCCCACACCTTTCACATCGCCAACCACCAGGACGAGATCATTCTGGGCTGAGGCCGCTACCATGGCGGCATGACGCAGCCACTGGTGCCTCCCTCTTCTCCATCCACCGCCACGCCCCCGCGCTGGTGGGCCGATCTCGGCACGCGCGATTTCGCCCAGCGCAAGGCCTCGGGCCTGGCAGCGCAGACCGTGGCCGTGCTGCCCGTGGCGGCCATCGAGCAGCATGGGCCGCACCTGCCGCTGTCGGTGGATGCCACGCTGTTGCAGGGCGTGATCGACGCGGCGCTGCCGCTGTTGCCGGCCGAGCTGCCAGTGCTATTTTTGCCGCCACAGAGCGTGGGCCTGAGCCCCGAGCACATCCGCTACCCCGGCACGCTCACGCTGTCGCCGGCCACCATCATCGCGCTGTGGACCGAGCTCGGTGAGTGCGTCGCACGCGCCGGTGTGAAGAAGCTGCTGCTGTTCAACGGCCATGGCGGCCAGGTCAGCGTGATGGACATCGTGGCGCGCGAGCTGCGCACGCGCTGCGACCTGCTGGTCTACAGCGCCAGCTGGTTCAGCCTGCCCCTGCCCGAGGCGGTGGCCGGCCAGTTCAGTGCGGCAGAGCACCGCTTCGGCATCCACGCGGGCGAAATCGAGACCTCGATGATGCTGCACCTGTCGCCCGGCACCGTGCACATGGCGCATGCGCAGGACTTTCGCTCCACCTCGCAGGACCGCTCGGAGCAGTACGCCATCCTGGGCAACGGCAAGAGCGCCAAGCTCGGCTGGCAGATGCAGGACTACCACCCGGCCGGTGCCGTGGGCAATGCCGCGGCCGCCGCGGCCGACAAGGGCCGGCGCGTTGTGGACGCCGCCGCCACCCAACTCGTGGCCCTGTTGCAGGAGATGGTGGCATTGCCGCTGAGCACCCTGCGCGACGCGCCGGACGGCGCCAGCCCGCCCTGAGTCAGATCTGAGTCAGACCAGTTCCCGCAGCACCAGCGTGGCCTGGCGCTCGGCACCATCGGCGGCACGCAACTGCAGGGCGAGCGCCGTGCCGGGTGCCGCGGCCAGTTGCTCGCGCAGCCAGCCGGCATCGCTGGCGCCCAGGCCATGCCCCTGCACCGCCAGCAGCGCGTCGCCCGGCCGCACACCTGCCTGGTCCGCCGGGCTGCCGGCCACCACATGGAGCACCTCGAAGCGCTCGCCATTCCAGCGCGCCACCAGACCGCTGCGTGGCCCGGCAAATGGCTCGCTGGAAGCCGCCTGGGTCTCCAGGTACAGCGCGCCGCCGGCCACGTCGATGGTGACGGCAAAGCGCCGCCACAACTCGCCCCCCAGGTTTCCCATCCAGGCTTCGCTGCCGAACAGCCCCCCTGTGGCGAGAGACAGGTGCACCGGTACCTGTGGCCATTGCCAGGGGCCCAGCTCGAACACGGGCAGGCGTGCCACATCCGCCCAGGTGGTGCCGCCCACGCTCACCCCGGTGGGCATGCGCACCGAGGGCTGCAGTGCCGTGCGCAGGTCCAGCCGCTCCACCGCGGGGCGAAACAGCGTGACGGCCCCGCCGTCGCCGGTGTCCACCGAGAACCAGCCGGTGTGCCCTGCGGCGCTGGCCTGGACCAGCATCTTGCCGCCGGGCAGCACCTGCAGGGGCAGGCGCACGGCCCCCGGTGGTGGTGCCAGCCCGCCCACGGGCGCCAACGTGAGCTCGCCACGGCCATAGTCCAGGCGCGCTGCGAAAGCGCGCCAGAACGTGGCGCCCAGGATGCCGTCGCAGGTGAATTCGTCGGGCAGCGGTATGACGAAGGCCACTGAGCGCCGCAGATGCACGGCATCACCCACAGCCAGGTCGTCCAGAAACGTCCAGGGCACGGGCGGGGCCGATGCCTCGGCCCCGGAACTGGGCACCCGCTCCTCGGACAGGGGCAGACCCAGCATGGCCGCCGTGCCCGGCGTGAGCACATTGTGGTCCGCCCCGGTGTCGAGCAGAAAGCGCAGGGGCTGGCCGTTGGCACGCACCGCCACCGACACATGGGGGTGTTGTTGCCGTTGCATTGGAACCGTGACGCCGCCGGGCGCGATGACCTCGGCCTGGGGACTGGCGGCGCCCAGGGAGCCGCCGCAGCCGCTCAGGGCGCCGAGCAGCGGAAAAGGGGTCAGAAGGGCATGGCCCAGCAGGCGGCGGCGGCGCATGGCAACTCCAGACAGTGCAAGAGTTGCTATTAAACAGCAATTATTTATTGTTTCGCAATAATTTTATTCAAGCCAGCACGGCTGGAAGTTTTTACGCGTGCGTCAGCCAGTCCGCATGCTCCAGCGCCTGCAGGTGGGGCAGGGTGTTGAAGGTCTGCAGCATCAAGCGCTTGGGGCTGATGCTGAACTCCGTGACCGCGCTGTTGCGGATGCGCATGTTCAGCGCAATCGTCACCTCGGGCGCGGTGCCCAGCACCTGGCCCACGGCGGTCGAGATCGGGCCGCCACTGCTCACCAGCAGCACGTTGTGCCCCACGTGGTGCTGGCGCACATGGTCGAGCACAGCCCGAACACCGGCGCTGAACTCGTTCCAGCTGGGCATGCCCTGCGGGCTGATGACGCCCGCCATCCACTGCGCGAGCGCGTCGCACAGCAGGCGGAAATGGTGGCGGTAGAGCTCCGGGGTATCGGGCTTGGGAAGGGGCTGCGGGTGGATGGCGGTGATCAGCGCATGGCTGTCGTATTCATTGAGGCCGGGCATCTGCAGCACCTCGGGGGTGGTCTGCAGACCTTCGGCAACGCCTTCGAGCGTCTGCGTGTGGCGGCGCAGCGTGCCGGTGATCACGGCATCGAAGACCTGGCCGCGCTCGCGCCAGTGCTCACCGAGGCGCACAGCCTGCTCGCGCCCACGGGGGCTCAGCTGGTCATAGTCTTCTGCGCCAAACGAGGCCTGGCCGTGGCGCACGAGGTAAAGGGTTCCCATGCGCCGGATTGTGGGCAGGCACCGGCCCCCCGTTTGTCTCCCAAGCGACCGGCGCAGCCGCGCCAGTAGCCTTGGAGACAGCTAGCCCGCCAGCACGCGGCTGAACACCGGCGCGTCGACATTGCCGCCCGTGAGTGCCAGGCCCACCGCCAGGCCGCGCAGGCGGTCGCGCTCCTGCAGCGCTGCGGCCAGGGCGGCGGCACCCGCACCCTCGGCCACGTTGTGCGTATCGGTGTAGATCGCGTGCATGGCGGCGGCCACTTCGGCATCCGTCACCTGCACGATGTGGTCGATGTGCGGTGCCAAAACGGACAGCGCATCCGTATCGGCCACACGGCAGGCCATGCCGTCGGCCAGCTCGGTGGTCACGGGCGCTTCGACCACGCGGCCCGCGGCCAGCGAATCGGCATAGGTGGTGGCATGGCTGCTCACCACACCGACGATGCGCACGCCGTGGCCGGGCGCCAACTTGGCCGCGATGGCCGAGCACGCGCCCGAGCCCTGGCCGATGGGCACATAGGCCACGCCGAGCTGCGGCACCGCCCGCAGGAACTCCCACCAGTAGGTGCTCACGCCGCGCAGCAGGTCGGCGTGAAAGCTGGGCACCATGTGCGCACCGCGCTCGGCGGCCAGTTGCATGGCATGCTCGCGCGCCTCTTGGAAGTCGCTGCCGTGCTCGATCAGCGTGACGCCCAGCGCAAGCATGGCGGCGTTCTTCTCCACCGAGTTGCCCCGGGGCACGACGATGGTGCAGGCCACGCCGTGGCTGCGCGCAGCCCAGCCCATGCTCTGGCCGTGGTTGCCGCGTGTAGCGCTGACCACCTCGCGCGGCAGCGCCCCACGCTTGGCGAGCTGGTCGAAATAGGTGAGCCCGCCGCGGATCTTGAAGGCCCCCACGGGCGTATGGTTCTCGTGCTTGAGCCAGCAGTCCGTGCCCAGGCGCTCGCTGAGCAGGGCCCAGCGGTACTGCGGCGTGGGCCCAAAGTCGCGGTAGACGACCTGGGCGGCGGCCTCGATGTCGGCCAGGCCTGGCAGCCAGGGCAGAGGGGTGGAAGGCAGGGCGCTCATGCGGCAGGCCTCTTTTCGGTCAGCAGGCGCACGGCCAGCAGGCCCAGCACCGTGCCCATCACATAGCGCTGGGCGCGCATCCAGCCCTGGCTGCGGTTCATGAAGAGGGCCACGCGCGCCGCGAACAGTACCAGCAGTGCATTCACCAGGGCGCTGGTGCTGATCTGCACAGCGCCCAGGGTCAGGCTCTGCAATAGCCAGTTGCCGCGCTCGGGGCGCAGGAACTGTGGAAAGAACGACAGGTAGAACATGGCGACCTTGGGGTTGAGCAAATTGGTCATGAAGCCCATGAGGAACAGCTTGCGCGGCGTGTCGTGCGGCAGGTCGCGCGCCTCGAACGGGGCGGTGCCGCCGGGCTTCACAGCCTGCCAGGCCAGCCACAGCAGGTAGGCCGCGCCCGCGATGCGGATCGCGTCGAAGGCCATGGGCACGGCGGCCAGCAGGGCCGTGAGGCCGAGCGATGCCGCCAGCAGGTGCACGCCGAAACCGGCGATCACGCCACCGAGCGATAGCAGCCCGGCACGCGGGCCCTGAGTGAGGCTGCGCGAGATGCAGTAGACCATGTTGGGCCCGGGCGTGAGCACGAGCAAGAGGGACGCGAACGCAAAGATCAGCAGTTCCTGGGGGGTGAGCATGGTGGGTTACTCCGGTGAGGGCGGGGGTGGCAGGGCGCGCGACTGCAGGGCAAGAGCGCCGCGCGGGGTGAGCAGTCGCGCGTGCAGCTGGGCCAAGGGGCCTTCCGTGGGCATGGCCACGTCGCGCAGGCCCGCAGCGTCACAAGCCGCGCGCAGGGCGCGGGCGTCGGGGTGCTGCAGTTGCAGGGACTGCAGCTGTACGCCGCTGGCGGGCAGGTGGTCGCAGGGGTGCATGGCGCCCCATTCGATCAGCGTGGGCAGGCAGCCGTCCCACAGGCGCTGGCCGTCGTGCCGCACGGTGATCTGCCACTGCAACAGGCCCTGTGGTGTCGGGCGGCTGGCGGTGAGGGCGCGGCCCCGGTCCACGCCTAAGCTGGCGAGCGCGGCCAGGCTGGTGGCCACGTCGGGCACCGAGGCCACCCAGTGCATGAGCTGCGGGCCGTGCTCGGCGACCTGCTGCTGCAGCGCAATATCGTCCATGTCGAACCAGCGCCGGTCACCGTCAGGGATGCTCTTGCTGCCCTGCGGGTTGACCGCGATGATCTCCAGGTAGGCGCGCGGATGGGCTGGACTGGAGACATTGAGCAAGCGGTTGTGCGTGCCCATCAGCGGGTGCTCGCCGCCCGCAGCGGGGGTGACGCCGAGCGTGCGCTCGCACCACTCCACGCCCGTGGCCAGGTCGCGGGCCAGCACCACCAGGTGGTCGATGCAGGCTGCGGTCTGCGCCGTCACAGCAGCACCTCGCCCTGCACGCAGGTCACCGAATGGCCGCCGATCCAGATGTCGCTGCCTTCCTGGTCCACATACACGCGGCCTGCGCGCGCCAGGGCGGTGCCCTGGCTGGCCACATAGTGCGCAGGGGCCAGGCCTGCGCCGATGAGCCACTGCGCCAGCGCCGCGTTCAGGCTGCCGGTCACCGGGTCTTCGGCCAGGCCGTTGTTGCCCGGGAAAAAGGCGCGCACTTCGAAGGCGATGTCCTCGCGGGCGGTGTCGGCACCGATCACGCCCACCTTGCCGCGCGGGCCCACCACGCCGATATCGAGGCCCGCCAGGATGGCGGCATCGGGCCGCAGCGCCAGCACCTGCTCGGCCGATTGGAGCATCACGCCACGCCACTTGGGGCCGTTGTCGCACCAGGCGTGGTGCAGGATATCGGCGCGCTCCACCCCCAGGCCGCGTGCGATGAGCGCCACGTCCGCTTCGTCCAGCGGGCCGCTTTGCAGGCGGGGCGGGGCGGCAAAGGCCAGGCGCCCAGCGTCCTGGCGCAACGGCACCAGACCCAGCGCGCATTCCTGAACCACGCGGCCCGGGGTCTGCGGCTTGCCGCCCGCGCCCAGCCAGGCGTGGCAGCTGCCCAGCGTGGGGTGGCCGGCAAAGGGCAGCTCCCGCCCGGGGCAGAAGATGCGCACGCGGTAGTCGGCACCCGCCGCCCGACCCTCGGGCGTGGGCGGCAGCAGAAAGGTGGCTTCGGACAGGTTGGTCCAGTTCGTGAACTCCTGCATGGCCTCGGTGGTGATGCCTTCGCCGTCGAGCACCACGGCCAGCGGGTTGCCGCGGTATGCCGTGGCGGTGAAGACGTCGACTTGCTGGAAGGGGCGCAGTTTCATGGGAGAGCCTGTCAGGTAGATGGATGGGGTGGGGGTTTCGGGGAGCGGGCACGCCGGGGGCGGCCCTGGGAGCCAAAGCGGGGGCACCGGGGGGGGGGTTCAGCCGCTGGCGTGGATGGGGATGCGGGGCGGTTTCACAGCAGCACCGTGCCTTCGATGCAGGTGACGGAGCGCCCGCCTACCCAGACCTGGTGGTCGTCCTGGCGGATGTGCACCCGTCCTGCGCGGCCCAGGCACTCGCCCTGGGCCACCTGGTAGTGGTGCGGTGCCAGGCCTTCGGCAATCAGCCATTCGGCCAGGCTGGCGTTGAGGCTGCCGGTCACCGGGTCCTCACGGTTGCCCATGGGGGCGGCAAAGGCGCGCACGACGACTCCGGGCCGGCTGGTGTCGCTGGCGCCGGTGCCCACGTGCACCACCCCGACCGACTGGCCCAGGTCCATCAGGCGCGCATGGTCGGGTTGCAGGCCGAGCACGGTGTCGGCGCTGTCGAGCAGCATGCCCAGCCACACCGGCCCGTTGTCCAGCAGCTGCGTGCCCAGGATCTGCGCCGGGCGCACACCGAGGGCGCTGGCGATCAGCGGCACCAGCGCCGGGCTGGGCGCGCTGCGCTTGAGCGGCGGCGCGGCAAAGGCCAGGGTATGGTCCTCACGCCGGATGCGCACCAGCCCCAGCGCGCATTCCTGCACCACCATGCCTTCCTGGCGCGGTGCGTTGCCTGCCTGCAGCCAGGCGTGGCAGGTGCCCAGCGTGGGGTGGCCGGCAAACGGCAGCTCGCCCTGGGGGCTGAAGATGCGCAGGCGGTAGTCGGCGCCCTGCGCGCGGCCGGCCTCGGTGGGCGGCAGCAGGAAGGTGGTTTCCGACAGGTTCATCCACGCGGCAAAGCGGCGCATGTCCGCATCGCTCAGGTCCTCGGCCTCCAGCACCACGGCCACGGGGTTGCCGTCGCCGGGGTGGTCGCTGAACACGTCGATCTGCTTGAAGGGGCGTGGATGCATGGTGCGGTCTTGCGGGCGGATGGTCCCGTCAGGATAACGCCTGGTCGAGCACGCCGCGTGCGCCCGAGCGCGAGCTCACCGCCTGGTACCAGCGCTCCAGGTGCGGCCGGGCAGCCCTCTCCTGGGGCAGGCCCCACCAGCGGTGGATCTCGCAGCCCACCGGGATGTCGGCCATGGTGAAGCGCTCGCCAGCCAGGAAGGGTTGGCGCGCCAGGTGCGCGTCCAGCAGGTCCAACAGGGGATCGGTGGCCGCCACCGATGCGGCGATCAGCGCGTCATTGCGCTGCGCGGCCGGCGTGCGTATCCACTGGATGAAGGCATCGCGCCCCGCCGGGTTCAGCGTGGTCTGCTGCCAGTCCATCCACTGCTCGGCCGCAAAGCGCGTGGCGATGTCCTCGGGGTAGAGCTCGCCCGGCGCGTTCCGGGCGCACAGATAGCGCACGATGGGGTTCGACTCCCACAGCACCACGCCCGTGTCCTCGTCCTCGATCAGCGGCACTAGGCCGTTGGGGTTCAGGGACAGGTAGTGCGCTTCGCGCACGATGCCGAACTGCCCACCCGCATCGGTGCGCTGCAGGCTGATGCCGAGCTCCTGCGCGGCCCAGACCACCTTGCGGACGTTGATGGACGACAGCCGTCCCCACAGGCGCAGCACGGTGCTCAGCCCTGTGCCCGGTGGTCGCGGATGGCCGCTGCCAGCGCCGCGATGCCGGTGGCGATCTGCTCGGCCGTGGAGGTCACGAACGACAGGCGCAGCGTGCGGTGGTCGGCATCGTCGGCGTAGAAGGCGGCGCCGGGCACGAAGGCCACGTTGCGCTCCACGGCCTTGGGCAGCAGTTCGATGGCGCTCATGCCTTCGGGCAGACGCACCCACAGGAACATGCCGCCGTCGGGCTTGTTCCATTCGACGGACAGGCCCTGCATCTCCTTGTCCAGCGCGGTCAGCATCGCGTCGCGCTGCTGCTTGTAGAGCGCGCGGATGGTGGGCACATGGCGCTCCAGAAAGCCGTCCTTCATCACCTCGGCCACCATGCGCTGGTTGTAGCCGGGGGTGTGCAGGTCGGCTGCCTGCTTGGCCTGCAGCAGCTTGGGGTAGACGGCCTTGGGCGCCACCAGGTAACCCAGGCGCAGGCCCGGGGCCAGCACCTTGGAGAATGAGCCCATGTAGATGCAGCCGTCGGGGTTGCGCGCAGTCAGCGGTGCGGGCGGCGGGCCGTCGAACCACAGGTCGCCATAGGGGTTGTCTTCCACCAGCGGCAGGTTCAGCTCGGCGGCCTTGGCCACCAGCTCGGCGCGGCGCGCATCGCTCATGGTGCGGCCCGTGGGGTTCTGGAAGTTGGGCAGCACGTACAGGAAGCGCGCCTTGTCGGCGCCCGTGCCGACCCTGGCCACCAGGTCATCGATGCGCACACCCTGCTCGTCGCTGGCCACCGCCACCACCTTGGGCTCCATGGGTGTGAAGGCCTGGAGGGCGCCCAGGTAGGTCGGCGTTTCCACCAGCACGCGGCTGTCGGTGTCGATCAGCACCTTGGCGATCAGGTCCAGACCCTGCTGCGAGCCGGTGGTGATCAGCACCTGCTCCGGGTCCACGTCCCACGGCAGAAAGGCGGCGATGGCTTCGCGCAGCGGTGCAAAGCCTTCGCTCGATGCGTACTGCAGCGCCGAAGGGCCGTCGTTGGCCAGCACGGCGGCCGAGGCGGCGGCAAAGGCTTCGACCGGGAAGGTCTTGGGCGAGGGCAGGCCGCCGGCCAGGCTGATGATGCCGGGCTTTTCCGTGACCTTGAGGATTTCGCGGATGACCGAGGGATTCATGCGCTCGGCACGGCGCGCCAGGGTCCAGGGGCTGGTGTGGGGAAGGTCGTTCAGTTTCACTCTCGTTCTCCTGCGGTGGTCCTAAGAACCGGTTGCAAAGTCATCAGAAAAAATGGTGTCTCACGGCGCCCTGGTGCCTTCAGTCCACGATGAACAGCGTGGCACCCAAGGGGGCGGTGGAGCGGTGCGGTTCCGCATTGTCCGCCACCTGGTAGCTCATGCCGGGAGTCAACGTGAACTGGCGGCCATCCTGCAACTCGGTGTGCAGCTCGCCGGACAGACACAGCAGCACATGGCCCTTGCTGCACCAGTGGTCCGACACATAGCCGGGGGTGTACTCCACCTTGCGCACGCGCAACGCGCCGTACTGCAGCGTCTGCCAGAAGGCCTGGCCGGCCTGGGCGCTCTTTTCGACGCGCTCGACCTGGCTCCAGTCGGTGGCGGCGAAGGGGATGTCGTTCATTCTCATGGGCTTGGGTCCTTCAAGGGCGCAAGGGGGCCGGGCGGTGTTGCGGGTGCGTGCGGGGCGGCCTGATGCACGGGCATGCGCTTGCCCAGGAACACCGTGGCGATCACGGCCAGGGCAAACCCGACCGTGGTGAGGTCCAGGTGCTCGCCCAGCAGCGGCACCGCGAACAGCAGGCTCAGAAACGGCTGGATCAGCTGGATCTGGCTGACCCGCACGGCACCCAGCGCCAGCGCGCGGTACCAGGCGAAAAAGCCGATCCACATCGAGAACAGGGCCACATAGGCAAACCCCACCCAGCTCATGGTGCCGATGGCCGACGGAATGGCCGGCGCGAACCACCAGGTCACAGGCAGCGTCAGCGGCAGGGCACAGGCCAGCACCCAGCAGATCACCTGCTCGGCTCCCAGGCTGGGTGTCAGCCGTGCGCCGCCGATGTAGCCCAGTGCACCTGTTGTCATGGCGATGATGAGGTAGAGGTTGGCCGCGCCCAGGTAGAAGCCCCCGGCGCGCCATGCCATGAAGGCCAGCACCAGCCCACTGCCCAGTACGGCGCAGGCCCAGAAGCCTGCCGACGGGCGTTGCCGGAACCACAGGGCGCCGAGCACGGCCGTGGACAGCGGCAGCAGTGCGGTGACCACGGCCCCATGCGTGCTGGGCACATGCCGCAGCGCCAGCGCAAGGAACAGCGGAAAGCCGATGATGACGCCAAAGGCCGTGACGCCCAGAACGGGCCATTGCGATGGCACGGGAATGCGCAGGCGCCCGCGCGCCTGTTGCCAGCCCAGGTAGACCAGGGACAGCAGCCCGGCCACGGCAGCCCGGCCGAAGGTGACGAACCAGGGGGACAGTTGTGGTGCATCGACGGGGCCGACGGCCAGGCGTGTCATCGGCAGCGTGGCGGCGAACAAGGTGACGCCCACTAGGCCCCAGATCAGGGCTTCGCGTTCTTGTGTATCGGTCATAGCGTGAGCATCCACAGGGCCGTGGCCACCAGCACCAGGGCCAGCAGCCGGTTGAACCACAGCAGGCGCACGCCCTGCGACAACCACTGGCGCAGCAGCGAGCCCACCAGGGCGTAGACGAAATTGCTTGTGAAGGCGAACACCATCATCACGCCGCAGATGATGGCCAGGCGCTCACCGGGGTTGGCCGAGGGCTGGCCCGCGGCATTCACCACCCAGCCCGCGCTGAGCGTGAGAGCCAGCATCCAGGCCTTGATGTTCACGAACTGCAGGCCCACGCCCTGCCAGAAGGTGACGGAGAGGCGGGAGCTGTCCACGTCCGAGAGCTGGCCGGCGCGGCTGAGCTTCCAGGCCAGCCAGAGCATGTAGGCCACGCCCAGCAGCGTCACGGCCATGCGCAGGGCCGGCACGCCGGTGATCAGGGCGCCCAGGCCCAGGCCGCTCACCAGCATCAGCAAGGTCCAGCCCGTGGGCACAGCCAGGCAGAAGTTGAGCGCCCGGCGCAGCCCCAGATTGGCCGCGAGCGCGGTGGACAGGGTGGTGTTGGGCCCCGGCGAAAAACTCATCGCGGTGCAGAAGACCAGCAGGGCAGTGAGTTCGGCGGCGGTCATGGGGCGGTGTTTGGAATCGTGGGCTTGTCAGCGTCTGGCCTTCACTGTAATCTTCTGCACCAATACACAACCAGTACAGTACAGCAGCGCAGTTCGTGATCTGTATTGGCTGCCATGGCAGTACACAGGCCTCGTGAGGATTCCCGCATGCTGATGAAGACCACCACCCAGTCGCTCACCGAGCAGCTTTCGGCGCGCTTTGGCGAGCGCATCCGCAACCGGCTGCTGGCGCCGGGCGCGCGCCTGCCCTCGGTGCGCCAGTGCGCGCTGCAGCACAGCGTGAGCCCCTCGACCGTGGTGGCCGCCTACGACCAGTTGCTGGCCCAGGGGCTGGTGGAGGCGCGCAAGAACCGGGGCTTCTTCGTGCGCGAGCTGGCCCCCGTGGGGGCCGATGCGCCGGCCACCGTGGATGCGGTCGCCATGGAGGCTGCGGGTGGCAACTGGACCACGGCCCACTGGTTCGCTGCGCGCGGCGCAGGGCGTGGCTCGCCGCCGGTGAACGCCACGGCGCTGATCCGGGGCATGTTCCACAAGATCAGCGACAAGCCCCAGCCCGGCATGGGGGTGCTGCCGCCGCAGTGGCTCGAATCCACCTTCATGCCCGCGGCGGTGCGCAAGGTCACCAGCACCCGGGCGCTGCAGGAATACTCGCTGCAGTACGGCGAGCCGCTGGGCGACAGCGGGCTGCGCCGCCTGCTGGTCAAGAAACTGGCCCAACTGAGCGTGCACACCGCGGCCGAGAACATCATCACCACCGTGGGCGCCACGCATGCGCTCGACATCGTGAGCCGCACGCTGCTGCGCCCGGGCGATCCGGTGATGGTGGAGGAGCCCGGCTGGGCCGTGGAGTTCGCGCGCCTGGCGGCCCTGGGCATGCATATCCTGCCGGTGCCGCGCCGCGCCGACGGGCCCGACTTGGAGGTGATGGCCCGCTACTGTGAGGTGCACAAGCCCAAGCTCTACGTGAGCGTGAGCGTGTTCCACAACCCCACGGGCTACTGCCTCTCGCCGGGCAGCGCGCACCGCATCCTGCAACTGGCCAACCAGCACAATTTCCACATCGTCGAGGACGACACCTACAGCCATATCGCGCCCGAACATGCCACGCGGCTGACGGCGCTCGACGGCCTGCAGCGCACCATCTACGTGAGCGGCTTTGCCAAGATCCTCGCGCCCAACTGGCGCATCGGCTTCCTGGCCGCTCCGCCGGCCCTGGTCGAGCAACTGCTCGATACCAAGCTGCTGGCCACGCTGACCACGCCCGCGCTGCTGGAGAAGGCCCTGGCGCTGTGCATCGAGCAGGGGCAACTGCGCCGCCATGCCGAGCGCATCCGCACCCGGCTCGATGCCGCGCGCTCGCGCAGTGTCAAGCTGGCGCTCAGTGCAGGTTGCACCTTCGCAGCCGACCCGGCGGGCCTGTTCGGCTGGGTGGATACCGGGGTGGACACCGATGCGCTGTCGCAGCGCATGCTGGACGAGGGCTATCTGCTGGCCCCGGGCGCGTTGTTCCACGCCGAGCGCAAGCCCAGCACCCTCATGCGCATCAACTTCGCGACCACGCAGGACGCCACCTTCTGGCGCACCTTCGAGCGCATCGTCCGGCAAAGCCGCTGACCGCGCGGGCGCCGTCACCTTCGCTGCCTACAATGGCCTTTTGATCTGATCGCAAGGGAACCATGGACCTACAAGGACGCTGGGCCGCAATGACCGATGGCCTGCAGTCCATGGTGCAGTTCTTTCCCGGCGGGCATGAGGGGCTGCTGACCACCATCTCCGTGGCCTGGAGCCTGTACATCGCCGTGCTGGCGGTGTGGATCATTCTGCAAAAGCGCGCCCCGGTCTCCACCCTGAGCTGGATCCTGTCGATGGCGCTGCTGCCCTTCGTGGGCTACGTGGTCTATTACTTCTTCGGCCCGCAGCGGCTGCGCAAGCAGCGTTTGAAGCGCATGCGCAGCCAGTCGGCGCTGTATGCCCATGCCGACTTTGCCAGCCTGCGCGGCACGGCGGCCGCCGCACCCCAGGCCCTGCGGCAACTGGTGCTGCTGGGCGAGGCCAGCTGTGACCTGCGCGTCTCCACCGCCATCCAGGTGGACCTGCTGGTCGACGGGGCCGAGGCCTTTGGCGCGATCTTCGACGCCATCCGTGCCGCGCGCCACCATGTGCACCTGGAGTACTACATCTTCGAGCCCGATGGCATTGGCACGGCCCTGCGCGACCTGCTGGTGGACAAGGCGCGAGAGGGCGTGATCGTGCGGCTGCTGGTCGATGCCCTGGGCTCCAAGCGGCTGGATCGGCGCTTCCTGGCACCGCTGCAGGAGGCGGGCGTGCAGGTGGCCTTCTTCCATGCATCGCGCATCGGGCGCCGATTGCGGCCGGTGATCAACTTCCGCACCCATCGCAAGATCGTGGTCTGCGACGGCCGCATCGGCTTCACGGGCGGCATCAACATCACCGACGAGGAAGACCAGCGTGCCCGGCGCGATGCCTACCACGACGTGCACCTGCGCATCGAGGGCGGGGCCGTGCGCCTGCTGCAGATGACCTTCATGGAGGACTGGGTCTACACCACGGGCGAGGGCCCCGAGGCCGTGGCGCGCGAGAGCCGGCAACTGCTGCCCGCCACCGACCCCGGCGACCATCCGGTGCAGATCCTCACCTCGGGCCCGGACAATGCCAACGAGGCCATCCACCGCATGTACGTGGCGGCCATCCACATGGCGGCAGACCGGGTCTGGCTCACCACGCCGTATTTCGTGCCCGGCGAGCCCGCGCTCATGGCACTGACCAGCGCGGCGCTGCGCGGGGTGGACGTGCGCATTCTCGTGCCCCGGCGCAGCGATTCCTTCGTGGTGAGTGCGGCGGCGCGCTCCTACTTCGACGAGCTGATTGCCGCCGGCGTCAAGGTCTGGGAGTACACGGCCGGCATGCTGCACTCCAAGACCATGCTGGTGGACGACAACTGCGCCTTCATCGGCACCGCCAATTTCGACAACCGCAGCTTCCGGCTCAATTTCGAGGTCTGCGCCGTGGTGTACGGGCCGGCACTGGCGCTGCCCTTGGCCCGGCAATTCGAGATGGACCTGCGCAGCTCCAGCGCCGTGCAGGCGCGCCGCCGCCAGGCCTTCGTGCCGCGCCTGGGCGATGCCGCAGCCCGTCTGTTCTCGCCGCTGCTGTAGTCCCGCAGGGGGCTGCTACCGCTGTACCTCGATGTCGGATAGCACACGCAGCAGGCCGCGGTTGACTTCTTCGAGGTCCATCTCCTGCGTCTCGCACAGGTGGCGGATGGCGCTCGCATCGCCCGTCTCCAGTGCGCAGGCCATCTGCAGGCTGGCGGCATAGGGGCCTGTGCGCAGCACGGTGGCATCGTAGATGCGCTCGGACAGAGGGATGCGGTGCAGGATGGTGCCCAGGGGCTCCTGCATCAGCTCGTCGATCTGCGAAAGCAGGCCGCACAGGTAGATCTCGCGGCGCAGGTCGTTCTCCACACCGGCGTTGAGCAGCTGCGTCATGAGCTTGGCGCGCAGCACCATGGATTCGCGCACGGGCAGCATGTTGGGGTCGGTGTTGGCGTAGGGCAACTGGTCGGACAGCCAGCGCTTGATGGAGCCATAGCCCATCATCACCAGCCCCCGGCGCAGCGAGTCGATGCCGGTGCGCAGGCCGAGGGCCGCCGAGTTGGTGTAGACCATGAAGCGGTAGGCCAGCAGCGGGTCCTCGCCCATGATGTCCTCGAACGTCTCCAGCGACTGCTCGGCATCGATGGCCTTCTGCAGCTTGGCGATCACGGCGTGCGAGGGCTGCTGCGGCGTGTGCCGCAGGGTGTAGAGCACGTCTTCCGTGGGCCAGCCGGCCAGGGCCAGGGCGTTGTGCTTGTCCAGGCAGTGCTCCATGAGGGCACGGCTGGGGATGTTCTCGTACATCTGGCCGGCCAGGATGGGGCTCACGGCCCGAGCCGGCGCCTTGGCCGGCGGGCTGCCGGGCCGTGGGTTGGCCTGCAGGGCGGCCACCGCGTCGGCCGGGGTCAGGCTCAGCAGGCTGTTGTCGAAGCACTGGGCCACGGCGGGCTCGGGCAGCTTGCCGATGTCGCCGCGCCACACCAGCTTGAGGCCGCGCTGATGTGCGGCTTTCACGAGGGCATAGATGCCCGAATCCTGCAGCCAGTCGCCACGCACCTCGATCCACGGGGCGCCCCGGGGCGCATGTTCGAGCATGTCGGCCAGCACCTGGTGGGTCTGGGGCGACAGCAGCAGGGGTGGCGAACTTGCCGACCACAGCTCCTGCAGCGTGCGCAACAGGTGGCCGGTGTCCACCATGCTGGCGGGAGATTCGTTCTGAACGTACAGCTGGATGGCTGCAAGCTTGCGGGCGCGATTCCACAGGGGACGGTACCCCAGGATCAGGCTGCCGAGGACGGATTGGACCATGGGCTCTCAGGCGTTGTCTCGTAGGGGCCTGTCCCCCCGGTCCGGCAAGGACATTGCGGCGTGGGCAGGCCTGCTTTAACTGATGAAGTTGAACAGGGACAGTTTCTGAACCGTAGCATAGGACTTGAGTGCTGCCTCGTAGCCCACCTGCTGGTTCTGGAAGTCCGAAATGCCCTTGATCATATCCAGATCCTCTGCCCGGGAGCGGTCGCCTTCGAGCTGGATCGAGCGCTTTTCCTGGTCGCCCGTGATGCGGTCGGCGCGGTTGAGCAACTCGCCCGAGTAACTGCGCATGTTGCTGATGCGGTCCAGGCCGATGTCGATGTTGGTCAAGGCCTGTCCGACAGCCTGGGTCGCGGCGTTGCTGTTGGGCGCTGCCCGGATGTCGCGGATCGCACTGTCCAGTGTGCTGAACACGCTGGCGGTGGGCTGCAGCGTGATGGCGTCGCCATTGGCTGGCGCACCGGTGATGTCGAAGGTCAGACCCGGCACACCCGTCACCGAGATGGTCACGGGCTTGTCGGTCGGATAGTCGGGCACCACGACGGGGGCCGACACCACGCCAGTGGTGGTGTTGGTGATGGTGTAGGTAGCCGTGCTGGTGCCGACCGTGGCGCCTGGGCCCACCGCGCTGAAAGCGATGGAGTAGTTGTCTCCGGTCACCAGGCTCAGGTTGGTCGGCTTGACGCCGGTGGTGGTCAACTGCTGGTTGTTGTTGACGGTTGCCGGGTTCACCTGCACGTTGTAGGCCCCGTCGCGCTGGGGCTCAAACATGAAGGCGAATTCACCGTCCAGCGTGTTCGGGATCGACACACCGGTGCTGCCCGACTGTCCGGGCTGCCCGTTGAACAGGTAGTCCGGCGAGGTGGACTGCGGGCCCAGAAATGGTGCCAGCGCACTGCCCAGCGCACCCAGCAGGGGAATGCCGTTGGTGTCCTTGCGGTTGGCCACTTCCTGCAGCTGCTCGCGGATGCCCTGCAACTGGTTGGCGATGGTGGCGCGGTCGCTGCTGGTGAGGGCCGGACTGCCGGCACTGACCATCAGTTCGCGGGCACTCTGCACCAGCCCGATGGCATCGCCCAGCGAGGACTCGGCCTGCGCGATGGCATTGCGCTGGGTTTCCAGGGCGCGCTGCTCGGTCTGGATGCGGGTGATGCGGGTGAGTGCGCGTTCGGCCTGCGCGGCCGAAACCGGATCGTCGCTGGCGCGCACGACGCGCTTGCCAGAGGTCAAATTCTCCTGCAGGTTGGACAGGTTGGTCTGGCGCGCGCCCAGGTTGCGCAGCGCGTTGTCGTACATGTTGGCGGTGCCAAGGCGGTAAAGGGTATTGCTCATGTCGAACTCCTGGACCTGTTCTCAAACATCAACGCGTCAGACCCTGCATCAGGGTGTCGAAGACGCTTTGTGCAATCTGCAGCATTTTGGCGGATGCCTGGTAGGCCTGCTGGTACTGGATCAGCTTGGCCGCTTCTTCATCGAGGTTCACGCCCGAGACCGCCGTCCGGTCGCGTTCCAGGTTGCCGGCGATGGTGGTGGACAGCTCGGCGGCGAACGTGGCGCTCTGGGTGCGCGTGCCCACCTGGGCCATCAGGCCCGCATAGCCGTCGCTGAGCGTGGATTCGTCGAACATCTTCACATCGCGCAGGTTCATGAGCGATGTGGCGTTGCCGGCGTTGCGCGTGTAGTTGTCGCCGTACTGGGGGTCCAGGGAGTTGCCCACCTTCACGGTGTCGCCGGACTTGGGCGTGCCCTGCAGCTTGATCTCCCAGCCGTCGATGGTGATGGGAGTGCCCGAGGTGTAGGGCAGGCCGGCCGTGCCCGAAGGTGGCGTGGTCGATCCCGTCACGGTGTAGGTGGTGGGCGGGCCGGCGGCAAAGGTCAGCGTCACGCCGCCGGGAATGGGCGGCGCCACCAGGCCATTGGCTGTGGCCTTCAGGCCTGCCAGCTGCAGCGTGCCCCCATTGGTGGTGCCCATGGCCGCATTGATGGGGTTGGCCGCCGCCAGGTCACGTGGCGAGTACACCAGCGCCTTGATGTTGGAGCCCGCCGTGCTGAAGGGCTGGAACAGCATGCGTTCGCCCGGCGCGCCTGGCGTGGTGAGGTTGAACTGCAGGCCGTCGATGGTGAGCGTCGCCAGGTTGGCGGCGTCGGTGAAGGCCGTGGCCTTGCCGTCGGACAGGCGCACCACCTGGCCGGCCGTGCCGGTGGTGAAGCGAATCTCGTAGTCGGAGGCAGCGAACTTGGTCGGATCCGTGAAGCCCACCGTACCGACGCCCACGCCATTGGTCAGGCCGGGCATGCTGGCCGGCAGAGAGAACAGGTCCTTGCCCATCTGGCCGTCCAGCGTGAGGCCGAGCTTGTGCTGCTCGTTCATGGTCATGCCGATGGCCATGGCCATGCGCCCGAGCAGGTTGCGGCTTTCGGCGAGGTCGGTGTTGTTGAAGCGCAGCAGCCCCGAGACCGAGCCGCCGCCCATGGTGTTTTCGTCCACTTCGATGGCCGGCGATCCCGGGCGATTGAAGAACAGCTTGAGCTGGCCGCTGCCAGGGAACTGCGTGGCATCGTCCACGGACACCTGCGATGGCGTGGTGCCCAGCACCAGCGGCTGGCTGCCGCCCACGAACAGGCCGATCGTGCCGTCGTCCGCAGGAATCTGCGTGGTCTGCACGTACTGGTTCATCTCGCGGATCAATTGGTCGCGGTTGTCGAGCAGGTCGTTGGGGGTCTGGCCGTTGCCCTTGGCGCGTGCGATCTGCTCGTTCACGGCGGCGATCTGGCCGGCCAGGCTGTTGATGGCGGTGATGCTGCTTTGCAGCTGCTCTTTCACTGTGTACTGGATCTCGTCGACACGCTCGCCAGCCGAGCGCATGCGGGACGCCGTCTCGTCCATGCGCGTGAGCGCCAGCGTGCGGGCCGTGATGTCGGTGGGTGAGCTCACCACGTCCGAGAACGAGTTCATCATGTCGTTGATGGCGGCGCCAAGGCCCGTGGCACCGCCGCTGAACACGTCTTGCAACTGGCGCAGGCGCTCCGCGCGCACGATGTCGCCGGCCTGCACGGATCCGGCACTTGCCGACTGGCGCGTGAGCAGCTCGCTCTGGTTGCGCAGGATGGTCTGCACGTCCACACCCTGGCCGATGTAGCCACCACCCGTGAACTGGCCCTGCACGGTCTGCAGCACCACGCTCTGGCGCGAATAGCCGGGCGTGTTCACATTGGCAATGTTGTTGCCTGCAGTCTGCAGGGCCACCTGGTTGGCAAGCAGGGCGCGGGCGCCGACGTTGAGAAGACTCATGGCTTACCTCGTGTTCTCAAGCCTGCGCACGCTGCTGCTGCGCACGCTGCACGCTGTTGATGGCGCCGCTGAGCTTCCTGGCGTACTCGGGGTCGGTGGCATAGCCCGCCTTCTGCAATGCGGAGGCATAGGCCATGGCCGAGCCGGACTGCGCCACGGACTCTGCCTTTTCATAGCGAGGGCTTTCCTTGATGAGGCGCGCGTAGTCGCGAAACGAATCCTCGTACGAGTCGTAGGCCCGGAACTTGGCTACCACCTTGCGCGGCGTGCCGTTGATGTATTCGGTGGTCGTGATCTCGGCGACCTTGCCTGTCCAGCCCTTGCCGGCCTTGATGCCGAACAGGTTGAAGGAGTTGCTGCCGTCGGCATTCTTGATCTCGCTCTTGCCCCAGCCGGTCTCATGGCCGGCCTGGCCGAGCATGAAGTTCGCGGGGATGCCGCTTTCCTGCGCCACCTTCTCGGCCGTGCCGCTCAGGTGCTGTACGAAGCCGTCGCGGCCCTTGGGCGCCTGGCCCACCGCCTCGGTGCTGGCAGGGCTGGCGCTCACCTTGGCGGCTGCCGGGCGCTGCACCTGCGACAGGCTCACCGTGGAGGGCACGGAAAAAGAGGGGTCGGGGCCGCCCATCTGGCGCGAGAGCTGGCGCGCGATGGCCTCGGACAGGCCGCCCGACTGGCCGGCCATCTGCACCGACAACTGCTGGTCGAGCAGGTCGGTGCCCAGGTCGCCTTGGGCGCCATCCATGAGGCCGGATTTCATCGTGGCCTCGCGCATGCTCTTGATCAGTTCGCGCATGAACAGCGATTCGAACTGCTTGGCGGCCTCTTTCGTGGCCTGGGGGTTGTTGTTGCCCGCCTCGTACTTGAGCGCGTTCAGCGAGCGAACGTCTGCCGCCAGCGCGTTGGACGTGCTGGTGGTGGAGGACGAAGGCAGCGTGAGGGCCATGGTCAGATCACTTCGAGCTCGGCGTTCAGGGCGCCGGCGGCCTTGATGGCCTGCAGGATGGCCAGCAGGTCCCCGGGCGTGGCACCCAGCGAGTTGAGCGCGCGCACCACGTCGGCCAGTTGGGGCGAGGGCGGCATCTGGATGATGTTGCCGGGCTCCTGGTTGATCTTGATGTCGCTTTGCTGTGCGACCACGGTCTGCCCCTGCGACAGCGGGTTGGGCTGGCTGATGACGGGGCGCGAACTGATGGTGATGGACAGGTTGCCGTGCGCGATGGCGCAGGGGCCCAGGGTCACGGCCTGGTTGAGCACGATGGAGCCGGTGCGGGCATTGATCACCACCTTGGCGGCGGGGGCCGACAGTTCGAACGGCAGCTCTTCCAGGTCAGCGATGAAGCCTACGCGGGCGCCAGGGTCGCTGGGCGCGCGCACCTGCACTGTGCGCCCGTCCAGGGCCGTGGCCAGGCCATTGCCCAGGCGGCTGTTGATGACCTGGGCCACGCGGCGTGCGGTCTGGAAATCGGAGGCGTTGAGGCCCAGGCTGATGGTGTCACCCTCGTTGAGCGGCGTGGGCACGGAGCGCTCCACCTGGGCGCCCAGGGGGATGCGGCCGGCGGCGAGGTGGTTGATCTGCACCTTGCTGCCACCGGACGAGGCGCCGGCACCGCCCACCACCAGGTTGCCCTGGGCCAGGGCGTAGATTTCACCGTCGGCGCCGCGCAGCGGCGTGACCATCAGCAGGCCACCCTTGAGCGACTTGGAATTGCCCATGGACGAGACGTTGACATCGATCTGCTGGCCGGGCTGCGCGAAGGCGGGCAACTGGGCCGTGACGATCACGGCGGCCACATTCTTGAGCTGCAGCTGCGAGGCCGTGCCGGGCGGCAGGCTGATGCCCATCTGCTGCAGGTAGTTGGACATGGCCTGCGTGGTGTAGGGCATCTGCGTGGTCTGGTCACCCGTGCCGTCCAGGCCCACGACCAGGCCATAGCCGGTCAGCTGGTTGCTGCGCACGCCCTGCACCGCCGCGATTTCCTTGATGCGCAGCGCATGGGCAGGCCAGGCCGAGCACACCAGCGCCAGGGCGATGGCCGAGAGCCACAGCGCGCGCTGGGGGTGTGCCAGGAAGGGGGAGGGCAAGGCTTTCATGGCCTCCATTGTGGGCTGCTGCCGCCCAGGGGAATGGCCAAAAAGAGGCGCATTCACCCGCCTTTTGGAAGAGGGGCCCTGGTTACATTTTTCAGACCCGTCCGGCTGTCAGCCTGGTTCCTGCAGGCCCCTGCGATCACTCGCAATAGCTGTTCGTAAAGCCCTTCCAGGGCTTGCGCAGCATGAATGGCAGGGTGTCCCAGGCGCTCCAGGTGCGCGGATCGTCGAAGTTCACCGTGGCGGCCGGCGCGATGATGGCCGTGACCAGCCAGACGCCGGAGTCCAGCCCGTGCAGCGTGAGGTTGCCACCCAGGATCACCTCGGTCTGCGCCCCGCCGAGGTTGTCGGATACGGCGGTGTAGGCGTCCGTCGTCTGGATGTTGCCGGGTGCCACGTACACCTTGAAGATGGCGCCGGTGGTGATCAGCGGCGAGCGCACCAGGGGAAAGACGAAGCTGCCGTCCCGGTGGAAGATCACATACACGTTCTGAAGCGTGCCCGGGGTGGTGCCCACCGCGGCCTTGCCGGCGTCGTATTTGATGGTGAATGCGAACTGGTCCAGTGCCGTGGCTTCGCAGGGCGAGAACTTGATGCCTGCGGGCAGGGTCTTGTTCTTGGAGGCGGTTTCGGCAGCCGAGCCCTTGGGGGCGGCCAGCGTCAGCGCCACGGAGTAGGCATAGGTGGTCGGCTGCGCCTGGGCGGCTGGCGCAAATGCAGCGGCCAGGGCAGTGAGGCCGCACGCCAGGGAGCTGCGGAAAAAAGACATCGGGAACCTCGATCTGAATGCGAAAAGGGGCGCTGCGCTGGATGCCCTGGTCAAGACCAGGAGCATGCGCATGGTCACATTTTGTATCAGAACGGTGTCACGGTGTTGAAGAAGCGCCCCAGCCAGCCGGTGACCTGGGCCTCGCCCTGGGCTCCGCGCCCGCGCGATTCCACGCGCACATTGGCCACCTGGGTAGAGGTCACGATGGAGCCGGGCTGCAGGGCGCGGGGATCCACCGTGCCGGAGAAGCGCAGCACATCCACGTTCTGGTTCACGCCGATCTGCTTTTCGCCGGCCACGACCAGGTGGCCATTGGGCAGCACGTCGATGACGATCGCGGTGATCGATCCCTGGAAGGTGTTGGCGCTTTCCGTGCCGCCCTTGCCTTCGAAGGCATTTTCCGAATTGGCTCCCACGCCCAGCTTGTCGGTGAACTTCTGGCCGGTGAACGGCAGCGCCGTCACGCCGCTGCTGACCTTGGAGGTGCGGTCCACGGTGGACGAGGATTTCTGGCTGGCCGTCACGTTCTCCACGATCTGGATGGTGACGTTGTCGCCCACCAGGCGTGCACGCCGGTCCTCGAACGAGGGGCGGTAGCTGGCGGTGTGGAACAGACCGCCGGTGACCGGCGGTGGCGTGCGCGTCGCCATGGCCAGGGGCGGCGGCGCGGTGGGCAGGATGTCCACGGGTGGGGGCGGGGACATGCTGGCGCAGCCTGCGCTCAGCACGGCGGCGGCCAGTGCCGGCCAGGCGAGGGCGCGGCGTCGGGCCAGCTGACGGAAGGCGTAAAGGAGGGTCATGGTGGGAGTCCTGGCAAAGGGGCTTGTGGCCTGTCTGCGTGTTACATCTGGCTCAGCTTGGCCAGCATCTGGTCCGAGGTCTGGATGGCCTTTGAATTCATTTCATAGGCGCGCTGGGTCTGGATCATGGTCACCAGCTCCTGCACCACGTTCACGTTGGAGGTTTCGAGGTAGCCCTGCAAGACGGTGCCCAGGCCGTTGGTGCCGGGTGTGCCCTGCTGGGGCTGGCCGGATGCGGCGGTTTCGATAAACAGGTTCTGCCCACGTGGCTCCAGGCCACCCGGGTTCACGAAGGTGGACATGGCGAGGTTGCCCAGCGGCTGCGGTGCAGTGTTGCCCGGTACCGTGGCGGACACGGCGCCTTCGGCGCTGATGGTCACGCTGGTGGCATTCGGTGGCACGGTGATGCCATTGGCAATCGGCAGTCCGCTGGAGGTGACCAGGCGGCCCTGCGAATCGAGCTGGAACGATCCGTCGCGGGTGTAGCCGATGGTTCCGTCGGGCTGCGTGACCTCGAAGAAGCCATTGCCCTTGATGGCCACGTCCAGGTTGTTGTTGGACTGCTGCATGCTGCCCTGCATGAAGTTGCGGGCGGTGGCCACGGTGCGCACCCCCAGGCCCAGGTGCAGGCCGGTGGGCAACTGGTTCTGCTCGGTGGTCTGGGCGCCCACCTGGCGCAGGTTCTGGTAGATCAGGTCCTCGAACACCGCATTGGCGCGCTTGTATCCGGTGGTGGACACATTGGCCAGGTTGTGGGAGATGACGTCCAGCTGGGTCTGCTGGGCTTCCATGCCGGTCTTGGCGATCCACAGGGAGTTGATCATGGCGTTTCCTTGCGCTTATGGGGATGGTCAGCCGTTGATGCTCAGCAGCTGGCTGGCGGCCTTGTCATTGGTTTCGGCGGTCTGCAGCATCTTGATCTGCTGCTCGAACTGGCGCGAGGCGGCGATCATGCCGACCATGGTCTCCACCGCGTTCACGTTGGAGCCCTCAATGGCCCCTGCGAGCAGGCGCGCGTTGGCGTCGTTGGGAAGCGGGTCGCCCGAGGTGGTGCGAAACAGCCCGTCATCGCCGCGCTTGAGCGGGTCTTCGGGGGTGGGGGTGGCCAGTTTCAGGCGGCCAATGGCGGCCGGGGGTTGACCCGCTGTCTTGGCGGTGAGCGTGCCGTCCGAGCCCAGCGAGACCTCCGAGCCTGGCGGCACGTCGATGGGGCCGCCGCCGTCGGACAGCACGGGCAGGCCGGTGTTGGTGAGCAGGGCACCCGTGGGCGAGACCTCCAGGCCGCCGTTGCGCGTGTAGGCCTCCACTCCATCGAGGCCCTGCACGGCAAACCAGGACTTGCCGATGGGCATGGCATCCAGGGCGCGGCCCGTGCGCTGCACGGGACCGGGCGTGTCCACGTGGCCCGAGGTGGCCTCCAGCGCGAACACGCGCGTGGTGGAGCCATCGCCTTGCAGCGGTACGGAGCGGAAGGTGGACATCTCCGCACGAAAGCCGTTTGTGGACACGTTGGCCAGGTTGTTGGCCAGAACCGCCTGCCGGTGGGCAGCGGCGTTGGCCCCGGTCATGGAGGTGTAGATGATGCGGTCCATGGCGTTTCTCTGCGGTCAGGAGGTCAGGCGCGGATCAGCGCAGGTTCACCAGGGTGGACATGATCTGGTCCTGTGTCTTGATGGTCTGCGCGTTGGCCTGGTAGCTGCGCTGCGCGGTCATCATGTTCACGAGCTCGGCCGTGAGGTCCACGTTGGAGTCTTCCAGCGCACCCGAGCGCAGGGCGCCGAAGTTGCCGTCGGTGGCCGTGCCGGTGACCGGCTGGCCCGATTCGAAGGTGGCGACCCAGTTGTTGCCGCCCACCGAGGCCAGGCCCTGCGTGTTGCGAAAGCTCGACAGCGCGATCTGGCCCTCGGCGCGGGTGACGCCGTTGGAGTAGCGCGTCATGATCATGCCGTTGTTCTCGACATTGATGCCCGTCAGGTCGCCTGCGGTGTATCCGTCCTGCGACAGGTCGGACACGGCGAACTTGCGGCCGAACTGCGTGACATCGTCCAGGCTCACATCCACGTTGTAGGCGGGCAGGTTGTTCGGGTTGGGTGGCGTGGGGTTCACGCTGAGTGCCAGCGAGAAGCCGGTGGCCGGCGGCGTGGCGGCAGGGCCGGTGATCACGCCATTGTTGTCGAAGGTGATCTGGCCGATGGCCGTGCCCACCACGGGCGGCACGGCCGTGGGATCGTCCAGGGTGTCGTACACGTCCCAGGTGTTGTCCGTGGCGGTCTTCTGGAAGTACAGGTTGACGGGCTTGGCCACGCCCTGGCTGTCGAACACGTTGATCGAGGTGCCGTAGGTGGCGCGCGGGGTGGCGGGCACGGGCGGTGTGGCGGCCGGGTCGCCAGCGGCATCGGTGGCGCGCGCATCCAGATTGAAGGCCGCAATGATCTTCGTGGTCTGCTTGGCGGGGATGGGTTCGGACGTGGGGAACACCATGGGAATCGGGTCGGTGCCCGTGCGCAGGCCCGTGGCCGGATCGATGGGGTAGCCCATCACCTTGGCGTTGTCGTTGGTGACCATGTTGCCCACCTTGTCCAGCTTGAAATTGCCGGCGCGGGTATAGGCCGAGGAGCCGTCGGGCAGCTGCAGCGTGAAGAAACCGTTGCCGTTGATCGCCACGTCCAGGCTGTTGCCGGTGATGGTCAGGTTGCCCTGGGTGAACTGCTGCGCTACGTTGGCCGTCTCCACCCCGATCCCGGCGTTGGAGCCCCCGGCCGAGCCGATGGCATTGGCCACCATTTCGGCAAACTCAGCACGCGATGCCTTGAAACCCACGGTGTTGGAGTTGGCGATGTTGTGGCCGATCACATCGAGGTTTTTGCTGGCGGCGTTCAGGCCGGAGAGGCCTTGCTGGAAACTCATGGTGTTCTCCTTGGAGGGGGCGTGTTCAGTGAAGAGTGGGCGGTTGGGGCGTCAGACCAGCGACTTGATCTGGCTGTAGCTGATGTTCTTGCCGTTGGCCAGCGTGAGCACCAGTTGGCCGTCGGTGGCGCCTGCCGCCGTGACTTTGGACAGGGTGAGGGCCGTGGATTCGAGCGTGGTGGCGCCATTGACCGCCTTGACGCGGAACTGCAGGCCCGCAGTGCTGCCCTTGTAGGCGCTTGCATCCCATTCGAAGTTGTGGCGCCCCTGGTCCTTGGGGCCCAGGTCCAGGGTATCGACCACCTGGCCGCCGGGCGTCACGACTTCCACCTGCACCTTGGTGGCGGCGTACGGAATCTCGAAACCGGCCTTGCCCACGCCATCGGCCACGGTCATGCCCGTGCCTTCGGTCAGCACGTTGCGCCCGACCAGGGTCGTGCCCTGCATGACCTGCAGCGAGTTGAACTGCGCGGCCATGCTTTCCATGGTGGTGTTGAGCTGCTGGATGCCGGTGACGGTGTTGATCTGTGCGATCTGCGAGGTCATCTGGGCGTTGTCCAGCGGGTTCATCGGGTCCTGGTTGTTCAGCTGCGCAACCAGCAGCTTGAGGAACCGGTCCTGCGAGGCCGCAGGGTCGTTGGCCGCGGTCGCCTTGGCATTGGCGGTGTCGGCGGTGGTGGCGGCATTGGTGGCGCTGAGGATCATGGCGAGGGTCTCCCGGGGTTACTGGCCCATCTGCAGGGTCTTGAGCAGAAGTGACTTGGCCGTGTTCATCACCTCGACGTTGTTCTGGTACGAGCGCGACGCTGAAATCATGTTCACCATCTCCTCCACGGCGTTCACGTTGGAGTGGGTCACGTAGCCCTGCTCATCGGCAGAAGGATGGCTGGGGTCGTGGATCTTGCGGCCCGGCACATTGCTTTCGGTGATGGCGCTCACGCGCACGCCGTCCGAGCCCTGCTCGCCCATGTTGGTGGTGCGAAAGACCACCTGGCGTGCCTGGTAGGCCTTGCCGTCGGGGCCGGCCACTGCATCGACGTTGGCCAGGTTGCTGGCCACGACGTTCAGGCGCTGGGACTGCGCACTGATGGCGCTGCCCGAGACGTTGAAGATGGAGAACATGGACATGGTGGGGTGCCTCTTGGGTCGCTATGGGGCTTACTGGCCCTGGATGGCGCTGAGCATGGTCTTGGCGTTGCCGTTGATGAAGCGCAGCGTGGCTTCGTAGCGCACGGCGTTGTCCACGAAGGCGGCGCGTTCGCGGTCCAGGTCCACCGAGTTGTTGTCCAGGCTGGGCTGGGTCTGCACGGAATAGGCCAGCTTGCCCTTGCTCCCCAGCTCGGCCGACGTGCCCGGGTCTGCAGAAGAGGCGGCGATGTGCCGCGGATCGGTGCCGATGGTGACCGTGGGCCGCTCGCTGGTGTAGCCGGAGCTGCCCAGCGTGGTCGTGGACAGGCGGTGTGGCGATTCGGTGAATGAGGAGCGCTCGCCCGTGGCGTTGCTCAGCGCGTCGGAGAATTTGAAGTCGCGTGCGACGTAGCCGGGGGTATCGGCATTCGCAATATTGCTGGCGATGGCGCGCTGGCGCTCGGCACGCAGGATCAGTGCGTTGCCGTGGAAGTCCAGCCGGTTGGTCATCTTGTCAAGCATGTCTGCCTCACGTCCAGGTTGCGAAAGCGCCAGCAAAAACGGTTTTCTGGCGTGGCTCGATTATGAAAACCGCCCGGATTTTCTAAAGCGCGAAGAGCCCGCGTTTGGGGCCGCAGTTCGGGGGTTCGGCGGCGGCCAGGGGGCCTACAGTGATGGTCGTGAAATGGCCTCTGCACCGTGTTGCAGGGCCGCACTGACGTACCAGGAGGCGCCCCATGGCATCAGCATCAGCATTCCCATCCCTGTCCACGGCCGGCCGCACCGCGTTGGCCGCACTGGCCTGTGTGCTGGCCGCTGGCATGGCCCAGGCCCAGGCAGTGGCCGACCCCGCCGCAGACCTGCCCGCCCTGACCCAGCGCTGGCTGGACGATGCCATCACGCGCAACCAGCCTGCCGGCCTGCCGCTGCGCATGGAGGTGAGCATTGGTGCGCTGGACAGCCGGTTGCGCCTGGCGCCCTGTGCCCGGGTCGAGCCCTATCTGCCGGCAGGTTCGCGCCTGTGGGGCCGCACCCGGCTGGGCCTGCGCTGCGTGGAAGGGCAGACCGCCTGGAACGTGTTCCTGCCCGTCACGGTCAAGGCCTGGGGGCCGGCGTGGGTGCTGACGGGCAATGTGGCCTCCGGTGCCGTGTTGAGCGCCAATGACGCCACCGAGGCCGAGGTGGACTGGGCCGCCGATGCGGCCGCCATCGTGGCCAATCCCGACCAGTGGGTCGGCCAGATTGCCTCGCGCCCCCTGGTGGCAGGGCAGGCCTTGCGCCAGCCGATGGTGCGTGCGCCGAGTATTTTCAAGGCCGGCGCCCAGGTGCGGGTGGCGGCACAAGGGCCCGGTTATGCGGTAACCTCGTCAGGGCAGGCACTCTCTGCGGGCGCCGTAGGCCAGACTGTGCGTGTACGCATGGATAATGGTCGTACCATCTCTGGTATTGTGGGTGAAAATGGAACGGTTGACGTTACCCTTTGATTCATCCCGCCTGCATAAACAGCTAAAGTCCAGCGCCAAAGGGTCGAAAACATTGCTACGAGCTCCGTGTCATCGGAGCGCTGGAGAAGGCGATGAAGATAGGTCAACCACCGGAACTTCCGGGCGCACTGGCGCAAACGGGGCAGGCCAAGCAGGCCAAGGCCCCCGCTGCAGCCCCTGCTACGCCCCAAGGAGTGGCAACAGGCACTGCGGCTGCCCCTGCCCCTGGCGTGCCTGTGACGGTTTCCACCGCAGCGCGGGCCCTGGATCAGACGGGCCGTGCCTCGGGCGATTTCGACACCAAGAAGGTGGCGGCGGTGCGTGCTGCCATTGAAAAGGGCACGTTCACGGTCAGCGCCGGCGCCATTGCCGACAAGCTGCTGGCCAACGCCCAAGAGATTTTTTCCCGCTCGCGCGGCTAGCGTGACCGCTTTCTTCCAGGCGTCACCGGTCCGCATTCACCAGGACAAGCCGTGACCACGCCTCTGGAAGACGCCCTGCAGGCCGTTGAACAGCACATCGAGATGGTGTCTGCCGCCCTGCTCAAGGCCGATGCCCCCACCCTCGAACAAGCAAGCACCGGGCTGCGCGACACCGCAGCCCGTTTTTCGTATGCACTGGACCTGTCGCGCCAGCAGGTGAGCATCATCACTCCCGCCCTCAAGGCTCGCATGGACGCCATCGCCGCCACCCTGGTGGTGCACCGCGAAAGCCTGGCCCGCCTGGCAGCCATCACCGACCGCCAGACCGCCGTGCTCGTCCCGTCCCAGGACAGCTCTGCCAATGCCACCTACGGCAACGGCCTGGGCGGCAAGCAAAAAGCCGCCGGCGTCGCCAAGATCTACCGCTCGGCCGGCTGATCGGCGCGCGCCACAGGCGCGGCAAGACCGCACTGTATGGCCACAATTTTTTTGTACTAGTACATAGCTCCGTCCTGAATGGCGCGCAAGCGCCAGGACAAACCCGTGGATAGCGCGCGCCCCATACCAGGGCAGCCGTGCGAGGGCCGCCCCGCCGCACTGGCTGCGTCCCCCTTCCCGAATGGCGGAGCCATTCGAGAGAAGGGGCTGAGGGCCGCGGCTCCAAGCCTGCCTGCGCAGGCTTGGACGTGCCCGAAGAGCCGCCGCCTCTGGCGGCGGTGCCGAGGCGCGTCAGCGCCTCAGGGGGTTGTACGCTTAATGACTGCGCATCTTCGCCCGCAACCGGGCGATCGACTGGCTGTGCAACTGGCACACCCGCGACTCGGTGACCCCCAGCACGGCCGCGATCTCCTTGAGATTCATGTCGTGCTCGTAGTACATGCCCATGATGTGCTGTTCGCGCTCGGGCAGTGACTCGATGGCCGTAACCAGCGCCGAGCGCAGGCGGTGGTCGCGCAGCATTTCGAGCGGGTTGGCGGTCTCGTCGCCCACATGGCGGTCGAGGAAACCATCATCGTCGTCATTGCTGTGGGTCATGTCCTCCAGGTACACGAGCTGCGTGCCCCGCACCCGGCCCAGCAGGCTCTGGTATTCGGGCAGGGCCATGCCCATCTCGCTGGCGATCTCCGATTCGAGCGGGCTGCGGCCCAGGCGCTGCTCCAGCCGGTTGACGGCCTGCTCGATGTCCTTCTGGCTCTTGCGCGAACTGCGCGACATCCAGTCACCCTCGCGCAGCTCATCGAGCATGGCGCCGCGGATGCGCTGGGTGGCAAAGGTCTCGAACTGCACGCCCTGTGCGGCCTCGTAGCGCGAAAGGGCTTCCGCCAGGCCCATCATGCCGACCTGGATCAGATCGTCCAGCTCTACATTGGGAGGCAGCTTGGCGATCATGTGGTGTGCGATCCGCCGTACCAGGGGCACGTGCTGGCGAATCATCGCATCACGATCGAGCTGGCCTTTGGCGGTGTACATCAGATCAGTGGCTCCGGAGAAGATGTGCAGCTGCAGGTATACCAGCAAAATTGCTGGATGCAATTGCAGCTGCAGCCGCCATCGTTCCATTGATGGTGCCCGCGTTTTCCAGCAGTTGCAAGGCCAGGCGCTGCAGGTCCTGGGGATTCTGGGTGGAGACGGCGGTAGTGTGCACCTGACCGCCCAGGTGGCGCTCGGCGCAGTCCTGCAATGTCTGCAATGCGGCAAGGGTCTTGCGGCGCTCGGCCGTGCCCGAGCCGCGCAACAGCGCCGCCACGGTGCAGGACAGGCCGGTGTGCTGGGCCATCTGCTTGAGGCTCTTGTAGGTGGTGAGCACGCCCGCGGCGGCGCCCTCCATCACCATCAGCGGCATGGTCCGGGTATGGGTGAGCAACTGGCCCAGCAGGGGAGGTGGGGCGTGCAGCACCAGGATGCTGTAGGCGCGCACGCAGGGCTGGATGTCCTGCAGCGGCGAGACATGCGCCGGGCGATCGGCCCGGCTGATCTGCCACAGGCCCCGAGCGGCGGGGATCACCGCCAGGGAGGAGGCTGCGGCGCCCTGGTCCATGCCGTCGTGCCAGGGTGCCCGGCGCAGCAGGTGGTACAGGCCCGGGGACTCGTCGGTCTCGTAGCCCGTGGCGTCGAGCACCACGACCGGGTAACCCATCCGCTGCAGGCTGGCGCAGATCTGCCACAGGGTCTCGAGGCCGCTGCCGGCCTGTTCCTGGCTGGCCACGGCCAGTACGCGCAGTTCGGTCTGCGGGGTGAGGCTTTGCAGCCCCGCAGCTTGGTGAAAGCCGGTATCAAGCATCGACCAACCCCCTGTCGGTTACCAATTCGGGTGAATGCGAGAAGAAGAAATTCAGGTCGCTGGCCTTGGGGTCGAACGGCGACTTGACCGGCGCGCGCATCGAGGTGCTGATGAGCTGGTGGGCATCGGCCGCTTCCCAGTCTTCGGGCACGCGCTGGCCGTTGGTCACGCCGCGCAGCACCATCTGGTGGCGGATCAGGGCGTCGATGGAGGGGCCCAGCTTCACGGCCTCGTCCACCTTGGACAGGATGGCCTGCTGCGAGCCCTTGGTCTTGAAGGCGGTCAGCACGTCGTCCAGCGTGTCGCCGTGGCAGCCGGCATTGAGCACCAGCAGGCGGTTGACGTGGGGCAGGTCGAGCACGTCGAGCATGTCGCGCTTGCGCGGGTCGCGCGGGGCAACGCCGGTGGTGTCGATCAGGACCATCTTCTTGCCGCTGAGCAGGCCCAGCAGGTCCTGCAGTGCCGCACGGTCGTGGGCCAGGTGGGCCACGATGCCCAGCATGCGGCCATAGGTGCGCAACTGTTCGTGGGCGCCCACGCGGTAGGTGTCGAGGGTGATCAGGCCCACGCTGCCGGGGCCGTGGATGCGCGCGCACAGGGCGGCCAGCTTGGCGGTGGTGGTGGTCTTGCCGACGCCGGTGGAGCCCACCATGGCGAAGATGCCACCCTGCTCGTACAGGGGTGCGGCATCCGTGTCGGTCTTGAGGTTGCGTTCCAGAACCTCCATGAGCCAGCGCACGGATTCGGCGGCCGAGAGTTCCTCTGGCATGCGTTCGAGCACGGCGCGGGCCAGGGCGGGCGAGTAGCCGGCCCGGATCATCTTCAGCATCAGGTTGGACTGGATCGGGTTCTGGCGTGCCTGGCCCAGCCAGGCCAGTGTGTTGAAGCGGTCCTCGATCAGCTCTTTCATCGAGTGCAGCTCGCTCATCAGGTTCTGCTGGTTGTTCACCTGCGCGTTCGACAGCGAGGGGGCTTCCTGGCGCTGCTGCTTGCGGGGCGCGGGCTCTGCAAGGTCCATGGGGATCGAGCGCAGCGGGTTGTGGCGGGCCACCTGGGCGGCGGGGCGCTCACGGGCCAGCTCGGCGGCACGGTCACGGCTGCGCTCCATCATGGGAACCGGGTCGGACGGGCCGCTGATGGCCTCGTGGCGGCGGCGCAGCATGCGCTCGCGCACGTAGTCCTGGAAGGACAGGGTGCTCATGGCCAGTTGTTCGGTATCTTCCTCCACCGGGTTGCGGTGGGCCGCAGCGGCCGGCTGCGCAGCGCGGGGCGGCTGCTGTTGCAGCTGCTGGCGTTGGCTGGCCTGTGCCAGGGGGGAGGGGGCGCTCGATTGCCTGGCCGCCGCGGCACTGTCCAGCGACGAGAGCGTGTCCTCGGCGGTGGCCATCACCTCCACACCGTTGGCGGTGGGGCGGTTGGACAGGATCAGTGTGCCCTCGCCAAAGGCCATGCGTGCTTTGGCCAGTGCTTCACGGGACGTGGCAGCGTGAAAGCGTTTGATGTTCATGATGCACCTTTGAGGATGGGCCCAATGCGGATGGTGTGGGTCTCAGGGATTTCGCTGTGCGCAAGGACCTGCAGGCGGGGCGCCACGCGGCGCACCAGGCGGGAGATCGCGGTGCGGATCTGGTCGGGAACGAGCAGGCAGGCGGGCAGGCCCATCTCTTCCTGGCGCAGGGCCACTTCGGCGGCCTTCTGGGTCAGGATGTCGGCCACGCCAGGGTCCAGCGCCGGGCTGGCGGTGTTGCCCAGGGCCTGCACCAGGAGGCGCTCCAGGCCGGGTTCGATGGCGATGACGTTGAGCTCGCGCGTCGGGCCATAGATCTGCTGGACGATGGCGGGCGACAGTGCGATTCGCACGCGGCGCGCCAGTTCCACGGGGTCGGAGATGCCGCCGGCATGCTCGGCCAGGGTCTCGATGATGGTGCGGATATCGCGGATGTGCACAGACTCTTCCAGCAGCAGCTGGAGGACTTTCTGGAACGTGGCGATGGAAACCATTTTCGGGACGACTTCTTCGATGAGCTTGGGGGCCAGTTTGGCGACGTGTTCCACGAGTTGCTGCGTTTCGGTGCGGCTCAACAACTTGGCTGCCTGCACTTGCATCAAGTGTGACAAATGCGTCGCCATCACGGTTTCCGAATCAACGACCGTAAAGCCGGCCATTTGCGCCGCTTCCTTCTGGCGGTCGTCGATCCAGTGCGCGGGCAGACCGAAGGCCGGGTCGGTGGTCGGGGTACCGATCAGCGGCGTGGTGATGCCGCCTGGGTTGATGGCCAGGAACATGCCGGGGAAGGCTTCGCCTTCGCCCACCACCACGCCACGCAGCGTGATGCGGTAACCGCTGGGCTTGAGTTCGAGGTTGTCGCGCACATGCACGGCAGGGGGCAGGAAGCCCACTTCCTGCGCAAACTTGCGGCGCACGCCCTTGATGCGGGTCAGCAGGTCGCCCTGGCGGCTCTTGTCCACCAGCGTGATCAGGCGGTAGCCCAGTTCCAGGCCGAGCAGGTCCACGGGCTGCAGGTCGTCCCAGGTGGCTTCGCCATCGGCGGCCACGGGGGGCGGCGGGGCCACTTCCTCAGGCACCTGCTGGCGCTCGTAGAGCGTCCAGGCCCAGTAGCCGAGCAGCGCTCCGGTGATCAGGAACACCAGGTGCGGCATGCCGGGGATGAGGCCGAGCAGGATCAGGATGCCGGCCGTGACGCCCAGCACGCGGGGCGACATGAACAGCTGCTGCACGATCTGGCGGCCCATGTCCTGTTCCTTGCCGACTCGCGAGATCACCATGGCAGCGGCCACCGAGATCAAGAGTCCGGGGATCTGGGCGACCAGCGCATCGCCGATGGCCAGCAGGATGTAGCTGTCGGCGGCCTGCTTGGCCGTGAGGTCGTGCTGCAGCACGCCGATGGCGAAGCCGCCGATGATGTTGATCAAGAGGATCAGGATGCCGGCGACGGCATCGCCGCGCACGAACTTGGAGGCACCGTCCATGGAGCCGAAGAAGTTCGCTTCCTCGCCCACTTCGGCGCGGCGGCGCTTGGCTTCCTTCTCGTCGATCAGGCCGGCGTTGAGGTCGGCGTCCACCGCCATCTGCTTGCCGGGCATGGCGTCCAGCGTGAAGCGGGCCGACACTTCGGCAATGCGCTCGGCGCCCTTGGTGATCACCACGAAGTTGATAACCACCAGAATGGCGAAAACGATCAGGCCCACGGCGAAGTTGCCGCCGATCAGGAAGTGGCCGAAGGCCTCGATCACGGCACCGGCGGCGCCGGGGCCGGTGTGGCCTTCCAGCAACACAACACGGGTCGAGGCCACGTTCAGCGACAGGCGCATCAGCGTGGTGAGCAGCAGCACCGAGGGAAAGGCGGCAAAGTCCAGCGGCCGAATCATGTAGGCCGAGACCATCATCACCATCAGCGCCACGGCGATGTTCAGCGTGAAAAAGGTGTCCAGCAGCCAAGGCGGGATGGGCAGCACCATCAGGGCCAGGATGGCCACCACCAGCAGCGGCGCCGACATGCCCTGGAAGGCCGACGTGTTCTTGCCCGCCCACAGCCGAAGGGAATTCAGGGAATTGTTCATGGGGCGGTGCCTTGCACGGTGGAAGACGTCTTGTTCAGCGGATCGAGCTCAGGGGGAACGAAGGGCTCGACCAGCGCGTCGGGCATCTGCCCTTCGCCGCGCAGCGCGGCCTTGAGGCGGTACACATAGGCCAGTACCTGCGCCACGGCGGCGTACAGGGTGGCCGGGATGGCCTGGTCGATCTCGGCGTGCGCGTAGAGGGCGCGGGCCAGCATGGGAGACTGCAGCACCGGCACGTCGTGGGCGCGGGCCAGGTCACGGATGCGCATGGCCGTGAGGTCGGTGCCGCGAGAAATCACTTGCGGGGCGGCCATGGTCTTGTCGTCGTACTTCAGGGCCACGGCATAGTGGGTGGGGTTCATCACAACGAAGTCCGCCTTGGGAACCGCCGACACGCTGGCGCCGTCGGCCATCTCACGCTGCTTCTGGCGGATGCGGCCCTTGGTGTGCGGGTCGCCGTCGGATTCCTTGTGCTCCTGCTTGACTTCCTCGTGCGACATCTTCAGGCGTGCCTTGAAGAAGTACGCCTGCAGCGGCACGTCGATCAGTGCTGCCAGAAACACCACCAGCAGCATCAGGCTGACGCCGGAGGTGAGCCACTCGGACATGTGGCGGATCGCCATGGGCGAGGGCTGCAGCACCAGCATGGCCACGCGCTCGATGCTGCCCGACATGTAGTGCCAGGCCACGGCGGAGATGATGGCCGTCATCAGCACCATCTTCGCCACGTTGGCCATCTGCTGCTTGGAAAACAGGTTCGCCACCCCGGAGATGGGGTTCAGGCGGTTGAACTGGGGGCTGATGGGCTTCATGCTGAAGATCCAGCCGCCGGCGCCGATGGCGCTGAGCAGCGCGGCGCCGCTGGTGAGCAGCGCGAACACCGTGCTGGCGACCAGGCCCACGATGACCATGGTCTGCATGCGATCGACCATGGTGGCGGGCGCCATCACGATGCTGGCGTTGAACACCAGTTGGTGGGCCAGCGCCTGCTGCAGGTGCTCCATGAGCGTTGGAGCCAGGACCAGCATGGCGGCGCCGCCCGCACCCAGAATGGCCAGGTGGGACAGATCGCGCGAACGCGCACCCTGTCCGTCCGTGCGTGCTTTCTGCAGCTTGCGCTCGGACGCCGGTAGGCTTTTTTCTTGGCTGGATTCCATGATGGCGTGACAACTTGTGTCCTGCCATTGTCGTGAACGACCCGGAAATCTAAAGACGGATAAAGGGCGGCTGCAGGCCCCTTTTCCCTAACAAGCGGTTGCAAAGATGCCGCGTGCAGCGCCTGGCGGCAAACATCCTGGCATCGAGCGGTGCGCCTGCACTGGCGCAACCCACCCGAGCGGCCCAGGTAGAAATCGGGTCAGAAACCCAGGCTAGCCAGCAGGTCGTCCACTTGGGACTGGTCGGTCACGATGTCCGCGGTGTTTTCCGGGTCCACCACGGGGCCGGCGAGGTGCTCGCGCGGAACCTCCACCAGCGCGGCGGGCACGTTGGCGGTGGGCGGGGCGGTCTGGATCAGCAACTGAACCAGTTGCTCCTCGATGGTGGCCGCCAAGTTGACCACCCGGGCAATCACCTGGCCCGTGAGGTCGTGGAAGTCCTGCGCCATCATGATTTCGGTCAGGTGCGTATCGGCTTCCTTGGTGACGCGCTCCACGTCGGACAGGAAGTTCATGATCTCGCCCTTGGCCACGGCAGCCACAGGGTCTTTGACCAGCGAGGCCACTACGCGGCGTGTCTCGGCGGCGATGAAATCATGCTGCGCCTTGGCCTGTTCGACCCGGGTGAGCACCTTTTCTGCGGCCTCGCCCGTCAGGCGGGCGATGTAGGACAGGCGGCTCTGGGCGTCGGGCAGCTCGCCCATGGAGCCGCGCAGCTTGTCTGCGTAGCCCAGTTCGTTGAGCGAATCGTGCAGCTGGCGGGTCAGCAGGCCGATCTTGTGGTGGACCTCGGCCGTGGGTTCACCAGGGGGGATGTCAGGGGTTTCCATGGCGTCACAGCCCCATCTTCTTGAGAATCAGCAGGACCTTTTCTTCCAGAGTGGCCTTGGTGAAGGGCTTGACGATGTAGCCGGCTGCCCCGCCCTGGGCGGCCGCGACGATGTCTTCCTTGCGGGCTTCGGCGGTCACCATAAGCACCGGAAGGTGTTTGAGCTTGTCGTCTTTCTTGATTTCCGCCAGGAGCTGGAAACCGTTCATGTTGGGCATGTTGATGTCCGTCACCACGAAGTCAAACTTGCTGTTGCGCAGTTTGTTCAGTGCGGCGACGCCATCTTCGGCCTCGTCTGCGTCGGCAAATCCACTCTCCTTGAGCAGATTGCGGACGATGCGCCGCATGGTGGAGAAGTCGTCAACGATCAAGAAGCGAAGGGCTGTGGTCACGTGGGACCCTTTCGGTCGAAATAGGCTGGTTGTATTGTCAAGTGTGGCAGGTTTGGTGACAAGTCGTAACGATCACCCGCCAAGCGTTGGATTTTCGCGCTTTTCCGTCGGCAGCTCTGCAGGAGGGCTTGCCGCCGCAGGAGTCCCCTTGCCCATGAGGCGTTCTTCGGCCTCGCGGGTCAGCACCGTGATGGTAATACGGCGATTGGCGGGTGCGCGTGGATTCGTGGGCTCAAGCAGATCGCTGGCAGCCAATCCCACCACGCGGCCCAGCCTGGCGTCGGGCATGCCGGCAGACACCAGCTCGCGGCGCGAGGCATTGGCCCGGTCGGCCGAGAGCTCCCAGTTGCTGTAGCCGCGCTCGCTGTTGCCATAGGGCACGGCGTCTGTGTGGCCCGCCAGGCTGATGCGGTTTTCCACCCCGCCCAGCGCGGCCCCGATTTCACGCAGGATGTCGCGCATATAGGGTTTCACCAGCGCACTGCCGCTGTCGAACATGGGGCGGTTCTGGTCGTCCACGATCTGGATCTGCAGCCCGTCGGGCGTGACATCGATGCGGATCTGCGACTTGTACTCATTCAGGCGCGGGTTCTCGGTGATCAGGGCGTCGATCTTGGCCTGCAGCGCCTTGATGCGTTCCTGGTCCTGCTTGGCGCGCTCGGCACGTGCGTTGTCGATGCTGGCGCGGCGGTCCTTGTCGGGGTCGGAGTCGGAGCGGCGTACCTGGCCGTGCACCTTCGAGAGATCGTTGCCGCCGCCCGGGATCACGCTGGAGCTGTTGCCCGCGCCATCCCCGCCGGTCATGGCCACCTTGAGCGGGGAGCTGAAATAGGCGGAAATGCCCTGCAGCTCTCCCTTGGCGGTGGAGCCCAGCAGCCACATCAGCAGGAAGAACGCCATCATCGCCGTCACGAAGTCGGCATAGGCAATCTTCCAGGCGCCACCGTGAACGGCATGGCCGCCCTTCTTTACGCGCTTGATGATGATGGGCTGGAGCTTTTTTTCTGCCATGGTGGTGAGGGCTTACTTCTTGCCTTTTACATGTCCTTCAAGCTCAGCGAAGGTCGGCCTGTCGGTAGAGAACAACACCTTGCGGCCAAACTCGATGGCCGTGGCAGGGTTGTAGCCCTGCATGCTGGCCAGCAGGGTGGACTTGATGCACAGGAATTCCTTGGCGGCATCTTCGGTCTTCTGTTCCATCAGGCCGCCCAGGGGCTCCACGAAGCCATAGGCCAGCAAGATCCCCAGGAAGGTGCCCACCAGCGCCGAGGCGATCATGCCGCCCAGCACCGAGGGCGGTTGCCCCACCGAGCCCATGGTGTTCACCACCCCCAGCACGGCGGCCACGATGCCGAAGGCGGGCAGGGCGCCGGCCAGCCGGGCAATGGCCGCCACCGGGGCGTGGGCCTCCTGGTGGTGGGTGTCGATCTCGTTGTCCATCAGGGCCTCGATCTCGTGGGAGTTGAGGTTGCCCGAGACCATCATGCGCAGATAGTCGGTCGTGAACTCGATCACATGGTGGTCACTGCCCACCGTGGGGTATTTCTTGAAGATTTCCGACTCATGGGGGGCTTCCACATCCTTTTCGATGGCCATCAGGCCTTCCTTGCGGGCCTTTTGCAGGATGTCGTACAGCATGGCCAGCAGCTCCATGTAGCGCGCCTTGGTGTACTTGGATCCCTTGAGCGCGGCTGGAACGGCCTTGAGCGTGGCCTTGAGCACCTTGGGCTGGTTGTTCACTACGAAGGCGCCCATGGCGCTGCCGCCGATGGTGATGAGCTCGAACGGCAGGGCCTTCAGGATCACCTGTATATTCCCGCCGTGCACGATGTACACACCGAAGATGCAGACCATGCTGACGACGTAGCCAATGATGACGAACATGCTGATTCAGTTTGTTTTGGCGGGCGCCAGGCAGGGCTGGGCGGTTGAGGTGGAAACACGGCACCGGGCCGTATCGCTAGTTCACTGTATCTGATTGTGCGCGAACCAGTCCCGCGAGCAAGCGGGAAAGCTCCCTTCTCTTCGCCCGGTTGGGCGGGTTGCGTGGTTTTTCCGTCGGTTTTCCCGATTTCGGAAACGCGCGCAGTGTTTATGCTGCGCAATAGTAGGGCTTTAAGACGGCAGATTCGGCAAGAGTCCATGGACACAGGTGATCTACATATGATGACAGGCCCGTTTGCGGATATCCGCGCAGCATTGGTGCGCCGGCCATGAAGGCCGTGTTGCTGGCCGGGGGCCTCGGCACCCGCATCTCCGAAGAGTCGCACCTGCGCCCCAAGCCCATGATCGAGATCGGCGGGCGGCCCATCCTGTGGCACATCATGAAGACCTATGCCGCCCATGGCGTCAACGACTTCATCATCTGCCTGGGCTACAAGGGCTACATCATCAAGGAATATTTCGCCAACTATTTCCTGCACATGTCGGACGTGACCTTCGACATGGCCGAAAACCGCATGGAAGTGCACCACCGCCATGCCGAGCCCTGGCGCGTGACGCTGGTGGACACCGGCGAGTCCACGCTGACCGGCGGGCGCCTCAAGCGGGTGCGCGAATACCTTAGCGCCGATGAGCCCTTCTGCTTTACCTATGGCGATGGTTTGGCCGACCTCGACATGGCCGCGCAGTTCGCATTCCATGCAGCGCATGGCAAGCTGGCCACGGTGACGGCGGTGCTGCCGCCCGGCCGCTATGGCGCGCTGGTGCGCGACGGCGATGGCCGGGGGGCAGGGGTCCGGGGCTTTGTCGAAAAGCCGCGTGGCGATGGCGGCTGGATCAATGGCGGGTTCTTCGTGCTGTCGCCCCAGGTGCTGGACCGCATCGATGGCGATGCCACGCCCTGGGAGGCAGCGCCCATGGAGAGCCTGGCGCGCGATGGCGAGCTGATGGCGTTCGAGCACCATGGCTTCTGGCAGCCCATGGACACGCTGCGCGAGAAGAACCTGCTCGAAGAGCTCTGGCAGGGCGGCCAAGCCCCCTGGAAGTGCTGGTGAGCCGCATGGCCTTGCCCGATCCCCATTTCTGGCGCGGCAAGCGGGTGGTGCTCACGGGGCACACGGGCTTCAAGGGCAGCTGGCTGGCCCTGTGGCTGCAGCGCCTGGGGGCGCAGGTCACAGGCATTGCCCTGCCGCCGGCCACCGAGCCCAGCCTGTTTGCGCTGGCTGGCGTGGCGAGCGGCATGGACAGCCATGCCTGCGACGTGCGCGATGCGGGCGCCACGGCGGCCCTCATCCAGGCAGCACGGCCCGACATCGTGCTGCACCTGGCGGCCCAGGCCCTGGTGCGCGCCAGCTATGCCGCGCCGCTCGATACCTATGCCACCAACGTCATGGGCACGGCCCATGTGCTCGATGCGCTGCGCGGCCTGCCTGGCGTGCGGGTGGCGCTGGTCGTGACCACCGACAAGGTCTACCGCAACCGCGAATGGGTCTACCCTTACCGCGAAGACGATGCGCTCGGAGGGCATGACCCCTACAGCGCCAGCAAGGCCGCCGCCGAGATCGTGACCGCCAGCTACCGCGACGCCTTTCTGTCCGCACAGGGGGTGGCCTTGGCTACTGCCCGCGCCGGCAATGTGATCGGCGGTGGCGACTGGGCGCCCGAGCGCCTCTTGCCGGACGCTGCGGCTGCCTGGTCTGCCGGCCAGACCCTGGTGCTGCGCAGCCCCCATGCCACGCGGCCCTGGCAGCATGTGCTGGAGCCGCTGGCCGCCTACCTGCGCCTGGCCCAGGTGCTGTGGGAGCAGCCTGCACGCGCGGGCGCCTACAACTTCGGACCGGCCCCACAGGAGGCGGCCACGGTGGGGCGTGTGGTCGAGATGGCGAGGTCGGCTTACCCCGCCGCGCCTGTGCGCTACGAGAGCGACGCGAAGCACCCGCACGAAGCGGGGCTGCTTGCCCTGGACACGGCGCGTGCGCGCAGCCTGCTGGGCATCACCCCGTGCTGGGCCCTGCCCGAGGCCGTCGGCCGCACCATGGCCTGGTACCGCGGCTACCACGCAGGCGCCGATGCGCGCGCCTTGTGCCTGGCTGACCTGGATGCCTATGAGCAGGCCTGCGGCGCCGTGCAGGAGACCGACCTGTGAGCCGCTTCGCCGTGGAACCCACGCCCCTGGCGGGCCTGGTGACCGTGCAGCGCCAGCCGCTGGCGGACAGCCGGGGCTTCCTGGCGCGCATGTTCTGCGCGGAAGACCTGGCCCCCGCTGGCTGGACCTGGCCAGTTGCGCAGATCAACCACACCCATACGGCCCAGCGTGGCACCGTGCGGGGCCTGCATTTCCAGCACCCCCCGGCGGCCGAGGCCAAGCTGGTCAGTTGCCTGCGGGGCGCCGTATGGGATGTGGCGGTGGACCTGAGGGCTGGCTCCCCGACCTTCCTGCAATGGTTCGGACGCGAGCTGTCGGCCGCCAACCATTGGGCCATGCTCATCCCGCCCGGTTTCGCCCATGGTTTCCAGGCGCTGGTCGATGATTGCCAGATGCTCTACCTGCACTCGGCACCCTATGCACCCGCCTCGGAAGGCGGCCTCGATGCGCTCGACCCGCGACTTGCCATTGCCTGGCCGCTACCCGTGGCAGAGCGATCCACGCGCGATGCCCAACACCCTTCCCTGGCGTCGGCCTTCACCGGGCTGGCGCTGACCTGATCGAGTTCTGCCGATGAAATGCCGCCACTGCGCCTCTCCTGTGACCCTGCCCCTGGCAGACCTGGGTACCGCGCCCCCTTCCAACGCCTACCTGCGCGAACCCGCGCTGCATGCGCCCGAGCGCTGGTATCCCCTCAGGGTGCTGGTCTGCGAGAACTGCTGGCTGGTGCAGACCGAAGACTTCGCGGCGGCCGATGCCTTGTTCGATGCCGACTACGCGTACTTCAGCTCGTTCTCCAGCAGCTGGCTGGCCCATGCACAGGCCTATGTGGAGGATATGGTCCAGCGCCTGTCGCTGGGCGCCCACAGCCAGGTGGTGGAAGTGGCCGCCAACGATGGCTACCTGCTGCAGTACGTGGCCGGGCGCGGCATTCCCTGCCTGGGCGTGGAGCCCACGGCCAGCACGGCAGCTGCAGCACGGGCGCGCGGCATCGACGTCGTGGAACAGTTTTTCGGTGTGGCGCTGGCCCGCACGCTGGTGGCCGACGGGCGCGCCGCCGATCTCACGGTGGCCAACAACGTGTTGGCCCATGTGCCCGACATCAATGACTTCGTGGCGGGGTTTGCCGTGCTGCTCAAGCCGCAGGGGGTGGCCACCTTCGAGTTTCCGCACCTGCTGCAGCTGGTTCAGCAGTGCCAGTTCGACACCCTGTACCACGAGCATTTCTCGTACCTTTCGCTCACTGCAGTGCAGCGCATCTTTGCCGCCAATGGTCTCACCGTGACCGATGTGCAGGAGCTGCCCACCCACGGCGGCAGCCTGCGCGTGTTCGCGCAGCGCAGTGACGCCTCGGCGCAGGTGCATGACCGGGTGGCCCAACTGCTGGCCCGTGAAACGGCGGCCGGGGTGTCTTCGGCGGCGTTCTACGGGGGCCTACAAGAGCAAGCCTTGCGCATCAAGCGCGAGCTGCTGGCCTTTCTGCTCGACTGCCATGCGCGCGGCCTGAAGGTCGGCGCCTATGGCGCGGCGGCCAAGGGCAATACCTTGCTCAATTTCGCTGGCGTGCGGGCCGATCTGTTGCCCTATGTGGTGGACCGCAATCCTGCCAAGCAAGGCCAGTTCCTGCCCGGAAGCCGCATCCCGGTGGTGGATGAGGCGCACCTGCGCGCGCACCGCCCCGACCGCGTGCTGGTGTTGCCTTGGAATCTGCGCGAGGAGGTGACGGCGCAACTAGACTATGTTGGTGGCTGGGGCGGGCAGTTTGCCGTGGCGGTGCCCCGGTTGGAGGTGTTTGGGTGATCGACATCCATGCCACTGCGAAGGTGTCGCACCTGGCCGACATCGAAGACTCGGTGCGTGGCACGCGCATCGTGGTGGGGGCACATTCGGTGATCGACAGTTTCGTCAAGGTCAAGCCCGCAGGGGGCGCTGGTGATCTCGTCGTGGGCGAGCATGTGGTTATCAACTCTGGTTGTGTCCTGTACACGGGCAACGGCATCCGCATCGGCAACCATGTCGCCATTGCCGCCAATTGCACCTTCGCGCCGGTCAACCATGCCTATGCCGAACGCGGGCGCCTGATCCGCGAGCAGGGCTTTCTGCCGAGCAAGAGCGGCATCGTGATCGAGGACGATGTCTGGATCGGTGCCAACTGCGTATTGCTGGACGGGGCTGTGCTGCGCCAAGGCTGTGTCGTGGGCGCCGGATCCATCGTGCGGGGAGAACTGTTGGCATACACCGTGTATGCAGGGCAGCCTCTCCAGCCGGTGAGGGAGCGCAGATGACGGGCTTCACGGTGCTGGGCGCATCTGGCTACATCGGCAGCCGCCTTGTGGCGTACCTCAGGGGCCAGGGGCACCCCGTCCGGGCGCCAGCCAGGGGCGATGCGGAGGTATTCAGCCAGCCGCTGGGCCATGTCCTGTACTGCGTGGGCCTGACGGCGGATTTCCGAACGCGACCCTTTGACACGATAGAGGCCCATGTCGGGCTGCTGGCCGACGTGCTCCGGCGTGCGCAGTTCGATTCGCTGCTGTACCTGTCGTCCACGCGGGTCTACATGGGTGCAGCGAGGACCGATGAGGATGCCCCGCTGAGCGTTGTGCCTGGCGACCCCTCCTATTTGTACAACCTGTCCAAGCTGACCGGCGAATCCCTGTGTCATGCCAGCGGGCGCTCTGGCGTGCGCGTGGCGCGTCTGTCGAATGTGGTAGGGCCGGGGATGGATGCGCATTCGGGCAACCTCGTGGCGGACCTTGTGCGCCAGGCGCAACAGGGCGCGATGCTGCTGCGCAGCCACCTGGACAGCGCCAAGGACTACATTCACGTTGACGACGTGGTCCACTGGCTGCCACGTATTGCGCTGAGCGGCAGGTCCGTGACCTACAACATCGCCAGTGGCAAGCAGACTACCCATGGCCAGTGGCTCCAATGGCTGGGTGATCGCTACGGAAGCTCTTTCGAAGTGCAGGAGGGAGCACCCTTGCAGCGGTTTGCGCCCATCAGCGTGGCGCGCCTGCATGAAGAATTTGGGGTGGTAGCCAGACCGGTCTGGGGTGACAAAACATAGCAGGAAGTTATCTATGAAGAATCATTTGAGTACAGCTTTTTTTGGACTGAGCGACATGCCGGGCTTTATCCAGGGCATCCAGCAGTCGATCAATGGAATCAGTGGCCAAAGCGGGATCTACGCGGGCGACAATCTTTTCACCTACCACCGCAATCTGGGGTTCCTGGAAGACGAGCCCTTGATGCGGGCGTTTGAAGCCCATGTGAGCACCGAGATCGAGAAGGCGGTTCTCTGGCGTATTTCCACTGTGCTGTGGGGTGTGCGCAATGGTTTGCGTCTGGAGGGCGACTTTGTGGAGTGCGCCTGCTATAAGGGCACCACAGCCCGCATCGTGTGCGATGCGGTGGATTTCGCAAGCCGCTCGGACCGCCATTACTACCTGTACGACCTGTTCGATCACGACCCTACCCTGCCTCACCATGCCATGCCTGAGCACAGCAAACAGCTGTATGCGCAGGTGAAGGAGCGTTTTTCGGGATTCAACAATGTCACCGTCACGCAGGGCAAGGTGCCCGAGGTGCTGGCAGAAGTCGCACCGCAGAAAATCGCCTTCATGCATCTGGATATGAACAATGCCGATGCGGAGGTTGGTGCCCTGGAGATTCTTTTTGAGCGCATGGTTCCGGGCGCCGTCCTGATCCTGGACGATTACGGTTGGTTGGCCTACCGTGCGCAGAAGTTGGCCGAAGACCCCTGGTTTGCCAAGTACGGTTACCGTGTGCTCGAGATGCCCACGGGCCAAGGTTTGTTAATCAAGTAAGGCCATCCCCATGACCCCCTCAGAGCAATTCAACCAAGAGCGGCAGACCCGCCTGCAGGCTTACGGCACGGATGCCCCCTTCAAGGCGCTGTCGCAGCAATGGCTGCAGGAGTCCATGCGCCGGCAGTATGTCTACAACTTCGACTGGATGGGGCGCCCCATCATCCAGTACCCGCAGGACATGGTGGCCATGCAGGAGCTGGTGTGGCGCGTGCGGCCGGACCTCATTGTCGAGACAGGCATCGCCCACGGCGGCTCGCTGGTGCTCAGTGCCTCGCTGCTGGCCCTGCTTGACTTGAGTGATGCCATCGAGGCGGGTACCACGCTGGATCCGCGTGTTTCGCGCCGCAAGGTGCTCGGTGTCGATATTGACATCCGGTCCCACAACCGTGCTGCCATTGAGGCGCATCCCATGGCCAGCCGAATCGAGATGATCCAAGGCTCTGCCATTGCCCCCGAGGTGGTCGAGCAGGTGCGTGCCTTTGCCAAGGGCTACCAGCGGGTCATGGTGTGCCTTGACTCCATGCACACGCACGAGCATGTACTGTGCGAGCTGGACGCCTATGCGCCGCTGGTGACCCCGGGCAGCTACTGCGTGGTGTTCGATACCTTTGTAGAGGACATGCCGCCACACTTCTTTGCCGACAGGCCCTGGGATGTGGGCAACAATCCCAAGACGGCGGTACGCCAGTGGCTGTCCGCGCATCCCGAGTTCGAGGTGGATTCGACAATGCAACAGCAGCTTCAGGTCACGGTCGCTCCGCAAGGGTTTCTGCGCCGCCGTTCTGATTGATGCACAAGGAGCGTGATCATGGACACCCAGGAATTTTTTGAAACGAACGGCTATGTGGTGCTCCGCGACTTCTGGGCGCAAGGGGAGCTGGACTCCCTGCAGGCGCAACTGGATGAACTGGGGTGCTTGGTCGTTGGGCCGAGCTTCAGTTCCGTGAAGCTGTCCGGTCACACGATGAGTGCGGAGCAGCAATCAATGCTCTATGACCGCCTCAAGTACCTGCCTGCGCTGTCATGCATGTCCGGCAGCCCTGCCATTCGCCGCATGTGTCGGGGGATTGGCCTGCAGCACCCTGACCTGATGGGCTGCTGCAATATGCGGCTGGACAAGCCCCACGACTCCAGGCACCTGTTTGCATGGCATCAGGACTCCGTGTATCTGCTGGGCTCCGTGAATGCAGTGACCGTGTGGGTGCCTTTGCAGGATGTCAACCTGCACAGGGGAACGATCCAGGTGATCGCAGGCAGCCACAAGCGTGGACTGGCCCCTTTCAAGCGCATCAGCAACAAGGTCATTGCTCCCTATGTGCCGATGCTGCAGCGGGACCTCAGCCTGGCAGATGAAGTGACGGAAGACCCCGTCACCATCGAGGCACAGCGTGGTGACATCGTGGTGTTCAAGCAGATGCTGCTGCATCGCAGCACACCCAACCTGAGCGATCAGATCCGCTGGACCGCACAATTGCGGATCACCGACCTGGCCGATGCAGATTACCGGCGCCAGAAGTTCCCCACAGGGGACAGAACCAACATTTTCTACGTGGACTACCCAGGGCACGACAGTGCTGCGCGAAGGGCTCAGGAGATGCAAGGAGCGACCAACCCATGACTCAGATACAGGATCCGTCACGCTACCGGCAAGCCGGCAGAAGCACGTCGCGAGAGGTGAACTATCGCGGGGACCTCGAGACGCTGTTTGTCAATGCGCGTGGCAGCCAAGTCGAGAAGCTCGAAAATTTTGCCTGTTACGTGCCGCGCCAGTCCCTGGCTCGCTTCTTGTGCCTGAGCGAAATATTCAGGATGGCGCTTCACGTGCAGGGCGACGTGATGGAGTGTGGCGTGAACTGGGGTGGGGGACTCATGACATTTGCGCAGCTGAGTGCGATCCTCGAACCCGTAAACCTGCAGCGTCGGGTGGTCGGCTTCGATACGTTCAGCGGGTTCGAGTCGGTGTCAACAGAGGACGAGCACGCCGTCATCAAGACATCGGAGCGCCGCACAGGGGGGTACAAGGCGGACAGCCTGGACGATCTGCACGAAACCGTCGCCCTCTTCGATGCGAACCGGTTCATCGGACACATACAGAAAGTGGAGCTGGTCGCTGGCGATGTGGCCAAAACGGTGCCCGCGTACCTGGAGCGCGAGCCGCAAACGGTTGTCTCCCTGCTGCATCTGGACCTGGACCTGTACGAGCCCACGAAGGTCTGCATCGAACATTTCGTGCCGCGCATGCCCAAAGGCGCAGTGATCGTGTTTGACGAATTGAACAACCGTACCTGGCCTGGAGAAACCAAGGCAGTCATGGAAACGCTGGGGTTGCCGAAGTTGCGGATTCAGCGGTTCACCTATGAACCGCATGTCAGCTATGCGATCGTGGAGTAGGACTTTCGGGTTCTCCAGCCCTGTAAACGCAGGCCGCTAACGGGGTCAACCCCGGCTTTGCAGCGATTCAGTGGCGTAGCGCAGATAGGTCACGGCAAAATCGTGGTGGCCATGCGCCAGTTCCACTTCGGCCAGGCAAGTGAGCGCGACGGGATCGTGGGGGACCGAGTCGAGAATGCTCTCTGCCATCCTGGTCACATCCGCCCAGCGGCGACTCTGAATCTGCCCGTCCGTCGTTTCGGCGACAGGCCCCTCGCCCTTGGCCCTGTCCAGCATCGCCTGGAGGCGCTGGTAGGCGTCCTGCAGGCTGACACGGTGACCAGGGGCCAAGCCCACCCCGGGCGCCGCTGGCTGAGCCCATTCCTCTGGCATTTGCGGCAGCCAGGCTCCAATGGCCTCCTGCTGCGCCTGCGGCGATGCCGGGGCATGGTTCTGGGCCAGCCACTGGATCCACATCGCGCGAAGCCCCTCTCCGAAGTGGTGGCTGTAGATGTCTTCGCGCATCAGTGGCGACTGTTCCAGCCGCGGCCTGCCGGACAGGCGCAGCGCATTGAGTGCCTCAATGTCATTGGCCAGCGCTGTCGCCGTCTGCACGTAGTCGTCCCGGGTCTCGGCCAGCCATTCTGTACGGCCCAGGTGCGTGAGCATGCCCACCCCCATTCGGCTCTTGAAGCTTTTTCCTATCATGGAAACGACGGGAAGCCCCATCCACAAGGCGTCGAACGTGGTGGTTCCGCCTGTCAATGGGAAAGGGTCCAGCGCAATATCGATGCGGTGGTAGGTCAGGTACTGGTTGTCGCCATTCAATGCGACCAGATCCAATTGGTGGGGTGCTAGGCCCAGCCCCTCGCAGCGTGACCGGTAGGCCGCCGCGAATTCGGGTTTGTCCAGGTTCTTGCCTTCGACCAGAAGGCGAGAACCTGGAACGGCCTTCAGGATTTCTCCCCACAGGGCCAGGACCTCGTCCGTGAGCTTGCCCAGGTTGTTGCATGAGCCAAAAGTGACGAACCCATTCTCCAGCGCCGGCGTTGATCGCACCACGTAGCGTGGCTGGTATCGCCACAATGGGTTGCGGCTCATTGGTCGGTAGCAGGTGAAGAACACCGGTAGCCGGTACAGTTGTTCCGTGTACTGGTCTGCGGCATCTGGCGGATCGGTGACTTCGTCGGTGAACTTGTAGTCCACGGCGTCCAGGCCGGTGGTGGCTGGAAATCCAAGCCACGATACCTGGATGGGGGCTGCTTTGTGCGCCATCGCCAGCAGCCCGTTGTAGCCTGTGTGCCCTGCCAGGTCGACCAGGATATCGATGCCCTGGTCTCGGATGGCCCGCGCCTGTTGTTCGGGGCTGAGGCCTGCCAACCGGACAAAGTGGTCCACATGGTTCTGGACCCGCTCGGTGACATAGTCATCGCGCGGGAAAAGGTACAGAGCAAACACTTCAAACTGGCGCCGGTCCAGTTGGGCGAGGAGGCCCTCCACGAAATACATGACGGAATGGATCCGGAAATCCGGTGACAGGAATCCGATGCGCAGTTTTTTCCATGGATCGCCCCGTCGGTCGCTGAAGTCCGGCCATCCAGGTTTGAGGGGCGGCTCGAAAACGGCCGCGTACTCACGCGCGGCTTGCGACAGATCCGCCGCGTCAGCGGTAGGGTCGGCAAGCATGAAAAGGAGCCTGTTGGTGTGGTTGGACGGTTCCCCGGGGGTCAGCGCAATGGCGTCCTGACAATCCTGCACCGCCTCGCGGACCTGCCCCAGCTCCCTGCGGTGGATAGCCTTCTGCGTGAGTGCCGCAGACCGTTCATGGATGTCCGTAGCCAGTTCCAGGGCTTTTTCCGCGGCCTTCAGACCATTCTCATGCTGGGTCATCAGGTAGCAGCATTGCGCCAGCTTGAGCCAACAAATGGCCCTGTCAGGTCTTAGCTCGCAAACTCTCTCCAGAATGGGCAGTGCCTCTCCGTTGCGGACATGGTTGAGGAGGATATTGCCATAGTTGATCAGGAGTTCTGCGTCCTGAGGCCATAGCAGCGCTCCCCGGCGGTAGACTTCGATCGACTCTTCGGTCTTGCCAAGGCAGTCGAGCGCATAGCCCAGCAACCTGGTGGCATGCAAGTCACGCGCGTTCTTGCGCAGTCTCTGCTTGCACAGCCGCGCAAGCACGTCCCAGTCCCTGGCTTCCAGGGCCGCATGAAGTCGGCCATCCATCGGGGCATTGTTTCTGCCGTGCACTGTGCGTCCTTCGCTGTGAACTATCAATAGTGCGGCAGTCTAGTGTCCTGTTCCGCAAATAAATGCCAATAAAACCGCGTCTTTCACGCCAGGGCAGCGTTGCAAATCCTCGCGATAGCTACGGCTATCGCTGCGGTTTGCGCCTTGCCCTGGCGCGAAATCCATCGGTTTTATTTTTGGCATCTATTTGCGGGACAGAACACTAGCCACTGGAGGCGGGTAGTTGACGGCCATTGGCCGCATCATCCTCTGTCGGCCGTGCTGCTACTTACTGCAGCAGCTTCAATACACCCTGGGGAATCTGGTTCGCCTGTGCCACCATGGCTGTGCCTGCCTGCTGCAGGATCTGCGAGCGCGACAGGTTGGCGGTTTCCGCCGCAAAGTCGGCATCCAGAATGCGCGAGCGCGATGCGGACAGGTTTTCGGACGTGATGTTCAGTGACGAAATGGCTGTTTCGAAGCGGGCCTGCAAGGCGCCGAGCTTGGCGCGCTCACCGTTGATGAACGAAAGTGCGGAATCCACGGTCTTGAGGGCTTCGGTCGCCTTCTTGAAGGTGGTCACGTCCAGATTGGCCACTTCCTGCAGGTCCGATGCGCTGTCGGCAGGCGTCGCCGTGCTGAAAGCGTTGGTCGTCGTGGCATTGGTGGAAAAGGACTTTTCGGAGTCCAGCACCACATAACCACTGACGGTGGAACTGTCGGCACCGGACGCAGCGGCCAATGTGTCGGCAGCGCCGGCTGAGGTCCCATCGGACTGAAGCTTCTGTATGGTGACCGCCCCCGCATTGGCGCCAGAGGTGGCGCCCTTGAAGATGCCAATGTCCTGGCCTGTGGCATTGGTCAGAACGATGCCGGTGCTGCTGGAGTTCAGCGAAGCGGTCACACCGGTTTTGGCGGATTGTTCGTTGATGGCGGAAATGGCATTGGACAGGCCATCCGACGTATTGAGTGCCGAAATATTGAACGAAACGGACTGCCCGAGCGCGGGTGCGGTGGGCGTGTTTTCCGAACGCAACTCGAAGGTGTAGGAGCCAACGGAGGTGAAGGACAGATCCACCTCGGTGCGTGCAGAGGCGGTCACGCCCGTGTTCGCAGTCTGCAGGTTGATGTTGTCTGCCATCGCCTTGGACGTGTCGTTGGCGTTGATGGTGATGTTCCGGGAGCCCAGGGACCCGTTCACTGCCAACGTACCAGCGGTGACGCCATTGGTACCCCATGCGGTGGCACTGGCACCGCTGCCGGCGCCATTGGCCGAGGTGTTCTGGTTGTTGCCGTAAACACTGGTGCGCAGGTTGGCCGTGGCGGCGACAATGGTCTGGTTGGCATTGGCCCCCACCTGGAACTGTTGCGTACCAAATGTGCCGTTGAGCAGTTTGGCGCCGTTGAACTCTGTGGTTTGCGAGATTCGGTCCAGTTCGCTGACCAGTTGGCCCACTTCCTGGTTCAATGCCTGGCGGTCGCTGGGGCTGTTGGAGGCGTTTGCCGATTGCACAGCCAGTTCACGCACACGCTGCAGAATGTCACCCGCGGCCTTCATGGCGCCTTCTGTCACCTGGGCCAGCGAAATGCCGTCGTTGGCATTGCGTGCCGCCTGGTTCAGGCCGCGGATCTGGCTGGTGAAGCGCTCGGAAATGGCCAGGCCGGCGGCATCGTCCTTGGCGCTGTTGATGCGCAGGCCGGACGAGAGGCGCTGGATGGAGGTGTTGAGCGACGTTTGGCTCATGCCCAGGTTGCGCTGGGCCGTCAACGAGGCGACGTTGGTGTTGATCGTGGCTGCCATGGGAATGCTCCTTGAGGCTGAATGGACATTTGTGCCTGATGGGGGACTACAACCGTCCGGCAGGCGATACGGGAACGATGAGGAATTGTGGCAATGGCCCCCGTTTGCGTTGGCCCGATAAAGAGCAGAAAAGCCTGCCAACTTGTACGTTTGGCCCTAAAGTTTCCCCAGCCGGCGTCGAAAAGACTCACAACGGAAGGCAAATGCCCTCCGCCGTTCACCAGAAGGCCATGTCGGCACTGTGGACCGTATAGCCGGGTGCCTTGCCTGGCACCAGGTTGGCGGCAACGCCATTTCAGTCAGTTCTTTTCAGGAGATTTGCCATGGCATCCACCATCAACACCAACGTCGCCTCGTTGACGGCCCAGCGCAACCTGGGCATGAGCCAGACTTCGCTCAACACCTCCATCCAACGCCTTTCGTCCGGCCTGCGCATCAACAGCGCCAAGGACGATGCCGCTGGCCTAGCCATTTCCGAGCGCTTCACCAGCCAGATCCGCGGCCTGAACCAGGCTGTGCGCAATGCCAACGACGGTATTTCCCTGGCGCAAACGGCAGAAGGCGCGTTGAAGGCCTCCGGCGACATCCTGCAACGGGTGCGTGAACTGGCTGTGCAATCGGCCAACGCCTCCAACAGCGCTGGCGACCGCCAGGCCCTGCAACAGGAAGTGGGCCAACTGGTCAGCGAACTCGACCGCATTTCGCAAACCACCGAGTTCAACGGTGCCAAGCTGCTCAACGGTTCGTTCGGCACGCAGCAGTTCCAGGTCGGCGCCAACGCCAACCAGACCATCGTGGCCGCCACGGCCAACCTGCGCACCAGCGTGTACGGCAACAACCAGAACACCTCGGCCAACGGTTCGGGCAGCGGTGCCAGCGCCACCAGCTGGGGTACCAATGGCGTGACCGGCGGTACGCTGGCCGTGAACGGTGCCCTGGGTTCCAAGAACATCACCATTACCGCCAACGACACGGCTAAGGCGATGGCCGACAACATCAACTTGCAGACCGCGAACACGGGTGTTACCGCCTCCGCGCGCACGGAAGCGCAACTGTCCTTCACGTCCGTCGGCGCCTACACCTTCGAGCTGCGCGGTGACAACGCACCCACGTCGCCTGCGCTGGGCCAGTCTGTTTCCTTCAACGTGACGGCGCTGAACACGGCAGATGGCCTGTCGAACGCGGTTTCCGCCATCAATGAGCAGTCTTCCAAGACGGGTATCACGGCTTCACTGAACTCCACGAACGATGGCGTGATCCTGACCAGCGCCACGGGCCAGGACATCGGCATTGCCAAGGGTGCCGCTTCCGGCGCGAACGCGGGTGCGGTGAATATCCAGAAGCTGCAGGCGGATGGCACGGCCATTGGGGCAGCCGACACCCTGGCTGCAGCCACCGGTGCAGACGCCTCGACGGTCAGCGGCTACGTGGTGCTGGACTCCGACAAGTCCTTCTCCACTGTTGCGACGACGACGAACGCCTTCAGCACGGCAACCGCTGCCAACTCGGCTTCGGATCTGCAAGAGGTGGCCAACCTCGATGTGACGACTTTCAAGAAGGCGACCGAAGCCCTCAAGACGGTGGACTCCGGTCTGGCCTACATCAACGGTGAGCGTGCCAAGCTAGGTGCTCTGCAGTCGCGCTTCGAAACGTCGATTGCCAACCTGCAGGTGACGTCGGAGAATCTGTCTTCTTCCCGTTCGCGCATCCTGGACGCTGACTTCGCGGCAGAAACCGCCAACCTGTCGCGCTCGCAGATCCTGCAGCAGGCTGGTACGGCGATGGTGGCCCAGGCCAACCAGTTGCCACAAGGTGTGCTGGCCCTGCTGCGCTAAGCGCGGATCGGCTGGCAGGGCCTGAGAGGGCCCTGGGTGTATCGGCGGCGACAGTTTTCCTGTCGCCGCCTTTTCACCTTCTATGCCGCGTTTGCCGGGAGCGCGGGAATTGGCGGGTTTCCTGGTGTGAATAAGGAGGTTATTGCTGCCCGATCGGCGCCATAATTTCCGCTGACCAGTTCAGGAGGTTCTCATGGCTACCATTTCTTCACCAGGCCTTGCCACCAATGGTCTGGACGTCAAGAGCATCATTTCCCAGCTGGTAAAGCTCGAAGAGAGGCCGCTGGAGACGCTCAAGGTCCAGAAAGCCACGGTCGATACCAAGATTTCTGCCTTTGGCCAGATCAAGTCGCTGGTCTCCACCCTGTCGGACGCTGCCAGCAAGCTCGCAAGCTTGACGAGCTGGAACGCTGTTTCCACGACTTCTTCGGACAGCAAGTATGTGAGTGCTACCGCCATCGGCGGAACCCTGCCGACCACCTTCAGCGTGGAAGTGCAGGGGCTTGCCAAGGCGCAGGCCACGGCATCTGCTGCCCTGCTGCCCGTCGGTGGTGCGTTGGGCGCCGGCACCTTGCGCCTGGAGCTGGGCCAGTGGAGTGTGTCGCCGTCCTCTTTCACCCCGGGGGCGGGTACCCCGGTGGACATCAGCATTTCGGCGAGCGATACCGTCAATGACGTCGCCAGCAAGATCAATGGCTCCAATGCCGGTGTGACGGCCTCGGTGCTCAAGGATGCCTCCGGTGAGCGCCTGATGCTGCGCAGCAAGAGCACGGGGCTGGAATCCGGTTTCCGCCTGAGCGTGATGGAGGGCGGGGATACGGATATCGCCAGTGCCGGCAACACCGACGCCACTGGCCTGTCGCGTCTGGTGGCGGGCAGCACCGTGACACAGGTCGCGTCCGATGCCAAGGCGACCATCAACGGCATTGCCGTGTCCTCGGCCACCAACACCTTCGCCGAAACCATTTCGGGCGTGACCTTCAAGGTGGAGCAGGTCACCACGGCGCCGATCGAGATCGGCGTGGCCAAGGACAACAGCGTCATCCAGAAGAGCGTGGATGACTTCGTGAAGGCCTACAACGAGGTCAATTCGATCCTCAACGAGGCAACCAAGTACGACCCCGCCAACAAATCGGCGGGCTTGTTGCAGGGGGACTCGACCGCCATCGCTCTGCAGAACTCCCTTCGCTCAGCCATCCAGTCGATGACGGGCGGCAAGGCCGGCTTCCAGCGCCTGGCAGATGTGGGCATCACGTTGCAGCGTTCGGGCGATCTGGCAGTGGACGCCACCAAGTTCAGCAAGGCCATGAACGAGAACACGGACGACGTGAAGAACCTGTTCCGCAATCCCGATGCCGGCGCATCCAAGGGGGTTGCCGTGCGCGTCAAGGAGTTGGCGGCGAACCTGCTGTCTACGGACGGTTTCTTCAAGTCCAAGGACGACACGCTGCAGCTGTCGCTCAAGCGCATTGCCAAGGACCAGGTGACTGCCCAGGCCAAGGTTGACGCGTTCGAAAAGCGCACCACCGCGCGCTACAACGCGCTGGACACGCAGATGAGCTCCCTGAATGCCCTGAACGCCTACATTGCGCAGCAAGTGACCACCTGGAACAAGTCGACCTGACGGAAAGCCTTCAGTTTTATGGGCGCCAGCCGATAAATAAAGCATCACACCGTAAGGACCACCCCATGTTCAGCGCCCACAATCCCCGTGCAGCCAACGCCTACCAGCGCATCAATGTGGAAACCAGCATGCACACGATTGACCAGCACCAACTGGTCAGTCTGCTGTATGAAGGTGCGTTGGGTGCCATCGCCACCGCACGCGGCGCCATGGCGCGCGGTGACATCGTCGGCAAATGCAATGCCATCTCCAAGGCGGTGCGCATCATCGAAGAAGGGCTGAGCACAGCCCTTGACAAGGTCGATGGGGGTGAATTGGCGGAGAATCTGGGTGCCCTGTACGACTACTGCATCCGCCGCCTGATCCTGGCCAATGCCCGCAATGACGACGCCATGATGCAGGAAGTCATGCGCCTTATCGAGCCGGTCGCGCTCGGTTGGAACGAGATCAAGAAAAACAACAACGGTGCAGCCACTCCAGCTGACACCACCGCTTCGGGCCAGCCTGTGCTGGTGGAGGCATGAACCATGTCCCACATGCTGATTGATTACTACAAAGCCATTGAAGACAGCAGCGCCAAGATGCTGGAGGCCGCCAAGCTCAAGGATTGGGATGGCGTGGTGCGCTACGAGGGGGCCTGCGCCGTGCTGATCGAGCAACTGCGCTTCAAGTCCCAGGAGCACGAGCTGCTGCCCGAGCACCGCCGCGAAAAGACGCGCATCATGCAGCGCATCCTGCGCAACGATGCGCAGATCCGCTGCCTTGCAGAACCCTGGCTGGCACAGTTCGAGCACCTGTTCGAAGGCCAGCCGCAGATGATGCACTGAACGGGGCACGACGAAGGAGGGGCTGCCGGGCGGCACCTCCATCCACGGCCCTGCTTTCTGCCGGGAAGAAAAAAGCCACCGCACGTCGCAAGACGGCCGGTGGCTTTTTGCTGCCTGCTGCAGCACGAGCTTGGTGGGGAATGCCGTTGCAGGGATCAATGACCCTGTCGGTGTGGCGAATAGTGCTTGGCTATTTAAATTGAATCGAAATCAGAAGCAAACATGGGGGTATCGTTACACATGGCGCATGTAACCGGCGCGCCCCAAGCCAGCGCCCCCGTGCAAGGGCCGCCCCGCCGCACTGGGGGCGTCCCCCTTCCAGGGGGAAGGCGCGAAGCGACTCAGGGGGTGCTTCACACCTGCATGTTCATGATGTCGGTATAGGCCTGTACCATGCGGTTGCGCACGTGCAGCGTGGCCTGGAAGCCGATCTGGGCCTTCTGGATTGCTACCATGGTCTCTTCCAGGCTGACCGAGGGGTTTTCGAGCTGGACTTCCTTTTGCAGGTCGGCCGACTTGTTCTGCGCAGCGCTTACCGACTGCAGCGCCCCCTTGAGGGCGCCCGAAAAGCCCACATCGTTGCCTTCGGCCTGCGGCATGGCGGCGCGGCGCGCCATGCCGGCACCCGCCATGGGGGTGGTAGAGCTGGTGATGCGGAGGTCCATGGCGGTGTCCATTGGGGGATGGGGGATGGGGGATGTAGTGATAGTAGCCAGGCATCCGTGGGCCATCATGGGGAATAGATGCCCAAAGGCGCGCCTTATCGGCAGAACATGGCAGGTACTTGAGCCAAATAATCGAACCCACGCCAAGGTCCCTTGCCGGGCCCCACCTATTGGAAAGCACGATGTCTGCAGTTGCTGAAATCCCACTCGCTCCGCTTGCACCTCCCGCAGCCCGTCCCAACTGGCTGCAGCGGTTGTCCGGCCTCGACCGGGCCCAGCGCATGCGCCTGGGTGTGGGCGTGGCACTGTTGGTCGCCGTCGCGATCGCTGCCATCGTGCTGGGCCGCCAGCCCGACTACCGTGTCCTGTTCTCCAACCTGAACGACAAGGACGGCGGTGCCATCGTGGCGCAATTGACCACGATGAACGTTCCTTACAAGTACGCCGAAGGCGGCGGTGCGATCCTGATTCCCTCTGACAAGGTGCATGACGTGCGCCTGCGCCTGGCCACCCAGGGCCTGCCCCGTGGCTCCGTGACCGGCTTCGAGCTGATGGAAACCAACCGCTTCGGCATGACCCAGTTCCAGGAACGACTGAACTTCCAGCGCGGCCTGGAGGGCGAGCTGACCCGCTCCATCCAGGCACTGTCTTCGGTGCAGAGTGCTCGCGTGCACCTGGCGCTGCCCAACCAGAACGGTTTTTTCCGCGAACAGCAAAAGCCCTCAGCCTCAGTGCTGATCAGCCTGCACCCCGGGCGCATTCTGGACCGGGCCCAGCTCGCCGGCATCGTCCACCTGGTGGCGTCCAGCGTTCCCGAGCTGGCGCCTTCGGCTGTCAGCGTGCTGGACGATACGGGCAAGCTGCTCTCGCAGTCGCCCGACGGCAACGCGGCGGCCAATGCGGTCGATGCACAGCAACTGCTCTATGTGCAGCAGATCGAGCAGCAGCTCACGCGCCGCATCCAGGACATTCTGGAGCCCGTGGTCGGCCGCAACAACGTCAAGGCCCAGGTCTCGGCCGAACTGGACTTCAGCCGCACCGAGTCCACGTCCGAGCAATTCCGCCCCAACCAGACCCCCGATGCCAAGGCCGTGCGCAGCCAGCAGATGCTGGAAACCTCCGGCATGGCCCAGAAGACCGCGACCGGTGTACCCGGCGCCGTTGCCAATCAACCGCCCGCACCTTCGGCTGCACCCATCAACGGCGCCAATCCAGCACCCCAGGCCGGCACCCAGCAGGGCACAGAGGAGTCGTCCTCCAAGCGCGAGTCCACCACCAACTACGAAGTGGACAAGACCGTGCGCGTCACGCGTGGCAACAACTGGGCCATCAAGCGCCTGAATGCTGCCGTGGTGGTGAACTACCAATCGACCGAAGACAAGGGCAAGACCGTTACCAAGGCGCTCACCCCCGAGCAACTGGAGCAGATGAAGGCCCTGGTGCGTGAAACCATCGGCTTCAATGGTGAGCGCGGTGACTCGGTGAACCTCATGAACACGCCGTTCCAGGTGGAGGCCGCGGTGTCGACGGATGTGCCGCTGTGGAAGCAGCCCGAGGTCCTCGATGTGGCCAAGAGCTTTGCCTGGCCGGTGGGGGCCCTGCTGTTCGGCGCCATGGTGCTCCTGGGCTTGGTGCGTCCGGCGCTCAAGGGAGGCAGTGCACCCCGGGCCATTCCGGTGGCCGGTGGGCAGCTCGATGCGCTGGAAGCTGACCAGCCCGACCGCCCTGCGCTGCCGCCTCCTTCCAGGAAGGAAGAGAATGTGGTGGCCACGCCAGAGCAATTGCGTCTGGAAGAGGCACGCGTGCTGGCCAAGGCAAACCCCGTGGCCGTCGCCAATATTCTCAAATCCTGGGTTAACGGCGAAAATGCCTGACCCCGTCGCCGCTCAACATGCTTGGATAGCCCATGGATGAACAAGGTCTCAACGACGCCGCCATCATGCTGATGTCCCTCGGCGAGGAGGAGGCGGCCGAGGTGTTCAAGCACCTCTCGCCCAAAGAGGTTCAGAAACTGGGCGAGACCATCGCGCGCATGAAATCGGTGTCGCGCGACAAGGTGGACAGCGTCATCAACCGCTTTGCCGATGCCGCGGCGGCCCAGAGCCTGCTGGTGTCCGACACCGGCAACTATGTGCGCGCCGTGCTCAAGCGTGCGCTGGGTGACGACAAGGCCTCGCTGCTGATCGACCGTATCCTGCAGGGCGGCGACGTCTCCGGGATCGAAAGCCTCAAGTGGATGGACCCGCTGTCGGTGGCCGAGCTGCTGCGCAACGAGCACCCCCAGATCGTCGCGGCCATCCTGGTGCACCTGAACAGCGAGCAGGCCTCGGGCATCCTGATGCACCTGACCGACCGCCAGCGCAGTGAAATCCTGCTGCGCGTGGCCACGCTGGAAGGCATCCAGCCCACGGCGCTCAAGGACCTCAATGAGGTGCTGTTCAAGGTGCTGGCGGGTGGCGACAAGATCCGCAAGAGCTCGCTGGGCGGCGTCAAGGCGGCGGCCGAGATCATCAACCTGCTGGGCTCCAACATGGACAGCGTGGTGATCGAGTCCATCCGCGGCTACGACCCCGATCTGGCGCAGAAGATCATGGACAAGATGTTCGTCTTCGAAGACGTGTTCAAGCTCGACAACACCGCCATCCAGGCAGTGCTCAAGGAAGTGGCATCCGAGACGCTCATTGTGGCGCTCAAGGGCGCCGTGCCCGAGTTGCGCGAGAAATTCCTGTCCAACATGTCCTCGCGTGCTGCCGAAGCACTGCGCGAAGACCTCGAGTCGCGCGGCCCGATGCGCCTGTCCGAAGTGGAAGCGCAGCAAAAGGAAATCCTCAAGACGATCCGCCGCCTGTCCGACGAAGGCCAGATCGTGATCGGTGGTGGTGGTGACGATGCCTTCGTCTAACAGCCAGCGCTCCTACTCGCGCTTCATCCCCAGCGAGGAAGTGGGGCTGGTCACACAATGGAAGTTCGGCGCCGTGGACGGATCCGAACCGGTGGAGCCCGAACCCGAGGTCCTGCCCGAGCCCGAACCCCTGCCCGATCCGGCCGAGGTGGAGGCTGCCCAGCTGGCACTGGTGCAGCAGGCCTGCGATGCGGCTTTTGCCCAGGGGCTGGCACAGGGCCAGGCCGACACGGCGCTTGAATGGCAGCAGCGCATGGACGACTATGTGTCGGGCCAGGCGCTGGAGATGTCTCACAGCATTGCCAGCGTGGTGCAGTCTTTGCAGGAGTCCCTTGCCGCGATGCAGCAACGCATGGCCCAGGACGTGCTGGCGCTGGCCTGCGATATCGCCCGCGAAGTCGTGCGTCGGGAGCTCTCGGTCGGCCCCGATGTGCTGGAGCCGGTGGTACGCGAGGCCGTGGGCATGCTGTTGGCCGAGGGGCGCCCGGCCATGGTGCGCCTGAACCCTTCGGACATGGGGGCGGTGGAGCAACCGTTGCGCGATGAGATGGGTGCCAGCATCCAGTGGGTGGCCGATGCGGCCGTGCCCACCGGGGGCTGCCTGGTCGAGTCCGGCGGCACCGTGGTCGATGGCAGCGTGGCCAAGCGCTGGGAGCGTGCCATCGCCTCGCTGGGGCTGGAGTCGCCCTGGCAGGAGAGCGGCGATGAGCGTTGATGCCCTCACCTCCAGCGCCTGGACGCAGTTCATGGACGATGCGCGCGAGCGCGTGCGCCAACGTGCGCCGCTGGAGACGCGCGGCACCCTCACCCGGCTGACCGGCCTGGTGCTGGAGGCCGCCGGCATCCGCGTGCCCGTGGGTTCGCAGTGCATGGTGCAGATGCCGGGGCATGCGCCGGTGCTGGCCGAGGTGGTCGGCTTTTCGGCCGACCGCGCCTTTTTGATGCCTGCGGGCGACATCCATGGCCTGTCCAGTGGTGCCAGCGTGGTGCCCGCCGCGCCCTATGTGGCCAGCCCGCGGTTGGGTGAGCCTTCCCGGCCATCCCCGAAGGCCGGCGTGCTGCGCCTGCCCATGGGGGACGGCCTGCTGGGGCGGGTGGTGGACCCACAGGGCCTGCCCCTGGACCATGGCGGTCCGGTGCAGGACGTGGTCTCCGAGCCCATGGACCGCCGCCAGATCAACGCCATGGACCGCGACCCCGTGCGTCTGCCGCTGGACACCGGGGTACGCGCCATCAATGCCCTGCTGACCGTGGGGCGCGGGCAGCGCCTGGGCCTGTTTGCCGGCTCGGGCGTGGGCAAGAGCGTGCTGCTGGGCATGATGGCCCGCTACACCCGGGCCGACGTGATCGTGGTGGGCCTCATCGGCGAGCGTGGCCGCGAGGTCAAGGAATTCGTGGAAGACATCCTGGGGGCGGATGGCCGGGCGCGTTCGGTCGTGGTGGCCGCGCCGGCCGATGCCCCCCCGCTGCTGCGCATGCAGGGTGCTGCCTATGCCACCGCCGTGGCCGAGCATTTCCGTGACAAGGGCAAGCATGTGCTGCTGCTGATGGATTCGCTGACCCGCTACGCCATGGCGCAGCGCGAGATCGCGCTGGCCATCGGCGAGCCTCCGGCCACCAAGGGCTACCCGCCGTCGTGCTTTGCCAAGCTGCCCGCACTGGTCGAGCGCAGCGGCAACGGCCTGAATGGCGTAGGCTCCATCACCGCGTTCTACACCGTGCTGTCGGAGGGCGACGACCAGCAGGACCCGATCGCCGATGCCGCGCGCGCCATACTGGACGGGCACATCGTGCTGTCGCGCTCGCTGGCCGAGTCGGGGCACTTCCCGGCCATCGACATCGAACAGTCGGCCTCGCGCGTGATGCACAACGTGGTCTCGCGCGGCCATTTCGACGTGGCGCGGCGTTTTCGCGCCGTGTACTCGCGCTACCAGAAGAGCCGCGACCTGGTGCAGGTGGGGGCCTACATGAGCGGATCCGACCCCGCGCTGGACGAAGCCATCCACCTGCAGCCGCAGATGGCGGCCTTTCTGCAGCAGGACATGTTCGAAGCGTCCACCATGGACCAGAGCGTGAACGCCATGGCGGCCGTGCTCGACCAGTAAGCACAGGAAGGCCCCACTATGTCTGTCCTCAGTGCCCTCATCATCGCCGTGGAGATCGCCGCGCGCAAGCGCGACGAGGCGCGCCACGTGCTGCAGGAGGCTCTGGCCGTGCAGCAGGCAGCCCAGGCGCAATTGCACCAGCTGCAGGACTATGCCCGCGAGACCGAGCAGCGCTGGGGCATGCAGGCCGACACGCGCGTGCAACCCGAGGTGATGTACCACCACTACCAGTTCATGGACCGGCTGGGGCATGCCGCGGGGCTGCAGACCAGCGTGGTGGGCGACCAGGAGGCGCGGGTCGAGAACGCACGGCGCGGCCTGATGGAGGCGGAGCAGCGCCTGGCCAGCCTGCGCAAGGTGGTCGAGCAGCGGCGGCGCGAGCTGGAGCAGGCCCAGGCCCGCATGGACCAGAAACAAACCGATGAGCGTGCGGCGATGCAATACAGCCGCAGGGTTCAGGACCGATAGGGCAGGAGAATTGACCATGGAACAGGCACGCATATCCACCAGCCAGGGGACGCAGTCTCCCCAGCAGACCGCGCGCACGCGCGCCCACACCCAGCAAAAGGGCATCACGGACGATGGCGCCGGGGCCGCCGCGCAGCCGGACAGTTTTCTGGCACTGCTGGCCGCCCAGGACCCGGAGTTCGCCGAGGGAGGGGATCCGCTGGCCGCCGTTCCAGGTGTTTCGGATGCCTCCAGCACCCTGGCTGCCGTCGATCCGTCCACCCTGGTTGGTTGGCAGGCGCTGGTCGCAGGCGACAGTGCTGCCCAGCAACTCAGAGGTTCGGCAGGGCAGGGCGGCAGCGCGGAGGGCATGAGCGCCGTCGGCCTGTTGGGGCAGACCGGAGTGGCGCGTGGCGCCATGGCCCATATGCTGTCAGATCCTGCAGGCGGTGCACCGGCCCTTGCCGGGCAGCTTCTGGCGGGCCAGGGCTTGCCGGCCGCCGATGGCCTGGTGTCGCAGACTGCGGCACTGGATGGCGGTTTGCCGGATGCATCGCAGCCTGCCACGGCCACGCTGGGTTTCGGGCGCCAGTTCTCGCGCTTGCACAGTGCAGCCCTGCAGCGCGGCGCAAGCGATGCGGGCCTGGGTGGGGCGGGGAGCGTGGGCGCTGCATCGGCGCGCGCCGCGGGCGGCGATGCCAAGCAGGTGGCGGCTTCCACGGGCGATCTGTCGACCATGTCCACCGCAGTGGCGGCCGCCGTGCGCGAGCTCGGCACGGGCCTGCACCGTGTTTCGGGTGAGAGCGGCGCCACCGGGGCGGACGCCGCCTTGCTGGCCAACCTGGATCCAACGGCTGCAGTGGCAGCCCCTGGCGCGCGCAATGCGGATGCGGGCGGCGGCAGCGAGTCGTCCCGGCATGGCGGATCGGGAGGCCTGGGCGAAGGCGGGGCCGAGCCCTCCTTCGCGGTGGATGGTGCGTCGGGCACCTCGGGCTTTGAAGAACTGGCACAGACCGGGGCCGAAGAATTGCTGGCCGAGCAGGTCACCTACTGGGCCAACCAGAAAACCCAGAGTGCGGAGGTCACGCTGAACCGCGACGGCCAGCCCCTGGCCGTGACGGTGGCCCTGTCCGGCAACGAGGCCCATGTCACCTTCCGCAGCGACCAGGAGCACACCCGCGAGATGCTCGACCAGAGCATGGCGCAGCTCAGCGAGCTGCTGCGCAGCGAGGGCCTGGTCCTGTCGGGCATGACCGTAGGCACCTCGGCAGGCCAGGGCGCCATGGCGGGCGATGCCGAGGAGCAGCAACGCAACCGTTCAGGCGATGGGCAGCAGGGCCAGGTGCTGGTCTCCGGCCCCACGGATGTCAGCCAGCGGCTGGCGGGGAGCGGCACGCGCAACAACAGCGCCGTGGACGTCTTCGTGTAACGCGGCTGCAGTCTGGCCGTGGCCGCCGCAGCATGCTGCGCCAGCGTGGCACAGCGATTGCCGGCGTTAACACGCTGTTAAGGGGTGTATTCTGGCTATTATTGGACCGGCAGCTGCGCCACAATGGGAAGCGTCTGCCGGCCCGATGCCGTTCCCGGCGAGATGCCACCATCGAATCCCACCTAAGGAACCTGTCACGTGTCTGCCAATGCTGCTGCCGCTCCGGCCAAGGAGAAGCCCAAAAGCAAGAAGATGCTGATCATCGTGGTCGCTCTGGTGCTCGTGCTGGGCATCGCGGGCGCTGCGGCCTTTTTCATCCTGGGCAAGAAAAAGAACGCCGATGACGAGGAGGGAGGGGCTGCCGCAGCGGCGCCGGCCCACGAGACGGCCAAGACACCGCCCACTTTCCTGCCCTTGGAGAACATGGTGGTCAATCTCGCCGATCCGGGCGGCGACCGGTTTGCGCAGATCGGCATCACGGTCGAGGTGGCCGACGCCAAGACGGCCGAGCAGATCAAACTCTACCTGCCTTCCATCCGCAGCAGCGTGCTGCTGCTGGTATCGCAGCGCACCTCCGGCGAGCTGCTGGTGCGCGAAGGCAAGGAAAAACTGGCCAAGGACATCCTGCGCGAAGTCTCCCGTCCGCTGGGTTTCACCGTGCCACGCGAGCGGCCCAAACCCGCGTCGGTGCCGGTTGGCGAGGACGATGAGGAGCAGCCGCCACCGCGCAAGGTACCGAAAAATCCGGTGCAAGGCATTCTTTTCTCCAGCTTCATCATCCAGTGATGCGAGGACAATCCTGCCATGAGTGATTCATTCCTATCGCAGGAAGAGGTTGATGCCCTTCTGGAAGGCGTTACTGGCGAGAGCCAGAAATCCGTCGAGGAAGTGGCCGAGTTGGGGTCCGTCCGCAATTACGACATCTCCAGCCAGGAGCGCATCGTTCGTGGCCGCATGCCGACGATGGAAATCGTCAACGAGCGGTTTGCGCGCAATTTCCGCATCGGCCTGTTCAACTTCATCCGCCGCAGCCCCGAGATTTCGGTCGGTACCGTATCGGTGCAGCGCTACAGCGCCTTCCTGCGCGAACTCGCAGTCCCTACCAACTTCAACATCGTGGCCATCCGTCCGCTGCGTGGCAGTGGCCTGATCGTGTGCGAGCCGTCGCTGGTGTTCGGCATCATCGACACGCTGTACGGCGGGGTGGGCAAGTTCCAGACCCGCATCGAGGGGCGTGACTTTTCGCCCACCGAGCAGCGCGTGATCAACCGGTTGGTCGACGTGATCTGCGCCGAATACAAGAAGGCCTGGCAGGGCATCTACCCGCTGGAGCTCGACTACCAGCGCTCGGAAATGCAGCCGCAGTTCGCCAACATCGCCACGCCCAGCGAGATTGTGGTGTCCACTGCGTTCCAGCTGGAAATCGGCGACCTGTCGGGCGCCATCCACATCTGCATGCCCTATGCCACGCTGGAGCCCATCCGCGACGTGCTGTACTCCTCGACGCAGGGCGACTCCATCGAGGTGGACCGGCGCTGGGTGCGGGTGCTCACGCGCGAGATCCAGGCGGCCGAGGTGGTTTTGGTGGCCGAGCTGGCCAAGGCCGATGCCACGGTGGAGCAACTGCTGGCCATGAAGCCCGGCGATTTCATCGAGCTCGACCGGGAGCCGCGCATCCGCGCGTCGATCGGGGGTGTTCCCATCTTCGAGTGCCAGTATGGGACCCACAATTCGAAATATGCCATCCGCATCGAAGAGTGCCTGCGCAACTCGGACATGAGCTGGCTGGGAGAAAAAGATGTCAACTGAAGACAACAAGGACGGTGCAGCCGAGGATCCGTTTGCGGGCTGGGCCGAAGCACTCGAAGAGCAAAAAAGCTCGGACGACAAGCCCGGTGACGCCGAGCAGGGCGGTCCTCTGTCCGGTGATGCGGTGCGCCCTTCCGCGACGGTCAACGGCGACGGCACCGTCAACGACATCAACATGGTGCTGGACATCCCCGTCCAGCTGTCCGTGGAGCTGGGCCGCACCAGGGTGCCGATCAAGTACATCCTGCAACTGGCGCAGGGCTCGGTCGTCGAACTCGATGCGTTGGCCGGGGAACCCATGGACGTGCTCGTCAACGGCTACCTGATCGCACAGGGCGAAGTGGTGGTGGTGAACGACAAGTTCGGTATCCGCCTGACCGACGTGGTGACGCCTTCGGAGCGGTTGCGGCGCGTGAGCCGTGGGTGATGGGGGCACAGCCATGGGGATGACCCAGACGCTGGTCGTCGTCGTCCTGTTCGTGGGCGCCATGGCCTGCCTGCCCTGGCTTATCAAGCGCCTGCAGCAACGCCATGCCGCAGGGGGCCTGCCGGCCGGGGCCGCGTCGCGCGTGCTGTCGGCAGTGGCCGTGGGCCCGCAGCAGCGGGTGGTCACCGTGGAGGTGGGACCCGAGGGGGCTCGCACCTGGCTGGTGCTCGGTGTCACGGCGCAGCAGGTCAGTTGCCTGCACGTGCTGGCGGCTCCATCCGCGATCCCAGCGGCACCGGCTGCATTGCCGGTGGTGGTGGCGGATAACTCCGCCTTTGCTCGCGAAATGGCGGCGGCCGAGGCGCGCAAGGAACCGCATGCCTGATTCGGCACGCCCTGCATCATCACTGCCCCGCGCCGCGTGGGTGGTGGCCCTGGCCGCGCTGGGCCTCCTGCTCTGGCAGGTGCCTGCATTGGCGCAGACGGCGGCCACTCCTGCAGCCCCTGGAACGCTGCCTGTGCTGGTGGGCGCGGGCAGTGGCGGCACGAGCTATTCCGTGCCGATCCAGACGCTGTTGTTCTTCACGGCGCTGTCCTTTTTGCCCGCCATCCTGCTGCTGATGACGGGGTTCACGCGCATCGTCATCGTGCTGTCGCTGTTGCGCCAGGCCATCGGTACGCAGTCGGCACCACCCAACCAGGTGATCATCGGCCTGTCGCTGTTCCTGACCTTCTTCGTCATGGGGCCCACGTTCGACCGGGTGCACAAGGATGCCTATGTGCCCTACACCACCAACGCCATCACCTTCGAGCAGGCGGTGGAGCGGGCCGAGGTGCCGATGCGCGAGTTCATGCTCAAGCAAACCCGGCAGTCGGACTTTGCGCTGTTCTCTCGCCTGGCACGGTTAGCGCCCGAGGTGACCGCCGAGACCGCACCGTTTCGCGTGCTGGTGCCGGCATTCGTGACCAGCGAGCTGAAGTCGGCGTTCCAGATCGGCTTCATGATCTTCATCCCCTTCCTGGTGATCGACATGGTGGTCTCCAGCATCCTGATGTCCCTGGGCATGATGATGCTGTCACCGGTGCTGGTGGCGCTGCCGTTCAAGCTCATGCTGTTCGTGCTGGCCGATGGCTGGAACCTGCTGATCGGCTCCTTGGCCGCCAGCTTTGTTACCTAGAGAGGCCCCATGACTTCACAGATGGTACTGACCATGGGGCGCGACGCCCTCACATTGCTGCTCATGATCGCCATGCCCGTGCTGGGGGTGGTGATGGCGGTGGGCCTGGTGGTGAGCATCTTCCAGGCGGTCACGCAGATCCACGAAGCCACCCTGGCCTTCGTGCCCAAGCTGATTGCCGCGATGGTGGTGTTCGCGATCGCCGGGCCCTGGATGATCAGCACCCTGGTCGATTACATCCGCCGGACCATCGAGTCGATTCCCTCGGTCGTCGGGTAGCACGGTCGCTTTGCCGTGATCACTTTCACCGAGGCCCAACTGGTGGCCTGGATCTCGCCCATCCTGTGGCCGTTCATCCGTGTGCTGGCGATGTTCTCCGTGGCGCCGGTGTTTTCCATGCGCACCATTCCCATGCGGGTGAAGATCGGCCTGGCCTTCTTCGTGGCCCTGTGCGCGCAGGGCGTGCTGGTGAACCAACCGGTGATCGACATCAATGGCCGCGAGGCGCTGGGCGCCGTGGTCCAGCAGGTGGCCGTGGGCCTGGCCATCGGCTTTTCGGTGCGGCTGGTGTTTGCCTCGGTGGAGCTGGCCGGTGAAATGATCGGCTTGCAGATGGGCCTGAACTTCGCCTCCTTCTTCGACCCCGCCAGCAATGGCCAGGTGAGCGCCGTGGCGCGCTTCTTCGGGCACATGGCCACGCTGCTGTTCATTGTCATCAACGGCCACCTGATGGTCATCATGGCCGTGGTCAAGAGCTTCGACCGCTTTCCAGTGGACGGCAACTTCCTGCAGGCCATCGGGCAGATGCGGCTTTACGAGCTGGGCTCCTCCCTGTTTTCCAGCGCGTTGTGGATCGCCCTGCCCATGATCGCGCTGCTGCTGTTCGTCAACCTGGCCATGGGCATCATCTCGCGCGTGGCGCCGCAGATGAACATCTACGCGGTCGGCTTTCCGGTCACTCTCACCGTGGGCTTGCTGGGCATCACGGCCACCTTGCCCATGCTGGAGCAGCCCATCCTCACGCTGATGCAGCAATCCATCGACCTGTTTTCAAGCCAGCGGTAAATCGGTCGGCTGCAGGTGTTGCGCCCACCCGTGGCCACTCAAGGGGCTACACGAGTTCGTTGCGGATGGCGTAGACGGTGAGCTCGGCGTTGTTGGAGAGCTTGAGCTTCTCGAGGACCCGTGAGCGGTACACGCTCACCGTCTTGGGGCTGAGCATCAGCTCTTCGGCAATGTCGGCCAGCCGGCGGCCCGAGGCGATCTTGATCAAGGTCTGCAGCTCGCGCTCGGACAGCGTGGCGTGCGGGCTCTCCAGCACTGGCTGGGCCAGGCTCTCGGCCAGCATCTGGGCCACCTCGGCCGTCAGGTACTTGCGGCCCTGCATCACCACCCGCACCGCGTTGATCAATTCCACCGGATCGGAGGCCTTGTTGGCATAGCCCTGGGCGCCGGCCTTGAGGCAGCGCAGCGCGTACTGGTCCTCGGGGTACATCGATACCACCAGCACCTTGATGGTGGAATGGGTTTCGCGCAGGGTGGCCAGCACCTCCAGGCCGCCGCGGCCGGGCATGTTCAGGTCGAGCAGCAGCACGTCGCAGGGGGCGCTGCGCAGCACCTCGCGCAGTTCGGCGTAGCCGCCGGCCTCCCCGGTCACCTTGATGTCAGTGGCCTCGGTGAGGGTATCGCGGATGCCGCGCCTGAGCACGGCATGGTCATCGCACAAAACGACGTTGATCACCAGACATCTCCTGTGATGGGGGGCAGGCCCGAGGTGGCCAGCGGTATCGACAGTGTGAGGCAAGTCCCTTTGCCCGGCTGCGTGCTGACATCGAGCCAGCCGCCCACGGTGCGCGCCCGCTCGTGCAGGCCCTTGATCCCGAAGGCCTTGGGCTTGTCGGCCAGCCGGGCCACGTCAAAGCCGCAGCCGTCGTCGGCGATCTCCACGGTCAGCACCCCTTCATGGTCGGACAGGTCGATATGCACCTTGCTGGCCTGGGCGTATTTGGCGATGTTGGTCAGCGCCTCCTGCGCTGTGCGATAAGCCACCAGCCGAATATCGCTGGGCACATCGATCGCCTCGCCACTGGCCACCACCTGCGTGCGTACCGCGCTGCGGCGCTCGAAGCCCGCCGCCAGCCACTGGATGGCTGCCACCAGCCCCTGCTCCAGGATCGGCGGCCTCAGGTTCATCATGATGCGCTGGCTGGCGCCGATGGCGTGTTGCAACATGTCCGACGCACTGGCAAGGTGGTCCTGTGTCCCCGGGTCCTGCGCATGCCGTCCGATCCAGGCGAGATCTACCCTTACGGCGGTCAGCGAGCCGCCAATGTCGTCGTGGATCTCCCGGGCGATGGAGGCGCGCTCCTGTTCGATGGAGGTCTGCAGGTGCTCGGTGAGCTCCGCCAGGCGCTGCTGGGAGGCCGCCAGCTCAGCCACGGCGCGTTCGCGGTCCTGGCGGGCCTGGTGCACCTCGATGGCCCGCGTGACCACGTGCGGCAGGCGCGAAATATCGTCCTTGAGCAGGTAATCGGAGAAGCCCAGGCGCATCGCGTCCACGGCCGCCGCCTCGCCAATGGCCCCCGACAGCAACACAAATGGCACAGGTGTTGCTAATTTAGCCACATGCTCCCATGCATCCAGCGCAGTGAATCCTTGCAGTCTGTAGTCCGCAAGGATCAAATCAAAGGGTTGGTTGCTGGTGCAATCGCAGAAATCCTGCAGAGTGTCTACCTGCTGGACGGTGCAATGCAGCTTGGCACGCTGCAAAGTGAGCTTGGCCAGAACATGGTCTGCCAGCGAATCCTCCAGGTGCAGGAGGCGTAAGGGCTGGCCTGCTACTGTCATGACCATATGAGCGCTATCATAGGATACAAATTGGAACAAACAAGGGTGTTTGTCCCGGTGGAGTGGGTGAGAAGGCTATCGTCCAATAGAACGCAATGTCAGGGTTTTTGCAAGGGTTGGCGGGGCACTGCCAGTGCGGACCGCCAGTTGGGGGCTTTAGGACCCTGGTCTGCTTGTTGCTATGGAGAAACAATGCAATCTACGCTATCAACGTCAACTGGGCCGGCAGTTCAGGTTCCGGTCATGGTGGCAGCAGAACTGCAGGATTCGCTGCTGGTCGTCATGCACGACCTGCACCGCCTGGAAGGCTTGTTGAACCATGCCACGGACAATCTGCTGGAGCGCTTTGGCGAGGCCAATGCCGTGCTGAACGATGCCTTCGTGGCGGACTCGCCCGAGCTGGCGGCCGCCCGTACGGCCTTGCGCAGTGCCGTCACCGAACTGCAGTTCCAGGACATGGCCTCGCAGCTCATCTGGCACACCACCAAGGTCCTGCAGGGCTGCGCGTTTCGGCTGGCGTCCGAGGCCATGGGGCACGATGAAGGCGAGGAGGCGGCGCCATTTGCCGAAATGGCGCCGGATCGACCCAATCCCGTCACGCAAAGCGAGATGGATGCCGGGTCTATTGATCTATTCTGAAGTTGGCATCGCTGGTTCACCTATATATTCAAGTCAGTTGGAGTCCTAAATGCAATCGATACTTGCCGTAGATGATTCACCATCCATGCGAAAAATGGTGTCTTTCACCCTCACCGGTGCCGGATACCACGTGGTGGAGGCGGTGGATGGGCAAGATGCCCTGGAAAAGGCCGAGAGCCACGACATCCACCTGGTGCTGGCCGACCAGAACATGCCCCGGCTCGATGGCATAGGCCTCACGCGCAAGCTGCGCGAGCACCCCAAGTTCAAGACCATCCCCATCCTGATCCTGACCACTGAATCGAGTGACCAGATGAAGCAGGCGGGGCGGTCGGCCGGTGCCACCGGTTGGCTGGTCAAGCCGTTCGATCCCAACCGCTTGATCGAAGTCATCCAGAAGGTGATCCGTTGAACCGGATGCACGGGCGCCACCACGTATAAAGGAGCCGACTATGGCTGAAAGCTATCAAGAGGGATCAGGGGCTGGCGGTGCTGACTTTGACCTGAGCCAGTTCTACCAGATCTTCTTTGAAGAGGCTGGCGAGAACCTGGACCAGATGGAGCAGATGCTGCTGGACCTGGACCTGAGCGCTGCCAACGACGAAGAGCTCAATGGCATCTTCCGCTGCGCGCATTCGATCAAGGGCGGGGCCGCCACGTTCGGCTTCTCCGATGTGGCCGAGCTGACGCACCAGATGGAGTCCCTGCTCGACCGGCTGCGCCGCCACGAGCTGCAGCCCATTCCACCCATGGTCGATGTGCTGCTGGAATCCGCCGATGCCTCGCGCAGCCTGTTGGCACGCCACCAGGCAGGCGGGCAGGGCGAGGCCGTGTCCACCACCTCCCTGGTCAAGCGCATCAGCGAACTGGCGGCAGGCGTGGTCCCGGACGGCGCACCCGCAGCGGCCCCAGCGCCCGCCCCGGCACCGGTTGCCGCCGCTCCTGCGCCGGCCACCAAGGCCCACGTGCCCGGGCAATTGCGCAAGCTGCAGATCCACATCGGGCCGCTGGAAAAGACCGAGCAGGCCGACACCATCAAGGAACTGTTCCGCGACATTCCGGGCCTGGGCTCCATCAGCGATCTGCCCAGCGTGCAGGCTGGCGTGCGCGTGTTCGCGGTGGAAACCACCTCGTCCACCGACGACCTGCTGGACCTGTTCGCCTTCCATGTGTCCAAGGAGCAGGTGCGCTTCAGTGACGGGGACGAAGAACCCGCTGCAGTAGCCGAAGTCGATCCCGATCATGCGGTGCACGAGATCGAGCCCCCTTCGGGTGGCGCCGACGTGTCCTACGGCTTCTTCTCGGACGCGCCTGGCGCCCCGAGCGCGGTGCCTGCTGCCGGTGTGGCCGCCAAGCCTTCGGCGTCCAAGGCCGTGGCCGCTGCCGAGCCCAAGGCTGCAGCCCAGGCGCAGATGGAATCCACGACCATCCGCGTGGCAGTGAACAAGGTCGACCAGCTCATCAACCTGGTCGGCGAGCTGGTGATCACCCAGGCCATGCTGGCGCAGAACAGCCGCGGGCTGGACGCAGGCGCTTACCAGCAACTGCTGGCCGGCCTGGCCGACCTGGACCGCAACACACGGGACCTGCAGGAATCGGTGATGTCGATCCGCATGATCCCCATGTCCATCGTCTTCAGCCGCTTCCCGCGCATGTTGCGCGACCTGGCCAATAAGCTGGGCAAGAAGGTCGAGCTGGTCACGCTGGGCGAAGCCACCGAACTGGACAAGGGCCTGGTCGAGAAGATCACCGACCCGCTCACCCACCTGGTGCGCAACAGCTGCGACCACGGTATCGAGATGCCGGCAGAGCGCCTGGCCAAGGGCAAGCCCGAGCTGGGCACCATCACCCTGTCGGCATCGCACCAGGGGGGCTCCATCGTCATCGAGGTGCGCGACGACGGCCGCGGCCTGTCGCGCGAGAAGATCCTGCGCAAGGCGCAGGAGCGGGGCCTGGATGTGTCCGACCAGATGAGCGATGCCGACGTGTGGCAACTGATCTTTGCCCCCGGCTTCTCCACCGCCGATGAGGTTACCGACGTGTCGGGCCGTGGCGTGGGCATGGACGTGGTCAAGCGCAACATTGCCGCCCTGAACGGCTCGGTCGAGGTGGACTCTGCCGAAGGCTATGGCATGAAGGTGTCGGTGCGCCTGCCGCTCACGCTGGCCATCATGGACGGCATGTCGGTGGGTGTGGGCGAAGAGGTCTACATCCTGCCGCTGTCCTCGGTGGTGGAGTCCTTCCAGGTCAACTCCGACGACGTCAGCACCGTGGCCCAGGGATCGCAGCTGGTCAAGGTGCGCGACGAGTACATGCCGGTGATCGCGCTGGAGAAGATCTTCCAGGTACCGCGCTTCGACCTGAACAAGTCGAGCAACATCATGGTGGTGGTGGAGGCCGACGGCAGCCGTGTGGCGCTGCTGGTCGACGAGCTCCTGGGCCAGCACCAGGTGGTGGTGAAGAACCTGGAGACCAACTACCGCAAGGTACCCAATGTCTCGGGCGCCACCATCCTCGGCGACGGCACGGTGGCACTGATTCTGGACACGGGTGGCCTGGTGCGCCGGGCCCGCCACTGATTCGGGTGCGATGTGTTCATGGAATGCACCAGCACTGCTAACAAGGAGAACGCACCATGAGTGTGATGGGTAAAACCGCCGACAGCGCGCCGACCGGTGCGCGCGAGTATCTGACGTTCCGGCTGGACCAGGAAGAGTACGGCATCGACATCCTGAAGGTCCAGGAAATCCGGGGCTACGAGCCGCCGACGCGCATTGCCAATGCCCCCGAATTCATCAAGGGCGTGGTGAACCTGCGCGGCACCATCGTCCCCATCGTGGACATGCGCCTGAAGTTCAACTGCGCGCAGGCGGACTACAACAGTTTCACGGTGGTCATCATCCTGAACCTGCGCAACCGCGTGGTCGGCATCGTGGTGGACTCGGTCAGTGACGTGATGGAGCTCACGCCCGAGAGCATCCGCGTGGCGCCCGACATCGAGAGCGCCATCGACAACAGCTGCATCCTGGGGCTGGGGTCGGTGGGTGAGCGCATGCTGATCCTGCTCGACATCGAAAAGCTGATGTCGAGTGTGGACATGGGATTGGTGACGACGGCGGAGTAACGAACGCCACAGTCAGTCAGGTGGGTGGCCGCAAGCCAAACTGCAGGCAAGGGTCTGCAGGCCTTTTGGAGCGAAATGGACTTCCGAGCGGATGATCAAAATGATGCCCCAGACCACCAGTATTTCCTCGGCCGGCGCGCGTGCTGCCGCCGCAGCCGCTGCCAGTGCCCCGGCACCGTCGGGCCCGCTGGCGCAGGGGCGTGAGTTCGTATGGACCAACGCCGACTTCGCCCGGGTGCAGTCGCTGATCTACCAGCGCGCCGGCATCAGCCTGCACGACGGCAAGCACGCCATGGTCTACAGCCGGCTCTCGCGCCGTCTGCGCGATACGGGGCACAACAGCTTCCATGAATACCTGGGCTGGCTGGAAACGCACGATGGCCCCGAGTGGCAGGAGTTCGTGAACGCGCTCACCACCAACCTCACGGCGTTCTTTCGCGAGCAGCACCACTTCGAGATCTTCGCCACGCTGCTGCGCAGCAAGCCGGCCAACACCGCCTGGAAGGTGTGGTGCAACGCGGCCTCCACCGGCGAAGAGCCGTACTCCATCGTCATGACGGCCTTCGAGTCGCTGGGGGCCAACGCCTCCTTCAAGCTCACGGCCAGTGACATCGACTCGAAGGTGCTGGCCACCGCCGGCCAGGGGGTGTATCGGCTCGACAACCTCAAGGGGCTGGGCCCGGAGCGGCTGCAAAAGTTCTTTCTCAAGGGCAAGGGCGGCAATGATGGCATGGTGCGGGTCAAGCCCGAATTGCGCCGTGCCATCGACTTCATGAGCGTGAACCTCATCCGCGACGACTGGCCCTTCAAGGAGCCCTTTGACGTGGTGTTCTGCCGCAATGTGATGATTTATTTCGATGCGCCCACGCAGCGCAAGGTGCTGGAGCGTATCCACCGTGTGCTCAAACCTGGTGGCATGCTGTTTGTGGGGCATGCTGAAAATTTCAGCGAGTCCCGTGATCTCTTCACCCTGCGCGGCAAGACGGTCTATGAACGCCGGTGATCCGCCCCTCTGTTCGCCCGTAGGAACTTGTTCCAAGCAGCTCCATGACCAATAACCAGCCCAATACCTTCACGCCTGGTGCCGCCCCGGCTGCGCCCGGAGCGCCGGAGCGCCGGCGTGCTCCGCGCATCGCGCCGCTGAGCGCGGACATCTATTCATCCAGCTCGGCGCCGCGCGAATCCTCGCTCAATGAACTCAAGGCCCAGGCCAGAAAGCCGGGCGAGGCATCCTTCTTCTACCTGGACCACCACTTCCAGCACAACGCCGTGAAGGTGTTGCCCGGCGAGTATTTCGTGGCCGACGAAAGCATGGTCATCATGACGGTGCTGGGCTCGTGCATCGCGGCCTGCCTTTGGGACAGCCGTGCGCACATCGGGGGCATGAACCATTTCATGCTGCCCGACGGCGACCTGGCAGATGCCTCGGGGCGCTATGGTTCGTACGCGATGGAGTTGCTCATCAACGAGATGCTCAAGCTCGGTGCCCGGCGCGAAACCATGCAGGCCAAGATCTTTGGCGGTGCGCAGGTGATGCACAATTTCACCACCATGAATGTGGGCGAACGCAACACCACCTTCGTGCTGAACTACCTGCACACGGAGCGCATCCCCATCGTCTCGGAAGACGTGCTGGACATCTATCCCCGCAAGGTGGTGTTCTTCCCGGTGACGGGCAAGGCCATGGTCAAGCGTCTGGCGCACGCCCATCCCGAGACCCTGGTGGAGCAGGAAAGGCGCGGGAATGCTGCGACCGTCGCCAAGAGCACCTCGGGTGGCTCCGTGGATCTGTTTTGATTGAAGACGAAGAAAGCCTGAGAGAACAATGAGCAGGAAAATCCGGGTGATCGTGGTGGACGATTCGGCGCTGGTGCGCAGTCTGCTGTCTGAGATCATCAACCGGCAACGGGACATGGAGTGCATCGGCACGGCCAACGACCCCTTGGTGGCGCGCGAGATGATCCGGGAGATGAACCCGGACGTGATCACCCTGGACGTCGAAATGCCGCGCATGGATGGCATCGACTTCCTGGGCCGGCTGATGCGCCTGCGGCCCATGCCGGTGGTAATGATCTCCACGCTGACCGAGCGCGGGGCCGAGGTTACCATGAAGGCGCTGGAGCTCGGCGCCATCGATTTCGTGGCCAAGCCCCGGGTGGGCTTGGCCAGCGGCCTCAACGACCTGGCGACCCAGATCGTGGACAAGATCCGCGTGGCGGCCGTGGCCCAGGTGCGCCGGGCTGCGCCGCGCGAGGCATCGGCCGCGCATTCCGCATCCGGCGCGGGCACGGCGGCCCCTGCGGCACCTACCACCTTGCTGGGGCGCCTGTCCACCGAGAAGCTGATCTGCATCGGCGCCTCGACCGGGGGTACGGAAGCCATCAAGGAGGTGCTGGTGCACATGCCGGCTGATTCGCCAGGCATCGTGATCACCCAGCACATGCCTCCGGGCTTCACCACCAGCTTTGCGGCACGGCTCAACGGCCTGTGCCAGATCACCGTCAAGGAAGCCTCCAACGGCGAGCGCATCCTGCCGGGCCATGCCTACATCGCTCCCGGGGGCACGCAGTTCCATGTGGCGCGCAGCGGAGCGAACTATGTGGCCGTGGTCGACGATGGCCCGCCGGTGAACCGGCACAAGCCCTCGGTGGAGGTGCTGTTCAAGTCGGCCGCCGCCGTGGTCGGGCGCAATGCCTTCGGCATCATGCTCACCGGTATGGGCAACGATGGTGCAGCTGCCATGCGCGAGATGAAGGACGCAGGCAGCTACAACTACGTGCAGGACGAAGCCACCTGCATCGTCTTCGGCATGCCGCGCGAGGCCATTGCCCACGGCGCGGCCGATGAAGTGCTGCCGCTGGGCCAGATTGCGCCCGCGTTGGTGGCGCGCCTGCGTGGCGCGACCGACCGGCTCCATCACAGAATTTAAAGCCCCCCTGAGTCGCCTCCGGCGCCATCCCCCCAGGGGGACGCCACCCGTGGCCTGGCAAAGCCAGTTCCACGGTGGCGCTGGTTTTGGGGCATGCCTTCGAGCAGGTCGCGCCACATACGAGCGTGGCTTACAGCTTCCGCGTCAGGTCAGGCCGACAGCGCCGTCCAGCGCTCCAGCGCTGCCATCAGTTCCTCATCGATCTCGCTGGCGCGGGCCGTGAGCTTGGCTGCCTTGGCACCGTCGGTGGCGTAAACGCTGCCATCGGCCAGCACGGCCTGTACCTCGGCCTGTTCCTTTTCCAGGGCGCCAATGCGATCGGGCAGGGCATCCAGCTCGCGCTGTTCCTTGTATGACAGCTTCTTGCGCGAGGTCTGTTCCGTCTTGGAGGGGGCTGCTGCAGTGGCTGCGTCCTTGGCGGCGGCCGGCTTGGTGCCTGCCGCCGGGGCAGCGGCTGCGGCGGCCGCACGGCTGCGGCGCGATTGCAGCAGCCAATCCTGCACGCCACCCTCGTACTCGCGCCACAGGCCATTGCCTTCAGACGCAATGGTGCTGGTCACCACGTTGTCCAGGAAGGTGCGGTCATGGCTCACCAGGAACACCGTGCCATCGTAGTTTTCGAGCAGTTCTTCCAGCAGGTCCAGCGTGTCGATGTCCAGGTCGTTGGTTGGCTCGTCGAGCACCAGCACATTGGCCGGGCGTGCGAACAGGCGCGCCAGCAGCAGGCGGTTGCGCTCTCCGCCTGACAGCGAACGCACAGGGGAGTGGGCACGGGCCGGAGAGAACAGGAAGTCGCTCAGGTAGCTCTTGACGTGCTTGCGCTGGTTGCCGATCTCGATCCATTCGCTGCCGGGGCTGATGAAGTCCTCCAGCGTCGCATCCAGGTTCACGGCATGGCGCATCTGGTCGAAGTAGGCCACCTGCAGGTTGGCGCCCTGGCGGATGTCGCCGGTGTCCGGCGCCAGCTCACCGAGGATCATCTTCAGCAGCGTGGTCTTGCCCGCGCCGTTGGGGCCGATCAGGCCCACCTTGTCACCGCGCAGGATGGTGCCGGTGAAGTTGCTGACGATGGTCCGGTCGCCAAACGACTTGCTCACGTTGGTGAGCTCGGCCACGATCTTGCCCTGGTAGCCATTGCCGCTGCCCGTGGCCACGTCCATGCGCACGCTGCCCACCACGTCACGGCGTGCTTCGCGCCGTGAGCGCAGGTCTTGCAGGCGCGTGATGCGGCTTTGGCTGCGGGTGCGCCTGGCTTCCACGCCGCGGCGAATCCACACTTCCTCCTGGGCCAGCAGCTTGTCGGCCTTGGCGGAGATCACCGCTTCCTGCGCAAGCTGGTCTTCCTTCTGAAGCATGTACTGGGCAAAGTTGCCGGGGTAGGAGCGCAGTTGCCCCCGGTCCAGCTCCACGATGCGGGTGGCGACCCGGTCCAGGAAGGCCCGGTCGTGGGTGATGGTGACCACGCTGCCCGGGAAGTCGAGCAGCAGGTCCTCCAGCCACTCGATGGAATCCAGGTCCAGATGGTTGGTCGGCTCATCGAGCAGCAGCACGTCGGGCCGCGCCACCAGGGCCTGCGCCAGTGCCACGCGCTTCTTGGTGCCACCCGAGAGGGTGCCGACGATGGCCTCGGGGTCCAGGTGCAGGCGTTGCAGGGTCTCTTCCACGCGCTGCTCCCAGTTCCAGGCGTCATAGGCCTCGATCTGGGATTGCAGTGCGTCCAGGTCCAGCCCCTCGGCGCCCGAGAGGTACTGGTCACGCACCGCGATCACGGCCTGCAGTCCTTCGGATGCGGCCTTGAAGATGCTGGCTTCGGGGTCGAGCGAGGGCTCCTGCGCCACGAAGGCAATGCGGGTGCCTTGCTGCACCTGCAGCGATCCGTCATCGGGCTTGGCCATGCCGCCCAGGATCTTGAGCATGGACGATTTGCCGGCGCCATTGCGCCCGATCAGTCCCACGCGCTCGTTTGCCTCCAGAGAGAAGCCGGCGTGGTCCAGCAGTGCAACGTGCCCAAATGCGAGTTGGGCGTCCAGTAGAGTGATAAGTGCCATAGGGGGAGGATTATCGAGGGCGCGCGCACTTTACATGTGTCGGGGTGCTGACGGACTGTTTTTGGCGAGGGCTTGCGGTGGATGCTGGTCCTGTGCATGGGTGATGCACACCTGCCGCCCGCCCTGCTTCTATATAGGAGGGGCCCCTTGCCGCCCTGCGAGCGTGGGTGTGGCGCCAGTGGGCTGGCCGCATTTCTGCAGAAAGTGATGGGGCCCTTCCATCCAATCCAAAACTCATGCTATAGTCGAGGGCTTCGCTACCAAGACCTCTGTTAACAGAAGTCGGTCAGCAGAAGGTG
>NZ_JAUZDX010000024.1 GCF_030704685.1 Acidovorax sp. A1169
GGGGGGGGGGGGGGGGGGGGGGGGGGCTGCTGCAAGTGCAGCCGCAAAAACAAAAAAGCCGTTGCGAATGCAACGGCTTTTTCTTTGTTTGGTGCCCAGGAGAGGACTCGAACCTCCACGATGTTACTCGCTAGTACCTGAAACTAGTGCGTCTACCAATTCCGCCACCTGGGCTTTCAGATCAGCTTTGAATTATAGAACGTTTTTTGGGGTCGCCAGCGAAGTTGCCAACTTTTTTGAAAATTGTGTGCGGCGAGCACTTTTTCCCGGGCCATCGTTCGATGTCTGCGCCCGGCATGTCCGCAGGCTGTCGACGGGTATAGGGCAGGCAACCATGCCCATGGGTGCTGCCTGTCTGTGTGTGCTGCGCCTTGGGCCTTGGTTCTGCCGGGTGTCGCGGCCATGGGGCGGGGCGGTACCGACAAATAAAAAAGCCGCTGTGGGTACAGCGGCTTCGATATTTTGAAAACCATCACTGGTTCTCGTTAAACTTGGTGCCCAGGAGAGGACTCGAACCTCCACGATGTTACTCGCTAGTACCTGAAACTAGTGCGTCTACCAATTCCGCCACCTGGGCATTTCAGGAAAGACTCAGATTGTATATCAAGAAAACCACCCCCGGCGCGCAGTCCGCGCATTTGTCTGACGAAATTGAAGGAAGCGTACAGGGGCACCGTGATGGCCATGGTTTTGTCATCCGTGACGATGGCGAAGGGGACATCTATATCCCCCCCAATGAAATGCGCGCCGTGCTGCACAAGGACCGTGTGCGCGTGCGCATCGTGCGCCAGGACCGCCGCGGCCGTCCCGAAGGCCGCGTGGTCGAGATCATCGAACGCCCGCCGCAGCCCATCATCGGCCGGCTGCTGCAGGAGAGCGGCGTGTGGCTGGTGGCGCCCGAAGACAAGCGCTATGGCCAGGACGTGCTGATCCCCAAGGGCGCCACTGGCGCCGCCAAGCCCGGCCAGGTGGTCGTGGTCGAACTCACCGAGCCGCCGGCCCTGTTTGGCCAGCCCGTGGGCCGCATCACCGAAGTGCTCGGCGAGGTCGACGACCCGGGCATGGAGATCGAGATCGCCGTGCGCAAGTACGGCGTGCCGCACGAGTTCTCGGCCGAGTGCCTGGCGCAGGCCAAGGAGCTGCCCGACAAGGTGCGCCCGCAGGACAAGAAGCGCCGCGTGGACCTGACCGACGTGCCCCTGGTCACCATCGACGGCGAAGACGCGCGCGACTTCGACGATGCCGTGTACTGCGAGCCCGCGCGCGTGGGCCGCGGCAAGGGCTGGCGCCTTTTGGTGGCCATTGCCGATGTGAGCAACTATGTGGAGACCGGCAGCGCCATCGACATCGATGCCTACGACCGCGCCACCAGCGTGTACTTCCCGCGCCGCGTGATCCCCATGCTGCCGGAGAAGCTCTCCAACGGCCTGTGCTCGCTCAACCCCGATGTCGAGCGCCTGTGCATGGTCTGCGACATGCTGGTCAACGCCAAGGGCGAGGTGCATGCCTACCAGTTCTACCCGGCGGTGATGCACAGCCATGCGCGCTTCACGTACACCGAGGTGGCAGCCATCCTGGCCAACACGCGCGGGCCCGAGGCCAGCAAGCGCAAGGAACGCATTCCGGACCTGCTGAACCTGCACGACGTGTACCGTGCGTTGCTGATTGCGCGCCGCCAGCGCGGCGCGGTGGACTTCGAGACCACCGAGACGCAGATCATCTGCGACGAGAACGGCCGCATCGAGAAGATTGTGCCGCGCACCCGCAACGATGCGCACAAGCTCATCGAGGAGGCCATGCTGGCCGCCAACGTCTGCAGCGCCGACTTCATCGCCCAGGGCGGCCAGCCCGGCCTGTTCCGCGTGCACGAAGGCCCCACGCCCGAGAAGCAGGAGATCCTGCGCAACTACCTCAAGGCCATGGCCGTGGGCATGACCATCGGCGACGATCCCAAGCCCTCGGAATTCCAGGCCATCGCCGAGGCCACCAAGGACCGGCCCGACGCCCAGCAGATCCACACCATGCTGCTGCGCTCCATGCAGCAGGCCATCTACACCCCCGTCAACAGCGGCCACTTCGGCCTGGCGTTCGAGGCGTATACCCACTTCACCAGCCCCATCCGGCGCTACCCCGATCTGCTGGTGCACCGCGTGATCAAGGCCATCCTGGCCAAGACGCAGTACAAGCTGCCCTCGCTGCCCACGCCGGGCGAGGCCCATGCCAAGCTGGCCAAGCGCCTGGCGTCCCGCGTGGCGGCGCCCGGCACCAAGCCGCGCAAGGACGTCAAGCCGCCAAGCCGCGAAGTCCAGGCCTGGGAGGCTGCTGGCCTGCACTGCAGCGCCAACGAACGCCGTGCCGACGAGGCCAGCCGCGACGTGGAAGCCTGGCTCAAGTGCAAGTACATGCGCGAGCATCTGGGCGAGGAGTACAGCGGCGTGGTCAGTGCGGCGACGAGCTTCGGCATCTTCGTGACGCTGGACGCCATGTACGTCGAAGGCCTGGTGCACATCACCGAGCTCGGTGGCGAGTATTACAAGTTCGACGAGGCGCGCCAGGAGCTGCGTGGCGAGCGCACCGGCATCCGCTACGCCATCGGCGCGCGGGTGCGTGTGCAGGTCAGCCGTGTGGACCTCGATGGCCGCAAGATCGATTTCCGTCTGGTGCGCGAGGGCGAGGAACTGGTGGGCCGCGCGCTCAAGGACAAGGGCGTGTCGCAGGACGGCCCCGGTGGTTCCGGCAAGGGCCCGCGCAAGGGCGGCAGCAGTGGTCGCTCCAGCAGCGGTGGCCGGCCCAAGGCGAAGGCCGCCGATCCCTCGGCCACCGAGATGGCATCGCTCACGCGCGAGCGCGCTGCGCGCTCGCCCATTCAGGAGCTCAAGGCGTCGGTGAAGAAGGCGGCCGGCAACGGCAAGCCCGGCGGCAAGACCAGCAAGGGCCGCAAGCCGCGCCGCAGCTGATCCAGGTCACTGGACCATGGCGGCCCGCGCAGGCGCGGGCCGCCATTTTTCATGGGCGGGCGGCGGCCTGGGGCTGGCCCGTGGGGCCTGGCCGTTGTGCTTGTTGCAGGAAGGCGAGGTAGCGCTGCGCTGAGTTGGCGGGGGCCTCCATCATGGGTAGGTGGCCGATGCCGGCCAGGCGCTCGATGTGCGCGCCCGGCAGCAGGGTGTGCAGCGCCTGGCTGCCCGAGATGTCGAACACCCGGTCCTGCTCGCCCCAGAGGGCCAGCGTGGGCTGCGGCAGGCCGGTCGCCAGCCGTTGCTCCAGCAAGTACCGGTCCTTGAGCTGGGCGTCCCACAGCCGTGTGTTGGATGCCGCGTTGCGCAGCGCGTCCTGCCCGCTGGCGTGCAGGATGGGGTAGGGCAGGAAGGGGCGCTTTTCGAACACCAGCGCCATCATGGCCTCGAATGCTGCCGCATCGTGCGCTACCAGCGGGCGCTGCCCGGCATCGATGAGCCGGTCCATGCGGCTCGCCCGAGTCGAGCGCAGCCCGTGCGGTGCGCCGACAAAGGCCACGCTGGCCACGCGGTCCGGGTGTTCCAGCGCCAGCAGCGCGGCAATGGTGCCGCCCATCGAGTTGCCCGCCAGGTGGGCCTTGGCTATGCCCCAGGCATCCATCAGCTCGCGCAGGCGCCTGGTGTGGGCTGCGTAATCATAGGGCTGGGCCTCGTCGCGCGTGCTTTCGCCAAAGCCTGGCAGGTCGGGGGCGATCACGCGGCGCGTGGCGGTGATCGGGCGCGCAAAGTCTGCCCAGTGGTCCTTCTCTGCAAAAATGCCATGCAGCAGGATGATGGGCAGGCCGTCGTGGCCTTGTGCAGTGCCGGGCTCGGTTGGGCCGCTGTCCAGGTAGTGCACCTCGTGCCCCGCGATGCGGACGGTCTTGGCCGAGAGGCCCGAGAGCTGGCGATTGAGGTCCAGCAGCGGCTGCTTGAACAGGGTGGGGGTGCCGTAGTAGAGCGCGGTGGTGGCCAGTGCCAGTGCCGCTGCGGTAGAAATGAGGATGCGCTTCAAGAGCAGGTCTCCGTTGTGGGATGGATTGCCGTTGAAGACTACCGGGAGTGCCGTTTGAAAACTTGCATGTTTGGGCTATGCCAGCGCACAACACCTTGACCTTGGGCCCGGACCGGGCCCTGTATGTCGGCGACCTGCCGCCCACGGGCTGGCATTGCCATGCGGCGCCGGTGCTGCTGGTGGGCCTCTCGGGCCGCTTTGCGCTGCACTTGGGGCCTGGCGTCGTCGAGTCCTGCCACAGCGCGCTGGTCGATGCGGGGGTGGAGCATCTGCTGGACCCCCGCGGCGAGCAGGTGGCGCTGATGTACCTGGAGCCCGACTCGCGCGAGGCGCGTGGCCTGCGCCGCCAGTTCGATCAGCGAGGGTCCGTGATCCTGGATGTGGCCATCCCTGTGGGTGCGCGCAGCGCCATGGATGGGTACCTGCGCCACTTCGACCTGCATGCCCTGCTACGGCTGCCGTGGGCGCCGGCGGCGCCGCTCGATGCGCGCGTGCTGCGCAGCCTGCAGGCCTTGCGCACCCCGGGGGATCAGCGGCTTTTGCGCGACGGACTGGCGGCGGGCGTGCAGCTGTCGTCATCGCGCTTCAACCACCTGTTCCGCGCAGAGATGGGCGTCAGCCTGCGCAGCTACCGGGTGTGGTCGCAGGTGCGCCTGTCCATGGCGGGGCTCGCGACCAGCCCGCGCCTGACGGACGCGGCCCTGCATGGCGCGTTTTCCGACTCGGCGCATTTCAGCCGCATGTTCCGCCAGACCTTCGGCATGACGCCGTCGAGCGTGCTCAAGCCCCTGAAGGAGGTGGTGCTGGTGCCGTAGTGGTGGTCAGCGGCCGATCCGCCGTGCCAGTGCGCTGGCCGTCAGGGCCAGGCCCTCGGGCCAGTGGTCCGCAGCCAGGCCATGGGCGTAGACGGCCTCGCTCGCGGCGCGCAGCGCGCTGGCGCCGGCAGCCAGGCGTGCGCCCACCATGCCGGCCAGCACGTCGCCGGTGCCGGCGGTGGCCAGCAGGCCATTGCCCGTGGGGTTGATGGCCGGTACGCGGTCGGCCGCGCTGATCACCGTGCCAGAACCCTTGAGCACGGCCACGCAGTTGAACTGTGCGGCCAGTTGCTGGGCGGCATTCAGCCGGTCGGCCTGCACTTCGGCTGTGGTGAGGCCGAGCAGGCGGGCGGCCTCCAGGGGGTGCGGTGTGAGCACGGTGGGCTGGCCGTGCTGGCCGCGCGCCACCACCAGCGCGTGCAGAGCGGCATCGAGGGCGATGGCGTTCAGGGCGTCGGCGTCCAGCACCAGGCGTGCGGCGTGCGTGATCACCTCGCGCAGCACGCTGGCGACGGCCTCGCCGCCGCCGCAGCCGCACACCACGGTGAGTGCCGCGAGGTCCAGCGCGCCGAAGCGGCGCAGCATCAGCTCCGGCTGGCCCGTGTCCACCTCCAGATGGCCGGCATCCAGCGGGGCCACCAGCACGCGGCCCGCCCCCTGGTGCAGTGCGGCTGACGCGGCCAGCAGGGCTGCACCGGCCATGCCCATGCCGCGCTGGGCCAGGCCTTCGCCGCCGATCACGGCCACGTCGCCATGACTGCCCTTGTGGCTGGCGTGCTGGCGTGGCTCGGGCGGTGGCGGGCCGCAGAGCCAGGCATTGGGTGGCTCGTGCCCGGGTGCCACACCCAGGTCGTCGAGCCACACGCTGCCTGCCGCATCGCGCCCGGCGGCGGTGAACAGCCCGGGCTTGAGTGTGAGCAGGCTCAGCGTATGCCGTGGTGAGGCGGCATGGTGCAGGAGTGCTTCGGGTGCCAGGCCTGCGCCGAACTGGCCGGTGTCCGCATCCAGGCCCGAGGGCAGGTCCACCGACAGTACCGGGGCGGGGCTGGCCTTCAGCTGCCGCAGGCAGGCCTGCAGGCGTTCGTTGGGCGGGCGCGCTGCGCTGCCGTGGGTGGGTGCGGTGATGCCGATGCCGAGCAGGGCGTCGATGCACAGGTCTGCCTCGGTCAGGGTGTCGGGGGCGGTGTCGGCCCATTCCACGTCTGCGGCCAGGGCGCGCTCCCACGACTGGCGCGCGTCGGGCGGGGCGGTCTCGGGCGTGCCCAGCCAGGTCACCACCACGCGGCGGCCGCTGCGCCGCAGGTGCATGGCGGCCTCCAGTCCGTCTCCGCCGTTGTTGCCCGCGCCGCAGGCAATCCACACCGTGCGCGCATGGGGCGCCAGGGCCTGGGCCAGCTGCGCCACGGCCTGGCCGGCGCGCTGCATCAGCGTGTGGGGCGGCAGGCTGTCAGCGGCCGCGCGCTCGATGCGGCGCGTGGCGGCAGTGTGGTGCAGGGCGTGGGGCTGATGGGGGGTGATGCGGTGCATGGCAGGCGGGCAATGTGGCCGCTGCATTGTGCGCCGACCTGCTTCCCGCAGGCTCAAAACCGCCGCAAGCCCAGTCCGTCGAGGTTGATCTCGGGGCTGCGCTGGGCCACCAGGTCGGCGATGGCGCGCGCGCTGCCGCTGGCCAGGGCAAAGCCGCCCGTGCCGTGGCCGGTGTTGAGCCACAGGCCGGGTATGCCGCTGGCGCCAATCACGGGTGCGCCATCGGGCAGCAGGGTGCGCGCGCCGCGCCAGGTCTGCACGCCGCCCGAGAGCTGTGCGCCGCCGGGAAACCAGTCGTTGAGCGTGCGGTACAGTCGCGCGACGGTGGGGGCGTGGTGCTCTGCGTCGGCGCTGCCCAGCTCGGCCCCGCCAGCCACGCGCACGCGCAGCCCCAGGCGGGTGATGCTGATCTGCTGCTGCACGTCGACCACGCTGGCCTGCGGGGCGTGGGTGTCTTCGCGCAGCGGCGCGCTGACGGAGTAGCCGTACACGGCCGTCATCGGCAGCGGCAGGCCGAGGGCCGGCAGCAGGGCGGCCGAGGCCATGCCGGCGCACAGCACCACGGCGTCGAAACGGCGCGGCGTGGCTTCGCCCTGCACCGCTACGCCCACGGGGTTGGTCGCCAGGCGCTCCACGCGCGTGCCAAAGGCAAACTGCACGCCCCCTGCCTGCGTACCCTGGCGCAGCAGTTGCGCGAACAGCCGGCAGTTGCCTGCAGCAGCGCCGGGCAGCGAGATGGCACCGGCCAGCGGTGTTTCGGGCGACAGCCCGGGTTCGAGCTTCTGGGCGGCGGCGGCATCGATCTCCTGCACGGCCACGCCCGCGTCGCGCAGGCACTGCAAGGAGGGTTGCAGGTGGGCGCGGTCCTGTTCGGTGCGCAGCAGCAGCAGGCGGCCGGGGCTGGCTTCGAAGTCGAGCTCGTGTTCGGTGGCGATCTCCAGCGTGCGTGCCAGGCTGTACTGGGCCAGGCGCTCAAGTGCGGTGGCCGGGCCGGGGCCGCGCTTTGCCAGGCGCTTCCAGTGCCACAGCCAGGACACGTCGGCGCGGCCGAAGCCCTGGGCCAGGCGCACGGTGGATTGCGCGCCCATGAGCCGCGCGGCCGGGGCCATGCCCGGCAGCGACCAGGGCGTCGTCAGCAGGGGGGCCAGCAGGCCGGCAGTGGCAAAGCTGGCATCTTCGGCGGCGGCGTTGCGCTGCTCGAACACGGTGACCTCATGGCCGTCGCGGGCCAGTTCGTATGCGGTGGTGACGCCGATGATGCCGGCGCCCACGATGGCAATCTTCATGAATGGGGAGTATGGGTTGCGTTTGCTGCTTTGCAGCAAGCGGCAATTGTTATTTTTCTTGCAATGCTGCTTCAATGCGCAGACCGGCGTTGAGTACCCCGTCGTCGCGCAGCGCCCCATGCCAGACCATCAGGCCGACCGGGAGTTCCCCCCGAACGTGGCAGGGCAGCGACAGGGCGCAGCCGTCCAGCAGGTTCACCAGGCTGGTGTTGCGCAGCAGCAGGGTGTTCACGCGAAAGAACTCTTCGTCGCGCTCTGTGCCCGGGGCCACGCTGGCGATGGTGGGGGCAGTGATTGGCACGGTGGGCGAGAGCAGGGCGTCGTAGCCATCGATGGCGGCGTGCATGCTCCGTTGCCAGTTGCGGCGGGCGTCGATGAGGGCCAGGTATTCCCAGGCCGTGAGCGTGGCGCCTTTTTCGATGCGGGCGCGCACCCGGGGGTCGTACTGGCCCCCCTTGGCGGCCAGCAACTCGCGGTGCCAGGCATACGCCTCGGGCGGCGAGAAGCCGTACGCGGGCTGCTGGGCCGACTCGGGCAGGGTGATGGTGCTGATGCGCGCGCCCGCACGGCGCAGGGTGGCGAGTGTGCGCTCGAAGGCCTGGGCCACCGTGGCGTCCAGGCCGTCCAGGAACAGGGTGGTGGGCACGGCCAGGCGGTAGCCGGCCAGTGGGGCGGGGCTGCGCGTGACGCGCGTGGCCGACAGCAGTTCGTGCACCGCGATGGCATCGCCCACGCTGCGCGTCAGGGCGCAGGCCGTGTCCAGCGTGGTGGACAGCGGCACGGCGCCCGAGGTGGGCACCAGGCGCTGCGTGTTCTTGAAACCCACGATGCCGTTGAGCGCGGCCGGGATGCGGATGGATCCGCCCGTATCCGAGCCCAGGCCCACGAAGGCTGCGCCGGTGGCCACCGAGACGGCCGCGCCTGAGGAGGATCCGCCTGGCACGCGCGCCTCGCCGGGCAGCGCGCCAAAGCGCGCATCCCAGGCGGCCGGGGTGCCGAAGTGGGGGTTCACCCCCACGCCGGAAAAGGCGAATTCGACCATGTTCGTGCGGCCGATGAGGCTCGCGCCGGCGGCGCGCAGCCGTGCCACGGCCGGGCTGTCCTGCTGCGCCGGGGGGCTGTCGGCGAGTGCCGTGGAGCCGGCTGCCGTGGGCTGGCCGGCGATGTCGAACAGGTCCTTGACCGAAACCGCCAGCCCGGCCAGGGGCCTTTGCGCCATGTCCGGCTGCACCACGGCGGTGCGTGCGGTATCGAAGAGGGTTTGCAGGAAGCTGTGGGTATTGGCCGGCGCCTTTGCTGCCGCGATGCAGCGTTCGAGTTCGGCGGCCGGGGTGCTGGTGCCGGCCCGCAGGGCCGAGCGGGTGGCAAGAAGGTCTGGGAGCATGGGTGTGCTAGAATCCTTGGGTTTTGCTGGGAGCAGTAGCGCTTTGTGCGTGGGGCTTGTAGCAAAACCAATCGCAAACCAGCCCTGTCAAGGTGTTGCAGCGGTCGTGGGAAACACGGCGTTGCAAATATTGGGGCTGATTTTAGACCTAACCTTTGGAGTATTCTTATGTCCGTTACCATGCGCGAAATGCTGGAAGCCGGTGTCCACTTCGGTCACCAAACCCGCTTCTGGAACCCCAAGATGGCCCCCTACATCTTCGGCCATCGCAACAAGATCCACATCATCAACCTGGAAAAGTCGCTGCCACTGTTCCAGGAAGCACAGAAGTTCGCCAAGCAACTGGCTGCCAACCGCGGCACGATCCTGATGGTCGGCACGAAGCGCCAGGCCCGCGAAATCCTGTCCACCGAAGCCCTGCGCGCCGGTGTTCCTTTCGTTGACCAGCGCTGGCTGGGCGGCATGCTGACGAACTTCAAGACCGTGAAGACCTCGATCAAGCGCCTCAAGGACATGAAGGCCCAGCTGGAAACCGGCCTGGACAGCCTGAGCAAGAAGGAACAGCTCACGTTCACCCGTGAGATCGAGAAGCTCGAAAAGGACATCGGCGGCATCCAGGACATGGCTGCACTGCCAGACGCCATCTTCATCATCGACGTGGGCTTCCACAAGATCGCCGTTGCCGAAGCCAAGAAGCTCGGTATCCCGCTGATCGGCGTGGTTGACACCAACCACTCGCCCGAAGGCATCGACTACGTGATCCCCGGCAACGACGACTCGGCCAAGGCCGTGATGCTGTACGCCCGCGGTATCGCCGACGCGATCATCGAAGGCCGTGCCAATGCCGTGAACGAAGTGGTGAAGGCCGCTACGTCCGAGAGCAGCGACGAATTCGTGGAAGTGCAAGAAGCCGCCGCCTGATAGCCCGGCTGCGCGATCCGTCGCGAACAAAAGCGGGGCTCCTGGTTAGCCCCCTTTTTTTTAGCCCGAATCTGAATCGATTGAACCGAACACCGAAGGAATAAAGATGGCTGCAATTACCGCAAGCATGGTCGCCGAACTGCGTGGCAAGACCGATGCACCGATGATGGAATGCAAGAAGGCGCTGACCGAAGCTGACGGCGACATGGCCAAGGCCGAAGAGCTGCTGCGCGTCAAGCTGGGCACCAAGGCTGGCAAGGCCGCTTCGCGCATCACCGCCGAAGGCGTGGTCGCCAGCTTCATCAATGGCACCAACGGCGCCTTGGTCGAAGTGAACAGCGAAACCGACTTCGTGAGCAAGAACGACAGCTTCATCGCACTGGCCAATGCTGCTGCCGAGCTGATCGCCAAGCACAACCCCGCCGACGTGGCGGCCCTGGGTGCTCTTGCCTACGAGCAAGACAGCTTCGGCCCCACGCTGGAAGACGTGCGCAAGGGCCTGATCGGCAAGATCGGCGAGAACATGTCGTTCCGCCGCTTCAAGCAGTTCAACGGCACCAGCAAGCTGGCCTCGTACCTGCACGGCACGCGCATCGGCGTGGTCGTCGAGTTCGAGGGCGACGAAGTGGCCGCCAAGGACGTGGCCATGCACATCGCCGCCATGAAGCCCGTGGCCCTGACCAGCGCCGACGTGCCTGCCGACCTGATCGAGAAAGAGCGCTCGGTGGCTGCTGCCAAGGCGGCTGAAGACAAGGCCAAGGCCGAAGCCGAAGGCAAGCCCGTGCAGTCCGACGAAATCGTCGCCAAGCGCATCGAAGGCGGCGTGCAGAAATTCCTCAAGGAAGTGTCTCTGTTCAACCAGGTCTTCGTGAAGGCTGCAGACGGCAAGCAGACCGTCGAGCAGATGCTCAAGGCCACCAACACCACCGTCAAGGGCTTCACCCTGTACGTGGTGGGCGAAGGCATCGAGAAGAAGGTTGACGACTTCGCCGCCGAAGTGGCCGCCCAGGTGGCTGCCGCCAAGGCCGCTGCCTGATCGCTCCCTGCAACAACCCCACCCAAGCCCTGCACCACCTACCGGAGAAGTTTCCCATGTCCAACGCTGCACCAGCCCACAAGCGCATCCTGCTCAAGCTGTCTGGTGAGGCGCTGATGGGGGATGACGCCTTCGGCATCAACCGCGCCACCATCGTGCGCATGGTGGAGGAGATCGCCGAAGTCACCCGCCTGGGTGTGCAGGTGGCGGTGGTGATCGGTGGGGGCAACATTTTCCGTGGCGTCGCGGGCGGCTCGGTCGGCATGGACCGGGCCACCGCCGACTACATGGGCATGCTGGCCACCGTGATGAATGCGCTGGCCCTGGCCGATGCCATGGACAAGCAGGGCCTGATCGCCCGCGTGATGTCCGCCATTGCCATCGAGCAGGTGGTCGAGCCCTACGTGCGGCCCAAGGCGCTGCAGTACCTTGAAGAGGGCAAGGTGGTAGTCTTCGCGGCCGGCACGGGCAACCCCTTCTTCACCACCGACACGGCTGCGGCCCTGCGCGGTGCCGAGATCGGCGCCGAGCTGGTGCTCAAGGCCACCAAGGTGGACGGCGTTTATACTGCCGACCCCCAGAAGGATCCCACGGCCACGCGCTACACGAAGCTCAGCTTCGACGAGGCCATGTCCCGCAACCTGGGCATCATGGATGCGACCGCCTTTGCCCTGTGCCGCGACCAGAAGCTGCCGGTGCGGGTGTTCTCGATCATCAAGCACGGCGCGCTCAAGCGCGTGGTGATGGGCGAGGACGAGGGTACGCTGGTTTACGCCTGATGACGATGCACGGGTGGGCTGCGCGCCTGCCCGTCTCTGGTCTGCCCCGAGGAGAAAAACATGACGATTGCCGACATCAAGAAAAACGCTGAAACCAAGATGGACCAGTCCATCTCGGCCTTCAAGAACAACCTGCAGAAGATCCGCACGGGTCGCGCCAACCCCTCGCTGCTTGACTCCGTGCAGGTCGAGTACTACGGCTCCTTCGTGCCCCTCTCCCAGGTGGCCAACGTGGCGCTGATCGACTCGCGCACCATCAGCGTGCAGCCCTGGGAAAAGGGCATGGGCGCCAAGATCGAAAAGGCCATCCGCGAAAGCGACCTGGGCCTGAACCCCGCTTCCATGGGCGACCTGATCCGCGTGCCCATGCCGCCGATGAGCGAAGAGCGCCGCAAGGAAATGACCAAGCTGGCCCGCACCGAAGGCGAGAGCGCCAAGATCGCCGTGCGCAACCTGCGCCGTGACGCCAACGAGGCGGTCAAGAAGCTGGTCAAGGACAAGCTGGCTTCCGAAGACGACCAAAAGCGCGCCGAAGCCGACGTGCAAAAGTTCACCGACCGCCACATCCTGGAGATCGATGCGCTGGTGGCGGCCAAGGAACAGGAAATCATGGCGGTTTGAGCCAGAGGCTCGAACATTCGCATGCCAGTATCTCCGGTGGTGCCACACCACATCGCCATCGTCATGGATGGCAACGGCCGCTGGGCCACGCGCCGCTTCCTGCCGCGTCTGGCTGGCCACAAGCAAGGGGTTGATTCATTGCGCCGCTGCGCACGCGCCTGCGTGCAGCGCGGCGTGGGTGTGCTCACCGTCTTCGCCTTCTCGTCCGAAAACTGGAACCGGCCGGCCGATGAGGTCTCCGGCCTCATGGAGCTGCTGGCCATGGCGCTGGCGCGCGAGGTGCCCCAGCTCATGAAGGACGGCGTGCGCCTGTACTTCGTGGGCGAGCGCACGGGCCTGTCGCCCAAGGTGCAGGATGGCCTGGCCCAGGCCGAGGCTGCCACGGCCCACAACACGCGCCTGGTGCTCAACGTCTGCTTCAACTATGGCGGGCGCTGGGACATTGCCCAGGCAGCGGCGGCCCTGGCTGCCAAGGGCGAGCCGATCACCGAAGCCAGCCTGAATGCGGCCATGGGCATGTCTCACGTGCCCGACCCGGACCTTGTCGTGCGCACCGGTGGCGAGATGCGCATCAGCAACTTCCTGCTGTGGCAGATCGCGTATTCGGAGCTGGTCTTCAGTGACCGGTTGTGGCCGGATTTCGACGAATCCGCACTCGACGAAGCCATTGCGGCTTACAGTGCGCGGGAGCGCCGCTTCGGCAAAACCTCAGAACAGATCACCCTGTCCGCGCATCCCGATCCGATGCCGGGCTGAAAAGGCCCCATGCTCCAACAGCGCGTCATCACTGCCCTTGTCCTTCTGGCCATCCTGTTGCCAGCGCTGTTCTACGGCTCGCCCCTGCCTTTTACCGTAGTGGTGCTGGTGCTCATGGCCGCTGGCGCGTGGGAGTGGGGCCGGCTGTGCGGCTTTGGCCAGGCGGGCTCGCTTGCCGTGGGGGCTGCCTGCGTGGCGCTGTGCATGGGCTCGTGGGCGCTGGGCTGGCTCACCCAGCCGCTGACGGTGCTGTGGATCGTGGGCGGGGCCCTGTGGGTGCTGGGCACCGCCTGGCTGCTGCGCGCTGGCGTGCCCGGCTGGCCACGCATCCCGGCGGCCGTGCGCCTGATTGCCGGCGTTCTGGCCCTGTGGCTGGCCTGGCTGGCGGTGGTGCAGGCGCGCCACGTGGGCATCAACTTCCTGCTGTCGGTGCTGGTCCTCGTCTGGGTGGCCGACATCTTTGCCTATTTTGCGGGCCGCGCCTTCGGCCTGCGCTTCACGAAGAACAAGCTGGCCCCCGCCATCAGCCCCGGCAAGAGCTGGGAAGGCGTGTGGGGCGGCCTGGCGGGCGTGCTGGTTCTTTCGTTCGCCTGGGTGGCGGCCGATGCCCACTGGCAGGCCGAAGTGCTCAGTTTCTACAGCCGCATGGCCCGCCAGGGCTGGTGGCTGCTGGTGGTGGCGGCCCTGTTCATGACGGCGATGAGCGTTTCCGGCGACCTGGTGGAATCGCTCATCAAGCGCAGCGCCGGCGTCAAGGACAGCAGTGGCCTGCTGCCCGGCCACGGCGGCGTGCTCGACCGCGTGGATGCGCTGCTGCCCACCCTTCCCTTGGCCATGATGCTCACGAGCCTGACGACCCCTATATGAAACAACGGCTTACCGTTCTCGGCTCCACCGGCTCCATCGGGACCAGCACCCTGGACGTGGCGGCGCGCCACTCTGAACGCTTCGAGATCTTTGCACTGAGCGCGGCCACGCAGGTTGACCTGATGCTGGCGCAGTGCGCGCAGTTCACTCCCCGCTTTGCGGTGATGGCCAGCGCACCCCATGCCCGTGAGCTGGAGGACAAGCTGCGCCAGAATGGCCTGGCCACCCGTGTGCTGTACGAGGCCGATGCGCTCGAAGCCATTGCCTCGCACCCCGACGTGGATGCGGTCATGGCCGCCATCGTGGGTGCGGCCGGACTGGCGCCCTGCCTGGCCGCTGCACGCGCGGGCAAGCGTCTGCTGCTGGCCAACAAGGAGGCCCTGGTGGTGGGCGGCGGCCTGTTCATGCAGACCGTGAAGGAGGGCGGCGCCACCCTGCTGCCCATCGACAGCGAGCACTCTGCCATCTTCCAGTGCCTGCCCGAAGATCCTGCCACCTGGCCGGACCGGGTGGACAGCATTTTGCTGACCGCGTCCGGCGGGCCTTTCCGCCAGCGCGACCCGGCCACGCTCTCGCAGATCACGCCCGACCAGGCCTGCGCCCACCCCAATTTCTCCATGGGGCGCAAGATCTCGGTCGATTCGGCCACCATGATGAACAAGGCCCTCGAAGTGATCGAGGCGCGCTGGCTGTTCGATTTGGCGCCCGACCAGATCAAGGTGGTGATCCACCCGCAGCAGATCATCCACTCGATGGTGCAGTTCAAGGATTCGTCCATCCTGGCCCAGTTGGGCACGCCCGACATGCGCGTGCCTATCGCCGTGGGCCTGGCCTGGCCCGAGCGCATTGCCAGCGGCGCCAGCCGGCTCGATTTTTCGGCGCTGAGCGCGCTGGCCTTCGAGGATGCGGACGCCATCCGCTTCCCCGGCCTGCATCTGTCCTGGCAGGCGCTCAAGGCCGCCGAGGGCACGACAGCCGTGCTCAATGCCGCCAACGAGGTGGCCGTAGGCCGGTTTCTGTCGGGTAGATTGCGTTTCGACCATATCCATGCCGTCAATCTTGCAACTTTGGACGCGGTTTCCCCCTCCAAGCCGGATTCGCTGGCAGCGCTGCTCGATCTGGACGCCCAGTCGCGCAGGGCGGCAGAGCAGGCCGCCGGCCTGCTGGCCGCCTGACCGATCCCATTCGATGGCCGCCGCTGCTGTCCCTGTTGACCCACGGAGCCTTCCATGTTGCTGACCCTTGTTGCCTTTGTCGTTGCCCTGGGACTGCTGATTGCCGTCCACGAGTACGGCCACTACCGCGTGGCCGTGGCCTGCGGCGTCAAGGTGCTGCGTTTTTCGGTGGGCTTTGGCAAGCCGCTGTTCACCTGGCGGCCCAAAGGCTCGCCGACCGAGTTCGTGCTCGGCGCCTTCCCCTTGGGTGGCTATGTGCGCATGCTGGACGAGCGTGAGGCGCCCGTGCCGCCCGAAGAGCGGCATCTGGCATTCAACACCCAGCCCCTGCGCGCGCGCGCGGCCATTGTGGCGGCCGGGCCGATTGCCAACCTGCTGCTGGCGGTGCTGCTGTACTCCATCGTCAACTGGAACGGCGTGGAGGAACCCAAGGCCGTGCTGGCCAGCCCCGTGGCCGGCTCGGTGGCACAGGCGGCCGGCCTGCGTGGCGGCGAACTGGTGCAGCGCGCCGCCCTGGGCTCGGACGAGCTGGAGCCCGTGCGCTCGTTCGAAGACCTGCGCTGGCTGCTGACCCGTGGCGCGCTGGAGGGCGAATCCGTGCGCCTGGACGTGCAGCCACAGAACGGCGCGCACCGCGAGCTGGTGCTGGACATGTCGAAAATCGACTCGCGTGAGGCCGATGCCCAGCTGTTTCGCAAGATTGGCATCCTCGGCCCCTGGACCCGCCCGGTGCTGGGCGAGGTGATGGCCAAGGGCGCGGCAGAACGCGCTGGCCTGCAGCAAGGCGACGTGGTGCTCAAGATCGGCGCTGCCGAGGTGGTCGACGGCCAGCAACTGCGCGAGCTGATCCGCCAGTCCATGCGCGGCACGGAGCCGCTGTCGCAGCCCTGGCTGATCAACCGTTCTGGCAATTCGCTCACGCTGGAGGTGCTGCCCGATGCCCAGCCCGAGCTCGGCGCCACGGTGGGCCGCATCGGCGCCTACGTGGGCGCGGCGCCCGAATTTGTAACCGTTGAATACGGCGTGATCGAGGGTTTCTGGACCGGTGTGGTCAAGACCTGGGACGTTTCGCTGCTCACCCTGAAGATGATGGGCCGCATGGTGATCGGCGAGGCGTCCCTCAAGAACCTCAGCGGGCCCTTGACCATTGCGGACTATGCCGGCCGTTCGGCCAGCCTGGGCCTCACGCAGTACCTGGTGTTCCTGGCGCTGATCAGCGTGAGCCTGGGTGTGCTGAACCTGCTGCCGCTGCCTGTTTTGGACGGTGGGCACCTGATGTATTATCTTTGGGAGGGCGTAACGGGCAAGCAAGTGTCGGACGCATGGCTGGAGCGCTTGCAGCACGGTGGTGTCGCAGTGCTGCTCCTCATGATGTCCATTGCCCTGTTCAACGATATCACCCGGCTTTTTGGCTAACCATTTTTCCGCCCTTGCCTTGCAAGAGCGGCTCCAGCTTCATTCATGAAAAATCCAATCAATCGCCTGGGCGTGCGTACCGCATCGGCCATTGCAGCCATGGTCTTTGTCGCCAACGCGGCGTGGGCACTGGAGCCCTTCAAGGTGCAGGACATCCGCGTGGAGGGCCTGCAGCGCGTGGAACCCGGCACCATCTTCGCATCCATGCCCCTGCGTGTGGGCGATGACTACAACGACGAGAAGGGCGCTGCGGCCATCCGCGCGCTGTTCGGCCTGGGCCTGTTCAAGGACGTGCGCCTGGAAGCCTCGGGCAACGTGCTGGTGGTGGTGGTCGAAGAGCGTCCCACCATTGCCGACGTGGATTTCGCGGGCACCCGCGAGTTCGACAAGGATGCGCTCAAGAAGAGCATGCGCGAAGTGGGTCTGACCGAAGGCCGCCCCTACGACAAGGCGCTGACCGACCGCGCCGAGCAGGAGCTCAAGCGCCAGTACATCAACAAGAGCCTGTACGGCGCCGAAGTGGTGACCACGGTGACGCCCATCGAGCGCAACCGCGTGAACCTCACGTTCTCGGTGGTCGAGGGCGAGCCCGCGCGCATCAACGAGGTGCGCCTGGTGGGCAACAAGGCCTTCAGCGAATCCACGCTCAAGGGCCTGTTCGACCAGGACACGGGCGGCTGGCTCAGCTGGTACACCAAGTCCGACCGCTACTCGCGCGCCAAGCTCAACGCCGACCTGGAAACCCTGCGCACCTACTACCTGCAGCGCGGCTACCTGGAGTTCCGTGTGGAGTCGACCCAGGTCGCGATCTCGCCGGACAAGCAGGGCATCTCGATCACCGTGAACGTGTTCGAGGGCGAGCGCTACGTGGTCTCGGGCGTCAAGCTCGAAGGCAACTACCTGGAGCGCGAGGACGAATTCAAGTCGCTGATCACCATCCGTGCGGGCGAGCCCTACAACGCTGACCAGGTGACCGAGACGACCAAGGCCTTCTCCGAATACTTCGGCCGCTTCGGCTTTGCCTTTGCGCGCGTGGAGGCCGTGCCCGAGATCGACCGCGAGAACAACCGTGTGGCCCTGGTGCTGCAGGTCGAGCCCTCGCGCCGCGCCTATGTGCGCCGCATCAACGTGAGCGGCAACAACCGCACCCGTGACGAAGTGATCCGCCGCGAGTTTCGCCAGTACGAAGCCTCCTGGTACGACGGCGAACGCATCCGCCTGTCGCGCGACCGCGTGGACCGCCTGGGCTTCTTCACCGAAGTCAACGTCGAGACGCAGGAAGTGCCCGGCTCGCCCGACCAGGTGGACCTGGTGATCAATGTGGCCGAAAAGCCCACGGGCTCGCTGCAGATGGGCGTGGGCTTCTCCAGCGCCGAGAAGGTGGCCCTGTCCTTCGGCATCAAGCAGGAGAACTTCTTCGGCTCGGGCAACTACCTGGGTGTGGACGTCAATACCAGCAAGTACCGCCGCACCCTGGTGTTCAGCACCACCAACCCGTACTTTACCGATGAAGGCATCTCGCGCACCGTAGACCTGTACTACCGCACCGACAAGCCGTACGAGGACCAGGGCGGCAACTACCAGCTGGTGACCACCGGCGGCTCGATGCGCTTTGGCGTGCCCTTCAGCGAAACGGACACGGTGTTCTTCGGTGGCGGCCTGGAGCAGACCACCATCAAGCCCGGCACCAACATCCCGGCCACCTACCTGGCCTATGCCGACAACTTCGGCTACAAGAGCACCTCGATCCCGCTGACCATCGGCTGGTCGCGCGATGACCGCGACAGCGCGCTGGCGCCCAACTCGGGCCGCTACCAGCGAGTGAACTCCGAGTGGTCGGTGGCGGGCGATGCCCGCTACGTGCGCGCCAACTACCAGTACCAGCAGTATGTGCCGCTCAACAAGCGCTTCACGCTGGCCTTCAATGGCGAACTGGGCATCGGCAAGGGCATGAACGGCCGGCCGTTCCCGGTGTTCAAGAACTTCTACTCGGGCGGCCTCGGTTCGGTGCGTGGTTTCGACCAGGGCACCCTGGGCCCGCGCGACGTGACGGGCTCCTCCCTGGGCGGCCCGAAGAAGGTCACCCTCAATGCCGAGCTGATCGCACCCTTCCCGGGTGCGGGCAACGACCGTACGCTGCGCGTCTTCACCTTCATGGATGTAGGCAATGTGTATGGCGAGCATGAAAAAGTAACCGCCAGCGACATGCGAGCCTCCGTGGGGCTGGGCCTGAGCTGGATTTCCCCGCTGGGCCCCCTGCGCCTGGCCTTTGCACAACCGGTACGCAAGTTTGCTGGCGATAGAATCCAGAAACTGCAATTCCAGATTGGAACGTCTTTCTAATGAAATCCCTTTCCCGCCATTTCGCCTTGGCCCTGCTGTTCGGCACGTTTGCCATGGCCGCGCCCGTACAGGCGCAAGAATCGTTCAAGGCTGGCCTGGTCAACATCGACCGCATCTTCCGCGAAGCCAACACCTCCAAGGCGTCCCAGGCCAAGCTCGAGCAGGAGTTCGCTCGCCGCGAAAAAGAGCTGGTGGACATGGGCAACTCCCTGAAGACCGCCTCCGAGAAGTTCGAGCGCGAAGCCCCGACCCTGGCCGAAAGCCAGCGCAATACCCGCCAGCGCCAGCTGGTGGACCAGGACCGTGACTTCCAGCGCAAGCGCCGGGAGTTCCAGGAAGACCTGAGCGCCCGCCGCAACGAAGAACTTGCCGCCGTCGTGGACCGTGCCAACAAGGTCGTCAAGCAGGTGGCCGAGGCCGAGAAGTACGACGTGATCCTGCAGGAAGCCGCGTACATCAACCCCAAGCACGACATCACCGACAAGGTGATCAAGGCGCTCAATGCCGCGCCTGCCGCCAAGTAAGCACCGGCAGCGCAATCCGGCAGGTGGCGCGTGAGCTTGCTTCTCAGGCACATCGTCGATGCGCTGGGTGGCTCGCTGGAGGGAGGGACTGGTGACACCCCCATCTCCCGCATCGCGCCCCTGGAGGTTGCGGGGCCGGGCGACCTCAGCTTCCTGAGCAACCCCCGCTACCAGCAGCAACTGGCCGCCTCCCGGGCGGCCTGTGTCATTGTGGCGCCTGCCATGCGCGATGCCGCCGTGGCACGCGGCGCCTGCATCGTGGTGGACAACCCCTATGTCTACTTCGCCCGCGCCACGCAGCTGTGGCGCCAGCACACGGCGCCCGCAGGGCAGGGCGGCGTGCATGCCAGCGCTGTGGTCGATGCGTCGGCGCAGGTGCATCCCAGTGCCACCATCGGCCCGCTGTGCGTGGTCGAGCGGGGTGCGCACATCGGCGCAGGCACCGTACTCAAGTCCCGCGTCACGGTCGGTGAAGGCTGCCGCATCGGCGAGCGCTGCATCGTCCACGCGGGTGTGGTGATCGGTGCCGACGGCTTCGGCTTTGCGCCCGAGAAGGGGCAGTGGGTCAAGATCGAGCAACTGGGCGCGGTGCGCATCGGTGACGATGTGGAGATCGGGGCCAACACCTGCATTGATCGCGGGGCGCTGGACGATACCGTCATCGAGGACGGGGTCAAGCTCGACAATCTGATCCAGATCGGCCACAACGTGCGCATCGGCAAGCACTCGGCCATGGCCGGCTGCGTCGGCGTGGCCGGCAGCGCGACCATCGGCGCGCACTGCACCGTGGGTGGGGGTGCCATTGTCCTGGGCCACCTCACGCTGGCGGACAATGTGCACATATCAGCGGCCACCGTGGTCACCCGCTCGCTGACGCAACCGGGCCAGTACACCGGCATGTTCCCCATCGACGACAATGCGCGGTGGGAAAAAAACGCTGCAACACTCAAACAACTGCACAGCTTGCGCGATCGCATCAAGGCGCTCGAGCAGGCTCTCAAGGCAGCATGAACGGAAGAACAACTCGATGATGGATATTCACGCGATTCTCAAGCAACTGCCGCACCGCTACCCGTTCCTGCTGGTGGACAAGGTGCTGGAGCTGGAGAGCAACACCCGCATCAAGGCGATCAAGAACGTCACCTTCAACGAGCCATACTTCATGGGGCACTTCCCGGGGCGTCCCGTGATGCCCGGCGTGCTGATCCTCGAAGCCCTGGCCCAGGCCGCCGGGCTGCTGGCGTTCGACGCCATGGGCAAGGTGCCTGACGAGAACAACATCTACTACTTCGTGGGCATCGATGGCGCGCGCTTCAAGCGCCCCGTGGAGCCTGGCGACCAGCTCATCCTGTCGATCACCATCGACCGCGTGCGCGGCGGCATCTGGAAGTTCAAGGGCGTGGCCAGCGTGGGCGACGAAGTGGCCTGCGAGGCTGAACTCATGTGCACCATGCGCAGCGTCAACTGACCTTTTTCCGCCGGTTGTCGAACGTGAGCAATATCCATCCCACCGCCGTCGTCGCCGACGGCGCCCGCCTGGCCCCTTCGGTGCAGGTGGGGCCCTATGCCGTGGTCGGTCCGAACGTGGTGATCGGTGCCGGCACCACGGTGGGTGCGCACTGCGTCATCGAGGGCCACACCGCCATCGGGCAAGACAACCGCATCTTCCAGTTCGCCTCGCTGGGCGCGGCCCCGCAGGACAAGAAGTACGCAGGCGAAGCCACGCGCCTGGTGATCGGCGACCGCAACACCATCCGCGAGTTCTGCACGCTGAACACCGGCACGGTGCAGGACTGCGGCGAGACCACGGTGGGCGACGACAACTGGATCATGGCCTACGTGCACGTGGCGCACGACTGCACCATCGGCCACCAGACCACCCTGGCCAACAACACCACGCTGGCCGGCCACGTGGAGGTGGGCGACTGGGCCACCGTGGGCGGCCTCACGGGCGTGCTGCAGCGCATGCGCATCGGCGCGCACACCATGGTCGGTTTCTCCAGCCACGTCAGCAAGGACGTGCCACCCTACATGGTGGTGGACGGCAACCCCCTGGCCGTGCGCGGCGTGAACCTGGTGGGCCTGCGCCGGCGCGATTTTTCGGCCCAGCGCATTGCCGCCATCCGCGAAATGCACAAGCTGCTGTACCGCCAGGGGCTGACCCTGGACGAGGCACGCAAACACATCCTTGCCCTGCCTGGTGACATGCCCGAGGCGGCCGGCGACGTGGCGCTGATGGATGCTTTCCTCGACAGCGCCGCCCACGGCATCGCGCGCTGATCCCCCACCAAGAGACTGCTGAATGAAGGACAAGGCGCCCCGCGTGGCGATGGTCGCAGGCGAGGCCTCGGGCGACCTGCTGGCCGGCCTGCTGCTCGACGGTGTGCAGGCCCGCTGGCCTGCCGCCACGGCGCACGGCATCGGCGGGCCGCAGATGGCCAAACGCGGCTTTGCGGCCTGGTGGCCCAGCGACAAGCTGGCCGTGCACGGCTACAGCATGGAGGTGCTGCGCCGCCTGCGCGAGCTGCTGGGCATCCGCAAAGCGCTGCGCACCCGCCTGCTGGCCGACCGGCCCGACATCTTCATCGGCGTGGATGCGCCCGATTTCAACCTGGGGCTGGAGGCGGACCTGCGGGCTGCCGGTATTCCCACCGTGCACTTCGTGTGCCCCTCCATCTGGGCCTGGCGTGCCGACCGCATCGAGAAGATCCGCAGAAGTGCGGGCCATGTGCTGTGCATCTTCCCGTTCGAGCCTGAGTTGCTGGCCAAGAACGGCATTGCCGCCACCTACGTCGGCCACCCCCTGGCCAGCGTGATCCCCGAGGTGCCCGACCGCAGTGCTGCGCGCGCTCGCCTGGGCCTGTCGGATGCCGACGAGGTGCTGGCCATCCTGCCCGGCAGCCGTTCGGCCGAGGTGCAGTACATCGCGCCCGCGTTCTTCGCGGCGGCCGCCTTGCTGCGCAAGGCGCGCCCGAACCTGCGCATGGTGGTGCCTGCCGTGCCCGCGCTGCAACCGCGCATCGAAGAGGCTGCGCGCGCACACGGCCTGGCCGATGCGCTGCAGATCGTCACGGGCCAGTCGCACACCGTGCTGGCGGCCTGCGACGTGACGCTGATCGCCAGCGGCACGGCCACGCTGGAGGCAGCGCTGTTCAAGCGCCCCATGGTCATCGGCTACCACATGCACCCCTTGAGCTGGTGGCTCATGAAGCGCAAGCAGCTGCAGCCCTGGGTGGGGCTGCCCAACATCCTGTGCGGCGAATTCGTGGTGCCCGAGCTGATCCAGGGCGCGGCCACGCCGCAGGCGCTGTGCGACGCCACCTTGCAATGGTTTGATGCAAAAGTGCGGCATCCCGCTACCATCACGGCTTTGGAACAGCGTTTTTCCGCGCTGCACGCGAGCCTGCGGCGCGACACTTCCCAACTGGCTGCCGATGCGATCGAGAAAATCCTTGCCACCACCGCTGCTGTTTGAACAGGTGAGCCTGGACTGGCATCCGCCCGGTCTGGTGGCCGGCGTGGACGAGGCCGGCCGCGGCCCGCTGGCCGGGCCTGTGGTGGCTGCCGCCGTCATCCTCGATGACCTGCGCCCCATTGCCGGGCTGGACGATTCCAAGAAGCTCACCGCGCTGCGCCGCGAGGCCCTGTTCGACGAGATCCGTGCCAAGGCGCTGTGCTTTGCCATTGCCGAGGCCAGCGTGGAAGAGATAGACCAGCTGAACATCCTGCAGGCCACGCTGCTGGCCATGCGCCGTGCCGTGATGGGCCTGCGCCTCAAGCCCGTGCGCGTGCTGGTGGACGGCAACCAGTTGCCCCGGCTCGATGTGCCGTCCGAGGCCATCGTCAAGGGCGACGCGCTGGTGAAATCCATCTCGGCCGCCTCCATCCTTGCCAAGGTCCACCGCGACCGCTGGTGCAACGAGGTGCACGAGCATTTTCCGCACTACGGCTTTTCGGCCCACAAGGGCTATGGCACCGTGGTGCACATGGAAGCCCTGCGTGCCCATGGCGCCTGCATCCACCACCGGCGCTCGTTTGCCCCGGTGGCCCAGGTGCTGGTGCAGTCCTCCTCATCCCTCTCCGTTTCCCAGGGCATCGGCGCGTGACGCGCTGCGGCACTGCCGTTCCATGACCTCTTCTTCCGTCACTGCCATCCATTCGCGCGACAACGCCTGGGTCAAGGACCTGCGCCGCCTGGCGCAGGACAATGGCGCCTACCGCAAGCAGGGCCGCGTCTGGCTCGAAGGCGACCACCTGTGCCGTGCGGCGCTGGAGCGCGGCGTGGCGCCGGCCGTGGCGGTGTTCGCCGAATCGCTGTGGCCCACGGCCCAGCCCGAATGGGGCAAGGCCGCGCCCAAGGTCGTGGTGCTGGCCGACGCCCTGTTTGCCGACATCAGCGGGCTGGAGTCGCCGGCAAAGATGGGCTTCGTGCTCGACCTGCCCGAGGGCCGGGAACCTCGGCCCGGCGTGGCCGCCGTGGTGCTCGACCGCGTGCAGGATGCGGGCAACGTCGGCTCCATTTTGCGCAGCGCCTCGGCCTTCGGATTTCGGCAGGTACTGGCGCTCAAGGGCAGTGCTGCGCTGTGGTCGCCCAAGGTACTGCGCGCGGGCATGGGCGCACATTTTGCGCTCGACCTGGTCGAGGGCCTGGCGCCCGAGGACCTTGCCGATCTGGATCTGCCGATGCTGGTCACCAGCTCGCACCAGGGCGACTACCTGCACCGCGCCGATCTGCCCTGGCCCTGCGCCTGGGTCATGGGGCACGAAGGGCAGGGCGTGAGCGCGGTGCTGCAGGAGCGCGCCAGCCAGCACATCCGCATCGCCCAGCCGGGCGGGGAGGAGTCGCTCAATGTGGGCGCGGCCGCCGCCATCTGCCTGCATGCGAGTGCAGCGCAGCGTGCGCTGCAGGCGGGGCGCTGAACCACCGCCTCGCAAGGCGAAGGCCGTATTACTGGTTCCGCAGAAACTGCTGGATGAAGTCACCCTGGTTGGAAGCATCCTGGTGAGTGGTGAACACCAGCTTCTGACCTTCCACGCGCAACTTCATCTCGGCGCCGAACTGGCACTGGATCTGGCCCAGCGAAGCGGCCTTGGCCTTGAAGCTCGCATTGCTCTTGCACATGCTGTCCATCTGCGAAGCTACCTCACCGCAGAAACTGGCGATGCTGAGCTTCTTGAGCTTGTCGTCGTCGATGGACTTCCAGTCCACCGCCGTCTTTACTGGGCTGCCGCAGGCGGAGCTGGCCGAGGTGTCGGTGCTGGCCAGGTCCGTCTGTGCCGACGCCAGGTGCTTGTCGCGGTCGAAGCGGGCCAGTTTTTCCTGCACGCCGTCCTTTTGCTGGCGCGCATAGGCGCTCTTGAGCTCGGCTACGTTCAAGGCCTTGCTCTTCTTCTCGTCGAACGACAGGTCCACCGCGCCCTGGCGGCCCGGCAGGTAGGTGACATAGCGCTCGCCACTGCCGTAGCGGTTGGTCTGCTTCTGCACCAAGCCCCACTCCCGGCCATCGAGCGTGGTCACATAGGCCTCAGTGCCGCTACCGCGCTGCTCCTGCTTGCCCAGGAAGATCACCTTGTCGATGGGGCTGTTGAAGCCGCTCACGCGCATCAGCGCGGCCTTGCCGTCCGTGGTCGGTGCCAGCACTACCTCCAGCCCCTGTGGGCCGGAGAAAACCTGGGGGTAGGCCGCCAGGTCCTGCGCGCTGGCCAGGGTGGACAACAGGGCGCATGCCCATGCAATCGAAGTCTTCTTGGTCATCCCATCTCTCTTTGTGGTGTCTACGGTGCGGCAAAGTCTATCGGAGGGCCCTGGCCGGCCCGGCCTGCAGCGGCGAGAAGTTGTGTCGGTTCGTGAAAAGCTTCTCGGTTGCGCCGCTGTCGTGGGGTGGTGGCCTTCCAAGGCGGGTTCTGCTCCGTCACAAGGCACGGGAGTCGTCGCTGCTTGTTACAATCAAATTGCTATACAAACAATAGCGAACGAGAAAGGGCACGCCATCGTGCCGCCGTGGCCGCAGACCACTTCAGCAGCGGCAGTGGAGGGGAATGTACCGGGTTGACACTGAAAGATGGGCCTCTCAGGCTACAATTGGAGGCTTTCCCGCAAACACGTCGCCCGGCCGCACTCAAAGCAAACCTCCCACAAACAGCAGTCCCAGGATCACTTCCTGCGACTCCGGGCGACCGTAACCATTCGGAGAACCCAGTGCTTTTGTCTCTCAAGGGAACCTTCCCGCCCGCCATCCTGGCGCTCGCAGACGGCACGGTCTTTATCGGCAATTCGATCGGTGCCACCGGCACCACCGTCGGCGAAGTGGTGTTCAACACCTCCATCACCGGCTACCAGGAAATCCTTACCGACCCGAGCTACTGCCAGCAGATCGTCACCCTGACGTATCCGCACATCGGCAACTACGGCGTCAGCCCCGAGGATATCGAAGCCGACAAGGTCCATGCCGCAGGCCTGATCATCAAGGATCTGCCGCTCATTGCCAGCAACTTCCGCTCCACCGAGACGCTGTCCCAGTACCTCGTGCGTGAGCGCACCGTGGCCATCTCCAACATCGACACCCGCAAGCTCACCCGCCTGCTGCGCGAAAAGGGCGCCCAGAACGGCGCCATCGTCGGCCTGGCCGAAGGCCAGGAAGTGACGCAGGCGCTGATCGACCAGGCCCTGGCCGCTGCCAAGGCCGCCCCCAACATGGCCGGGCTGGACCTGGCCAAGGTGGTGTCGACCCAGGTTGCCTACGAGTGGACCGAGACCGAGTGGGTGCTGGGCAAGGGCTATGGCACGCTCGAGGCACCGCGGTTCCATGTGGTGGCCTACGACTACGGCGTGAAGAAGAACATCCTGCGCATGCTCGCGCAGCGCGGCTGCAAGGTCACCGTGGTGCCGGCGCAGACGCCCGCGGCCGACGTGCTGGCCATGAAGCCCGATGGCGTGTTCCTCTCCAACGGCCCTGGCGACCCGCAGCCGTGCGACTACGCCATCGAGGCCACGCGCACCATCGTCGAGAGCGGTCTGCCCACCTTCGGCATCTGCCTGGGCCACCAGATCATGGCCCTGGCCGCTGGCGCCAAGACCTTCAAGATGACGCACAGCCACCACGGTGCCAACCACCCGGTGAAGGACCTGGATACGGGCCGCGTGAGCATCACCAGCCAGAACCACGGTTTTGCGGTGGAGATGGATTCGCTGCCCGCCAACCTGCGCGCCACGCACGTGAGCCTGTTCGACGGCACGCTGCAGGGCCTGGTGCACAAGGACAAGCCTGCGTTCTGCTTCCAGGGCCACCCTGAGGCATCGCCCGGCCCGCACGACATCGCCTACCTGTTCGACCGCTTCACCGACGCGATGCGCAGCGCGCGCACCCAGTAAGCACAACGAAGGAATCGCGCCATGAAACTCTTCAGCTTCCCCGCCGCCTCGCTCGAAAAAGCCATCCACAAGCGTGTGCTGACCCTGCCGTCGCCGCACCGCGAATGGTTTACCGAACGCTGGTCGCAAAAGCCCTACAAGAAGGCCTTCGTCGAGAACAAGGCGATGCCGCTGGTCACGCTGGTGGCCAAGGGCAAGACCTGGGACGACGAAACCTTTGCCGAAGCCATGGCCGAGTGGGACGTGACGTTTTATGACGCAGAGACCGAAGTGCTGCTTCCCCTGGTGCAGGGCGATGGCCTGCTGCAGCTGATGCAGAAGAACCTGCCGCCCGAGCGCGCGCAGGCGCTCATCGCCAGGCTGAAGGTGCGGCGCGACGCCGCAGCCCCCGCCACTGCGCCCACCAGCCCCCAGGCAGCCGAACCCACGATCGACTGATCGACGCAACATGCCAAAACGTACAGACATCAAAAGCATCCTCATCATCGGCGCTGGCCCGATCATCATCGGCCAGGCCTGCGAGTTCGACTACTCCGGCGTGCAGGCCTGCAAGGCCCTGCGCGAAGAGGGCTACAAGGTCATCCTGATCAACAGCAACCCCGCGACGATCATGACCGACCCGGCCACGGCCGACGTGACCTACATCGAGCCCATCACCTGGCAGACGGTCGAGAAGATCATCGCCAAGGAGCGCCCCGACGCCATCCTGCCGACCATGGGTGGCCAGACGGCGCTCAACTGCGCCCTGGACCTGTGGCACCACGGCGTGCTCGACAAGTACAAGGTCGAGCTCATCGGCGCCACGCCCGAGGCCATCGACAAGGCCGAAGACCGCCTGAAGTTCAAGGACGCGATGACCAAGATCGGCCTGGGCTCGGCGCGCTCTGGCATCGCCCACAGCATGGAAGAGGCCTGGGGCGTGCAAAAGCAGGTGGGTTTCCCCACCGTGATCCGCCCCAGCTTCACGCTGGGCGGCACGGGTGGCGGCATCGCCTACAACCCCGAAGAGTTCGAGACCATCTGCAAGCGCGGCCTGGAAGCCTCGCCCACCAACGAGCTGCTGATCGAAGAGTCGCTGCTCGGCTGGAAGGAGTACGAGATGGAAGTGGTGCGCGACAAGGCGGACAACTGCATCATCATCTGCTCCATCGAGAACCTGGACCCGATGGGCGTGCACACCGGCGACTCCATCACCGTGGCCCCCGCGCAGACGCTGACCGACAAGGAATACCAGATCATGCGCAACGCCTCGCTGGCGGTGCTGCGCGAGATCGGTGTGGACACGGGCGGCTCCAACGTGCAGTTCTCGATCAACCCCCAGGACGGCCGCATGGTCGTGATCGAGATGAACCCGCGCGTTTCGCGCTCCTCGGCACTGGCCTCCAAGGCCACGGGTTTCCCCATCGCCAAGGTCGCTGCCAAGCTGGCCGTGGGCTACACGCTCGACGAGCTGCGCAACGAGATCACGGGCGGCGTCACGCCGGCCTCGTTCGAACCGTCCATCGACTACGTGGTCACCAAGATCCCGCGTTTCGCGTTCGAGAAGTTCCCGACCGCCGACAGCCGCCTGACCACGCAGATGAAATCCGTGGGGGAGGTCATGGCCATGGGCCGCACCTTCCAGGAGTCCTTCCAGAAGGCCCTGCGCGGCCTGGAAGTGGGCGTGGACGGCATGAACGAGAAGACCCAGGACCGTGAAGTGCTCGAAAAGGAGCTGGGCGAGCCTGGCCCCGAGCGCATCTGGTACGTGGGCGACGCCTTCGCCATGGGCCTGTCGGTCGACGAAGTGTTCGAGCTGACCAAGATCGACCGCTGGTTCTTGGTGCAGATCGAGCAGATCGTGAAGATCGAACTGGACATCGACAAGCTGGCTGCTGAAAAGGGCGAGGGCGCCCTGGCGGCGCTGGACGCGCCCACGCTGCGCACGCTCAAGCAAAAGGGCTTCTCCGACCGCCGCCTGGCCAAGCTGCTCAAGACCACCGAGAAGGCCGTGCGCGAAGCGCGCCGCGCGCTCAATGTGCGCCCCGTGTACAAGCGCGTGGACACCTGCGCCGCCGAGTTCGCCACCAACACCGCCTACCTGTACTCCACGTACGAGGACGAGTGCGAAGCCGAGCCGACGAACAACAAGAAGATCATGGTGCTCGGCGGTGGCCCCAACCGCATCGGCCAGGGCATCGAGTTCGACTACTGCTGCGTGCACGCGGCTCTGGCGATGCGCGAGGACGGCTACGAGACCATCATGGTCAACTGCAATCCCGAGACCGTCTCCACCGACTACGACACCTCCGACCGCCTGTACTTCGAGCCCGTGACGCTCGAAGACGTGCTGGAGATCGTGGACAAGGAAAAGCCGGTCGGCGTGATCGTGCAGTACGGCGGCCAGACGCCCCTGAAGCTGGCCCTGGGCCTGGAAGCCGAAGGCGTGCCGATCATCGGCACCAGCCCCGACATGATCGATGCGGCCGAAGACCGTGAGCGCTTCCAGAAGCTGCTGGGTCAACTGGGCCTGCGCCAGCCGCCCAACGCCACGGCGCGGACCGAACCCGAAGCCCTGGAAAAGGCCGCTGCCCTGGGCTACCCCCTGGTGGTGCGCCCCAGCTACGTGCTGGGTGGCCGTGCGATGGAAATCGTGCACGAGCAGCGCGACCTGGAGCGCTACATGCGCGAAGCCGTCAAGGTGAGCAACGACTCGCCCGTGCTGCTGGACCGCTTCCTGAGCAACGCCATCGAGTGCGATGTCGACTGCGTGCGCGACTCCGCAGGCGTCACCTTCATCGGCGGCGTGATGGAGCACATCGAGCAGGCTGGCGTGCACAGCGGCGACTCCGCCTGCTCGCTGCCCCCGTACTACCTGTCGCAGCCCACCATCGACGAGATCAAGCGCCAGACCGCCGCCATGGCCGAAGGCCTGAGCGTGGTGGGCCTGATGAACGTGCAGTTCGCCATCCAGGAAGTCGATGGCAAGGACGTGATCTACGTGCTCGAAGTGAACCCGCGCGCCTCGCGTACGGTGCCCTTCGTGAGCAAGGCCACGGGCATCCAGCTGGCCAAGGTGGCCGCGCGCTGCATGGCCGGCCAGACGCTGGCCTCGCAGGGCATCACCAAGGAAGTGACGCCGCCGTACTTCAGCGTGAAGGAGGCCGTGTTCCCCTTCGTGAAATTCCCCGGCGTGGACACCATCCTAGGCCCCGAGATGAAGTCCACCGGCGAAGTCATGGGCGTGGGCAAGACCTTCGGCGAAGCCTTCGTGAAGAGCCAGCTCGGCGCGGGCACCAAGCTGCCGACCTCGGGCAAGGTGTTCCTCACCGTGAAGAATGCCGACAAGCCGCGCGCCGTCGACATCGCGCGCCAGCTCGTGGCCCTGGGCTTCGAGCTCGTGGCCACCAAGGGCACAGCAGCGGCCATCGAAGCGGCCGGCGTGCCGGTCAAGGTGGTCAACAAGGTGACCGAAGGCCGCCCGCACATCGTGGACATGATCAAGAACAACGAGATCGTGATGGTCATCAACACCGTGGAAGAGCGCCGCAACGCGATCGCCGATTCGCGTGCGATCCGCACCTCGTCGCTGCTGGCCCGCGTGACCACCTTCACCACCATCTTCGGCGCCGAAGCGGCCGTGGAAGGCATGAAGTACCTGGACAACCTGGACGTGTACTCGGTGCAGGAGCTGCACGCGCAGTTGGCTGCCGCCTGATCCGGCGCCGGCAACGGCCCCAAGGCCCCGTGGAGCGCAGCCCTGGCTGCCTCCCGGGGCTTTTTTCATGGCGTAGCGGGGGCGGGCAAGCCCTGTTGCCTGCCCGTGGCGCTTGCCGTTAGATTGGCGCCATGCCCGCAGTCCATGCTTCCGCCCCGTTGCCATTGCGCCAGTGGACGACCGATGTGGTCGCGCCCGCAGCGCGCCTGGACTACTGGGTGGGCGCCATCTGCGAAGCCTTTCTGGAGATGGACTGCAGCTCGCGCGAGGCCCCTGTGTTTGGCGGGGTCCTGCAGAGCCTGGCGGTGCAGGCCCTGTCGGTCAACCAGGTGCGCGCCTCCACGCAGGACGTGTACCGCACGCCAGCGGGCATTGCACGCAGCCGTAACCTGCCGTTCTACCTGATCGCCCAGGCCGAGAGCGCGTGGCATGTGCGCCAGGACGGGCAGGTGGCCCACCTGCGCCCGGGCGACGTGGCGCTGGTGGACTCGGCACGGCCTTACGAGCTGCACTTTTCCGAAGGGGTGAACTGCGTCTCGCTGCAGCTGCCGCGCGCCTGGGTGGGGCAGTGGCTGGCGCAGGCCGAGGTGCGCGGGCCCCGCGTTGCCTGGCGCGACCAGGGCTGGGGCCAGAGTCTCGGAGCCCTGGCCGTGCAGCTTGCGCGCGACCCGGCCTCGGCCCAGGCCTTGCCGCCCGCGCTGCTGTCGGACCACCTGGGTGCCTTGCTGTGTGCTGCGCTGGAGCCGCCTGCGGCGCCGGCGGCCCCAGCGGGCCAGGGCCTGCATGCCCACCTGTGCGCACTGCTGCAGGGGCGCATCGACCAGCCCGGTGTCTCGGCCCAGGCCCTTGCGCAGGAGGCTGGCGTCTCCCTGCGCACGCTGCACCGCGCGTTTGCGGCGCAGGGCAGCACCTTTGCGGGCACGCTGCGCCAGTTGCGCCTGGTGCGCGCGGCGCAGCTGCTGCGCCGGCCCCAACTGGCGCATGTGGCGGTGGCCGAGATCGGGCGGCGCTGCGGTTTTTCCGATGCATCGCACTTTGCGCGCGTTTTTCAGCACGCCATGGGGGTGCCGCCCGCGCAGTGGCGGCGTGGCGGTTGATGCGGACTTACCTGCACCCGGCCAGGAGTCTGCGCCCTTCATTCTGACCTGCCGCAAAGCGACGCAGGGGGCGTCTCACGCGGGCATGTACTGACGCAGGAACAGTTCCAGCACGTCGGCCGGCAGCGGCCGGCTGAACAGGTAGCCCTGGGCCTCGTCGCAGCCCTGCTCGCGCAGGAAGGCCAGTTGTTCCGGTGTCTCCACACCCTCGGCCGTGGTGCGCATGCCCAGGGCCTGGGCCATGCGGATGATGGCGCTGACGATGGCGCGGTCGTTGCCGTCGTCGCCCAGGTCGCGTACGAACGACTGGTCGATCTTGAGCTTGAAGATCTGAAAGCGCTTGAGCTGGCTCAGTGACGAATAGCCGGTGCCGAAGTCGTCCATGGACATGCGCACCCCGCGCGAGTGCAGGCTGTCCATGGTGGCCACGGCCGAATGCGGGTCGTCCACGGCCACGCCTTCGGTCAGCTCCAGCTCCAGGCAGTCGGGGGGCAGCTCGAAGATGGTCAGGATGCGGCTCACCAGTTCAGGCAGCTGCGGCTGGCGGAACTGGATGGCCGACAGGTTGACCGCCATGGTCAGCGCGGGAAAGCCGTTCTCGTGCCAGTCCTTGAGTTGCGTGAGCGCGGTGCGCAGCACCCACTCGCCGATCTGCAGGATCTGGCCGCTGTCTTCGGCGATGGGGATGAACTCGGTGGGCGTGATGCTGCCCATCTGCGGGTGGTCCCAGCGCAGCAGGGCCTCCACACTGTGCACCTTGCCCGTGGCCAGGTGGATCTGGGGCTGGTAGTGCAGGTGCAGCTGCCCACGCTCGAGGGCTCGGCGCAGGGCGTTCTCGATCTGCAGGGCGCGCACCGACTGGGCCTGCATCTCGGGTGTGAAGAAGCGGAAGGTGTTGCGCCCGTCGAGCTTGGCGCGGTACATGGCCACGTCGGCAGACTGGGTCAGCGTGTCGAAGTCGCTGCCGTCCTGCGGGAACAGGGCGATGCCCATGGACGGCGCCATGGTCAGTTCGTGGTGGTCGATCTGGTAGTGCTGGCGCGAGGCCTCCTGCAGCTTGCCGGCCACGCGCGCGGCCCCATGGGCGTTGGCGCCCGGCAGCAGCAGGATGAACTCGTCGCCGCCCAGTCGCGAGACGGTGTCCTTGTCGCGCACCACGGCGCGCAGGCGCTTGGCGATCTCCACCAGCAGGGCGTCGCCCACGCGGTGGCCCAGCGAGTCGTTGACGTGCTTGAAATGGTCCAGGTCCAGGAAGATCAGCGCCAGCGGCGTACGGCCCTCCTGCGCCACGCGGATAGCCTCCTGGGCCCGCTCGGACAGCAGGGCACGGTTGGGCAGGCCGGTCAGCGGGTCGTAGTGGGCCAGCCAGTAGATGCGGTCCTGGTCGGCCTTGCGGTCGCTGATCTCGCGGTGCAGGTTGTCCACCGTGTCGCGCAGTTCGCGCGTGCGGTCCTGGACCTGCTGCTCCAGTTCCCCGTGCACGCGTGCCAGGGCTTCCTGGGCCTGCTTGCGCTCGGAGATGTCCATGGTGATCCAGATCGATCCCTGGTCCGGATCGTCGGGGTCGATGAACTTGGCGCGCACCTCGCAGGTGAGCGGTGTGCCGTCCCTGCGGCGCATGACCACCTCGCCCTCGTACGACTGGCCGGCCGCGAGCACCGGGTAGCAGCGGTGGCCGACTTCCTCCCAGTCCTCGTCGCTGGCATACCAGCGGCGCGACGGGCTGCCCGCCAGCTCGCCGGGGCCGTAGCCCAGCATGTGCTCGAAGTGGCGGTTGCAGCGGGTCAGGTGCCGGTCGCGCAGGAACACGATGCCCACCATGGCCTGGTCGAACAGCACCTGCTTTTCGCGCACGGCAGCGCTCAGCAGGGCCTGGGCCTGTTTGTGCTCGTCGATATCGTCGAGAATCCAGATCGACCCCTCGCTCGTGTCGGCCGGGTTGATCAGCCGGCCCGTGAGGCTGCCCCAGAACAGCCGCCCGTTGCGCCGGCGCATCTGGCGCTCCACGCGGTAGGCCTGGCCCTTGGCAAGAGCGGGGTAAGCTTCGCGCCCCAGTGCACGGAAGGCATCGCGGTCGGGGTAGAAGGCCTCGCTGCTCAGGCCCGCCAGGCGCTGCGCCGATTCGTAGCCGAAGATCTCGGCATAGCGCTGGTTGCAGCGCACCACCACGCGCTGGCGGATGAACACGATGCCCACGCCCGCGCTCTCGAGCAGCATCTGCTGCTCGCGCAGCGTGCGCTCCAAAGACGCGTCGGAAGAGTCCCCAGACGGCAGGCGTTCTGGGGCAATGGACAGCAAGGACATGGCGGCCGGACCCGGAGGGAGAGGCGCGATGCCCCAAAAAAAATGTTCCAAAGTGTAGCAGCCCAGGCTTACAGCGGTAACAGCCTGGTAACCGGCCCCTGACTGTGCCGCAAGGGGGGCTTCGGGCACCCACCGGCATGCCGCGCCCCTCTGTCACGGCGTTGACATCGCACGGACATGCAGGCGTCACCCGCGGCTTTCAAACTCCATCGCATTGAAGCACACCACCCGGTGATCCGGGGCACCAGCGGCCATGGGGCCGCCCTGTACGAAGGAGTTGATCCATGAGCGATTTGCACAACCCCGCCCTGCCGCTGCTCCCTGCTGCACCGTCCAGAGGGGCAATCCACCGCCCTGGCGCTGCAGTGGGTGCGGTCGTCGCAGTGGCTGGCACCCCGGTGCGTGGCGCAGTGGAGGTCTCGTGGGCACGGCACCTCGACGAGGTCCGCCAGGCGCAGAAACTCAGGTACGACGTGTTTGCCGAGGAGATGGGCGCTCGATTGACGACCCCCGTTCACGGCCACGACGTGGACCTGTTCGACGACTACTGTGAGCACCTGCTGGTGCGGGACACGGCCACCCAGCAGGTGATTGGCACCTACCGGGTTCTGACCCCCGCCCAGGCACGCCGCGTGGGCAGCACCTACAGCGACACCGAATTCGACCTGACCCGCCTGCGCACCCTGCGCCCGCGCATGGTGGAACTGGGCCGCAGCTGCGTGCACCCCGAGCACCGCCATGGCGGCGTGATCATGGCGCTGTGGAGCGCGCTGGCCGACTTCATGGTGCGCAACCAGCTCGACACCATGATCGGCTGCGCCAGCATCCCCATGCTGCACAACGGCGTGATCAGCGGCGATGCGGCCGCCAGCATCTGGAACCAGGTGCGCCAGACGCACCTGGCCCCCATCGAATACCACGTGCTGCCGCGCCTGCCGCTGCCCATCGAGAAGCTTGATGGCTCGGTCTTCGTGGAGCCGCCGGCCCTGATAAAGGGCTACCTGCGCCTGGGTGCGCGGGTGCTGGGCGCCCCTGCGTGGGACCCGGACTTCAACACCGCAGACCTGCCCATGCTGATGCGCCTGGCGGACCTGCATCCCCGCTACCGCAAGCATTTCCTGGGGGCCTGATGCGCGCCGCGTTCGACGCGCTCGGCGACTGGACTGCGCACGTGGGAGGTGGGCAGGACACTGCTGCCGACGCCGACGACGCGCATCCACCGGGCCACCGCCACCTGCGCGCGGTGTTCATCTCCGACCTGCACCTGGGCACGCCCGGCTGCCAGGCCGAAGGCCTGCTCGACTTTCTCAAGCACCACCCGAGCGACCACCTGTACCTGGTGGGCGACATCGTGGACGGCTGGCAGCTGCGCCGCCGCTGGTTCTGGCCCCAGGCCCACAACGACGTGGTGCAAAAGCTGCTGCGCCGGGCGCGCAAGGGCTGCCGCGTGGTGTTCGTGCCCGGCAACCACGACGAATTCGCCCGCGCCTTCGTCGGCCATTCGTTCGGCGGCATCGAGGTGGCCGAGGACACTGTGCACACCACGGCCGATGGCCGCACCCTGTGGGTGACGCATGGCGACTACTTCGATGGCGTGATCCAGTGTGCCAAGTGGCTGGCTTACGTGGGCGACAACCTGTATGAGTTCACGCTCAAGCTCAACCGGCACCTGAACACCCTGCGCGCACGCATGGGGCTGCCGTACTGGTCGCTCTCGGCCTACCTCAAGGGCAAGGTCAAGACGGCGCTGAACTACGTGACGGACTTCGAGGTGGCCGTGGCCGCCGAGGCCCGCCGCCGTGGCCACGACGGTGTGGTGTGCGGCCATATCCACCGCGCCGAGATGCGCGAGATCGACGGCACCCTGTACTGCAACGATGGCGACTGGGTGGAAAGCCACACCGCGCTGGTCGAGCACATGGATGGCCGCCTGGAGCTGGTGCAGTGGCATACCGTGCCCGGCCACCAGACTAGCACGCAAACCCACAGCAGCGAGATGGCCGTATGAAAATCGCCTTGTTGTCCGATGCCTGGGCCCCGCAGATCAATGGCGTGGTCACAACGCTGGTGGAGCTGGTGCGCCATATGGAGAGTGCCGGGCACCAGGTGCACGTGATCCAGCCGGGCATGTTCAAGACGCGCCCCTGCCCAGGCTACCCGGGGATCGACCTGGCCATACGGCCCGGGCGCGAGATAGGGCGCATCCTGGACGAACTGCAGCCCGATGCCATCCACCTGGCGACCGAAGGCCCCATCGGCTGGGCCGGGCGTCGCTACTGCCTGCGCAGGAAGCTGGCCTTCACCACCGCCTTCCACACCCGCTTTCCCGAGATCTTGCAAGCGGCTTTGCGGATTCCGCTCTCGCTGGGCTATGCGCTGTTCCGGCATTTTCACCGCCCCTCGTCGGGTGTGATGGTGCCCACGGTGGGGGTTTTGAAGATGCTTGAACGGCGAGGCTTTCGCAACCTCAGGCAATGGACGCACGGGGTGGACACCACGGCCTTCCCCTACCAGGGCGAGGCCACGCCGCACCCGCTGGTGGGCGCGCTGGCCCACCCGGTGGCCCTGTACGTGGGGCGCGTCTCGTACGAGAAGAACATCGAGGCCTTCCTGCAGCTGGACATGCCGGGCAGCAAGGTGATCTGCGGCGTGGGCCCGCTGGAAGAGCGGCTCAAGGCGCGCTACCCGCAGGCGCGCTGGCTGGGCATTCTGGACCGCGCCACCCTGGCGGGCGTGTACGCGGCGGCCGACGTGTTCGTGTTTCCCAGCCGCTCGGAGACCTTTGGCCTGGTGATGCTGGAGGCCATGGCCTGCGGCACGCCCGTGGCCGCCTACTTCGAGGACGGCCCGATGGAGGTGCTGGGCGCCCATGCCGGTGGGCAGGCACGCGGCGGCGTGCTGGACACCGATCTGATGGTCGCCGCCCAGAACGCGCTTGCCGTGCCGCGCCACGAGGCGCGCAACCGGGCACTGGAGTTCACCTGGGCGCATGCAGCCCGCCTTTTCCAGCAATTTCTGGTGCCAGCCCGCCCCCGTGGAGATGACGATGCGGTTTCTGTCACAAAAACTGTCACATCACTGTCATCTGGTCGTTAAATACTGCATGCACTTGCCTCCCGTGGCTTTAGAGTGTCCATGCCATCCTTCTCCTCCAGAAAACCCGTGATTCCGCAATGTGACAGCCCCGATGACCGGCAGGATGCCGCCCCCGCTGCGGCAGCCGAGCCCGCGCCCCCGCCCGCAGCGGTGGTGTCTGCTGCCGTGCCCGGGGCTCCCATGTTCCTGGACCGGGACCACAGCATTCTGGGTTTCAATGAGCGTGTCTTCGACTGGGCGGTGCGCACCGACGTTCCGCTGCTGGAGCGCCTGCGCTACCTGTGCATCGTCTCGTCCAACCTCGATGAGTTCTTCGAGGTGCGCGCCGCCGCGCACCTGACCGCTGCCAAGAGCGGCGAGGGCAAGGGGGTCTATACGGCGGCCTCTTTCGTGGCACTGGCGTCCAAGGCCCATGACCTGGTTGCGCGCCAGTACTCGCTGTACAACGACTCCCTGGTGCCGGAGTTCGCGCGGCACGGCATCCGCATCGTCTCGCACGGGGACCGCTCGTCCGCGCAACGGACCTGGGTGCACGAATACTTCATGCGCGAGGTGCGCCCGCTGTTGATTCCCGTGGGGCTCGATCCCGCCCACCCGTTCCCACAGGTGGCCAACAAGTCGCTCAACTTCATCGTGCGGCTGCACGGGCACGATGCCTTTGGCCGCAAGAACGAGGTGGCCATCGTCAAGGTTCCGCGCGCGCTGCCGCGCCTGGTGCGCATGCCGCCGCGCCTGGCCGCCAAGGGCGAATCGCTGTTCGTGAGCCTGTCGAGCATCATCCGGGCGCACCTGGCGGACCTTTTTCCCGGGCGCGAGGTCACGGAGTTCTCGCAGTTCCGCGTGACCCGCCACTCCGATCTGGCGCTCGACGAGGAAGACGTGCGCAACCTGCGCACCGCCCTGCGCCAGGGCCTGCAGCACCGCCACTACGGCCAGGCCGTGCGGCTGGAGGTCTCGGCCGGGTGCTCGCAGTTCCTCTCGCGCTTTCTGCTCGAACAGTTCGACCTGCCCGAGCCCGCGCTGTACCGCGTGCACGGCCCCGTGAACCTGGTGCGGCTGACGCAGCTGGTGGACCTGGTGAACGACCCCGCGCTGCTGTTCCCCGCCTGGCGCTCGGCCTGGCCACGCCAATTGGTGCCGGGGGTCTCGATCATGGAGCAGTTGCAAAAGCGCGACGTGCTCATGCACCAGCCGTTCGAGAGCTTCGACGGGCTGCTGGCCTTTCTGCGCGAGGCGGTGAACGACCCCCAGGTGCTGGTCATCAAGCAGACCATCTACCGCACGGGAGCCGACTCCGAGCTCATGGACCTGCTCACCGAGGCCGTGCGCCGCGGCAAGGAGGTCATGGCGGTGGTAGAGCTCAAGGCACGCTTCGACGAAGAGGCCAACATCAACTGGGCCGAGGCGCTCGAGTCCATCGGCGCGCAGGTGGTGTACGGCGTGGTGGGCCTCAAGACCCACGCCAAGATGCTGCTGGTGACGCGCCGCGAGGGGCGCCAGTTGCGCCGCTACGGCCACCTGTCGACCGGCAACTACAACGTGCGCACGGCGCGTCTGTACACCGACCTGAGCTATCTCACGGCCGACGAGGACACCACGGCCGACATGGACGGCGTGTTCAACCACCTGGCCAGCCAGAACCGACCTCCCAAGCTGCGCAAGCTGCTGCTTGCGCCTTTTCACCTGCAGCGCCGCATGATCGAGAAGATCGAGCAGGTGGGCCTGGCCGCCAGCCGGGGTGAGGATGCGCGCATCGTCGCCAAGATGAACGCGCTGACGGACGAGGCGCTGATCCGTGCCCTGATCCTGGCGGGCCAGCGCGGTGCCAGCATCGACCTGATCGTGCGCGGCGCCTGCATGCTCGCGGCCCAGGTGCCTGGCGTGACCGACAACATCCGCGTGCGCTCGGTGATTGGGCGCTTTCTGGAGCACACGCGGGTCTTCTACTTCCGCGCTGGCGCTGAGGAAGACCTGTACCTGTCGAGTGCCGACTGGATGAACCGCAACATGATGCGCCGCGTGGAGCTGGCCTGGCCCGTGACCGAGCCGCGCCTGCGCCGCCAGATCGTCGACGAATGCCTGGTGGCCTACCTGCACGATGACCGCGATGCATGGACGCTCAACCCCGACGGCACCTATGCGCGGGCGCCCCATCCCGAAGACGGGCAGGGCGCGCAGGCGGCGCTCATGGTGCGCTACGGACCGCCTGCGTCGGTGGCGCGGGTGGAGTAGCAAGGAACGTGATGATGGATCTCATCCTGTGGCGCCATGCCGAGGCCGAAGAGGCCCAGGACGGCTCGGACGACCTGACCCGCGCGCTCACGCCACGGGGCGAAAAGCAGGCGGCCCGCATGGCGGCCTGGCTGGACCGCCAGTTGCCCGAAGGCCTGCGCGTGCTGGCCAGCCCGTCCCGGCGCACCGAGCAGACAGCCGACGCGCTGGGCCGCAAGTTCAAGATGCGTGCCGAGCTGCTGCCCGGCGGCACTACTGAAGAGCTCCTGGAGCTGGCGCAGTGGCCGCGGGCGCGCGGTGCCGTGCTGATCGTGGGCCACCAGCCCGTGCTGGGCCAGACCATTGCGCAGTTGCTAGGCATGCAGGCTTCCGAATGCGCGGTGCGCAAGGGCGCCGTGTGGTGGCTTCGCCAGCGCCAGCGCATGGACGAAAGCCAGACGGTGCTGATGGCCGTGCAGTCGCCGGAGTTCGTCTGACACTGACGGCGGCACCTTCAGCTACTACCACGCAGCGGCCCTCGGGCCGCTTTCTTACTTGCGGCCGTTCTTGGCGGCAGGAGCCTCGGCCTTCGGGCGGCCGGTCTTGATCGAAGGCACGGCCTGCAGCGCGCTGCGCAGGGCGGTGTCCGACAAGGTGGTCAGCAGCTTCAGGCCGGCGCGCAGCAGTTCGCTCTTCTTGGCGGGCTGGGCCAGGGCGGCGGCGCGCTGCTTGAGCGTTTCGACCACGGCGTACTCGTCCTTGGGGATGGTGAAGCTGTCGCGCACGAGTTTGGGCTTCTTGGCCTTAACTTCCTTGGCGGGTACCACGGCTGCTGCGGGCTTGGTTGCAGGCTTGCTCACGGCGGGCGCTGCAGCCTTGGGCTTGGCGGCTGCCTTGGCTGCCGGCTTTGCGCTGGCTGCAGGCTTGGCTGTTGAAGCCTTGGCGGCTGCCTTCGGGGCGGCGGCAGGCTTGGTGGCCGCAGCTTTCTTCGGTGCCTTGGCTACCTTGGCGGGCTTGGAAGCGGCGGTGCTTTTCACGGCGGCGGGTGCCTTGGCAGCGGAGGCCACGGCCGGGGTGGCTGCTGCGGTGGGGACGATGGGGGTGGTTGCTGGTGCAGTGGTGGTCATGACTTCAAAAAATAAAACGGTATAAACAGTTTATACCGTTTTTCTTTTCACGTCACGGCAGCTCTGCCACCAGCTCCCATGGGGTCTTCTGCCAGGCCAGCATTTCCTCGCGCAGCAGGTGGGCCGATTGCGGGTAGCCGGCTGCCCAGCCGCGGCGCGCCGCCAGCACAAAGCGGTTGCCCTTGACCTGCAGCTGCAGGCCTTCGGTGTCCGGGTCGCGGCGCGCATGGCACAGGGCCACGGCCAGCCGCAGGCACAGCAGCTGCAGGGCAAAGCCCGCGTCGGTGAGGTCCACCTCCACCAGCTTGCGCACCTTGCCGCGCTGGCCCAGCACCAGGATGCCCAGGCGGTGCAGCTCGGGCATGGCAAAGCCGGCAGCGTCGGTGTTGTCCAGGATATAGGCGCCGTGGCGGTGGTAGTCGCTGTGCGAGATGCGGCAGCCGATCTCGTGCAGGCGCGCCGCCCAGTCGAGCTTGCGCGAGGCCCGCTCGCTGCCGGTAGGGGCCGCCTGGTCGAACAGCTGGCAGGCGATGCGGGCCACGCGCTCGGCATGTTCCATGTCCACGCCAAAGCGCTGCATGAGGCCGTTGACCGTGGTGCTGCGCAGGTCGGTGCCGGGCTGCTCGCGGTCGAGCAGGTCGTACAGCGCGCCCTGGCGCAGCGCGCCCTGGGCCACCTGCATCTGCTCGATGTGCAGCAGGTCGAACACGGCGCGCAGCACGCTGATGCCGCCGCCGATCACGGCGCGGCGCTCGTCCTTGAGGCCGTCGATGCGCACGCGGTCCGCGCTCTGGGCGCGCAACAGTCGCTCGTGCAGCCAATCGAGGCCCTCGCGGGTGATTAGGCCTTCGGGTCCGCCTGCTGCCGCCAGCATGTCTCCGACGGCACCGGCAGTGCCGGAGGATCCATAAGCCACGTCCCAGCCGTCTGGCCGGAAGCTGGTCAGGGCTTCGTCCAGCACGGCCTTGGCGGCAATCTCGGCGGCCATGAAAGCCTGGGGTGTGAACAGGCCATCGGCAAAATAGCGCGAGGACCAGGCCACGCTGCCCACGCGAAAGGAGGCCACGGCGTGCGGCGTGAACTGCTGGCCCAGGATCAGTTCGGTGGAGCGCCCGCCGATGTCCACCACCAGACGCCGCTCGTCGGACTGGGGCAGCAGGCGTGCCACACCCTGGTAGATCAGCCGTGCTTCCTCGGGTCCGGAGACCACGTCGATCGGGTAGCCCAGCACCTGGCTGCCGCGCACGATGAATTCTTCGCGGTTGCGTGCCTCGCGCAGCGTCTGGGTGGCCACGGCGCGCACCTGCGTGCGCGAAAAGCCCGCCAGGCGCTCGCCGAAGCGGGCCAGGCAATCCCAGCCGCGCTGCATGGCCTCGGGGGTGAGGTTGCGGTTCTCGTCGAGGCCGTTGCCCTGGCGCACGGTTTCCTTGAGGTATTCGACGCGCTGGACATGGCCGTGCTCGTAGCGGCCGATTTCAAGGCGAAAGCTGTTGGATCCCAGATCCACAGCTGCGAGCAGTGTTCCGTTGTGCATGGTGGTGCGCGGGGTGCGCGTTTTTCCTTTCGGCCCAGCATAGCACCCGGGCCGGCGCGCAAGAGTGAGTTCAGCCAATGATGCGCCCGTTCGTGGTGAGCATGCTCTGCGTCACGTAGGCATTGGTGCGCTGGCGCCCCTGGTAGCCGATCGCATAGCCGCCGATGTTCACGGCGGCACGCTTTTGCAGGGCGGCCAGCATGCTGGCGCGGGTGACCGGGCCGGAGATGCCGCCCATCACCTCGGCGGTGTAGCGCGCGGCGATGTAGCCGGCCAGGCCCAGGGGGGAGGGGGGTTCGTCGTAGAAGCGCGCCAGGGCGTCGCGGTAGCTGCGCACCACGGGCAGGCTGGCGTTCACCATGGGCACGGCCTGGGTGACGATGACCGAGGCCTTGGCGGCCGTGGGGCCCATCTGGGCCAGCACCTGCAGGTTCACGTCGGCCAGCGCCACGACATAGCACTGGCGGCCCTGGGGCAGCGCGAGCTGGTCCAGGAACGAAAAAAGCTCGGGCGTGCCGCCGATGAACAGGATGATGGTCTGGTCCACGCGCGCTCCCGTGCCGGCCTTTGCGGCGCCGCCTGGTGGCGAAATGGCCTGCACCTTGAGCGACATCGATTGGGCCGCATGGGCCACCATGGCCTCGGACTGGCGCCGCACGGCCGCGCTGGCATAGGCCACGCCCACCGTCTGTACGCCCATGCTGGCCAGGTTCTTGATGGCGTGGGTGATCTGGGCCTCGTGCCCGGCGAACACGTCGAACACGGTGTCGCTGGCGCCGTTGGCCGTGGAAATGCCTGCCGTGTCATGCAGCCAGGGCGCCACGAAGGGCAGGGCGGCATCGCCGGGCGACTTGGCCTGCAGGGCGATGAGCCCGCTGGCCGCCGTGTTGCCCACGCAGCCCGACAGGGCGATGCAACTGGCCTGGCGCTGCGCGCTCTGCCAGGCGGACTGCAGGCTCGCGGGGGTGCCATCGGTCTCCAGCGTCTGGTGCTGCACGGGGCGGCCCTGCACGCCGCCCCTGGCGTTGATCTCCTGCCATGCGGTGCGCGAGCCGACGAGGAAGTCGCGGCTCACATCCTGCTGGTCCGCAGACAGGTCCGCCACCTGCGCCACCACATGGGGGCGGTCGGCATCCGCTTTTTTGGCGGATGGTTCCGTCCCTTGGGCTCCGGCGGTGCCTGTCAGGCCCATGGCCGCCACCCCTTGCAGCCAGTGGCGGCGCAGAACGCCGGTCTGGCCAGGGCGGGGTGTGCGGGTCATGTCGTGCGGCTGGCCGGTTACTTCTTGGGGGGCATCAGCACGGTGTCGACCACGTGTACGACACCGTTGGTGGCGATCACGTCGGCCTGGGTCACCATGGCTTCGTCCACGGTGACGAAAGCGCCAGCACGGGCCAGTGCCACGTTCGATCCATTCAGGGTCTTGGCATTGCCGGCCTTGGCCTCGGCGGCGGTCACGCGGCCTGCCACGATGTGGTGGTTGAGCACGGCCTTGAGCTGGGCGGGATTGGCCTGCAGTTCTGCCAGGGTCTTGGCGGGCACGGCCTTGAAGGCGTCGTCCGACGGGGCGAACACGGTGTAGGGGCCGGCGGCCTTGAGCGTGTCGGTCAGGCCGGCCTGCACGGCCAGCTTGTTGAAGGTGCTCAGCGAAGGCGTCTTTGCAATCGTGCCGTCGAGGGTTGCGGGGGCAGAGCCCATGCTGGAGCAGCCGGCCAGGGTGGCGGCGGCAGCAAGGGCGAGAGCGGATTGCAGTGCGTAACGGCGGAACATGTGATTCTCCAGGTAGATAGCCGATTCATCTCGGTGGCGGGAGACTAAGCAGCTCCCGTGACAACTGGATGACACAAGAGGGTGGTCCTCCATGGAGAAGAGATGTGTGACAACCGGCCTGCGTGTCACGACAATGTCATATACGGACCCTAGAGTCGCCTCATCCCTACTCACTCATCCAAGAGGTGTCTTCATGAAAATGTCCGCGATTCGGGTCCTTGTTGCTGGTGTCGTCGCTGCTGGTGCGTTCTCTCAAGCCATGGCGCAGCAGGAAGCCACCGGTGCAGGTGCCAGCTTTCCGGCGCCTCTGTATTCCAAGTGGGCGGCTGACTACAACAAGGCCACCAACATCAAGATCAACTACCAGTCGGTGGGTTCGGGTGCCGGTCTGCGCCAGATCGAAGCCAAGACGGTCGACTTCGGTGCCTCGGATGCGCCCCTGAAGGACGAAGACCTGGCCAAAAAGGGCCTGGTGCAGTTCCCCACCGTGATCGGTGGTGTGGTGCCGGTGGTCAACATCAAGGGTATCGCTCCCGGTCAGATCCGCCTGAGTGGCCAAGTGCTGGGTGACATCTACCTGGGCAAGATCACCAAGTGGAACGACGCCGCAATCAAGGCGCTGAACCCCAGTCTGGCCCTGCCAGATGCTGCCATTGCCCCCGTGCGCCGCGCCGATGGCTCGGGCACCAGCTTCATCTTCACGAACTACCTGAGCAAGGTGAATGCCGAGTGGAAGTCCAAGGTCGGTGAAGGCACGGCCGTGAACTGGCCTACGGGTGCCGGCGGCAAGGGCAACGAAGGCGTGGCCGCTTTTGTGGGCCGCCTGCCCAACTCCATCGGTTACGTGGAGTACGCGTACGTCAAGCAGAACAAGATGACCTATGTGCAGATGCAGAACGCCGATGGCGCCTACGTCTCTCCTGATGACACGGCCTTCAAGGCCGCTGCTGCCGGCGCCGAATGGGCCAAGAGCTTCTACCAGATCCTGACCAACCAGCCTGGCAAGGATTCGTGGCCCATCACCGGCGCGACCTTCGTGCTGATGCAGAAATCGCAGGACAAGCCTGCCCAGGCCACCACGGCACTCAAGTTTTTCGACTGGGCCTATGCCCAGGGCGACAAGACCGCTGCAGACCTGGACTATGTGCCCATGCCCGACAGCGTGAAGGCCATCATCCTCAAGTCGTGGGGTGACATCAAGGACACCTCTGGCAAGGCGGTAGCTTTCAAGTAATCTCACGGGGCCGGCGACACGCCGGCCTTTCGATTTCACTTCACTGAATCCAAGGCTACCAACGTGTCCACTACGATGCCGGTCCGCGACAATCCGTCCCTTGAGACGGCCCCTCTGCGCACCAAAAACATGCCTCCACCTCCCTCCCGCCCCCTGATTTCCGGCATGCTGGCCGACCGGCTGTTCGGCTGGCTGGCGCGCGGCGCCGCCATCCTGACCCTGCTGCTGCTGGTCGGTATCCTGGGCTCCCTGGTCGTAGGCGCCTGGCCTTCCATTGCCAAGTACGGCCTGAGTTTCCTCACCAGCAGCGTATGGGATCCGGTTCAGGACGAGTACGGCGGCCTGGTCATGATCTATGGCACGGTGACCACGTCCATCATCGCCCTGGTCATTGCGGTGCCCGTCAGCTTCGGCATCGCACTGTTCCTGACCGAGCTGTCGCCAGCATGGCTCAAGCGCCCCCTGGGCACCGCCATCGAGCTGCTGGCGGCAGTGCCCTCCATCGTCTACGGCATGTGGGGCCTGATGGTGTTCGGCCCCATCCTCTCGACCTACGTGCAGCAGCCGCTTCAGGCGCTGTTCGCGGGCGTGCCCTACCTGGGTGCCTTCGTGTCGGGCCCCCCGGTGGGCATCGGCATCCTGTCGGCCGGCATCATCCTGGCCATCATGATCATTCCGTTCATCGCCTCGGTGATGCGCGACGTGTTCGAAGTCACGCCCGCCCTGCTCAAGGAGTCGGCCTACGGCCTGGGCTCCACGACCTGGGAAGTGATGTGGAAGGTCGTTCTGCCTTACACCAAGACCGGCGTGCTCGGCGGCATCATGCTGGGCCTGGGCCGGGCGCTGGGTGAAACCATGGCCGTGACCTTCGTCATTGGCAACATGAACCAGCTGTCCTCGCTGTCGATGTTCGAGGCGGCCAACAGCATCACTTCGGCGCTGGCCAACGAGTTCGCCGAAGCCGGCGAGGGCCTGCACCAGGCTTCGCTGATCTACCTGGGCCTGGTCCTGTTCTTCATCACCTTTGTGGTGCTGACGCTGTCCAAGATCCTGCTGTCACGCCTGCAAAAGAACGAAGGAGCTCGCACATGAGCACCAGCACAAGCACCTCGCAGCGCCTGATCTCGGCGGCCGAGCTCGACCAGCAGCGCCAGGCGCGCTACAACAGCCGTAAGCGCGTCAACCAGATCGCCCTCGTCCTGTCGCTCGCCGCCATGGCGTTCGGCGTGTTCTGGCTGGTCTGGATTTTGTGGGAAACCGTGCGCCTGGGCGTGGGGGGCCTGAACATCGCCCTGTTCACCCAGATGACGCCACCGCCGAACGAAGCGGGCGGCATTTCCAATGCCATCTACGGCTCGTTCGTGATGGTGGTGCTGGCCACTTTCGTGGGCACGCCCATCGGCATCATGGCCGGAATCTACCTGGCCGAGTACGAGACCAAGAGCCTGCTGGCTTCGGTCACGCGCTTCGTCAACGACATCCTGCTGTCGGCACCCAGCATCGTCATCGGCCTGTTCGTGTATGCCGTGGTGGTGGCGCGCTTCAAGAGCTTCTCGGCCTACGCCGGCATCCTGGCGCTGGCGCTGATCGTGATCCCGGTGGTCATCCGCACCACCGAGAACATGCTCATCCTGGTGCCTGCCAGCCTGCGCGAGGCCGCCTACGCCCTGGGCACGCCCAAGTGGAAGGTGATCCTGATGGTGACGCTGCGCGCTGCCCGCGCCGGTGTGATCACCGGTGTGCTGCTGGCCGTGGCCCGCATCGCCGGTGAAACCGCCCCGCTGCTGTTCACCGCGCTGAACAACCAGTTCTGGAACGGCGACCTGGCCAAGCCCATGGCCAGCCTGCCGGTGACCATCTTCAAGTTCGCCATGAGCCCCTACGAGAACTGGCAGCAACTGGCCTGGGCCGGCGTCTTCCTGATCACCGTCGCAGTTCTCGGCCTGAACATCCTGGCGCGGGTCCTGACCCGCCAAAAGTAAGCCCCAGCAGCAAGAAAGACACCCTCATGTCCGCTATTCTCAAGAACGACGCGCCCAACAAGTCCAAGATCACGGTGCGCGACCTGAACTTCTACTACGGCAAGTTCCATGCCCTGAAGGCTATCAACCTCGACATCCCTGAGCATAAGGTCACGGCCTTCATCGGCCCCTCGGGCTGTGGCAAATCCACGCTGCTGCGCACCTTCAACCGCATGTTCGAGCTGTACCCCGAGCAGCGCGCTGAAGGCCAGATCGTGCTGGACGGCGAGAACCTGCTCAAGAGCAAGCAGGACGTGGCCCTGGTGCGCGCCAAGGTCGGTATGGTGTTCCAGAAGCCCACGCCGTTCCCGATGTCGATCTACGACAACATCGCCTTCGGCGTGAAGCTCTTCGAGAGCCTGAACGCCACCGACATGGACGACCGTGTGGAATGGGCGCTGCGCAAGGCCGCGCTGTGGAACGAGGTCAAGGACAAGCTCAACCAGAGCGGTTCCAGCCTCTCGGGCGGGCAGCAGCAGCGCCTGTGCATTGCCCGCGGCATTGCCATCAAGCCCGAAGTGCTGCTGCTGGACGAGCCCTGCTCGGCACTGGACCCGATCTCCACGGCCAAGGTGGAAGAGCTGATCGCCGAGCTCAAGAACGACTACACCGTGGTCATCGTGACCCACAACATGCAGCAGGCCGCGCGCTGCAGCGACTACACCGCCTACATGTACCTGGGCGACCTGGTCGAGTTCGGCGAGACGGAACAGATGTTCTTCAAGCCGCAGCGCAAGGAAACCGAAGACTACATTACCGGCCGTTTCGGCTAAGGAGACAGCAATGCCCGACAAGCACCTTTCGTCGCAGTTCGACTCCGAACTCAACAGCGTCTCCGCCCGCGTCATGGAAATGGGCGGTCTCGTGGAGTCGCAGATCCGCCAGGCCGTGTACGCCCTGTCGCAGTTCAGCCTGGAGGCCGTGGAACAGGTCGCCGCCATCGAAGTGCGCGTGAACTCCATGGAGGTGGAGATCGATCAGGAGCTGTCCTCCATCATCGCGCGCCGTCAGCCGACGGCGCGCGACCTGCGCCTGTTGATCGCGTTTTCCAAGGCTACGGCCAACCTCGAACGCATGGGCGATGAGGCCAACAAGATGGCGCGCATGGTGCGCTCCATCATCGAGAGCGGCGCCGCGCGCTCGCTGCCGTCGAGCGACCTGCGTGTGGCGGCCGAGCTGGCCTCGGGCCTGCTGCGCAAGGCGCTGGATGCGTTTGCCCGTCTGGACACCAAGATGGCTGTCGATATCCTCAAGGAGGATGATCTGATCGACAAGGAGTTCGATGGCTTCGTGCGCAAGCTGGTCACCTACATGATGGAAGACCCCCGCACCATCTCCCCGAGCCTGGACCTTTTGTTCCTGGCCAAGGCCATCGAGCGCATCGGCGACCATTCGAAGAATGTGGCCGAACTCATCATCTACTTGGTCAAGGGCAAGGACGTGCGCCACACGGCCCTCGATGAGATCGAATCGGCCGTACTGTAGGCCCATGAACGCTGTATGAGAAAGCTACCCCGTGTTCTGATCGTCGAAGACGAACCTGCGATCGCCGAGCTGATCGCGGTCAACCTGCGGCACAACGGATTCCAGCCCTTCTGGGCCGAAGATGGCGAGTCGGCCCAGCGCGAGCTCGATGCCGTGCTGCCCGACGTCATCCTGCTCGACTGGATGCTGCCTGGCCAGAGTGGCCTGTCGCTGGCGCGCAAGTGGCGTGCCGATGCGCGCACCAAGCCCATCCCCATCCTCATGCTCACGGCCCGCGGCGACGAGCCGGACAAGGTGGCGGGCCTGGACGCCGGTGCCGACGACTACATCACCAAGCCGTTCTCCACGCAGGAACTGCTGGCGCGCATCCGTGCCGTGCTGCGCCGCCGCGCGCCCGAGCAGGTCAGCGACAGCGTGACCATCGGCGAATTGGCGCTGGATGCGGGCACCTACCGGGTAACGTTTCAGGGCCAACAGCTCAAGGTCGGCCCCACCGAGTTCAAGTTGCTGCATTACCTCATGAAGCATGCCGAGCGCGTTCACAGCCGCTCGCAGCTGCTGGACAAGGTCTGGGGCGACCATGTCTTCATCGAAGAGCGTACAGTGGACGTGCACGTCAAGCGCCTGCGCGAAGCGCTGGGCGCCGCATCGGTGATGGTGGAAACGGTGCGCGGTGCCGGCTACCGGCTCACGGCGCAATCGCAACCCCAGGTGCAGCAGCTGCAAGCCTGACGGGTCACAGGGCGCCACGGTGGCGCCCTCGGTTTTCTGAGAAGGCTTTGCAATCCGCATGCTCTGGCGATTCACGTATTTTCTGCTCTGGCAAATCGCCGGTGGCGGACTCGGTTGGTGGCAGGGTGGTCCCTGGGGGGCGGCCCTGGGAGCAGCGATAGCGGCCTGGGCCTGGTTCGTGTGGGACCTGCTGCGCGGCGCGCGCGTGCTGCACTGGCTGCGCACGGGCGACCTGTCGAACGCGCCGGTCATGCGCGGCATGTGGGGCGAGGCAGCCGACCGGTCGCGGCGCCTGCTGCGCCTGCAGGCCCAGGAGGTGCAGAGCAGCCAGAACCGCCTGCAGGAGATACTGGCCGCGCTGCAGGCCACGCCCAACGGTGTGGTGCTGCTGGATGCGCAGGGCCACATCGAGTGGTGCAACCAGATGGCGGCCAGCCAGTTCGGCTTCGACGCGCAGCGCGATGTCATGCAGTCGATCGGCAACCTGGTGCGCGATCCCGATTTCACCGCCTACTACACCACCCAGGATTTCACGCACGATGTGGTGCTGGAAGGGCGCTTCAGCACCTCGTCGCGCCCGGTGCGCATCTCGGTGCAGCTGCACCCCTATGGCGACGGCCGCACGCTGCTGCTGTCGCGCGATGTGACGGCGCTGGAGCAGGCCGAGGCCATGCGCCGTGACTTCGTGGCCAACGTTTCGCACGAGATCCGCACGCCGCTCACGGTGCTCATGGGTTTTGTCGAGACGCTGCAGACCCTGCCGCTGGCGCAGGACGAGCGCGCCCGCTACCTGGGCATGATGTCCCAGCAGGCCGCACGCATGCAGAGCGTGGTGCAGGACCTGCTCACGCTGTCCCGGCTGGAGGGCAGCCCGCCGCCCGGCATGGCCGAGTGGATGCCCGTGCAGGGCCTGGTGCAGCGCTGCGAAGAGGAAAGCCGTGCCCTGTCGGCCCTGCTCACGCAGACCCAGCAGCGCCACCACACGCTCATCTTCCCATCGGCGCAGGAGCTGCGGGCCCAGGGAGATATCGCCGGTGTGCCGGCGGAACTGCAGAGCGCGCTGTCCAACATCATCAACAACGCCGTGCGCTACACGCCTGCAGGCGGCACGATCACGGTGAGCTGGGTGCGCAAGGACGATGGCTCGGCCGCGTTCTCGGTCAAGGACACGGGCCCGGGCATCGCGCCCGAGCACATTCCGCGGCTGACCGAGCGCTTTTACCGGGTGGACCGCAGCCGCTCGCGCGAAACCGGTGGCACGGGCCTGGGCCTGGCCATCGTCAAGCATGTGCTGCAGCGCCATGGCGCTACGCTGAGCATCCAGAGTGCCCTGGGCAAGGGCTCGACCTTCTGCGTCACCTTTCCGGTCAGCCGGCTGCGCGCGCCAGTGCCGCAGGCGCTGGCCGCCTGATCGCGCGCCAGAGCATGGCGGCGAACAGGGCGGCCGTCACGGCCAGGGCTGCGGCGCTGGCGGCCCAGAAGGTGGCCGGCGTGGCCACCGCGCTCCAGGGCCCCAGGCCCTGGTAGGCCAGCAGGTAGCCGCCGCCCAGGCCGGCGCCCCACAGCAGCGTGCAGTACACCACCAGCGGCGCCACCGTGATACGGTAGCAGCGCAGCACGAACACGCACAGGGTCTGCAGCGCGTCGGCCACATGGTAGGCGGCCACCCAGGCCAGCAGCCCGCCCGTCACCGCCACCACCTGCGCGTTTGATGAGTACAGCGCACCCAGGTGGTTGCGCGCCAGGAACATCAGGGCAGCCAGGCCCAGGCCGATGGCGCAGGCCAGGCGCACGCCCAGCAGTGCCACCTGGCGTGCGCGCTGCGGCTCGCCTGCGCCCAGCCAGTAGCTCACGCGCGCACTGGTGGCAATGGACAGCGACAGCGGCACCATGTACAGCACGGCTGCGAGGTTGGACGCGATCTGGTGCGCGGCCGAGGCCACCGTGCCCTGGCGCGCGATGAACAGGGCCATCAGCGTGAACGAGGTCACCTCCACCATCACCGCCAGGCCCGCCGGCACGCCCAGGCGTGCAAAGCCGGCGATGGTGGGCCAGTGCGGGCGCTCCAGCGGCTTCCAAAGGGCCAGCGGCTGGTACAGCGACTGGGTGCGCAGCAGCCAGACCGCCAGCGCGAGCATGCTGCAGTTGACCACCAGCGTGGCCCAGGCGCAGCCCACGGCGCCCTGCGCGGGCAGGCCCGCGCCGCCAAAGGTGAACCAGATGGACAGCGGCACCTTGATGAACAGCGAGCCCACCTGCAGCCAGGTGACCAGCTGCGGGCGCCCGAGGGCCTGGTTGAGCGTGCTGTAGATGCGAAACAGCAGGGCTGGCGGCAGTGCCAGCGCGAGCACGGCCAGGTAATTTTCGACCTCGTTGCGCAGCGCATCGGGCACCTCGGTCCAGCGCAGCACGGCGCCGGGCGAGAGCAGCACCGCCATGCCCAGGGCGCTGGCCACGGCACACAGGTACAGCGACTGGCGCAGCGAGGCGCCCAGCTGTTGCCGGTGCCCTGCGCCGCGCTGCTCGGCCCATACCGGCAGCAGGGCGCTGAGCACCCCGATCAGCGCCACGTAGACGCTGATGAAGATGGCCGAGCCCACCGACAGCGCGGCCAGCGAGGCCTCGCTGTAGCGGCCCGCGACGATGGTGTCGGCGACGCCGAAGGCCATGACGGCCAGTTGCCCGGCCAGCACCGTCACGGCGTGGCGGGAAATGGTCGACAGCTCGCGCATCAGTTGTTGGTTTCGGTTTCGATGCGCCGGAACACGAGCAGAAAATCGGTCTTGTCCGTGGGGCGTGCCAGGGTGGCTACGCGCTCCCATTGCAGCCCGTCCACCGCGGATGCGGGTGCGGGCCAGGAAGCGATGTCCGAGACCAGCCACGCGCAACCGGTCACCGCGAGGCTGGCCGGGTGCAGCGTGAAGCCGGCGTGGTACTGCAGGGCGGCCACCTGGGCGCGGCTCAGGCCCACAGTCTGCACGCAGCCCGGGTTCTCGCCCACGACGGCGTTGATGGCTCGCATCTGCGGCACGTAGCTGCGCGCGAAGTCCAGCAGCGGTAGCCACAGGCTCATGAGCAGCAGCCAGCTCAGCGCGGCGCCGCTGGCGGGCAGTACCAGGCTCTTCCAGATCGGGGCGCGGTTGCGCGAGGCGCGCCACCACACCAGCGCGCACCAGCCCACCGAGGCCGCCAGCGCCACCACCAGGGCCAGCAGCGAAAACTCGGGCACGAAACCGGGCGCCAGCTTGGCCACGTTGGCCGCCGGCTTGGCGGGCACGCCGGTCTGCATGGCGATCCAGATCACCCAGATGGCCAGCGCCGAGACGCTGAAGAAGATCAGCGTGAACCAGTCGATCAGCGCGCCCATGCTGCGGCTGAGGGTGGGCAGGGCAAACGCCGCCAGCGCTGCCAGCGCGGGCAGGCCCAGCAGCAGCGCGCGGTCGGCCGGCTGGGTGGTGACGGTGGCGCCTATGGAGATGGCCGTGAACCACAGCGGCAGCAGCAGGTGGCGGTGCCACTGGCGGCTGGCGATCTGCTTGCGCCAGCGCCACAGCGTCCACAGTGCCAGGGGCCAGGCGGGCCAGCCGAACCAGACCAGGAGGCGTGCCAGGCTGGCCCATTCCTTGCCGCCCCCCTCCGTGCCCACGATGCGCCAGCGCCACAGGTCGAGCTGCCAGGCCAGCGCGGCGGCGGCCACGATGACCAGCGCCGTGGCCACCGCCCAGGACTTGCACTGGCGCTCGTCCTTGTCGGGCAGGCGCAAGGCCAGCAGCACGCCGCTGGCACCCAGCAGCACCGTGAGCGCAGGCGCCCCGGCCAGCGTGAGGCCGAAGGCGCCCACCAGCATGGCGCCCAGCGCCTTGCCGGCGTGGTAGGGAAGCGCAGCAAAGGCGAAGAACAGGAAGGAGGTGCAACTGAGCTGCACCAGGTAGCTGGTCACCTCGTGCGAGAGCTGGGCAAGGCCCAGGCAGGCGATCAGCGCCAGCAGGGCGCCATCGGCAATGGCACGCGCGTAGTCGAGCGGGGTGGCCTCGCCGCCGAAGGCAAAGGCCACGGGCTGGGCACCCGGGCTGCGCGCCAGGTAGTACACGCCATACCAGGTAGCCATGAGCGTGAGCGCCAGCAGGGCGGCAAACGGAAGGCGCACCGCCATCTCGGGCGACAGCCAGGAAGGCGCCCACTGGATGGCCAGCGCCCCGAGCCAGTAGGGCAGCAGGCCTTCGGTTTCGGGCGCCATGCCGCCCAGCAGCGGGTTGAGCCAGCTGGTGCGCCCTTGCGCCAGCTCCAGCATGTAGCCATAGGCAGTGATGTCGGCGCTCTTCCAGGGTGCGCGCCCCACGAAGCCGGGGACCACGTAGGCAATGCACAGCAGCATCAGGGCCCAGCGCGGCAGCGGCCGCACGGCATTCTGGGTAACGATGGCTGGGGTCGGTGGATTCACGCGGTGGTCAGTGGCTTTGGGGAGCCGCCAAGAATAAGGGATAAGCGCCCGGGTTCCGTCAGCAGGCTTTGGTGGTCAGGGTAAATCTGGTAACCCCCGTCACAGTGCACGTCGCGCCCAAGAAAAAAGGCAGCACGGTTGCCCGGGCTGCCTCTTGGCGCATTGCGTGCAGATTACTTGTCGGCAGCAGCAGGCGCAGCGCTCGTCGAAGTGGTCTTGCCGAAACGGTTGCGGAAACGTTCCACGCGGCCACCCATGTTGTCCACGGACTTTTGCGTGCCCGTGTAGAAGGGGTGCGATTCGCTGGAGGTGTCGAGCTTGAACAGCGGCAGTTCACGGCCGTCTTCAGTCTTGCCCATTTCCTTGGTGTTCACGCACGAGCGGGTGACGAACTTGAAACCGTTGGACAGGTCCACGAACAGAACTTCGCGGTAGTTGGGGTGAATGCCTTCTTTCATGATCAATCCTTGTCAAGTGCGGGAGCCGTGCTGGACCCGGAGCAACCTTTGCGCCGTGGAGCATCCAGCGTACTTTCCGCAGAAAAAGCCCTCCATTATAACCCGAGTGCCCCAACTTCCAAACTCAGGGCCGTGGGCCCGTGTAGGCAGCGCGAGGGCGTATCAGGCCGTCGCCGCTGCGCTGCTCCAGCGCGTGCGCGATCCAGCCCAGGGATCGGCCCAGGGCAAACAGCCCGTAGGCGGCACCCTGCGGCAGGGCCAGGTGGCGGCGCACGGCGACCAGCGCAAAGTCCAGCGACGGGGGTTGGCCCACCAGGGCCTGGGCTTCGCTGATCCAGGGCGCCCATGTGGGCCGCAGGGGCAGGATGCGCGCCAGCAGCAGCCGCGCGCGCACGTCGCCCTCGGGGTACAGGTGGTGGCCAAAGCCGGGCAGGGCCTCGCCGCGGGCCAGCCGCTGGTGCAGGCCTGCGGCGGGCGAAGAATCGCCCAACTCGTCCCATAGGGCCTCCACCCGGGCCGTGGCTCCGCCGTGGCGTGCGCCGGTCAGTGCCGCCAGCCCGCCCACCACGGCCGCGCGCAGGCTGGCCCCGGTGGAGGCCACGCAGCGCGCAGTGAAGCTGGAGGCATTGAGCTCGTGGTCGGCACACAGCACCAGCGCCATGCGCACCAGATCAGCGCCTTCGCCATCGAGCTGCCAGGCTCTGGCGCATTGCAGGTGGAGGGGGTCGGCGTTGGGCGCCGTGCCCAGCAGGCAGGCGGCCAGCAGGCGCACCAGCGCACCGCAGCCTTCGGCCAGTCGCTCGGGTGTGGCCTGCCACTGGGCGGTGGGGGCGTCTTCGGAGGCCAGGGTGAACAGGGGCAGCAGCGATTCTTCGGGCCGCTGGCGGGCCATGTGGGCCTGCACGGGCGCCAGCACGGCAGGGGAGGTCGGTGCCACGGGGCCAAAGGCGACGGATTGCGCGCACTGCCAGAGCCGGGTGGCCACGGCCTCCACGCTGCTGGCCTGCGCCAGGCCTTCGATGCTGGCACCGCGCAGGTACAGCCGGCCATCCTCGATCAAGGTGATGGCCGATTCCAGCACCGGCAGCCCCCAGCTCAAGGTGGCCTTGGCCACCTCGCGCGGCTTGCGTCCGCGCTTGCGCTGGCCCGCCAGCATGTCCACGTCGGCCAGCGCATAGCGGCTTTCGCGCGGCGCGGGGCCGGGGTGGGCATGCAGCATGCCCCGGCTCACGTAGGCGTACAGCGTGGCGCGCGAGACACCCAGGCGTTCTGCGGTTTCGGCGGCGGAGAGATAACTGGACACGGCGTATTGCAAAAAAATGATGTTGAAAATATATATCAATATTGACAATAAGTGGTGCCAACCTATTCTGGGAAGCTCTTTCAAGGAGGTTTTCCTTATGTCTGCCCACACGATTTCAGTCCCCACGGGCGCCTTGGCGCTGGCTTGCGAGGCATGGGCAGCGCTGGATGGCCCGGCAGCGTCACTGAACCACCTGTCCATCGCAGGCCGGGGCGATCTGCCCTCGGTGTTTCCGGTCACGGACCTGGCCACCGCCTCGGTGGGTGTGGCGGGGCTTGCCGTGGCCGAGTTCATCGCACAGGCTGCCAGCGATGGGCCCGCCGTACAGGTGGACCGGCGCCTGGCCTCCTTCTGGTTCGGGATGTCGCTGCGCCCGCAGGGCTGGTCCCTGCCGCCGGTATGGGATGCCGTGGCCGGGGACTACCGCGCGGCCGATGGCTGGGTGCGGCTGCACACGAATGCGCCGCACCACCGCGATGCGGCCTTGGCCGTGCTGGGTGTGGAGGCCGACAGGGAGGTCGTTGCGCGCGCCGTGGCCGACTGGGATGCCGACGCACTGGAGGCCGCAGTGGTGGAGCGGGGCGGTTGCGCAGCCGCCATACGCAGCGTGGCGGACTGGAATGCCCACCCACAAGGCCTGGCGGTGCAGGCCGAACCCCTGGTGCATTGGAGTATTGGAAACCCGGTGGCCAAGCCCGACTGGCGCATCGATCCCGCGCGGCCCCTGCGCGGTGTGCGGGTGCTCGATCTCACGCGCATCCTTGCTGGCCCCACGGCCACGCGTTTCATGGCGGGCTTCGGCGCGGATGTGCTGCGCATCGACCCGCCCGGTTGGGATGAGCCCGTCACCGTGCCCGAGGTGGTGCTGGGCAAGCGCTGTGCGCGGCTGGACCTGCGGGTCGCCTCTGACTTGTTGGTATTCGAAGGCTTGTTGCGCCAGGCCGATGTGCTGGTGCATGGCCTGCGGCCCGGCGCGCTGGAGCGGCTGGGGCTGGGCGAGCAAAGGCGGCGCGAACTCAATCCGGGCCTGGTGGACGTGTCGCTCACCGCCTACGGGTGGAGCGGCCCCTGGCAGGGCCGGCGCGGCTTCGACAGCCTGGTGCAGATGAGCACGGGCATCGCCGAGGCGGGCATGCGTCTCTCGGGCCAGGACCGGCCCGTGCCGCTACCAGTGCAGGGCATCGACCACGCCACGGGCTACCTGATGACGGCGGCTGCCGTGCGCGGGCTGGTGCGCCGCAGGGCCACCGGCGCGGGCTGCACGGCGCGGCTGTCCCTGGCGCGCACAGCGCACTGGTTGGTGCCCGCCGAGAGAGGCCCCGTGGAGCCTCTGGCGCCCGAGCAGCAAGATGATTGGAATGACGCGCTGGAGCCCACGTCCTGGGGCCCGGCCCGGCGGGTGCTGCCGCCGCTGCAGGTGCAGGGCGCAGCCATGCACTGGGACCGCCCTGCGCTGGCCCTGGGCTCTGCGCAGGCGCGCTGGTGAACCGCCCCAAGCGACAACGCCCCGCAGGCTTCGCGACCTGCAGGGCGTTGTATCCGTGGTGCCAAAAAGCAGGCTTGTACGGGTTGGAATTCGGCCGGATAACTAGGCGGGGAGCCGCAGACAGTGCTTTCGCACGGCAAGGCTCCCCAACGACGTTAGCCGGTTGAATTCCAAGCCGTCAACCGCCCCGGCGCATCATGTCGAAGAAGTCGACGTTGGTTTTCGTGGCCTTCATGTTCTTGATCATGAGTTCCATGGACTCGATCTCATCCATGTTGTACATGAACTGGCGCAGGATGCGGGTCTTCTGCAGGATCTCGGGCGCCAGCAGCAGCTCTTCGCGGCGCGTGCCGCTCTTGTTGAGCTCGATGGCGGGGAACACGCGCTTTTCGTACAGGCGGCGGTTCAGGTGGATTTCGCAGTTGCCCGTGCCCTTGAATTCTTCAAAGATCACTTCGTCCATGCGGCTGCCGGTGTCGACCAGCGCGGTGGCAATGATGGTCAGCGAGCCACCTTCCTCGACCTTGCGGGCGGCGCCGAAGAAGCGCTTGGGGCGCTGCAGCGCGGCCGCGTCTACACCACCCGACAGCACCTTGCCGCTGGAGGGTACGACGTTGTTGTAGGCGCGTGCCAGGCGGGTGATGGAGTCGAGCAGGATCACCACGTCCTTCTTGAGCTCGACCAGGCGCTTGGCGCGCTCGATCACCATCTCGGCCACGTGCACGTGGCGCGCGGCGGGCTCGTCGAAGGTGGAGGCGATGATCTCGCCCTTGACCGTGCGCTGCATTTCGGTCACTTCTTCAGGGCGCTCGTCCACCAGCAGCACCATCAGGTGCACGTCGGGGTTGTTGGCCGTGATGGCGTGGGCGATGTGCTGCATCATCACCGTCTTGCCGCTCTTGGGCGGGGCCACGATCAGTGCGCGCTGGCCACGGCCGATGGGCGCGATGATGTCGATGATGCGGCCGGTGATGTTCTCTTCGCTCTTGACGTCGCGTTCCAGGCGCATCTGCTCCTTGGGGAACAGGGGCGTCAGGTTCTCGAACATCACCTTGTGCTTGTTCTGCTCCGGCGGGCCATCGTTGACCTTGTCGAGCTTGGTCAGGGCAAAGTAGCGCTCGCCGTCTTTCGGGGTGCGCACTTCGCCTTCGATCATGTCGCCCGTGTGCAGGTTGAAGCGGCGCACCTGGCTGGGGGAGATGTAGATGTCGTCCGTGCTGGCGGTGAAGCTCGTGTCCGGGCTGCGCAGAAAGCCGAAACCGTCGGGCAGGATTTCCAGCACCCCATCCGCAAACACCTGCTCTCCGGCCTTGGCGCGCTTCTTGATGATGGCAAACATCAGCTCCTGCTTGCGCATCCGGCCCGTGTTTTCGATTTCGAGTTCTTCGGCCTGCTTCAGGACTTCAGACACGTGCAGTGCCTTGAGTTCGTTTAAGTGCATGGAATGACTCCTTGGCGGAGTAGGTAGGTGTCTCGGGGGAGGTGGGCTGTTCGCCGGTGGTCTGCTGATGGCAGTCACGGCGTGCCTGGGGATCTCTCGAACCGGTTGCCAATGCGTGCAAGCCGGTGATCTGCTGGAATTATGACAGGAAAAAATCCGGGAAGGCCAGGCCTCTGCCCTCGGGCATGTGAAGAGATGCAAGCGGCGGTGAAATGCGGGACGGTGGCACCCCGGCCCGGAGTGCCACCACCAGCAGTGGCGTTATGCCAATTGCTGGTCGACGAAAGCCGTCAACTGCTCCTTGCGCATGGAGCCGATCTTGGTGGCCGACAGCTGGCCGTCCTTGAAGAACATCAGCGTGGGGATGCCGCGGATGCCGAACTTGGCAGGCGTCTCGCGGTTCTCATCGATGTTCAGCTTGGCGATCAGCAGCTTGCCTTCATAGGCCTTGGCCAGGTCGTCGAGGTGGGGGGCGATGTCCTTGCAGGGGCCGCACCATTCGGCCCAGTAGTCGACCAGCACGGGGGTGGTGGACTGCAGTACGTCGGCTTCAAAGCTGGCGTCGGTGAGGTGCTTGATGAGTTCGCTGGCCATGGCGTATTCCTTGTAGCTGGGCGGGTTGGGACCGGGGTACGTATAAAGTTGGGTCATTGTGACAGAAACCAATCCCACGTTCACCGGTGTGGCCGGGCCCTCCGATGCTATGACTGTCATAGCTAAAACCGATCATGCCGCCCCTTGCTGGGCGCGGGTGCTGGGCGAAGTCGCCCGGCACCTTGCGGGGCACGGCGCGCACCCGGCCCGCACCGTAGTGCTGGTGCCCTATGCGCAGCTCATGCCCTGGGGCCAGCGCCTGTGGGCGCGCCGGCACCCGGACAGCTTCGTGCCGCGCTTCGAGACCACGCGCAACTGGGCGCACCAGCTCGCGGTTTTCGTGCCGGAGGGGCAGGACCTGGCGGGCGACGTGGCGCGCGACACGCTCACCGCGCGCACATTGCTGGACCAGGCCGGCCTGTCGGCCCAGCGCGACGTGCTGGCCACGCCGCTGCAGGAGGCCGCCGCCCAACTGGCCCTGGCCGTGGCGGCCGTACCGCCCGCACAGCGCGATGCCTGGGGAGTGCAGGCGCGCAGCCTGCTGCCGGCCGCGGACGAAGGCAGCGCGCTGCGCTTCGAGGCCGTGGTGGCGCGCATTGCGCTCGAATGGGCGCTGGCCTCGCGTTACGCGACCGATGTGCTCTTCGAGCCCGGCGTGCGGGCCGCCACCGATGCGCTGGTGGTGCTCGAAGGCTTCCAGGCCGAGCCCATGGCGGCTGCGCTGCTGGCCCACTGGGGCGAGCAAGCGCTGCTGCTGCCCCTGTATGCGCCCGAAGGGGATGGCGCGGTGCAAGGGCAGATCGCCCTGCACGCCGCGACGGATGCCGAGGACGAAGCGCAGCGCGCCGCCGCCTGCGTGCTGGCCCACCTGGCCGCAGGCCGCGTGCCCGTGGTGCTGGCCGCCACCGACCGGGCGCTGACCCGCCGCGTGCGCGCCCACCTGGGCAGCAGCGGCGTGGATGTGCGCGACGAGAGTGGCTGGACGCTGTCGACCACGCGCGCGGCCGCGCAGCTCATGGCCGCCTTGAAAGCCTGCGCCTGGGACGCCGACGCCGACGCCGTGCTTGCCTGGCTCAAGCAGGTGCCGGCGTGGGAGGCAGGTACCCTCAACCCGCTGGAGAAAGCCCTGCGCAAGGCATCGCTGGCGCGCTGGGGTGCGGTGGCCGAGCGCGACTGGGGCACCCACCCGGCACTGGCCGCGACCGTGGCGCAGACCGAGGCCTGGCGCGCCGGCCTGCGTGCGGCGCGCCCGCTGGTGCAGTGGCTTGCCGCCCTGCGCGGCCTGCTCGAAGCCACGGGCCAGTGGGCCGTGCTTGAGGCCGATGAGGCGGGCGAGCGCGTGCTCGCCGTGCTGCGCCTGCCCGAGGGCCTGCAGACCGAACTCGAAGCCTGGGACGGCGTGGGCCGGCGCATGGCGCTGGCCGAGTTCACGCGCTGGGCCGACGAGGTGCTGGAGGCCGCGCGCTTCGTGCCGCCGCCGCCGCCCGGCGCGCCGGTCGTGATCCTGCCGCTGCCGCAGCTGCTGGCCCGGCCCTTTGCCGCGCTGGTGCTGCCGGGTTGCGACGAAAAGCGCCTGCAGCCCGCGCCCGAGCCGCCGGGCGAGTGGACACAGGCCCAGCGCGAGGCCTGGGGCCTGCCCACCCGCGATTCGCTGGAAGCCGCGCAACGCCTGGCCTGGCGCAGCGCGCTGCAGACCCCCGTGGTGGACGTGCTGTGGCGCACGGGTGATGAGGGCGGCGAGCCCCTGCTTGCCAGTGCCCTGGTGCTGGCGCTGCACCTCGACGGCGCCGCACACGCGGGCGAGGACCTGCGCCTTGCGCGCAGCGTGGCCAGTGCGCCCACGGCCCGGCCGCTGCCCAGCGGCCAGGCGTTGCCGGTGCACAGGCTGTCGTCCACCGCGTATTCGGACCTGCGCCATTGCCCCTACCGCTTCTTCGCGCTGCGCCAGCTGGGCCTGCAGGACGCGGAGGAACTGGGCAGCGAGGTGGACAAGCGCGATTTCGGCAACTGGCTACACGAGGTGCTGCAGCATTTTCACGAAGGCCTGTTGCAGGCACCGCTCGATGCGGGCCCTGGGCGCACGCACCGGCTCGACGCATCGGCCCAGGCCGTCACGGCGCGCCAGGGGCTCACAGGTGGCGACTTTCTGCCCTTTGCTGCGGGTTGGCCGCAGGTGCGCGATGGCTACCTGCGCTGGCTGGCACAGCACGAGCACCTGGGTGCCAGCTTTCGCCAGGCCGAGCTCAGGACCACGCAGCCCTTGGGGGGCATGGAGCTCGTGGGCACCATCGACCGCATCGATGGGGTGTCGGGCGCCGGCGAGGTGACCACCCTGGTGATCGACTACAAGACCGAGAGCGACTCCGTCACGCGCCAGCGCATCGGTGCCGGGGCTGAAGACACACAGCTGGCCTTCTACGCTGCGCTGCTGAGCCACGACACCCTGCGCGCCGCCTATGTGAACGTGGGCGAGCGCGGCGAGACGCAGATGCACGAGCAGGAGGAGGTGGTGGCCCTGCGCGACCTGCTGGTGGAGGGCATACAGCACGACTTCGAACGCATCGCCGCGGGCGACCCCATGCCCGCACTGGGCGAGGGCATGGTGTGCGAATACTGCGCGGCGCGCGGCCTGTGCCGCAAGGATTTCTGGGCATGACGAATCTTGCAATGAAGGGCGCCGCCTACGAACACAACGGCCAGGGCGTTTCGCGCGAGGCCTTCTATGCCATTGCCTGCGACCCAGCGCGCAGCGTGGCGGTCGAGGCCTGTGCCGGTGCGGGCAAGACCTGGATGCTGGTCTCGCGCATGCTGCGCGCGCTGCTCGACGGCGCTGCGCCGCACGAGATCCTGGCCATCACCTTCACCAAGAAAGCCGCAGGCGAAATGCGCCAGCGCCTGCAGGAATGGCTGGAGCAGTTTGCCGATGCGCCGCTGGACCAGCTCACGGGTGAACTGGTGGCCCGTGGCCTCCGCCCCGAGCGGGCCCTGGAGCAGCGCGAGGCGCTGAGCGGACTGTACCGGCAGGTCCTGGCCAGCGGCCGGCCGGTGCAGATCCGCACCTTCCACAGCTGGTTTGCTGCGCTGCTGGGCACGGCGCCGCTGGCGCTATTGCAGGCGCAGGGCCTGCCCGCCAATTTCGAGCTGCTGGAGGACGATGCCGAGGCCGTGCGCGAGGTGTGGCAGCCCTTTTTGCACGCGGTGGACAGCCACGCCGGCCTGCGCGCCGACTACGAGGCGGCGGTGTTCCGCCACGGGCGTTCGCAGACGCACAAGGCGCTCGCGGCAGCCTTGTCCAAGCGCGTGGAATTCGACCTGGCCGACGAGGCCGGGGTGGTCGATGCCTCGGTGCCCCCGTTCACTGAGCACTGCCCCGAGCTGGCAGGCATGGACAACCCTGCCGATGCGCTGCGCGGCGGCCTCGTGCGCCGCCGCTGGCTCGACCGTGCCCAGACCCTGGGGGTGGAGTCGGCCAAAACGCCGCAGAAGGCGGCCGATGCCATCGTCGATGCCTTTGCCTGCGACGACCTCGACCTGCGCCTGGACCTGCTGCGCAGGGCCATATTCGTGGCCAAGGAAGACCGGCTGTCGAAGAATCTGGAGAAGTTCGCCGCCGCGCAGGAGGCCGAGCCCGAGCTGCAGCGCCTGCTGCTGGCGCGCCGCCAGCACGACGCCTGGCTGCACCAGCAGCGCATGGCGCGGCTGGCGCGTTGCCTGATCAAAGAATTCGCGGCCGTCAAGAACCATCACGGCTGGGTGGACATGAACGACGTGGAGCGCACGGCCCTGGTGATGCTGGCCGACCCGGTGCTCAGCGGCTGGGTGCAGGAGCGGCTCGATGCACGCATACGCCACCTGCTGGTCGATGAATTTCAGGACACCAACCCGCTGCAGTGGCAGGCGCTGCACGCCTGGCTCTCGGGCTACGCGGGCTCGGGCGGCGGTTCCACCGCGCCCAGCGTGTTCATCGTGGGCGACCCCAAGCAGAGCATCTACCGCTTTCGCCGGGCCGAGCCGCAGGTGTTCCTGGCGGCGCAGGCCTTCGTGCGCAACGGCCTCGGCGGCGACCTGCTCAGCTGCGACCACACGCGCCGCAATGCCACGGGTGTGATTGCCGCCGTGAACGGTGCCTTGGGCACGGCGCAGGCGCAGGGCGAGACCAGTGGCTTTCGCAAGCACACGACCGAATCGACCGACCCCGGCGAACTGCTGCGCCTGCCGGCCATCGAGCCTCTGGAAACCAGTGGCTCTGCGGGCGGCGGCCTTCTGGCCTGGCGCGACAGCCTGACCGAGCCGCGCCACGAGGCCGAAGAGACCCAGCGCATGCGCGAGTGCGAGCAGGCCGCGCGCTGGGTCGCTCAGCAGATCGCCCAGGGCGTGCCGCCCAGGGAGGTGCTGGTGCTGGCGCGCAAGCGCGATCGCCTCGCCTCCATGCAGGACGCGCTGCGTGCCCTGCACCTGCCCTGCGTGCAGCCCGAGAAGGCCGACCTGTTCGACGCGCCCGAGGTGCAGGACATGGTGGCCCTGCTCGATGCGCTGGTTTCCACCGGGCACGACCTGTCGCTGGCGCGCGCGCTCAGGTCGCCGCTGTTCGGCCTGGGCGACGATGCGCTGGTGGCGCTTGCGCTGCTGCGCCGCCAGCCAGAGCATGCCGGCCTGAGCTGGTTCGAACTGCTGCAGCGGCCCGAACTGGTGGATGCCACGCCGGCCGCTGCCGCCGGCCCCGTGCTCGCTCAGTACAAGGCCTGGGTCGACACCTTGCCCCCGCACGATGCGCTGCACGCCATCTATGCAGAGGGCGACGTGCTGGTCCGCTTTGCGGCGGCGGCGCCGGCCACCCAGCGCGCAGCGGTGCAGGCCAACCTGCGCGCGCTGCTGGCCGCCGCGCTGCAGCACGATGGCGGGCGCTACCTCACGCCCTATGCCTTCGTGCGCGCCATGAAGAAGGGCGGCGTGCGTGCGCCAGGACGGGTGGATGCGCAGGCCATCCGCCTGCTAACGGTGCACGGCGCCAAGGGGCTGGAGGCGCAGTGCGTGCTGCTGCTCGATACCGACACCCGCCCCCAGAAAGCCGAGACCATGGGCGTGCTGGTGGACTGGCCTGGCGAGCAGCCGGTGCCTATGGGCTTTGTCTTCCTGGCCAGCGAATCGAGCCCGCCGCCCAGCGCGGTTGATGCCCTCGCCGTGGAGCAGCAGGCGCGCCAGCGCGAAGAACTCAACATGCTCTATGTGGCCATGACGCGGGCCAAGCACTGCCTGGCCCTGTCGTCGGTGCAGCCCGCCAGTTCGTCTCCTGGCAGCTGGTGGAACCGCCTGGCCACGCTGGTGGACGATGCGGTCTTGCCTGAGGAGGAAGGGGTCGATGCCCTGGCAGTGGCGGCCGGCGGCGAAGCGGCTGTCCACTTTGTGGTGCCGGAGTTGCCCGTGCTGCCGCCCGAACTGGGGCAGGGCCGCAAGGGCGAGTCCGGTGCGGGCCTCGTCGAGGGGTTCGGCACGGCCCAAGGCGCCGCCAGCCCCGGCGCCTTGGCGCCTGCGCAGTCCACCCCCGAATCCCGGCTGGGCGATGCCATGCACCAGTTGCTTGAGCAGGCCGGCGTGGCGGGCATGTCGCTGGCCGGTCTGCGCACCCACGGCTGGCCTCCGGTGCGCCTGGCCCGCCTGGCGCAGGACCACGAGATCACCGCTGCCGCTGCCGCGCGCGCCGCGCAACTGGCCCAGCGCATCCTGGCGGGCGAGGGCGCGTGGGCCTGGGACCCCGCCGAGATGGACAGTGCCATGAACGAGGCCCCCCTCAACCACCAGGGCCAGAGCCTGCGGCTAGACCGGCTGGTGCGCCGGCCGGTGGGGCGCCAAGGGCCAGACCCTGCGCCGGGCTGGTGGGTGCTCGACTACAAGAGCGCCGCCCAGCCCGAGCGCCAGCCCGGCCTGATGGCGCAGCTGCATCGCTACCGCGAGGCCGTGCGTGCGCTGATGCCGGGCGAGCCCGTGCACGCGGCCTTCCTGACCGGCGATGGGCGCATGGTGGTGCTGCCTGCAGATTCCGGCGCAGTGGATGGGGCGGCCGCAGTGGGGCATACTCTCGCCCCCGCTGTGCCCGTGGCCATGGCCCCGGCAACCCCCGCTTCTTCTCCTTCTTCTTCGTCCCGAAAGCCGCGCCAGGCATTGCCCGGCACGGACGATTCCCCGCAGGGCTCGCTGTTCTGATCCCCGCTGTTGTTCTCCCGATTTCCGAAAGCCCCTCACCATGAATGCAAGCACCCCCATCGCGCAGGACGCTGCCACCCCTGGCCTGGCCTGCGATGTCGCCATCGTCGGCGGCGGCCCGGCTGGTCTCATGGCGGCCGAGGTGCTCGCGCAGGCCGGTGTGGCCGTGCACCTGTTCGATGCCATGCCCTCGGTGGGCCGCAAGTTTCTCTTGGCGGGCAAGGGTGGGCTCAACCTCACGCACTCCGAGCCGCACGAGAGCTTTGCCACCCGCTTTGTGGGCCGCGAGAAGCAGGTCGAGCCGCTGATCACCGCCTTCGGCGGGCCGGCGGTGCGCGACTGGGCGCTAGGCCTGGGCGTGGAAACCTTCGTCGGCACCTCGGGCCGGGTCTTCCCGGCCGACATGAAGGCCGCGCCGCTGCTGCGCGCTTGGCTGCAGCGCTTGCGCAGCCAGGGCGTGCAGTTCCATATGCGCCACCGCTGGCTGGGTTGGGCCGATGAGGGGCAGGGCGGTGCACTGCACTTTGCCACGCCCGCTGGCGAACTGGCTGTGACCGCGCGCGCCACCGTGCTGGCCCTGGGCGGCGGCAGCTGGGCGCGGCTGGGGTCCGATGGCGCCTGGGTGCCGCTGCTGGCTGCACGCGGCGTGGCCGTGGCACCGCTGCGCCCGGCCAATTGCGGTTTCGACGTGGTGCGGGGCGATGTACCCGCTGGCGAGACGCGGCGTGATTTCTTTCGCGAGCTGATCGGCCGCGCGCCCACGCCCGCCGTGGGCTGGACCCCGCACTTCACCGAGCGCTTTGGCGGCCAGCCGTTCAAGACCGTGGCCATCAGCTTCACCGACAGCGAAGGGCGCAGCTTCAGCCGCCGAGGCGAGTTCGTGGCCACGGCCACGGGCGTGGAGGGCAGCCTGGTCTACGCTGTCTCGCAACTGCTGCGTGACGAGATCGAGGCCCATGGCCACGCCACCTTCCACCTCGACCTGCTGCCCGACCACACGCCCGAGCGCGTGCTGGTGGAGGTGCGCCACCCGCGTGGCTCACGCTCGCTGTCCAGCCACCTTAAAAGCCGCCTGGGCCTCGATGGCATCAAGGCCGGCATTCTCTACGAGCACCTGGGCAAGGATGGCGTGGCCGACCCTGTGGCACTGGCCCATGCCATCAAGGCGCTGCCCGTGACGGTGGTGGCCACCCGGCCGCTGGACGAAGCCATCAGCACCGCCGGTGGCGTCGCTTTCGAGGCACTTGACGGCGACCTCATGGCCACCCGCGCGCCGGGTGTGTTCTGCGCCGGCGAAATGCTGGACTGGGAGGCCCCGACGGGTGGCTACCTGCTTACGGCCAGCATGGCCAGCGGCAGGCTGGCGGGGCAGGGCGTGCTGAAGTTCCTGCGCGCTGGCGCTTGATGGCTTGCCCGAGGGGCGCGGGCGTTGTCGGCACTGCTGCGATGCCGCACGGATGCAGGTTGTCAGAACCTCGACCGGTAATACAGCATCGGCCCGCCCTTCCTTGCGCGCAACAGCAGGCGCGATCCGCCCTGCAACTGCACGCCGACCGCGCCGAATTCGGGCACCAATCCTCGGGTCTTCGACGATTCCCATTGCACTTCGAGGCGCGTGCCATACAGGGGTTGCTGCGCGTCCCGGATCATGGTCAATGCATCGGATGAAGGCGCCAGCTGCGAAGTCCGTGCCCAGGCCGATACGTCGAACTGCGGCCCGCTCTCTCGCTGCGACCGCCAGCGCACGCCGAAGTCCACGCTTGCAGGGTTGGGTGCATCCGATGCCAGCGGCACGGCACCGGCCGCCGGCGCGCTCATGCCCAATGAAAGCCCGAACTTGCCGTACGACTCGCGTGTGATGAGCCAGCCCGTGAGGTCAATGGACTGGGTGCTGTTGAACTGGTAGCCCGGGCTGCCGGGCAGCGCATTGATGCGTGCGGAATAGTCGCCAAAGTCCGGCAGCACCACGCTGTTGATCTCATAGAACGAGGATGGCCTGGTGGTCTTTTCGCGCAGGCTCACCATGGCTTCGTCGGCGAAGGTCATACCCGCCGCCGTGGCCACCCCGGTGGTGAGCCACAACAGGCTTGCGGTGCAAAGATCCCTGCTTCTGCGGTGGGCCGCATGCCCTGTTGCCGTTGCAATGGCGTAGCCATCGGGATGCCCGATTGCTTGGCTGCCGGCGGTGAATACTTGCACGGTCATGGCGGTAGACATGGCAGCACCCGATAGAGAGGAAAGGGACTATGCGATGCCGCAAAGTGTGCGCCTCTTCATCGGGGAGGGGAAGCTCCGAATGCCGCGAAACTGTGTCGGACATCACCGACAAAGTCGTTGCGCCTGCTCAAAAGAATCTTGAGCAGTCTCTTGGGGGAGCCTGGCAGTCGCTTGTGGTGAGCCACGCATCAATGCATGCGCGACCACAGAAGGCATTTTTGCGCAGGGCGCAAAAAAGAAGGAAGAAGTTGACGAGCCTTACCCCCGGCACTGACTCCACAGTTAGGGCTGCTTGGTTCCCCACCTGACCCGTTTGGCCGCTTTACCATGCGGGGAGGCCCGTCACTGGCTATTGTAGCGGGTGCGCGGCAGGCGGCTGGCTTCGATGGCCGTTTGTCCTTGCCGCGGTGGGTTTTTTTTGAAGGGGAACGCTCCTAGCCCAAACGGAACACGCTGACCAGCTGTTCGAGCTTGGCCGCCTGCACGTTCAGCGACTCGGCGGCCGAGGCTGCTTCCTCGACCAGGGCTGCGTTCTGCTGCGTGACCTGGTCCATGTTGGTGATGGCCACGTTCACCTGGTCGATGCCCGACGACTGCTCCTGGCTCGCGGAGGCGATCTCGCTGATGATCTGCGTCACCTGCTGCACGCTCTTCACCACCTCGGTCATGGTGCTGCCGGCTTCGTCCACGAGGCGGGTGCTTTCACCCACCTTGGTCACCGAGGCGTCGATCAGTTGCTTGATCTCCTTGGCTGCGGCGGCGCTGCGCTGCGCCAGGGCGCGTACCTCGCTGGCCACCACGGCAAAGCCGCGGCCTTGCTCGCCTGCCCGCGCAGCCTCCACGGCGGCATTCAGCGCCAGGATATTGGTCTGGAAGGCAATGCCGTCGATCACGCCGATGATGTCCACGATCTTCTTCGACGAGGTGTTCACTTCGCCCATGGTGCTCACCACCTGGTTCACCACGGCACCGCCGCGCACGGCCACTTCGGAGGCGGTGGCCGCCAACTGGCTGGCGTGGCGCGCGTTGTCGGCGTTCTGGCGCACGGTGCTGGTCAGCTCCTCCATGGAGGCGGCGGTCTGCTGCAGTGAACTGGCCTGCTGCTCGGTGCGTGCCGACAGGTCGTTGTTACCCGCTGCGATCTCGGTCGATGCGGTGGCGATGGACTGCGTGCCCGAGCGCACCTCGCTCACGATGTTGGCGATGCTGGTGCGCATGTCCTGCATGCCGTGCAGCAGGCTGGACTTGTCGCCGGGTTTCAGGGCGATGTCCATCGACAGGTCGCCCTGCGCCATCTGCTCGGTGATGCGGGCCGCATAGTCGGGCTCGCCACCGAGCTGGCGCAGGATGCCGCGCGAGATCAGCATGCCCACGCCCAGCAGCAGGGCGGCCAGCACCACCGCGCCCAGGCCGAACTTGAGAATGCGCTCGTTTACGGTCGAGTTCACCGTGTCCACGTACACCCCCGAGCCCACCACCCAGCCCCAGGGCGCAAAGCCCTTGACGTAGGAGGCCTTGAGCACCGGGTCGGTGTTGCCCGGCTTGGGCCACAGGTAGAGCACGAAGCCCGCCTCGCGGGCCTTGACCACGTTCACGAACTCCACGAACAAGCGCATGCCCGTGGGGTCCTTGTTGTCCGAGAGGTCCTTGCCGTCGAGCTCCGGGCGGATCGGGTGCATCACCATCACGGGTTGCATGTCATTGATCCAGAAATACTCGTTGCCGCTGTAGCGCATGGCGCGCAGGCTGTCCTTGGCCATCTGCTGGGCCTGGGCTTCGGGCATCTTGCCGGCCTTGGCCTGCGCGTGGAAGTGGACGATGAGGCTGTGCGCCGACTCGACGTTCTGGCGCACGCTGCTCTTGCGCTCTTCCATGATGAGGCTGCGCTCCGAGCCGAGCAGGATGGCGGTGATGACCGCGATGCCGGCAAGCGCGCAGGCAATCAGAAGGCCCATGCGCCTGGCGATGCCCATGGGCCGCCGCTGGGAGGTATCCACCATATTCAGCCACCTTCCGTCGTGCGTTGGCGGCAGGCGCGCGCAGGCCACCCGCCTCTGACCCTGGCCAAAAACTTTCGACCAGACCGTCGGTTCATGCTAGGCAGAGTGTTGCAAGATGTACAGAAGACTGCCCGCAGTGTTTTCCCGGGTTGCCAGCGGCTCCTTTTGGGGGGTGAAAGCCGTCTCCGATGGTGGCGAGCGCTGCGCAGGGGCATCCGCAGACCCCCTTAGAATCAAGCCATGTCCTATCTCGTGCTCGCCCGCAAGTACCGCCCCCGCAATTTCACCGAAATGGTGGGGCAGGAGCACGTGGTACAGGCGCTCACCAATGCGCTCACCCAGCAGCGCCTGCACCATGCCTACCTGTTCACGGGCACGCGGGGGGTGGGCAAGACCACGGTGTCGCGCATCCTGGCCAAGTCGCTCAACTGCCAGGGGCCGGACGGCACGGGCGGCATCACCGCCACGCCCTGCGGCGTGTGCCAGGCCTGCACGGACATCGATAGCGGTCGGTTCGTGGATTACACCGAGCTCGACGCCGCCTCCAACCGTGGCGTTGACGAGGTGCAGAGCCTGCTTGAACAGGCCGTGTACAAGCCGGTTCAGGGGCGCTTCAAGGTCTTCATGATCGACGAAGTGCACATGCTCACCAACACCGCCTTCAACGCCATGCTCAAGACGCTGGAGGAGCCGCCAGAGTACCTGAAGTTCGTGCTTGCCACGACGGACCCGCAGAAGGTGCCGGTCACCGTGCTCAGCCGCTGCCTGCAGTTCAACCTGCGCCCCATGGCGCCCGAGACGGTGCTCAGCCACCTCACACAGGTGCTCGCCGCCGAGAACGTGCCCGCCGAGCCCCAGGCGCTGCGCCTGCTCTCGCGCGCCGCGCGCGGCTCCATGCGCGATGCGCTTTCGCTCACCGACCAGGCGATAGCCTTCGGCAGCGGCCAGTTGCAGGAAGCCGGCGTGCGCCAGATGCTGGGCGCTGTGGACCGCTCCTACGTGTTCCGCCTCATCGAAGCCCTGGCTTCGGGCGACGGCAAAACGGTGGTGGAAACCGCCGATGTGCTGCGCCTGAACGGCCTGTCCGCCGCCTCCACGCTGGAAGAGATGAGCGCCGTGCTGCAGCGCATGGCCGTGTTTCAGGCCGTGCCGCAGATGGTGGGCGCCGTCGATGCCGACGACCCTGAGGCTGCCGAGACGGCGCGCTTGTCGGCCGCCATGCCGGCCGACGAGACGCAGCTGCTGTACAGCATGTGCCTGCATGGCCGCAGCGAGCTGGGCCTGGCGCCCGACGAATACGCAGCCCTGACCATGGTGCTATTGCGCCTGTTGGCCTTCAAACCCCCGGCCGGCGACGGCCCGGCGGAAAAAAAAACTCTGACGCGGCCTGAACCGGCGGCTTCGGCCCCCGTTCACGCCCCGGTTGCTGCCCCTTTGCCGGCGGCCCCGGGCGTGGCTGTCGTGCAGCCACCCGCTGTTGTTGTCGCTGCGCCGGCCGTGGTACCCGCAGCCGCGCCGGTGGTCACGCAGGCGCCGGCCGCCAAGGTCGTCGCTGTACCGCAGGCCTCCGCTCCAGCACCTGTGGCCGCAGCGCCCCAGGCCACCACCGCCTTGCCGGTGCGCACGCTCGACGATTTCGACCGGCAACATGGCGGGCCTGGTGACGAGGACGATGGCGGCGAGCCCGCCCGGCCACCATCGTCACCGTCACCTTCGTCTGGCGCATCCGCCACGGCCGTGGCCGAGCGCCCGGCCGCCGATGTGATGTCCATCCCCGTGCGCAGCATGTCCGCCGAGCCTGGCGTGCGCCTGCAGCCCACGGCGCATTCGCCTTCGGCGGCATCGCTGCCTGCCTCGGCCCGCTATACGCCGACCGAAGAGGGCGAGGTCTGGTACGCCACCGTGCAGTCCCTGGTGGCTGCCGAAGTGATCACCGCGCTGGTGCGCGAGCTGGCGCTGCAGTCGCAGCTGGTGGCGCGCGATGGTGGCCACTGGCTGCTGCGCGTGGAGCGCGAGTCGCTCAACCAGCCCACGGCGCGCGAGCGCCTGCGCACTGCGCTGGAAAATGCCGGCCATGCCACCCAGATCACCGTCGAGGTGGGCGTGGTGATCGACAGCCCCGCACGCCGCAATGCCGCTGCCGCTGCCGAGCGCCAGCGCGTGGCCGAAGAGATCGTGATGAATGACCCTTATGTGCAGACGCTGCTGCGCGACCATGGCGCGAAAATCGTGCCGGGCAGTATCAAGCCTGCGTGAGGCGTTTGCAGCAACCGATGCCGACAGATCGATAGACAGACAGACAACCTACAACCTCCAACCCAAGGACCACCACCATGTTCAACAAAGGACAACTCGCCGGCCTGATGAAGCAAGCCCAGGCCATGCAGGACAACCTGAAGAAGGCGCAGGACGAACTGGCCTTCATCGAGGTGGAGGGCGAATCCGGCGCCGGCCTCGTGAAGGTGCTCATGACCTGCAAGCACGACGTCAAGCGCATCACCATCGATCCGAGCTTGCTGGCCGAAGACAAGGACATGCTCGAAGACCTGGTGGCGGCTGCGTTCAATGCGGCGGTGCGCAAGGCGGAAGAGACTTCCAGTGAGAAGATGGGCAAGCTCACAGCAGGGATGCCAGGACTCCCCGGCGGCATGAAACTCCCTTTCTGAGGGTTTGGCTACCGAGCGGGCAATCTGCGTCGTTGGGCGGTGCTCGGAATCCTCACGTACTTCAAGTACGTTCCGGTTCCTGTGCTCCGTCCGCCTAGCAGCTTATCCCGCTCGCTACGCCCTTAAGGGCGGGGTGTGAAGGCAGGGGCGGCGCATCGTTCGCTTTGCTCACTGGCGCCTGGCAGACTTCGGTTTTTTTACGGGCACTTGCTGCTTACACTGGCCTATGGCTTCTTCTTCTACCAACTCCCTTGATGTTTTGATCCAGGCGCTCAAGCGGCTGCCGGGGGTGGGGGTGAAGTCGGCTTCGCGCATGGCGTTCCATCTGCTGCAGCATGACCGGGAGGGCGCCGAGGCCTTGTCACGGGCGCTGCACGATGCGGCCGTGTCGGTGCACCACTGCAGCCGCTGCCATACCTTCACCGAGGCCGATGTGTGCAGCACCTGCCTGGACCCGGAGCGCGATGCCACGCGGCTGTGCGTGGTGGAGACGCCGGCAGACCAGTCGGCGCTGGAGCGCACGGGGGCGTTCAAGGGGCTGTACTTCGTGCTCATGGGGCGGCTCAGTCCGCTCGATGGCATCGGCCCCAAGGAGATCGGCCTGCACAAGCTCATGGACCGGGCCAGCGACGGCACGGTGCAGGAGGTGATCCTGGCGACCAATTTCAATGCCGAGGGCGAGGCGACCGCGCATGTGATCAGCGAGGCGCTCAAGGCCCGGGGCCTGCACGTCACGCGGCTGGCACGCGGCGTGCCGGTGGGCAGCGAGCTGGAATACGTGGACCTGGGCACCATCGCCCATGCGCTCGTGGACCGGCGCTGAGTGCAGGGCCGCTTAGAATCTTCCCCCTCCTATCGATTCAATGGCTTTCCAGGCAAGGCTGGCAGGCAATAGCAAGAAGAAAGTGCAACAAGAATGAACTCCTCCATGCACATGGCCCGTTTCACGGCGGCCTACTGGTGTGTGCTGGTGGCTGCGCTGCTGCCCATGGTGTGCTCCTACCTGGCCAAGAGCGGGGGGCTGGGAAAATCGCGCGGGCAGGGCGGTTTCGACAACAGCGACCCACGGGCCTGGCTGGCCCGGCAGACGGGCTGGCAGGCACGCGCCAATGCGGCGCAGACCAACAGCTTCGAGGCGCTGCCGTTCTTCATCGGCGCGGTGATCATTGCGCACCAGCTCGGCGCAGGCCAGACACTGCTGGACCTGGCAGCCCTGCTGTGGGTGTTTCTGCGCATTTTTTACATCATGATGTATGTGGCGGACATGCCCACCGTGCGCAGTGCGCTGTGGTCGGGTGCCTTGCTCGTCAACATCGGCATCCTGTTCATGGGATACCGCTGATCGCCAGGGCTGGCGGGCGTTTTCCGCCCGCGGCCGGGCCCTCGCGGCCCGCTTTTTTGCCCCTCGCGGGCCCCACGCCACTGTCACCTACGTATTAGTCCTCAGGGGTAGTCCCTGATGCCTGCCGGGCTATGCTGAGGCACGATTGTTGCAGTGCAACAATGGCCTCTTCGCCTTTCATTTTTCCATGTCCAGTCCCTTGCTCAGCCGCCGCGCATTTGGTGCCGTATCCGCCCTTTCGGCGGCTGCGGTGTTTGCGCCTGCCGTGCTGTCGCAGCAGGCGGCCGCGCCGGGGCTGGGTCGCGTCACGGTCGCTGTCGGGGGGCAAAGCGTGCTTTACCACCTGCCGCTGGCGCTGGCCGACCTGCTGGGCTATTTTGAGAGCGAAGGGCTGCAGGTGGTGGTCTCCGACTTTGCCGGTGGCGCCATGGCACTGCAGGCCGTGTTGCAAGGGGCGGCCGATGTGGGCTCGGGGGCTTACGAATACACCATTCGCCAGCAGGTGCGTGGCAGCTACCTGCGCGCCATGGCGGTGCATGGCCGCGCGCCGCAGATCGCCATGGGCGTTTCGCGCAAGGCCTTGCCGCGCTACGAGGCACTGGCTGACCTCGCGGGCCGGCGCATCGGTGTCTCGGCCCTGGGGTCGTCCACGCACCTCATGGCCATTCACCTGCTGGCGCGCGCCGGCATGCGCGAGCGCGACGTGGGCTTCGTGGGCGTGGGCTCGGGCGCACCGGCCGTGGCGGCGCTGCGCACGGGCCAGGTACATGCGCTGTGCCATGCCGATCCCATCATGACGCTGCTGGAGCAGAAGATGGACGTGCACATCGTGGGCGACATGCGCACCCTGAAGGGCTCACAGGAGCTGTTTGGCGGCAACATGCCGGCCGGTTGCCTGTATGCGCCCCAGGCCTTCGTGCAAAAGCAGGCGGCCCAGGTGCAGGCGCTGACCAATGGCATCGTGCATGCGCTCAAGTGGCTGCAGACGGCCGCGCCGGCCGACCTGATCAAGGTGGTGCCGCCCAGCTACCTGCTGGGCGACCGGGGCCTGTACCTGGCCGCCTTCAGCCGCGTGCGCGAGACCTTCTCGCCCAACGGCCTGATGCCCGACGACGGGCCCGCCACCGCGCTGCGCGTGCTGGGCCGTACCGGCCCCGAGGTGACCGACGCGAAGGTTGACCTGGCCCGCACCCACAGCAACGAGTGGGTGCGCAAGGCGCGGCAGAAGTACAACGTCTGAGACTGCCTGCGCATCAAGCGCCTCCTGCGCTTTCGGGACGGGAAGATGGCTTACATTGGCCGGCATCCGGTTTGCCGTAGTCTCGGCACACCAACTTCCTACCCACCAAGGATTTCTCCATGGCATTCTCCCTCAGCATCGGCCCGCTCGTCTCCCTGATCGCGGGCATCCTCATCCTTGTCATGCCGCGCCTGCTCAGCACCATCGTGGCCATCTACCTCATCGTCATGGGAGTGCTAGGACTAATGGGCATGCATTCCCTCAAGCTCTGAGGGGGGTGAGTCGCTGAGAAAACCTCCCTGGCGTCGTTGCTCCGTCGTGCCGTACTTTCAGTACTGTCTGCGACGGAGCGCCTAGCCAGGAAGCTTTTTCAGCAACTCTTGAGAGTGGGGTCTGAGCTGCTGCTCAAAGCGCAGTAGACCCTTGGGGCTCAACGCTTCTTGACCTTCGATGGCGTGCCGCCGCGCTTGGCGGGGGCTGAGGCTGGCGCCTTGGCTGCGCTTTGCTTGCCGCGGGCCTGCACCACGTTGCGCACGTTCGACGAGCGCACCTGGGTGGCCGCTGCCGCCGTGGCGGCACGCACCGGCAGGTAGACCACGATCTGCTGGCCGAGCTTGAAGGCGGCGCTGGCCTTGACGTCGTTCCAGTCGGCCACGCTGGCCGCCGCCAGGTTGTAGCGGCGGGCCACGCTGGCCACGGTTTCGCCCTTGCGGGCGCGCACCGTGGTGCGGCGGGTGACGATTTCGGGGGCGAATGCCAGTTGGCCGTTGTCCGCCAGGTGCGATGACACGTCCTCGCGCGTGGTCACCGAGCGCGGCACCATCAGTGCCGAGCCGGCCTTGATCAGCATGCGCGGGGGTATGTTGTTCATGGCGCGCAGGTCGGCCTCGCTCATGCCGGTGCGCTGGGCTGCGTCGGCCACCGTCATGGTGGTGGGCACGGACCATACCGTCCAGCTGGCGTACTGGCCTTCGCGGCGCGCTTCGAGGTTGCGCTGGAAGACCTTGGCGTTGTCCCAGGGTAGCAGGATCTGGGGGGTGCCGGCCGCCAGGATCACGGGGCGCTTGTACGAGGGGTTGAGCGCGCGGAAATCGTCCTCGCGGATGCCCGAGAGCGTGGCCACCAGCGCCACGTCGATGTCGTGGGTGATGTCCACCGTCTGGAAGTAGGGGTGGTTCTCGATCAGCGGCAGCTCGGCCTTGAAGGCATCGGGGTTGGCCACGATGTTCTTCACCGCCTGCAGCTTGGGCACGTACAGCCGGGTCTCGGCCGGCATGTTCAGGTCGGTGTAGCTGGTGCCCAGGCCCGCCTTCTGGTTACGCGCAATGGCGCGGCCCACGCTGCCTTCACCCCAGTTGTAGGCGGCCAGGGCCAGGTGCCAGTCGCCGAACATGCCGTGCAGCTTCTGCAGGTAGTCGAGCGCCGCGCGGGTCGATGCCAGCACGTCGCGCCGGTCATCGCGAAAGGCGTTCTGCTTGAGGTCGAAATAGTTGCCCGTGGCTGGCATGAACTGCCACATGCCCGCCGCCTTGGCGCTCGACACCGCCTGGGGGTTGAACGCGCTCTCGATGTAGGGCAGCAGCGCCAGCTCGGTCGGCATGCCCCGGCGTTCCAGTTCCTCGACGATGTGGAACAGGTACTTGCTTGAGCGCTCGGTCATGCGCTGGATGTAGTCGGGCCGAGTGGCATACCACTGCTCACGGTCCTGCACCAGCTCATGCTGCAGGTCGGGCATGGCAAAGCCGCGGCGTATGCGGTCCCACAGGTCGGCCGGGGCCGAGAGCGATGCCACGCCGCCGCCGTTGAAGGTGTTCACCGCCATGATGGGCTGCAGCGGCCCGTTCGGGATGAGCGGCGTGTGCGCGGGGCGCGCGGGCGCCTTGTTGTTGGTGGGAGTGGCAGGGCCGTCGGACGCGCCGCCCGCCACGGTGGTGTCGGTTCCGGTGGTGGCGCAGCCGGTCAGCCAGAGCATGCCGGCCAGGCACGCGATGTGCACAATTTTCATCGAAACTCGTTTTTCCATTGGCGCAGTGCCGCCAGTACGGCCACTGCGTCGTGTTGATCTGCCTGCAGGTCGAACCGCTGTGCTGCTTCGCGCACCTCGGCTTCGCGCACGCGCAGGAAGGGGTTGATACCGCGCTCTTGCGCAATGTTCGATGGCAGGGTGGGCAGGCCCTGCGCCCGCTGTGCTTCGCACCAGCCGAGGTAGTGGACCAGATCCTGGTTGCCGGGTTCCACGGCGCGCGCGAATTTAAGGTTCGAGAGTGTGTATTCGTGCGCACAACACACCCTGGTATGGCCGGGCAGGGCCGCCAGTTGGTCGAGCGAGTCGAGCATCTGCGCCGGTGTGCCCTCGAACAGGCGCCCGCAGCCGCCCGAAAACAGCGTGTCGCCGCAGAACAGCACCGGCGTGCCCCCCATGTCCGCACAGTAGTACGCGATGTGCCCGGCCGTGTGGCCCGGCACGTCCAGCACCGTGAAGTGCAGGCCGACCACGTCCACCGTGTCGCCAGCGGCCAGGCGCACCAGCGGCTCGGGGATCTTCTCGCGCGCCGGGCCGTACACGGTGGCGCCCGTGGCCTCGCGCAGCACGTCCACCCCGCCGACGTGATCGTTGTGGTGGTGCGTGACTAGAATGGCCTGCAATCGCAGTCCCAGGTCGTGCAAAGCCTTCTGTACCGGTGCGGGATCTCCCGGGTCGACCACAATGGCCTGGCGTGCGTCGTGCAGCATCCAGATGTAGTTGTCGGCAAAGGCGGGCAGCGGTAGCAGGTTCATGAGCGATCAAATTATAGGTTTGCACCACTGGTTCGATTCCCCGCCCGGCCGTTACCTGCTGGCCTGGGAGCAAGCCCGCCTGGATGAGGCGGTGGCGGACCTCTTCGGATACCACGCCGTGCAGCTGGGCATGCCCCTGCTGGACGGCCTGCGTGCCAACCGCATGCCGTACCAATGGCTGGCGCTGGGGCAGGAAGCCGTGGGCGAGGGTGGCCTGGCCGCCGAGCCCGGCCTGCGTGAGGATGGTACGCCCCGCCAGGCCATCGCGCTGCTGGCCGAGCCGGTGGCCCTGCCATTTGCCGAAGCCAGCCTCGACCTGGTGGTGCTGCCCCATACGCTGGAGCTGAGCATCGACCCCCACGCAGCCCTGCGCGAAGTGGCGCGTGTGCTCGTACCCGAAGGGCGCGTGGTCATCAGCGGCCTGAACCCCATGAGCCTGTGGGGCCTGCGCCAGCGGCGTGCGCGGCTGTACGGCCGCTTTGGCCGCGGCTCGCTCTACCTGCCCGATGTGGGTGAGTTCATCGGCTACCGCCGCCTGCGCGACTGGTTGCGGTTGTTGAGCTTCGAGGTCGAATCGGCCCGGTTTGGCTGTTATTGTCCTGCGGTGCGCAGCAGCCAGTGGATCGAGCGCTTTGGCTGGCTGGACCCTCTGGGCGAGAAGTGGTGGCCAATTTTCGGCGCCGGGTACTTCCTGGTGGCCGTCAAGCGCGTGCACGGCATGCGCCTGCTGGAGCCCGCGTGGCGCACCGCGCGTCAGCGCAACGCAGCGACCGTGCCCGTGGCGCACCGCACCCCCTCGCCACCGGGCGCTACGCACCGGCGCTGATGACCATGAACATGAAGAAGAACAGGAATCCATTTTGAACGAGGTCGTGATTTACACCGACGGTGCCTGCAAGGGCAACCCCGGCCCTGGTGGCTGGGGCGTGCTGCTGCGCGCAGGCACATCGGAGAAGGAGCTGTTTGGCGGCGAGCTGGGCACCACCAACAACCGCATGGAGCTGCTGGCCGTGATCGAGGCGCTTGCCGCCTTGAAGCGGCCTTGCGCCGTCACCCTGTACCTGGACAGCGAGTACGTGCGCAAGGGCATCACCGAGTGGATCCACGGCTGGAAGGCCCGCGGCTGGCGCACCGCGAGCAAGGCCCCTGTGAAGAACGTGGAGCTGTGGCAGCGTCTGGACGCCCTGGTGGCCAGCGGTGGTCACCGCATCGACTGGCGCTGGGTCAAGGGCCACTCGGGCGATCCGGGCAATGAGCGTGCTGACCAGTTGGCCAACAAGGGCGTGGACAAGGCGCTGGGCCGCGGCTGAAACAAGGCCAAGCTGGCGGCGGACTGTCTCCAATCCCCCACCCCTGAAACAGCCGGAAGCTGCGGGTTTGGATACACGCTGATACATTGGCAGATTGCCCGTTCCCCGGGCTTCACCGATTTCACTGCGGCTGATCCATGGCGTCCAAAACCCGTTACATCGTTGTTGCTGTCGTCGGCATCGCTGTCGCATCGGGGGCCGCATGGTGGCTTCAGCGCCCTGCCGCGCCGCCCAAGACGGACGCAGCGGGCGCACCCGCAGGGGGCAATGGTGCCTCGGCCGGCGCGCGGGGACCGGGCGGGCCAGGCGGCGCAGGCCGGGTGGTGGCGGTGGAGGCCACACCCGTGCGCCAGATGGCACTGCGCGACGACGCCGAGGCCGTAGGCAGCCTGCGCTCGCGCCGCAGCGTGGTGCTGCGCCCCGAGGTCAGCGGGCGCATCACGGCACTCAATTTCACCGACGGCCAGCGCGTGCGCCAGGGCCAGGTGCTGGTGCAGTTCGACGACCAGTTGCCCCGGGCCCAGGTGCAGCAAAGCCAGGCCGAACTGTCCATCGCGCAGTCCAACCACAAGCGCAACCAGGAACTGGTGGCCCAGGGCTTCATCAGCCAGCGCTCTGTCGACGAGAGCGCGGCCAACCTCGAAGTCGCCCAGGCAAAGCTCTCGCTGTCGCAGGCCACGGCCTCGCGGATGCGCATTCTGGCGCCGTTCGACGGCATTGCCGGCATCCGCGGCGTGAACGTGGGCGACTACCTCAAGGACGGCGCCGACATCGTCAACGTGGAAGACCTGGACGCGGTGTACGTGGACTTTCGCCTGCCCGAGCGCCTGCAGGGCAAGGTGCGCACGGGCCAGACGGCGCGCGTGGCCTTCGACGCGCTGCCCGGCGTGCGCTACGCCGCCGTCGTCCAGGCCATCAATCCGCAGATCGACGCCGACGGCCGTGCCGTGGCCGTGCGCGGCTGCATCGACAACCGCCGCCTGCAACTGCGCCCCGGCATGTTCGCGCGTGTCACCACCGTGTTCTCCGAACGGGCCAATGCCCGCGTGATCCCCGAGGAGGCCATCGTGCCCGAGGGCAGCAACGCCTTCGTCTACAAGGTGATCGATGGCAAGGAGCCGGGCACCCGCGTGACCCAACGCACTGCCGTGACACTGGGCGCGCGCGCCCCTGGCCTGGTGGAGGTGGTGCACGGCCTGGCCGCCGACGATCTGGTCGTCACCGCCGGGCAGCAGCGCATACAGCGCGACGGCACCGCCGTGCGCGTGGTGGTGCTGGGCCAGCCGGAGGCGGGCAAAGGCAAGGGCAATGCCGGGCCGGCACGCCCGGCCTCGGGCGCCTCACCCGTGGCCGATGCGCCGGCGTCTGCCGCACGGGCCGGCAGCGCCATGCCCGCAGCGGTGGCTCCGGCACCCTTTGCCGCACCGGCACCTGCAGCGGCGCCGGTCGCCGCCCTGGTGGAGCCACTGCCCGGCCCCAACCCCTGCCAGGTGGCGGGCACATCTTCGGGCCGCTCGGCACCCTTGGTGCCGGGCAAGCCCGGCTGAGCTGCCTGCCGCCCCTCCACTGTACCCTGCTGACCTACTGCCATGCAACTCGCCGAACTATCGATCCGCCGGCCGGTGTTGGCCACCGTGCTGTCGCTTTTGGTGCTGCTGATCGGGGCGGTGAGCTTCACGCGCCTGTCGGTGCGCGAATACCCCAAGATCGACGAGCCCGTGGTCACCGTCAGCGTGCGCTACGCGGGGGCCTCGGCCGAGGTGATCGAATCGCAGGTCACCAAGCCGCTCGAAGACTCGATTGCTGGCATCGACGCGGTGGACGTGATCACCTCCATCAGCCGCGCCGAGCAAAGCCAGATCAGCGTGCGCTTTCGCCTGGAGAAAGACGCCGACAACGCCGCCGCCGAAGTGCGCGACCGCACCGCCCGCGTGCGCAACCGCTTGCCCGACGCGGTGGACGAGCCCGTCATCGCCAAGGTCGAGGCCGACGCCTCGCCCGTGATGTGGCTGGCCTTCAGCAGCGACACGCGCACCCCGCTGGAGATCAACGACCTGCTCAACCGCATCGTCAAGCCGCGCCTGCAGACCGTGACCGGCGTGGCCGACGTGCCCATCTACGGCGAGCGCCGCTACGCCATGCGTGTGTGGCTGGACCCCGAGCGCATGGCCGGCTACCGCCTGACCACGCAGGACGTGGAAGACGCCATCCGCCGCAACAACCTGGAGCTGCCGGCCGGCCGCATCGAGTCGCAGCAGCGCGAGTTCAGCGTCACCTCCCAGACCGACCTGGCCAGCCCCGCGCAGTTCGCGAACGTGGTGATACGCACCGTCAACGGCTTTCCGGTGCGCATCCGCGACGTGGCCCGGGTGGAGGAGGGCGCCGCCAGCGACCGCAGCCGCGTGCGCCTGAACGGGCGCGACGCGATCTCGATGGGCGTCATCCGCCAGGCCACGGCCAACCCGCTGGAGCTGTCGGCCGGCGTGCGCGCCATGCTGCCCACGCTCAAGGCCGACCTGCCGCCCGACATCACCATCGACATCGCCAACGACAACTCGGTGTTCATTGATCGCTCGGTGAAAAGCGTCTACACCACCATTGCCGAGGCCGTGGTGCTGGTGGCGCTGGTGATCTTCGTCTTCCTGCGCACGGCGCGCGCCTCCATCATCCCCATCGTCACCATCCCGGTAAGCCTGGTGGGCAGCTTCGCGCTGATGTCGCTGGCGGGTTTTTCGATCAACACCCTCACCCTGCTGGCCCTTGTGCTGGCCATCGGCCTGGTGGTGGACGATGCCATCGTGATGCTGGAGAACATCTACCGGCACATCGAGGAGGGGCTGGACCCGTTCTCGGCCGCCATCAAGGGCGCGCGCGAGATTGGCTTTGCCATCGTGGCCATGACGCTCACGCTGGTCGCGGTGTATGCGCCGCTGGCCTTCACGCCGGGCCGCACGGGGCGGCTGTTCGTCGAGTTCGCGCTGGCGCTGGCCGGCGCGGTGGTGGTCTCGGGCTTCGTGGCGCTCACGCTGTCGCCCATGATGTGCTCGCTGCTGCTCAAACACAACCCCAAGCCCAACTGGTTTGACCGTTCCATGGAGCGCTGGCTCACGGCCCTGTCCGACGCCTATGGCCGGCTGTTGCGCTGGATCGTCACCGCGCGCTGGGGCGGCAAGGGTGGCGGCGTGCGCAGCGTGCTGTTCCAGGCGCGCTGGCTGGTGCTGGTCGTCATGGCGGTCAGCGGTGCCGCGCTGGTGCTGGTCTACCCCAGCATGCGCCAGGAACTCTCGCCACTTGAAGACCGGGGCACCATCCTGGTCAACGTCACCGCACCCGATGGCGCCACGCTCGACTACACCAACCGCTACGCGCTGGAGCTGGAGAAGGTGGGCCGCGAGTACCCCGAGTTCGACCGCATCTTCGCCAACATCGGCAACCCCACCGTGGCCCAGGGCAGCGTGATCTACCGCACCGTGGACTGGGAGGATCGCTCGCGCAGCACACTCAACATGGTGCGCGAGCTGCAGCCCAAGGTGGCCAGTCTGCCGGGGGTCAATGCCTTCCTGATCACGCCGCCGTCGCTGGGCCAGGGCTTTCGCGCACGCCCGCTTACCTACGTGATCCAGACCTCCGACAGCTACGAGAACCTCAACGCCGTCGCCGCCGAAATGATGGCCGAGATCGCCAAGAACCCCGGCATCATCTCTCCCGATGTGGACCTGCGCCTGAACAAGCCCGAGCTGCGCATCGAAGTCAACCGCGACCGCGCCGCCGACCTGGGTGTGAGCGTGGACGTAGTGGCCAAGGCGGTGGAAACCATGCTGGGCGGGCGCACCGTCACGCGCTACAAGCGCGACGCCGAGCAGTACGACGTGATCGTGCAGACCCAGGCCAGCGGCCGCACCACGCCCGAGAACATCGACAGCATCTACGTGCGCGGCCGCAACGACGCGATGATCCCGCTCTCGAGCCTGGTCAAGGTGCAGGAAAGCGTGAGCCCGCGCGAACTCAATCACTTCGGCCAGCGCCGCTCGGCCACCATCACCGCCAACCTGACGCCTGAGTATTCGCTGGGCGAGGCCCTGACCTTCATGGACGCGACGGCCGCCAAGGTGCTCAAGCCCGGCTACACCACCGACCTCAATGGCACCTCGCGCGAGTTCCGCAGCTCGCAGGGCGCCCTGGGTATCGTCTTCGTGCTGGCGCTGGTGTTCATCTTCCTGGTGCTGGCCGCGCAGTTCGAGAGCTTCATCGACCCACTGGTGATCATGGTGTCGGTGCCGCTGTCCATGATCGGTGCGCTGCTGGCGCTCAAGTGGAGCGGGGGCTCGCTCAACGTGTATTCGCAGATTGGGCTGATCACTCTGGTGGGGCTGATCACCAAGCACGGGATCCTGATCGTGGAGTTCACCAACCAGTTGCGCGAGCAGGGCCTGGAGATGGTGGACGCGCTCGTCAAGGCCTCGGCCCAGCGCCTGCGCCCCATCCTCATGACCACGGGTGCCATGGTGCTCGGCGCCATCCCCCTGGCCCTGGCCTCGGGCGCCGGTGCCGAAACACGCTCTCAGATCGGCTGGGTGATCGTGGGCGGCATGTCGCTGGGCACGCTGCTCACCATCTTCGTCGTGCCCACCATGTACACGCTGTTCGCCCGCAAGGCCGTGCCCGGCGCCAACACGGCCGTGGCCGCGGAGGAACCCGCCGAGCCGCTGCACCCTCCGCACGATTACGTGGCGAAGTAGACCGGGCGCTGACTACGACAGCGGCCGCTCCAGTGCGATGCCGTGCAGCCGCAGCTTGGCATACAGCGTGGGTTTGGCAATGCCCAGGGCCTGCGCCGTGCGCGTCACATTGAAGCGGTGGGCCTTGAGCGCGTGCACGATGGCCTCGCGCTCCGCCGCGCGCAGGCTGCGCACCTCGGTGCTGGGGGCTGATGAATCCGCAGGGGGCTGCGCGCCGTGCGACGCCGGCACCAGGCCCAGCACTGCGGCATCGAGCGTGCCGCCCTCGCTCAGGTTCACCAGCCGCTCCATCGCGTTCTCCAGCTCGCGCACATTGCCCGGCCACGGGTGTTGCAGCAGCGCGGCCAGCACGGCGGGTGGCAATTCATGTACCGGCTTGCCCAGCGCCGCGCCATAGCGCGCCAGGAAATGCGTGGCCAGAAGCGCCACGTCGGCCAGGCGCTCGCGCAGCGGGGGCAGGGTGACCGCAATCACATGGCAGCGGTAGTACAGGTCTTCGCGGAACTCCTTGCGCGCCACCATGGCATGCAGGTCGCGGTTGCTGGCGGTGATGACCCGCGCATCCACGCGCACGGCGCGCGTGCTGCCCAGGCGCACCACCTCGCGCTCCTGCAGCACGCGCAGGAGCTTGGCCTGCACGTCGAGCGGCAACTCCGACACCTCGTCCAGAAAAATCGTGCCGCCACTGGCCGCCTCGAACTTGCCCGGCCGCCCCTCGCGCTGCGCCCCGGTGAAAGCGCCCGGCGCATGGCCAAACAATTCGCTCTCGATCAGGTCGCGCGGCAGCGCCGCGCAGTTCACCGCGATGAAGGGGCCCTCGCGCCGCGCACTCGCGTTGTGAATCGCCTGGGCCAGCACCTCCTTGCCCGTGCCGCTCTCGCCGCACAGCAGCACATTGGCCTGGCCGGCCGCCGCCTTGCGTGCCGCGGCGATGGTGGCCCGCAGCGCCGGGCTCTGCCCGACCATGCTGTCGAAGGTATGACGTGCCTGGCTGCCCGCCAGCCGGTCCGCCAGGCGGTGCACGCCACTGATCTCGCGAAAGGTGTTCACCACCGACAGCACGCGCCCGTCCGCCGCCTTCACGGGCACCGCCGTGTCCAGCACATGCAGCTGAAAGCGCGGGGTGGAGATCACGCGCTCGCGGTCGGTGTAACCCTCACCCGTCAGGAACACCTGCTCCACCATGGTGTCGAAGTCCAGCAGCGAGCCCAGCGTGCGCCCCTGCGCCAGGTGGCGCGGCAGCCGCAACTGGCGCGCTGCCTCGGCATTGAGGTGGCGCACCACGCCGCCCGGCTCCAGCACCATCAGCCCATAGGGCACATGGTTGACCAGGGTCTTCAGTTCCTCGATGAGCTGGCCCTGGCGCTCCAGCAGGTCGTCGGGGCTGGTGGCGGCAGGGACGGGGGCAGGCGGTCGCTTGGTGGGCATGGCATTGCAATATGAAACGTTCAACTATTGAACGGTCGTTGCAAATCATATCGCTCGCAGCCACGTCGATGCGAGGCGCTTGCAGGCAAACCCAGGCTGCAGCGTGTGGCACGGAGCTTGCCCTGTGAGCAGGGCCTTTCTATCCTGCAACAGCCATGGTCAACGCCCCTTCCTCCGCCACCCACGATCCCTTCGCCCCCTCGCTTGGCGCCGAGCTGCGCCGCGCGGCTGCTGAGGTGCCACACCAGCCCTTCATCCGCATGGCGTCGGGTGAATGGACCTACCGCCAGATCGACGAGGAGAGCGATCGCCTGGCCGCCGGTCTGCATGCCCAGGGCGTGTGCGCGGGCCACCACGTGAGCCTCATGCTGCCCAACTGCATCGAGATGGCGGTGCTCTGGTTCGCGCTGGCCAAGCTGGGCGCCGTGGCAGCGCCGGTCAACACCTCGTTTCGCGGCGGGGCGCTGGCCGATGCGGTCAACCTGGTGGAAAGCCGCCTGGCCGTGGTGCATGCCACGCTGCATGCGCAGTGGGCCGAGGTGCAGGGCCAGTTGGCCACGGCTACCCAGGTCTTTGTGCTGGGCGGAGATACCGAGCGCTGCCCACCCTACGCCCTGCTGCGCAGCGTGGAGCCCACAGAGCACACCCTGCCGCGCCCCGAAGTCGCTTGCGACGCACTGTGCCTGCTGCTCTACACCTCGGGCACCACGGGCCGATCCAAGGCGGCCATGATTGGGCATCGCTTCGTGCTCGCGCAGGCGCAGCTGTTCATAGAGGGGCTCGAGCTGCGCGCCGACGACGTGCTGTACTGCCCCTACCCGATGTTCCACCTGGATGCCACCGTCATGACCATCGTGCCCGCACTGCTGCTGCGCGGCGTGGCCGCCATCGGCGAGCGTTTCAGCGTATCGCGCTACTGGGACGAGGTGCGCGCCCTGCAGGCCACCGTGTTCGACTTCATGGGCGCCACGGTCACCATGCTGTGGAAGCAGCCTCCATCCCCGCGCGACCGCGACCACCGCGCCCGTCTGGGCTGGGGCGTGCCTCTGCCGGCGTTCGCCCCGCAGTTCGAGGAGCGCTTTGGCTGCCGCCTGGTGGAGCTGTACGGCTCCACCGAGGCCGGTGGTGTCATGTACACGCCGCTGCACGAACCACGGCGCATGGGTTCGTGCGGCAGGGTGGACCCTGCTTTCCGTGCACGGCTGGCAGACCCGCAGGGCTTCGAAGTGCCCGTGGGCCAGCCCGGCGAACTGCTCTTGCGCCCCGAGCAGCCTGGCCTGCTCATGCAGGGCTACTACGGCATGCCCGAGGCCACGCTCGCCGCCTTCAGGGACCTGTGGTTCCACACCGGCGACCTGCTGCGCCAGGACGAAGAGGGATACATGTACTTCGTCGGCCGCACCAAGGACATCGTGCGCCGCCGCGGTGAAAACATCTCCGCCGCCGAGGTCGAGATGGGCATTGAGGCGCACCCCGACGTGCTCGAATGCGCCGTGTTCGGCGTGCCCAGCGACATGACCGAGGAGGAGGTCATGGCCTGCGTGGTGCTGCGCCCCGGTGCAAGCCTGGCCCCCGCTGCGTTGGCAACGCATTGCAGCCAGCACATGGCCCGCTTCATGGTGCCGCGCTACCTGCGCCTGCTGCCCGCCCTGCCCAAGACCCCCACCGACAAGGTCGAGAAATTCCGCCTGCAGGCGGAAGGCATCGTGCCAGGCACATGGGACCGCGAGGCCGAGGCGCCGCGCTCCACCCACTGATCATCTGTCCATCCAACGAACGAAGAAAGCGAGACACCTTCATGACTTTTGCCATTCACACGATTGAGGGCGCCGTGAGCGTCGTCACCCTGCAGCGCCCCGAGCGCCTCAACGCCATCAGCGGTACTTTGCTGGTCGATTTGCACACCGCCCTGCAGGCCGCGCAGAACGAGCCCGCCACGCAGTGCATCGTCTTCACCGGCGCCGGCCGTGCCTTCTGTGCGGGCGACGACCTCAAAGATTTCGGCGAACAGTCCGAAAGCCCCGCCGCCATCGCCGAGCACTGCGAGCGCATCCAGCAGATCACGCGCGACATCATGTTCGGCCCCAAGCTCGTCATCGGCGCCGTGCACGGTTATGCCGTGGGGGGCGGCTTCGAATGGGTGCTCAACTGCGACATGGTCGTGGCGGCCGACACCCTGGTCTGCTTCTTCCCCGAAATGGCGCTGGGCCACTTCGTCACCGGCGGCGTCACCCACCTGCTGCCCCAGATACTGGGCCACCAGCGCACCATGGAACTCATCGTGCTGGGCGAGCGCCAGAGCGCTGTGGACCTGAAGGCCCTGGGCCTCGTCAACCGTGTGGTGCCCGCCGATCAGATGCGGTCCACCGCCATGGCCCTGGCCGCCGAGGTGGCCACCCGTTCGGCCGGCGCCACCGCCCGGCTCAAACGCGTGCTCACTTCCGGTCTGGGGCCGCGGATCGAAGAGGCGTTGATGGCGGAGGGCAAGGCGGCGAATGCGTGCTTTGCGGACCCAGACACGGCGCAGCGGATTCAAAAGTTCGCTGAAGGACGGATTTAACCGAACTATGCATTTTGTCAAATCCAAAGAGCAACACTGCTGTTGAACCAATTATATGAGGCCATCTGTAATGCCTCTGACGGAATTGATGAGACTTGCCTTGAATTCTGGGTGGTTTTGTACAAACTCATTAAGAGTGCGCGGAGGTGATTTTTCGCTTTCGCTCTCGGCGCTTTTTTTACCTTCTCGAAGAATTTCTATTTTCTCCGAGGGTGAACTTGGATTTGATATTTTTATGACTATGCTTTCCAGGTTTAGAGAGCTGCATAAAATATCGTAATAATCATAGTGAGCGCTAAATTGACGGCTAAGAAAATAGCCCTCTAGGCCTCCTGCAATTTCTAAAAAACTTATATCTTGTCGTTTAATTGTTTTCCCGTTCCAAACAAGCATTCCCAAGTATAAGTGAGAGTCGTCTTTTGAGTTTTCAATGAGTTGAAACTCCGGAAAGTATCGAAAATCATTTGCGCCAAAGGCTTTGATGATCGCGATGACTATATCTCCTGGGTTGAATAATTTTACGGAAATGGTCGTTTGCTCATCTTTTTCTGCGTGTTTTAATATTTTTTTTAATGTTGATGACCATGCGGAACATCCCAGAGAGACATGTTTAATATTTTTCTTGAATTCATTCCAGTTGAGTTTGTGTTTGGGGGATGAGCTACCATAAAAATAATGAGAT
>NZ_JAUZDX010000025.1 GCF_030704685.1 Acidovorax sp. A1169
ACCCCAGGAGCCCACGGTGGCCTACAAGGCCTTCAAGAGCTACGAGCCAGGCTATCTGCACATGGATGTGAAGTACCTGCCGCAGACGCAAGACGAGAGCAGCCGGCGCTATCTGTTCGTGGCCATCGACAGGGCAACGCGATGGGTGTTCGTGCGTCTCAAGGCCAACAAGACGGCTGCCAGTGCACAGGCCTTCCTGAAGGCATTGCACAAGGCCTGCCCAATCAGGATCAACAAGCTGCTGACCGACAACGGCAAGGAGTTCACAGACCGCCTGTTTGCCAGCAAGGAGCGCGTCCGGGACGCAGGCCTGCGTCGAGTTCTTTCTTCCAATGCATCATGTCTCGACGTGCGCCTGGTCGCGTCGCCTCTGCACTCGTTCTCATCGCTCTTCTCGCGACTGTCGGACGACAGCCGGTGCCGGCTATGAATTCGCGGCCACCGTCGGCTGAAGGTGTGATGTCCGCAATTGTGGGTTTGCTGAGTGGATTGGCCCGCCGCAGCGCAGGCCGACACTGCGCAACCAGATCAACAGGCAGGACGGCGGCACCACCGGCTGCGATTTTTTTCCCGCGGTTTGAGCCATTCAGGGCTCGAAAGCCTGTTGGCCCTGGAGCGGGCGGCCGTACTCGACTTTCACGACCAAATAGCACTCGCAACTTCGTCGTTCCAGCGCCGGGCGGTCCATCACGGTAATGCGGCCCCGCGCGTACCGGATCACGCCCTCCTTCTGCAGCCGGCCTGCGGCCTCGGTCACACCTTCCCGGCGCACCCCCAGCATGTTGGCGATCAGTTCCTGGGTTGTCCACATCTCGTTACTGCGCAGCCGGTCCAGGTTGAACAGCAACCATCGGCACAGTTGCTGGTCCACACTGTGGTGACGGTTGCACACAGCAATCTGGGACACCTGCGTTATTAGTGCTTGGGTATAGCGCAATAGCAGTTGCGCCACCGGGCCAACCTGTTCGAACGCGCGCATCAAGGCAGACACGGGCAGCCGTAAACCGCTACCGGCACTGCGCACCACCGATTGGTAGGGAGTCGAGCTGCCGCCCATGAAGGACGAGATGCCCACGATCCCCTCGTTGCCCACCACGGCCACCTCTGCCGAGGCGCCACTTTCAAGAGTGTGCAGCAGCGAAACGATGCTGGTTGTGGGGAAATACACATGGCTGATGCTGCGGCCCGAAGCGTGCAACACATCCCCCAGCGGCATCTCCACCGTTTCCCACTGACCGAGCCAGTGGGAGTAGACGTCGTCAGGAAGTGCTGCTATCAATTGATTGTTCTGCGCATCTTTCACCTTGATGCCCCGCGCCTGTTCTGAGACGGCGTGAATCTGAGAGCATACGAAACGTCCTGGGCGGCATTCATCGGAGCGAAGAGGACCATGGCTTATCGATATCCGCAATCTTCAACGCCCAGTCCTCGGTAACCGATGAAGCGGCAATGGCTATCGAGCATCGGTTCGCCGCTGATCTTGAACTGCTGCTGTGTACCGTCGGGGCGCCGGCGGTGCATCAGCAGGTCGAGAAAGGGCCGACGCGCTGTGATGTTGTCCCTCAGGGTCTGGCGCTCCGCGGCGTCCCATGGGTCCACGCCGTGATCGGCGTTGCTGCTCTCGGGCACGTCGCCATCGCCTGATGCGGGTTCAGTCTGACCCAGAAGTTCCGTCACCAGGCCCGACGCCTTGGTCAAGGTGCCAGCGTCGTTCTGCTCCCAATACCAGTCGACGGCCAGTTCGGTCAGGCTGCGATAGCGAGCCTCGCTTTCCTGTAACTCTGCCGTGCGCTCCCGCACCAGGCGTTCGAGGTTGCGGTTGTGCGCTTCCAATTGCTTTTGCAGCAGGCGCACTTCGAGCATGTGGTGAATGCGGATGGTAACTTCAACCGTTTCGAAAGGCTTGTTGATGAAGTCGCGGGCCCCGGCCTGCAAGGCCCGCAGCTTGTGCACCGGCTGCGCGGTCAGCACGATCACGGGCAGGCAGGCATTTCCGGTGTCGGCCCGCAGCGCTTCCATCACGCCGAAGCCGTCCATACCGGGCATTTTCAGGTCCAGCAGGATCAGGTCGTAGTCGTGCTGGCGGTGCAGCGCAGCGACCTGGCGAGCGTCCATCGTGGCGCTGACGTTCAGGTAGCCGGCTTCGTGCAGCAGGCGTTCCAGCAAGTGCACATGCGCCGCCTGGTCGTCGACGACCAGTATTCTGGAATTCAGGAGGGCGGCTTCGGCTTGCGCATCGGTGCCGGCGCTGGGGCGGCCGTCGCTGTCGGGCGGGCTCTCGGGAGTGGCAGAGGCAGGGGCAGGGGCAGACGTATTGGCAGGAGGCAGCATAGACAAGTGTCCTTAGTCGGTGGTGCGCTGGTCTGCGCTGGGGTGGGGTACAGGGGCCAATTGCAATTCGAACCAGAAGCAACTGCCCAAGCCGGGGCGGCTTTCGACGCCGATGCGACCGCCCATCTGTTCGACGAGTCGCTGGCAGATGACCAGTCCGATGCCCGTTCCGGGCTCGGCGCTGCCTTCTTGACCCAGGCGGTTGAAGGGATCGAACAGCTGCGCCAACTGTGCCGGTGTCAGGCCCTGGCCGGTGTCTTCGACGCTGACGCGCACGGGCTGTCCAGGGGCTGCTGTGCAGCGCACGTCGACCCGCCCGGAAGCTCGGTTGTATTTGATGGCATTGGTCAGCAGGTTGATGAGCACCTGCTTGGTCCGCACCGGGTCGGCCTTCACAAGGAAGGATTCGGCCAGGACCGGAAACTCGATCTGGATGCCGCTGCGCTGAGCCTGCGGTTCGATCAGGGCCCGGCAGTCGTCCAGCACATCGGCAATGGACACGGCGCGTGAGGTGAGCACCATCTTGCCCGACTCGATGGTGCTGAAGTCGAGCAGTTCGTTGATCAGGCCCGACAGGTACCAGCCGGCAAGCAGGATCTGCTCGACGCTGTCTTGCTGCGCCGGCGTGGGCCTCGGCTTGCTGCTTTCGATCAACTGCGTGAAGCCGAGGATGGAGCTCAACGGTGAACGCAATTCATGGCTCATGTTCAGCAGGAATTGCGACTTCGCGCGGTTGGCGGCTTCGGCCTCGGCCTTGGCCGCGATGAGCGCGAATTCTGTGCTCTTGCGTTCTGTGGTGTCGTGGAACAATACAGCCACCTGAGGTGACGGAGCGTTTCCCAGGCGAAAAGCGTAGACGTCGAACCAGCGGTCCATCACAGCGGAGAACCGCTCCAGGCGCACCGGCACGCCCGTCAGGGCCACGGTCCCGAAGGTCTCGACCCACAGGGTTTCGATCCCGGGCACCAGGGCATGCAGGGTCTGGCCCTCAGCGCCGACCAGGCCGGTCTGCCGCGCGAACGACGGGTTGACCTCGAGGTAGCGCGCGTCGACGGCCGTACCGTTCTCGCCGAACATCACTTCGACCACCGCGTAGCCGGCATCGATCGAGTTGAACAGGGCCCGGTAACGTTCCTCGGAGGCGCGTAGCGCGTCCTCGGCGCGGAGGCGTTCACGCTGCAGCGCATAACGATCGACGGCGTTCTCGACCGCGCGGTTCAGGCTGTCGGCACCGGTCCAGCGCTTGCCGATGAAATCCTGCGCACCGGCACTCAACAGTTGCTGTCCTTCTTCGACGGCCGCGCCGGTGATCACCACCACAGGGCAGGGCGGCATGTCGGCGCCGTTGCGCAGGGCAGCCAGCACTTCCATCGCGTCCATGTCGGGCAGACGGTAATCCAGCAGCAGGCAATCGAAGGGCCCTTCTTCCAGCGCCAGCACCTTGCGCACCCCTTGGGCGCCGGTGCTGGCCTCGCTGAACCGAAAGCGGCGGGTGCCGCCGCGCAACAGCATCTGGCGCAAGTCCGCGCGATCCTCTGCGTTGTCTTCCATCAACAAGATGTGCCAGGGCGGTTTTTCCATCGGGCCGTCCGGGTGGTTAGCTGGTGCTTCGGACGGGCAGCACCACGCTGCCCAGCCAGTAGGCAAAGATGCTCTGCAGCACTTTCAGATGCAAGGCGTGGTCCACGGGTTTGACGTGGTAGGCGTTGGCACCGTTGGCATAGCAGAACTGCAGGTCGCGCGCGTCGGCCGACGCGCTGAGCACGACCACCGGCAAAAGGCACAAGGCATCGTCGCAGCGCACCTGGCGCAGCACTTCGCGGCCGTCGTCGCCGGGGGTGTTCAGGTCCAGCAGCACCAGCATCGTCTGCCTGTAGCGGCTGCCTTCGCCGCTGCGCAACAGGCGCAGGCACTCGGTCCCTGAATTCGCGCGCACGATCGGGTGCACGACGCCGCAGAGCCGCGCCGCATCCTGGATGGTGTCGAAGTCCTCGTCGGTGTCTTCGACCACCACGATCTGCTGCAGGCGCATCAGATGGCCCCTGCCTTCGTGCCGGGCAGCGTGAAGTAGAAAGTCGTGCCCAGACCCAGGGCGGAGTCGATCCACACGCGTCCGCCGTGGCGTTGCACCAGCTTCTGCACGATGGTCAGACCGGCGCCGACGCCGCCGCCATAGTCGTCGCGGCCGTGCATGCGCTTGAACAATCGGAACACCTGCTCATGGTGCCGCTGTTCGATGCCGATGCCTTGGTCGCGCACGTAGAAGATGCATTGCCCGGCGCTGACCGCGGGCGCATTCAGGCGTTCGGTGGCTTCATCGGCGCCGATGTAGCCCAGCTCGATGTGCGCTTGCGCTTCCCGCCTGTACTTCAGTGCGTTGGCCAGCAAGTTGCTGTAGATCTCGCAGACTCGAACCGAGTCGCACTGTACGGTGGGCATCGAACGGGGGATGTCGATGCTGCAATGGCTGTCGGTGCGGCGCGCGCCGGTCATCTCGATGGCGTCGGCCACCACAGCGTTCAGGTCAGCGGCTTGGAACTCCAGCTCCATGCGGCCCACCTGCGAGAAATGCAGCAAGGAATCCAGCAGGCTGTCCATGCGCACGGTCAATCTCATCAGGCTGGCGACGCGCTGACGGTTGACTTCTGGGTCGCCGCTGTTGGCCTGCGCGCTCTCCAGCAACTGGTAGGCATAGCGGTGGATGCCGCGCAGGGGCTCTTTCAGGTCGTGCGACGCCACATAGGCAAAGGCGTCCAGCTCTTCATTGCTGCGGGTCAGGTCGGCATTCAGGTCGGCCAGCCGTTCATTGCGGGTGATGAGGAGTTCCAGCACCAGCACTCGCAGGCGCAGCGCCGCGTCCACCTCGACCCCCGACCACGGCAGCGAGCGCCCGCGCACCGATTCGCTGAAGGTCTCGAACGACAGGCGCGGGCTCAGGCGCAGGCCGTGGGGTCCGGCCGTCAGTGGTTTGTCGTTCGGGTTGCCCGCCCACGTCACCGTCTGCATCGTCTGGGGCCTGAACCACACCAGGAGCCCGCCGCGCTGGCGCGAAAACGCGATGGCGAGCAAGCCGCTGGCCAGGTTTTCCAGCCCGATGGCCGCCGGACACACGCTGGCCAGCGCGTCGGAAAAGAACACCGGCCGCGTGGGCGAGCTGAACTCGGGCCTGTCGTACAACCACGCGGCCAGTTGGTCGAGCTTGAGCTCGTCGGGCACGTTGCCGACGCACCACCAGCGGTTCAGGTGGTGGAGCGCAGCACCGCCGGCGTCGATGGCGTCCAGCAGCGACGGTTCGTACGCGGTCAGCGCCAGCAGATCACCTTCACGCGCAGCTCGGACCACGAGCAACTGATGCACGTCTTCGAGCTTCAGGCGGTAGGCCAGTTGCTCTGCCTGCTCGGCCGATCTCAGTTTCAGCGAGGCCACCTGCGACAGCAGCTCGCAGGCGGCGCGCACTTCGTACGAGAACTGCGTGGTGGTGTAGTGGTGGCAAGCGATCAAGCCCCAGAGTTCGCCGTCGCGCATGATCGGCATCGTCAGCGACGCGGCCACGCCCATGTTCGCCAGGTACTCGGAATACATCACCGAAGCGCCTCTCAAGGCGCAATGCGTCATGTCCAGCGCCAGGCCTGTTTCGGGGTTGGCCAGCGGCACCATTTCCACCAGCGGGCCGGCGGCATCGGGCAGCGGCCGGATCCAGATGCGCTTGAAGATCTCGCGGGCAGGTTGCGGGATGTCGGTGGCCGGATAGTGCAGCCCCAGCCAGGGGTCGAGTGTGTCGCGCTTGCTCTCGGCGATGACTTCGCCATGGTGGTCGGCATGGAAGCGATAAGCCATCACGCGGTCAAGCCCGGTGATGGCACGAACCTCTTCGGTCACCTGCTGGCAGAAGTCGCGCACGCTGACCGGCGCCTGAAGTCGGCCGACAGCGCTTTTGACCAGCATGAAGAAGTCGTCGTCGGCACGGTATTCGGTGCGGCCGGTGCCTTCGAACTCCAGCACCGCGACCCCCCCGCTGGTGTGAAGGCAGACGTCAAGGGCTGCCATGCCCGAGCGCGCCGGCAAGGTGAAGGCATAGGCTGCGCCTCGGTCCAGGATGTCGCGCGCCAGCATTTCGTGAAGCCGCGCCGCATGCCCCGTACCGATCACGCGCGCAACTGGCTGACCGAGCAGCGAGCTTGCTTCTTCACCCAGGTGCTGAAGCGTGTTTTCACTGGCCTGGAGGATCTGCAGGTCTCCCAGGCGCAGCACCAGCAGGGCGCCGTGCGCCTGGATGCAGCCTGGAGTTTGCACCGGCTCGCTGTCGCAGGTGGCCAGCGTGGTGCCGTGTCTCTTTATGCTGTAGGGGCCGGAGCCCCAGGGCAGCGTCGGGTTCCCCGGGGGCTGGCTCATGGTGCAGAACTGTTTATCGGTACGGCGAATGGAGCCGAAGGCTGGGTGGCGGGAGAACCGGTGATCGATCCGTTATCACGCTGGGGCAACAGCTGTCGGCGCAACAGAGATCGAGTCTAGACTATGCCAGCCTCTGGACCGTTCGTATGTTCGCTACCGAACATAGCGTGGCGCTGCGAGTCGCCAATTTCGCGGGGCGCGCCGAGCGCATCCGGGGGGGGAATCACGACCAGTGCGGCGTTCGATGGCATGCGGCGTACCCGGCTACTGGGCTTCGATGATGCTGAAATGTCTGAAAACCGCCACGAGCACGCGGCATGCGGCGTTGGAACGGCGATTGCCGCTGCTCGATGCCAGCCTTTCCCGCACCACCTACCGCCACTTCGCTCAACGCTTGTTCGGCTTCTACGAGCCGTTGGCAACCTGACTGCTGGCGCTGCCCTGTTGGGAAATCGAGGGCATCGATTACGTGCAGCGGCGCAAGACGCCGCGCCTGCGGCATGACCTTCAGACCTGGGTGATACCGACGCAAGCATCGGGGCCTTGCCGCGTTGCGCTGACCTGCCGCCGTTGACGAACCCAGCGCTGCTTTGGGGCTGCCTCTACGTCATCGAAGGCGCCACACTGGGCGGCCCGATGATCATCAAGAACCTGAGTCTCAATCTTGGGTTGACTGTAGCCTCAGGCGCGTCGTTCTTCGACGGCTATGGCGCGCAGACCGGTTCGCGATGGAAGGCGTTTTGTGCTGCAGTGCCAGGAGAAGATGTCGACTCTCATGGCGGCGCGGAGGCCATGCTTTGTAGCGCGAACCTGACGTTCGACGTCTTCAGCGAATGGCTTTTCCCGGGTTCCGTCACAACGCCGGGCAGGGACTTCATCGAGGCGGGTTGCAGGTCACCTCCTGAGTCGCCGGCCTGTGCTTGTCAGCGGCCGCGTCTGCTGAGGCGATGCCGGCATGAAACAGCAAAGCCTGGGACTGGGTTCGTCGAGCAAACGCACGCGCAAGTGCGAGTTCCTGGGCGTGATGGAACGCGTCGTTCCTTGGGGTGATCTTGTCGCGTTGATTGGCCCCTACCTGCCAGAAGGCCGGCGGGGAAGGCCACCGTTTGGCGTCGAAGCCATGCCCGCGCCACCTGCTCGAAGAGCACAAGCTGGCGCCCCAGATCCTGGCGACCATCAACGAATTGCTGCAGGCCAAGGGCCTATTGCTGCGCGCGGGCACGGTGGTCGATGCCACGCTGACACGACCCAGCTGTTCACGGTGTCTGCACTGTCCAACCTGTGGATGGTGCGCAGCAAACTGTTGAGAGGGCAGGTTTGGGTGCGCCTGAAACAGGCAAATGCGGCGCGATTGCCTGCAAATCAAAGCCCATTGCGGGCCGAGCGACCGCCAGGACCTGTGGATCTGAGCCCCGGTAGCCTGTCTTGGATCAAATCAAGTTGCTATCCTGCCGTGCAGCGCTTTGTGCAGATCTTCCCTAAGAGTTTGCGTCACGGTGCTGTCTGTCAAAACTCTGCCTCGCTTCTCTGAAGCGGTCCGCATTCTCGACGATCCAGGTCCACATCGGGACCATTCGAACGAGCAGTTCCATGCCCGTCTCGGACAACTCGTACTCGACTTTGGGGGGCACCTCTTCAAAATCATGACGAAGCACCAGGCCGTCACGCTCGAGCTGTCGCAAGGTGTGCGTCAACATACGTTGAGTAACCCCGTGCATGCGCCTGCCTATCTCTGCATGGCGCAGCCTGCCATACACGCCGAGCGTGTGGACTATACCGAGTGACCAACGGCTTCCAGCATGTGCGAGCACCTCTCGCCGCAGCCCATCATCATCGTCTCTCAGGCCGTCGCACACGGTCTGCGAATACTGAAGAATTTCGTCTCGATTCATGGATATTTAGCTCCCGGTATCACGCGTGTGCCTTCTTACATTCACGCCCATGCGTCGCTAGACTGCCGCTACTTTTTCTTTAGCAGGCTATACGATGAACCCAACCGATCCTAACGCTACATCTCAGAACATTCTCGTGCTCGGTGCCGGCGAACTCGGCCTCCCGGTGCTGCGCAATCTTGCGCGCCGGGCGAAGGACGTGGATGGCGCGAAGATCAGCGTGCTGCTGCGCGCGAGTGCGGTTGAGTCCAGTGCACCGGGCAAACGAAGGGACGTCAAGGAAATCCGAGACCTTGGGATCGAGATCGTCATAGGCGATCTTGTGAAGAGCTCCATCGATGAGCTCGCTTTGGTGTTTGCGCGGTATGACACGGTGATCGGTTGCGCGGGCTACGCGGCAGGAATCGACACGCCGATGAAGTTGGCGCGGGCCGCCTTGCAGGCGCGCATCCCGAGGTACTTCCCATGGCAGTTCGGGGTCGATTTCGACGTGATCGGCCGCGGCAGCCCCCAGGACATCTTTGACGCACAGCTGGACGTGCGCGAATTGCTGCGCAGTCAGAACCAGACTGAGTGGGTCATCATCTCGACCGGCATGTTCATGAGCTACCTGTTTGAGCCGGACTTCGGTGTTGTTGACCTTCAGAACGATGCAGTCCACGCCCTGGGCAGCCTCGACACCGCTGTGACGCTGACGACGCCCGAAGATATTGGAGCGTTGACTGCCGCTATCGTCTTCGTCAAACCGCGCATCCGCAACGAGATCGTGTATCTCGCCGGCGATACCGTGACTTACGGGGAGGTCGCCGACAAACTGCAAGCGGCCCTTGGCCGCCCCTTCAGCCGTTCCGAGTGGAGCGAGCAGTATTTGCTCGATGAGCTTGCGCAAGACCCGGAAAACATGATGCGAAAGTATCGTGCGGCTTTTGCGCAAGGGCGGGGTGTCGCGTGGGACAAGAGCGGGACGTTCAATCAACACCGCGCCATTCCGGTCACCGACGTAGCATCGTGGATCAATACAAACCTGATTTCGCTTCGCAGCGAGTAGTTATGGGTCTGGCCATCTAGGACTTGGAGCGTCGAAAGCGAAAATCGGCCTCAGCGAGGACAGTTTTTGCCGGATTTGCAGCCGACGATTTCCGAGTCCGACAGGCTCCTGGGCAAACGGCATCGACGACAGCCGCACTGGGTGCCAAAATTTTCCGAGCATCGCAAGTGCGTGGTGACCCTTCGGGTTACGCTGGCACCCTGCCCCACCCCACGGGGCGCCACGAGGAGCGCAAGCAGGTGAACCGCATCGACCAAGAGACCGCAGAACGCCTGGGCTTCCCCAAGCAGCACTACATGGCCATCGAACGCGAACGGCGCTGGCTGTGCAGCGAAGTGCCGCGCGAACGCATTCACCGCACGGAGGCGATCACCGACCTCTATGTGACCGGCGCGCGGCTGCGGCTTCGCGAGGCCCGCCCGGTCGGCGGTGGCGCCCCCATGCTGCGGCTCACGCGCAAGGGGGACGTGGACATCCACACCCGGCTGATCACCTCCATCTACCTGCCCGAGGAAGAGTTTGCCGTGCTCGCCACCTCCCTGCCGGGGCGCCGCATCAGAAAGCTGCGGCACCGGCTCGTGCCGGTGGACGGCGTGTTCGTGGTCGTCGACGAGTTCCTGGGCGAACTCGCGGGGCTGCTGCTGGCCGAGGCCGAGTTCGACACCCCAGAACTCCTGGCCGCGTTCCCGGGGCCGGACTTTGCCACCCGCGAGGTGACCGGCGACCCACGTTTCACCGGGGGCTACCTCGTGAACAACGGCATCCCTGTGTAGCCGCAGGCACGCTCTGGCTGGCACCGCACCGACACGCGCCAGTTGCGCCCGCGCCTGTTTCGCATCGCGCACAGGGCACATGCGTATTTCGGCCGTGCTGGACATCGGGGTCGGCACCGCGAGCAGAGGTCAGTAAATGGCCGGCTAAACCATCGCGCGTTGAAACGCCATGCAGTGACGAGCGGGGGATTCAGTGCGCCATGGTTATCGCGATGGTGGCTGGATGGGACGGGTGTGGACGACGGGTACCGCCGTGACCGCCTCATGGCACCGCAGGGGGCGGCCCCGAAAAAAGTCGCCCGAAGATCGTACACACCACGGCCGCCGCACGGGCCTGCCCCACCCATCGCCCAGCCTCACCCAAATGGGTGCGCGCGCTACCTTTGTGACACCCGACACAGACGGATCACCGCTGTTCGACAAAGATTGGTTTACCCCCGTTACGTGCGCACAGCACCGCACCGCTGCGCGCGCTGCACAAGGTGGGCTGTCTTTTTTATCATTTGAACCGAGAGGGTTTCGACCATGCCAGTGACGACTACCACCACCCCGCCCCAATTGCCCAGCCCTTCGCGCGCCCCGCGCCAGCGGCAACAGCCCCCCCGCAGTGGCCGCGCACCTGCGGCCCGCCTGGCGCTGGCGGCACTGCCGCTGGTGCTATTGGTGGCATGCGGTGGCGGTGATGGCGATGCGGAGCCGGTGACCCCGCCGCCCGTCACGCCGCCCGTCACCGGCTACACCGTGGGAGGTACCGTCGCAGGCCTGGGCGAGGGGCGCAACCTGGTACTGCAGGTGCAGGGCGCAGACGACCTGACGGTTGCCGCCAACGGCAGCTTCGTGATGGGGCGCCGCTTCGAGAGGTTCAGCATTGCAGTCGTCACCATTGCCTCGCACCCCGAGGGCCAGCGCTGCAGCGTGGCGCAGCCAAGGCAGGTGGTGAACGAGGCCAATGTGACCGACGTGTCCGTGAGCTGCGCGAGCCTGCCCGCTGGCACCCGCAACCTGAGCGGCGTGGTCACGGGCCTGGTGCCGCGCAGCCCGCTGGTGCTGCAGAACAACCAGGGCGACAACCTGACCGTCAAGGCCGATGGGCGCTTTTTCTTCAACACGGCGGTCGCCAGCGGCGCCACCTACGCGGTGCAGGTGCAGACGCAGCCGGCCGGCCAGACCTGCAGCGTGGCCAACGCCAGCGGCACGGTGGGCGCCAGCAGCGACGTGCGCTCGGTGCAGGTCACCTGCACCGGCCTGCCCCAGGCCGCGCCAGAGGGCGCCTGGGCTTCCGAGTATTGCTCCTCGGGCTTCGACGTCAGCACGCGCGAGTATTTGAACATTGTGCGTGAAGGAGATTTGCGTGCCATCGCTACCCAGGGATCGGTAACCAGGTGGGGCCTGTTCTGCAGCCCCGGCAGCGAGGCGCTGACCGGCCGGCCAGCGGTACGCGTCGAGTTCGACCGGCAGGAAACCCGCGGCTCCCTCACCGCCTTCTGGGGCACGCAGACCAGCAGCACGGGCACCAAACGTGTGGTGTGGGCGCGCAAGGGCCCGTACCTGTGCCTGCTGCCGCGCAAGACGTTCGACCAGCCCGACCCCGTCAAGGACTACCCGACCATCGCCAGTGTGGAGCAGGACACGGACGAGTCCATCCAGGCGAAGGTTTGCTATTTGAAGTCGCCCAACTGAGGCGCCGGGGATAAGGCACGGCGGGGGCCAGCCCGGCGTGCGCTGGCCGGCTGCCGGCCGGCGCACGCTGCCCGGCTGGTGCCTGCCCGCGGACGCTGTAGCTTCACGTCTGCTGTCCAGAGAGAGCTACTTCCGCTTCGGGCCACACCGGTCCACTGCGACCATGGCGGTAGCCGGCCTAAGCCGGACGTTCGCACACCACGCAAGCGCGAAGAAGACACTTCCACTAAGCATGAATTCTTCATGCATTGAAGAGCACTCTAATTGGTAAAACACGACAACAACATCGACGTCCTGCGCGCCTGCGCCATCCTTTCGGTCGCCCTGCACCACTTCTCGATTTACTCCGGCATTGCGGTGCCGCTGTTCGGTCGCCACGGCGGTGGTATTGGTGTGCAGCTGTTCTTCCTGATCTCTGGCTACCTCATCATCCAGAGCGCCGAGCGCAACAGCCTGGCCGACTATGCCAAAGCACGGTTCTTTCGCATCTTCCCGGTGTACTGGGTCGCCCTGGGGGGCATCGTGCTCATCGAGATGGCGGTGGTGCCGGGGTTCCGCCAGTTGATGTTCAATGAGTACCCGCATTTCCTGTTGAACCTGCTGAACCTGCAGCAGCTGTCCCTGCTGAGCAGCCTGTTTTTCGATCGTGTGCACGTCGGGTGGACACTCACGGTGGAGCTCTTCTGGTATGGCATCGTGATTGTTTTGGCTGTGGTGGCACACCGTGTGCGCTGGCGGCATTTCTGGCTCGCTGTGCTTGCCTTCACCACGCTGCTGTCCATCGGCTGGATCAAGGCTGCCAACGCCGGGGCGCTGGATTTCCTGTACCTTGGCCAGGCGCGTAGCGTCGGCGTGGAGTTCTCACCTGCGCTGCAGCTCGCGCTGATCAAGTCCAACATCGTGGGCTATCTGTACTTCTTCGTGCTGGGCACGGTGATCTACCGGTACGAGCGGGTGCTCCGGCGCATCCCTAGCGGCATCCTGTGGCCTGCAACGCTGCTGCTTATCGTGCTGTGGTCACCGTGGCAGGGGTTAGTTGGCTTTGCGCCGCAGCCACTCGCCGCAGTGGGCTTGGCCGGCGTGTTCATCCTGTTGCTCAAGCTGCCGCCTGTTCAGGACGCGCTGTTGCGCTACATCGGCAAGATCTCCTACTCGCTGTACCTCGTCCACGCAAAGGTAATGGTTGTCGTCTATGTCAATCTGCAGTGGACCGGTGCGGATGCCCACATCGCCGTCATTGTTGCCACCCTGCTGCTGAGCATCGGGCTGTATTACACAGTGGAGCAACCCATGATCGAGTTTGGCAAACGCTTTCGGAGTACGGTCACCACTCGCATGCCCGCCGGCACCTTGGCATGAGAGCGGCCAACAAAACTCAGCGAAGCGGTTCTGGCCAAGCGCTGCGTCGCGGGCAGTGCGAGCAGTACGGCAAGACGCTGTAACGACGCCAGAAGAGCTTTGTTAGCCGCTCCAAGCTGCCTCATCTGTCCATCGCCGCTCGTAGCGAGCCCTTGGTCTACCGGTACCTTTCGGCCTGCGAAGCCGGGCTGTGACCGAGTGATCGCTTTGGTGAGGCATTTCCAACGACGGCTTTGGGCCGAGGCTGTGTGGAAACGCTCAACAAGCATGCGAGCCGGCCCCATCCCGCCGCACTGAGCCGCATTTTCCATCAGTGCTGTTGCACAGCCGGTTTTGGCGCACCTGGGGCCTTTTGACGCCTTCCTGAAGCCTTTCTCGGCCTGTAAAAAGCCAACAAAGGCCTCACGCCTTCGCCATCCGCATCGCCTGCATCATCTGCGCGATCCCCATCACGCCCATCACCCGCTTGAGGTTGTAGGCCAGCACATGCAGGCTCATCTCGGTGCCCACGTGCTTGAGGGTCTTCATCAGGAAGTGCGTCGAGCCCATCCAGTGCTTGAGCGTTCCGAAGACATGCTCCACGGTGGATCTGCGCAATGTCATCGCCTCGGGATTGCCGTCCAGCCGTTGCTGAACGCGCTCCAGCACTTCTTCGTGTTCCCATCGCCGGACACGTCGGTATTTGCTGGTCGTGCATTGCTCGCGCAGCGGGCAGTGCGGACAGGCGCTTGACCAATAGATGCTCAGGCTCAAGCCCTTCTCGAGCGTTTTGAACCGATGGATTGCACGCTCGCCTGCAGGGCATTGGTACTCGTCGTCCTTGGCGATGTAGATGAAGTCGCCTTTGTCGAAGCGCCCCTGGGCCTTGGCGTTGGATGTCATCGGCTTGGGCACGAAGGTCGTGATGCCAGCGTCTTCGCAGGCCTTGAGCTGCGGGCCACTGAAGTAGCCCCTATCAGCGAAGGCCTGCAGGTTCTCGCTTCCCATGGCCTGGTCAGCAGCGCAGGCCATGTTGTGCAGTTGTGCACGGTCATTGCCGAGGTTCGTGACCTCGTGCGCAACGATCAGGTGGTGCCTGGCATCGACAGCGGTCTGCACGTTGTAGCCCACCAGGCCCGATCCCTTGGCCTGGGTGGCCATCGAACGTGCATCGGGGTCGGTGAGTGAGACCTGGCCATCGGGCAGGTTCTTCAATTGCTCCTTGAGACCGTCAAGTTGCCGCATCTGTTCGCGCAGCTTTTGAAGCTTCTCCTGCAGTCGTTCTGTCTTGGCTTCGACCTCAGCGGGCTGCGTGCGGTCTGCGGTCTCCAGCGCGTCCAGGTAACGCTGGATGCTCTGCTCGATCTGCTGCTGGCGGGCCTCGATCTTGCCAGGCGTGAAGTTGCGGTCGCGGCTGTTCACGGCCTTGAACTTGCTGCCATCAATCGCCACGATGGCCTGCGAGAAGAGGTTCAACTGTCGGCACATGGCGATGAAGCGCTTGCAGACGTTGCGGATGCCAGCGCCGTTGTGTCGACGGAAGTCCGCAATGGTCTTGAAGTCAGGTGCAAGGCGCCCCGTCAGCCACATCAGCTCGACATTGCGCTGGGCTTCGCGCTCCAGCCGGCGGCTTGACTGGATGCGGTTCAGGTACCCGTAGATGTATAGCTTGAGCAGTACGGCTGGGTGGTACGCAGGTCGGCCAGTGACTGCCGGATTGATCCCATCGAAACCGAGTGCCCGAAGATCCAGCTCTTCGACAAACACATCGACAACGCGCACCGGGTTGTCCTCTGTGATGTAGTCGTCCAGGCACTCCGGTAGCATGGTGACCTGTTGTCGGTCTTCGCCTTCGATGAATCGCTTCATGGGGCACCTCGCTTGAATCGGGTGCCGTTATTTTAGATTTGGGTAGCGGGTTGGAGGAAGGGTTTTCACACAGCCTCGGCCGATACCAGAAGTCTAGCTGTCAGCGCCCCTGCCCTGTATCACCCAAGAAGGCGACTCAGCGAAGCTGAAAAGTGCCCATCGTCGGCGAACTTGGAATGTCCACGAGCGCCGATATTTGTGTCCGATTCACCCCGGCCCCGCCGTACCACTGAATTCGATCCAACTGCCCAGAAGTGATCGAATACGCAGCGCACGGATTCCACCTGCTTTCAGGTACCGGCACCCCACTCCATGCGCACCTTCAGCGCCGCAAGGCCCTGGTCTGCCCGCTGCCGCATGACCCGCCTGGCCAGCGGGAGCAGCAGGCAGCGCACGGCAAGGCTGCGGCTTCGGCTGAACATGCGCCAGGTGAGTTCGCACGAATGCGGCGCCGTGGCGTGCAGCGAGATCTCCATGCGCGGCAGCAGCGGCAGAAACCGCCCCTCTGTGGCAAAGAACCCGGGGGCCCTGGCTTCGCGCACCTGCAGCGTGACCTGCCGGCGCCCCCTGAGTGGCACGACCACGGTTTCAAGGTACTCCTTGCCCGGCTGCCCATGGGCAAGCGCGCCGAGCGATTCGATCGAGAGGACGCCCGGGAACCATTCGCCAAACTGCTCCATGTTCGATATGTAGCCAAACACCGCCTGCACTGGCCGGTGGATGGAGACCGTCTTTTCAACCATCAGGTGCATGGTGTGCCCTCTTCAAGAAAGCCATGCTAATCTGTAGAGCGAGGTCTACAGTCAAGGGAATTTTGATGCGCATATCAGAGCTGGAAAGCCGCACCGGCCTGGGCCGCCACGCGCTGCGCTTTTATGAACGCGAGGGGCTACTCGTCGGCGTGCAACGCGGCCAGAACAACTACCGCGACTATCCCGAGTCGGCCGCCAGGGACGCGGCGCTGCTGCAGCAACTGCAGTCGCTGGGCTTCTCGCTGCAGGAGATTCGCCAGGTGCTGGATGCCATGCGCGCCAAAAGCATCGATTGCGCCAAGGGCGCCCGCCTGATGGCCGACAAGCGCACGGCGATCGAGGCCCAGATCGCCAACCTGCGCAAGGTGAGTAAGGTGCTACTGCGCGAACAGCAGCGCCTGCAAGAGCGTGCCGCGCGGTACGGGCCGCCAAAGGAATAGCAGTGGCTCAGAAAACTCAATCCTGCAGGTCCACCCCCAGGGCTTTGAGCTTCTGCGCGTACGAATCTCGGCGCTTCGCGGCCTTGGCTGCGGTGTCTGCAGCTGCTTGAATAGCGCCAGGCCCTTTCTTCGCAGCCGCTTGGATGAGCCCGAACTTGTGCGCAGCATCTGCCTGCGCCCTTTTGAAACAGGCAATGAGTTCGGCATGGGGATGGGTTGGGCTCACAGGGACCTCATTGTCTAAAGCACCATTCTCTTCGCTCCGAGGGATGCCAGGGGCGCGCGCGGCACGAGGGGGCATTGGCTCCAACGCCCGCCCGAGCGACCCGCGCTCGCAAATCCATAGCAGCCCCGCCAGCACAGTCACTATTGCGCCCCGCCGCACCAATCTTCTGCCCGCGCGCCTCAGAAATACTGTAAATTCATACAGTATTTTGGAGATTGACCATGGATGTTCTGGACGCCACCTACACCGTCGCCCTGTGCGACTACCCCGGCCTTGCGCAGGCCCAACGCACCGCTGCAGAGGTGCGCTTTGCCGTGGCCCTGGAGCACCAGTTCGGCAGCCCCGACGACATTGCCGCCACCATGCACACCATCGACGCATTGGAGCGCGTGGAGCCCGAGGATGTGTCGGCCCACGATCTGGTCGCCCTGCAGCGCTGGGTGCGGGCACTTTCTGTGGCGCGCCTGGCGGGCTACCGGGGGCTGGCCGTGCGCGACGGCAGCCGGTTCGAGGTGCGGCTGGGGTAACGGCGGCTGCATGGCGGTGGTGCTGACCACCGCCAGCCTGGTGTAACGGCACCTTACATGCCAGCACTTGCCAAACCGGCCAACGCGCTTACCCTGTAGGGAGTAGACACTCTGGCGCATTGCTGCGCGCACCCCGACACCGCATGGACCTGATCTTTCTGCGACGGCTGACCCTTGAATGCATGCCCCTGCGGCTTGTTGAACGATCCGACATCGAGGCCTACAAAGCCCTCGCGCAGGCGAATCTGGTCGAGGGCAAGGTGGTGGCTTGTGCCAGCCCCGAGCCGCATGTCGTCGTCGACTCTGTCACGCCGTATGGGCGGATATTCCTGGCGCAAAAGCAGCGCCGCACGGGCTAACCAACAGCCTGCGCCGGCCGCGCACTTCCCTCAGCTCGTGCTGTTTGTGCACCACCTGTGGCGGCGGGGTTTGCAACGAACTGCAACGAACGGGTAGTGGACTGGAGCGCGCTCTGCCACCCAATTCCGGCTCACTGTGTCACGCGCTGCCGCAAGGCGAGCTGCAGACCCGGTGTGGCACGGTTCATGTCCCGCAGAAACGATGCCACGAGGTTGTGAACGCTCTGGGCGTCGAGCTGGCTTTCCAGCCAGATCTCCAGGCCCTGATCGCCATGCCTGACTGCGGTGAGTGACATGCCCATGCGCGGCACGGATTGAAGAAACTGCCCGAGCGCATCGCTCAGGCGGCTGTACGCCTGCAGCACTTCGCCAGGGCATGGCGGCCTTTCGTCAGGAGACGAGGCATCGGGCGCGTCGATGGGTGCAATGTGAAAGCGGTAGATCATCGGTCAGCCTGAAACGGTGCATACAGTTTCCAGGCAGTCCCGATGGCCGCCTGTAGGAGAACCCGCTGGCCAACCGTTCGTGAACACCGCTGTTACCTGTGTCCACACACAGTGCGCGGTACAACCGCAACGCATGGGGCCTTGTAGGACGCACCCTTCCTTGGCCTGCCGAAGTGGGCTGACTTTCGTTTCGACACCACCCATTCAAAATTGGATACAGCCAGCGCAAAGGCCGCGCAATACCGCAAGCGGCCTGGTCCCACAGGGGATGCATGCGCAGCACGGGCCCCACCCCCAGCGGGGGCAGGCCACAGAAAGGATCCATTTGACAAGCACCCTCAGCACCCCTATCGCAACCGCACCCGCCACACAAGGCATCGCACGCACCGGCATTGCCGGGCTCGACGACGTGCTGGCCGGTGGCCTGCCCACGCGGCACCTCTACCTGGTCGAAGGCAGCCCCGGCACCGGCAAGACCACGCTGGCGCTGCAGTTCCTGATCGAGGGGCGCGAGCAAGGCGAGCGGGGGCTGTACGTCACCCTGTCGGAAACCTCGGAAGAGCTGGAGCAGGTCGCCCAATCCCACGGCTGGTCGCTCGACGGCATCAAGGTCTTCGACCTGGTGAGTGACGAAGGGCTGAGCGAAGACGCCGAGCAGACCATCCTGCACCCCTCGGAGTTCGAGCTGGGCGAGACCACCCGCGAGGTGATGAAACTGGTGGGTGAGCTCAAGCCCCAGCGCGTGGCCTTCGACAGCCTGTCCGAGCTGCGCCTGCTGGCCCAGAGCCCCCTGCGCTACCGGCGCCAGATACTCGCCCTGAAGCGCTTCTTCGCGCAGATGGGCTGCACCGTGCTCATGCTCGACGACAAGACCTCAGGCGAAGGCGACCAGCAGCTGCACAGCATTGCGCATGGCGTGGTGCATTTGAACCAGAACACCAACACCTATGGGCCCGACAAGCGCCAGCTGCGCGTGGTCAAGCTGCGCGGGGTGCGGTTTCGCAGCGGCGACCACGACTTTGATCTGGACCGGGGGGGCCTGGTGGTTTTTCCGCGCCTGTCTGCGGGCGAGCATGGCGGCAGCTTCGACGACGCGCCCATCCCCACCGGCACGGCGGCCTTCGACGAAATGCTGGGCGGCGGCCTGTCGCCCGGCAGCAACCTGCTGCTGGCCGGCCCGGCCGGCGTGGGCAAGACCACCACCGCCACCAGCTGTGCGGTGGCCGCCATGCGGCGCGGCGACAAGGTGGCTTTCTACCACTTCGACGAAGGCCTCAAATCCCTGCGCCAGCGCTCGCTCGCCCTGGGGCTTGATATCGACCCCTTCATCGCATCGGGCCAGCTGCTGATCCGCTCGTTCGACCCGGCCGAGGTCTCGCCCGGCCAGTTTGCCCAAGCGGTGCGCAATGCGGTCGAAGTCGACGGGGTGAAGATGGTGGTGCTCGATAGCCTGAACTCCTACATGCAGGCCATGCCCGGCGGGCAGTACCTGCTGCTGCAGATGCACGAACTGCTGTCGTACCTGAACCTCAAGGGCGTGGTCACGCTCATCATCCTGTCGCTGCACGGCACCGTGGGCGAGATACGCTCCGACATCGACCTGAGCTACCTGAGCGATGCCATGGTGCAGTACCGCTTCTTTGAAGCACGCGGCGAGGTGCTCAAGGCCATCTCGGTCATCAAGAGCCGCACCACGGCGCACCAGACCACCATCCGCGAGTTCCGCCTGGGCCCCAACGGGGTCGAGATTGGCAAGCCCCTGTCCGACTTCCACGGCATCCTGGTCGGCGCCGCGCAGTACACGGGCCGCCAGCCCCTGCTGGGCGACCGCGACAACGCCCCTTCGGGCGCATGACCGGGCAGCGCATGGAGAGCCGTGTCCTCATTCTGGCGCCCCACGGGCGCGACGCCAAGGTCATCGCATCGGTGGTGTGCGGCGATGGCGTGCAATGCGTGGTCTGCCCCGACGCGGCAGCGCTGCTGGCCGAGCTGGAGGTCGCAGCGGCCGCCGCCATCCTCACCGAGGAAGTGCTCGCGGGCGGCCTCGGTGAATCGCTGCGGCAGTACCTGGTGCGCCAGCACGCGTGGGCGGATTTTCCGTTCGTCGTGCTGGCCACGCGCCAGGCCAGCCGCCGGTCGCTGCGCGCCACCGCCTCGCTGCACGAGCTGGGCAACCTGGTCATCCTGGAGCGCCCGGTCAACCCCGAGACGCTGGTGAGCGCAGTGCGCTCGGCACTGCGGGCGCGCACACGGCAGTACGCCACGCGGCGGCACCTGTCCGACCTGGAGACCGCGAAACAGACGGTGGAGCGGCTCAACGCCGGGCTCGAAAGCCGCATCGCCGCGCGCACCAGCGACCTGGCGAATGCCAACGACCGGCTGATGCGGGAGATCGCCGACCGCGAACGCATGCAGTCCAAGGTGGTGCAGGGCCAAAAGCTCGAAGCCATTGGCCGGCTCACCGGCGGCATTGCGCACGACTTCAACAACCTGCTGCACGCGGTCAGCCTGAACCTGCAGTTCATCATGCGCCTGGCCACCGAAAAGCGCCTGGCCGACTACGCACGCCGCGCCAAGGATTCGGTGGACCGCGGCGCACGCCTGACCGCCCAGCTGCTGTCGTTTGCGCGCGCGCAAAGCCTGCTGCCCCGGCTGCACGACGTGAACGCCATGGTGCTCAACCTGCGCGAACTGATCGAGGTGTCGGTGGGCTCCAAGGTGCAGGTCCGCATCGACATCTGCGATGGCCAGGCCTGGGCCCTGCTCGACGGCGCACAGCTCGAAATGGCCCTGCTGAACATGGCCGTCAACTCACGCGATGCCATGCCCGACGGCGGCACCCTGACCATCCGCACTGCCCTGCCCTGCGCGGCAGATGGCAGCCGCCAGGTGCACATCAGCGTGCAGGACACCGGCTGCGGCATCCCCGAGGCCCTGCAGACCAAGGTGTTCGACCCCTTCTTCACCACCAAGGGCGAAGGCGAAGGCACAGGCCTGGGGCTCAGCCAGGTCTACGGCTTTGCCAACCAGTCCGGCGGCAGCGTGGAGATGCACAGCACCGAGGGCGAAGGCACCACCCTCACGCTGCGCTTCGCGCAGGCCCACGACGCCTCGGGCGACGACAACGGCAGCACCGCAGCCGCCGACCGCAGCGGCCCTGCGTACACCAAGGCCCGCACCGAGGTGCTGGTGGTGGAAGACGACGACGCCGTAAGGCAGGGCATCGCCGAAGGGCTGCGACTGCTGAGCTACAGCGTGCGCGAAGCCAGCGACGGCGAGAGCGGCCTGCGCGAGCTGCGCCGGCGCATGCCCGACCTGCTGATGGCCGACTACCTCATGCCCGGCATGAACGGCGCCGAGTTCATCACCGCCGCGCGGCAAATCTACCCCGGCATCCCGGTGCTGATGGCCACGGGCTACGCCGACATGGCCGAGGTCGAGAAACTCGTGGGCGTGCAATCGGTGCTCAAGAAGCCTTTCGATCTGGAAACGCTGAACGCTGCAGTGGGCAACGAACTGGCGCGGGCGCGGCTACAGGCCTGATGCGAGTGCCCTGGCAGCCGGGGGGCAGACATATGCGCCTGCAGGTTCTGAAAAAGGCCCTGCGTGCGCATGCACACGCAGGGCCTTATCCATACCGCGAGGTGCACCTGCCGGCACCCACGGCCAGCAAGCACACGCGCGTTCTACCTTAGCGCGGGGTGTAGCACTGCCCGGCAGCTATCGCCGCGCTGGCTGCAGGCTCCAGGCTGGCGGCGTTGGGGAAGGCCGATGGCACGGCGGTGTCTTCCAGAAGGCACAGTTGATTGGCCTTGCGCACCAGCACCACGGGGGTGAAGACCGCCGGGTTCAACAGGCCACCCGGGAAGGTCTGGCGCTTGCCCCAGAAGGCCGCGAGGCCGGTGCCTGCCTCGGTGCGTTCCTGCTGGAACCAGAACGTGCGGCCCAAGGCACCCGTGGCCGCGACACCCACGCCATCGCATTGCACGTTGCCGTAGGTCACGGTGCCCACGCCGACCGTCAGCTGGCCGCTGGTCGCGTTGGTCGACAGGTTCCACAGATCGCGCACGCCGCTGCTGCCACTGGCCGGGGGCTGGCACCGGTCCTGCTCCCATGCGCCGTCCGACAGGGTGGCCAGGGGCACGCAGCGCACCGCCACGGTGTTCACCGCAGCGCCGGCCACGGTGCCGGAGCCGTTGCGCACCACACAGCCCGAACCCTCTGGGGTGCCGTCTTGACGGCGACGGAATACTTCGCGCCATCGGCCAGCTGCTTGGTGAAGGTGAAGCTGCCATCGGCGGCCACGGTCAGGTCCTCACCGCTGCCGCTGCTCAGCACCACAGGCTTGCCGCTGGGCACGCCGCTCACCGTGCCGCCCAGGGCGTAGGGCGTAGCGATGGGGTCGTCACCGCCACCGCCGCCACAGGCGGCGAGGCCCATGAGCGTGGCAGAGGCTACGAGGGCCTTGAGCGCCTTCAGTGGCGTAATTCGTTGTGTCCAGTACATGCGATCTTCTCCTTGTTGTATGGTTCGCAGTTGTCGAGGATGGTATGCATCGTCTGTAGCAGCCGCAGTGGCCACTGCACCGATCGCGCGGTCGGGCAACCCACGGTGATCGCGGATTGCCTGCCCGGATTTATTCTCGCAGTGGACCCTTCGGCCGTGCTGCTTTTTTTGCATGCCGCACGTGACGCCTGTCACCTGACTGGATGCCAGGCGTTGCTGGATGGGCACTACTGCGCTGGAGGCTTGAAAGGCTCTTTTCGCCGACCTTGCAGCGAAAAAGAAAAGGCCTTGCATCGCAGGCAGAACGACAAGACGCAGCCAGAACGCCAAAAGAGTTTTGTCAGACGCTCTCAGCGCGTCAGCACGACAATCTTGCCCCGCGCCTCGTTGGCTTGCATCACGCGGTGGGCTTCAGCGATCTGGTCGATGCTGAACACGCGCCCAATCGACACCGGCAGCGTGCCGGCGGCCACGCCATCAAGAAGCTTTTGCAGTGGCATGCCCATGAAGTCCGAGACGTTGCCCGAATACGTGGTCAGGGATACGCCGGTGGGAATGGCATCCATGGGCGCAAAGTCGGCCAACGACCATTGGTCGCCCACCATGCCCGCCATGCACACGGTGCCCGGCTCGCGGGTTGCGCGCAGGGAGTCTTTCAATGTGCTGGTGCCCACCAGTTCGAGCACCTTGTCGGCGCCGCCCGGCCACAGGGCCTGCACCTGGCCGGCGATGGCGCCGTCGTCCACGATGAAATGCTGCGCCCCGGCCGCTTCGACCAGGGCCCTGGATTGTTCGTGCCGTGATGTCGATGCCACCTGTGCACCGTGGGCGCGGGCGATGGCAGCCGCTGCCAGGCCCACCGACGTCGTGCCGCCACGAATCAGCAGCCGGTCTCCCTCGCGCAGCCGCAGGCCGCGGAGCAGCGCACCCCAGGCGGTCTGCAGCATTTCCGGCAGCGCGCCCAGCGTGTCCCATGGCAGCGGCGACGTGAACGCCCGCACCTGGCCCGCTGGCACCACGGTGTACTGCGCGTAGCCCCCGTCGAATGCCCGGCCCATGCCGCCCATGACGGTGGCCACCATCTGCCCCTGCGCAAACTCGCCCCCGGGTGCCTGCGCCACGGTGCCAACGGCCTCGATGCCCAGCACACGCGGGAACTGAACCCCCGGCGAGTGCCCCTGCCGGGTAAACAGCTCCGAGCGGTTCAGCCCGAAGGCTTCTACGCGCACCAGCACCTGGCCTGGGCCCGCTTGCGGGATGGGGCGCTGCTCCACCCGCAGCACCTCTGGCCCGCCCGGTGCATGCATGACCACCGCCTTCATCATCCCTGTCGCCATGGCAGCTCCTTCAAGGTCTGGCTTTCACCGCTGCATTCAACCAGCAGTGGTGCCGAACAGCTTGCCTGCGCCGGCCCAGTCCGCAGGCTTCACGTCTTCAAAGATCACATAGATGTCGTTCGGGTCGGTGGCCGTGTTGCGCACGATGCTCTCCGTGATCTCCGCTGCCACCTTCTGCTTTTGCGCGTGGTCCTTGCCTTCAAACCAGCTCACTCGTACGACGGGCATGTGCCGCTCCTTCACATCGATTCAATGCAAAACCTCAAGGCCAAGAGCGGCGCTTCAGACTGCTGACCCAATGCTAAAGTAGAACCACTTCGCCATTGTCACCCCGTTCTACCCTCAGAGTAGAACCCCAATCTACTATGCAAGACCTCGACCCCCTGGCCGGCATCACGGTTTTCGTCACCACCGCCCACAGCGACAACTTCACGCAGGCTGCCGATCGCCTGGGCCTCACCAAATCCGCGGTGGGCAAGTCCATCGCCCGGCTGGAGGACCGCCTGGGCGCCAGGCTGTTCCACCGCACCACCCGGCTGACACGCCTCACGGCCGATGGCGAGGCCTATCTTGCGGCCTGCACCTCGGCCATGCAAGAGATCACCGCCGCGCAGGCAACGCTGTCATCGGGCAACCCGGTGCTCAAGGGCCGGGTGCACATCGACATGCCGGTCGCCTTCGGGCGCCGCGTGGTGCTGCCGGCCCTGGTGCAGATCGCCCGCCCCCACCCCGGCCTGCAGCTGAGCCTGACCTTCACCGACGCCACCAGCGACCTGCTGGCAGACGACGTGGACATCGCCATCCGCTTTGGCGCCCTGAAGGACACGGGCCACCTGGTCGCACGCCGGCTGGCCACCCAACCGCGTGTGATCTGCGCCTCGCCAGGCTACCTGCGCGAGCATGGCGAGCCCACCCACCTTGCCGAGATTGCCGGGCACCGCTGCGTCGTCGGCGCCCTGCGCGGGCCGCCCATGGTCTGGTTCGTCAGGGACCAGGGGGTGGAAAAGCGCATCACCCCCCCGGCCACCCACCAAATCAGCGACGGCGAGGCCATGGTCGATGCCGCCCTGCAAGGGCTGGGGCTGGCCCAGTTGCCCATATCGATGGTGCGCGACCAGGTGGGTGACGGCCGCCTGCGCCTGGTGCTGCACCAGTACGCCGGCAGCCAGATCGACATCCACGCCATCTGGCCCCAACGCGCCCACCTCAGCCCCCGCGTGCGCTACATCGTCGACGGGCTGGTGGCCTGCGCTGCGCAAGGGCGATTCAATTGATTCGTGTGCATGGGAACCAGCAACGCAAGCATCTGCAAAGCCGCCCCACGTTCAATGCTTCAGTACCACGACGGGGGTGTTTGGCCCCCCCGGACCGAAGCCTGCGCTCAGTCTGGCTTGAAGCCAGAGGCCTTCACCGGCTGTTCCCAGCGTTTGAGCTGCTCGGCTTGCAGCTTCTTGAGCCCAGATGAATCCAGGTAGTCGGGCACCAGCCCCAGCGCGGAAATCTTGTCCCGCGCATCCTGCGCGCGAAGCGCTTCGGCTACGGCCCGTTCGATACGCTGCACGACTGCCGGCTGCATCCCCGCAGGGCCGTACAGAGCGAAGTACCCATCCGCAGTCATGTTGATGCCCGCTTCCTTCAAGGTGGGCACGTCGGGCAAAGCGCTGGAGCGCTCTTGTCCAGTCACCGCGACAATCCGCACCCTGCCCGCCTTGTGATGCTCCAGGGTTTCAGAAGCTGTGTCCACCATCATGGGCAGCAGCCCGGCTACCAGGTCTTGCGCCGCGGGTGCGCCCCCTTTGTAGGGTATGTGCGTGAGATTGACGCCAGTGGTCTGCGAAAGCAGCACGCCCGTAAAGTGGCCCAGTGTGCCGGCGCCCGAAGTGGCAAAGTTCGCCTTGTCGGGGTTCGCTTTCATCCAGGCCAACACATGTTTGATATCGCGTTGGGGACCTGCAGGGCCAATGGTGAGCGCAAAGTCGAAGCTCGCGGCGCGCGCGATCGGCGTGAAGTCCTTCACGGAATCGTACGGCAGATTGGGATAAAGCCAGGGAGCCACCACCAGCGTGCCACTGGTGGCCATGACCAGTGTCTGCCCATCCGGCGGCAACCGCTTGAGCTCCGCCATGGACACCCGTCCTGATGCCCCCGGCTTGTTCTCAACGACGACGTTTTGCCCCAGCAAAGAGCGCAGTTTGTCGGCAAGAATTCTTGTCAGTTGGTCGGATGAGCCTCCGGGCGCAAACCCGACAATGAGCTTCAGTGTTCGGTCTTGCCCAGATACTGGCAAACCCAATGAGAGTGCTGAGGCTGCCGCTGCTGCGGAAAAGATTCGTCGCTTCATTGTGGTTGTCTCCTGGCTTGTTGCGCTGTTGCAGTTGAGGGGAAGGGAATTTCAGTGCGTAAGGAGACGCCATGGCGTCGTCGATCAGGACAGATTTGCCAGCAAGGGTGCTGCACCTTGGCCGCTCACGCTAAAAGCCAACGGCCTGTCCGTCCCGACGCGAGTCGGATGCCGCGACATACCCGTGCTCCGCCTTGTAGATCAGCTGGGCCGATCCGAAGTCCAGGCTTTGACGCTGCGCGACGGTGACCTTGTGTCCGCGGGCGCGCAGCGAGTCCGGCACATCGCCAGGCACATGCGATTCCAGCGTGACCGTGGGGCCTGGCTCCACGCGAAACCGTGGAGCATCACTCATCGCTTGCGGGTTTTGTCCAAAGCTGGCGAGCCGCGTCACCATCTGCACATGCCCCTGTGCCTGCATCGAGCCGCCCATGACGCCCATCGCCATCACGGGTGAGCCATCGCGCGTAATAAACCCCGGGATGATGGTGTGCAGCGGCCGCTTGCCTGGAGCGACGATATTCGGATGCCCCGGGACCAGGCTGAAGTCTTCGCCGCGATTGTGCAAACTGATGCCGGTGCCTGGGACGACCACGCCGGAGCCAAAGCCGTGGTAATTCGACTGGATGTAAGAGACCATGGTGCCTGCCGCATCGGCTGACGCGAGATAGACCGTGCCGCCGGTCTTTGGCATGCCGGGGCCTGGATTGGCCGCGCGCTTCATGTCGATGAGCTTCGCGCGCTCTGCCAGATAGGCAGCGTCGAGCAAGTGCGCAGCAGAGACGGGCGACATGGCAGGGGCATCAGCGGCATACTTGCTGAGGTCGGCGAAGGCCAGCTTCATCGCCTCCAGGCCAACGTGGTAATAGTCGGCACTGTCTACCCCCATACCTGCCAGGTCGAAGTGGTCCAGAATTCCCAACGCCATCAGTGCCGCGATCCCTTGGCCATTGGGCGGAATCTCGTGCAGCGTATAGCCGCGAAACGACTGCTCAATGGGCTCGACCCATTCGGCCCGGTGCGCCGCAAGATCGGTTGCGCGCAGTGCACCGCCGCACTGCCTGGCAAATGCTTCGATCTTCTCGGCAAGATCGCCCCGGTAGAAGCTCTCGCCGCCGCTCTCGGCAATCTGCTCCAGCGTCCTGGCTTGTGCCGGAAAGCGCCAAAGCTCACCGGCGCGCGGAGCACGCCCTTCCCATGTGAACGCGTCGCGAAAGCCCGGTTGGTCGATATACCGTGGAACCTGGTTGGCCCACTGCCTCGCAATTTGCGGCGACACCATGAAGCCCTCCTGCGCATACCGAATGGCCGGTTCGAACAGGCGCGCAAAGGGCAGTTTGCCAAAGCGATCCGACAGCGCTTTCCAACCCGCAACCTGGCCCGGCACAGTCACCGAACCCCAGCCCATCTCCGGCATCTTTTCGTGCCTGTCGAAATACTGCGGCGTCCAGAGCGAGGGCGCGCCTCCGCTGGAGTTCAAACCATGCAACTTGCCTTCATGCCACACCAGCACGAACATGTCGCCGCCAATCCCGTTCATGACGGGTTCGACCACCGTCAGCGCAATCGCGCAGGCAAGCGCGCTATCGATGGCGTTACCGCCCTGGTACAACATGCTCAATCCTGCCTGCGCCGCCAAAGGCTGGCTGGCACTCACGGCGTTCGCCGCGAGCAGTGGCATCTTTTGCGAGGTGTAGGGGAACGACCAGTCAAGGGGCTGCATGCCTCAAAGTATATTCGTGTATCCAATCAAAGTGAATGGCCATCATGCTCACACCCTTCTCCAGCCCCGCAACGGCCGAGGAAGAAGCCTATCGCTTCCTTCTCAACGGAATCCGCATGGGCCAGTTCAAGGCGGGCGACCGCATCGTGCCCGAGGAGATTGCGTCGCAACTGGGGATGAGTCGAATGCCGGTGCGCGAGGCGTTCCGGCGCCTTGCAACGCAAGAACTGCTGACCATCCGCCCCAACCGGGGTGCGGTAGTGCGCGGCCTGAACCACCAAGAGGCGATCGAGGTGTTCGAAATGCGTGCGGTGCTCGAAGGTTTGGCAGCAACAGCCGCTCTGGATCGGATCGGCCCCGCAGACATCGATGAACTGGAGCGACGGCTGGACGCCATGGACCGATGCGCAGAAGATCTTTCCGCGTGGGTCACCGAGCACCGTGACTTCCACCTGTACTTGTGCGGCTTGAGCGCCCGTCCGCGGCTGGTGGCACAGATTGCGGCGCTGCACGTGTGCATCGAGCCCCATATGCGGCTATGGCTGCAGTCGACCTACAAGCCCAGGCCAAGCCGCGAGGAGCACGGCTTCATCATCGACGCGCTGCGCCGCAAGCGCCCGGAATTGATCGAAGCGGTGGTCCGCGAGCACGTCAGCAGCACGCTGGTAACGCTAGCGAAGCTCATGCATCCTTGACCAGGCTGGCAGTCAACTGGATACAGTCTTACATTTTCGGCTTGTTGCCGTAAGCATCTGAAGGGGCCGATGGCTTCCGCCAAGGCCGCTGCCCCGCCCTACTCAACCAATCGATTCAACCTGGCGGTACTGCTGGTACGCCCGGCCAAAGCGATTGGCCAGGAAGTCCGGGAGGGCCACTTGCTCCTGGCGAATGAACCCGCGCTGAGGCAGCTTCTGCTCCCGAAACAGGTCCAGGGCCGCACAGATCCCCGCAGCGGTTGTGATCTGGATGGCGGACAACGGGTACGCACCATCTCGCTCGGCAAAGATCTTGCGCGCAAATACCTCCTGCACCAGCGAGCCGTTCTTGGTGCCTGAGACGGTGACGAACACCAGCACCACGTCCTGCATGGTGGCGGGCATGCTGCGCCGAAGAACGGTCTTGAGCGTGTCCTGGTCGCTCTTGAGTTGCAGCTCGTCCAGCAGAAATTGCATCAACGCGCGATGCCCTGGGTAGCGCACCGTCTTGTAGTCGAGGTTGCGCAGCTTTCCGTCCCACGTCTCGCACAAGGTTCCCAGGCCACCAGACGTGTTGAAGGCTTCGTACTCCACCCCGTCCAGGGAAAAGTGCTCCAGCCCCTCCAGCGGCAGGGCCGAGATCACCCGACCATCGTGTATCGCCTCGCACGGATGGCAGTACTCATTGATCAGGCCATCCACGCTCCACGTCAGGTTGTACTTGAGCGCATTCGTGGGAAACGCCGGCAGCGCGCCCACACGCATCTTCACGTCGTGCAGAGCCTCAAAGCCGCTGGCAAGGTGATGGGCCACTATCCCGATGAAGCCCGGGGCAAGGCCGCACTGCGGCATGAACGCAGTTTCAGCGTCCTGTGCGAGACGCTTGATTTCCTTGGTTGCCGCCACGTCCTCTGTCAGATCGAAGTAGTGGCAACGGGCTCGCAAGGCCGCCTGGGCAGCAGAAATCGCCAGGTGGTACGGGAGCGCATTGACCACTGCGGTGTGCCCGTCCAGGGCATTCGTGAGTTCTTCGGCACTTGATGTGTCGATGCACGTTGTCCGGATGCCCTTCTGGGCCAGCCGATCCAATGCTGCCTGGTCGCGGTCGAAGACCGTCAATGCAAAGTCGCCACTGGCGTGCAGCAGTTGGGCAATGGTCTGGCCGATGTGGCCTGCGCCGAGAAGAGCTACTTTCATGCGAATTTCCTTCAGAACGGGACTGGGGTGTGGAGACCCACCCAGTGTTCCGAAACCCCCTGACGAAAAAAAGCATGAGTTCGACGAAATGGCACAGATTTTCGCCGCAATGGCAGACAATGCTGCCGAATCGTCACCTTGTCATTCTTTTTTGGCTTTCGTCCCTCACCATGAACGCGCCGACAAACCTTCCCGAAACACTGCTCCGCGACAAGTTCGATCGGGAGCTCATTGCGCTGCTGCAGGCCAACGCGCGCGAAAGCACTGCCAACCTGGCCCGCAGGCTCGGCGTGGCCAGAACAACGGTCGTGGCACGCCTTGCAAAACTCGAGGCCAACGGCCTCATCGGCGGCTACTCCGTGCGCCTCGGAGGCGAAGCCGTCGCACGGGGCGTACAGGCATTTGTGGGGATCGTGGTGCAGCCCAAGGCCGGCAGGGAAGTCATCAGGGAGCTGACGAAGTTTCCCGAGTTGCTGCAGCTCGCATCGGTAAGCGGCGAGTTTGACTATATGGCCACCCTTCGAGCAGACAACACGGCGCGGCTTGACGTGCTGCTGGATCAAATCGGGGAGATCGAGGGAGTCACCAGGACAAACACTTCGGTGATTCTCGCCCTTCGCATCGACAGAGGTGGCTAGGCCTCAAGCTGCACTTCTCTTCGTCAGTCAGCACCACGAGCGAGGCTCGCCGGTGGTGTGGATTGGCATGGGGCCAGCGCCCGTCCGCAGGGGAACTGAAGGCGCATGCGCATGGCCACAGCCGGGTGGCGCAGACAATCACGGCATGTCCCCTCACTTCAAAATTCTCTACCTGTTCGTCTCCCCCCACGGCTGGCTGACCGAAGTCAAACGGCTCAGCATGGCCGCCGATGCGCCCAAGGATCAGGTTTACCAGTGGGCATGGATCAGCACGGCCCAAGTAATACCGCTGCGCTTTATCAGCATGGCAGCCACCGAGCCCCGCCAGCAGCGCGAGTTTGAAGAAGCCAGCCTGTGGTTCGACACCAGACGGGGCGCGCTGGCCTGGCATGGCGGCGCTACGGTGGCGCTGGAAGTTCAGGCCGACAAGGCATTGCCGTCGCCGCAAGAGCAGCTGCTGCAAGCGCATTTCAGTATGGCTTGACTGCCCGCGCTGACACTTGACGCGATTTGGTGCTCTGGCGCAGTTGCACGGGCTCGTCACGCCCAAGGCCGACGGGCTGATCGAGAGCGCCTTGGGCAGGGGGCATTGGCGCCGCCCGAGGCGCCCGCCCCTGCGGCCTCATGCCCGGTGCGCAATGCCAGCGCCCGCAGCGCGCTCGATCTGCGCTTGCAGCGGGGCCAGGAAGCCATCCATGGTCTGGGCCTGCAGATCGACGGCCTTGGCACCGCCGCCTGCCACCACGGTCACGTCCTCGATACCAATGACGCCCAGGATGCGCCGCAGATACTGCGTGGCGATGTCGCGATCACGGATGGGCGATCCCTCGGTGTAGACGCCGCCCGAGGCCATAAGCAGGGTCGCCTTATTGCCTTTGACCAGGCCCTGGCCGTCCAGGCCGAGTGTCGCGCCCTTGCGCACGATATGGTCCACCCAGGCCTTGAGCGACGCGGGGACGTTGTAGTTGTAGACCGGGGTCGAGATGACCAGGTGCCCGGCCGCGAGCACCTCGACGACCATCTCGTCCGACAGCCGCAGTTCGTCCCGCATCGCCTGCGATTGGTTCGCGGGCGGCGTGAAGTAGGCATGCAGCCAGGGCGCCGTGACGAATGGGGGCGCGGCATCGGCCAGATCGCGGTGCACGACATGGCCGCCCGGATGGGCGGTGCGCCAGGCCGCAAGAAAGTGCTGGGTCATCTGGCGCGAGACGGACTGGGCGCCGCGCGGGCTGGTCTCGACAACGAGGAGTTGGAGCGAGAGCCGGGCAGGTTCTACATGGACCACCAGGGCCTTGATGTCCCCATGGTGTACGGCATCACCGGCCGCAGGCTCGCCTGATACGGCAGTGGCCGAGCCGTACCCGCAGGCGTGGCTGCCAGGGCCACCGCACGCGCCCTACCTCGGTAGGGTTACGCCAGGCGGCAGGCGCCCCCTTATGCTGGGGACCAATGGCCCGTTCACCTTCGCCGTGCCGATCTCGGTGGGCCACGCCTATGCGGTGCAGGTGCAGTCGCAGCCCGCAGGCCAGACCGCAAGCAACCAGCGACTCCATGCTGACGCGGCGGCAGTTTGACTTGGCAATCGGGTCAGAGCTGATCCGAAAAATGCATTGGTCATCTCATCTTGATCGCAGACCATGGACCTGTGAAGCCAGCCTGGATCTGGATTGCCAAGGCAGGGATGCGGCTGAAAAAATGGCGTCGCTGAACTGATTTCGTAACGCTTTGTTTGGCCGCCCGGGTGTGGTGATGCGAGTCACCGCTTTTCGCGAGTCTCGGCAATACCATGGCACTTGAGAGGCACCCCTGCTGATCGCAAAAAAATTCGCCAGATTTCAGGGAGGGGAGGCTGTCACCGTGGCGTGTCCATCGATCGCTCGTTCGTTCGTTGCGCACGCACTTTCTGAAGAGGCCGATGTGGGCTTCGGCAGGTTTCACCAATACTTCCAAAGATGGGTTTTCTGATGAGATTCTTTTCGACTTTTGCCAGGCATCGCTTGCGATCCATCGCCTCCCGCCACCTGGCGCCTGTGGCCTTCAAAATCTGGCTGATGTTCGCCCTGGCGGCTGGCATGGGCAGCGTGCACGCCGCCACGGTGGTGCACATGGCCACGGACTCAAATAACTCCGCAGCGGTGCTCAGCGACGGATCGCTGTGGACCTGGGGCGACAACCGGAACGGGCAGTTGGGCAATGGCTCCACGGTCAGTGCAGACAAGCCCGTGCAGATCGGCAGCGGTTTCGCCCAGGTTGCTGTGGGCAGTATTCACATGGTGGGCCTCAAGACCAATGGCACATTGTGGATGTGGGGCAAAGTGGGGACGTCGAGAGCCCAGGACCTGAACGAAACCCGGCCGGTGCAGGTGGGCAGTGGCTTTGCGCAGTTGATGACCTCGGACACCGCCAGCAAGACAGATGGATCCATCTGGTACTGGGGCCATATGAAAAATCTCTTCAACGGGAATGCCGGTAGCGATGGCATGCTGGACCGGATGCCACCCGGCTACCGGCAGATGGTCAATGGCCGCAACAACGCGTTGTTCGTGCTGGGAGACGGCGCCATACGGTCTGTTTATTTGGACGTGTACCCCGGGGACCTGTTCATTAACCCGGGCTGGGAGGGCGGCTACGGCAACGCCGGCCCGGTGGACCGGGGTTTCGTGCAGGTGGACTTGGGCGCCCGCTCGGCCGCGGGCGTGAAGGATGATGGAACCCTCTGGCAATGGAAAGAGCGCGATGCCCCCGTGCTGGTGGGCGGCGGCTATCGCCAGGTCGCCAAAGGTTCCCACCACACGCTGGCGCTGAAGGCCGATGGCACGGCCTGGGCCTGGGGCTCCAATACACAAGGCCAGCTGGGCAATGCCACCCACACGGATACTGAAACCCCGCAGCCCCTTGGAACCGGGTATGCACAGGTCGCGGCATCCGGCCAGCACTCCCTGGCTCTTACCACCAACGGCACGCTCCTGGCCTGGGGTCGCAACGACCTTGGGCAATTGGGTGTGGGGCCGGTGGGGCAATCGCAACTGTCGCCGCTGCCCGTGGTGTTCGAAGGCGCGGATTCACCGGGGCTGGGCACCATGGTGGCCACCGGCACCCTGACCCGCCTGACGCTGTCCGCGCACGTACAGATCAAACCCGAGCACCTCGCCAGTGGGGCCAAAGGCAATCCTTTCCTCATAGCGATCACTCCCGACGGAACCATGTTCACCTACTCGGCGCCCATTTTTGACCGCCTGAATCCCCTCAATCCGCTGGCCTGGGCCGACCGCCTGCAAAACACATCCTCCCTCCTGTTGGCGAACCAGGACCTGACCCACCTGTCAGGCACCGCCTTTTTCGTCGGCTACGGACTGGGTGCGACCACCACCGAGAGCCTGGCTGAAATGCTCAACAGCTATCGCTACAAGCGGGTCTACGACATGCAATAAATAAGCCGGTACACCCCAAGGCAACGCCCGCCCGTACAGGTGGGCGATGGATGTCATCGGGGCATTCTCGAATTGCCCCGTGCGCGATCCTCACCGGCGCGCGGGGCTATCGATCACACACCATCACACGCGCGTGATGGTCTGCATGTGTGCAAGCCGCTGCCGCGGCAGGCCCACAATGAGGGCATCGAACTGGGGCTGTGTGAGTGCAGTTGCTGCAGCAGCGCCCCATCGCTGGGCCAGGCAAAGCGTCGCTGGTTCAGGCGGCGCGTTGCGCACCACACGCCAAAGCCATCGCACACCACCAGCTTCATCCGCGTGCCGCGCATCGGCAAAGAGGTAGGCGTGGTGGGCTTGCGCGGCGCCGAAGACTTGCACCGCGCTGGCGATCAGGCGGTCGGCGCCGGCACGCGCAAGCTCCATGGCACCTTCAGTGCCCATCAGCGCCGCCGGGTGATGGCCTCCATCTGTTGGTCGCGACTTGTTTTGAGCTTGTTGTACAGGTCGCCCCAGGGGCCCTTGTGCCGGGAGCCGACGATAAGCATGCTGGCCAGGGACCAGAACAGCACGAAGGCAACGACCAGAACCCCCCACGTCAACAGGGCGCCCAGGGGCTTGTAGTCACCGCCCCGCATCACCAGCGCGCCGGCCCTCCATGCCCATAGCGAGAGCCCCACGGGCAGTATGTCGAAAACAAATGCCCATGGCCAGACCGGCCAGCGGGAAGGCCTTGCCCAGCGCGGGCACCACCCAGCACACGGCCACCAGCCTCACCAGCGAAGCCATGTGCCCGGGCAGCACCAGCCAGCTCAACCCCGCCCCCAGTACCAGCAACATCGCCGTCCCCCATACCGAACCTTGGGGAGCACCGCCTGGCGATGGGCTGCCGGGCTCAGGTGGCTTGTCCCCCTGCTCCAGCCGCTAGTTCAGCACGTCCTGCGCAATGGCCTGCGCCGGTGCCGCCAGCAGCCCTGCGGCTATGCGGCGCTCCAACTCCTCCATGGGCATCTGCTGGTACAGCGCAACCAGTGAAAGCCGTTTCTTTTCGCTGAGGTCATTCGTCATCGGGACGGTCAAACGATAGTGTTGGTGGCCTGTCTGGTCACCGAGAAGGCCTGTTCAGCCCGGGCCCAGCAGTTCGAGCGTGCGGGCGTCCTTCACGCCATCGAAATACTGCTGCAGCACGGCCTGGAACACGCTGTCCGTTGCCGACACCTCGCCAAACAGCGTCATGCTGGAGCACAGCTTCAGGTCGTCGGGGGTGCCCAGCACGTCGCGGGCAGATGCCGTTGGCAGCGCGAGCAGCAACTGGCAGCACTCGCGCAGCCGGCTGCCAAGCACGGGGTGGTCCAGATACGCCTGGGCCTCGGCGCGGGACTGTATGGCGTAGCGCACCGCCATGTCGCTGTGCCCCAGGCCCTTGAGCTGGGGAAACACGAACCACATCCAGTGCGAGCGCTTCTTGCCCGCCTTGAGTTCGGCAAGCACGCGCGCCCACACGGGCTCCTGTGCGCCCAGGAATCGGTCCAGAACGGGTGGTAAAGGCATGCCGCCATTGTATGAGCGCTATCGCGGCAAGCCCACTGCCGCCCGCGCCCTTGCACTGACCGCTTGCCGACACGCTCTTGACCCAGCCTCCTACAGAACGCAGCTGCATCGCCGTCGATGCTATGCGCACACCCACCAACCTGGAGAACACTGATGCGCAAGATGATCCTGATGGCCATTGCCGGATTCCTGTGGAAGAAATACAAGGCCCACAACGCCGCCAACACCCCCAACGCAACCGGCAGGGGGGCTGCAACGGGCGCCACCACCACGCCTTCGGCAAGGCCCTGAGCACCGCGCGAAAGCAGGCCAGCCACGCCGGCCTGCGCACCCAGCACACCATTGAGGCGGTGCTGGGTGATTGCGCGCCAGGCAAGCCCACGGAGCCTGGCGACATGGCGCGGGCGTTGCCGGCAAAAGGCGCAGTGGCAGGCGTTGATGCCGACCACGTGCACCATTGGCGGATGGGCGTTGGGGCGCGGCGCACTGCAGGTGACGCCCGTCACGCCCTGCTGCTGTTGAGGGGTTAACTGGCGTGGTGGTGGCAACCATAATTTGCCATTTTTGCCATGACCAACTCCACACCACCGACCCCTTCGCCGGCAGCGCCAACGCGCTGCATCGCCCTCGCCTGCCTGGCCTTGGCGGCATCGCTGGCGGCCTGCGGCGGCGGTGGCGGCGATGAAGCGCCTGGCCCCTCGCCGGTAGATCGCTTCACCATCGGCGGCACGGTGAGCGGGCTGGTGGCACCCGGCGCAGGCAGCAGCACCAGCCCCCCCAGGCTCGTTCTGCAGAACAACGAGGGCGACGACCTGAGCATCACGGCCAATGGCCGCTTCGGCTTTGCCACGCCGCTGGCGGCCGGCAGCGCCTATGCAGTGCGCACCCAGTCGCAGCCCGCAGGGCAGACCTGCAGCGTGGCCCAGGGCAGCGGTGCCGTGCCAAGTGCTGCGGTCGAGTCGGTGCAGGTGGCCTGCGCCCCCGCCGTGTGGGGCCTGCCCGAGGGCCTTTGGGTGCGCGAAGCCTGCGGCCCCGTCGGCACCGCTCCCGGCCAAATCGGTCGCAGCCTGTTTCGCCTGACGCGCCAGGACGAGACCCATGTCACCGTCACGCAGGGGACCATGGTCTACGACAACGCCCAATGCACGGGCACCGGCAAGGTGTTGACCGAAAGGGACTACGCGCGCTTCGAGGTGGACCGCAAGGAGACCTGGGGCGCGATCACCGCCTGGTGGGGCAACTGGAACTACACCGTGAGCAGCGACCGCCCCACCCGCGCCGTGTTTTCGCGCTCGGGCCCCACCATGTGCTGGAACGTGGACCATTTCTGGGCCCAGTTCCCCACGATGGACCAGGTGGAAAGCGCAGTGGCCAGCGGGATCCGGTCCGGCCAGTGCTACCTGCAGGCGGAGTGACCGGATAGCGTCCAGGCCCGCCATGCGCGACGCAGCCATCGAACAAGCCATCCTGGCCCTGCTGGCCGAGCGCGCGCCGGGCAAGACCATCTGTCCATCCGAAGTGGCGCGTGCACTGGCGCAGGACAACGACGCGCAGTGGCGCCCGATGATGCCCGCCGTGCGCAGCGCTGCGGACCGGCTGGCCAGCGAAGGCCGCCTGCAGGTCCTGCAGAGCGGCCATGCAGTGGCCTCGGCGGTGCAGGCGGTGGGGCCGATCCGCCTGGCCAGGCCCTCCCCGCCCAGCGCCACGTGACCCGCCAGGCTACGGCCTGCACAGGGCATCCATCTTCGCCCCTGGCAATGCAGATGGAGCCTGTGCGCGGGCTTGGCACCATGGACAACCATCTGCGGCCTTGCACCCGGGTCAGGGCATTCGGGAGCCCGGCGGGGCTGTCAGCGCCTGGATGAACGCAGGCAGACCCATGCACTCGGGGCTGCGGCTTTCATCCCAAAGGCACTGCACTCGCACACCCGCTTGCGAGAAGTGGACGTTGAATGCGTTGCCGGTGATCTCCAGCTCGCCGTGGTGCCCGGCCATGACGCTGCTGGCAAAACCCAGGTACCGGTCGCGGCCGTGCGCAGTGGGCATGTCGCTGTCGATCAGGTCGTGCAGCCATGAAGGCATTGGTGCGTATCTCCCATCGGTGAACGGGTCCACTGGCGCAGCGGCCCCCTCCCCCTTGATCGTAAGCGCGACCCATTGCGCACGCTACCATTCCCGGCACACAACAAAGGAGGGGTCAAGGCATGCGAAGAATGGCAGCAACGGGATGGGCAGTGGCATTGGCAATTGCAGCCGCACTGGCCGGGTGCGGCACGGCGCCGGACAAGCTCAAGGAGTCGGACTTCAACATCCGCAAGGTGGCACTGGCCGTGCCCGCCCAAGAGGCTTCGACCAACTTCCGTGAAAGCCTGCGGCATTGCCGCAAAGGCACGGCCTTCTGGGGCTCTACCCTGGGCATACCTGACTGTGGCCAGCAAAGCGCCGATGGCTCCATGACCTGCAACATCTATGCAGATAAGGGGATGGGCATGGGACGCTCTAACATCGTGCTCGGTATCGTGGCCATCCAGCCCGCCCCCACGGGCAGCACCGCCACGCTCAAGGTGCAGACCTGGGTGGGCCGCAACCACATAGTCCTGGACGCCTGGGAGAACTATGTGCGTGGAGAACCCAAAGAGGTGTGCCCGGGCAAGTGACCGCCCCCGCCCGGCACCGCCCCTCGCGCGGTGAAGCCAGTCGGGACGTCGGTGCAAGCAGGTGGCTCAGCGCTTTGCCGGCGGCGGCAGATACTTCAGCAGCCCGGCAATCAGCACATCCGCCCGGGCCTGCGCCTCGCGGTTCATCCACACCGAAAAGTTCGCCATGGCCGCCTTGTTCGCGGCCAGCTCTTCCTTGCCGATGACAAGCCTGTAGCGGCCTGTGTATTTCGGTTGCTGCTGCACACCCAGTTGGATTTTCTGAGACAGCGGGAACGGCGGAAACCGAGCATCCGCATCGGCTCTCATGGACACGCCCAGGCCGCTGCGGAAAGGTTGCATCTGAGTTTCGCTGGGTCGCCTTCTTGGGTGATTCAGGGTACGGGCGCGGCACGCTAGACTTCTGCTTTAGGCCAGGAGCGGCCCCTGGTCGCCTCGTACATCTGCAACAGGAGCATGGGCATTGATGGAAGCAATTGGAGGAATTGTTGTCTGGATACTGGTGGACCTTGTTTTCGTCTTGACAGGCAAGCTGGTGATCTATTCGCTGACCTTGGGGCGATGGCGTGGCGAGCGTGGAGACGAAGGCCGAATTCACGGAGCGGCGGGAGCAATGACTTTTGTGCGCCATGGGCAACTGGTCTTCACCGACCGGGCCGCCGCAGTCGTTGGCGGACTCTTTTGCATTGCTTTGGTTTTCTGCTCGTTCATTTTCATGGGGCGATAAGCGATGACTGCATGGCTGACTGCTGCGGGCATGCGTATCCAGTCGCATCAGCAGAATTCGGCCAGGAGCGGACGCGCCTACCATGGCGGCTACCGGCCAGAAGCGGCCATTCCAGATCATTGAAGCGAGCAAGGTTCATGTCACTGCAATTCGTCGATTCCTCATGCGTAGGTCCTGTCTCGCCCGCTGAGCTGGACCGAATGAAATCCATGATTCAGAACGACTATCTTGGCTTTCGCTTTGACCCCGAATACGTTCATCTTTTGCAACGATGCAATGGCGGCGAGCCCGTCACGAAGTATTTTCGCGCTCCCTCTGGGCTCCTGGCTCCTCCGATTGAGCGCTTTCTACACTATGCGCAGCTCTCAAGCCTGACGGATCGTAGCCTGGCCTTTTTCCATGCAAACGTCTTCTGGTCGGCTCTTGATGACCGCCTCGGGAAGCTTTTGCCATTCGCAGTGCTTGGAAACAACGACGCACTTTGCTTCGACTGCAGTTCAAAGTCTTCGGCAGTTTTCCTCTGGAGCAACGAGAATTCGGTAGAGGACGCTCCGTCTTACGAGCGCATCAGCGATTCGTTTGGTGAGTTCTGCGAGCTCTTGTCTTCAACTCCTTCTTGACGGTTTTTAAGATCAACTATCCAGCAGATGGAATCGCAGCTTTCGGCCAGGAGCAGTCTATGGCGGCAGGTGAAAGCGGACGTTCAACGCTTAAGTGACAGGTTATGCATCGCGACCTCTCCGCAAATAGTCGGCGTACTCATCTTGGACCATGGACTCATTTGTCAATCGCGATAGGGCGCCAGGCCAGCGAGTTTCGAGCGTTTTCACGCACTCTTCAAAGCTCGAAAAGGCCCGCACTTCATCAGCTTCTTCTTGCTCCAGTTCCGGGTCCAGCGGACCAAACTCATACACGTCGGTATAGTCCTCAGACCCGAGGTCCGCCGTCTCATACAGACGCAGTTCACACCCATTCGGCAGACCTCGAATCTGCACCCAGCGAATGCCCTGAGAATCCGAGCGCGAACACCCCCCGAGAAACACTTCGACGGCCTTGCCACGGCAAAGTGCAGCATGTGCTTCGGCGAAACTGAGATAGCGGCGTGGTATGTCACGAGTCATAACGATTGAATTCAGCTGACCAGGAACGGCTGCAATACAAGATGAGATTGCATTTATAGCGTGCCCGTAGCCGAACCGAGTCCGCCAACTGAATGCTTAGAGCGCCGATCAATGTGTTTTGAATCAATGACTGCTTTTGGGAGGGCCGGCTCATTGTCGGCTGTGGGCCCCTGGCTGCCGCTGCTACGATGGCTGCCATCGGCCAAGAGCCGTCGTTCAAGTTCAACCGGAATGAATAATGAGCTATCCGCCCCGAGCTATCCAGCTGGCGTCGGCGCACGCTTATTTGCGATTTGCCAGACCGCATCTATCCTCGTCTCCACAGTGGAACGTGCCCCATGACACCGTCGACCTTTCCGAGGTTGAGCAGATTCTGTCCGTAGAAAAGCTCGTCGCTTGCATGGACCTGCTTGCGACATGTGGTCTCAATGAATCTCCACGAGGTGGGTTTTGGCGAAATATGGAACGCGCCGCAAAGGCATTGAACCAAGCGGAGAGAGCCTCTATCTACCGCGCTCATTTCCTGGCCACATGATTGGTTCGGAGCGACTGGCTGTTTCGGGCCCGTGGCTGCCGCTGCTACGATGGCTGCCATCGGCCAAGAGCAGACACTCATTGTCTGAAAGCGAGGTATCAATAAGCATGTATAGCGAACCCAAGAGCTTGATTTACCGCCAACGTTGGCTGCTGATTTGCCTTGGCGTACTGCTTCTGTTCGCTGGCGGTGTATATCTCGCGCCGGGATTTTTTTCCACGCTCTTCAGCACATCGCGCACGGCAATAGTGCTAGCGACACCACTTTTTATCGTGGCAGTTTTTGTTGTTGCTCTGCTGACGGTGCGGTGCTCGCAATGCGGGCTGAAACTATTTTGGCTGGCCATTCGCACGCAGCCAGCCGGAGCATGGCTCTCATGGGTCCTTGGCCTAAAAAAATGCCCTGTATGCGGACACGCAGAAGAATAGGAAGGTGCTCGCTTTGGGCCCGTGGCTGCCGCTGGTACGATGGCTGCCATCGGCCAGGACCGGCCATTCGATTGCGTAGCTACTCGTAGAACTTGCCGCCATACAAAATGGCAGCGCAACGAAGCCAGGGGTTGTTCAAGTCCCCCTCTACAACAGCCACCCCACAAGCAGCTGCCGCACCAAGAAATCCGTCTACAGTGCTGTGTTCCCAGCCTAATGCACCAGCGCCATATGGCTTGCTCGGCGTGATTGCCTCAATTTCTCGTGCCTCCGCGAAGTCAACAGCCAAAGCGTCGACGAACGTCCGGAACGATTCTTCGTCATTTACACGACCGAGGAGCTTGTCGAGGTCTTGAGGCATTTGTGCGTTCTAGAGTTTACGGAGAGCATAGCTCTGGTGCGAACGAATGACAGCTATCAGATGAACGAAACGTCGGCTTCGGGCCCATACCTGCCGGTCGCGACATCTACAAAGCGGTCCTGGTCGTGACCATTGAGCCTGGCGCTCTGAATCAGGCTCATCACCGCGGCACCACGCTTGCCAGCCTGGCCGCCCCACTCACCTCGATGGGCGAGATCGACTTCGGCGGCTTCCGGGTGGATTTTTCCAAAGGCAATGTGGGCAGCCGCTATGTAGACATCGGTGTGATCGGCAGCGACGGGCGGCTGCGGGATTGAGCTTGGTACGGGCCCGCACTGCAATGTTGACAGGTGCGCAGTTCCGGCCCATTCATCCCGGCAGCCGGACCCCCACGGCGGGGAGCAGCAGCATCAGCGACACAACGGCCGCCGCCCATGCCGCGAAAGAGGCAAGGGTGTTGAAGAACACGCGCCAGTTGGAGTGCAGCGGCGTGCCTTGCGGCGGCACCTTCTCGCCTCCGAAATGCTGTTGCCGCGCAAGCGTGCTGCCGGCAAAAGCGCCCCCGATGAACACGCCCGTGCTCAGCCTGGCGGGCACCATCACCAGCACGACCAGGATGATGAGGCTCAGCGCCAGCCCGATCAGCAGGTAGCGGCGCTCTTCTTCGGCCTGGCCCAGGCTTTGGAAGTTGCGCGACAGCAGATAGACCAGGGCAAAAGGCCCGCCGCAAAAGCCCGCCCAGAACACCTGGCGGGGGGAGTACAGCGGCGGCTGGGCCGGGTCGACAGTCAGTTCCATGGGTGCTTCCCTCTCTTTATCTTTTTTATCGCTTGCCGTTGCCAGTGACGAGCCTGCCAGTGACCGCGCCGCGCTCGGCACAGCCCCTTGCGCGGCGGATTCACGGCAGGGCACCCGTGCCCGCAATGGCCGGCGGTTCAGCGCTTTGCCGGCGGCTGCAGGTCCTTCATGAGCCCGGCGATCAGCACTTCGGCCCGGGACTGCGCCTCGCGGTTCATCCACACCGAGAACGTCGCCATGGCCGCCTTGTTGGCGGCCACCTCTTTCTTGCCGATGGGCGACTCGTAGTGCTTGAGGATCTCGCGCAGGTCGCTGACGGACAGATCGGCGCCATAGCTAGCCACCCACTTCGCCGCCAGCTCCTTGGCAGAGAACATCTGCGCGCTGCGGGCCAGGAATTTGTCGAAAGCGGCTTTCTCCCGGGCGGTGGCCTTGCCACCGTTCTCGGCCACTACATCGGCCAGCATCTTGGCGCCATAGCCCTTCACGGACTCGCGCTGATCCGCCAGCTGCTGCTCGAACTGGTCCTGCAGACCCTGCGCCACCGCGATCTTTTGCACCAGCTCCTGCCGGGTTTCCTGGGCAAAGGCCGCTGGCGCGCTGGCGCAGATGAGGGCCGCAATGGCGAAGTGGGCAAGGCGATGGTGGTGGTGCATGGGTCTCTCTTGGTGGTACATACCTGCGGCGCCCCGGTGGAAGCCGAACTAATGTATCCCGCCAACCGGACCGATTCGGGTCGCGCCCACCCCCCGAATGGGTGAGGCTGCTCCGCATGCGCTGCGGCAACATGCCCAAGGCCCGCGCCCCCCCGGCACCCATCCGCAGCACTGCAGCGACCTGCCTATTCAGGTCGCTGCTGGACACCGAGCTCGGTTTTCTTGGACAGCAAGAACGTCGGGAGCTGGACATCCGGATCGGCTCTCATGGACACGCCCGAGCCGCTGCGCAAAGGCTTCACCTGAGTTTCGCTGAGTCGCCTTCTTGGGTGATTCAGGGTACAGGCGCGGCAAGCCAGACTTCCGCTATCGGCCGAAGCTGTGTGAACACGCGCGTTGCGCCCTTGACCTGCCAGTCGACTCAGACATCGACCGCTCAGATCGGCCCATAGCGCACGATCTCGATGCGAGCTATGTTTTAAGTACGGCGGATTCAAATCTGAAGTGCAACACCTGCCAACCTGTAAGGTCCGCAGATGCACAACCCCTCCCGTTCCAGCCACTACAGCCAGCTGCAGCCCGAAGACCGAGTCACCATTGCCAGCCTGAAGCAGCAGAACTACAGCGTGCGGGCCATCGCAAGGCAACTGCTGCGCTCACCCGCCACCATCAGCCGGGAGCTGGTGCGCAATGCTCACCCATCGGGCCATCCATCGGACTATGGCAGCGTCAAGGCGCAGCGCCTTTGCCTGCAGCGCAGGCGCTGTGGCAGGCCCGCAGTCAAGCTGCATCCTGACTCCATCCTGTGGGGCCTGGTGAGCCATTTGCTGCGGCTTCACTGGTCGCCCGAGCAGATTGCCCTGACACTGGCACGCTTGCATCCACCAGGCCATGAGCACCGCGTGTCATACGAGACCATCTACAACTGCATCTATGCCATGCCCGTGGGCGAGCTGCGCAAAGAACTGATCGCCACCTTGCGCCACGCCCACAACAAGCGAGTGCCGCGCAGCAAAGGCAAGGACCGCAGGGGCCAGATCCCGGACATGCTGAGCATCCATGTGCGCCCTCCAGAGATCGAAGACCGCCAGTTCCCCGGGCACTGGGAAGGTGACCTGATCAAAGGCGAGGCCAATGCCAGTGCGGTGGGGACCTTGGTGGAGCGCACCAGCCGACTGGTCATGCTGGTCAAGCTCCCCGAGTTCAAGCCGGCCAGTGCTGCCAACGTCTTGCAGGGCTTCACGGACAAGCTGCTGGGCATTGCCCAACCGATGCGCCTGAGCATGACGTACGACCAGGGGGGCTTCAGCGAGAACATGAATGGCCTGATGCGCCAGTACCTGCCCAAGGGGAAGGACCTGAGCATCTACAGCCAGCAGCAACTCGATGCGATAGCCGATGAGATCAACGACCGCCCCAGAAAGGGGCTGGGGGTACGATCACCGTTGGCGGTGTACCGCGAGTTGCTGATCAACAACCCGCAGCACTCCACTCTTGTTCATTGAAATCCAGGGTGTTGCGCATCGCTTTTGAATCCGCATCACATGAAATGGGACTGCAAGTGCATTATTTTCTCAGCCAGGCACAACTGCCTGAGACAGCAGCCTGTCGCAAGCAGGTATTTGCAAACCTTGAAACCCGGTAACCACCACGTGATGGCCTCCACCGCATCCCTGTCAACCAAGCTGGTACGCATCGGCGCGGGCTTGCTGCTCGTCGCGCTCGCTTCCATCGGTCTCACGCTATGGGTGACCTGGCAGCTCGAAGGTGGAGCCGCAGCGGTGAACGAGGCCGGACGAATGCGCATGCAAACCTGGCGGATCAACAGCGTGGCGCAGTCCGATCAGGCGCCGACCGAGGTGGCGGCGCTGGTGCAGCAGTTCGACCAGAGCTTGGAGTTGCTGCGCCGGGGCGACGCTGGCCGGCCGCTCTTCGTGCCCTGGGACGAAACGGTTGCCACTAAATTCGCCACAGTGGAGGCGCTGTGGCAAAGCCAGCGCCCGCTGTGGTCACAAGGGTCGCCGCCCGATCCGACACAAGCCCTGGCCGCGGCCGACGCCTTCGTCGATGCCATCGACGCACTGGTGCTCGCCATCGAGCACCAGCTATCGGGTTTGACTGCCATCCTTAACCTGTTCCAGTTCCTCATGATGGCGCTGGCCATCCTCGGCGCGGTGGTGATGCTCTACACAGGCTACATGTACGTCATCAACCCGCTGGCCCACCTGCGCGAGAGCTTGCGCCGGCTGGAATCGGGCGACTTCAAGGCGCGCGTAGAGGTCGACACACTCGACGAATTTGGTCAGGTGGCGGGGGGTTTCAACCGCATGGCCTCCACGCTGCAGACGATGTACGCTGGCCTAGAGAGCCAGGTAGAGGCCAAGACGCGCCACATCGAAGCGCAGCGCGCGCGGCTGGAGACGCTGTATGAGGTCAGCGCCTTCATGGCCCAGGCTGGCAGCATCGAAGAACTTTCTCGCGGCTTTTCCCAGCGCGTGCGCGCAGTGGTGAAGGCGGACGCAGTGGCGGTGCGCTGGAGCGATGAAGCCAGCCAGCGCTACCTGATGCTGGCCACCGACTGCTTTCCGCAGGACATGGTGGAAGCCGAGCGCAGTCTGCTGGCGGGAGCGTGTGCTTGCGGCAACCTGCAGCCCGATGCCCGCACCCGGGTGATCCCCATCCGCAGCCACGACGAGCTGGAGGTACGGCACTGCGTGCGCGCCGGTTTCGAGACGCTGGTGAGCGTGCCGGTGCGCCTGCAGCAGCGCCTCATCGGCGAGATCAACCTGTTCTACCGGTCGCAGACCAACCTGAGCGCAGGCGAGTCCGAGCTGTTGGATGCCCTGGCAAGCCACCTTGCCAATGCGCTGGAGAGCCTGCGCGCGGCCGCGCTGGAACGCGAGGCTGCGGTGGGCGAGGAACGGGCATTGATTGCTCGCGAGCTGCATGACTCCATCGCGCAGTCGCTGGCCTTTCTAAAGATCCAGGTGCAACTGCTGCGCACTGCGGCAACCAAAGGCCAAGACGCGCGAGTGATGAGCACGCTCGACGAACTCGACGAAGGTCTGCGCGAGAGCATCAACGACGTGCGCGAACTGCTGGTGCACTTTCGCACCCGCACCAACACCGACGACATCGAACGCGCCCTGCAGGAGACGCTGCAGAAGTTTCAGCACCAGACGGGCTTGCCAGCCAAGTTGCACGTCGAAGGCCACGGCCTTCCTCTGCCTGCCGATGTGCAGGTGCAGGTGCTGCACGTGTTGCAGGAGTCGCTCTCCAACGTGCGCAAGCACGCGGGGGCGCGCCACATTCAGCTTGATGTGATCAAGGGCGCGCGCTGGCGCTTTCGTGTGCGCGACGACGGTGCGGGATTCGACGTGCTGGACACGCCCGATGATTCCCACGTGGGCCTGAAGATCATGCGCGAGCGCGCCGCGCTCATTGGCGCGCGGGTCGACGTAAGCTCCGAGCCCGGCGACGGCACCACCGTGACCCTGACGCTGCCACCCCACCCTGTGGCGGCCAGCCCTATTGCAGCAATCACCACCGAACACCCCCTTCCATGAACGTCACACCCACCCACCCGATACAGCTACTCGTGGTGGACGACCACTCCCTGTTCCGTCGCGGGCTCATGGCCCTGCTTTCGCAGGACACACGCTTCGAGGTGACTTGCGAAGCGGGTGACGTGGGCGAGGCACTGCGCTGCGTTGCGCGCCAGCGACCTGACGTGATCCTGCTCGACAACCACCTCCCCGGTGTGTTGGGCGTGGACGCCATCCCCGCGCTGCGCGAGGCCGCGCCTGGCAGCCGCGTGCTCATGCTCACTGTGAGCGAAAACGAGGCCGACCTGGTGGCCGCGCTCAAAGCCGGCGCCGACGGGTATTTGCTGAAGACGGTGGAGTCGCACCACCTGTGTGAGGCCATTGTCAAGGTGATGGACGGTGAATCGGTGGTGAGCCCGGAGATGACGACCAAGCTGGTATCGGCCTTGCGCTCGCAGCCCGCCGCCGACGGTCCTGGCACTTCTATTGTGGCACCCGTGAATAATTCGGATGTCGAACTCGCGTCGCTGTCGGTGCGAGAACTCGAAATCCTGCACCTGATCGCGCGCGGCGACAGCAACAAACACATCGCCCGTCAGCTCGACATTGCCGAGACCACGGTAAAGATACACGTGCAGCACATCCTGCGAAAACTCCACCTCACCTCGCGTGTGCAGGCGGCGGTATTCGCCGCCCGACACGCTTCATAGCAGGCCCGCCAATTGCCCTTCTCGAGTGCAGGAGTGCCGCCCAGCTCGCTCGCGGTGGATGTCGACAGCGCGCAGGGCAATAACGCTCTCGCGCATTGATCCAGGTCAACCGGTGGCCACAAACCGGTTGAGGTAGTTCTTCTGGACGCCCTGAGTCCTTCCACCATCGTTCTTCAGAGCCGCCCTGGCCACCCAGGTGACGGATAGCCACCAGCGTGCCCATCGCCGACAGTCTTGCCATGCCCCGCGTGGAGAAAGACAACATGGCCTCTGAATTGAACAACGACAAAAAAGCTTGGTCGGTGCTGATCGTCAGCACCCTGGCGTTCACCGTGTGCTTCATGGTCTGGATGATGTTCGGCGTCATAGGCATCCCGATCAAGAAGGCGCTCGACCTCAACTCCACCCAGTTCGGCCTGCTCATGGCCACACCAGTGCTCACTGGCTCGCTGGTGCGAGTGCCCCTGGGCATTTGGACCGACCGCTTTGGTGGCCGCATCGTGATGGCCCTGCTCATGGCCATCACCGTGCCGGCAATCTGGCTCATGAGCTACGCCACCGCCTACTGGCACTTCCTCACCATCGGCCTGTTCGTGGGTCTCGCGGGCGGTTCGTTCTCGGTCGGCACTCCCTATGTGGCGCGCTGGTTCCCCAAGCACCGCCAGGGCATGGCCATGGGCGTGTACGGCGCGGGCAACTCGGGCGCGGCGGTCAACAAGTTCGTGGCCCCGGTGCTGCTGGTCGCCTTCGGCTGGACCATGGTGCCGCAGGTGTACGCGGCCATCATGCTGGGCACGGTGGTGCTGTTCTGGCTCTTCACCTACAGCAACCCCGACCACCTGGTGCCCAGCAACGTGTCCTTCATGGATCAGCTCACGGCGCTGAAAGACCCCAAGGTGCTCAAGTACTGCCAGTACTACAGCATCGTCTTCGGCGGCTACGTGGCTCTCTCGCTGTGGATGGTGCAGTACTACGTGGGCGAGTTCGGTCTGGACATCCGCGTGGCCGCGCTGCTGGCGGCCTGCTTCTCGCTGCCCGGTGGCGTGTTGCGCGCGGTGGGCGGCGTGATGTCGGACAAGTTTGGCGCGCACAAGGTCACCTGGTGGGTACTGTGGGTGAGCTGGATCTGCCTGTTTCTGCTGTCTTACCCGCAGACCGATTTCACAGTGGCAACGGTGGATGGCCCCAAGACCTTCCACATTGGCCTCAACGTGTACCTCTTTACCGCACTGATGTTCATCCTGGGCATCGCCTGGGCCTTCGGCAAGGCCAGCGTCTTCAAGTACATCAGCGACGACTACCCGAAGAACATCGGCGCCATCAGCGGCATCGTGGGACTGGCCGGTGGCCTGGGCGGCTTCGTGCTGCCCATCCTTTTCGGCGTGTTGATGGACCTCACCGGCATCCGATCAAGCGCATTCATGTTGATGTACGGCGTGGTGTGGGTCTCGCTCATCTGGATGTACTGGACCGAGGTGCGCAAGACCGAAGTCATGGGCGCCAACGCCAAACCCTTTTCCCTTCAGAACTGACGCTCCGCGTTGCTTGCCACTCTCATGAACAACACATCCAAAGTCGAACCTGACATCGTCGATTGGCGCCCGGAAGACCAGACCTTCTGGAACGCCACCGGCAAGCGCATCGCCTACCGCAACCTCTGGATTTCCGTGCCGGCCCTGCTGTGCGGCTTCGCCGTATGGGGCATGTGGGGAATCATCACGGTGCAGATGCTCAACCTGGGCTTTCCCTTCACCCAGGCCGAGCTGTTCACGCTTACCGCCATCTCCGGCATCTCGGGCGCCACCATGCGCATCCCGGCGTCCTTCCTGGTGCGGCTGGCCGGTGGGCGCAACACCATCTTCCTCACCACGGCGATGCTGCTGGCCCCGGCCATCGGCACCGGCTTTGCACTGCAGCACCCCGAGTGGCCGCTGTGGTCGTTCCAGCTGCTGGCGCTGTGGTCCGGCGTGGGTGGCGGCAACTTCGCCTCCAGCATGTCCAACATCAGCACCTTCTTTCCGAAGCGGCTGCAGGGTACGGCACTGGGTCTGAACGCCGGCCTGGGCAACTTCGGCGTGACCACGATGCAGATCGTCATCCCGCTGGTGATGACGCTGCCCTTGCTGGGCGCCTTCGGTGGTGAGTCGATGACGCTGGTGAAGGACAGCGGCTGGATCTTCGGCAAGATCGCCGCCGGCACGCCCACCTGGATCCAGAACGCTGGCTTCGCCTGGGTGATCTCGCTCGTGCCACTGTCGATCCTGGCGTGGTTCGGCATGAACAACCTGAAGACCGTGTCGCCCGACGCCGGTCACCCCATCGCCGCGTTCGCCAAAGTCACCTACCTCTACACCCTGGCCTTCATCCCTGCCATCTTCATGCTCTGGCTGTATCTGCCGGCCCCCACCGGGCTGGGCGTCCTGAACATGTGGATCGCCATCCCGCTGGACATCATCCTCGCGCTGCTCATGATGCGCGTGGCCGCCTTCGGTGCCATGAAGGAGAACGTGGCAAAGCAGTTCGCCATTTTCCGCAACAAGCACACCTGGTCGCTCACCGCGCTCTACATCGTCACCTTCGGCTCCTTCATCGGCTTCTCGATGGTGCTGCCGTTGGCCATCACGGTGATCTTCGGCTTCCAGCACGTGGCGGACGCCGCCGGTGTGATGACACACACGCTGAAAAATCCGAACGCACCCTCGGCCCTGACATATGCCTGGATCGGTCCCTTCGTCGGTGCCGCGGTGCGGCCCATCGGTGGCTGGATCTCCGACAAGGTCGGCGGCTCCATCGTCACCCAGGTCATCTCGGCGGTGATGGTGCTGGCTTCCGCTGCGGTGGGCTACGTGATGATGCAGGCCTACACCTCGGCCACACCCGAGCAGTACTTCCCCGCCTTCATCGGCCTGTTCATCGTGCTGTTCTTTGCCAGCGGCATCGGCAACGGCTCGACCTTCCGCACCATCGGCGTCATTTTCGACCGCCAGCAGGCCGGCCCCGTGCTGGGCTGGACCTCGGCCGTGGCCGCCTACGGCGCCTTCATCGCCCCGGTGGTGATCGGCGCGCAGATCAAGGCCGGGACCCCGCAGTTCGCCATGTACGGCTTCGCCATTTTTTACGCCGTCTGCCTGGTCTTGAACTGGTGGTTCTACCTGCGCAAGGGCGCAGAGATCAAAAACCCCTGACCCCGCGCACCTCAGATGCCACGCCCCCATTTCCGGAGACATTCATGAGCCATTTTCTCGACCGCCTTTCCTACTTCTCGCTGCCGCGCGAAAACTTCTCGGGCAACCACGGTCAGACCACCGGTGAAGACCGCACCTGGGAAGATGCCTACCGCAACCGCTGGGCGCACGACAAGATCGTGCGCAGCACCCACGGCGTGAACTGCACCGGCTCTTGCTCGTGGAAGATCTACGTCAAGGGCGGCATCGTCACCTGGGAAACCCAGCAGACCGACTACCCGCGCACACGCTGGGACATGCCCAACCACGAGCCGCGCGGCTGCGCCCGCGGGGCGTCCTACAGCTGGTACCTCTACAGCGCCAACCGCGTGAAATACCCCATGGTGCGCGGGCGCCTGCTGGAGCGCTGGCGTGCCGCGCTCAGCGTGGCCAAGACCCCGGTGGACGCCTGGGCCACCATCGTCGAGAACCCCGAAGCCCGTCGCGACTACCAGCAGGTGCGTGGCATGGGCGGCTTCGTGCGCAGCACCTGGGACGAAGTCAACCAGCTGATCGCCGCAGCCAACGTCTACACCATCAAGCAGCACGGACCCGATCGCATCATTGGCTTCAGCCCCATCCCTGCCATGAGCATGGTGAGCTACGCCGCCGGCTCGCGCTACCTCTCGCTCATCGGCGGCGTGTGCATGAGCTTCTACGACTGGTACTGCGACCTGCCGCCGGCCAGCCCGCAGGTCTGGGGCGAGCAGACCGACGTGCCCGAATCGGCCGACTGGTACAACAGCTCGTTCATCATCGCCTGGGGGTCCAACGTACCGCAGACGCGCACACCCGATGCCCACTTCTTCACCGAGGTGCGCTACAAGGGCGCCAAGACGGTGGCAGTGACACCTGACTACTCGGAGGTGGCCAAGCTCTCCGACCTCTGGCTGCACCCCAAGCAGGGTACAGATGCAGCACTCGCCATGGCCATGGGCCACGTGGTGCTGAAGAACTTCTATTTCCCCGATGACGGCAAGCCACGCAGCAGCTACTTCGACGACTACGCGCGCCGCTACACCGACCTGCCGCTGCTCGTGATGCTCAAGGAACACGTGTTGGCCGACGGCACCACCACCCTCGTGCCCGACCGTTACCTGCGCGCCAGCGATTTCAACGGCCAGCTCGGCCAGCAGAACAACCCGGAGTGGAAAACCGTCGCCTTCGATACCGATGGCAAGGCCGTGTTGCCCAACGGCTCGATCGGTTTCCGCTGGGGCGAAGCCGGCCGCAGCGACGAGGGCAAGTGGAATCTACAGGCCAAGGAAGCACGCAGCGACACAAATGTGAAGCTCAAGCTCTCGGTGATCGAAGACGGCGAGCAGGGCACCGAGGTGGTGAACGTAGCCTTCCCCTACTTCGGTGGCGAGGCCTCCCCGCACTTCACCGCGAACGCGCAGAACGGCAGCATCAACCACGCACGTGTGCCGGCTGTGCGCCTGCGCCTGGGCAAGGCCGGCGAAGAGCGCCACGCCATGGTGGCTACCGTGTTCGACCTGCAAGTCGCGCAGTACGGCATCGACCGTGGTCTGGGCAGTGGCGCCAGGAACTTTGATGACAACGCCGCCTACACGCCGGCCTGGCAGGAGAGCATCACCGGCGTACCGCGCGACCAGGTGATCACCGTCGCGCAGCAATTTGCCGACAACGCCGACAAGACGCGTGGCAAGTCGATGGTGATCATCGGCGCGGCCATGAACCACTGGTACCACGCCGACATGAACTACCGCGGCGTGATCAACCTGTTGATGATGTGCGGCTGCATCGGCCAGAGCGGTGGCGGCTGGGCGCACTACGTGGGCCAGGAAAAGCTGCGCCCGCAGACCGGCTGGTTGCCCTTGGCCTTTGCCACCGACTGGGCACGCCCGCCACGCCAGATGAACAGCACCAGCTTCTTCTACGCGCACACCGACCAGTGGCGCTACGAGAAGCTTGGCATGGAGGAGATCGTGAGCCCGTTGGCCGACAAGGCCGCGTTCAGTGGCAGCATGATCGATTTCAACGTCCGCGCCGAGCGCATGGGCTGGTTGCCCATTGCCCCGCAGCTCAAGACCAACCCGCTGCAGGTGGTGAAAGACGCCGCCGCCGCCGGGCTCGATGCCAAGGACTACGTGGTGCGCGCGCTGAAAGACGGCACGCTGGCCATGAGCTGCGAAGACCCGGACGCGCCGCAGAACTGGCCGCGCAACATGTTCGTGTGGCGCAGCAACCTGCTGGGCTCCAGCGGCAAGGGCCACGAGTATTTCTGCAAGCACCTGCTGGGCACCGAGAACGGTGTGCAGGGAAAAGACCTGGGCAAGGACGAAGCGAAGCCCCAAGAGGTGGTGTGGCACGAACACGCACCGAAAGGCAAGCTGGACCTGCTGGTCACGCTCGACTTTCGCATGAGCACCACCTGCATGTACTCCGACGTGGTGCTGCCCACCGCCAGCTGGTATGAGAAGAACGACCTCAACACCAGCGACATGCACCCCTTCATCCACCCGCTCTCGGCGGCGGTTGACCCGGTGTGGCAAAGCCGCAGCGACTGGGAGATCTACAAGGGTTTTGCGAAAGCCTTCAGCGAAGTCTGCGTGGGCCACCTGGGGGTGGAAAAAGAAGTGGTGCTGACACCCATCATGCACGACACCCCCGGCGAACTCGCGCAGCCGTTTGAGGTGAAGGAATGGCGCAAGGGCCACTGTGAACTCATCCCCGGCAAGACCGCGCCGCAGATCACCGTGGTCGAGCGCGACTACCCCAACACCTTCAAACGCTTCACGGCGCTGGGCCCCTTGCTCGACAAGCTGGGCAATGGCGGCAAGGGCATCGGCTGGAAAACCGGCACCGAGGTGGAACAGCTCGGCCAGCTCAACGGCACCACGATGGACGAAGGCGTGACCAAGGGCATGCCGAAGATCGTGACCGACATCGACGCCTGCGAAGTCATCCTGCAGCTCGCCCCCGAGACCAACGGCCACGTGGCGGTGAAGGCCTGGGAAGCGCTTGGCAAACAGACCGGCATCGACCACACCCACCTGGCGATCCACCGCGAGGACGAGAAGATCCGCTTTCGCGACATCCAGGCGCAGCCGCGCAAGATCATCAGCAGCCCCACCTGGAGCGGCATCGAGAGCGAGACGGTGAGCTACAACGCCGGCTACACCAATGTGCACGAACTCATTCCATGGCGCACCCTCACCGGCCGCCAGCAGTTCTACCAGGACCACCCCTGGATGATTGCCTTTGGTGAAGGCCTGGGCAGCTACCGCCCGCCGGTGGACATGAAGGCGACCTCCGGCATTCACAACATCAAGTCCAACGGCAACGCGGAGATCGTGCTGAACTTCATCACGCCGCACCAGAAGTGGGGCATCCACTCGACCTACAGCGACAACCTGATGATGCTCACCCTCAACCGGGGCGGCACCGTGGTCTGGCTCAGCGAAGACGACGCCAAGAGTGCCGGCATCGAGGACAACGACTGGGTCGAGCTGTTCAACATCAACGGCGCGGTGGCCGCGCGTGCGGTGGTGAGCCAGCGTGTGAACCCGGGCATGGTGATGATGTACCACTCGCAGGAAAAGATCATCAACACCCCGGGCTCGGAGATCACCGGCGTGCGCGGCGGCATCCACAACTCGGTCACGCGCATCGTGCTCAAGCCGACCCACATGATCGGCGGCTACGCGCAGCTCAGCTACGGCTTCAACTACTACGGAACGATCGGCACCAACCGCGACGAGTTCGTCGTGGTTCGGAAGATGGACAAGGTGGACTGGCTCGACACACCGGCCGACGACCATCTCATCCGCGCATATCAGTCAGAAGGAGAGAATCCATGAACCCCCACGCTCACGTTCGTTCGCTGCCCCCCATGGGAACGCATGCCTGCCTTGAGGCAGCTTTGCTGGAGGCATCATGAAGATCCGCGCACAAATCGGCATGGTGCTCAACCTGGACAAGTGCATCGGTTGCCACACCTGTTCGGTCACCTGCAAGAACGTCTGGACCAACCGCCCTGGGGTGGAATACGCCTGGTTCAACAACGTCGAGACCAAGCCCGGCATCGGCTACCCGAAGGAGTGGGAGAACCAGGAGAAGTGGCAGGGCGGCTGGACGCGCCGCGCCGACGGCTCCATCGTGCCCAAGCAGGGGGGCAAATGGCAGCTGCTGATGAAGATCTTCGCCAACCCACACATGCCGGAGATCGACGACTACTACGAACCGTTCACTTTCGACTACGACCACCTGCAGTCGGCCCCCGAGATGAAGAACACGCCGACCGCCCGCCCGCGCAGCCTTATCACGGGCAAGCGGATGGAGAAGATCGAGTGGGGCCCGAACTGGGAGGAAATCCTGGGCGGCGAGTTTGCCAAACGCAGCAAGGATGCCAATTTCAACGGCTTCGAAGCCGCGCAGAAGGCCATGGTGGGGGAGTTCGAGAACACCTTCATGATGTACCTGCCGCGCCTGTGCGAGCACTGCCTGAACCCGGCCTGCGTGGCTTCGTGCCCCTCGGGATCGATCTACAAGCGCGAGGAAGACGGCATCGTGCTGATCGACCAGGACAAGTGCCGCGGCTGGCGCATGTGCGTGAGCGGCTGCCCCTACAAGAAGATTTACTACAACTGGAAGAGCGGCAAGGCCGAGAAGTGCATCTTCTGCTACCCGCGCATCGAGGCCGGCCAGCCCACCGTGTGCAGCGAGACCTGCGTGGGCCGCATCCGCTACCTGGGCGTGCTGCTGTACGACGCGGACCGCATTCAGGAAGCGGCGAGCGTGCCCAACGAGATGGACCTCTACAAGGCGCAGATCGACCTGTTCCTGGACCCGCACGACCCGGCGGTGATCGCGCAGGCGCGCGCCGACGGCATCCCCGAGAACTGGCTGGAGGCCGCGCGCCACAGCCCGGTCTACAAGATGGCCGTGGACTGGAAGGTGGCGCTGCCACTGCACCCGGAGTACCGCACGCTGCCCATGGTCTGGTACGTGCCACCGCTCTCGCCCATCACCGCCGCGGCCAACGCTGGTCACCTGGGCGGTAACGGCGAGATCCCGGACGTGAGCCAACTGCGCATCCCGGTGAAGTACCTCGCCAACCTGCTGACCGCCGGTGACACCGTGCCGGTGGTGCGCGCGCTAGAACGCATGCTGGCCATGCGCAGCTACCAGCGTGCCAAACACGTGGACGGCGTCATCAACCAGGACGTGCTCGACCAGGTGCAGCTCAGTGTGCGCGAGGTCGAGGACATGTACCAGACCATGGCGATTGCCAACTACGAGGACCGTTTCGTGATTCCCACCACCCACCGCGAATACGCCGAGAACACCTTCAACATCAAGGGCGGCTGCGGCTTCACGTTTGGCAACGGCTGCTCGGAAGGGCAGACCGAAACCAGCCTGTTTGGCAGCGAGAAGAAGCGCACCATCCCGATCAAGGCAGGGGTTTGAGATGGGCCTGTTTTCCACCACCCCCAAGCCCGTCGTGCACACCTTGCGCGTGCTCGCTCACCTCCTGCGTTACCCCAGCGCCGAACTGCGCGAGCACGCCGGTGAACTGCGCGACGCATTGCGCGCCGAAGCCGCCTTGCCGGCCACACGCCTGGTCGAACTGGACGCGCTGCTGGTGCACCTGAGCCAGCAGCCGGCGCTCGACGTCGAGGCCGCTTATGTCGAACTGTTCGACCGCGGGCGCAGCACCGCGCTGCACCTGTTCGAACACGTGCTCGGGGACTCGCGCGAGCGTGGCCCGGCCATGATCGACCTGATCCAGACCTACGAGAAAGCCGGCCTTTTCTTCGGCCCGGCCGAGCTTCCCGACCACCTGAGCGTGCTGCTGGAGTTCGCCTCCACCCAGCCCGCCGCGGTGGCACGCGAGTTCCTCGGCGAAAGCGCGCACATCGTGCGCGTGATCTTCAGCGCGCTGCTCAAGCGCCAGAGCCCGTACGCCAGCGTGCTGGCCGCCGTGCTCGAGATCGCAGGCGAGAAGGCCGATCCGGTGCCGGTGGCGGCTGACCCCGGCATCGACGAGAGCTGGGCCGAACCTGCAGTGTTCGGCGGCTGCTCCACCGAAGGTCAGGCCCGACCCGGCCAGCCGCAACCCATCCGCATCGTGAAGGCGGCCACCAGCCGTCATACCCCCCCACCACCAGGAGCACAGGCATGACCTCACTGCACCACTTCCTTTTCGGCGTCTATCCCTACATCTGCCTGGCGGTCTTCCTCATGGGCAGCCTGGCCCGCTTCGACCGCGACCAGTACACCTGGAAAAGCGATTCCTCGCAGCTGCTGCGCAAGGGCCAGCTGCGCTGGGGCAGCAACCTGTTTCACGTCGGCATCCTGTTCCTGTTCTTCGGCCACGCCGTGGGCTTGCTCACCCCGCATTTTTTCTACGAAGGCTTCATGGATGCCGCGTTCAAGCAGCGCATGGCCATCTACGCGGGTGGTACCGCCGGTGCGATCTGCTTCGTGGGCCTGTCGATGCTGCTGCACCGGCGCATCTTCGACCCGCGCATCCGCCTGACCAGCCACCGCACCGACATCGCCATTCTGGTGATTCTGTGGGTGCAACTCACGCTGGGCCTGATCACACTGCCGTATTCCTATTCGCACGCCGATGGCAGCGCCATGCTGGTGCTGGCCGAGTGGGCGCAGCGCATCGTCACCTTCCGCCCCGACGCGGCCGCGCTGGTCAACATGGACTGGCCCTACAAGGTACACCTGGTGCTGGGCATGACGATCTTCCTGCTGTTCCCGTTCTCGCGGCTGGTGCATGTGTGGAGCGGCTTCGCGAGCGTTGCCTACCTGGTGCGGCCTTACCAGGTGGTGCGCAGCCGCCGCCTGGGCGTGCCGGCCAACCCGACCAACCCGGCCCATCCTTCCAAGCCCCGCTGATCCAACCCACCCACGGAAGCTTCCATGAGCCAAGACCTTTCCACATCTTCGGGCTGCGGCAGCAGCGCCTGCGCCTGCAAAGCCCCTGAGGTCGCTGAGGCCCCGGTCGAGATCGCCAGCATCAACGGCATCCACCTGCACGACGCCGGTGAGGTGCTGGGCGAGCAGACCCTGCGCGAACGCGCCTGCACCGAGCTGCTACGCCAGCAGGCGGTTAGCGCCGGCCTGCTGCCGCGATTCACGGGTTTGAACGCGCCCGAGCCGGATGACGACATGCGCCGCGCGATCGAGGCCCTGCTCGAAGCCGAGGTGCATTCGCCCGAGCCGGGCCTTGAGGAATGCCGGCGCCACTACGAGGCCCACAAGCCGCGTTTTGTGGTGGGCCAGGCACTGCATGTGCGGCATATCCTGTTCGCGGTCACGCCGGGTGTGCCGGTGAACGCGCTGGCCCAGCGCGCCGAAGCCGCGCTGCTGGAGCTATCGCGCCAGGGGGTGTCAATCGATCGTTTTGCGCAGCTTGCGAACGAGCTCTCCAACTGCCCGTCGAGCGCCCAGGGCGGCGACCTCGGCTGGATCACTCCGCAGGACTGCGCGCCTGAACTGGCCAAGGCGCTGTTCCTGCAGAACGACGCCATCCAGGCCCTGGGTCTGCACCCGCGCCTGGTGCACAGCCGCTTCGGCCTGCACATCGTGGAGGTGCTCGAACGCGAGGCGGGGCGCCTGCCCGAGTTCGCCGAGCTGCAGGCGCAAATCGGAGCGCGGCTGGCCCTTCAGTCGCAGGCCACGGCGCTGCGCCAGTATATGCAGCTGCTGGTGGGTCAAGCAGACGTTGAAGGCGTGGAATTGGAAGGGGCGGACACCCCTCTTGTTCAATGAGTGAGGCCGCCGCAAGCGCATCAGCGGACGAGCTGCTGTTGCGCCTGCGGCATTTCCGCTCCGACTATTTTCCGCGCCATCAGCAGCGCTTTCAGGACCTGGTAGCCGAAGGCCAGCACCCCAAGACGCTGTTTATCGGCTGCTCGGACTCGCGACTTGTGCCCTACTTGCTCACCGGGGCTGGCCCGGGCGAACTCTTCATCGTGCGCAACGTGGGCGCGCTGGTTCCACCCCACGACCAATCGCACGGACTCCATGGAACGATGGCCGCGATCGAGTTCGCCGTGCTCAGCCTGCACGTTGAGCGGATCGTGATCTGCGGCCACAGCCACTGTGGCGCGATCCGCACCGCCTATGAGGGAGCGCCCGACGAGGCGGTAGCCCTCACCGCGTGGCTCAAGCTGGTCGACGAGGCACTGCTGCCAGTGCAGCCTTGCGCAGAATCGATGCGCCGCACCGAGCAGCGCGCGGTGGTGCTGCAGCTCGAACGCCTCATGGGCTACCCCATGGTGCGGCGCGAGGTCGAGGCCGGCCGGCTCACCCTGCACGGCTGGCACTACGTGATCGAAGAAGGCGAGGTGCATGTGTTTGACGCACAGGAGGGCGATTTCTTCGCAGCCTCGGTAGCAACCAACAGCGGCACCGGGCCGTACCAACCTTATGTGGAATACGATGGACAAGTCATCAGTTTTTGAGACCGCCGAGGCTCCTGGGGCGTGCGAATGAACACGGCACTGCGCATTCGACCGTCGCTTGCTGTGCTCTCGGCGGATACGACGGAGCGCGAGTGCTCACGCGCCACCGCCGACCTGATTCACGCGCGCCAGACCCTACAAACCCTCACCGTCAGAACCTGGATACACGATGACCATTCAAAATTTTGACGACCTGTTGAGCGCGGCACGCATGCAACCTCTGCCGCAGCGCCTGCTGTTCGTGTTCGCAGGTGTCGAGCTGCCGCAGGACGCCACGCCGGCCCAGCGGCTCGAATTCGAGCGGGGTGAAGGTGGCGCGCTGGTGCCTCAGATATGTGTGGACAAGGGACTGGACGAACTCCAATCTTTCGACCAACTGGTGCACGAAGCCGAGGCCTTTGGCAAACCCTGGGGCATGGTGTTCGCTGCCGCGCTTGCAGGCAAGCCGGGCCGCGAGCCTGGCAGTGCCGAGGCCGATCAGCCGCTGCACGACATGGTGGAGGCGATCCGCCAGGGTAGGTTGGGCGCGTTCATTCCCTTTGACCCTCAAGGCCATGCCGTGGTCTTGAACTGAGATGGGCCGCTCAATGCCGTCGTCCGTTATCAGCCTGCCAGGCTAACCTGCGATGGGTTCTGGCGGCCGCAGCAATATGTGCAGGTGCGCGGTTGGAACGAGGGCGTAGCCAGCGCCGTGCGTGACGTGATGCAGCCCTTCGGTCAGGGCCATGCCGCCGCACCGCGAGGACGCGAAATACCATGTATTCCTGACGTCCCCTGTCAATTTGAAACCGAATTGGTAGTCCTGCAGGGACTGAAGTTGAAGCACGCAGAGGGCTCAGCGGATCTCGCAGCACTCCGGCCTCTTTCACTGAAATCTAGTGTCCTGAGTTGGAAGTTCGTTGAAGAAAGAAATCTGCCGAAATCGCTGCCAAGCTAGGCGCAAAGCGCAGACATGCCGGGCGCATGGCGAGCATTTGCAACGACGCATGGCGGTGATTGTCGGTAGATTTATTCAACGAATTTCTAACTCGGGACACTAGTAACCCACTTCAAATTTGAGCCCGCCCTGCTTGCGCAGCCGCCGCAGCCAATAGGCCGCAGCCAGCAAAAGTGCCAACCCAATTGCTACGTTGCGCTGCTTTGCACCGGGCGGACCATCGTAGCGAGCAGTAATCGTGTGTTCGCCAGCAGCCAATCGAACCTGCATTCGGCCATCCGGCAACAACTGCTCTTCGATGGTCGTTGCGGTCAACGCCAAACCATTCACGTGCACTGACCAGCCTGGCAGGTAGATTTGCTGGATCACCACCACACCCGGATTCGCGCCTGCGAAGCGGTAGTTGAGCGCGTGCGGCGAATGCCCGGGCTGTGGGTGCCCCTGCCAATGCGCTGAGTCACTGGTCATCCAATTCAATGTGGACCGGTTTGAAAATTGGTCAACTCCTAAATGTCCAGTCAAGGCCGCCCGATGCCGCGCCAGTTGTGCTTCGCATGTTTGACTGATAGGCGTGTATCGTGCCGTTTCGGGCGGATTTTTGGCGAATCTTGCCGGCAACCATTCCCCACCATCCAGAGTGGCCAACGCCATGTTGGGTCGGGCCAGGCTTGGATAGGTCTTGACGCAGTCGAGTTGCGCACCGGCAACGGGCTCGCCCAACACTTGCAGTGCGCGAAAGTCATGATAATTCCATGCCGACCAGGTCAGCGCCAGCAGTCCGAGCGTCAAGCCCAACCGCCGCAGGACCGAGTGGCGATTGCTGCCATGCCAATAGCCAAGCGTACAAACTACCTGTAACGCGGGCGCAAACACCGCCAGCCGCCAGGGAAACTGCATCAATGAAAAGGGGTAAAGATGCCAGAACCAGCGGCCGGTCGGCAGCATGGCGAGAAAAAGTACAAGGTAGACCAGGCCTGCGGCCCGGATGAAAGGGTGTCCACGACCTTGCCAGGCACCTGACAATGCCAAAGCCACAAAGGGTGCGGCCAGAAATGCCTGGGGGTCGAACAGCACGCCAGATAGAGAGGCGACGTTGCGCCAGGCCTCAAAACCGCCGGTCAAAGCGACCTGCGCATTGACCAGAGGCTTGAGTTGCGCAACCGGGAGCCAATATGGCGAGGCCAGTGCCAATGCCAGCAACAGGGCACCTGCCAGTTCAAGGACGCTGCGCAGTCTGACCGCCAGCGGTGCCTGGTGCTCGGTGCCGGCCAGCGTCAGCATACCCAGCAGAGCGACGACCAATGGCAAAAACAGTACTGCCATCGGGTGGCTATAAAAGCTTGCCGCAAGCACCAGCGTCAGTCCGCTCCAGCACAGCGCCCGTCCCCCCATACCCATTGTTGAGCGCTGCACTGGCGCCAGCAGGCACCAACTCCAGTGCAGCACCCACGGCAACAGTTGAATGACCATCCATTCACTCAAATCACCGCGCTCATACAGGTTGATGTGAACATAGGGCGCCGCCTGAAACAACACCACAAGGGCCAGAGCGGAGAGGCGGTCCACAAAAGTCCGTGCAAGTCGGTACACACCAAGCCCGCCAATGAGGCACAGCGCACCCAGTGTCAGCAACTGACGCCACAGCAAGTCGTCAGTCAGTACGGCCAGCCAGCTGTTGAGGAAGAAATAACCGGGTTGATAAAAGACGAACTCGGGATAGCCGTATCCGGCATTGAAGTCGGGTAGCCAGCGCGGATACCAAATGCCAGCGGCCATCGCCTCCTGAAAGTGACTCGACAACACGGCGTACCGGACGTGCTCGTGGGCGTCTGGCAGGACCGGGTTCAGCAGGTTTGACCAAAGCGGCAGCAAGGACAGTGCGGGCAGTGTCGCCCAAACGCCAAGCGTCAGCCAAGTCCAACGCCTTGTAGGGGTGACGCCAAACGCGCGGGCAACCGTTTGCATGGCGCCGGCGCCAAGCGTCTGGAACAAGAGCATGCCGGCCATCAACCGCTGCGTTGCGTGGTGAGATTTCATCGACTCCGCGCCACGTGCGAGCCCTGCATTGTTTTTGGCTTCATTCATCGGACTTGATCAAGTGGCTGAGATTTTGGGGGCCTGGCTGCAGCCTTCTGGCTTGCGAGAGCGGCGCAGCCGCGACGCACGCCCCGCTGCGAACAGCAGCGGGATCGTGCGGGCGCGCGGAGCACTGGATGCGCGCGCCTGGCCGTAGGGTCAGCGGGGCTGGTAGCAGGTGCCCGCGGCGATGGCCGCCGCCATCGCATTTGCCGTGCTGGCCCCGTCGGGGTAGGCCGAGGGGGTGGCCGTGTCCTCAAGCAGGCACAGATGGGTGCCCCTGCGCACCATCACCACCGGCATGGTGGGGAAGTTCATGCCATCGCGCACGCCCCAGTAGGCCGAAATGTCGTTGGTGATCTCCTGGCGCGTCTGCGTCACCGTGAACGCGCCCACCAGCGGGCCCGCCATGGTGGTGCCCACGCCGGTCCACTGCGCATTGCGGTAGCTCACACCGCCCGCGCCCACGTAGATGAAGACGGGCCTGCCTTGCGTGATGCGCCAGCCGTTCTTCAGGCCGATGCCATCCGGCCTTGCGGTGCACTGGTCCTGCTCCCAGAAGCCGGTGACCGAGCCAGAGACTGCGCAGCTCACCTGCACCGTGTCCACCGCGGCGGCAGCGACCACGCCGGTGCCATTGCGCACCACGCAGCCCGTGCCCACGGGGGTGGACTTGACCGTGACGGCATAGGCCGCGCCAGCGGCCAGTGGCGTGGCAAAGGTGAAGCCGCCATCCGCGCTGAGGGCCAGGTCCTGGCCGCCGCTGGTCAGCACCACGGTGACACCGGCCGGCACACCGCCGATGGTGCCGCCCAGCGTGTTGCGGTCGCCCGGCAGCTGCACGCATTCGACCTGCACCAAGGGGTTGTTGGCGGCCAGCGTGCCCGTGCCCAGCGCCACCGTGCAGCGCTGGCCCGTGGGCTGGGTCTTGACGGTGACGGCATAGCTGCTGCCCAGCGGCCAGCTGGCCGCCGTGCGCACGATGCCGTTGGCGCCCAAGGTGAAGTCATCCGCCCCGTTGTTCTGCAGCGCCACGCTCTGGCCCGCCGCCAGCCCGGTGACCGACACGCCCAGCGTCTGGTAGGTCGGGTCGGGCGTGGGGGCTGGCGCTGGTGAAGGCGCAGGCGTCGGGGCCGGTGCGGGTGTAGGAGCTGGCGCAGGCGCAGGCGCAGGTGCCGGTGCCGGTGCGGGGGCTGGCGCAGGTGCCGGGTCGTCACCGCCACCCCCACCGCAGCCGCCCAGCAGGGCGGCCGTAAGGCCCAGGCTCAGGCCCAGGGGCGCAATGCGCCGCAAAGCCCGGGCAGACAGTGGCAGGGGACGCGGGGCGGCGCGCGGCGCCAGGGATGGAACGGACATGCAAGGCTCCTCTCTATGGGATGGAGGCTCACGGTGCATTCCGATGCATGGCATGCCCTGGCTCCACCTGGTTGGTGTGGAGGGCCAGTGTGCATGCGAATGGTTCTCACAGCACGTGACGCCGGTCACCACCTTTGCCAGAGCCCGGCGCTCCACCGCATGCCGCTGCAGGGCCCGTTCATCCACCGCGCGGGTACTGCCGCCGTCCCACTGCAGTGCCCCGCCGTGGGGACGGGGGCCAGCGGGTGCACCCCTGGTTGCCTTGCGCGTCGGCCCCAGAGCGCAGCGCCCTGCCCCAACCATCGCGCGTGGCATCGTGCGGCGTGCTCAAGCGCGCCAGCGTGCGCAAGATGATCAGGTGAGGGACGGGGAGATCGCGCGCGCGGAACAATGGCGGTGGGTTGGCCGAAGACCGCTGTGGGCCCAACGCTGCCGGTCGCTCTTGCCCACCAGCCGTACGGATTGCTCCAATGCGGTCTTTCAGCACAGGTCATGGCCGGCGGATCTGGAATGCGGCGTTGGCGCCCCACGTCGCCACCATCAGGCTGCCATCCGGAGCGACCGCCAGACCCACCGGGCTGCTCAGACCGTCCGCAATCACCGTGCGAACGCCTTGGCGGTCGACGCGGCTGACCGTGGTACCGCCATAGTCCACGACATAGGCGGCGTCCGCCCCGGCGGCAACGATGCCGGGGCCGGGACTGCCCAGCTCGGTATTGATCGTCCTGGCCTTCTTCCCACCCGACACGAGAGAGATACCACCTGCGATGTTGCTCACGAGCAAATCGCCATTGGCCAGTTCAGCGGCACCTACCGGTGTTTGCAAGCCCTCCGCTGCGATCTCGACCTTCCCGTCTGGTGACGCAGCGAGAATCTGATGGGTCCTGCGATTGGCGATCAGCAAGCGACCGCGCGCATCGAAGGACAGTCCGGCAGGTGTTGCCAGCCCCCGCACGAAAACAGCCTTGTCGCCATTCGGCGTGAAACGCCACACGAGGTCTTCGTTGTAAGAGGCGACGTAGACATCTCCTTTGGCCGAGATGGCCAGCCCTGACGGCCCGCTGAGGCCGCTGGCAAAGACCGTCCGCTCGCCCTTGGGGGTCAGGCGCATCACGGTGCCCGCAGACCAATTGGCCACGTAGAGGTTGCCGCCCGCGTCGTAGGCCATACCGACAGGCGAGCTGAGTCCTTCATGGCTTGCTGTGCGGTCCAGCTTCCACATGCCCGCCGATTGCAGTTGGGCGAAGACAGGCTGGTCCAGCGAACTCGCCATGAGGAGCACCAGGCACGTGGAGTAGCAAAGTTTCTTCATGCTGCGCCCTCTTGAGAGAAGATTTCCTTGGCGGCGAACAGCCCGTTGAGCGCCGCGGGGAAGCCGGCGTAAACGGCCATCTGCATGATGACTTCGACGATCTCTTGCCGGGAGCAGCCGACATTGCGGGCGCCGTGGATGTGCACCTTGAGTTGCGGCGCGGCATTTCCCATGGCGGTGAGTGCCGCCACCACCGCCAGTTCCCGCATCTTGAGGTCCAGACCCGGCCTTGAATAGATGTCGCCGAACGGAAACTCGATCAGCAGCCGCGCAAAGTCAGGCGCGATGTCTTGCAGGCTTTCGATCACGTTCTCGCCGGCCTGACCATCGATCTCCTTGAGCTTCGCCCAACCTCGCACATACCTGTCGTCATTCATAAATTTGCCTTCGCATGAGTTGGTAAGGTGACTCTATGGGTGGCCAGAAGGCCTGCCCAATACCTTTTTTGTGATACCTTTTCGGTATGAATGAAGCGATTGATCTGCGACAGTTCCGCTATTTCGTAGCCGTCAGTGAGGAGCTCAACTTCGGGCGGGCGGCGCAGCGCCTGTACATTTCCCAACCTCCCTTGAGCCGGCAGATTCGCCAGTTGGAAGAGCAGCTTGGCGTCGCGTTGTTCGTACGCACCAAGGTCGGCGTAACGCTGACAGAGGCAGGGGCGGCATTCCTGCCGGAGGCCAGGCGGACCCTGGCTCAGGCCGGTAAGGCCGTGGCGGCCGCGCAGGCAGCACGAGCGGCCGAGAGCGGCCAGTTCGTCCTTGGCTACACGACGGTGTTCGACCGAAGTGCCATTCCCGATGTTTCAGGGCCCCTCAAGAAGTGCTTTCCGAACTGGAGGATCGTCACCAAGGGAAAGCATTCGATCAGCCTCGTTCGCGACATCAAGAATGGAACGATGGACGTTGCCTTCATCGGCTTGCACACCGAGGCCAAGGGCCTCAAGGTGGAGACGCTGCGGGAGGAACCGCTCATGGTTGCCCTGCCCGCCAAGCATGCGCTTGCGCGCAAGCGCAGGATCGGCTTCGATGACCTGCGCGAAGAATCGGTATTCCGGTTTGAACGTCGGCTGAATCCGGGCTTCTACGACCACTGCCAGGCGTTCTTCGAAAGGATCGACTTCAAGCCTCGCACGGTTGTGGAACCCGACGACCACCACATCCTGCTCGGGCTCATCGCCGAAGGACAAGGCATCGGGCTGATCTCTGCGTCCTTGCAGAACGTCAAGCGGCAGGGAGTTGTCTTTCGACCGCTCAAGCAAGAGAAACAGAAGCTGACCAGCGGCATCGCCATGGCTTACTCGCAAAGCAACGCGTCAGCCGTCTTGACTCGGTTTCTTGAGCTTGCGAGGTCGCAGGCGCGGCCTCCTCCTGGACGGAGTCAGTGAGAGAATCTCCCCGCCTATCGAGGCTTTATTGGCCTTTATTTGCGGGACGGGACACTCGCCCAGCAAGTCAACAACGCATCCATAGAACGAGGTCTGGTCAGCCACCTACAGAGGTCGCTGTCCGCGCTGCCGAACTCCATGCCAGCGGAGCCAAGCTGGATGTCCCGCAGCGCCGAAATGCGCAGCGACTTGAGCCCCAGGACAACCACAAGGAAAGGAAAGAACCCCGATGCCCACCAGCCCGCCCGCGCACGTGACCTTCCGGCCCTTTGCGGGACCTGCCGACTACGAGGCCATGGTCGCGTGCGCCAACGCGAGTTTTGCGGCTGACGAAACCGGCTTCGTTCGCACAGTGCAAGAGGTCGCGCGCGACTACGCCGCCTTCACCAGTTGCGTGCCCGAGCGCGATGTGTGGATCGCCCAGGCCGGCAGTGAGATCGCGGGCTACGTGCGCTCATGGGCGTGGGCGCAGGCCGACGGGCTTCAGTTGTATTCGCAATTCGCCGTGGTCGCGCCCCAATGGCGCCGCCAGGGCATCGGTACGGCGCTGCATGCCTGGCTGGAGCAACGCCAGCGCACCCAGGCTGCTGCCGAACACCCGGGCGCGCCGCGCCACGCCCACCACGCCTACATCACCCACGGTGAGACTGCGCGTGCGGCCCTGCTCGAAAAAGCCGGCTACACGCCCGAGCGCTACTTCTTCGCCATGGTGCGCCCCACGCTCGACAACGTGGCCGACTTCCCCCTGCCCCAGGGCCTGGAGCTGCGGCCCGTGCAGCCCGAGCACTACCGCGCCATCTGGGACGCGCATTGGCGGGCCTTCCGAAGCCACTGGGGCCATTGCCCTCCCGATGAGACCGACTACGTGAAGTGGCTGACGAGCCCGGTCTTCCAGCCCCACCTGTGGCAAGTGGCCTGGGACGTGCAGACCCACCAGGTCGCCGGGCAGGTGCGCACCTACATCGACGCCGCGTGGAACCGCAACAACGGCCGCCAGCGCGGCTGGACCGAGTTCATCAGCGTGGGCGAGCCCTGGCGCCGCCGTGGCCTGGCGCGTGCCCTCATCTCGCACAGCCTGCGCGCCCAGGCAGCAGCGGGCATGGCCGAATCAGGCCTGCGCGTGGACAGCCAGAACCTGAGCGGCGCCAACCGCGTGTACGCAGACTGCGGCTTTGTGGTGGATCGGCGCGACTGCGTGTACCGCAAGCCGCTGGTACTGGGCAACCGCGATTGACCCCGGGGCAGCGAGTACGATGGGTGCCATCGGCCCAACGGCTTGCAGAGAGAAACGGGGATATGGCGTTCGAACTTCTACTCACCCTGACTGGGCGACTCGTGGTCTGGGGTGCAACGCTGGGCCGCTGCCAGTGCGATGACATTGGGAGCGGGGACCATCGCATGCACGGAGCATCTGGAGCCCTTTGGTATGCTCGCGATGGCCGCAAGGTCGTGACAACCACGGGCCAGATACTGGTTGGGCTGGCGCTGCTCACTGCGCTCGGGCTGGCGTTGTGGAGCCTATCTGTGGCCTGAACGCCCCCACGCCCCACCGCACTGGCCAAAGGCCCGCAAGCAGGCAGGCGCTGCCGTCAGGCCTTCTACCTGCAGAGCCGCGACATGGTGGCTTCGTACGCTTGCACCACATCGGGCTGGGCTTCGGCTGCCATTGTCGAAGCGGCTGGCCAGCACAGCACGGCGGCAGCATGGCTGCCCAACTGGCCGATGGCATTGAATAGCATTTTCACGTGGGCGACATCGCCGCCGAGGTGCGCAGCTCGAATCGCGACAGGTCGATGATGGGCACCACCATTTGCGGCGCGCCGGTCGCATGAGCATGGGGTGCTCGATCTCCAGCTTGCCAGCCTGGAAATCGTCGTGGTGATCGTGCCGTGCCAACCCGGCATGGAAGCACCCGGTCAAGGGCGCGATGTTCTATTCGCCCCCCGCCCAGGCCCCAGGACAGCAGGGCCTGCGGCCCGGAGTGGTCTACATTACGCCAAGCCGTATTCCACCATGAAGCAACTTCTACTGACCATGTCCCTGCTGTCATTTCTGGGCCTTGCCTCGGCCGACGACTTCGCCGAGGGCCAACTGTGGGGCTACCACACGCGCAAGGGCGAAGAGAACTCGCGCGTGCTCATCAACAAGGTCGAGACCAGTCCCAGACTCGGCAAGATTTTCCACATCAGCGTCTTAAATGTGAAGGTGAAGAACCCGCGCATCGACGGCGGTTTGTCGACCGACCTGCCCCACTTTCCGGTCTCGCAAGAGACCCTGAAGAAGAGCCTCACCCGCCTTCGCGGCAAGAGCGCGCCCAACCCAAACTATCGAGAGGGCTATGAGACCTGGAAAAATGCCTTCGATCAGGGTAAGGCCGGCATCTTCACCATCGATGTGGCAGACATCGTGGATGCCGTCGAGCACACCATCAACCAGCCATGAGTGACAACTGCGGCGGCAACGGCAACCGCATGCGCTCCTGGCACGATTACCACCTTACTGGCTATGCGGTTGACGGACAGCGGCAGCAGCTCACGCTCCATGTCGCATGGCTATACGGGACACACCCAGACATCCCACACGCATGGATCATCTTCCACGGCGTGGAAGGCTACTTCCTTGAAAATGACCTCGGGGTCAACGTCGTGTACACGATCACAGAAGAGCCCCTTGCCGAATTTCTCGCCCAGCATGCCGCCCACTTCGAAGCCAAAAAGAAATGGGGTTGGCCGCTCTTTTGGCGCGGCAGCTTCGACGAGACCTTGGCGCACCTCAGCGGCAAACAGGCGAAGTGCTTCGAGATTTCATCGTCCTATGGCATGACAGGCTGGGTGCTGGCGTCCGGCGTCAGGCATGAAGTGATAACCAGCTATCCGCCCGCTGGGGCCGCCTGAAGCGATGCGCCCGCTACAACGGGCCATTCTTGAGAACTACCAAGCAGCCTTCTTCGACATGCATGGCACCTTCATGTTTCCGGACGTGTCGCAATCGCCCTACCCCCCACCGCAGCACGCCGCTGCAGCCACGGATAGCCGCTGGGCGATGGGTGTCCCGGCATGGCCGGGTGGCCCCATGCCAGCACGTCGGCAATGCCGCCATGTTCGTCGTTGCGCACCTGCACGATCTGACCCGAGCGCAGTGCGCGCAGCAGCTGCGGCGTGAGGTCGAAGCTGGCGGACAGGCCGGCGTCGTCCAGCGCGGGGATCTTGCCGCGCCGCTCCACGCGGCGGCGCATCTGGTTGTAGAGCGCCCAGGCGGCCAGCACGCAGGCATTCAGCCCGGCAATGGCGACGTAGCCGGCCAGTGTGTCGGCGGTGGCGATCACGGGCTCCAGGCGCGCGGCCAGGCCCGGCCCCTGGTAGCGCACCATCTCGAAGACGCCGCGGCCCACCAGGTAGAAGAAGCCGGTCCAGGCCAGCAGGGTGGCCAGCAGGTCTATCACGCGCATCAGGCGGCCCTGGCGGGTGCGGATCAATGGGTTTTTCATGGGGTGTTGTTGCTCCTGGGGATGCCACGGTCGGGGCTGGTCCAGCGGGCGCGCGACTGGCGCGCCTTGAGCATGACCAGCGGAAAGCTCACCAGGGTGGTGAAGAGGCTCAGCATCCAGTACACCACCGGGTACCAGATCATCCACAGCAGCGTGCTGCGGATGGTGGGCTCGTAGCGCCGCTCGATGGACACGCTGACCGCGAACTGCATGAGGCAGGTGACCGACAGCACCAGCCCGGTGAACGATGGCGGCATGATGGTGGGCACATACAGGTGCTCGGGCATGTCGAAGAACTTGCCCAGCAGGTACAGGATGATGGTCAGCCCGAACATGAAGGCCCATGCGGTGGACATGCAGAACTCCAGCATCAGCAGCCACATGCGCCGGTTGCGCCAGTGCCACATGCCGCGCAGGTTCTTGAGGAACACCTCGGCCCCGCCCTGCGACCAGCGCAGGCGCTGCTGCCACAGGCCGCGCAGCGTTTCGGGCATCAAAATCCAGCACAGCGCGCGCGGCTCGAAGAAGATCGACCAGTGGCGCTTTTGCAGCTTCCAGCTGATGTCGATGTCTTCGGTGATCATGTCCGGGCTCCAGTAGCCCACGTCGTCGAGCGCGCGCCGGCGAAACGCCGCCACCACGCCCGACACCGTGAACACCTGCCCGTACACGCGCTGGGTGCGCTTGATGAGCCCGATGATGGACGAGAACTCCCCCACCTGGATGCGCCCCACCAGCGTGGAGCGGGTGCGGATGCGCGGGTTGCCGGTGACGGCGCCCACGCGCGGGTTGTCGATCAGCGGCGCCACCAGGTAGGCCACCGCATCGCGGTCGAGCAGCGCATCGCCGTCGATGCACACCAGGTACTCGCTGCGCGCAGCCGCCGCGCCCATGCGCAGGGCAATGGCCTTGCCCTGGTTCTGCGCCAGGTGAACCACGCGCAGGCGCGGGTGCTCGGCGGCCAGCGCGTCCAGCACCTTGCCGGTGTGGTCGCTCGACCCGTCGTTGATGGCGATGACCTCGATGTTCGGGTAGCGCTGCGCCAGGGCGGCACGCAGGGCATCGCCGGCGTTGTCGCCCTCGTTGTGGCAGGGCACGAGGATGGACACCAGCGGCTGGCCCGCAAGCTCGGGCGCCGGCACATCGGGCCCCCAGGCCCAGTGGCGCTCCCAGTGCATCCAGTAGTACAGGCCGCCCGCGATCCAGATGCCGGACATGAACAGCGGGTACAGAAACACGAAGTCCAGGATCACATCGCTGGTGAAGGCCGCCTGCAGCGCCAGCGGGCCGGCAATGATGAACACCAGCACCGAGAGCGCAATGGCACGTTGAATGATCATGGCTGCAAGACCCCACTGTTGGAGAGCACGGGGCGCACCGCCGGGATGGCCGGGTGCCCGCTGATGAAGTTGTCGGGGTAGTAACCAAAGCTGCGCGCACCGCGCACCTGCAGCCGGCGCATCCAGTGCGCCAGGCGCTCGCTGGCCACCGGCTGGCCGGTGCGCCAGTCCACGGCCTGCAGCTCGAAGATGGTGCGCTCCACCGCGCCGGGGCGGCGGGTGATGGTGTCCACCACGCGGTCGAGCCAGGCGTCGGTCTCGCCCTCGGGCACCTGCTCCATCAGCGGCATGGCCATGGGGGCCGTCCAGTCGTAGGCGGCCAGAAAGTCGTCCAGGTTCTGCGCGAACCAGGCCTCGCTCTCGGGCGCCAGCATGGGCATGGCGAAGATGTTGCGCGCCGTTTTCACCTGCGGGCCACGGATGGCGCGCACGCGCTCGGCCAGGTGCAGGGTGAAGTCGGTCAGCGCGCGGGTCTTGAACCGCGTCCAGCGCTGGTGCACGGCCGGGTCGGCGCGCAGCTCGGCCACTGTGCCGGGCAGCCCGGCCTGGCGGTAGGCGGCCAGGGCGGCGGGGCTGGCGTCTTCATAGTCCGACAGCAGCGCATCGTCGTGGAACAACACGCCGTCGAACCAGGCACTGCGCGCCAGGTCTTCGTAGATGTCGGTGATGCGCGCACGCGCCGTGGCATCAAACGGCGACAGGCGGCGGTACTGGCCGGGCTCTGCAGTCCGCCCCGGGGGCGCCAGCGCCTGCACGCGCGGCAGAGCCGGGTCGAGGTCGAAGGCCAGCACCGGCATCCACGCATACACCGCTACCCGGCTGCGCGTGCGCAGCTGCCAGGCTACGCGGTTGAACAGGTCGGCACGCATGGGCAGCCAGCGGTTGGGAAAGTACACGCTGTGCACCGTGCCATCGCCCTGCACATCCGCAAAGGCCTGCAGGAACACGGTGTTGACCCCCAGGTCCGAGATGCGCTGCACCAGGTGGTCGAAATTGCGCGTCTGCTGCGCCGGGTCGGCGTCGTACAGGTAATCGAGGTCCACATGGGCCACGCGCAGCACGCGCGGCTCCTGCGTGGCCACCACGGCGGCGGCAAACTGGTCCACCGAGGGGTCGCCCGTCACCAGCAGGCGCGGCGTGTTGAACAGCGTACCGGTGTGGCCCAGGCCCTCGTCCAGCGTCACCGCCATCTGGTAGCCATGGCGCTTGACCACTGCCAGGGCCGTGCCGCTGGCCGTGCCATAGGGCCACACCCAGACCCGCGGGGCCTTGCCGGTGACCTGGCGGATGCGCGCGGTGATGGCGGCCGCGTCGGCGTCCACCCGCGCGGTGAAGGCCTCGTCGCCCTCGTAGGTCGCGCTGGCCGAGTCGTACTGCCGCGCCGCCGCTGCGGGCTGCAGGTTGCCCTGGGGGTTGGCCAGCACGCCCCGGTGCAGGTCGTTGGTGTGCGCGCCCACCTCCACCAGGCCCGATGTGGCCATCTCGGCCACCTGGGCCCAGGTGGCAAAGCGCTCGCGCGGCGTGGGCTGCCCGCCAAAGTCCACCGTCTGCCCGGCGGGGGCATCCAGCCACGCGCCCACGGGCGCCAGCACGGCCGGCCAGCCGGTGGCCTGCAGCAGCGGGTACACCCGGTCGTAAAAGCTGCGGTAGCCGTCGTCAAAGGTCAGCAGCACGGCCTTGGGCGGCAGGGGCGTGCCGCCGTCGCGCGCGGCCAGGATCTGGTCGACCGACACGGGCTGGTAGCCGTTCTCGCGCAGCCAGCCGAAGTGCGCCACCAGGCGCTCGGTGCGCACCGCGAGGTAGCGGGCATCGACATCCGCATCCTGCACGTCGTGGTAGGCCACGGTGACGAAGCTGTTGGCCGGCCAGGGGCGCTCGGCATGGGGCAATGCGCGGTCGCGCGGGTGCATGAAGGGCGGCGCCTGGCTGGCGCAGGCGGAGACGAGTGCCGCGATGGCGAGCAGGGATAAAAGCCGCAGAAACACGGGGATCATGGCAACAGCACCTCAGAATTTGTAGAGCAGGTCGAACGCGGTGCGCACGATGCGCTCGTTCACCCCGTCGTAGGGGCGGCGGGTGACGGACACGGCCAGCCCCAGCTCGAAGGTGTCGTTCATGCGCAGGCGCTGGCCGTAGCCCACGGTGGCCACGTCGCCGGTGCCGTAGCCGCGCTGCGTGTACGCGCCCACGCCCAGCTGCAGGCGCTGGCGCCATTCGGTCTGGTAGTGGCGGTACAGCACGTGCGACACATCCAGCGTGGGCAGCACGAACAGGTCGGACTCGGGCGCGAAGTACGGCCCGCCGGGCTGGCTGTTGCGCGAGTGCGAGAGCTCCAGCACAGCATCGGCAACCACGCCGTAGCGCGTGAAGAGGCGCTCGCGCCCCACCACGCCCACGGCCGTGCGGCGGTTGCCGTCGGAGTAGTCGAGCGCGCCCAGCGACAGGTTCCACTCGCGCCGCTCGTTGGCGCGCCAGCGCAGGCCTGCCGTGGCGCTGTTGGCCGTAATGTCGCTGCGCAGCGCGCGCAGCGGCGTGTCGCGCGACAGGCGCTCGGCCGCGCCGCTCACCTGCCAGTGGTCGCTGAAATCGTGGCGCCCCTCCAACCGCAGGCCCGTGCGCTGGCCGTGGCCAATGTCGTGGGTGGAGAGCTCGCCCTCCAGCGTGTTGTCGCGCACCCGCCACTCGGCCCCTGCGCGCAGGCTGCGGTGCAGGCCGCGCCCCTCGGCAAAGTCGCCGCTGCCAAAGCCGTGGCCGGCAAACAGGCGCCAGTCGTCGGCGAGAGGCGCGCTGTAGCCCACGGTGTCGATGCCGTAGTCGCCATTGCCGATGGTGGGGTTGGGGCTGGACGACAGGCCGCGGTAGCCCGAGATGCGCAGCTCGGGCATGCGGTAGACGCGGCGCAGGCGGTCCAGCCGCTGCGCCTGGCGGTTTTCGGGGTAGCGCGCCATCACGTCGTCGGCCAGCGCATCGGCCTGCCCCCACTCCTGCAGGTCCAGCGCGGTAAAGCCCTGCTGCAGCGCGAGCCCCAGCGCGCGAGGCTCCATGGCCTCGACCAGCTTGAGTTCTTCTTCGGCCCGGCGCGGCCAGGCGCGGCCCCGGTACACGCCCGCCAAAGCGATGCGTGCACCCAGGTGGCCGGGGGCCATGGCCACCATGCGCTCGAAGCGCAGCTGCGCCTCGGGCGTGTCGTCTGCAAAGCTGTGCGCCTGCGCCGCCATCATGGCGGCGCCGGGCCAGGCCCCCTGCCCCGCCGGCAGCCGGGCAAGTGCCTGCGCCGTGCGGTCGGCCAGGGCCACGGCCTGGTCCATGGCCTCGGTTTCCACCAGTGCGTAGAACAGGCCGGTGGTATCGATCACGCTGCCCGCAGGGGTGGCCGGGTCGGCCTGGCTGCGCGCCAGCAGCTCGCTGTAGAGCAGGCGCGCGGCCTCGGCCTGGCGCAGGTACAGGTAGGCACCGGCGGCCCAGCGCAACGCATAGTCGGGCACGGGCACGCCTTCGCGCCGCAGGGCCTCGTACTCGGCCACGGCATCGGCCATGCGGGCGCGCACGGTGAGCGCGCCGATGCGGTCCACACGCATGCGCTGCACATCGCGGGCAGCGTCGGGGTCAGCGCGCCAGGTGGTCAGCGCGCGTTCGTAGTGCAGCAGCGCCCGGTCGGCCAGCGCAAAGCGCTCGCCCTCGCTGCGCGTGGGCGAAAATGACAGCCTCACCAGCTCGGCCCCGATGTCGGCCTGCAGCCGGCGCTGCTGCGCGGTGTTCATGAGCGCGGGGCGCGCATCCACCAGCTGCTGTGCCTGCGTTGGCAGGCCGGCCGACTGCAGCGCATCGGCATAGGCCACCTGCACGGCGTTGTCGTCAGGGGCCAGCGAGCGGGCGCGGCTCACTTCGGCGAGTGCGGCGTAAAAGCGGCGCGCGGCGGTGTGCACATAGGCCAGGGCCAGGCGGCGCTGCGCCACCATGGGCGCATCGGCCACCAGGGCCAGGGCCTGGGCCAGCGCCTGCTCGTCGCGCCCCGCGTCGGCCAGCACCTGCACCTCGCCAATGCGCAGCTGCGCATCGCCCGGCGCCAGGGCCAGCGCGCGGGCGTACACGGCCAGTGCCTCATCCCATTCGCGCAGGTTGCGGTGGGCGCGTGCCACGGTGCCCAGCGTGCTCACCGGCAGCACGCGCTGCAGGCCATGCTGGCGGTACACCTGCACCACCTCGCCGTCGAGCCCGGCCCAGCCGGCGATGTCGATCCAGTCGGCAACCCGGCGCGCGCCATCGGCCGCCAGAACAGGCTGCCCGCGCAGGAAAGCCAGGGCAGGCGTCGTGTCACCCTCGCGCGCGCGCCGAACCATGGCGTCGTAGTCGGCGTCCAACAGCGGAGATGCGTGCGCCAGCGCACAAAGAATGGCGCAGGAGGCCAGGGCGGCCTTCAACGCCATCCCGGCGGGACCGGGCACATAGCGCGCAGCGGCTAGCACCAACCGGCTTCAGGGGCGAAGTCTTGAAGGGATCGAAGGAGGCAGCAGCCAGGCGCAGACGTGGCAGGCACAGGGGCCCGCGCTGCACATGCTGAAAGCAGGGAGATGAATAGCATCAGCCATGGTGGCCGATGAGGGGATGGGGTGCTGTAGCTGGGCGGGCCGCACCCTTGTCAGGAAACAGGCCATGGCCCCGCACCCGCTGCACAGGGCTATTTTTGCGGTATCGCAATCGGCCCGCCCCCGCCGGGCTTCTTACCGTCACCCACGGGGTTTTCACCAAACGCCACCTTCTCGCTGCTCGAGGAGTTCATCACAGCGATGGTGAAGGGCTTGAGCGGCATGAAGTCGAAATCCTTCTCCATCACCAGGTAGCGCGGAATGTTCTGGCCGCCCAGCAGGGCGCTGCTGCCCATCTGCACCTGGCGAAAGCGCCGGCTGGCCGGGTTGGCGGCCTGAAGGCGCCTGAGCTCGCGCGCGGGCAGACCCGTGCGCGGCTGCACAAAATCGCGCTTGGCCGTAAAGCGCACCCAGACGGAGCCGCCGGTAGGGATGGCGGTGGAGTTGACGCTGACCGACTCCAGCACGCTGCCCAGCGGGCTGCGGGGCGTGGGCGGGCCGATGATGTTCAGCCGCAGCTCCAGCTGGAGCGAGGTCTCGCTGCCCTGGTTCTTCACCAGCACCTCGATATCGCGTTTGGAGCCCGCAATCGCCCGGAAATCCATGAACTTCAGGTTCGAGAAGGGGCTGGCGTCGCCCTCCTGCCACTGCGGCGCCATGTTGGGTGCCTGGGCACTTTCCCAGACGAAGCTGTTGTCGTCTTCGTTGGACTCTGGCACGGCGAAGTACGGATCGGCCTTGAACCGAAAGCCCCGCTTCACCCCGAGATCCGCCTTGCTGATGTCTTTGGGCAGCTGCATCGAGAAGCCCTTGACGAACGCTTCCGAGGCCGGGTATGCGCCCAAGCCGTCAACCTCGTAGAGCGTGAACGGCGTAGACCCCGATGCAGAAGCCGCTGTGGGCCCCGGGAACACCTGAAATGACACCTTGAACGGCCCCGCCGCTGCCGTCGGTTTTTGCGGATCGAGCGCGCGCAACTTGGGGTCCCACTTGGTGTCGGCATTGGCGTTGACCACCGTGACGTGGGCAAACCAGGGCTGCTCGGGGTCGTAGCACGGCATGCCGGGCGTTGCCTCTTCCAGGCCATCAAAAAAGATCCGCAGGTTGGATAGCGCCATGGAGCTCCTTCGTCATCGGTGGTGGTGGGAGGGACGCATGTTTGCACACGCAGCCGCCTGCGGCAAGCCCGGCGCGGCGTGCGCAGAGCGTGTCAGGGCTCCACGCGCTCGGCGCCAAGAGCGGCCAACAAGACGCGCCAACCACTCCACACGAGTTTTGCTAGCCGCCAGCCTTGCCGATGGCGGCATGCAGCATCTGCGGCGTGCAGGGCTTGGGCAGCACGTCAAAGCCCAGCTGCGAGATGCTGGCCAGTTGCTCGGCATACCCTGTCATCAGCAGCACCCGCTGCGCAGGCCACTTCTCGCGGATGTGCCTGGCCAGCCCCTCGCCGTTGAGCTCGCCGGGCATCATCACATCGGTCAGCACCAGGTCCGGGCGCTGGCCCTCATCCAGCAGGTAGATGGCCTTGTCGGCGCGGTCGACCCGGGTGACGGTGCAGCCCAGCGACTGCAGCAGGGGCACCAGCGACTCGGCCACCTCGTCGTTGTCTTCCACCACCAGCAGGCGCATGCCCAGCGGCTTGAACGAGGTGTCTGCGGCGGGCTCGTCCCCAGGCGCCCTGGGGGCCGTGCTGGGCAGGTACAGGCTGATCGTGGTGCCCTTGCCCAGCTCGCTGGCTATTTGCGCGTAGCCGCCCACCCCCTGGCAAAAGCCGTACACCTGGCTCAGGCCAAGGCCTGTGCCTTCGCCCACGGGCTTGGTGGTGAAGAAGGGTTCGAACACCTTGTCCAGATCGTCCGGAGCAATGCCGCTGCCCGTGTCGGACACTTCGATGACGACCATCTCGGTCTCCTGGTCCTGCGCCCCGACCCGCTGGCGCCCGGCATTGCGCACGTGGATGGACAGGGCACCGCCCGTGGGCATCGCGTCGCGCGCATTGATGCCCAGGTTGAGCAGCGCCAGCTCCAGCTCGCTCATGTCCAGAAACACGGGCGCGGTCGAAGGGTCCACCTGGACATCCAGCTGCACGCGGCTGCCCATGACCGGAACCAGCAGATCCTGGATCGCCGGGAGCTTGTGCTGCAGCTGCACATACTCGGCCACCAGGGGCTGGCGCCGCGAGAAGGCCAGCAACTGGCGGGTGAGGTTGGTGGCCGACTTCACGGCCCGGGCAATGGATTCGATCTGCCGCAGGGCCGACTCTGGCGCCGTGCGCTTGAGCAGGTGCAGGTTGTTGCTGATCACCATCAGCGCGTTGTTGAAGTCGTGCGCCACGCCACCGGTCAACCGGCCCAGCGCCTCGAGCTTTTGCGCCTGGCGCAGCGCCTCTTCGGCACGCTGGCGGCTTTCGGTCTCACGCTCCAGGTCCTGCAGCGTGTTGTGCGCAGCAAGGGCGCTTTGCAGCGCCGTCCTCGCCGTGATGACCAGCGCGGCCACCGGCAGCGCCCCCATGGCGAACAGCAGCGCCAACTGTTGAAAGAGCTCGCGCAGCGGCACATTCAGTCGCATCGCCGTGGCAACGTACAAAGGGTAGGTGCCCACTTTGCGAAACGCAATGACCCGTTCCTTGAGGTCTAGCGTCGATATGCCCTGCAGGCGTCCCACCTCATCGCCGGCACGCAGTCGCTGCATCACCGGCGCATCGGGCTGCAGCTTGCCAGGCATTGTGGCGCTATAGGGCCAGCGGGTATAGACCGAGCCGTCATCCCGGAAAAGCGTGACCGCCAGGTTCGGCTCGTCCGCCACCAGGTCGCCATAGAAATCGTGGAAGTAGGAAGTGAGCAGCGCCACGTTGATGACCCCGCCAAACTTGCCAGTGTCGTCCTCGAAGGGGATACTGACATTCAGCACCCGCTCGTTGGACGTGCGGGTCACGATCGGCCTGGACAGATGGGGCCCCGTGCGGCCCTGCAGGTGGTGCTGAAAATACTCCCCGTCGGACATATCGACCCGCGGAAACGGGAACAGGCGGCTGCTTGCGATGGGGCGGCCTCGCGCATCCAGGATGAGGATGGACTGGATCTGGGGCTGGTCCACGCTGCGCTTGCGCAGCTCTTCGTGCAGGAAGGCCTCGATGCTGCGCAAAGCCAGCGGGTTCTTGCCGTTGACCAGCGAGAAGGCCTTTTCCGCGACCGCCTCGGACGTGGCCATGACCTTGGAGGCATGCTCGTGCGCAACGCGAAGGGAGCGGGACACCCGGGCGTCGGTTTCGTCCGTGGCCCGCAGGAACCCGACGACCCCGAAGATGGCATAGATCACCAGGGGAACCGCCACGCTCAGAACCGCCATCCGGCGAAGCCAGCGCACCGATTCTGCCGCCTCTTTGGAGCCCTTGTTGCTGGCTCTTTTCATTGTCCACATAGCTTGTTCCTGGGGATCGGGTCCATGAAATTCACCACCGGTGGATGCGCCCGGCGCCAACGCCATGCTCCACGCGCAAGAGGCCGCCGCAAAAGTGCATCGGCCACGCAGATCCCTGTTGCCTTGCGCCATTGGTCCAACATTGCTGCGTACCGCATGGCGACCGGCGGGTATGAATAATAACTTGAAGGTCGCATTTTTGCCGCCCGCATGGCACAAGCCTATGCGGCGCCAGAAGGTCTTTCAGCGCTCTCGGCGCGGGCCCACAGGCTTGCGAGTTCTGCAGCCGTCTGCGGCTTGCCGTACAGGTAGCCCTGCAGCTCGTTCACGCCCAGGCCCTGCAGCAGGTCGGCCTGCGTGGGCGTCTCGACCCCCTCGGCCACCACGCGCTTGTCCAGCGCCTTGGCCAGGGCCACAATGGCGGTGGCAATGGCCAATGCGGGGCGCTCGACGCCAAAGGCAAACACGAAGCTCTTGTCGATCTTGAGCGTATCGAACGGCAGGCGGTTGAGGTAGCGCATGGCCGAGTAGCCCACGCCGAAGTCGTCCAGCGCAATCGCCACGCCGTGGGCGCGTAGCGCCGCCAGACGCGTGACGGCGGCATCCACGTCCTGGATCAGCGCGCCCTCGGTGATCTCCAGCTCCAGCTCGCCGGGGCGGATGCCGAACTCCTGCAGCAGCGCGTGCAGCGCTGCGGGAAACGCCGGGTCGGCCAGTTGCACGGGCGAGAGGTTGACCGACATATGCCGCACGGGCACCAGCGGGTCGGCACGCCACAGCGCAAACTGCTGCAGCGCCTGGCGCAGCACCCACAGGCCCAGCTCGATGATGAAGCCGGACTCTTCGGCCAGCGCAATGAAGGTGTCGGGCGAGACCAGCCCCTTGTCGGGGTGGCGCCAGCGCAGCAGTGCCTCGACCGAGGCGATCTGGCGGTCATTCGCCCGCACGCGCGGCTGGAACACCACGAACATCTGCTGCCCGGCCAGCGCGTGGCGCAGGTCGTGGCGCAGCGCCAGCCGCCCGGCCTGCTCTGCGGCCAGCGCGGGCTCGAACTCCACCAGCACATTGCGGCCCGTGCCCTTGGCGGTGTACATGGCCAGGTCGGCGTGCTTGAGCAGTTCGTCCTGCGAGGTGCCATGCGCGGGGTACTGCGCCATGCCCAGGCTGGCCGCCAGGGGCAGCAGGCGCGGGGGCACGCTGTACGGCACCCGCACGGCCTGCATGACCGATTCGATATCGGCGCGCAGCGCAGCCTGCGCGTCTGCGGGCAGCACGAAGACGAACTCGTCGCCCCCTGGGCGGGCCACGGCCAGTGCGCGGGGGCCTATGCAGTTGCGCAGGCGGACCGCCACCTCGCGCAGCACGCAGTCCCCCACGTCGTGCCCATAGGCATCGTTGATCTCCTTGAAACCATCGAGGTCCATGTACACCACAGCAAAGGGCGTTGCGGCTTGCGCCTGCACCAGCCGGTCAACAGCCTCGACCAGCCCGAAGCGGTTGAGCAGGCCCGTCAGGCTGTCGCGCGTGGCGCGTTCACGCAGTTGCTGCTCGTGCTGCTCGGCGTGCAGGGCCACGGCCAGCCGCTGGCCCAGTGCGGCCAGCTCGCGCCCGGCGCGCCCCTCGGGTGCCGGCGGGCGCTCCAGGCGCAGCCACACCCGCTGGGTGCCGGTGTGCGCAACGGGCAGGTCGTGCCTGGGCCCTTCGCCCCCCGCCGGGTCGAGCCCCTCCCCTGCCTGCAGCAAGCCCGCGTCGCGCGGCGCACCAGCCTCGCGCTGCGCCAGCGTTCCATCGGCCGCCAGGGACAGCACCAGCGGCCGGGGCGCACCGGCCGGCCACTGCACCACACCCACCGGCGCGCCACCCGCCTGGGCGTTCAGGTGCGCGAGCATCAGGTGCACCACCTCGGTGAACGGGCGCTGCCCGATGATGGCCTGGTCCATCTGCGCGAGCACGCGCACGAGCGCAAGGTCGCGCCCCACCTCTTCGGTCATGGCGTTGAAGGAGTCGGCCAGGTCGGTGAATTCGTTGCGCCTGCCGGCGATCTGCACCCTGCGCGTGAAATCGCCCTCCAGCACCGCGCGCGTGCCCGAGGTGAGCGCATCCAGCGGGCGGGTCAGCCTGCGCAGTACCACCGAGCTGCTCACCAGCGCGAGCAAAAATGCGATGGCGGCCACATTGCCCACCAAGGCCGCCACGCCAATGGGCAGGTAGCGCCGCACGTCCGGCTGCAAGGTGGTGGTGATGGTCCAGGCCGGCGCATCGAAATAGGGCGTGAAGAAGATCTCGCGCTGCGTGCGCACCTCGTTGGCGGCCTGCCCCTCTACCCCCTGGCAGAAGGGTGCAGACAACTGCGGGCCCGAAAAGCAGATGCGATGCGTGCCCGACTGCGCGTTCTCCCACAGGTAGTCTGCGGTGAACCGGCCGCGCACCACGGCGCCTGCAAAGGGCACGATCAATTCCACGGTGGGCGCCACCCCGGGCTGTGGGGCGCCCACCACGCGCAAGGTGCTGCGGCCCTGTGGCATCGGCGCAAGCTCCGCCGGGAAAAGCCGGTCCACACTGGCAAAGACGCTCTCGAGCGGCTGGTCCAGCGGCACCGGCCCGGGGCCCTGGCCGGAGGGCAGGCCGTGCACATGCAGCAGGCTTTCTGCGGCGCGCAGCCGGTCGATGAGGTTGATGCCCACGGCCTTGGCCAGCTCGCCACTGAGCTGCGCTGCAGACTGCTGCACGACGTACTCCGTGAGCTGGTAGGCCAGCAGCGTCATGGCCCCCACCGGCACCGCCACCAGCACGAAGAACGTGGCCAGCAGCTGGCGACCCACGCGGCTGTGCAGGATGGCATGGGCCGGACTCAGGCGCATTCAGTAATCCTCGGCGACGCCGATGAAGCTCCCGTTGTTGGCGCGGATGATGTCATCGCGGCTGGCCTTGGCGGTCAACGGCGTCTGGCTCGCGCCATCAGGCCCCATGCTGTACAGGTCATAGTCGCTGTTGAGCGGGTGCAGCGACTTGTCCTTTCGCTTTTGGCCGACCTTGGCGCCATCCATCGACAGGTAGCGATAGGGGTTGCCCCATGGGTCCAGCCGGGTAAAGGGCAGATCGGCCAGGCTTGCCGGGAATACGTGCTTGAAGTTGACGTACCGGTCCAGCATGGCGCTGATTTCCAGGATGTCTTTTTTGGCAGCGGCGACCTTGGCGCGTTCGATGTACGCCTTGTAGCTGGGCATGGCCACTGCCGAAAGCACCCCGATCAGCGTGACCGTGATCAGCAGCTCCAGCAGCGTCACCCCCAGCGCACGCAGGGCCCTTCGATGGGCGCTGCCCAGTCTCATGACCCGGCACCTTCGCAAAATGCGGTGCCCGACACAGGAAACAGGGCCGCAACGCAGACCGTGCATGGCGTGCCCGGACGCGCCAAGGCACCAGTCTCGCTAACATTTTGTTTCATGGCGCATGATATTCCACGCCGTGTTCTCGCCTGCGTAGGACGGATTCGGCGAATCGGCTACCCAGGCACGAACAGCAGTTGCCCACCCTGCGCCGGCCGGTAGGCAAAGCGCCCCGTCTGCACCACCTTGCCGCCCACGCGCGCGGCCCAGGTGTAGTCGCCCACGCGGGTGCCGGCGTTGCCAAAGTCGCTGGGGTAGTCACGGTGCCGGCCCGCTCGCCGCCGCCCTGGGGCTGGGCCGTGGCGGTGGTCGTCTGGCCGCCGGGCATGGCGACGGTGAACTCCACCGGCGCCTGCCGCGCCGCCATCTTGTCGCTCACCCGCCACCCTATGCACCCAGCCGGTCGATCCGCTCCCCGGCCTGCGCCACATGCGCCGACAGCGCACCAATGCATGCAGCAAAGCCCTCGCTGAAACCGCCCTTTGCGTCGCCCTTGCGACCCAGGCCCGCGAGCCGGCCCACGAAATCCTGCGCCAGCGCCAGGGCCTGCCGCCAGGTGTGCGGCGCCACCTGCGGGCCGATGACCAGCGCCAGCGGGCGCACCGGCACCTCGCCCGCCGCCGTGGGCGCAAAGGCCATGGGCGTCATGTCATAGGCCGGCGCCAACTGGTACGGCCGGCCCTGCCCGGCCATGAACGACAAATTGCCGCTGTGCATATCGGTGTTGCCGATCAGGGAGCCAAAGGCCCACAGCAGGCTGGCCGCGTCCACCGCCTCGGGCTGTACCACCCCCTCGCGCGCCAGGGCCGCCACCATCTCGGGCCAGCGCCCGCTGTGGCCGACAAACTCTGCATCCAGGGCGGTCAACGAGTGCAGCGCGCGCCGCCCCAGCGCGCCCACCCGGTCAAAGCGCTCCACCTCCAGAAACCGCTGCCCGCCATGGTCGATGACCTGCGTGCGCGCCGCCGCGATGCCATGGGCACGCAGCACCCGCAGCGCCAGGTGCTCCGCCAGCAACAGGTCGCGCCAGCGCTCGCTCACCGGGCTTTGCACCGCAGCGCTGAACTTGACGATCACATGTGCAGGCTCAGCCATCGCCGCAGCGCTCCCCCGGCTGCTGCCCCCCCACTGCGCATAGGCCGTGAACTTGGGCTGCTCGCCCCCCGCCGACGACCCCGCCTGCTCACCGCGCGCTGCGGCCAGCGCCAGCGCCGCATAGGCCCGCGCCTTGCCGGCCAGCGCAATCGGCACCGGCACGCCCATGTTGACGAACGCCTGCTGCGCCGCATCGCCCACCAGCAGGTTGCCGGGCAGATCCCCCCCCTCACGCAGCAGCGCGCGCATCACGTGCGAGTCGTTCCAGTCGGCCAGCCGCTCTGGCAGCCCCAGCGCGGGCCCATGCCGCTGGTTGTAGGCCCGCCCCAGGTACCCCTGCGGCCGCATGTCGAAAAGCCACCACGGCAGGCCATCCGTGTGACCGTGCACGGCACCATCGGCCTGCGCCATCACGAAGCCTTCGGGGTACACCGGCACCAGGGTGCCCAGCCCCTGCAACCGGCCTTCGGCAGTCACCCGGTAGATCGGCGCCACCAGGTCCGCCCGCGAGGCATCGCGCAGCGCATACTGAATAGATCGCGAAGCCCCTAGACGCAGCACATCCGGCCCCAGCGCCTGCAGCGCCCGGGACACTGTGGGCTGGCTTGTTCCCAGGGCATCCGCCAATGCTCGCGCAGTCTTCAGCCCGCTGCGCAGCAGGTCACGAATCTGGTCGGCGTGGCGGCGGGTGGGGGTTGGCATGCAGGCATCTTAGTTCAATTGAATAGATTGATGAATAGATAGCTGAATAGTAACTAGGAGATCAGCAGGGCAAGAGGCTTGCCCCCTTGGCGGCATGGCGCCATGCCTGCGCACGCACTGCACAATGTGCCCCTGCCCCGCCCTGGCGAGGGCGAACTCCACAGAACGAACGCCAAGGTCAAACAGCATGGATCTCTCTTCAACGGTGGCATGGTCCGTTCCTGTGGCAGGCTGCCTGCTGGCGGCCCTATACGGCCATGGCCGCGCCGAAGCCGGGGCCCAGTCCATCTGGGGCAGTGCATTGTGGGTTGCCATCGTCACCGGCGTCCTCCTTACATTCGTCCAGGTGGTCTTGCATGGCGCCTGCATTGGAGCGCGGTGGTGCGCCGACCAGGGCGACGTCAACATGAGTTATTGGTTTCAGTCTTTCATGGCCATCCCGCTGTACTGGCTTGTGGCGTGCAGTGTTTGGAAGATCAAGCAGTGACAAGACCACCTGACCCCGCCCCAGCGCCGCGTGCGCCACCGGATTGAGCCCCGTCAAGCAAACGTTGACCTTCATCAAGGCGCCCTTGCGGTGGTGTCCAGACAATCGACTGCATCGTCCAGCGGAGCCCAACACCATGCGCCTGAACCTGCCAACCACCGGACAGGAATATGCTGTCCCCAAGGGGCAGACCCTTGTCTCCACCACCGACACGCAGGGGCGCATCACCCACTGCAACGCGGCCTTCGTGGCCGTGAGCGGGTACACGCGCGATGAGCTCGTGGGCCAGCCCCACAACATGATCCGCCACCCCGACATGCCCGAGGAGGCGTTTCGCGACATGTGGGCCACCATCGCCTCGGGCCGGCCCTGGTCGGCCCCGGTGAAGAACCGGCGCAAGGACGGCGACCACTACTGGGTGATGGCCAACGCCACGCCGCTGATGCAGGACGGCCGGCCCGTGGGCTACATGTCGGTGCGCACCGAGGCCACGCGCGCGCAGATCGCTGCGGCCGAGCAGCTGTACGCCACCATGCGCGCAGAAAAGCAGGCCGGGCGGCGCGTGCACGTGCTGCGCTCGGGCCGCGTGGTGCGGCACACGCTGGTGGGGCGCGTGGCGCACGGGCTGGCCACACTGGGCCTGTCGGCCCGGCTGGGGCTGGTGCTGCTCGCGCTGCTGGCGGCCTCGCTGGCCACCGGAATGCTGCTGCCCGGTGCCGCTGGCGGGGCGCTGCAGCTGGCGCTGTTCGGCGCGGCCTGGTGGTACCTGGCGCGGCTGCTGGTGGGGCCCATCGCGGCGCTGACCCTGGCGGCCAACCGGGTCGCGGCCGGCGACCTGACGGCGACTGTGCGCCGGGGCCGCAACGATGAACTGGGTGACCTGGAGCAGGCGCTGGGCCAGCTTTCGTTCAACCTCTGCGCCATCGTGCGCGATGCCCGCGACGAAAGCGAATCCATGCGCCTGGGCGCGCAGGAGATCGCGCAGGGCAACCTGGACCTGTCGGCACGCACCGAGTCGCAGGCCGCCAGCCTGGAGCAGACGGCGGCTTCCATGGAGCAGATCACCGGCACCGTGCGCCAGAGCGCTGACGCGGCCCGCCAGGCCACGGCCCTGGCAGGCCAGGCCAACGCGGCCGCCACGCGCAGCCGCGAGGCGGTGGACAGCGTGGGCCAGACCATGCGCGACATCCAGGGCGACTCTGATCGCATCGGCGAGATCACGCAGGTGATCGACTCCATCGCCTTCCAGACCAACATCCTGGCGCTGAACGCGGCGGTAGAGGCCGCCCGCGCCGGCGAACAGGGCCGGGGCTTTGCCGTGGTGGCCAGCGAGGTGCGCAGCTTGGCCGGCCGCAGCGCCGAGGCCGCCCGGGAGATCAAGCAGCTCATCGACCAGTCTGCCCACCGCGTGGAGCAAGGCCAGCAGCGCACCCGGGTGGCCCAGGCCACCATGGTCGAGGTGGTCGAAGGCGTGCAGCGCGTGAGCGCTGTGGTCGGCGAGATCAGCCACGCCAGCCAGGAGCAGCTGGCTGGCATCTCCGAGGTCAATACCGCCGTGGGACAGCTGGACACCATCACCCAGGAAAACGCGGCGCTGGTGGAGCAGGTGGCGGCTGCGGCGCAGGGGTTGACGCGCACTGCGGGGGCGGTGGCGGATTCGGTGCAGGTGTTTCGGCTGGAGGCGGGGGTGCTGGCACCGGCAGCGCGGCCTGCGGTACCGGGTCAGCGGAGCGCCAGACCCGTGGTGCAGCCGCGTGGCAAGGCATTGAGGGTGGTGTGATGTGATGGGCCGGGCCTCCATGGGGGCCTCGGCCGCTGGTGCGCCAGTGCGGTGATGTTCATTTTTTCGCGATGTTCATGTGGCGTGAACATTGATGCGCGGCGAACATGCGGAGACCCGGAGATCGCGCCAACGTGTCTGATTGCTCGCTGGAGTGTGCGTGTGGTTGCTGCGTGCTTTTGCCAAAAGCGGAGGCCGGGGTGTGCGCCCGGCGGCGCAGTAACTTTCTCTTGGCCGCCAAGAGAAAGTCACCAAAGAGAAGGCGGCCC
>NZ_JAUZDX010000026.1 GCF_030704685.1 Acidovorax sp. A1169
CAGCAAAAGAACAGAAGCAACCACAGACACCAAGCCGCAGCAGCACCACAAAGCACAATACCAACAATCCAGCCAGCCGCCCCAAGCACGCCCCACCTCCATGACCACAACCACCCCAACCCCCGTCCGCCTCACCCAGTTCTCCCACGGCGGCGGCTGCGGCTGCAAGATCGCCCCCGGCGTCCTCTCCGAAATCCTGAAAACCAGCGGTGGAGGACTCGCCGCCCTGCTCCCCAAAGAACTGCTGGTAGGCATCGAAACCGCCGACGACGCCGCCGTCTACCAGCTCAACGACGAGCAGGCCCTCATTGCCACCACCGACTTCTTCATGCCCATCGTCGACGACCCGTTCGACTTCGGGCGCATCGCCGCCACCAATGCCATCAGCGATGTGTATGCCATGGGCGGGCGCCCCATCATGGCGCTGGCCATCGTGGCCATGCCGGTCAACCAGCTGCCGGTGGAGGTCATCGGCCGCGTGCTCGCAGGCGGCCAGGCCGTGTGCCGCGCGGCGGGCATACCGATTGCCGGCGGGCACACCATCGACTCGGTCGAGCCCATCTACGGCCTGGTCGTGATGGGCCTGGTGCACCCCTCGCGCGTGCGCCGCAACCGCGATGCGCGCGCCGGCGACGTGCTGGTGCTGGGCAAGCCGCTGGGCGTGGGCGTGCTCTCCGCCGCGCTGAAGAAAGGCCTGCTCGACGACGCCGGCTACGCCCGCCTGGTGGAGACCACCACGCGCCTGAACACCCCCGGCATCGCGCTGGCCGAGCTCGACGGCGTGCACGCCCTCACCGACGTCACCGGCTTCGGCATCGCCGGGCACACACTGGAGATGGCGCGCGGCGCCGGCCTGCGCGCCGTGCTCGACTGGCACCGCCTGCCGCTGCTGGGCGGCGTGGCCGAATGGGCCGCACAGGGCATCGTCACCGGCGCATCGCGCCGCAACTGGGAGGGCTATGGCGCCGAGGTCACGCTGGCCGACGGCCTGCCTGCCACCGCCCAGGCCCTGCTCACCGACCCGCAAACCAGCGGCGGCCTGCTGGTCAGCTGCGCGCCACAGGCGGTCGATGCCGTGCTGCGCACCTTCCGCGAGCAGGGCTTTGCCGATGCCGCCGTGGTGGGGCACATGCAGCAGGGCGACGCAACAGGCGGCCCCGCCGGCCTCACGGTGGCGCCATGAAAGAGCCCGCGCGCGTGCACGACCGGCACGCCTTCGACACCCTGATCGACGCGCGCAGCCCGGCCGAGTACGCCATCGACCACATCCCCGGCTCCATCAACCTGCCCGTGCTCGACAACGAAGAGCGGCGCATCGTCGGCACCCTGTACAAGCAGGTCGGCGCCTTCGAGGCGCGGCGCGTGGGCGGCGCCATGGTGGCCGCCAACCTGGCGCGCCACCTGCAGGGCCCGCTGGCCGACCGCCCCCCGGGCTGGAAGCCCCTGGTCTACTGCTGGCGCGGCGGCCTGCGCAGCGGCTCCATGACCACCTGGCTGCGCATGGTCGGCTGGGACGCCCAGCAACTGGCCGGCGGCTACAAGGCCTGGCGCCGCCACGTCATCGACACCATCGAGCAGCGCGCCCCCGCCCTGCCCCTGGTGGTGCTGTGCGGCGCCACCGGCACCGCCAAGACCCGGCTGCTGCACGCCCTGGCCGCCCAGGGCCAGCAGGTGCTGGACCTGGAGGCCCTGGCCCGGCACAAGGGCTCGCTGCTCGGCGCCCTGCCCGACGTGGCCCAGCCCTCGCAAACCGCCTTCGAGACCGCCATCGCCAGCGTGCTCGAACACCTGGACCCGGCCCGCCCCCTGTACATCGAAGGCGAAGGCCGCCGCATCGGCCGCCTCACCGTGCCCCTCACCCTGGTCGAGCGCATGCGCGCCAGCCCCTGCATCGAGCTGCGCGCCAGCACCGCCGCGCGCGTGGAATACCTGCTGCGCGACTACGCCTACCTGGGCGACCGCCCCCAGTGGCTGGCCGACCAGTTGGCGCCCTTGAAACCCCTGCACGGCAACGAGACCATCGCCGCCTGGCAGGCCATGGCCCTCGCGCGCCAGCTGCCCCAGCTGTTCGAAGCCCTGGCCACCCGGCACTACGACCCGTCATACGCGCGCTCGCACCGCTCGTACTTCCGCGCGTGGGAGCAGCGGCAGGTGGTGGACGCGGCGGACCTGTCGCCGCCGGGTATCGAGGCGCTGGCGTACAGGATTACTGGCTTGCGCAACGAAGAAGGCCACGGCGAAGAAGAACAGGCAGGGCAAGCACCGCAAGGGGCTCAGGGAGCGCCAGCGTCCCCCTGAACTACGCCGCCGAGCGCAGCCCCGCCAGCCGCGTGAGCGCCTGCTCCTGCCACCGAAACTCGTCACCAAAGGCGGACCGGTCCATCACCGCCGCGCCGCCATAGGCATACACCGAGGCATAGGCCGCGTAGCTGGCAGCATCCAGCGCACGCCCGGCCAGCGCATGTGCCACCGCATTCGTCGCAGACACCGCCGCATGCGCCGCGCCGTCGATCGACTTCGATCCCGGGTGGCTTCTCGCAACCCGCTCCACCTCGCCGCGGGCCGCCTCCAGGCCGGCAAAGTCCAGCGCGCCCGCCACATAAGCCCCCAGGCGGTCCAGCGCCGCCACCGCGCGCGCATCCTCCAGCAAATGCCGCACCCGCTCCACGCAGGCCAAGCCGAAGGCATAGCGCAGTTGCGCATGGGATTCATGCGCCAGGTCCAGGGACCGGGCCAGTGCGGTGAGCTCTTCGTTCATGGCGGTCGTTCCGTTTTTCCACGCGAGGCGGCCAAGGCGCCATCATCCACGGTGCCAACCGAATCGCCAAGCAGGCGCCCCAACTACCTCGCCGCGCTGGGCCCCGGCAGAGCGTTCGCGCCACTCGCGTCGGCAGCGCGCAGCGCGACCCGACCCCAGGCGCAGCTGCGAAGCAGCAGCCGGGTGGTACTCCCTCCCCACCCCTTCTGGCTGCGCCGAGAAGCGCAGGAGCTGGGGTGGGCGTGTGTGCCGAAGGACACACACGCTTCGTTGTCTAGCTTGCCGATGCTGTCTGAGCGGAGTTCACCCGCAGGGGGAACGCAGCGTGTTCATCGGCACCACCCCAGAACCGAGCATCGCAGGCTGCCCCCGTTCGCCCGCCAGGGTGAATGGGGGACGCAGACTGGGGGTCGCCTTCTCTTTGGTGACTTTCTCTTGGCGACGCAAGAGAAAGTCACTGCGCCGCCGGGCGCACACCCCGGCCTCCGCCCTCCACACCAAAGCACGCAGCGACCACAGACGGCAAGCCCAGGCAAGACGCTGCCCTGCCCCACTGGCCGCAGGCCCACTTCATAACTACAGACGCCTTCTCCGACCGCCCATCAGCATCAACAGCACACCTCCGTAAAGCCACCCCATCGAAACCATGGGAAAAAAATACAGGTCTGCCTCCGTATTCAAGCCAGCGCAGCCCCCAGGGTGGATGAAGCATCGCCAAACCACGGAAACGATCACCATCGATGCGTAACCCGCCACACCTCCAGCAATGCAATCCAGCATCAGCGACCTTTTCCAGCAAACCTTTCGATAGGCCAACCACGCAGCCGCAAGCACGAGGAAATAGACCGCAAGAAGTACCAGGTAGGGCTGCTGATTGGCGATCAACGCGATCCACAGCGCATACACCAACGTCATTACCAGCGCTGCGGCCAACCGGACCATCGATTCAACGCGCATAACCACCTGCTCCTGGCAACGGCTGCACAGGCCATGTCAAGCCAAGGTCCACCAGGACGGTGCCGAGGATGCAATCACAATCATGGCTGCACAGGGCCATCGATCCTGGACACCCATTCCTCATACTCCCGCCTGGTCTTCTGCAGTAGTGAGAAATCACAGGGGTCCGCGTTCAACGCCGATCTGAAGTGATTCTCGGCACCCCTGATGTGCTTCTTGGAGATCAAGAAGGCTATCCACGACTCATCAACATCGATGCGCCGACCCTTGTGCAATAAAGAGTGCAGTTGATCAATGACGTGAAATTTCGCGTTCACTTCAACGGCGTCACCAAGCATCCCTGGCCGCTCATTAAAAATGTGGTTGAAACTTGCGACCAGCGCTTTGATTTCCTGGATCGTTTCCTGATCAGTCATCGTTCATAAACTCCCGCTCAAATTGATCCTGACTATGGGTAGCTGCTTTGACGCCGCTATGCAGCAGGCTTGGACTTCTATATAACGAAGAAGGTCGTGCAAGCAAAAGAACCTTGGCATATCCCAGCGCACGCTAAACCGACCCCATCTACCCCGCCCTCTCCGCCTTCGCCGTAGCCACCAACCACTCTTTCAACGCCAGCGCCGCAGGCCGCAGCACCACATCCCGCCGCTGCACCAGGTAATACCCCTTGCCCACCGGCAACCGCAGCGCCGGAAACGGCTCCACCAACCACCCCTCCCGCAACTCCACCTCGGTCAGGATGGCACTGCTCAGCACCACCCCCTGCCCGTGCCGCGCAGTCTCCAGCGCCATCATGCTCTGGTCGAAATGCTGGCCCGCAATGGCGTCGATGCGCGCCTCGGCCAGGCCGCTGAAGCTCTGCAGCCAGGGCTTCCAGTACGGCAGCAAGGTCGTGTGCAGCAGCGTGGCGCGCACCAGGTCGTCGGGCGCCTTCAGGCGCAGCTTGCGCAGGTAGGCGGGCGCGCAGTACAGGCGGGCCTCGTCGGGGTACAGCAGCGTGCTGCGCAGCGCCCGGTCCCTGCCGTCGAAATAGCGGATGGCCAGGTCCACCGGCTCGCGCTCGAAGTCGCTGAGCACCGTGGTCGCGCCCAGGTGCAGCGACACATCGGGCCGGTGCTGCAAAAACGCCGCCATGCGCGGCGCGAACCACTTGGCCGCCAGGGTGGGCGGCATCGACAGCCAGACCGCATTGCGCTGCAACTGCGCCTGCTGCACCTGCTGGGCGCGCAGCTCCTCGCTGGCCTGCCCGATGCGTGCCAGCGCAGGACCCACCGTGCCCCAGTAAGCCAGCGCCTGCGCCGTGGGCTGCACCTGCCGCACCGAGCGCACGAACAGCGGCGTGCCCAGCCAGTCCTCCAGGTTCTTGATCTGCTGGCCCACGGCGCCGGGCGTCACGTGCAGCTCTTGCGCGGCCAGGCTGAAGCTGGCGTGCTTCATCGCGGCATTGAAGGCGAGCAGTGCCTTGATGGGAACAGGGGTGGTGGTCATGGATGGTGCAGATTTTCTGCGCTATGGCGCAAATCTAATCGATTGCCGGCCAGGGTGTCCACCACCACAATCTGCACTGCAAGCCTGCGCCATTGGCAAGTGCACCATGCAGCGCCCCCCATGTGCATGCGCAAAGCGCCTCGCCACCGACAACACAACAGCCAGAGTTCTTCACCCGTGCCAGAACACAGCAGCAGCAACACCAGCCCCAACCCCTGGCTTATCGTCGGCGTGGCCGGAGCCATCCTCATGGTCACCATGGGTTCGCGCCAGTCGCTCGGCCTGTTCCTCTCGCCGCTCAACACCCACACCGGCCTGGGCGTGGCCAGCATCAGCTTTGCCATGGCCATCGCGCAACTGGTGTGGGGGGCGGTGCAGCCCGTCTTCGGAGCGGTGGCCGACCGCTGGGGCCCGGGCCGCGTCATCGTGCTCGGGGCCGTGCTGCTGGCGGCAGGGTCGGCGCTGACGACCCAGGTGACCAGCCAGTTCGGGCTGATCTTCGCCATCGGCCTGCTCAGCGCGGCGGGTGCCGGGGCGGGCAGCTTTTCCATCCTGATCGGCGCCACCGCGCAGCGCATTCCAGCAGAGCGCCGGTCGTTTGCCGGCGGCGTGATCAACGCGGGCGGCAGCGCGGGGCAGTTCATCTTTGCGCCGCTCAACCAGGCGGTGATGTCGGCCTTCGGCTGGATGAGCGCCATGTGGATGATGGCCGTGCTGGCACTCACCACCGCGCCCATGGCCTGGTGGCTGCGCGGCAGCAACCACAACAACAAGGCCTCTGCAACAGGCGCCGATGGCCAGCAGACGATAACCCTGCGCCAGCAGTTGCGCATCGCATTGCGCGACCGCAGCTACTGGTGCCTGCACGCGGGCTTTTTCACCTGCGGCTTCCACATCGCCTTCCTGGTCACCCACATGCCCGGCGAAGTGGCCCTGTGCGGGCTCAGCACCAACGTAGCCGCCACCTCGTTGGCCATCATCGGCCTGGCCAACGTGGCGGGCAGCCTGGCAGCCGGCGCCCTGGGCTCGCGCGTGCGCATGAAGATGATCCTGTTCTGGATGTACGCCTCGCGCGCCGTGGCCATCCTCCTCTACCTGGCCGCACCCAAGGACGCATGGACCTTCTACGCCTTCGCCGCTGTGCTCGGCGCCACCTGGCTGGCCACCGTGCCGCCCACCGCCGGCATCACCGCCAAGCTCTTCGGCACCCGCTACCTGGCCACCCTGTTCGGCCTGACCCTGCTGAGCCACCAGATCGGCGGCTTCTTCGGCGCCTGGCTGGGCGGGCTCACCGTGGTGAACACGGGCGCCTACACGTGGATGTGGTGGGCCGATGCGGCGCTGGCACTGGCCGCGGCGCTGGTGAACCTGCCGATCAAGGAGGCTCGGGTGGTGCGGTTGGCGGCAGCTTGAACAACCGGGTGCAAGGACACCAGAGCTCGTATCACCGAAGAGGCTGCTGAGCCAGCCTCGTCTTCATTCTTTCTTGCGCAGAAATGCTCTCAGTTCCAGAAAAAACCGTACCACGAACCAGTAGCAGACTGCCGTCAACAAGGTAGCAACCGCCCATGCAACATAGTCGTTGATGCCGCTGAAAAGTCCTATGAACACCGGGATCATCCCGGGACAAAGGACGAGCAACACGCTGGCACCCGAAGAGTGGGCAATGGCCATCCCGTTCGCCTCGACCATCCAAACCATTGCGGCAGCCAAGGCCAGGAGGAACACTGCGCTCGTCGGCAGGAGTTTCCTCACCATCTCGCGCTCACAAGCCAAGACGCACACAGGATGCAGGTCGCGCCCAATCCAAACTTCAGCATGTCGGCCCGTACTGAAGAAATGAACGGAAAAATCTATGCACGACCAAAAGCGTACCAGAGGCAACCAGGAGGCCCAAGGCAATCACTCGACGAATATTCCCCATCTCTCATCCACAGCTTTTTCGAAAAACCAACCTCGGAAGAAGGGCGTGACCGCTCATATCAATCAAGACACGTCCAACTGCCTTGCCACCACATTCACCACGAGGCTGCCAGCGTACGCAATAGCCAGGCATGGGAATATCAAGAAACTCAAGATGGGGCTCATGGACTTATCGACCAGAAAAAAACACCCTTCGCCAAGGTTGATGACGACGAAACCAAGAAGCACATCCAGGCCCCAAGCAGCCATCCCCATCAAGACAAAAACCCCCAGGATCGCAGCTCCTTCCCCCGCATTTTTTGGCAGACTTTCTTTTTTGAAGAGAAGAGCGCATACAGCGATCATTACACTGAAGTAGACCCAGATTTCAGCTGACAAGGCGCAATTTACTTCAGCGAGCAAAAGCAACACGCCTCTCGTCATTGCAGCGCAGAGCAGGACATTTGCTGATACTTCGATGGGTTTGTTCACGGCGAGACGTTATCGACAATTCCAGCAGTCGGCAACTCAGATGTTGCACGACCCGGATCGACCCGGCCCTACACCCCCAACTTCTGGAGCAACCCCACCGCCCGGTACGGCACCTCCTTCACCCCCTCCAGCAAGAACACCGTGGAGCGTGAATGCTGCGTGCGCAGCGGGATCAGCGGCGCGTAAGCATCCGAGTCGTACCAGGCGCGCGCCTGCTCCATGGAGGGGAAGGCGATCACCACGCAGTCGCCGCCGAACTTGCCCTCCTTCAACTCCGGGCGCGTGCCGTGCACGAGAAACTCCCCGCCAAACGGCGCCAGCGTGGCGTCGATGCGCTGCAGGTAGGTGACGATGTCGGGGCCGAACTGCAGGTCTTCGAGCAGGCCGATGGCGTAGGCGGTCATGATGGATGTCCTTGGAAGAAAAAGGTGGTGGATGAACCCTTGGGCGGGGCACTGCGCCCGGGCCGTCAGGTGCCACTGTAGAAACGACCGTGTTGCGCGTCGATTACGTCCGAGGTCATGTTTTGCACGACAGCGCGCCTGCGCCGCCGGCTTTCACGCCATCCCGCGTTACAGTCAAGCAGTCGAGGGGGCACCACTGCCCCACCCCGCAAGACCATCCAGGAGCCATGACGATGACTGCCGCCCCGCCAGAGCCAACAGCACAGACCACCCCCACCACCCACCACCAGGCCGCCAGCGCCTGCCTGGAAGCCTGGCTCGCAGCCCTGGCGGCGGACATCCAGCACGAGAGCAACCGCCCCAACCCCGACACCGCCAAGATGGAGCGCCTGGTCGCCGACCGCAGCAAGCTGTTCCAGGAGCGCACTGCGCTGGAGGCCAACGACAAGAGCGCCATTGCCCGCATCGTCGCGGACTACGCCGCCGCGCTGCAGTCCCGCAAGCTCAAGGTCTGACCGGCAGCCCCTTGCCACAGAATTGAACGGGGCGGATACACCCACCCAGGGCCGCCCCAATGCTCGCCCGCCCTCCCATCGCCCCGCTGCGCCCCTTTGTGCGCCTGCTGTGGGCGGGCTTCACACGGCTGGCATCTGCCCGCCCCGCGCGCGAGCATGTGCTGCCCACCGGCCACATGCACCTGGCCCTGCGCTGGGCCGGGCCCCCGCTGCACCTGCTGGGCGGTGCGCAGCACAGCGAGGTCGAATCCCCCGGCCATGCCGTAGTGGGCGGGGCCCGGGCCGGCTACTACGCCAAGCAGGCCGGCACGCACGGCTGGTCGGTGGGGGCGCAGTTCGAACCCGGCGCGGCCGGCGTCCTGCTGCGCACCAGTGCCGCCGATTTGGCAGAGCGCCACACCGCGCTGGCCGACGTGTGCGGCCCGGGCGCGGTCGCTGAATTGATGGAGCGCCTGCAGGCACAGGGCAACCCCGCAGCCTGCCTGCAGGTGCTGGAACGCTGGCTGCTGGCGCGCATGGCCGCCCAGGTGCGCGGCCTGCACCCCGCCGTGGCGGCAGCCCTGGCCAGCCTGCACGGCGGCGCACCGGTCCACGAGACCGTGCGCGCCAGCGGATTCAGTCACCGCCACCTGGTCGCCCGTTTCCGCGAGGCCACCGGGTTGGCGCCCAAGCAGCATGCGCGCGTGCTGCGGCTGCAAATGGCGCTCGCTGCACTCGGCACGCCGGGCCTGGGCGCCGCCGATGTCGCGGCCGACGCGGGCTTTGCCGACCAGGCGGATTTCACGCGCGAGTTCCGCGACCTCACCGGCGTGACGCCTACCGACTGGCTGCGCGCCGCACCGACACAGCGCAACCATGTGCGCGTGGGCTGATGCGTATTTCGGTCGCTGCTGGACAGTGGGGGCGGGTTGACTTGGACAGCGGGAACGGCGGGAATTGGACACAGAGATCGGCGCTCGTGTGCATTCCCAGGTCGCTGACGATGAGCATCTGTTCGGCTCGTCTCGGAGCCTGTCGGACTTGGAGCGTCGAAAGCGAAAATCAGCCTCAGCGAGGACAGTTTTTGCCGGATTTGCAGCCCCATAGCCAGCTATGGGGCAAAAAGGCGGTGGAAAATGGACCGCTGCGGCCGATTTGCAGCCGACGATTTCCAAGTCCGACAGGCTCCTGGTCGCCTTCTTGGGTGATACAGGGCACTGGCGCGACCAACTAGACTTCCGCTATCGGCCCGAGCGGACACTCGTCACCTCATCCCAGCAATTAATTTTTGCATCACCATGAAAACACCAAATCAAGACAAAGATCGCCTCTGGCAGGGGTTTCAGGAGAAATCTGGATTGGCGACGCCAAGCCGTGGTTTTGTGGCAGTCATAGTGGTGATTGCCGCAATTCTTATCGCCCCGGTTGTAGCGGCTATCTTTCAGTAATCCGGCTCCTATCGGCCAGAAGCTGCCGTTGGCGGTTTGAGAAAGCGGTCGCTCAATGTTTGCGTTCACCGGCGGCAGCAGGCCCGGAGTTCGCATAACGAGTCAAGCGCCTTACGATTCGCTCCAAAATGATCTGTCACGAGCAAGGGCTGCAAACAACCAAACAACGCTCCCGGTGTCGGCGAAAAGTATCAGCAAGCTGGTGGCAGCTACCGACAGCTTTCCCCATGCGACTAAAACTGCAATCGCTGCAAGGATTGAACCGACCAGGGGAATCCCAGAAGCATGCTTGTAGCCTTTCATTGATTTGCCATGGAGCTTGGCGTGCAGCGCAGGTCGTAAAAACGAAAGGTGAAGATTGATTGCCATTGCCATCGATGCCAGGGCAATCAGGATCCAAGCTGTTGCAGACTCTCGAGTGTCACTAGGGGCAATCAAAGCAGAGCACGCCGACCCAATAGAAAGCGCCAACGGTGATGCTATCAATGCAGCAACGGCTAAATTTTTGACGACAAGCATGACATGCATAGAGCTAGTTTTTCGACCAATTACAGTTGAATTACCAATATAGCCTGCGCAATGAGCGGGCCCGTAAGTGAAGGGCCGGACTCAACGACTGGCAGCTTTGCCGCCGCTATGCGATGGACTGTTCAAGGCCCGTGGCGCCGCTGCTACGATGGCTGCCATCGGCCAGAAGCAGTCGGTCGCCGCTTGCGAAAGCGGACTCTCAACGTTTGACATGAGGGGCGTTCAAGGGCGCTAGCCCTTGGACGTCACCCTCGGTGGAAGGGCGATGCGGCATTTTGCCCGTGGTATAGAGGAAACGGTGCCGATAGCCTTCAAAGTCCTCAACTTCGATGAAGCTTGGCGTCAAGGTAAATGCGCCAGTGAAGATGTCGTAACCGCCCGACTGCCAAAGGATAGAACCAGCTTCAGTGAAACGGGTGATTTCAAGCTCACCATGCGATAGCAGCGATTTGGTTTCAGCGTGGAAATGAATGCCAAAGCATGTGGCACTGTCTACGCGCAATGACCAAAAGATCTCGCAAGGGCTCAGCTTTATGCAGGTCACTGTGTCGCAGACCGCCAAATAGAGGCGGTCATTCAGCCAAAGCGCAGAGTGGGGATTGATGCCCGTGGCTCCGCCAGTGGCGCCGATGACAACCAGCGGTTCGTCATTCAGCAATACCCCGTGTACTGAAACAGGATTTGATTCGGAGCTGAGATTGCTGGCGAAGTGATAGGAGCGAACGTTGTCGGCGGAGCCAAACGTGTAGGCCGGTTCGTCAACTATCTGAACTTCTCCGAGATGTGTCGTGATCTTCATGCCGCCTAACGTAATGTATCCCGCACAACCTGCGGTTGCAGCTTGGGCTTGCGGTGAGTGCGCTGTTCAAAAGCACAGGAATAAAATTTCCGCTAAGCCCGGCAAGCATCAACTCAGCAAACTATAGCTTGCCAGTAGGCAGGCACCGGACAATGAGAGCACGCAGTTTGGACTGCAAGCCAGCGGGTAGCGAATCAACGGCAGCTTTGGGGTACTTTTGCTCACCGGCGGCTCAGGGCCCGTGGCTGCCGCTGATACGATGGCTGCCATCGGCCAACAGCGGTCATAGGTCTGATCGAAACAGCCGACCTAGCTAGGCCATTAGTGGTCGTCCTCCTCACGAGGCACTCGCACCAACTGCACTCCTGCGGAGGAAAGTCTAGGGGTCATTTCTGCTATGCGATACGCCTGCAAGGTGCCAACTAGTAGACCGCTATCTGATGAGAGTCGCGCTGCAAGCTCGCTCAAAGGAAGCCGCCGCGCCTCGATGAAGATGTCTCGCAAGCACTTTAGTGCTGCCGCTGTTACCGGGGCGGCTACCTTCGCCGCCATGACTGGCATGGGCTCCGACCTGGGCATTTCCGACCAGCTATAGCTGACAGTGCCCTCTTGCATCCAATCACAGCTTGTGCAGCGATTTTCAAACAACCCTCCAGCATCGCTAAAGGCAGTCGCTTCGTTGCACCGTGGGCAGCTGGTTCTCATACGGTCAGGATATCCGATGAAGTGCAGGGGCGCGAATGACGGCAGTAGATCAAGGCTAACTTCCGCTTTGGGCCCGTGGCTGCCGCTGCTACGATGGCTGCCATCGGCCAGAAGCGGCCATTCCCCTTCTGTCTGACCTCATGTACCGTGACTTTTTTCAAACTAATGGCCGCCATGTCTATTCGCCCGATCCTCGCTGCTTTCCTTTTGCTCGTACCGTTGATCTCGCCTGCTTCGGAAGGGATGATCTACGGCTCCTTGTATGAGTGCAATGCGGAGGAAATAAATCGCGATATGGTCGAAATATGCTCTGGCCAGTTTCCTGACCTGTCACTCCAAGCGAACGACGCCATCTCCGTTTGGCGCGACCGCAATCTGGCGAAAGCAAATGCCGCCAAAGCCAGATGCTCTCGCGATCTGAGCGAAAAATCGAAGAACGCATCTTGGGATGATCTCCAGGCTCTTCGCACTTTGATAGCCAATACAAAGACAGAGATGCTTTCTGGTTTTCGAGCCAAAATGCGCAAGGAAGGGGTGGCGTCCTGCCTTGACGCTTTAAAGCAGCTCAAAACCCCCGGAGGGGCACTCGATATCCACTGACGATGGGTGATCAAAACGAGTCGCGCTATGGCCAAGGGCAACGTCCGGTATGGGCCGAGGCTGTGTGAAAACGCGCGTGGGGCCCTCGGTTTGACGATCCGCTCAGAAATGGACCGCTCAGACCGCCCTACAACGCACGATCTCGATACGAGCAATGGTTGCAGTACCCCTGCAAGAGTCGTTTATCGACGTTTTCACACAGCCTCGGCCCAAAGCTGCCGGTCACCTCTTCCGGAAAGCGGTCGCTCAACGTTTGGGTAGAGCGGACGGCGATGCAGGCCATGAAAGAGTGGTACCAAGAGCACCCGGATCTGTTCCACAAGCGGCCATATGATCGGCCGGGATGCGACAGTCGATTTGTCATGCTCCATGATGTGCTCCTATCGAAGGTGCGACGGCGCCGTCCCGTGTTGACGGACGTCGCCACGATAGGGTGCTATGAATCTCGAAAGAGCAAAATCGGCCAGGTACTGCCGGTGGCGAACGACGGCGCCCCCGCCTTTCAGCGGTCCGCAGGGCGAGCCCGACGACCGTTCCGACCAGCAGCTGGTCCCGGAAATCGGCGGATGGCGCCTCATACGGATTTGCCTTCAACTGTATAACGTCGTTGGTTCGCCTTGCCGTACTACAGCACTGTCTGCGGCTCCCGCCTAGTTATACGATCGAATGCAAATCCGTATCAGAGGCTGGGAATTTTTTGGCCGTGTCCGAAGTGCGCGTCACAACGCCTCGGATCTAGTGTCCTATCCCGCAAATAAATGCCAATAAATCCGCGTCTTTCACGCCAAGGCAGCGTTGCAAATCCTCGCGATAGCTACGGCTATCGCTGCGGTTTGCGCCTTGCCCTGGCGCGAAATCCATCGGTTTTATTTTTGGCATCTATTTGCGGGACAGAACACTAGGCGCAAAGCACAGCCATACCTCGGGCTATGGCGAGCATTTTCTTTCGACGATCCGGGGTGTTTTGGCGTGCAAGGTGGGCGTGGACGAAAGATTCTCAGCCTCTCAGTCCTTGAGACTCACGCCCAAGGCATCTAGCTTCTTTGCGTATGCGTCCCGGCGTTTTGCCGCCTTCGCAGCTGCGTCAACGGCTGCCTGGATGGCCTTCGGCCCCTTTTTCGCAGCAGCTTTGATCAATCCGGACTTGTGAGCAGCATCTGCCTGCGCCCGCTTGAAAGTGGCAATGATTTCGAAATCGGCAACAGATTGACTCACAGGTGTGCCCTTAAAGCTTGATGTCAGTGCGAAGCAACGCTGTTCTCAATTCGCGGGTGGCTGGTTTTGAAACATCGATGCCTTGAACCGCCAGGTCGAACGGTGAGCCAGGTTTGATACTGGTTGGGAGTATTTTTTTTATGGGATTCGTACTGGGGTGCTTGCCCCCAGCAGCACACATGCGAACGGAAAACCCGAATTCGTCGAGTACCCCTTTTGCGTATAACTCCGCCAAATGCTGAAACGACACGAATGTTGAGCACTTCACTTCTTTATCCCCAAGCTTACGGACGCTACGGACGATCTCAAATTTGCCAAGAGAATCCCGTTGAGTATTCGTAAAGGGATGCATAAAAACCGTCTCACGAGGTCCTCCATTTTTAGACGCCAGCGTGTGCTCGACGGCGATATCAGTTAACAGCACGTTTTTTTCCTCGTGATTCAATAAGCCACAGCTATAAGGGCCAAATTATCCTCCATCACGCCCCAAAGTCCCGCTCGTGATTTTCAAACTTGGCTTCAGCGGGGCGATGCCCCTTGAGATGCGAAGTGTTCGACATTGGCCGTGTTTGCCTTGCGGGACGGGGCTTTGACCGAACGACTGCAAATGGCCGATACCCGAAGTCTAGCCCACGGCCTCAAATGTTCTGCAGCGATGGTTCGGCCGGCCATTTGCGCCTCTGCTCTCGGTGCCGGCTTCTGTGTCCACGGTGCCGAACTGGCTGTACAGAAGTGCCGAAATACGCAGCTAAAAAACCGGTCCAGGGTCAATTTCCTTCAAGACATCCCTGGCCGCCTTGCCTACAGTGGTGCTGAACTTGCAACCCCAGGAGATGCCCAACATGGTCCACGAACTCTTTCCCTACCTGCACGTCACCGATGGCGCAGCGGCGATCCGCTTCTATGAGGAAGCCTTCGGCGCGCGCGAGTTGTTCCGCCTGACCGAGCCCCCGACCAGGGCCTGTTCACACCCATTTCGGGGATCGCGTTGCCCGGCCTGGGGGCTGGATGCAAGGCACCCGTGCGCAGCAAGGTAGGCACCTTGCAAGCGCGGGCAACGCCGCAGACGGCCCCCAGGCCGGGCAACCCGAAGGGAAGGCCCTTGCCGGCGCGCCACTCGTCGTTGCGCTCCTTGCGTGTGCAAGGGCACACGGGGCGTCGCACGCCTAGATTGGCACGCCGGCAAGCGCCTTCGCGACCCCGAAATGGGTGTGAACAGGCCCTTGCTGGGCCATGCGGAGCTGGACTTTGGTGGCACCACGCTGATGCTGAGCGACGAGTACCCCGAGATGGACATCCTCGGTCCCCGGCCGGGCGCCCCCACCTGCGTGTCGCTGCACCTGCACGTGGACGATGCGGATGCGGTGATCGCCCGGGCCGTGGCCCTCGGCGCCACCTTGGAGCGGGCCGCGCAGGACGCCTTCTACGGCGAGCGCTCGGGCGTGGTGCGCGACCCCTTCGGCCACCGCCAGGGCGTGCCATCATTCATTTCACCCCCGCGAAAGCCTGCAGCGCGGCGCAGTGCAAGGCGCCCTGAGTGCCGCATAGCACGGCTACGCAAGCGAAGGGCAACGCCGCAATGCGCCGCGCTGCAGGCTTTCCCTTCGGGCTGGCCCCGGCATGCGGCGCCTGCTTTGTCGCACGGCTTGCCAATAGCCGGCTATTGGCTGCGCCGCGCTTCGCGCATCCATCCGCATGCCGGGGCCAGCGCGGGGGTGAAATGAATGATGGCACGCCCTGGACATCGGCCACCCCATCGAGAAGGTCACGCCCGAGGAAATGCAGCGCCGATACGATGCGCTGATGAACGGCGGCTGATGCCCCGGGGGCATGCTGGGTGCAGCACAGGCATGCGGCGGGGATGTGGGCAGGCACGTGTCTCGAGAGGGCATGAAAAAGCCCCAGGTGGCAATAGCCTCCTGGGGCCCTGGCGGGGCGCCCATGTCACGGCGTCAAAACCATTAACGCGAGCCGCCACTGCCGCCAGGGGCACCCGCAGCGCCAGGACCGGCGCCGCCGGTGCCACCCGCGCTGCCAGTGCCGCCGGCGGTGCCGGTGCCCGAGTTGCCGGTGCCGCTACCGCTCGAGGAGGGCGCCGTGCCGCTCATGCCGGTCGAGTTGCCGGGGCTGCTGGAATTGGTGGTCGAGCCCCCCATGGCGCCGGAATTGGTGCCACTGGCCTGCGGGCTGCTCATCTGCGATGACGAAGACTTGGAGCCGCTGGACTTGAAGGTATCGCAGGCGGTGAGCCCCAACGCGGCCACTGCGATCAGGGGCGCGGCAACCAGGTGGCGCAGGGACGGGAGGGTGCGTGGTGTGGATGGGTTCGACATGGAATTGTCTCCGGTGAATAACGGTCAAATTGCCGTCACTCATACTACGTAGTCGCAAAAATACCCAGCAGTAGGACTGCGTGCCGTTGGCGCGTCCCATTTGCGCCGCCCAGGGTTTTATCTCACGGGATGGTGACCTGCGCCAAGTGGCCGTCAAAGGGCCACTGCCTGTCACGTGGCCGGGCCGAATCCGAACAGCGAGCGCCTGGCGGGCAGAGGTGCAGGGGCGGCATCCGATGAAGCCTGGCGAGCACGCCGCCCGGGCGGCCCGTGCTGGCCAGGGGCTTGCGCGGCGGCGCTGCGCGGGCCAATGTCCAGGTCGTCGATCAATGCCTGCAGTGCCAGCAGCCCGTCGGCCATGGCCTGCCGGAAAGTGGAGGCGGGCGCGGGCGCGCGCTGGATCTCTGCCCAGGCGTTGCCGCTGCCGCGCTCGGTCAGAACCCAGTGAAACCGGCTTGGCGCAGCCTCTTGCACGTGTACTGCGATGGGGCGAAGCGTGGCGGCGGGCATAGGGCTCCAGCATAGGTGACTGCGGCACACGCGGCAGTTGCCCGAATGCCTACCCACTGCGTGAGCGCACGCCTACAGCCCGCACCAGCGCAGCGCGCCAGACTGCTGCCACCCGGGGTTCCCGTTTGGAGTATCCATCATGGCCAAAGCAGCAGCATCCAAGGCAGCAGCCGCAACAGCGTCTTCAGGCGGCAGCCGCACCCTCTGGAAAGGCGCCATCACCTTCGGCCTGGCGCACATTCCCGTGGGCTTGCACACGGCGGCCACGGCCGAGGGAGTAGATTTCGACTGGCTCGACAAGCGCACCATGGACCCCGTGGGCTACAAGCGCGTGAACAAGCGCACGGGCAAGGAGATCGACCGCGACCACATCGTCAAGGGCGTGGCGTATGGCGAAGGCAAGTACGTCATCATCAGCCCCGAGGAGATCGAGGCAGTCTTCCCCAAGACCACGCAGACCATTGCCATCGAGCGCTTCATCGATGCCGCCGAGATGCCATTCATCTTCCTGGAGCGGCCCTACTTCGTCGCCCCGACGGACAAGAGTGACAAGGTCTACGCGCTGCTGCGCGAAACCCTCATCGCCACCAGCAACATCGGGCTGGCGCGCGTTGTCATCGCCACCAAGCAGCACCTGGCGGCGCTGGTGCCCTCGGGCCCGGCCCTGGTGCTCAACCTGCTGCGCTGGGGCGACGAGGTCAAGACGCTCGACTCGCTCAAGCTACCGCCTGCTGGCAAAAAGAGTGTGAGTGCGGCCGAGCTCAAGATGGCCACGCAGCTCGTCCAGGAAATGTCGGGCCCCTGGAACCCCGGCGACTTCAAGGACGAGTTTCGCCGGCAGGTGATGAAGCTGGTGGAGAAAAAAGCCAAGGCAGGCAAGGCCCAGACCGTGCTGAAGCCCGAGGAGGAAGCACCGCAGGCCAGCGGCGATGTGATCGACCTGACCGCCCTGCTCAAGCGCAGCCTGGGCCACAAGGGCCGCGCAGGCGCGAAGTCTGCACCCAAGGCCAAGGCACCCGCCAAAAAGGCCACCGCCAAAGCCGCGCCAGCCAGTAAGACCGGCACGACCACCCCACACCGCAAGGCCGCGTGAAAAGAGAGGACCTGTGACCACGGCAACCTGCGCCATCCCAGCACCGTGATGCCATGCGGGTCGCCACCTGGAACGTCAACAACATCCACAAGCGGCTGCCCCAGCTGGTGGACTGGCTGCAGCGCACCCAGCCCGACGTGGTGGCCCTGCAGGAGCTCAAGTGCACCACCGCCCAGTTCCCCACCGATGCGCTGCAGGCCGCAGGCTACGGCGCGGTGGCAGTGGGCCAGCGCACCTGGAACGGCGTGGCCCTGCTGGCGCGCGGCGCCGAGCCCTTGCCGGTGGCCAACACGCTGCCCGGTGACCCAGCAGACAAAGAGGCCCGCTACGTCGAGGCCGCCATAGAGGGCGTGCTGTTCGCGTGCCTGTACCTGCCCAACGGCAACCCCTGGCCCGGCCCCAAGTTCGACCACAAGATGCGCTGGTTCTCGCGCCTGCAGCAGCGGGCTGCAGAACTCTGGGCCACGGGCCACCCGGTGGTGCTGCTGGGCGACTGGAACGTGGTGCCCACCGACGCCGACATCTATAAGCCCGACACCTGGCGCGACAACGCGCTGCTGCAACCCGAGCCTCGGCAAGCCTTTGCACAGCTGCTGGCCCAGGGCTGGACCGACGCCCTGGCCCAGGCGCACCCCAAGGAGCCTGCGTTGTTTACGTTCTGGGACTACCGGCGTCGGCGCTGGGAGCGCGATGCAGGGCTGCGCATCGACCACATCCTGGTCGGCCAGCAACTGAAGGTGGTGGGCGCCGGTGTGGACCGCCAGGAGCGGGCCCACGAAAGCCCCAGCGACCATGCGCCGGTGTGGGCCGAACTGGCGCAGGCCCGCAAGCGGGCGAGCACAAAGAGGAAAACCGGCGGCTGAACCAGACCGTCAGTCGCGCTGCACGCCCCGCGCCAGCAGGTCCCGGGCTTCCTGCCTGGTGTCGTCGAAGGCGTTCGTACTGTCGATGGCGATGTTCAGGTACTTGCGCACCGTCTCGCTTTCCTTGTCGCTGACCATGTAGAGCTTGGCCAGTTGCAGCGCGGCCTCCCCGTCCCCGGACTCCAGCGCGCGTTCGAAGTAGTGCCTGGCATTCACCAGGTCGCCCACGCAGCGGTAGGTGATGGCGATGTTCAGAAATGCCAGCTCACTGCCCGCCGCAATGGCCTTCTGGTCCCATTCGATGGACTGGTGCAGGTCGATCCGCACGCCCTCGCCCGCGCCATACATCACGGCAACCATGGCCATCGAATCCACGTCGCCCGATTCCGCCCCCGCCAGGAACAGCTTGAAGGCCTTGTTCAGGTGCCCCCGGTCGTAGGCGACCATTGCGTCTTCATAGGGGTTGTGGTCGTCGTTGTCGTTCACGGCGTCAGACATGTGCGTTACCTTCCAGGTCAGAGGTGAATGGCGTTGTTCCGGCACGGGCACTGCCGCCACGGCAATGCTTGCGATGGGTCGCCTGGCCGAGCCGACCCAGGGAATGCCCATCCTGCCTGGGGCGGCAATCCATCATGCCTGACTCCCATGACACCCCCAGCCAGGGAGGGGCACCGGCCACGGCCCGTGCGCTGAAAAAAACGCTCACAGTGAGGTCTGCGCGTGCTTGTTCACTGCACACGACCCCAGATGCTGCCCTGGGCCACGGCAAAAAACACCAGCAGCAGAATGCTCGCCGACCCGCCCAGCAGCACCGCCCCAATGGGCGCGGGCGCGGCGGCAAATGCAGGCAACAGCACCGCCACCAGCAGCAGCGGGTTGGCCAGCACCGTCCAGCGCGGCAGGTGCGTGCGCCCGCGCAGCACCAGCACGGCCAGGATCACCGAGGCGATGGCGCCCGGCACGGCCAGGGCCAGCAGCGACAGCCGCATATAGCCCTGCACCGACGCTGCCAGCGCCTGGCAGGCTGCCGTGGCAGTGCTGTCGGCGCTGCCGCAGGACTGGATGACCAGCTCGAACACCGCCCACACCGAGTGGATGGCGGCCATGCCCACCGCAAACAGCACGAACAACCCCAACATGGCCCGCGCGGCCCGGCCCTTGGGCTCCTGCACGCGCTGGCATACCTGCCAGAAGCCGGCCACCAGCAGGGCGCCCGCCACCGGGCCCAGCAACCCGCCGGCCAAGAGGCGCGCGGGAGGGGCCGAGCGGATGGTTTCGAGCATGCCGGCGCGGAAATCGGTGGCCGACCCGAAGTGGCCCAGCAGCAGCATGTCGCCCGCAAACAGCAGCAGGGCACCGAGGATGCCGATGCAGCCGGTCAGCCGGTGGGTGGAAGAAGAAGCGGAATGTACGGGTGCGAAAGTGGCCATGGAGCGGATTGCCTTTGCAAGAAAACCGGGTGTGCGGGCGCAAACGATGCCCGCGCAGGATAGCGCACGCGGGTGCGCCACCTGGGGGCAAGATGCCCCCGGCGCGCCCCACACCCAATCGGGTGATTGCCATGCATCCTCCCCGCGTCCAAAGGCCCCGGCGGGCGAGGCGTACCCCGCCAGGCATGGGCCTGGGGCCCGCCCCGCGGCTTTGCATGCATGACTCTAAAGATGCTTTTTTCGCACGCCACGCCGCGCAAGCCTTGGCACAATGGCACCAGAAACGAATCCACAACAAACAAGCAAGCGACGGGGTGAGAGGGATGATGGCTGGCAAGGACCGCAGCACAGGCCGTTGCGGCCGCACATGGCTGCTGCATGGCCGGTTCACATGCATCGGCATGCACACGCGCGCAAGAGCCGCTCCATCGGCTGCGCCGCAGCCGGTTGCCCCCCCCTCCCCTGCTCCCTTGCACCGCCCGGCCACACCATGCCCTTGACCACCGCCACCCTGCTCTGCCTGGTCGTTGCCATCCACGATGGCGACTCTTTTCGCGCCCGCTGCGCCGATGTGACCCGCAATGAAGAGACCTTCGTCGCCGTGCGCGCCATCGATGCGCCCGAGATGCGCCAACCCTTCGGCGAGCTGTCGCACAAGAGCCTGGTCAACCTGTGCCTGATACCGCAGAAGGTCAAGCTCAGCAACATCACCGTCGACGTTTTTGGCCGCACCGTGGCCGACGTGGAATGCCAGGGCAAGGATGCTGCCACCGAGCAGCTGCGCGCCGGCATGGCCTGGTACGACCCCAAGGTGGGCCTGGGGTATGAGGCGCTGGCCGATGTGCAGCTGCGCGCCCAGGCGGCCGGGCGCGGCCTGTGGGCGCAGACCAGCCCGCTGCCGCCGTGGGACTGGCGCGAAACACGCAAGAAAAAGCCCACGGGCCCCGTGGCGGGCCCGCTCAGGTACCCCTGATACGCCCTAGGAGCGTGCGCGGCAGAAGGAGCCATCGGCTGCAACGCCCGACAAACCGGTCTCGCCGGGTATCGCCTCCGGCGCCCAGGGATCCACCCTGGGCTTGTCGGTACTACCCAGCGATCCTCGGTTTTCGAGCGTTTCGCTTCGATGCCTTCTGCCGCGCACGCTCCTAGTGGGTCAATCCAGCATCGGCCCCGCCGCACCGGCCAGCGCCAGATCAGAATCGCTGGGTTGGTGGCCCGCGCCCGCCATGCAACCGCGCACCAGCCCACGCACCAGCGCATGGCTGGCACGGGTGGGCCCGAACAGGGTGCGGTAGATGATGGGGGCCACCACGCCGTCCATGATGGCGTCCACTGCCGGCACGGCTTCGCCGCGCGCGGTGCCGCGCGCCAGCACGATCTCGATCTGGCTGGCCGTGTAGGCCGCGCACTGGCAGGGCACGGGCATCTCGCCCTGGCTGCGCCCGGCCAGCACGTCGCGCAGCATGGCCTGCCCGACCTCGGAACCCATCTCTTCAAAGAACTGCTCGGCCCAGGCCTGCAGGTCACCCTCCACGCTGCCGGTGTCCGCAGGCTCGGTGTCGGCGCGAAACCGGTCCAGCGCCACATCGGCCAGCAGCTCGGCCAAGTCGCCCCAGCGGCGGTAGATGGTGGAGGGCGTCACGCCCGCATGCGCGGCGATCAGCGGCACGGTGAGCTGCGCGCGGCCGATCTGCTCGGTGAGCTCGTGGGTGGCGCGGTGCACGGCGGCCTGCACGCGGGCGCTGCGTCCCCCGGGGCGAGGGGCTGGTCTGGGGTTCATGGCCACCATGCTAAAGCAAAAACATTGCTTTAGTGGTTTAATAAGCAAAAGCAAATTCTTTGCTTTTGTCTCGTACTGGAGCTTCCATGGCCACGAACCTCAGCGCCGCTGCTGCCACTGCGGCTGCCATCGCCCCGCCCTCCGCGCCCACACGGCGGCTCAGCCATGTCATGGCCCTGTGGCTGCTGGCCTCCATCCTGGTGGGGTTTCTGGCGGCGTCCAGCGCGCCCTCGCCGCTGTATGCGCTGTACCGCGACAGCTGGGGCTTCTCGGCGCTGACGCTGACGCTGGTCTTTGCCAGCTATGCGTTTGCACTGCTGGGCGCGGCGCTGGTGTTCGGCACCTTCTCGGACCACCGGGGCCGGCGCGAGGTGGTGCTGCTGGCGCTGGTACTGGAGATCGCCTCCACCGTGCTCTTCTGGCAGGCCGACTCGGTGGCCTGGCTGTTTTCCGCCCGCATCGTGCAAGGCCTGGCCACGGGTATCGCCACCAGCGTGCTCAGCGCAGCGCTGATCGACCTTCACACCGAGCGCGGTGCCCTGGTCAACAGCGTGGCGCCCATGCTGGGCATGGCCGTCGGGGCGCTGGGCACCAGTGCGCTGGTGCAGTTTGCGCCCACGCACACGGCGCTGGTGTTCGAGCTGCTGCTGGTGCTGTTCGTGCTGCAGACGCTGGCCGCTGTCTTCTTGCCCGAAACGGTGGTGCGCCGGCCGGGGGCCTGGCGCTCGCTGCGCCCGCGCATTGCCATACCGGCCAGCTCTCGCGCCACGCTGGTGCGCATCCTGCCGCTGAACACGGCGCTGTGGGCACTGGGCGGTTTCTACCTGTCGCTCGGCCCCACGCTGGCGCGGGTGATCACGGGCAGCCATGCGCCGTTGGTGGGCGGCGCCCTCATCTGCGCGCTGGTGCTGACCAGTGCCGTGGCCATCGCCTTCGTGCGCACGCAGCCGCCGCGGCAGGTGCTGCTGCTGGGCACCGGTGCGCTGGTGGTGGGCTTGGTGATCACGCTGGCGGGCGTGGCTCTGCATTCGACCATGGCCTTCTTCGCAGGGACGGTGGTGGCGGGGGTGGGTTTTGGCTCGGGCTTCAACGGCTCGCTGCGCAGCCTGGTGGTGACCGCCACGCCGGCAGAGCGCGGGGGCCTGATGTCGGGCTTTTTCGTGCTCAGCTACCTGGCATTCAGCCTGCCGGCCATCGTGGCCGGGCTGGCTGCGGGCAGCTTCGGGCTGCATGCCACAGCGCTGGGTTTTGGGCTGGCAGTGTTGGCACTGGGCCTGGTGGCGCTGGGGCTGATGCTGCGGCGGGCGGCGCCCTGAGCGGGGCCCATCGCCCAACCCCAATGCAGGTCAGGAGTAGATGGCCAGGCTCAGCGAGAGCGCTGCGACGATGGCAATGGCCTGGATGCCAAAGACGATTCCCAAGATAGGCATGTGGTCCTCCGTGAAGAAGGCATCAGCTTAGAACGCACTGCAACAATTGCATGCAGTCTTTTGCAAACCCGGCGGGTCAGACAATGCCTACAGGCCGAGCGCCCCCACACGCAGGGGATCACCCCATTGGTGGTTTGGCGCCCTTCTCTTTTGCATACGCTGCAACGGGGCTCCGTCCTACAAAAACGGCGTGGTGGGCTCTTTAGTATTACTCCTGTCGATACCGCATCGACACCCACCCCTCCCTTGCTGAACAGCAAGTTCACAGCCCGCCCACTGCGGGCTGTTTTTTTTGGATTGCAGTCGGTATGGCCCTGCACGTCGCTTCGGCGGTGGCCGATGCCCGGCGTCGAAGCCGTCTGACATCCAAGGGGCACGGTCTGCGCGCCAATGGGGCTACCACACCACCCCCAGAGGAGGTAGTCACCATGTCCCGTACCCACAGAACCCAGCCCGAAAAAATCCGCCCCCGCGATATCAAGCGCCGCCGCCAGTGGGAGGCCATGCAGCGTCCTGCGCGCGAAGTGCTGCTGTACCCGGAGCCGGATGCGCCGCAGTGGAAGCCATTGGGATGAGGGTGCGGGCTGGGTCTTTGGCTCAGCCCTGCTGATGGCGCGATTGCGCACTGTGGTTGCTTCTGTTCTTTTGCTGAGGGCGGAGGCCGGGGTGTGCGCCCGGCGGCGCAGTAACTTTCTCTTGGCCGCCAAGAGAAAGTCACCAAAGAGAAGGCGGCCCCCAGTCTGCGTCCCCCGTTCGCCCTGTCGGGCGAACGGGGGCAGCCTGCGATGCTCGGTCCTGGGGTGGTGCCGCAGAACTCACTGCGTTCTCCCTTCGGGCGAACTCCGTTCAAACAGCTGCGGCAAGCCAGATCACGAAGTGCGTGTGTCCTGCGGCACACGCACCCACCCCAGGCCCTGCGCTTCTCGGCGCAGCCAGCAGGGGTGGGGAGCGGGGTCAAAGACGGCTGCTGCTGCGCAGCTGCGCCTGGGGTCGGGGACGCGCGCTAGGCGCGCTGCCGACAGATGGGGCGCGATCGCTCTGGCGAGCCGAGCGCAGCGAAGGACCACAAGGCCGAGCGAAGCAATGGCCCGTGTGGAGCCCGTTCCCACCCCCTTCTGACCGTGCCGAGAAGCGCAGAAGCTGGGGTGGCGCGCGTGCCGCAGGACACGCGCATCGTCATCTGGCTCGCCGAAGCTGTTTGACCGGAGCTGCCTCGCAGAGGCAGCGCAGGGAGTTCTTCGGCGTCACCCCAGGACCGAGCATCGCAGGCTGCCCCCTCGCCACCGGCGAGGGGGACACGGGCAGCGGGGTCGCCTTTTCTTGGCCTACCTTCTTTTGGCGAAGCAAACGAACAGTAGGTGCGCCGCCGGGCGCACACCCCGGCCTCCGCACTCTGCAGGAGAGCAGAAGCAACCATCGCCCCTGCCTACACCCCCACACGAATGCGAGAATCCACCAGCCCCACCAAGCCCCCCCCCGGCAAACCCCACATCCCCATGCACTCCCCCACCCTGCACCTGCCCACTAACAACCTGCTGCGCGCCCTGACCCTGCTCCTAGCCGCCGCCCTGGCCTGCCTGGCCCTGCCCGCCCAGGCCGCACCACCCAAGTCCTACAGCAAGAACGGCATCAGCTTCCAGTACCCCACCACCTGGAAGGTGATGAGCGACGAGATCGAGAAAGACGGCGCCGGCATGCGCAGCATCGACCTCGAAGGCCCGGGCGAGGCGATCATCAGCCTGATGTTCATCCCCTTCCTGTCGGGCCAGAACATCGAGACCCTGGCCACGCGCGCCGCTGAGCACCGCGCGCAGATGGACAAGGGCGCTGCGGCCAAGGACGGCCCGGACAAGATCACCCCCACGGGCCTGGCCTCCAGCGCCATCACCCGGCGCGTGGGCGGCAAGGAAATCAAGGGCGTGCTGCAGCGCTTCGGCTACACCTCCGGGGGCGAAACCGTGCAGCTCGAAGCGCGCTTTTTCTCCATGGATTTCGGCGATGCCAGCAGCGCCAACCTCATGACCCAGTCGATGGCCGAAGATGCCAAGCAGGTGGACGCCGCCCTGGGCCTGGTGATGGACACGCTGCGCTACCGCGCCAAGCGGTAGGGGCATGTAGTAACAAGCCCTGCCCCCCTTCCCGACCTCCCCTCTTCTCCCTGACCCATGCACCGCACCATGCACCTCTGCGCAACCCAGCTCCCCACCCTCCGCGCAGCCACGCGCCGCAGCGTCACCACTGCAGCCCTCGGCCTCATGATGATGATGACGCTGCTAGCCAGCCTGGCCCAGCCCGCCCTGGCAGCGCCCAACACCACCTACAGCAAGGACGGCGTGAGCTTCGAGCACCCCGCCGGCTGGAAGGTGACCGAGGACTCGGTCGCCCAGGACGAAACCCGCCTGCGCAGCATCGACCTCGAAGGGCCCGACGAGGCCGTCGTCACCTTCATGTTCAGCCCCTTCCTGAAGGACCAGAACATCGAGGCCTTCGCAGCCAACACGGCGAAGAACCGCGCCGAATCCGCAAAAAATGCCAGCGCAGTCGCGCAGCAACTGCGCTTTGGCCCCGTGGCCTCGGCGCCCATCACCCGCACTGTGGCGGGCCAGGAGAACAAGGGCGTCTCGCAGCGCTTCGAGATCCGCCTGTTGGGCCAGAAACTGCCGCACGAGGCGCGCTTCTTCAAGGCCAACCTGGGCGAGACCACCGCCATCATCATGACCCAGGTGGCCGACGAATCCGCCAAGGCCGTGGAGCCCGGCTTCACCATGGCGCTCGATACCTTGCGCTACCGCGGCACCGGCAAGCGCTGACCGCCCACTGCAGCCCGGCCGTCCGTCACAGCGGGGCTCCACCCTCAATCCCCTCCACCGCCACCTGCAGCAGGTGCGGCGCAATGTAGCTGCGGTGCATGCGCTCGATGAGCGCCATGTACAGGCGGCCAAAGGCATTGCGGCAGGCCACACGGGTGGCCAGGGAGTATTCCACGCGTCCGTCGTCCAGGCAGCGCACGCCCACACACGAGCGAAACGCGAGGTGCCTGTCGTCCGCGCCCAGCAGCACCTGCGCGCTGCGCCCATCGGCCGCCACCTGGCTGGCATGGACGGGGTAGCGGCCGGCGAACAGCAAGCTACCCTCGGGCATGGCCTGGCCTGCCGTGGGCGGCTGCAGCGAGGACACAGGGCAAGCCAGCGGTGAGCGACGCAGCCCGAGCGGGCGTACCACGGCATTGCGCACGGCCATCATGCGCGATACACCTGGGTGCCGGTGCACGAGAAAGCTGCCCAGCAGACCGGCCAGCTGCGCCACAGCGTCCGGCGCAGCGCCTGCCGGGGACGCAGTCACCAGCGTGAAGTAGTCCTCGTGGTGCAGCGCATGGCCGGCCAGCGCCTGGCGCAGCAGGCTGTCCGCTGGCAGGCCAGGCTGCTCCTGCACGCGACTGGGCCGCAGCTCGCTCACATAGCCCCCGCCCTGCAGGGGCGCCAACACGCTCGCCAGCGCAGGGCCCAAGCGGCCCGCCTGTGCGCGGTAGTAACCGCACGCAGCCGCCAGCCAGCCGCCGGGCCGCTCGCCAAGCGAGAGCACCGTGGTGGGCACCTGCCGGGCCTGCACCGGCGCGCTGGCCAACAGGGTCTGCACGGCGTCGGGCAGCAGCTCGGTCAGCGAGGGGTTGTCGCCCTGGTCCTGCAGCACCTTGCTGCGCAACGCCGCGCTGAGCTCGCCGCCCAGCTCGTTGGTGTGGGTGGACAGGGCAAAGAACGCCGGGTGCCCGGCCTCTTGAACGCCTGGCACGAACTGGTGCCAGTTCTCGCCAGAAAAGCGCACGGTAAACAGGCAGTCCGGCGGCACATCGACATGGCGCAGCGCCCGCACAAAGGCCACCGGGTCGTGCGCGATCTCTTGCGGTGTGGCACTGGAAAAGCGCAGTTGCGCCCCGGCACTGCCCGACACTGCCGTGAACACCCGGTGCCCCGCATGCCGGTGGAAAGGGTGCCCGCCCTGCCCCACGCCAAAGCTGTAAAGCGCCGTGGCATCGCCCTTGGCGAAGTCGCTGCCGCCGAGCTTGGCAGAGGGCTCGTCCAGCGCGTCGATGAAGCGCCCGTGCCGCCCCTGGCGCGCCATCATGTCGCGGCACATGCCCGTGCCCGCACCCCGGTCCAACCGGGCCAGCAGGGTCACCTCGATGGGCAGCGCGCCCGGCCGCGTGGGCAGCGCCACAAACGGAAAGGTCGCCGTCTCGCGCGTCAACCGCAGTGCGGGGCGGGCAAGTCGCAGGGTGGCAGTGGTCGTAGTGCTGTTCATGCGTCGGCTTCCTTTTCCTGGTGGCGGCCTGGGTGTTCTGGGGAGTTCGTCAAGCTGCAAGTCCGGTAAATGGCCGGTCTGTAGATGCAGTGTATTTAGTTAATTACCTAATTGCAACCTTAACAAATGAACTACGCCATGACGGCGCAGGCCCTGTGGTCAAGACTTTCCTTAACTGCAGTCTAGTTTTATCTTGACTTGGTTTAGACATTACTAAACAATAGACCCCATGGCAGCCCCTGCGCACCGCGGCGCCAACCGATCTGATCCATTCATTCATCCATCCACCGTCCGCACGCGCCAGGGGCTGCCGCCTCCTCCTCCCCTCCGATCCCATGCCATCCGGTCACAGACCGGATGGGTTGGCCCCTTTGCCAGGAGCACCGCACCATGCGAACCGCCTTGTCCTCTGCTACCGCCGCCGCACCGTACCGCCCACCCTTCGCCGCCCCGCCGACCACCGGCATGGACAAGGGCGTGGACAGGGACAGGGCCCTGTTCTGCCGCAGCGCCAACGACCCGGTACGCGACGCGGTCCACCACCACGAAGCGCGCGCTGCAGCGTCCGATGCACAGTACGCCGCCGAAGACGTCGCCCACCGCGAAACCCTGGCCTTTGCGCGTGGCGGCGACTATGCGCGCCTGCTGTCTGCGATGGACTACCGCGACAATGACACCCGCGCCATGCACGCCCTGGTCACGTGCGCCCAGCAGGGCCATGCGCTCGCGCGCGAGGCCGTCGAGCTGCTGGCCCGCACCTGGGCCGAAACGCATACCGAGGCGGTGTGATGGACAGGCCGCAAATGCAAGGCGCCGGGCGCGCGGTCACGCCTGCCAACGCGGTTGTTCTCGTGCTCGGCGCACTGGCCATCGTGTGCACGCTGTTGTGGGCGATGCACGAGGATGCCCTGTACGAGCAGCAGCGCGCGCGCATGGCGCAGCAGGCCCTGCAGCAGCAGCAGCCACAGCCCGGCGCAGAACAGCGCCGGCATGGGGCGGCACAGTTCGTGTGCGGGCATGGGGTGGCTTACCAGTGGGTGAATGCGAACACGGTGGAGTGCTTGCGCGAAGCGACCGAGGGCGCGCCCGTTGCAGTCACCGCCAGCGGGCGCTGATGGATGGCGTGCTCGCAGGCAATCAGGCAACCAACCCTCCAGATCAACGCGCGCCAGGCGTGTCCAGCAGCGTCCCGTTGATGGCCACCATCTTCCACGACAGCAGGCCATAACGGTGGAAGACAAAGCCCACCTCGCGCCCCTCGGAGCTCACGTGCACGGTCGAGTAGTCGCGGTAGCTCACATGAAAGCGCGGCTTGTGCTGGTTGCTGCCGTTGGCGGGCTCGGCGACACCACCGCCCGTGGACGAAGGCGGTGCCGCCGCAGGTGACGCACCCGCGCTGCCCTGCAGCAGTCTCACCACGCCCGATGGCGAGACCATGGCGTCGACGGCCTGCGTGAGCATGCTCTTCACGAACGTCTGCGCCAGGTTGGCAAAGGGGTTGTCGGCAGGCACGCCGCGGGTCTTCATTTCCGCGTCCATGCGTGCGGTCAGCAGCTCCTTGACCGAGTCGCGCAGCTGCACGAAATCCACGTACTCGGACACCCTGGCTGCGTCCTTGTCGCGCACGGCGTTGGACAGGGAGTGCAGGGCCCAGTAGGGGGAGGCGTAGATGGCAGCGCCGGCTGCCACGGCGATGGTCGCTGCGAAGGCCAGGACTTTTTTCTTGCTGCTGCTTGTCGCGTTCGTCGTTGCGGTCATGTTGGTTGGTCCCTCGGTTTTTTTGGTTGTTGACTGGTCACTGGTTTCAACGTGCGGTGAGGGGTGGGGGTTTACTTGTGCTGCGTCTTGGTGTCTGTGGTTACTTCTGTTCTCTGGCAGAGGGCGGAGGCCGGGGTGTGCGCCCGGCGGCGCAGTAACTTTCTCTTGCGTCGCCAAGAGAAAGTCACCAAAGAGAAGGCGACCCCGCTGCCCGTGTCCCCCTCGCACTCCGTAAGAGGGGGCAGCCTGCGATGCTCGGTCCTGGGGTGACGCCGAAGAACTCCCTGCGCTGCCTCTGCGAGGCAGCTCCGGTCAAAAAGCTTCGGCGAGCCAGACAACGATGCGCGTGTCCTTCGGCACGCGCTCACCCCAGGCCCTGCGCTTCTCGGCACGGTCAGAAGGGGGTGGGAGCGGGCTCCACACGGGCCATTGCTTCGCTCGGCCTGGGCAGAGCGATCGCGCCAGTCTCGTCGGCAGCGCCCATCACCGACACACGGCGCAGCTGCGAAGCAGCAGCCGTGTGGTACCCGCTCCCCACCCCTGCTGGCTGCGCCGAGAAGCGCAGGAGCTGGGGTGGGTGCGTGTGCCGCAGGACACACGCACTTCGTGATCTGGCTTGCCGCAGCTGTTTGAGCGGAGTTCGAAGAACGCAGCGAGTTCTGCGGCACCACCCCAGGACCGAGCATCGCAGGTTGCCCCCGTTCGCCCGACAGGGCGAACGGGGGACGCAGACTGGGGGTCGCCTTCTCTTTGGTGACTTTCTCTTGGCGAAGCAAGAGAAAGTTACTGCGCCGCCGGGCGCACACCCCGGCCTCCGCCCTCAGCAAAAGAACCGAAGCAACCACACCCAAAACAACCAGTATCACGCACCACCACGACCAGCAAGCACCGTGCTACCGTAGCACCCCATGCTTGCCACCGCACTCATCAGCACGTTCACCATCCTCATCATCATCGGCCTGCTCGCCGCCATCTTTCTCGCCCTGCGCGATGCAAGGCGCAAGAGCAAGACCGCAGAGAGCCAGCCCCCAAACAAGCCCCCTCACCCCCTCGAATGGCTACTGCACCTGCTGCTCGCCTTCTTGTTCGCAGGCATAGGCGCCTGGCACTTCGCGCACCCCGATGAACTCATGCGTGGAGGCAACGGAATGGCCGTGATCCTCGGCCTCGCCTACCTGGCCCTTGGCCAATACGGCCCCGGCATCGCCGCCCTGGCCGCAGCGGCCGGATTTCTCGCAATCTGCGTCTGGCAATTGCGCTCGCAGGACTGAAGAAGGACAAAAAGCGATCAGGGCCTGCCAACCCCAAACCCCTGCGTCTCCTGCACCGCCCCATCATCGAACTGCAGCACCCGCTCCGGCCAGCGCAAAGCCGCCAGCTTGAAGTCGTGCCCCACCACCTTGCCGGCCTTGCGCTCCGTCCAGCGCCCACCCACGGAAAAATCCACGCAGAACACGTTGCCGCGCTGGCCGTGCCAGGCCAGCGGATGGGTGTCGGCAAACAGGTCCGCATCGCCCTTGCCCACCACGCTGCGGTCAATGGGGCGCAGGCGGCGCCAATAGTGGCCCACCACCACGGGCACATCGTCGGTGTAGGCGTCCCACCAGGCCTGGCGCTCGGTAAAACGCCAGCGCCCGCCCGCGAAGAAGGGCGAGCGCCCCGTGTTCTCCACGCCCGAGGTCAGCACCTTGAGGGGGTTGAGCATCTGCTTGTTGGCCTCATTCTCGGCATGCGCGTGCAAAAACGGCGGCTGGTGCAGGTTGTTCTCCAGGCCATGCAGCCAGTGCTCCATCTCCTGGGCCATGCGCTGCTCCAGCGCGGTCTCGCGCGCCTGGCGGCTGGCGGCATGCTCCCAGTGGTCGTACTCGCTGCGCACCGAGCCCAGGGGCAGCAGGCGCGCCGCCTCGATCTGCACCTCCTGCCAGGCGGCGTGCACCACGCGCAGGTCCTCGCGCTCCAGCGCAATCGGCAGCACCGACAGAAACTCCACGATGGAGCGGCGCTGCGCGGGCGTGGGCCGCGCCGAGGGGGCGTACTTGTCGTGGTCGCGCACCATGCGCGCGTCGAAGAACCAGCCCGACCCGTCCTTGGCATCCTCGCGCAGCAGGTTGATCTCGTGGTTGCCCAGCACCGCCACCGCGCGGCCTGCCTGCACCAGGCGCTGCGCCAACGCCAGCACGGCCGGGCTGTCCGGGCCCCGGTCGCAGAAGTCGCCCACGAAGACCAGCGTGCGCCCCTCGGCATGCCGGCCTTCGCCGTCGTAGCCCAGGTGGCCGAGCAACTGCACCAGCGCCTGGTACTCGCCGTGGATGTCGCCCACGATGTCGAGTGGGCCGTCGGGCAGGGGTTGGATCAGGCTCATGGGGGCAACAGGCTCCTGGGGTGTCGTCGTCGATGGGGGGAGGTGGTCATGCCGCTGTCGCAACAATGCCGTCAGCATACCCGCCCGCAATGCGCCCGGGCGCCAACAGGCGCCGGCATGCCCGGGGTTCGGGCCGCAGCATCCTCCATAATCCTCGCCCATGCCCCTGGACCACTGGATCGAACAAACGCTGTTTCTGGCCTACCGCTGGGCAGATTACGCCCTGCTCAATCTCATGGACGACCCCGCCCTGCTGGCGCTGGTGTTCTGTTGAGGGCTGGCTCCGGCCACCGCAGGCCGCGGCCAGCCGGCACTACCCAGCCAGGTCATTCCCATTGCAGGTAGACCCAGGCGCACAGGGCCAGGCCCACGCCCCACAGCAACCATGCGCGGGTGACGAAGTACGGGTAGAACATCAGCACCGCCCCGCTCCAGGTCAGCACCGGCAGCGTTTGCTTGCGCCCGCGGCGCCACACGCCCCAGCCGATGAGGCTGAAAACCAGCGAGCCGATGAGATAGGCCGGGCTCGGCATCTGCAGGCCCAGCCCCTGGAGGAGCGCAAGTTCGTTCATGGCGTGACCACCTCGCCAGCCACGATGGCCAGCCCATGGTGGTGAGAGCGACGCCAGGCCGATAAGTTGCGCCCGCAGCGCCCAGTTGGCACTCTGGCTGCAGCTTACCCCTGCAGCCCCTGCACCCAACTGCGCGGCGCCTGCCCCACCACCTGCGTGAACGCGCGCGAGAACGATGACGCGCTGGCATAACCCAGCTGCTCGGCCGCGGCCTTGACCGGGGTGCCGCCGCGCAGCAGGGTCTGCGCAATCGCCATGCGCCACTGGGCCAGGTAGTCGGCCGGCGGCTGGCCCACGTGGGTGCGAAAGGCAGCGGCGAAGGCGCTGCGCGACATGCCGGCCTGTGCGGCCATGGTGTCCAGCGTCCAGTCGGCCTCGGGCCGCTCGTGCAGGGCCACCAGGGTGCGCGCCAGGCGCGGCTCGGCCAGGCCGGTGAGCAGGCCGGGGGGCAACTCGGTCTCGCCCGTGTGGTCCAGCAGCCAGCGCAAGAGCTGGATCACCAGCACCTCGAACAGGCGGTCGGCCAGCAGGCGCTGGCCGCAGCGCAGGCGCTCGGTCTCGGCAAACAGCAGCGCCAGCGTGTGTTCGAGCCCATCCACTTCGCGCAGCGGCAGCACCAGCAGCGGGGGCAGCGCGCGCACCAGTGGGTGGCTGTCGCCGCCGTCGAAGTCGAGCGTGGCGCAGACGAAATCGGCCCCGTCCACCGGCGCGTTGTGAAAGTCGTGCGCCAGCGGGCGCGGGTAGAACAGCAGCGTGGGCTCGGTCACCTGCAGCCGGCGCTTGACGCCGCGTGCGCGGTGCGTGACCTCCATCTCGCCGCTGCGCAGCACGTGCAGAAACCCCCGCCCCGGCTGCGCTGCGAAGTGCGTGACGCCGCACAGCGGCCCCGCGTGGAACAGGTGCGCGCGCAGGCGAAAGCGTTCGAGCAAGGCAGACAGCCGGTCGACGGGTTGCGGGGACGGCGGCAGTGGGGCATTCATGGCGGCGGGGCCCATACAGGACGAAATGGCATGTTTAAAGGATTCAATGCGACATATTTTACTGCGTTGCGGCGGAAACTTCATTCCACGGTTTCTGCAGCAGTCACAGACAAGTGCAGGCGCCGCGACAAGCCCCATCGACACCACACAAGGAAAGTCAGCAATGCGACACACCTCCCGCAGCAGCCTCCTGCACCGCGCCGCCACCGCTCTGGCCTTGGCAGCCCTGGCCTGCAGCGCCAGCGCCCACGACGCGCACCACGACAAGTCGCACAAGCCCGGCGCCAAGGACGCCCACACCGGCGGCATCCGCACCGCACCGGCGCCCAAGGTCAAACCGGCGTTCGACATCTTCCACACCCGCATCAGCACCGAGGGCAACACCGCCATCTTTCACGTCGCTGTATCGGGCAAGGCCGGCGCTACCAAGCCCGCCCAATCGGGCAAGCTGGCCGGCAGCTCCGTGTTCTCGTACGTCTGGCCAACCACGCTCGACCCCGCCACCGTGGGCTTCGAGCCCAAGGCCGGCATCCTGGCGTTCGCCGTTACCTCGCACCCCGACTTCGACGACACGCCGCTGTTCGACGAGAACGGCGACGGCAACCCCGCCAACGATGGCGGCGTGTGGCACTCGCACTGGGTGGTGCTGCAGCCCGACGACGCCTGCGGCAAGGGCAACCTGAAGGTGGTGGACATCCCCGCCGGCGCCAAGCCCCGCCTCCCCAAGACCTGGCCCGGCCTGCCCATCCTGATCGACAGCCCCGGCTGGCACCCGCATTTCAGCGGCCAGACGCTGGAGGTGAAGGTGCCCTTCGACGACATCGGCGCCGTGCAAGCCGCCTCGTTCGACGGCGTGGCCGCCGTGCTGCGCGTGAACGCCAGTGTGCATGCGCCACTGCTGTGCGTGCCGGATGTGATGAAGGTCGCCTCAGGCGACCTCTCCCTGCCCGGAAAAGTAGACCGCTGATTCCTTCCCCATCCACTTCTCTTCCGTTACCCACTTTGACACAGGAACCACCACCATGAACCGCATTCCCCTGATCGACCGCGCATCCGCCCCCACCAACGTCGCCGGCACGCTCGACGCCATCCACGGCGCCTTTGGCGCCACGCCCAACATGTTCCGCACGGTGGCCCAGTCGCCCGCTGCGCTCAACGCCATGTGGGGCTTCTTCGGTGCGCTGGGCAACGGCGGCAGCATCGACGCGCAACTCGGCGAGAAGATCGCCGTGGCCGTCGCCAACCGCAACGACTGCCACTACTGCCTGGCCGCCCACACCGCCCTGGGCCGCAAGGCCGGCGCCAGCGCCGCCGAGATGGGCGCGGCGCAGACCGGCCAGTCCGACGACCCGCGCACCGCCGCCGCCCTGGCCTTTGCCCTGAAGCTCGTGGAAGCCCGCGGCAAGGTGACCGAGGCCGACGTGCAGGCCCTGCGCAGCGCCGGCTTCAGCGACGGCCAGTTGGTGGAAATCGTGGCGCATGTGGCGCTCAACCTGTTCACCAACTATGTGAACGTGGCGTTCGCGGTGCCGGTGGACTTTCCGTCGGTGGCGCTGCGCCGCTGAGAAACCGCTGACATTGCCTGGCGCCTTGCACCTGCCGGATGCGGCCGCAGGGGCAAGTGGCCGCCCGGGGCCGGCAGGCCTTGCTACAGCCGGAAGAACGCCACCGTCTCCACCAGGTCGCGCGCCTGGTGGTTGAGGCTGCTGGCGGCTGCGGCCATCTCTTCGACCAGCGCCGCATTCTGCTGCGTGACCTGGTCCATCTGGGTGACTGCGTCGCCCACCTGCGACACACCCTGGCTCTGCTCGGTGCTGGCAGCGCTGATCTCGCCCATGAGATCGGTCACGCGGCGCACGGCCCCCACCACCTCGGTCATCGTGGCACCCGCCTGCTCCACCAACGCAGACCCCTGGCTCACGCGCTCCACGCTATCGCTGATCAGCGTCTTGATCTGCTTGGCCGCGTCGGCCGAGCGGCTTGCCAGGCTGCGCACTTCCGATGCGACGACGGCGAAGCCACGGCCCTGTTCGCCGGCACGCGCAGCTTCCACTGCGGCATTCAAGGCCAGTATGTTGGTCTGGAAGGCAATCCCGTCGATCACGCTGATGATGTCGGCAATCTTGCGGCTGCTGTCGTTGATGCCCTTCATGGTGCTCACCACCTGGCCCACCACCTCGCCCCCGCGCACAGCCACGCTCGAGGCGCTCATTGCCAGCTGGTTCGCCTGGCGCGCATTGTCCGCGTTCTGCTTGACGGTGGCGTTGAGCTCCTCCATCGAAGCTGCCGTCTGCTGCAGGGCGCTGGCCTGCTGCTCGGTGCGCGCGGACAGGTCGTTGTTGCCCTGCGATATCTCGGTGGACGCGGTCGAGACGTTCTCGGACCCCTCACGCACTTGGCGCACCACGCCCGCCAGGCTCTGCTGCATGCCCGACAAGGCCTGCAGCAACTGGGCCATCTCGTCCCGGCCCTGGGCGGAGATGCCGATGGCCAGGTTGCCCTGGCTGATTTGCTGCGCAGCCTGAACCGCCTGCATCACCGGGGTGGTGATGGAGCGTGTGGCCCAAGTGGCAAACACAGCGCCCAGCAGCACGGAGACAGCCGCTGCGATACCCAGGGCCCACTGGCTCGACACGGTGTCAGCAATGATCTGCTGCTCGAACTCATTGAGCTGATCCTCGGTGTACTTGGCCACAGCAGCCAGGGACTGCAGGTACTGGTCGGCCAACGGCCGCAGGTCGCGGTCCACCAGGGCAGAGACCTCGTCTCCCGCCTTCTTGCGCTCAAGCAACTGCGCTCGCGCGCCGACATAGCCAGCGCGGGTCTTGGCCACCTCGGCCAGCAACTGCTTGCCCTTGGCGTCATCGACGAGCATTTCTTCCAGCCGCTTTTGCGCCTCGCTGGCCTTACCGGAGGTGGCTGTCATGTCCTCGCCCAGCGCCTTGACATAGCCTGTATCGCTGGACTTGAGCGAAGCCGACGCACGCACCCAGTTCAGGTCGATGGCAGCCTTCCAGCTTTGGGCCAGGGCGTTGCGCTCCAGCTCCACGGTGGCGATGCGCTCGCTGGCATTCTTGAGTTCGGCAAGGCGCCATATGCCGACCATGGTGATCAGCGCAGTGACCAGCAGTACCAGGCCAAACGCCAGGCCCAGACGGGTTCCAATTGAGAGACGGTTCATAGATTGCAGTCGATTGATGAATGGAAGTCCGTCGCCAGAACGCCTGGAGAGGACTGTGCGCCACAGTTTATCTGTTTTTATCATTTTTATCAATAAGACACGCACAAGAAATTTTGGTGCTGTGGATGACACAGACCCGGCTGAACAAGCAGGTATCAAGAGAAGGCGCAATTCAGGGGGGGAAAAGCGCTGTTTGGCACGTATTTGATGGCCAAAAATGGCTTCCGAGGTCACCGACGCGCAACCACGTGGTGCAAGGGTGCCCACAAGGTGCTAAAAATATAGTGAAAAATGGCATTGACAATCATTTTCAACAATTTTTAGCAGCTCGGTCTGGTTTTGCGACAGCACCCGTGTCAAAAGCGCAGGCGCCTGGCGCTAGGAGCGTGCGCGGCAGAAGGCATCGAAGCGAAACGTCCGAAAACCGGGGATCGCTGGGTAGTACCGACAAGCCCAGGGTGGCCCCCTGGGCGCCGGAGGTGATACCCGGCGAGACCGGTTTGTCGGGCGTTGCAGCCGATGCTCCTTCTGCCGCGCACGCTCCTAGAGAGCGTGCTCACCACTTCCGCCGTAGCCTGGGAGAAGGCGGAGCCGAGTGCCAGGGATTCTTCGGCTTCGCGAAAGCGCTTGTGCTTGATCAGCTCGCCCACCCGCCCGACCACCCGGTAGAAGTGCGCGTGGCGGCAGACCAGCTTCACAAACATGCTGCGCCGGGACAGGCGCTGGGCAACGCCGTAGGTTCATACAACCAGGGCCCCACAATCGCCACGCTCCTGTGGAGCATGCCGCCTCGCCCATACGGGGGATAGAAGGGCCGCAATGCACTGCCGACAATGAACAATGGTTACATGCACTTGGCTGGTGCATCGGCATCACCCAGAACAGGAAGGCAGCGGCGCATGCTCAGCAATGCCCACGACGAGTTCAACCATTTGCTTCTGGCGCTGTACCGCCTGTCGCTGGAATGCCCCCTGCACCAGTTCCAGGACGAGGCCTTGCGGCTGGTGCGCCGCAGCCTGGTGTTTGATTCGTGCATGTGGGGCACAGCCACCCAGGCGGCAACAGGCATCGACATCCACACCATCCACCTGCACAACCAGCCGCAGGAAATGCTGGCTGCCTACGAGGCTATCAAGCACCTGGACACGGCAGCGGCAGAGGTGGCCAAATTCACCACCACCACCCTGTCCTTCCACACAGCGTCATGCTTTTCGGCGCGATCCCAGCGTGCGCTAGTGGACTACGGCAAGCGCTTTGAGCAGCAGAACTTCTTCATCAGCTCGACCCAGAACCGCGAAACCAGGTTCACCCACTGGGTCAGCCTGTTCCGGGCCAGCCCCGACGCACACGGCACCGAGCAGGAACGGCAACTGCTTGCTGCCGTGGCGCCACACCTTCGGCAGGCGCTTGAGCACAACCGCATACTGCACCTGGGCCGGCTGCACCACCAGTTGGCGCCGTGCGCCGGATTGGCGATTGCCGATGCGCGCGGCATCCTGCACCATGCAGACTCCCACTTCGAGGATTTACTACGGGCCGAATGGGCGCACTGGAAGCCGCCCGCACTCCCCGGCGTGGTGGTACAGCACTTTGGAAGTGGACAGCCCAAATTCTGCGGCCGCCTGAGTGTCGTGAGCTGCCGCCCCGAACGCGGCCTGCTGTTTCTGCACGCCCGGCCTCGCCACCGAGCCGACGACCTCACGCCCAGGGAGCTGACAGTGGCCCGGCTCATGGCCAAGGGAGACACCCACAAACAGGTCGCCGCAGAACTCGGTCGTGCGCCCGCCACGGTACGCAACCACATGCAGGCCATCTACGGCAAGCTGGAGGTCAACAGCATCGCCGGGCTCATCGAAGAGCTGCGGCGGGTGGCTGCGTAACTGCGTGGCATTGCGCGATTCTGCCTTCACCACAGCGCAGCAAAAATGATGCATTTGCACCATTCTCCATGCTGTAACGGTTGCATACATTTTTCCCTGTGCGCTGCATTGGCGGCGCCCATTCAAAGGAGAAACGACCGTGCCGACAACCATCCCATCCCACGCCCGCCAGTTCGCGCTGACCGCGACCATGGGCATGCTCGCCCTGAGCCCTCTGGGCCTTTCGGCCGCACCGCGCGTGCCCACCGCAAACGAGCTGTTCGACTGGGCTCAGACTTCACTGCCCACGGTTTTTCCAGGCACCCAGGCCAGCGTGGTGGCACCCGGCTTCTCCTACCGGGGCCCGTACTCCACCGGCAACTACGTCGGAGTGGAAGGCAGCACCGTCTACGTACTGGGCCCCGCCACGGGCAATGCATTGCAGGCGGTGGGCGCCCTGGGTGACTTTGCGTGCAGCGTGCACCCCAGCAGCTGCGTCTCCAGCGACACACCGGCCAAGGCGACAACCTTCCTGGCGGGTCTGGATGCGCTGTACGCCACCGGCCTGCCCGCCACCGGCGCGCAAGCCTATGCACACCATGACACCTGCTACTTCCACAACGGCGCGACCCGCGCCAGCGAAGTGGCGCGCTTCGATACCGACGCCGAGGCACGCGCCAACCTGGCCCGCCGCGTGGGCGCCAGGCGCACGGATGTCGAAGTGCTGGCCGAGCGCAACACCACCAATGCAGACGGCAGCGCGCGCCGCGAGATCGATGTGCGCTACAACCTCAGCTTTGCCGACGGCATGGTGCAGCGCGGCCTTACCGAAACCCTGATTCAGGGCAGTTCGGCCGGCACATCGACGGTAGCGGGTGCCTGCGCCATGGCCCAGAACTCGCAGGACCTTCGGCTGCTGGGCAACTAGCGCATCGTGGGCTTCAATCTCTCTTCGATCAGCACGGTGTTCAACCGCTTCAAACTGGCCGACGGCACGCCCCAGTCCCCCGCACGGCGCTTTCGCAGCGAGGTCAGGTTCACCGTGACAGACCCCAGCGCCACCGCCACCTATGCCACCGTCTCCGGGCCAGGGATCGCTGGCGCCTACAAGCTGGTATCGCCCCGCCTGCTGGCAACGGCACCCGAATTCGCAGGCAAGCCAGGCAACACGCAAGACCCGCTGCCCGAGGACTCGTTCAGGCTCTGCTGGGCCGCCGGATCTGCCGGCCTGGCCGACGCAGCCGTGGCCGACTGCACCCAGAACGGCGCCGAGCTCAACGCGCTGCGCGTGCAGAACACCGATGCGGCCGCGCTGGACCAGGCGTTTGGAGCCCTGGGATTCACGGCAGGGGGCACCTACACGCTCAAGGTGTATGCCGATGATGGCTGGAAGACCGTGAACGGCCAGGCCGGCAAAACGCCCATTGCCACCTACCAGACCCGCCTTGCCGCGCTGCCAGAAAGTGCCGCAGCGCTGGCGGCTGGCACGTCCGTCAATTATCTGGAAGCGACGCTGTCGCTCACGCCTGTGGACATCGCAACCGCCGTGCGCAACAAAACGGCGGCGGCGCTGCAGGCAACGATAGTGAAGCCGGCCAAAGCCAGCACGCCGCTGCGCCTGGACAATGTCTACACCTTCGAGCAGGGCCGGGTCACCGCCTCCAACGCCTACCCCCTGGTGCGAATCGAACGCACGACCTATCCGGCATCCAACGCAACCTCGGTGAATGCCGGCATTGGCGTACCACCCCAGAAAATGGTTCTCCCGACCACCGCCTAGTTGGGCATCAGCTACAACGACCTCAATGGCCGGGCCGTGCGCAGCGTGGTCACCTTCGACTGATTCTTACTCTTCAGGCTTGGCGGGTGGACGGTGCAACCGCGCGCCGTTCACCCGCTTTTTTCGTTGTGAGGCACGCAAGAAGCTGCCCGCCGCTGAGGCAATGCCGACAGCCACGGCTGGCGAGGGTCGTGCGGTCGGCACTCACCCTGCTCCCGATGCCGTCCTACGCACCCCGGCGGGCCAGCACGTAGACTGCCTGCTTCCCGTGCCCTGCCTGGGCACGGATTGCTGCAGCAGCGCACAAGCCCATGCCATGACCCCACCTCCCCGCCACACCCCCAACCGAGACCTCACCCAGGGCCCCATCGCCCGCACGCTGATCGCCTTTGCGCTGCCGGTGCTGGGTGCCAACGTGCTGCAGTCGCTCAATGGCTCGGTCAACGCGATCTGGATCGGCAACCTGCTGGGCGAAGAGGCGCTCACCGCCACCTCCAACGCCAACCTGGTGCTCTTTTTGCTGCTGGGCGCGGTGTTCGGTGTGTCGATGGCGGCCACCATCCTCATCGGGCAGGCCTACGGCGCGCGCGACATCGAGCGCGCCAAGTGCGTGGTGGGCACGGGCGCCACCTTCTTCCTGGCCGTATCGGCGCTGATAGCGGCCGCCGGCTGGGTGTGGACGCCCGAGATCCTGGGCCTGCTCAAGACACCCGAGGCCGCCCTGCCCTTGGCCGTGGCCTACCTGCGCGTGATCTTCGTGGCGGTGCCGATCATGAATTCCTTTGCCTTCGCCATGGCCGTGCTGCGCGGCTCGGGCGATTCGCGCACGCCGTTTTATTTCATGGCCTTGTCGGTCGCCATCGACGTGGCCTTGAACCCGCTCTTGATCCGCGGCGCGGGGCCGCTGCCGGCCCTGGGCATCGCCGGTTCGGCCCTGGCCACGCTGCTGGCGCAGGGCATCAGCTTCACCGGCCTGCTGGTGCTGCTGGCCCGGCGCCACCACCCGCTGTTGCCGGGGCGGCACGAGCTCTCGCACTTTCGCCCCCGGCCGCAGCTGTTGCGCACCATCGTGGTCAAGGGCGTGCCCATGGGGCTGCAGATGATCGTGATCTCGTCCGCCGCGCTGGTGATGATGGGCCTGGTCAACGGCTATGGCGTGCAGACCGCAGCGGCCTATGGCGTGGCCGCGCAGCTGTGGACCTATGTGCAGATGCCGGCCCTGGCCACAGGTGCGGCGGTTTCGTCCATGGCCGCGCAGAACGTGGGCGCCGGCCGCTGGGACCGCGTGGAGCAGATCGCGCGCGCGGGCGTGCTGTTCAACCTGCTGCTCACCGGCGCGCTGGTGCTGCTGCTCTATGCAGCCGACCGCTACGCGCTGGGCCTGTTCCTGCCGGGCGACAGCGGCGCCATCGGCGTGGCGGTGCACATCAACAACGTGGCCAGCTGGTCGTTCGTGCTGTTCGGGGTGACCATCGTGATCTTCGGCGTGGTGCGCGCCACGGGTGCGGTGCTGCCGCCGCTCATCATCCTGTTCATATCCATGCTGCTGGTGCGCGTGCCCTTTGCCTGGGGCCTGCAGGATGCCTGGGGCGCCGAGGCCGTGTGGTGGAGCTTTCCGCTGGGCTCGGTCACCTCGGTGGTGCTGGCGGGGCTGTACTACCGCTATGGCGGCTGGCGCAGAAACTCGCTGGCGGCCCGGCCCCTGAAGGAAGAAGACCTGCCCGCCACCGGCACCGCGGCCGATACCGGCGTGGCCATGCCGGCGATGGACCGCGAGGCGAACTACGACGGCGCGGCCGCTACTGCAGGCACCAAACCTTAAAGCCCCGCAGCGGGCCCGGCCCATGGGCTGGGGGGCGCTTTTGCGCCCGCCATCGGGAGTCCATGGGCCATGCGGTTCATGCGGCCGGGTGACCCTGCGAATTGAAGGGAATAGCCCCCTTGATAACGCCCCCCCTCCACGCAACCTCAGGTACGCTGCGCCGCTTCAGCGCCCCGACCTTGCTTTTGCGATGAGAAGAGGTCCCCCCACCAAGCATGGCAGTTCATGCCCAGGGTGGGGCCGGCCAGGGGCGGCCAGCGTTTGCCGAGCGTAATTTTTGGAGTGTTTCAATGAGGTCCCTGTTTCTGGTATTTTTGGCGGCGTTCAGCACGTTTGCACAGGCTGCAAACTTTGTGTCGATTCACCAGCTCCCGCACAAAACGCCACTCCCCCCCGCAGCCGGCAGCTTCACCTACACCTTTGACACCAAAGTCGGGTTCAAGGAGCAGTACGCACCGACCGGCGTGACGGGCTGCGCGATCGGTTTCGGCACGGGTGGCTGCGCCTTCCCGGGCGGAGGCTCCCTGCCGCTGACCGAATTCACCGGCGCCCAACTGCAACACCACAAGGAGTTCAAGATCTTCATTCCCGCAGGGACGCGCTCGCTCCTGCTCTCGGGGTATGCACCCCTCGCCACCCAGTCGGCCTTTGTGCTGAGGTACGGCAAGGAACCTGTCCGTCTGGCCCCACTGAGCGATGCCGAATACCAGGCCGCCAGGACTGGCCAGCACGTCGAGGCCTTGTTCTCTCGCCTGGTCAAGGAAGATGCCGAGCAGTTCGTCGTGCACGATGGCAGCGGCAGCCTGCGCTTCATGGGCGGCCAGCTCGATGCCAATGGCGGCAGCACCGACCAGGGCCAGTGGCTCTATGTGCGCCAGTTGAGCGGCGCACCGCTCATGACCTACCAGGGCGCCATCGACGTCGACATGCCCAAGTACGCCGCCGGCTATGCCGCGATCACCTGGAACACCCGCAGCGCTCCCGATCCCATCGACGCCGTCAGCGGTGACGGCCCTGCCGCCCCGCCGCCGGTGGCAGCACCCCCCGCCGCCACCGCAACCAGGAGCCCCACCGCGATCATGTCCGCCTCCGGCCTGCCCGTGATGCTGGGCCACCAAGGCGCCGTTCTTCAGGCGGCCGACTGATCCTTCCTTTGGCCCAGGTTGCTATAGCCCGCCCCGGCAGGCCCGCAGCGCCGCAGCATGCTCTGCCCTGCCCTCGGCGGGTGTCCTGTCCACCACCGGCAGGCCGGGGCGGTCGTGCTCGCCGGTGACCAGCACTGCAGACACCCCGCGGAACACCCAGCGCCGGTCCTGCCAGGCAAAGTCCAGCGTCTCGACGATGCGGGTACCGTACCGGGCCTCCTCGGCCTGCGCCTGCGCATCCACGGGCGGCTCCTTGAGCACCAGGGCGTAGCGCAGCATCACCCGGCCCAGGTAGGGCCGCACGGGGTGCGAGGTCATCACCAGGTCGTGCGCCATGCCCGCCAGCGCGTAGGTGGCGGGCACGTCTTCCCGCTCCATCAGCATCACCCGCCGCAGCGGCCGCAAGGGCTGCGTGTAGATGAACCGGCAGCGCGCCACAATGCGTTCGAACCCCGCGCTCACCACCGGGTCGATCCGGGGCCGGGCCGGCTCGGCCGGCACGCCCCCATCGGCAGCGTGCGCGCCGCTGGTCATCATGGCCAGGGCCAGCAACAGCGCGGCATGCCTGTGCACGGCATCAACCTTCCATGCCCATGCAGCCCAGGCCAATGGCGGAGGTCAAGGGGCCATGGGCACCCCGTTGGCGTTGTTGCATTGGAATAGCTCCCGATGGGGTGGATGTCGGCGCCCATGCACCGGCGGCAGTGCATGGTAGCGGGCGGCGCGTTCCTTGCCCGGTTACTTGCTGCGCTTGACCATCGCCACAATGGTCTCAAACAGCTCGGCCTGCGCCGCCTCTTCGGTGATATCCCCGCCCACCGCCGCATCCGACAGCGCATCGGCCGCGCCCAGCATCGCCCACATGCCGGCGCGCGCCAGGCCTTGGCCACCGGCAAACGGCGCCAGAATGGCCTGGCACTTGGCGATGAAGGCCTCCTGGTACTGGCGCTTGACGGCGGCCATCTCGGGCGAGCCCTGCAGCGCCGCCAGCACCTGGGGTATCTCGCTGCCCTGCGTGAGCACGCACTGCACATAGGCCGCAGCAATGGCACCGGCCTTGTCCTTGAACGTGGGCCGCGCAGCGGCGATGGCGGCATCCACCACCGCCGTCTGGCGCACGTCGAAGTCCTGGTACAGCGCGGCCAGCAGCCCCTCGCGCGTGCCGAAATGGTCGTACACCACGGGCTTGGTCACACCGGCCTCTTCGGCCAGGCGCCCGAGCGTGAGGGCGTCGGCGCCCTCGGCGCGCAGCAGCGTCCACGCCACATCGAGCAACTGGCGCGCGCGCTCGCTCCGCGCCATGCGGCGGCGAGGTGCGGGCTCTGGTGGCGGTGCAGCGGTCAGCTTGCGGGGCATGCGGATGCGATGAAGGAAAGACAGAAAGGAACGGGTCAGGACGAGGATGGAAACAGGCGGCTGCCCAGCTCCCGCGCTGCCGCCAGATGCGCTGCGGCCATGCCCTCCTGCGACGACTGTAGCAGCAGCCTGGACGTGGCCACCGGCGCGCCGCAGTAGCCAAAGATGCCATGGTCTATCTGCGTGTTCATGGCGTCGACGTAGCCGTGCCGCTCATAGGTGCCGGCATCGGCCCCGCCAATGCCCAAGAGGTGCACCTGCAGGTGCCCGAACTTCTTCGCCAGCTTGCCGTCAGCCCCCTCCTCATAGGCATAGCCCTGGGTGAACACCCGATCGATCCACCCCTTGAGCAGGGCCGGAAACGACCACCAGTACACCGGGTACACAAGCACAAGGGCGTCGGCGCGGTCCAGCCGGGCGTGCTCCGCCGCCACGTCGGCGGCAGGCTCTGCCTGCTGTAGGTGCAGGGCCACGTCGTTCGCGGTGAAACGCGGATCGAACCCCTCTGCGGCGAGGTCGGCAGTCTCCGTGGTGTGCGGGCTCACCTGACAACCGGACGCTGCGCCCAGCGCCACCTGGGCAGCCACGGCATGGGTGAGGGAACCCGGGTCGGGGTGCGAAACGACGATGAGCGCGTGCATGGGAAAGACTCCATTGGATTGCTATATACCCATCGTAACTTACTATTGGTATATAGAAGACCCCGTGGAATTTCGCCCCATCACCGCCGGGGCATCTCGCGGCAGAACGGGTAGCCGCCGGCGCACCAATACCCTTGTCGCCTGCCTGCGGTACCCCGCTGTGCACATCGCCTGCCTCATGCTGCTCACCCTGGCCCACCCGGCCCATCCCCGGCGACCGGCAGCCCGTGCGGGCCTGGGTGATGATGGTGCAGTCCATGGCAGCACCGTGGACGGACCATTGGGGGCAGCGGCGGCAGGGCGCGCAGCCATCCATTGAGGCCGCCCCTTTGCCATAAAATCGGCCCGATCCGCCACGTCGGGCGGCACAGACATGCACCGATGACGAGCCCCAAGCACACCATTGTGGACCGCGAATTGTTCACCCAAGCCCTGCGCCACATGGGCGAAGAAGACCTGCTCTACCTCAACCGCATGGTGATCGAACGCCTGAACCTGCTGGCCCAGGCCAAGAGCACCGTGGCGCTGGCCCAGTTCGCCGAAGGCGACCGGGTGCAGTTCACCGCCACCGATGGCAGCATCAAGCAGGGCGTCGTGCAGCGCCTGAACAAGAAGACCGCCAGCGTGCGCACCGACGAAGGCCAGGGCTGGAAGGTTTCGCCGGGCTTGCTGCGCAAGGTGGGTGCAGGGTGAGCTGAGGGCAAGGCTACAGCGCGCAAGCGCCACCGCGTATGCCCCCTCAAAACGGCTTTCAGGCTGCCGGCTCCAGCTCGCCCTGCTCGTCCCAGCTATCCCCCAAGGCATGTGCCTGCTGCAGCACCAGCTCTACCGCCGCATCGGCCAGGTCGGGCGGGTACTTGTACTTGCGCAAAATGCGCTTGACCATCAGGCGCAGGCTTGCGCGCACACTCTCGCGCGCGCTCCAGTCCACGGTGATGTTCTTGCGCAGGTTGTCGGTCAGCTCGTGGGCAATCTTCTTGAGCGTCTCGTCGCTCAGTTCCCGCGCTGCTGATTCGTCGCTGGCCAGGGCGTCGTAAAAGCGCACTTCGTCTTCGGTCAGCCCCAGTTGCTCGCCCCGGCTCGCAGCCGCCTTGAACTTCTTGGCCATGTCGACCAGCTCTTCCATGACCTGGGCGGTCTCGATGCTGCGGTTCTGGTAACGGGCAATAACCCCACTCAGCATGTCCGAGAACTTGCGCTGCTGCACCACGTTGCTGGCAAAGCGCGACTGGATTTCGCCCTCCAGCAGGCGCTCCAGCAGTTCCACGGCCAGGTTGCGCTCGGGCAGGCGCTGCACCTGCGCCAGAAACTCTTCGTCCAGCAGGCCGATGTTGGGCTTGTCGAGCCCCACCGCGTCAAAAATATCCACCACGCGATCACTCACCACTGCTTGGCTGATGATCTGGCGAATGGCCGTCTCGCGTGCCTCGTCGGTCTTCTTCTGGGCGGACACATCCCGCTTGGTCAGGATGACCTTGACGGCCTGCAAGAACGCCACTTCTTCACGCAACGCCTTGGCCTCGTCCAGCGTGCAGCACAGGCTGAACGCTTTGCTCATGGCCAGCGCCTGGTCCGCAAAGCGCCGCTTGCCATCGCGCTGGCTGTCCTTGCCCTCGGCCTTGATGCCCAGCACATGGTTGGCAGCCCCCGCCAGCGTCTTGTGCCCGCCGGTCAGAAAGCCGGAGTAGTCATACCCGTGCAGCAGGGCCCGCAGCACATCCACCTTCTCCATCAGCACCGACAAGGCTTCGTGCGCGTCCACCGTGGGCCGGCCCCGGCCCTGGCTGGCTGTGTACTCCTTCATCGCCGCCTTGAGCTCGTTGCCAATGCCGATGTAGTCCACCACCAGGCCGCCCTGCTTGTCCTTGAACACGCGGTTCACGCGCGCAATGGCCTGCATCAGGTTGTGGCCCTTCATGGGCTTGTCCACATACATGGTGTGAACGCACGGCGCATCAAAACCCGTGAGCCACATGTCGCGCACGATCACCAGCTTCAACGGGTCGGCCGGGTCCTTGTAGCGCTTTTCCAGGCGCTTCTTGGTCTGGTGGTTGTAGATATGGGGGCGCAGCAGCTCCTTGTCGCTGGCGCTGCCGGTCATGATGATCTTCACCGCCCCCCGGTCAGGGTCGGCGTGGTGCCACTCGGGGCGCAGCCGGGTGATCTCGTCGTACAGGTGCACGCAGATGTCGCGGCTCATGGCCACCACCATGGCCTTGCCGTCCTGGGCCTGGTTGCGCTGCTCGAAGTGCGCCACCAGGTCGGCCGCCACGCTGGCGATGCGCGGCGTGGCGCCCACCACCTTCTCAAGGGCCGCCCAACGGCTTTTGAGCCTGGCCTGCGTGTCTTCCTCCTCGTCCTCGGCCAGCTCATCCACTTCGTCATCGATCAGCGCCAGCTCGTCTTCTCGCTTGAGCCGCAGCTTGGCCAGCCGGCTTTCGTAGTAGATGGCGACCGTGGCCCCATCCTCCTTGGCCTGCTGCATGTCGTACACGTGGATGTAGTCGCCAAACACCGCGCGCGTGTCCTTGTCGGCACTGCTCACTGGCGTGCCGGTAAAGGCCACGAAGGTGGCCTGCGGCAGCGCATCGCGCAGGTGCTGCGCATAGCCCACCTGGTAGCTCACCTTGTATTCGGGCGGCGCAAACTGCACCGTGGCGGCGGTGCTTGCGCCATCGCCCGTGGTCAGTGCCCCCTGGCTCCCGGATGCCGAAGCCGAAGCCGAAGCCGAAGCCGCCAGCTTGCGCGTCTTGAGCTTGGCCTCAAAGCCATACTGCGTGCGGTGCGCCTCGTCGGCAATCACCACAATGTTGCGCCGGTCCGAGAGCACGGGGAACATGTCCTCGTCCTCCCCCGGCATGAACTTCTGGATGGTGGCAAACACAATGCCGCCCGACGGCCGGTTGGCCAGCAGCCGCCGCAGCTCGGGCCGCGTGGTGGCCTGCACCGGCTGCTCGCGCAGCAGATCCTGCGCCAGGCTGAACACGCCGAACAATTGCCCATCGAGGTCGTTGCGGTCGGTGATGACCACGATGGTCGGGTTCTCCATCGCAGGCTCGCGCATCACCCGCGCGGCAAAGCAGGTCATGGTGATGCTCTTGCCGCTGCCCTGCGTGTGCCACACCACGCCGCCCTTGCCCTGCACGCCGGCCGGGCTGTCGGCGCGCGACGCTGCCACCACATGCCCGATGGCCGAGCGCACCGCGTGGAACTGGTGGTAGCCCGCAACCTTCTTGACCAGGGTGCCGTCGTCCTCGAACAGCACGAAGTAGCGCAGGTACTCCAGCAGCACCTGCGGCGCCAACGCCCCGCGCACCAGCGTCTCCAGCTCGTTGAACTGGCCCAGCGGGTCCAGGTGTACCCCATCAATGGTGCGCCACTGCAAAAACCGCTCGGGGCTGGCCGATACCGATCCCATGCGCGCCTGCGAGCCATCCGAGATGACCAGCAACTCGTTGTACAAAAACACGTCAGGGATCTGGTGCTTGTACGTCTGGATCTGGTCATAGGCCTTCCAGATATCGGCCTTCAGGTCCGCCGGGTTCTTCAGCTCCAGCAGCACCAGTGGCAGGCCATTGATGAAGAGAATGACGTCGGGCCGGCGCGTGTGGTGCGGCCCCTTGATGGTGAACTGGTTCACCGCCCAGAACTCATTGCGCGCGGTCTCCGCCCAGTCGATCAGGCGCACGAAGTCGCCCACCGTCTCGCCACCCTTCTGGTACTGCACGGGCACCCCGCCCACCAGCAGCTTGTGCAACGCGCGATTGGCCGACAGCGGCGCCGGTATGCCCAGATCCATCACCCGCTGCAAGGCGTCTTCGCGCGCGCTGGTGGGAATGCCGGGGTTCAGCCGCCCAATGGCCTCGCGCAGGCGAAAGCTCAGCACCACCTGGCGGTGGTCCGCGCGCTGCGGGCTGGCGCCATCGGGCGCGATGTCAGGGCCGTAGTGCACCGCATACCCCACCTCGGCCAGCCAGGAGAGGGCTTCTTTTTCGAGCTGGTCTTCGGTCATCCTGCGCAGTCCCTCATGTTCATGCCATCGACATGAATTCTGGATATGTTTATTTTTTGGCCCGGAATCGACACATCCTCACTACATGTCGATTCTTTCGTCATTTCGCTTTCCCTGCACAGTTCGCGCTCCAGCGCGCAGTAACCATATCCCCCTTGGTCGAGCAGTGCGCAAACCTTGGAAGTGCATAGAAAATCGCGTTTTCTATGCATGTTAAACGCCATATACATAGAAACAGGCGTTTTTTATGCAAGAGCGCCGTCAGGAGGTCCTCCGAGAACAATGCATGGAACACAGCCATTGCGGCGGCCTGTGTTGTTCCCGGAGCGCCCCTCTCCAACTACCGGAGCTGGAAGCGCTACTACCGGAGCTCGCAACCATCGACCGAGCAGCCCAGGGATGGGCCTGCACCGGCAAGTGCAGACAGCAATGCCATCGCCTATAGACCTGACTGCAGTCAACACTTGCTGGCAGCGGGTCTGTCCGCACAGCGTGCTCCCGGCACTGCCTAAATTGCACTTCTGGACAGTTAGGCTAAACTAACAACCTAAGTGGATTGGGGGTTCCCGGTCGGCGCTACAGCCTCGGTGGGTTCATCGGGGCTTTTCGCTTTCTGGGGTGGATAGACCACCAGGCCAACGTTCTCATAGCCTGCTCCTACCTGCGAACGTCCCCCGTCGCAAAAAAACTTGTTCTTCAGCATCTCAAACGCCTTATTGGTCTGCTCCGGCCGGATGTAGCTCAGCCCCACTGGCCGTGCCACCAAATCGGCCAACTGCAGCCCTGCCAAGTTGGTTTTCTTGTCCGCGAACACGACGTCAAATGGCAGTACGCGGTTCCCAGGGTTGTCGCCATCGCAGATGCGACGAAATTCCAGCTCCAATTCGGCGTCCTCTTTCTTCCCCCGGCACTCCACCACAACATGGGTCTTGAGTTGATCCTGGCTTTTTTCCGCCAGGAACCCACGCAGCGCCTCCAAACAAATGCCAAGCGCAATGTGGTACGGGTTGGAAGCTGATCCCGCACTCCGGGTCAAGCGGGTCTTGTCCACCACGCAAGTGATGAGAATGAAGTTGCTGGCATCCATGATCGAGGACAGTCCTGCCATGAACTGCTCCCGTGTCGGGCGATGACTCAGAAAAGCAAAGTCGCCTTTCTGCTTGCGAATCTCATTCTCGTGGAGCACCACGCTGTCATGTCCAAAATAATTGAACTTGAATTTTTCGACTGCAGGAATTATTTTTTCTGCGTAGTGGCGTTTGTGAAAAACACACAGCGCCAATACAAAAACGGGGTAGTCCTTGTCGATGCTCGCAAGAGAGTGGTCACCACTTTCATCCACATACACAACAAAATCGCTGAAGCGACGCGCTGCCATGGGATCTCGGGAGAGTGGCTCCACCGGGATGGCTTCAACGGATTCAAATAGCGCGTATTGGGTACCTGGTGTGATCATTCGCCTTATCCTCAAACAATTCAGCGTGCTCATTGCCATTCAAGCAGCCAGTATCTGGCCCGCCATCGGCAACCCCAGCCGCTCCACCCCCACCAGCCGCTCCCGATCCAGATCAAACGGCAACACCTCCAGGCTCAGCCCGTCGCCAAAAGCAAAAGGCGCAAGTGGTTGCGCAAAGCGCTCCGTCAAGGGATAGACCAGCGCCATGCGCCCGGTGCCGCCCAGGTACTTCATGCCATAGGCATACAGCTGGTAAAAGTCCGACTGGCTGAGCCCGTACTTGCCGTCGCGGTTGCCCGCATCCAGCAGCTTCCACTTGGCGTCCAGCACCCAACGTTGATGGTCGCTGTGAGCGATGAGGATGTCTGGCTGCAACTGAAAAATGGGCGCCCCGAGGTGCTCACACAGCGAGAGGCTGCGCGCAGGGGTTCGCATCTCAACGCCGGGCGCCAGCATGCCCCGGAGCCAGCGCGCCACAAAGCGCTCGAACAGCTTTTCCATCGGGAACAGCAGGCTCATACCCTGGTAGTCGCCCGCAATCGCCAGCGGCATGTGCTGGTTCAAGATCAGCTCGCACCAGGGCTTGACCGCGCGGTAGTGCGCCAGCAGGCGGTCCGTGCCCCATGCGCGAAAATCCTGTGCCACCTGGCGGCTGGCCGGTATCTCGGTCAGGCGAAAACTCAACTCCTGCGCCAGGCGCCAGTTCTCGGGCGATTGCGTGGATTGGCGCACGCGCTCCAGCGCCAGCTTCAACAGCCGGTTCTCGGGCCGGTCGGGCAGGTACACATCGTGGCGCACATGAAAGCGGTGGCCCCGGCCCGGCGGTTGCCGCAGCTGGGCCGTCAGGTTCAACTGCCCGCGCAGAAAGGGCCGCTCATCCTCCACCCGCTGGTACTCAAAGCGCAGGCCCCGGCCTACCAGCGTGTCGAGCGCCTGCAAAAACTGCTGCATCACCCACTCGGACAAAGGCGCGTCAAACAACTGCAGCGCAGCAGCGCCTGCATCCCGCGTGGGCACCAGGTCCATCAGCGCCAGCAGCAGCTTGCGCAGCAGCACACGGGCATCTGCCAGGCTGCCGCCCTCGGCATGGTGCTTGGGCACTATCTCGATCACCGTGCCGCACGGCGTCTGCACCACGCCCACAAAGTTGTCGAGCCTGAGCCGCTGGCGCCCTTCGATCTGCACCAGCCTGGCGCCGCTGGCCGAGAAGCCTTCGCTCAGCCGACACAGGTGGTCAAAAGCAGTCGGATCGATCTTCGCGCAATCCAGCGACACGGGCACATCGTGGGTGCACAGCCAGGCATGCTCGCGAACGCAGATGGGGCCTTGGGCTTTCGTCATTCTCCGCTCACGGCGTCTACCTTGCCGATGATTCCCAGGAAACTGCCGATTTGGCCGAAAGCCTTGTCGTTGATCGTCCAGATCCTGGGACGCTGCTGCACATCCACCCCCTCGCCGAACAGATCATTGACCGGTACCTCACGGGCCTGCACGAAACGCAGGTCCTCCGGCTTGCGGTGGTCATTGAGCACCCACTGAATACGCTGCCAGTCGTCAAAGAAATACTCCTGCAGCAACGGCAGCACCTGGTTGCGGAAGATGTCACCGAGCCTGGCGAAGCGGCGCTCGCCGTTCAACAGCGGCATGAAATACGCATGCCCGATACAGTGGTCACGGTCCAGCAACGCCTCGATGCGTTGATTCATTCGCTCCAGCATCTGATCCAGCTCAATACCCTCGACGGCAGCACCTTTGAGCCGGCCAGGTTGCGGCAGCATGGCCTTGAACACGAACCGCCGTCGCAGGGCCACATCCAGGCCCGCCAGCGACCGATCTGCAGTGTTCATGGTGCCGATCAAATAGACGTTCTTCGGCACGCTGAAAGGCTTCTTCGAATAGGGGAGCACCACCTCCAGCGCCTCTTCGGCACCGGCTCGCTTGGACGGCTCGATCAGCGTGATCAGCTCGCCAAAAATGCGCGACACATTGCCCCGGTTGATCTCGTCGATGATCAGCACATGGGGCTGTGCTTCCGATGAAGGCGCTGGCTTGGCAGATGCGAGGGGGATGTTTTCATCCTTGAATGCCTTGAGCAGATCCGGCCACTCGATCCGGCCCAACTGGTAGACCGTCTTCAACGTCAACTGCTTGCCCTGGTTCAGTGCCAGCATGCCGAAGCTCAGCCCCTTGGCCAACCAGTTCACCGGCAGCTTGTGCACATAGTCGGCACGCACGCCCTCGGGCACTTCGGGCGTGTACTCGTATTCGCCCGACACCACGCCCACCGCACCAATCGTGGTCCTCGATGCCAGGCACACCACCACATCGCCGGGCACGATGTTCAAACCGAAGTCCCTCAGCGAATGGCGCTCGTTGCTGCCCAGCTTCGACTCCAGAGCCGTCCAATCCGCCGTCTTGAGGTTGCCCGAATCAGGCCAGCCAATGCGCGCTTGGCCATGCTCCAGGCAGTACCTGCGCGTATCGCCCGCGCTGCTCGCCTCCTCGATGGACAGCTTCCACACCCTGGCCCCTTCGCGCACGCCCAGGCGCTCGTCGAGTTGCTTGTCCCGCTTGGCGTCCTGGCACAGTTCCACAAACACGCCGGGCCTGACCTCGTAACTCACCGCCGTGGCGGCCTCACCCTCTTCCGGCGACACCGAGGCACGGATGCCTTCAACAAAATCCTCGTAGCTGAAGCTCTGGTGAAAGGTCACGAAGCGCACCCGCTGCTCTTTGGTCAGGGCATCGAAGCGCGATTTCAGAGCCTTGCGGTCAGCACTGTTCTGCTCAAGAAACGACGGGTCCAGAATGGCGAGTGCGGTATCCACTGTGGCATGTGTCTTGCCGGTACCAGGGGGACCAAAAAGGATCTGGTTCAAAGGGGCGGTCATGGGCTGGGTCTGTGTATTCGTGGTTTCGGGCTTGGCGGGCACAGTCGCTGGCATGCCATGCGTCTCAACCTTTCGGCCCCAACTGAGCCGGTACATGCCGTCGCCTTCTTTCTGGATCACTGCGCGGTCGCCTTCTTTCAGACCGGACTTGGTGAACAACCCATTGAAGCGCGCCCTGATGCGGCCACGGTCAGCTTGTAGCCAGGTTTCAATCTGCGTTCCATCAGGCAATGCAAGCATGAACGTAGCCTCGGGCCGTGCCTTCTCATCGGCAGCAATGCATCCCTTGGGAAACAAGGCTTGCAGCTTGGGCACCTTGATGTAGCCATTGCGAACAGCACCACCCGTAAGGAGCACCGAGAGCATCGTGTCAGACCCGTCGTAGTCATCGGGCCAGTAGGCCTCACGGCCCTCCAACTCAGGCACTCGCTCGTCAGCCGCCGCCGCCTCGGCCAAACGGATGGCGCCATTCGCGTCCAGCCGTTGCCACCCGTGCTCTACAGCGCCGACCTCTGCCGAACCATGGAGTCGCGCGCGTACCCCCTGCGGTGTGCATTCCACCGCCAGGGCTGCTACCGTGAGCTGGACCTTGGCGTCATCGGTACGGCCAGCGTGGATCACGCCTGAGTGCCCCACCCACCAATCGAATTTGGCTTCATGCAGCAACTGCGCCAATTGGCAGAACACGTCGGTCTGCCCTGCCGCCTGCAGGCAGGTGATCAATTCAGGCAACGCCTCGAAGTGCTCCAGCAACTCGCGCATCGGGGCCAGGCCCAGCGCCTGGGCGTAAAGAGCCTTCACAAAGCCATGCACGGTAACCCCAGGGCATTCCTGCCGCGCCCTGTCGCAATAGTCGCGCAGCAGCAGCATGCGCGCTACCGGGGCATCCGCTGGTGGAACTTTCTCGCCCGGGCAACCCAGCGCGCGCAGGAAGTGCGCCACATGGTCCGACGAACTGATAGGCAGCACCGCATCGGGGTGGTAGGCCGACAGCACGCGCAGCTTGCGTCCCTCGCCCATCGTCACGCGGGGCACTACGCCGGCACGGGCATAGATCTGCACATCGTCATCCACCCAGCGCAAATCCTGAGATGGGTCGGCCCAGGCAATGGCCGCTTGCACCCGCAGCGTGTAAGCCAGAGCCTCCTGGTCGGACAGGTCCTTGAGGCTGCCATTCTTGTAGACCGATTGGTCCTTGGCAAAGTACAGCAGGTGCCCGCGCGAGGTGCCCGGCGAATACCTGCCCAGGATCGGCTCCAGCCCACGCTCCAACCACCAGCAGAACGAATCGCCGTCACCCTTGCCCACGCAGTAGGTGTCTAGCGTCAGGCTGGTCAGCGTCCTCGCCGGAAAGCGTTGAATGAAGGTCTGGTACTTGGGGTCCTGCGTGGGCGACTGGCAAGCGTCCGGCCCCATGCGTTTCAGTTCTGCCACCAGACGGTCAAAGGCGGCATTGGTTTCGATAGTCATGCGGCCGCAATGCTTTCCATCATGATTTGGGCTTCAGAGAGGCAGAGTTGCCCAGAAATTAGGCGGGGAAGGAGGGTGTCCCGTAGCGTGGAGAGCGTTTGCATCTGCAATTCAGCATTTTTCAGTGTTGCAAAGAGCACGCGTACTTGGCTCTGAAATACACCGAACACGTCAGCGCCAGGTACAAGTATCGGGATCTCGCGCACGGTCTTGGAATTGACAGCGTCTGCAATGGAAGAAGTGCTGCTCAGCTTAGAAAAGTCGAACTGCTTTAGGTACAAGTAGATGTATTCCGATGAAAGAAGCGCACCAGGCTCCAACTTGAAATGAGCTATAGCTTCGTTGGTAGTCATTTCACCGTCAGTGATAGCTACGCGACCAATGGTCATCTTAAAACTCATCAATACCGTGTCGCCTGGCACGCGCCGGACGTTGAATTTCGACACAGCTTCGTCAGTCAGAAATTCACTGGTCCGAGATGCGTAAATACTGCCCGCCCCCATGTCGCGGATAGAAACCCAACGAATATCCGCAGCATCTTCACTAAACCAATGTTTTTCTTTGCGCGGTGGCGTTTTCCCAATGCCCACTGTCGATATATCTGCGAGAGAAAGGACGCGCCACCCCCCAGGCACCTCCCCCAACTCCGACGCCTCCAACCCATCCGGGAACAGTGCCGCTGTGGCCTCGTCCATGCCTTCGGGGGCGCGGCCTTCCATCTTGGCGCGCACGGGGTCGAAATCGACGAACCAGGATTTGAACAGCGCTTGGGCGATGGCTTCGAGCGTGGCGTTGGTTTCGCGCAGAAGGGTAATGCGGTCGTCCAGCTGTCTCAAGACGTCCACCATCGCGATTTGCGTCTCAACCGGGGGAAGAGGCACCTGGAGCGCATCTATGGCTCTCCCGGTCAGATGTTTAATTGTTGTGCCGGTGAAATGCGGCTCAAGCGTTCCTGCCTTAGCTGCATGGAAAAACCAGTAGAAGAGGTAGTAGTTGTTAAAAGCCGGTTTCGGTCGAATCCGGTGAAGGGCCTTCTGAATCTTCATGCCCTCAGACCCGGTCCAAATTGCACATCGTCCTGGCTCGCCGCCCTCGCAAACTACAAGATCTCCAGGCTCAAGACCATATCGCTCTTCCTCATGTGGCTCAAACCTCATTTCAGCCAAATCAGCAAGGTCGAAACGCCCCCATCGAACGTTACTGTTTCCCAAGTACGGGTGGGGCCTGCCTTTATTCTTTTTGGCATCCAGCATCTTGCCAAGGCAAGCGTCAACTTGGTCGCCAAGCCGGACCATTGGCCACTCAGAACTCATACCCCAGCCCCCCCAACTTCACCCGAATCAACGCATCCAGTTCCGCCCCCTTGGCCATCTGCTCCCCGAGCTTCTCCGTCAGCTTCTGCATCTTGTCGGCAAAGGCCTCGTCGTCGTTCTCCACCTCTTCCGCACCCACATAGCGCCCAGGCGTGAGCACGTGCCCGTGCTGCGCAATCTCGGCCAGGGGCACGCTGCGGCAGAAGCCGGGCTGGTCCTGGTACTCGGTGATGGTGGCGCCCTCTTCCACCTGGCCGCGCCATGCGGCGGCGGTTTCGGCGATGCGCGCAATGGTGGCGTCGTCAAACTCGGCCTGCACGCGCGAGATCATGCGGCCCAGCTTGCGCGCGTCGATGAACAGCACCTGGCCCTTGCGGTGCTGCGGCTTCTGCTTGGCCAAAAACCACAGGCAGGCGGGAATCTGGGTGTTGAAGAACAGCTGGCCTGGCAGCGCGATCATGACCTCCACCACGTCGGCATCGACCATGGCGGCGCGGATCACGCCCTCGTTGTTCTGGCTGCTGCTCATGCTGCCGTTGGCCAGCACGATGCCGGCGCGGCCGCTCGGCTTCAAGTGGTGCAGCATGTGCTGCAGCCAGGCGTAGTTGGCATTGCCCTGGGGTGGGTCGCCATAGTGCCAGCGCGGGTCGCCCTCCAGGCTGCCGTGCCACCAGTCGCTGATGTTGAAGGGCGGGTTGGCCAGAATGAAGTCGGCCCGCAGGTCCTTGTGCTGATTGTGCGTGAAGGTGTCCGCAGGCTCCTTGCCCAGGTTGAAGTCGATGCCGCGAATGGCCAGGTTCATGGCCGCCAGGCGCCAGGTGGTGGGGTTGCTCTCTTGCCCGTAAATGGACACGTCACCCAGCTTGCCGCCGTGGGCCTCGATGAACTTTTCGCTCTGCACAAACATGCCGCCGCTGCCACAGCACGGGTCGTACACCTTGCCGTGGTGCGGGTTGAGCACGGCGACCAGGGTCTTGACGATGCTGGCGGGCGTGTAGAACTGGCCGCCGCGCTTGCCCTCGGCATTGGCGAACATGCCCAAAAAGTACTCGTACACCTGGCCCAGGGTGTCGCGGGCGGCATCGGGCGTGTCGCCAAAGCCGATGGTGGCCACCATGTCCACCAACTCGCCCAGCTTGCCATCGGGCAACTGCGCGCGGGCGTAGCGCTTGTCCAGGATGCCCTTGAGCCTGGGGTTCTCTGCTTCGGTCAGCGTGAGTGCGTCGTCGATGCGCTTGCCGATATCGGGCTGCTTGGCGGCGGCGCGCAGCTCTTCCCACCGGGCGCCCTCCTGTACCCAAAAGACGTTGGCCTCCTTGTAGTAGTCGCGGTCTTCCAGTTCGGCCTCAATGTCGGCCGGGTCGGCTTCGCCGTAGTAATACTCGTCATCGGGGTCGGCCAAGCGCGCCCTCACCTCTGAGCGATGGGCGGCAAAGGTATCGCTGATGTACTTGAGGAAGATGAGGCCCAGCACCAGGTGCTTGTATTCGGCCGCATCCATGTTGGTGCGCAGTTTGTCGGCGGTGGCCCAGAGAGTCTTCTTGATGTCGTCGAGCATGGAGGGGGCGGTTGGGCACGGTGATGGTCAGGCCAATCAATGGCCATTCGGACAGCAGTTTTCTCGCTGCCCAGATCGGGAGATCATAGATCCGTCACTGCCAGCGCAAGGCCCTATTCAGGAACAATATCCTCGTCCAGCCCTAGCCACATGAGCGCATCGTGCCGATGGCCATCCGGGCTTTGCCAGCCCTCTTCACCATAGTCAAAGGTTTCGCCGCGAGCCCCTTTGGCAAGTATCTTTTCGTCGGCATTGATCACCAACTCCACCTTGGATTGAAGCAGGAAAAAACCCAGCGGGGTCAGGCAGGTTGTCGCAAGCATGGCCAGGGTTTCAGGACTAACTTCGAGTGTCTCCGGCCAGTAGCCGAACTTGGTTTTGAACCCATTCAATGCCTCAATGAAGCGAACGGTGATGCCACCTTGTGATTTGATTGTCTTGTTCATTGAAGGCGATCTATCGGATGTCTGGTGGAACTAATTTGAGGGGAATGGTCACGAGCCTTGTAGCGAAGACAAGGCTCACCAATTTTCCGCACGCCTTGCAATAGGCTAGGCGGTTTGCGCAGTTACGAATGTTCGCATTGGCCAACTTGATCTTTGCAAGACAAGCAATGGACACTACAACCCAATCTTCGCCTCATTGAAGCACTGCACCTCGCCGCGCTCATGCTGGCGGCCCACGGCGCTGGCCATGTCTTGCGGTAGTTCACAGCCTGCGCCTTGCCCCAGCTTCTGGCAGTGATCGGCCCGGGCGGCCCGGGTGCCTGAGCCTACGGCGCCCAGGCAGCGTGCGTAGTTGACGGTGCGGTCCACATCCCGGGCGTGGACCTCGGTGCGCTGGTGGGCTTCCAGGGCCTGCTGGTCGGCCTGCTCGCCGGGGAGGACCACGGCGTGGCGGTAGAGCGCGCCGCCCCCGGCCGCCAACAACAGGCAGCCCAGCGCCAGTGCCGTGCCGACGATGATCCGGTTCACGTCCATCACCCCCTGGGGAGGTTCACCCTCCCCTTGTGCAATGAACTCTAGCACCCGGCCCGCACCAGCGCCATGACCCGAAAAGGTGGCTGCAGGGGTCCGCAAAAGACAAAACCCGCCAGCGCTTCGCAGCACTGGCGGGTTTGTTTTTTATCTGGGGTGGCTGATGGGGCTCGAACCCACGACAACAGGAATCACAATCCTGGACTCTACCAACTGAGCTACAGCCACCGTTTGAGATTCAAATTATAACCCGGGTTTTTACCCTCCGGGTTTCAATTGTTCAATTTTCTGTCTGGGTGATGGTGAACTCGGAGGGGCGGGGCGCCTTGATCTCGACCTTGAAGCGCTCCTTGAGCATCTCGTAGTAGGCCACGCCTTCGGCGGTGCTCCACCACTGCATGAGCTGCATGCGCTCTTGCTGGGCGCGCTGGGCTTCGGGCTTGTCGCGGGGGACGATGCGGTTGACCTTGATCACGGCAAAGCCCTGGCCGGCGCCCAGGTCGACGCTGGTCCAGGCGGGCAGCTTGTCGGCGTTGGCGCGCAGGGCGGCGTCGATCAGGGGGCGCGGGTAGTTCATGGGCGTGTCGCGGGCGATCACGGCGGGGGCCGTGAGGCCGCTGGCGGTGTCGGGCTTGGCGGTGTACTCGGCCAGCTTGGCCTCGCCTTCCTTGCGCGCCAGCTCGGCGGCCTTTTCGGCCACGTACAGGGTGCGCACCTTGTCGCGGACCTTGTCCAGCGGCAGGGTTTCGGCCGGGGTGTACGAGGCGATGCGGCCAGACGCCATCTGGCTCGGGCCCACTTCGACGGCTTCGGTGTTGCGCTTGTTCTGCACCGAATCCGAGGAGAACAGCGCTTCGAGGAACTTGGCGTTGGCAAACGCGCCGGTGGCGCCGGGCACGGGGGTGCGGGTCACGCCGTTGGCGGTCTGCACCTTGAGCTTGAGTTTTTCGGCCACGGGGGCCAGGCTGTCGGCCTGCTCGTACACGCCGTTGGCAAAGGCCTCGGCCACTTCGGCGTACTTGCGCTGGGCCTGCTGGGCCTTGAGCTCCTTCTCCATCGAGGGGCGCAGCTCTTCGAAGGTGGGCTGGCGCGGCGTCTTGATGTCGGTGACCTGGATGATGTGGTAGCCGAAATCGGACTCCACCACGTCGCTGATGTCACCCTTCTTCAGGGCAAAGGCGGCGTCTTCAAACGGCTTGACCATGGCTTCGCGGGCAAAGAAGTTCAGGTCGCCACCCAGCGCGGCAGAGCCGGTGTCTTCCGACGACTTCTTGGCCACGTCGGCAAACGTGGCGGGCGCCTTGCGCACCTGGGCCAGCAGCTCGGTGGCGCGGGCCTTGGCCTTTTCGCGGTCGGCGGCGGACATGTCCTTGGGCGCCTTGATCAGGATGTGGCTTGCGCGGCGCTCTTCCTTGCCGGCCAGGCGGGCCACGTTTTCCTTGTAGTAGGTGCGCAGGTCGTCTTCGTTGAGCGTGATGCCGTCGCGCACGGAGTCGAGCGTGAGCAGCAGGTACTCGACGTTGGCCGACTCGAGCTGCTTGAACTGGTTGGGGTGGGCCTTGTAATAGGCTTCCAGGTCGGCATCGGTGGGCGTGACCTTGGCGGCGAAGTCGGCGGCGTTGAAGCGGGCGACCTGGATCTCGCGGCGCTGGTACAGCGCGTCGAGCGCCTGGCCGGTCTGCGCATCGGTCACGAAGGCCGAGCCGACCACGCCACCCAGGATCTGGTTGACCGACAGGTCGTTGCGCACGCGCGCTTCGAAGCCGGCGGGCGTGAGGCCCTGGCTGGCGACGAGGGTGCGGTAGCCTTCGGTGTCCATGGTGCCATCGGGGCGCTTGAGCGCGGCGATCTGGGGAATCTCGGCCAGGCTGCGGGCCAGGCGGGCGTCGCTGGTCACCATGTGCATCTTCTGCGCGGCGGCGGCCAGCACGCGTTCGCGCACCATGCGCTCCAGCGTGGCGTAGCGGGCTGCGGGCGAGTCGAGCATCTTCGCGTCCATGGTGGGCTGCTGCGCACGGATGCGGTCGCTCTCCGCACGGTGCGCGTTGTCCCATTCGGTCTGCGTGATCTTGTTGCCATCGACACGCGCAACCACGGCACTCTTTTCAGAGAAGTAGTTGCTGTCGATGCCTACCAGCACAAACGAAGGAATGATCAGCAAGAACAATAAGATCATCACGATCTTGGAGTGCTTGCGGATGGATTCAAACATGGTCGATCTTTCAGTGACAAAAAACAAAAGGCGAACTTGCGTTCGCCTTTTGGTCCGGTGGGGGTGGTGGGTCCTGACGGTCTCGAACCGCCGACCTACTCCGTGTAAAGGAGCCGCTCTACCAACTGAGCTAAGGACCCCACCTAAACGGGTCTTCAGTTCAAGGCGTCTTTCAAAGCCTTGCCTGGACGAAACTTCGGCACTTTAGCAGCTTTGATCTTGATCGTATCGCCCGTACGGGGATTACGACCGGTGCGGGCAGCGCGCTTGCCCACGGCAAAGGTGCCAAAACCGACGAGCGAAACGGTACCACCCTTTTTCAGGGTCTTCTTGACGGCCTCGATCGTGGATTCAAGGGCACGCGCTGCAGCGGCCTTGGAGATGTCGGCGTTGTTAGCGATGTGCTCGATCAGTTCGGTTTTGTTCACAAGAAGCCTCTCGGGAAAAGCGTTGATGAATGAAGTGTGTCTTGGGGTATCTGGTCTTCACACGTCAGAAGGCTCAACCGAGAGAGGCTGGATGTCTGCAGACGGGGGAATGACTGGCGTACACAGCAGGGGCTGCTGCATCAGATTAAAGCCATCGACTTTCAAGGTGTCAATACAACACGCCGTATAGCAACAGCGTTGGGCTGAATTCTAGTCGTATTTCACGCCCTGGCCGGGCTTGCGGCGCGCTTTTGTCTCAAACGCGCCGTATGCGCGGGATTCCCGATTGACATCCTTTACCCGTGCGGACAAGCCACCCGTGGGCGCCCCAAGAAGGGGCACTGCCGGGCCGCCGCGTCATGCCAATTTGTGATTTCGGATAGACGAAAAAGTCACTTCACACGGGCGCGGATTTCGGGCAATGCTTTCTGCAGGTAGTACACCATGGACCACACGGTGAGCACGGCCGAGGCCCAGATCAGCCAGGTGCCCCACACGCCCGTATCGATCACGCCGAGGATGCGACCGTCGTACAGCAAAAAGGGGATGGCCACCATCTGCACCGTGGTCTTGACCTTGCCGATCATGTGCACGGCCACGCTCTTGCTGGCCCCGATCTGGGCCATCCACTCGCGCAGGGCCGAGATGGCGATCTCGCGCCCGATGATGATCAGCGCCACGAACACGTCGGCGCGCTGCAGGTGCACCAACACCAGCAGCGACGCGCACACCAGGAACTTGTCGGCCACCGGGTCGAGGAAGGCGCCGAAGGACGAGGTCTGGTTGAGCTTGCGCGCCAAGTAGCCGTCGAGCCAGTCGGTGGCGGCGAACACCACGAACATCACCGTGGCGATGAGATTGCGCATGCCCGGGTCGATCGGCGCATAGAACACCCCCACGATCAAAGGTATCGCGACGATGCGCGTCCACGTCATCAGGGTGGGTATAGTCCAGAACATGGCCGCGATTGTGCACCACTGGTGGATAGCCTTCAGGCCTGAACTGACGCTCCGCCCGAACCGGGCACCGCGCTGGCACAAGCCACCTGCCGCCGATGGCCATGACAGGACACCTGGCAGCGCGGTTGCGGCGCGCAGGCGCCACGATGACGCCCCCTACCTCAAGGCCTTGTAGATCTCTTCCGCCAGGTCACGCGAGATGCCGTCCACGGTGATCAGGTCTTCCACGCTGGCGCTGGCCACGCCGCGCACGCCGCCAAAGCGCTGCAGCAGGCGCGCGCGCTTCTTGGGGCCCACGCCGGGGATCTCTTCGAGCTGGCCGCCGCCCACGCGCACCTTGGCGCGCGCGGCGCGCATGCCGGTGATGGCAAAGCGGTGCGCCTCGTCGCGGATCTGGGCCACCAGCATCAGCGCGGCCGAGTCCTTGCCCAGGTAGACCTTCTCGCGGCCGTCGGCGAACACCAGTTCCTCCAGCCCCACCTTGCGGCCCTCGCCCTTTTCCACCCCGACGATGCGCGTCAGGTCCAGCCCCAGCGCGGTGAACACCTCGCGCGCCACGCCCACCTGGCCCTTGCCGCCGTCGATCAGCACCAGGTCGGGCAGGCGGGCCACGCCCTTGGGCTTGACGGCGCCTTCTGCGTTGGCGGTATCGGGCGGCGGTGCGGCCGCAAAGTCGATGCCGCCGGCCTCGCGTGCGGCCTCCACCACCTTGCTGTAGCGGCGAGTGAGCACCTGGCGCATGGCGGCGTAGTCATCACCGCCGGTGATGCCCTCGATCTTGTAGCGGCGGTACTCGCTGCTCTGCATCTTGTGGTGGTGGAACACCACGCACGAGGCCTGCGTCGATTCGCCCGCTGTGTGCGAGATGTCGAAGCACTCGATGGTGAGCTGGTCCAGGTCCTCGGGCGGCAGGTCCAGCGCCTCCACCAGGGCGCGGGTGCGCGCCTGCTGCGAGCCCTCTTCGGCCAGCAGGCGGGCCAGTTGCAGGTCGGCGTTCTTTTGCGCCATGTCCAGCCAGGCGCGTCGCTGCTCGCGCGGCTGGTGGATGGCATTCACGCGCACGCCGGTCTGCTCCGACAGGGCCTCCATCAGCGCCTTGTCCACCGGCTCGCTGCACACCAGCACCGGCGGCACGGGCACGCCGATGTAGTGCTGGGCGATGAAGGCTTCGAGCACCAGCGCCTCCACACGGCGCTTGCGCGCTGTGGCGGCAGGAGCAGTATCGGCGCCGCCCTCCCCTTCGGCTACCGCTGGCACCACGGCATCCTCTTCCTCTTCATGGATGGCGGCCGCATCTTCCACATGCACCGGAAAGTACGGCCGGTCGCCCAGGTGCCGCCCGCCGCGCACCATGGCCAGGTTCACGCAGGCGCGGCCGCCCTGCACGCGCACGGCCAGAATATCCACGTCCTTGTCGTCCGTGGTCTCGATGGACTGCTGGTGCAGCACGCGCGACAGCGCCTGCATCTGGTTGCGCACATCGGCCGCCTGCTCGAATTCGAGCTTGTCCGAGTGCGCCATCATGCGCACCTCCATGGCGCGCAGCACCTCCTGCGTCTCGCCGCGCAGCAGCGCCTCGGCGTGCTGCACGTCGGCGGCATAGGCCTCGGGCGAGATCAGGTTCACGCACGGCCCCGTGCAGCGCTTGATCTGGAACAGCAGGCAGGGCCGCGTGCGGTTGGCAAACACCGTGTCTTCGCAGGTGCGCAGGCGAAACACCTTCTGCAGCAGCTGGATCGACTCCTTCACCGCCCAGGCGCTCGGGTACGGCCCGAAGTAGCGGTGCTTCTTGTCCACCGAGCCCCGGTAGTACGCCATTCGCGGAAACACCTGCGAGGGCGACTCCCCCTTGCTCTGCCCCACTGGCGCGCCCGGCGCACCGGTGATCTTGAGGTAGGGGTAGCTCTTGTCGTCGCGGAACAGGATGTTGAACTTGGGGTTCTGCGTCTTGATCAGATTGTTTTCAAGCAGCAGCGCCTCTGCCTCGGAGCGCACCACCGTGGTCTCGATGCGCGCGATCTTGCTCACCATGTGGCCAATGCGCGTGCCGCCATGGTTCTTGGTGAAATAGCTCGACACCCGGCGCTTGAGGTGCCGCGCCTTGCCCACGTAGAGCAGCGCGCCCTGCGCGTCGAAATAGCGGTACACGCCCGGCAGCGGCGGCAACGCGGCCACCTGGGCCAGCAGTTCTTCGGAATGCACTTCTTCTTCGGACATGGGGGCTATTGTCGCGGCAACGCAGGCAGGGCTTACAGACCACGCGGCCCGGCGGCCGATGGGCAGGGGCCGGGCAGGTAACGGGCAGGTGAGGGGCAGGCGCCATCGCGTGGGCGCAGTTACGGGTGCGGTATTCTCAAGCCAACTGGCACTCTATCCCCGGATTCTTCATGATCATTCAACCCCGCATACGCGGCTTCATCTGCGTCACGGCGCACCCCCTGGGCTGCGAGGCCAACGTTCGCCAGCAGATCGATTACGTCAAGGCGCGCGGCCCCCTCGGCGGCCCAGGCGGGGCACCCAAGCGCGTGCTGGTGATCGGCGCATCCACCGGCTACGGCCTGGCCGCCCGCATCACCGCTGCCTTTGCGGGCGGCGCGGGCACACTCGGCGTCTTCTTCGAACGCCCCGGCACGCCGGACAAGCCAGGCTCCGCCGGCTGGTACAACACCGCCGCCTTCCACCAGCAGGCGGCAGCCGAGGGCCTGTACGCGGCCAGCATCAACGGCGATGGGTTCTCCGACGAGGTCAAGCAGCAGACCATCGAGACCATCCGGCGCGACTGGGGCCAGGTGGACCTGGTCGTCTACAGCCTTGCCGCGCCCAGGCGCAAGCACCCCCGCACCGGGGAAGTCTTCAACTCCACACTCAAGCCCATCGGCCAGGCCATCCAGGTGCGCAGCCTCGACACCGACAGCGCGGTGATCAAGGAGACTGCCCTGCAGCCTGCGACACAGAAGGAAATCGACGACACCGTGGCAGTGATGGGCGGTGAGGACTGGCAGATGTGGATCGACGCCCTGCAGGCCGCCGGCGTGCTGGCCGACGGTGCCAAGACGACCGCCTTCACCTACCTGGGCGAGCAGATCACCCGCGACATCTACTGGAACGGCTCCATCGGCGCCGCCAAGAAAGACCTGGACCGCCGGGTCATCGGCATCCGCAACCAACTGGCCGCCCACGGTGGCGATGCGCGCGTATCGGTGCTCAAGGCCGTGGTCACCCAGGCCAGCTCCGCCATCCCCATGATGCCGCTGTACCTGTCGCTGCTGTTCAAGGTCATGAAGGCGCAGGGCACCCACGAAGGCTGCATCGAACAGGTCGATGGGCTCTTTCGCGACAGCCTGTATGGCGCAGCACCCCGCTTGGACGCAGAAGGCCGCCTGAGGGCCGACGAGAAGGAACTGGAGGAAAAAGTCCAGGCTCCCGTCGGCCAGGCCTGGCACCAGGTAACCACCGAGAACCTGCGCGAGACCACGGATTTCGCAGGCTACCAATCGGAGTTCCTGCGCCTGTTCGGATTCGGGGTCGAAGGCGTCGACTACGGGGCCGATGTGGCGACGGACGTGCAGATACCCGGCGTCGTTAGCGTCTGAACGAAGCCTGCAGGCAGCCGCACGGGCAAGGGCGCGGGCAACGCCGATGCGCGTTGGCGCGCGCAGCACTCACTTTGCCTTGCGCCTGGCCCTGGCAGCCGGGCCATGGCCCCGTTCTCGCGCGGCAGTGCCCGCCAGCCGGTGCAGCACACCCCGCAACGCTGCGGCCGCAACCCCCAGGGCCAGGCCCTGGTGCTCTCGGCCATGGGCGGGCTGGTGCCGGCCAGCCTGCTGTCGTCGGTGCCGCAGGTCACAGTGACCCCCGCCCACGCCGCGCTGGCCGTTGGCCTGCTCATGCAGGGCAGCAACCTGGGCCAGGCGCTGGGCCCGCTGCTGGTCGGCAAGGCGGTGGACCACCATGGCTGGCCGGCGGCGGCGGTGCGCGTGGTGATCGCTGCGCTGGCGATGGCGGGCGCGGTGCGCTGGCGGGTGGGTGCTGAGGGCTCTTGAACAGCCAGCCCGTACCATAGCGCCCACGGCTCTGCCCAAACCTGCCGTGAACGGCAGGCACCCTCAAATCATTCCGGTTTACACACTCACCATGGGTCCCGTTCATCGCTCTGTTGCCACACTCCGATTCATGGGGGACGACCTTGATCCTGATGAGATAACAGCGTTACTGCGTTACCTACCGACACAGGCCTACCGCATGGGCGAGCAAATCATGGGTAGCAACGGCAGGATTCGCATTGCCAGAACCGGTAGCTGGCGGCTGCATGCCACCGAGAGCAAGCCGCAAGACTTGAATGCCCAAATCGCTGAACTCCTTGATCCGCTCACCTCGGACCTGCATATCTGGGCCCATCTCAACAGCAGATACCAACTCGATCTGTTCTGCGGAATTTTCTTGAACAGTTCAAACGAAGGGCTGTGCCTGTCTCCTCAATCGCTGCGCGCGTTGGGGGAGCGGGGCATAGAACTTGACTTGGACATTTACAGCGCAGACGACTGAGTCCGACCCCGACGTTCGTCCGCGACAGCCCCCTCAGCCAGCACCACCCAGGGTGGCCAGCACCCGCTGCGCCACACGGGCCGCCTCCTGCGGCCGCTCCCTGAGCCACGCATGCAGGTGGTGCCCCGCGCCGTCAAGCCGCAGAACCTCTACGCTCCGGGCCTTGCGGGCACGCCGGATGTATTGGTCCTCCACCTGCCGTGGGATCACCGCATCCTCGGCGCCCAGCACCAGCAGCAAGCGCCCCTCGAAGCGTTCGAGCGCATCGAAGGCAGGTGACGCCGCAAAGTCACTCGTCGCGCGGATCACCTGCTGGAATGCAGGCCCGAAGGGCACCTCCAGCGCCGCAGCCTCATAGGCGGCCGGGCAATACAGCACCAGCGCAGGCGGGGCCAGCGCCTCGATCAGCGAGCACGCAATATGGCCGCCCATGCTGGACGCGATCAACGACACGGCTTGGGGCATCTTGAGAAAATCCACCACCGCCAGGGCTTGCTGCGCCCGGTCGCGCAGGCCCGACGCGGCCAGGTCACCCGCGCTCTCGCCCTGCCCCGCAAAGTCGAACGCCACGCTGGAATGGCCGCGGTCAGCCAGAAAGTCCAGCAAGGGCTGGTACCCCAGACGCGACGATGCGCCACCGCCATGCAGGGCCACGGTGCGTGGCGCGCTGTGGGATGGGCTGTGGGTAGTGGTTCCGCGCAGTTGAACGTCGCGAAACGGGAGCTGAAAATGCTCGACGGTTAGCATGCTTTCGGATGGTTGCGGTGCGCCCTAGGCGCTAAGGTCAGGCATCGGCCGGTCGCCTTGCTGCAAACAGTTGGGAGGCTTGCAGCGCAAGTTCATTGTCATAGTGCGGCGACTTCTCTAAATGCAACAAGACATCCAGCCCCAGCAATGGATCCGGATCCGCCGCAGCCAGGTCCAATAGTCGTGAAAGACTCCGCTTGTCCGGGTTCTTGCGTAGCCACCAATGGAACGCTCCATTGCGGTTATGCTCCGCCCCCTCTTCATGGCCTGGCGCGTAGCCCGCAAGCTGCCAGACGAACAGGTCGTCAACATACATGCCGGACGACAGCCACTCATTCGGGAATCTCATCAACTGCAAGAATTCGGTCTTGTTCATGGGTACTCAAGGCACGCCCGCGTGCCTTCTGAGGCATCGCACCGATGCCCGATAGCTCAAGTCTAACTTCCTGCAAGAATGCGCACCGCAACGCAAACGGGACCAGTCCACGCCCACCAAACTGGAGTAAACGATGATCGCCCGCCGCGCTATCGCATCCGACATGGACGCCGTGGTCGCCCTGTACCGCGAGCTGCGGCCGCACGACCCACCGCTGGCCCCTGACCGGGCCCTGGAGCTGTGGAACAACGTCCACGACAGCCCCCACTCCTTCATCGCGGTGTGCGAACACGAAGGCCAGGTAGGCGCGACCTGCATGCTGGCCCTGGTGGCCAACCTGGCCAGCGAAGGCCGTCCCATCGGCTTCATCGAGCACGTGGTCACCGCATCGGCCGCGCGGCGCAAGGGCCTGGCAGAGGCATGCCTCCAGTTCGCGGTCCATGAAGCCTGGCGCCTTGGCTGCTGCAAGGTGGTGTTGCTCTCGGGTGCCCAGCGGCCGCAAGCCCACCGCCTCTACGAAAAACTGGGCTTCAACGGGGATACGGAGCGGGGCTTCGTGATCAAGCAGCCGATGGAGTGAGCGTCTCGCACTCCGCCCGCACACCCAGCGGCAGCACACACAGCCTGACGCCATCGAGCGTCAACACCAGGCCCAGCTGCCCGCCCACCTGCACGATCCCGCAGGTGGTCGTGGCGGCGGTGGCCGCATGCGCCGAAGCCGGGGCACCCGATGCCGACATGGCCCGCACCACCGCACGCACCGGCGGCTGGCCCAGCATGGCCCACAGCGCCTGCGGGTCGCGCAGCTGAAGCGCCTGCAGGTAGACGCGGAAGGCGGCCTCCTCGCGCTCGCCCGGTTCAGACGGGGACAAGGGCTCGGCAGTGCCACCCGCCTCGGCTTGCCGCAGCCGCAGCAGCGCCCGCCGCAGCTGCTGGCGGCTGCCGGCCTCGGTCTTGCCGCCGGCCTGGGCCAGCTCGGCGTGGCTGGCCTCGAACACTTCGTACAGCAGCACTGCGGCCCCATCGGCTGGTGCCAACCGGGCTGCGAGCAGGCGCAAGGCACTCTCGGCCTGCTGCGCCATTGCCAGATCCTCTTCGGCCGAGGGTGACGCACGCACCGGGTCGCTGGCGCCCATGTCTGCCAGCCACTGTTGCATCCACTGCCGGCGCCGCAGCCGGTCGATGGCCAGGTTGCGCACCACGGTGTGCAGCCAGGCCTGCGCGGCATCGAGTCCGTACAAAGTGGCCGTGTTGGCCTCCAGCACGCGCACATAGGCATCCTGCACGGCATCCTCGGCCTCTGCCGGGCCCAGCAGGCGCGCGGCGGCACGCACCAGGCTGCGGCGGTAGGATGGGTCTGTCAGGGGCAGGTGGTGGCGGTCATCGAGCATCCACAAATCTTGCCATAGCACCGCGCACTCTGCTGGCGCGGCCACACGGGCCATGTCACGAAACCGCAGGCTCGTTCGTCAAGGCAGTTCATCTCCATCCAAGGACCCCTCCATGTACTACGCCTCAGACGACACCCCTCCCCCACCCTCCAGCGCCACCGAGCCGCGCACCTCCTACCTGGAGGAAAAGGCCTTCAAGGCGCGCACCCTGCTGATCTTCGGCACCGTGACCGACGTGACCGCCGCCGACGTCACGCGCCGCCTCATCGCGCTCGATGCCGAGGGCCCCGAGCCCATCGACATCATCGTCAGCTCGCCCGGCGGCCACCTCGAATCGGGCGATGCCATCCACGACATCGTGCGCTTCATCGCCGCGCCGGTGAACATGATCGGCACCGGCTGGGTCGGCAGCGCGGCCACCCACTTGTACCTGGCGGCCCCGCGCGAGCGGCGCTACTGCCTGCCCAACACACGCTTTCTGATCCACCAGCCCAGCGGCGGCGCCGGCGGCCAGGCCACCGACATCGCCGTGCAGGCGCGCGAGATCGTCAAGGCCCGCGAGCGCATTGCCCGCACCATCGCCCGCGAGACCGGCAAGCCCATCGAAGTGGTGCTGGCCGACATCGAGCGCGACCACTGGCTCTCGGCCGAGGAGGCCGTGGAGTACGGGCTGGTGTCGCGGGTCATCGAGCGCAAGACCGAGCTGGGCAGGGCCTGAAGCACAGGCTGAATCCTCGTAAGCAGATGAAACGGCCTGCGTGAATTACAGGAGATCGGGGACACTGGCTCGAACCACCTACGCGAGGACCGACCATGAAGAGCTGGCCCCCTGCTTCCTTGACAAGCGCCGCCGCACTGGCCCTGGCGGGCGTGTTGACGGCCTGCGGTGGCGGGGGCGGCGGCAGCAGTGACCCCGGCTCCGGCGGTGCGCAACTGCCGGCCCGCGAGGCCCTGATCGCCCGCGCCAAGGCGCTGGAGCTCAACACGCCCTACGTGCCGCCGCCGGGCGACGTGCTGGAGCACCAGACGGCGGGCTATGCCAAGACCATGTGCTCCGCCGTGTTCATCACCGGGCTCCACCCCGATGTGGCTGCCGAAAGCGTGGGCTACTTCACCGGCCCCTACGAGCAGCGCAAGCGCGTGGCCAAGCCGCTGGTGGACCGCGAGCGCAAGGAAGTACGCATTGCCATCCCGGGCGGTGCGACCATGATCGCACGCCACTATGGATCGCAGGGCTGCGTGGCGCTGCCGCCAGGGCAGGACAACGTATTCTTCACCCCCACGCCCGTGCGCAGCACGCTGCCCGACGCCGCCACCCTGCCCTGGCCCATGGGCGACCTGCTGCCCACCGATGCGCCATCCGGCTACGACACGGGCCGCGCGGCCCAGGCGGTGGATGCGGCATTCTCGCTGCCGGACGCCTTCACCACGGCCTTCGTGGTGACCTACAAGGGCCGCGTCATCGGCGAGCGCTACATGCCCGGCGTCACACGCACCACGCCGCTCGAATCCTGGTCCATGGGCAAGAGCGTGGTCGCCACGCTGATGGGCGTGCTGGTGCGCCAGGGCGAGTACAGGCTCGATCAACCGGCGCCCATCCCCGAATGGCAGGCCGCGGGCGACCCGCGCCAGCAGATCAAGATCGCCGACATCCTGCACATGTCCAGCGGGCTGCGCATCAAAGCGCCCGACGACCCGGACTTCGACCCCGCAGGAACCTACCCCGACCACACCTACCTGTACACCGGGCGCGTCAACTCGTTCAACTATGCCGCCACCCGGCCGCAGCAATGGCCGCCCAACACGGTGGGGCGCTACCGCAACACCGACCCGGTGCTGGCCAGCTACCTGGTGCGCCTGGCCGTCGAAAAGCGCGGCGAGGATTACCTGTCCTTCCCCCAGCGCAACCTGTTCGACAAGATCGGCATCCGCTCCATGGTGATGGAGACCGACCCCTACGGCAACTTCCTCACCCAGGGCTACGAGTACATGGCCGCACGCGACTGGGCGCGCCTGGCCAACCTGTACCTGCAGGACGGCGTGTGGAACGACGAGCGTATCCTGCCCGAGGGCTTCGCCAGCTTCGTGAGCACGGTGGCGCCCGCGTGGGCTGCAGACAAGCGCCCCATCTACGGCGGCTTCTTCTGGCTCAATGGCACCGGCACCTTCCCCGCACTGCCCACCTCGGCCTACTACATGCTAGGTGCGGGCGGGCAGTTCACAATCATCGTCCCCTCGCACGACCTGGTGGTGGTGCGCATGGGCTTCGACAAGGGCGAACGCCTGGCGGGCGCGGGTTTGCAGCGGGCACTCACCTTGCTCATGGAGGGGTTGCCGCGCACGCGGTAATCCGGGCGCGCCCCGCCGCCTGTGCTGCATGCACCGCGCGCTCCAAATCTGCACAACCTGTATGCTCCGCAGATTCATCCACCCACCCATCCGGCCCCCGCATGTCAACAGCGCTTATCGTGATCTTTGTGATCGTTGCCGCCCTGGCAGCCTGCGGCGCGCTCAGCTGGAAGCTGTACGAAATCAACGAAGGCACGGCCTTCAACAGGGTCCGCTACGAGCAGCATGTGGGGCAGTTGCGGGTAGCACTTCAGGCGTCGGAGGCCAAGCTTGCGCTGGTCAGGGAAGCGTTCGAATCCCCCACGGGCGTCGCCGCCCGGGTCGGCGCCCAGCAGGAGCTGGCGACAGCCATCCGCACCTACGCGCCCCACCTGCCCACCAGGTACCGGCACACCCTGAGCTCACTGCAGGCGAACGAGAAGTTCTTTCTCAGCCTGCACAAGGCGGTGCCCGGTTTATTTTCGGACCCGATCAAGACGCGGCTCGACAAGCACAAGCCCATCCGCGACGACTTTTTCGAGATCGACAAAACTGATCTGATCGCAGAGGCCGGGGTGCTGCTGCTGCGGGCCAGGGATGTCCTCAGCGCCGCAGACGCGCCCCCCAGCCTGGACCTGGGCGCCAAGCACATCGTCGCCGCAATATCGCAAGGCCTGCAGATCGGCACCAAGCGCAGCCCCAAGCTGGCCGAAATCGTGGAAGCCTGGAACGTGCAGATGGAGCCCGACGCGGCGTAGCGTAGCGTGGGGGTGGCCATCGGCGTCGCAGATGCGGTGATCGATGCCAAGGCTGCAGTGCGGTTGCGCGCCCTTTTGCAGATCACAGGAGCCAGACAGGTGCGGCCCGCTTCTATTGGGCATGTAGAAAGCAAAAGTCCAACGTGTGCAAGCCGATGACGGAGCCCACCGACGCCGCCGGGTCCACATGAAACTCCGGCTTTCTGCCCCACCCTGCCAACACCTCCACCAAACATGTCCCCTGCACCAGGCCAGACAGCCGGTTGTGCGTGGATGAAAACTGCAGGAATTTCGACGCCCGGATGCGCTCCACCAGATACGCGATGGTGCAATGTTCGTCCACCGCGTAGACGGCTTGCAGCGGCCCCGCCTGGTCGTCGGCAGAGCAGCAGGCCTGCCGGGTGACCTGGATATCCATGGTTGTGGATTTTTCGGCGCCAGGGCCCCTATGCATGGGGGACTTCATTGCAGAAAAGCGCAATCTTGTTCCCCACCGGGTCCCTGACATACGCGACAAAGAAGTTCTTGCTGTACGCGGCGCGAAACCCGGGCGAGCCCTCGTCCGTGCCCCCGGCGGCAACCGCCGCCGCATGCACCTGCCGCACGGCATCGTGCGACCCGGCGCGAAACGCCGCCATCGAACCGTTGCCAACGGTCGCCGGCTTTCCGTCGAAAGGCGGCTTCACGTAGACGACGCAGGGGCTGCCGGATTGGCTGGCATGCTCGTCGGGCAGCGAGAACGCCAGGCCTTCGCTGTCAACCTGCTTGCGGTAACCCAGCGGCTCCAGCAACGCAGAGTAGAAGCGGTCCGACGCGTTCATGTCGTTCGCGCCCAGGGTGATGTAGCTCAGCATGGCAGCAGGGCTCCCAAAAGGTCGGGCATCCAGCATAAACGAAGGCTACCACCCACCCCACCAACGCGCGCAGCAGCCCAAACGCACGGCAATGGCTGTGGCCCCCTCCCCCATTTGGGTGCCTGCCAAGACCGACCCCCGCTTCTACAATTGTTGACAAAGAAGAGAGGAAGTAGGGAGAGGGCCCGCAAGGGCCCAGTGGCTTGCCGGTTTGTCCCCGGGCTTGCCTGGCGTGTCTCATCCACCAGTGAGGTACCGCCGGGCAGGCCCGGGGCACATTTCAACCCCAGTCACGACCACCGAGAAGCGCTATCGGCCAACGGCCATGGCGTTGCTTGGCATGGGCGCTAGTGACGGGCATGTCATGCGTCACACTGGCGCCACTCGCCACGGCATTCGCCGCCCCGTGCGCCATTCACGACTGCGGGGTCGACCAGCCACCCCCCAGCGCCTTGTACAACGTGACGCCATTGTTCAGCCGTGCCAAGCGCGTGACGATCAGTGTCTGGCGCGCGCTGTACCAGGTGCGCTGGGCGTCCAGCACGTCCAGGTAGCTGTCCACCCCCCGGTCAAAGCGGGCCTGCGACATCTGCAGCACCTCGCCACTGGCTTGCACCAGCGCGGTTTGCGCCTGCAGTTGATCGCCGACGGCGCTGCGTTGCGCCAGCGCGTCCGCCACCTCGCGAAACGCGGTCTGGATGGCTTTCTCGTACTGCGCCACCGCGATGTCGCGCGCAGCCATGGCGCTGTCCAGGTTGGCCTGGTTGGCCCCACCGTCAAAGATGGGCAGGCTGATCTGCGGGATGAAACTCCAGCTGCCCGAGCCCGCCTTGAACAGGCCCGACAGGTCTGCACTGCCGCTGCCCGCCGTGGCCGTCAGGCTGATGCGTGGATAGAACGCCGCCCGCGCCGCGCCGATGTTGGCGGTGGCGGCCTTGAGCTGGTGCTCCGATTGCAGCAGGTCGGGCCGGCGCTGCAACAGATCCGACGGCACGCCCGCTGGCAACTCGGGCAAGGCATTCAGTGTGTCGCCCAGAGCGTCGGGCTCCTGCGCCTGGGGCACCTGCGCGCCCAGCAGCAGCGCCAGGGCGTTGCGGTCTTGCGCCACCTGGCCGGTGTAGCGGGCCACGTCCACGCGGGCGCTCTCCACGCTGGTTTGCAGCTGGCGCAGCGTCAGGGCAGACGCCGCGCCCAGTTCAAAGCGCGTCTGCGTCAGCCGGTACGACTCGCCCTGGCTGCGCAAGGTCTCGCGGGCCAAGGCCAGCCGCTCCAGGTCGGCGGCCCAGTTCAGGTAGGTTGTGGTCACCTCGCCCACCAGGCTGATCTGGGTGGCGTGGCGCGCCTCCTCAGTGGCCAGAAACTGCTGCAGCGCCTGATCGCTCAGGTTGCGCACACGGCCAAACAGGTCCAGCTCATAGGCGCTCACCCCCAGATTGGCGCTGTACTGGTGGCTGGTCACCGCCGCGCCGGTGCCCGACAAGCCGGCCGGCGTACGCGCCGCAGTGCCGCTGCCCGCAGCGTTGACGCTGGGCAGTGTCTGCGCGTCCTGCACACGGTACTGCGCGCGGGCCTGCTCGATGTTGAGGATGGCCACGCGCAGATCGCGGTTGTTGGCCAGTGCCAGTTCGATCAGGCGGCGCAGTTTGGCATCTGCAAAAAAATCGCCCCAGGCCAGGCTGGCAATGGCCGGGCCATCGGCCGACGCGGCGGGGTACACCGCCGGCACCACGGCAGCAGGCCGCTCGTAATGCGGTGCCAGGTTGGCGCAACCGCTCAGCAGCAGCGCTGCAGCCACAAGGGTCAGGGTCAGGGAACGAGGCATGTCAGTGGCCCTCCGAAAAAACAGGCGCGGCAACAGGGGCGGCATCGGCAGCTACGGGCTTTTTGCCGCCGAAGAACTGCTGCACGATCACGAAGAACAATGGGACGAAGAAGATGGCCAGCACCGTGCCAGACACCATGCCCCCCACCACGGCGGTACCCAGCGCGTTCTGCGCACCGGCGCCAGCGCCCTTGCTCAGCATGAGGGGCAGCACCCCCAGGATGAACGCCAGCGAGGTCATCAGGATGGGCCGCAACCGCATGCGCGCGGCGGTGATGGCCGACTCGACCAGCGGCATGCCCTTGGCATACAACTCCTTGGCGAACTCGACGATCAGGATCGCGTTCTTGGACGCCAGTCCCACCGTGGTCAGCAGGCCGACCTGAAAGTACACGTCGTTCATCTTCCAGGTCAGCACTGCGGCGGCCAGCGTGCCCAGCACCCCCAGCGGCACCACCAGCAGCACCGAGAACGGAATCGACCAGCTCTCGTACAGTGCCGCCAGGCACAGAAAGACGACCAGGATGGACACCGCATACAGCAGCGCAGCCTTGCCACCGGCCTCCCGCTCCTGTCGCGACACGCCCGTCCACTCGAAACCGATGCCGGCGGGCAGCTCGGCCGCATGGCGCTCCACCATGTCCAGCGCCTGACCGCTGGACATGGCGCCGGGCATCGCCATGCCCATGATCTCCACAGATGGCACGCCGTTGTAGCGCTCCAGCCGGGGCGAGCCGGTAATCCAGCCCGAGGTCGAGAACGCACTGAACGGAACCATCGTGCCGCTGCTGTTGCGCACATACCATTTGTCGATGTCCGAAGGCGACATGCGATGGGCTGCATCGGCCTGCAGGAAGACCTTTTTCACACGGCCCTTGTCGATGAAGTCATTCACGTAGCTGCTGCCCCAGGCGGCGGAGAAGGTGTTGTTGATGTCGCCCATCGACAGCCCCAGCGCACCCGCCTTGTGCTCATCGATCTCCAGGCGGAACTCGGGTGCGTCCTCCATGCCGTTGGGCCGCACGGCCACCAGGCCAGGCTCTTTCATCAAGGCCCCCAAGAGCTGGTTGCGCGCCTGCATGAGTGCCGCGTGGCCCAGGTTGCCCCGGTCCTGCAGCATCAGGTCGAAGCCGCTGGCATTGCCCAGCTCGGAAACTGCGGGGGGCGCAAATGCAAACACCGAGGCATTGCGGATCTGCGACAGTGCGCCCATGGCCTTGTTGGCCACAGCCTGTGCCTTCAGGCCAGGCGCCGTGCGCTCGTCCCAGGCCTTGAGCTTGATGAACGCGAAGCCCGTGTTCTGCCCACTGCCCGCAAAGCTGAAGCCAGCTACCGTGAAGATGGCGTCGACGGCGTCCTTTTGCTCTTCCAGAAAATGGTGCTGCACCTGCTCGAGCACCTTCTCCGTGTTCTTCTGGGTGGCGCCAGGTGGCAATTGCACGATGGCAAACAACGTGCCCTGGTCTTCGTCGGGCAAGAATCCGGCGGGGATCTTGGTGAACACAAAGCCCACGGCCACCACCACGATGGCGTAGCCCACCATCCAGCGCCCGCCGCGTTTGAGCATGCGCTGCACCACGCCCTGGTAGCCCCGGTTGCTGCGGTCGAAGGCGCGGTTGAAGGCGCCAAAGAACCCCTTGTCGGTCAGCGCATGGCCCTTGGGCACCGGCTTGAGCAGCGTGGCGCACAGGGCCGGCGTGAGCACCATGGCCACCAGCACCGACAGCGTCATTGCCGAGACGATGGTGACGGTGAACTGGCGGTAGATGACGCCCGTGGAACCACCGAAAAACGCCATGGGCACGAACACGGCGGCCAGCACCAGCGCCACGCCCACCAGGGCGCCCGTGATCTGCCCCATGGATTTGCGGGTCGCCTCCAGCGGCGAGAGCCCCTCTTCGCCCATCACCCGCTCGACGTTCTCGACCACCACGATGGCATCGTCCACCAGCAAGCCGATGGCCAGCACCATCGCCAGCATGGTCAGGGTGTTGAGCGAATAGCCAAACGCAGCCAGCACGCCAAAGGTGCCCAGCAGCACCACCGGCACGGCGATGGTAGGGATGAGCGTGGCGCGCCAGTTCTGCAGGAACAGGTACATCACCACGAAGACCAGCACCACAGCCTCCACCAGCGTCTTGATCACTTCCTGGATGGAGATACGCACGAACGGCGTGGTGTCATACGGCTTGATGACCTTGACACCAGGGGGGAAGAACCTGGACAGCTCTTCCAGCTTGGCATCCACCGCCTTGACGGTGTTCAGTGCATTGGCGCCCGTGGCCAGCTTGATGGCCAGGCCGGCGGCGGGCTTGCCGTTGAAATGGGCCACCGTGGCGTAGTTCTCACTGCCCAGCTCGATGCGCGCCACGTCGCTCAGCCGCACGGCTGCGCCGTTGGCCTGCGTGCGCAGCAAGATGGTGGCGAACTCATCGGCCGTCTTCAGCCGGGTTTGCGCGGTGATGGTGGCATTGAGCTCCTGATTGGCCGCCGATGGCAGGCCTCCCAGTTGGCCGGCAGACACCTGCGCGTTCTGGGCCTGTATGGCGGCCTTCACATCCAGCGGTGTCAGGTTGAAGCTGTTGAGCTTGCTGGGGTCCAGCCAGATGCGCATGGCGTACTGCGAGCCAAACAGCGTGGTGTCACCCACGCCCTCCACGCGGCTGATGGGGTCCTGCACGTTCGCGGCCACATAGTCCGACAGGTCGGAGCCATTGAGCTTGCCGTCCTCCGAAACGAAGGCCAGCACGTTCAGGAAGTTGTTCGCCGACTTGGTGACCTGCACGCCCTGCTGCTGCACCTCTTGCGGCAGCAGCGGCGTGGCCAGGGCCAGCTTGTTCTGCACCTGCACCTGGGCGGTGTCCGGATTGGTGCCATTCTCGAAGGTCAGAGTGATGGTCACGTTGCCCGACGACTCGCTGCTCGACGCGATGTAGGACAGCCGGTCCAGCCCCTTCATCTTCTGCTCGATGACCTGGGTGACGGTGTCTTCCAGCGTCTTGGACGACGCCCCAGGGTAGGACGCCGATATGGCGATGGCAGGAGGTGCGATGGTGGGGTATTGGGAGATGGGCAGCGTGAGCACTGCCATCACGCCCGCCAGCATCGTGATGATGGCGAGCACCCATGCAAAGATGGGGCGGTCTATGAAAAAACGGGCCATGGTGGTCTCTGTTGGCGGTGCTCAATGGGCCACGGCGGTGGCGGCGGTAGCGCCGGGGGCGGCAGCAGCGGTGCTGGTGGCCGCCACCTTCTGGGTGGCAGCCGACTTGTGCGATGGGGCAGGCGCGTAGGGCTGCGGCTGCACCGGCTGGCCGGCGCGCACTTTTTGCTGGCCCTCGACCACGACCATGTCGCCTGCCTTGAGCCCGTCGCGCACCAGCCACTGCTCGCCCACCGCACGGTCGGTGACCAGGGCACGCTGCTCCAGCTTGCCGTCGCTGCCCAGCACGAATGCATAGGGCTTGCCCGTGGCATCGCGGCCCACGGCCGGTTGCGGCACCAGCAAGGCCTGCTCCAGCACGCCCTCTTCCAGCACGGCGCGCGCATACATGCCGGGCAGCAGCTCGGCGCGCGGGTTGGGGAACTCGGCGCGCAAGGTCACCGCCCCGGTGGCCTGGTCCACCGTCACGTCGGAAAACTGCAGCGTTCCGGCCTGCGCATAGACACTGCCGTCCTCCAGCACCAGCCGTACCTTGGCCGTGCCGCTCTTGAGCGTGCCCGCATCCATGGACCGCCTGAGCGCCAGCAGCGCGGTCGTGGACTGGGTCACATCCACATAGATCGGGTTCAGCTGCTGCACCGTGGCCAGGGCGTTGGCCTGGTTCGCCGTCACCAACGCACCCGGCGTTACCGCCGAGCGCCCGATGCGCCCACTGATGGGCGACGTGATGCGGGTGTAGTCCAGGTTGATGCGCTGCGTTTGCAACGTCGACTTGGCAGAGCTGACCTCCGCCTCGGCCTGCAGCAGCGCAGCAGCAGCATCGTCCGCATCCTGCTGGCTCACCGCCTTGATGGCGGCCAGCTCCTTGAACCGCCCCGCCTTGAGCCGCACCGTGACCAGATTGGCTTCGGACTTGGACAGCGTGGCCTGGGCGCTGTCCACATTGGCGCGGTACACCGCTGGATCGATCTGGTACAGCACATCGCCCGCCTTCACGTCGCTGCCCTCCTTGAAGCGGCGCTGCAGCACCAGCCCCGTGATCTGGGGCCGCACCTCGGCAATCAGAGCGGGGGCGACACGGCCCGGCAACTCGGTCGTAAGCGGCAGGCGCTGGGGCTGCACGGTGACCACGCTGACCTGGGGGACGCCCTGGCCCCCCGCGGCAGGGGGCTGGGGTGCTTCGCCACAGGCAGCCAGCGCCAGGGCTGAAACGGCAGCCATCCAGGCCACGGGTCGTTGAATAGCGGTATGCATGCGCATGGAAAGAACTCCTGGGCCCAGGCATCTCGCAATGCCAGGCAGACACAAACAGGTCAAAAATGAAGGTTTTAACTGTACCGAACGGTACGGTATGGTTAATTATCAAATTGACACAGCCCGCCTGTCAAGCAAAAATGGACTCATCGGTACACTTAAGGAGACAACATGAAGGTTCGGACGGAAGCGCGCCGCGAGGCGATCCTGGAGGTCGCCTCGGAGGTTTTTCTGGAACTTGGCTTCGAACGCGCCTCCATCGCCGAGATCGTTCGCCGCATCGGGGGCTCCAAATCGACCATCTACGGCTACTACCCGTCCAAGGAGGCCCTTTTTCAGGCGGTTACCCTGGCAGCGGGCGAGAGGCACATCCGCACCGCCTTCGATGAACTGGCGGCCCACGACATCCGCAGCGGCATCCATGGCGTGCTAGGCAGCTTCTGCAACAAGCTGGTGCAGTTTCTGTGCAGCCCGCAAATGCAGGCCACCCACCGCATGGTGCTGGCCGAGGCGGGGCACTCGAACATGGGCGAGTTGTTCTACGAGGCAGGGCCTGGGCGGGGTGCTTGCGAACTGGCGGAGTTCTTCAGCGCCGCCATGGAAAACGGCCATCTGCGCAAGGCGGATCCGCTGGTGGCGGCGCTGCAGCTGTTTTCGCTGCTGAACGCGGAAATTCAGCTTCGCTGGTACTACAGGGCCCCGCCACCGCTGACAGAGCAGGAGATGCAAGGTGTGGCCGAGCGCGCACTGGCCACCTTTTCCAGGGCGTATGGCGTGCCCCTTGCCACACCGGACGGCGAGATGGCGGAACCAGTGGACACCCCATGCACACCGTGAAAACAGCGGGGAGAGACAAGGCAGGTCCAGTACGTCCATCCCGATGAAGAACCGGAGAAGGGGCCAACGCAGCGCCCACTGCGCGAACGACAAACCATGCGCACCTTCGCCATGAGCCTGCTGACCAGGCAGGCCCTGCTAGGGCCTGTTCACACTAATTTCGGGGTCGCGAAGGCCCTTG
>NZ_JAUZDX010000027.1 GCF_030704685.1 Acidovorax sp. A1169
TGACACCAAGCTGGCCTTGGACCTCAATGGCCATGCGGGCGAAGCCGCCAAGCTGCTCGGTGCCCTGGGGGGCCCGGCCCTGCTCACCAACAAGGGAGTCGTCGGCGAGGTGATCCGGCTGCTGGATGCGGGGGCCACCAGCCAGACCATTGCGGGGCTGGGGCTGCAACTTCTGGGGGTGAATACGCCCACGCAGATTGCGCAGACGCTGTGGACGAATGTGGTGGGCCGTGCGGGTACGGATGGGGAGCTCAAGCTGCTTACCGACATCATGGCGGGCGGGGTGTCGGGCAGTGAGCTGACGGTGATGGCGGCGAATCTGGAGATGAATGCCGTGCGGATTGATCTGGTGGGGCTCACTGCCAAGGGCATCGAGTTCGCCTGACCGCGAGGGGATCGAGTTCGCGTGATGGCGGGGGCCTCAGGTTTCACCTGAGGTCTGCCCTGCCCCCGGCAAGCGCAACGCCGTGCCGGGCCGCAGCTTCCACGGCTGCGCCCTCCATGGGCGCAGACGGCGCCTGCCTGCACAGGCAAAAACCAGCCCCAGGCCCGGCCGGCCCCCTACCTCGGTAGGGTTTACCACTTGGTAAGGCCCCGCTACAAACCGTGTCATGTGTTGCCAATCATTGGCGACGCTGTCGGCAAGCCTGGCACCGCATCGCCAGGCTTGGCGCCTTGAACACACACGTGAAAAGAACGAAACGGCGCCCGCCGGCACTTGCGCGGGTGTGCTGCGTTTTTTGGGCCTCTGGAAATCTGTGCACAAGTACCACTTCATCACCGGCCTGCCACGCGCGGGCTCCACCCTGCTGTCGGCCCTGCTGCTGCAGAACCCGCGCTTTCACGCGGGCATGACCAGCCCCGTAGGCGGCCTGGTCTCGGCCAACCTGCGGTTGATGAGCGCGGGAGGTGAGCTGTCGCTGCTGATCGACGCGCCCATGCGCAAGAAGATCCTGCGCGGGCTGTTCGACGCCTTCTATGGCGACGTTGGCCGGGAAGTCATCTTCGACACCAATCGCCTGTGGTGCGCCAAGATGCCCATGGTGGCCGACATGTTTCCACAGGCGAGGATGATCGCCTGCGTGCGCGACATCCCCTGGATCATGGACAGCATCGAGAACCAGCTGCACAAGAACCCGTTCGAGAACACCAAGCTGTTTTCCAGCGAGGCAGAGCGCCTGACCATCTACAGCCGCATGGCCGCACTGGCACGGCACGACCGGTTGATCGGCTTTCCCTGGGCCGCGCTCAAGGAGGCCTACTACGGCCCCCACGCCGGCAAGCTGCTGCTGGTGGACTACGACCTGCTGGTGCGCGCGCCGCACAAGGTGCTGCAGCTCGTCTACCGCTTCATCGGCGAGCCCTGGTTCGACGGCCATGACATCGACAACGTCGAATACGACGCGCCGCAGTTCGACGCCGCCCTGGGCATGGCCGGCATGCACCAGGTGCACCGCAAGGTGGCCCCGCGCGACCGCCAGACCATCCTGCCGCCCGACATCTTCGAGAAGTACCAGGACATGGCCTTCTGGCGCACGGACACGCGCAGCACGGCAAGCGTCATCAAACCCACCGCGAACTGATCCAGGAAAGCCCCCATGGCACTTGCTTACACCTCCGGCCAAAGCCTCTGGTCCTACTCCAACACCAGCGACAACTCCAACGCCACCACGGCCCGGTTCTCCGACCTCGATGGCGATGGCGACCTGGACATCTTCATCGGCGTGGAGAAGGCGGCAGGCAACCAGCCAAGCCAGGTCTGGAAGAACGATGGTGCCGGCAATTTCAGCCTGCACCAGAGCCTGCCGGCGGCACGCATCGTCCAGTCCTGGCTGGTCAACCTTGATGCCGACCCCGAGCTGGAGCTGGTCACCCGCTCCTACCAGTCGCCGCTGCAGATCTGGCAGAACAACGGCACCGGCACCTTCACGGCGGGCGGCACCATCGGCGGCAGTGTGCAGACCGCCGAGATCGCCGACCTCGACGGCGATGGCGACCTGGATGCCTTCGTCGGCCTCTTCCAGGGCAACTACGCGGTCTACAAGAACAATGGCTCCGGCGCATTCACGCTGTCGTCCAGCCCGGCCAAGGTCTCGGACCCCCAGGCTGCGACGCTGGTGGACCTGGACAGGGACGGGGACAAGGACGCCGTGCTCGTCGAAGAAAACGCCGTGCGCATTCTGACCAACGATGGCAGCGGCGGCTTCACCCAGCACAGCAGCTTTGGCGACGCCTTTGGCGGCGCGGCCCTGTCTGCGGACCTGACCGGCGATGGCCACGCCGACGCCTTGGTGAGCGGGGTGAACGGCGTTGCCGCCAACCTCATCCTGTTCCAGAACAATGGCAGCGGCGCGCTGGGAACCCAGTTGCAGGCCTTCACCCGGGCCGAGGCGCCGAGCGCCTTTGCCGACGTGGATGGCGATGGCGACCTCGATGGCCTGGGCCAGAAGATCATGCTCAACAACGGGGCCGGCGCGTTCACCGACTCCGGGGTGGTGCTGCAGGACCCGGCCTTCATGTACCAGGGCACGCCGGTGACCGGCCAGGCCCTGGCGGCCGGCGACGTGGACGGTGACGGCGACATCGACATGGCAGTGGCCTTCTATGCCGGCGACTGGACGGTGCCCATCTACGCGGGCGCCGTCAAGCTGCTGCTGAACAATGCCGTGCCGGCCACCAACACCGATGGCACCCTCACTGCGGGCACGGGGGTGAGCGAGCCCGTGGGCCTGCCCAGCACGGCAGACACGGCGGCAGAAGCGGTCGATGTGTTCGACTTCCGACTCACCGACGGGGGCGGCAGCGACGGCCTGGCACTGGGGGTGTCGCAGCTCAAGGTACATACCTCGGGCAGCGGCGATTTCAGCAAGGTGACCTGGCGCCTGAGCGGCCCCGACGCCACCAACGTGGTGGGCACCTACAACGCCGGCACCAGCGAGATCACCTTCGCGGGGCTGTCCATTTCGGTGGCCAGCGGTGGCAACGAGACCTACAAGGTCAGCGGCTTCTACAACGACCGCACGGGGCTCGCCAACGGGCAGTCGTACGTCCTGTCCATCGATGGCGACACCGACCTCACGCTCGCCGCAGGCGGCACGCGCATGGCCAGTGGGCAGGCGCCGGTGACCAACGGCGCGGGCAGCACCGTCAGCGTGGTCAACGAGGCGCCCACCAACATCGCGCTCTCGGCTGCCAGCGTGGCAGAGAACACCTCCACCGCCACGCCGCTGAGCATTGGCGCACTCACCACCACTGACGTGAATGCGGGCGACAGCTTCACCTACAGCATCGTGGGCGGCGCGGACGCGGGCGACTTCGCCATCAGCGGCAGCGACCTGCAGTTCAAGGCCGGCACCGTGCTGGACTACGAGGCCAAGACCAGCTACGCCGTCACCGTGCGCAGCACCGACAGCGGCGGCCTGTTCACCGACAAGGCGTTCACCGTCGCGGTGAACAACGTCAACGAGACCCCCACGGTGGCCACCCCCCTGGCCGACCAGGCGGCCACCGCCACGCAGGGCTTCACCTTCACCTTCGCATCCAATGCCTTCCAGGACCCAGATGCCGCCACCACGCTGACCTACACGGCCACGCTGGACGGCGGTGGCGCCCTGCCCGGCTGGCTCAGCTTCACCCCCGGCACCCGCAGCTTCAGCGGCACCCCGGCTGTGGGCGATGCGGGCACGCTGCAGGTCAAGGTCACGGCCAGCGATGGCAGCCTCTCCGCCAGCGACACCTTTGCCCTGGTGGTCACCGCCGCGCCCTCGGTCAGCAGCATCGTGCGCACGGGCGGCTCGGTGCTGACCAATGCCCCCAGCGTGGACTACACCGTCACCTTCAGCCAATCGGTGAGCGGCGTGGACATCGGCGACTTCACCGCGACAGGCGTTGGCGCAACCGGCAGCGTGACCGGCATCAGCGGCGCGGGCAGCACCTACACGGTGACGGTCGGCAGCGTGAGCGGCGACGGCACCCTGCGCCTGGACCTCAACGCCAGCGGCACGGGCATAGAGAACGGCCTGGGCATGGCCATCACGGGCGGCTACACCGCAGGCGAGGCCTACACCATCGACACCGTCGCCCCCGCAGCCTCGTCCCCACCCGACCTGGATGCCGCCAGCGATACCGGTGCTTCCAGCACCGACAACACCACCAGCGCCACCCTGCCCACCTTCTCGGGCACGGCCGGGCTGAACGCGGGCGTGACCCTGTATGACACCGATGGCACGACGGTGCTGGGCAGCACCACGGCCGATGGCGCGGGCCACTGGTCCATCACCAGCACCGCCCTGGCTGCAGGCACCCATACCCTGAACACCAAGGCATCGGATGCGGCGGGCAACTTCAGCACGGCATCGCTCGGCCTCTCGGTGACCATCGATCCCAACGCCCCGGTGTTCACCTCGGCCACGGTCAACGGCAGTGCGCTGGTGCTGACGTATACCGATGCGGGCGCGCTCGATGCGGTCAATGCTGCTGCGCCCGGAGCCTTTGCCGTGTTGGTGGGGGCGGTCCCGAACGTGGTCACGGCGGTGGCCGTGAATGCGGCATCCCGAACGGTCACGCTGAACCTGGCCACGCCGGTGGCCAACGGCCAGGTGGTGACCGTGGCCTACACCGACCCCAGCGGGGCCGATGACGCCAACGCCCTGCAGGACGCAGCCGGCAACGATGCCGCCACACTGGTGGCCACGGCGGTGACCAACAACACCCCGGCCGACAGTGGCGGCACGCCGCCCCCCACCCCCATCGACGGCGTGCCCGTCACCACCGAACCGGGCCCCGGCGGCTCCACCATCATCACCATCCCGGTGGTCACCCCTACCCGGCCCGATACCCCGGGCACGCCCAGCCCGCTGGCCGACATACCCATCGTCACCGCGCCGGACGGCCGCCCCATCCTGCAGGTCGGCGTCCCGCCCGGTGTGGGCCTGCAGGCCGAGGGGCTTTCCTCCCGCACCAGCGGTGCCGCAGCGCTGGCCGAGCTGGGTTTTCGCATCGAGCGCATTGCCGGCAACAACCCCGAGCTGACCAATGCCGGCCAGGTGTTCTATGCCACGCTGGCGCCCAATGAGCCCCTGTCGGTGCAGATCCTCAAGCCCACGGCGGGCGAGGGGTTCAACCCCAACGTGCCGCTGGTGATCACGGGCAGCGCCAACCCGGCCGATGGCAAGCAGGCCATCATTCTGGATGCCCGCGCCCTGCCCTCGGGCACGGTGATCCAGGTGGACAACGTGGAGTTCCTGGCGGTCGTGGGGGCCGTGCGCATCATCGGCGGCGCTGGCCAGAACGCGGCCAGCGGCGACAGCGCGGGCCAGTGGATCGTGCTGGGCCCGGACGACGACACCATCCACGGCGGCGGCGGCAACGACACCGTGGGCAGCGAGGGTGGTGATGACCAGGTCTTTGGCGATGCAGGGGACGACATCGTCTTCGGCGGCGCCGGCAATGACCTGCTCTCGGGCGGCACCGGCAGCGACAAGCTCAATGGCGGCACGGGCTTCGATGTGGCCGTGCAGGAAGGCGCACGCACCGACTACACCGTCACCCTGGATGGGGCCGGCATCAAGCTGACCCATACCGCCAGTGGCATCTCCGACTGGCTGGTGGATGTGGAGCAAGTGCGGTTTGCGACGGGGCCCAGCCTCACAGTGGCACACAGCGCTGCCGAAGAGGCCGCCGCCTACCTGGTGCAGAAGTTCCTGGGCCGCCACCTCACACAGGGCGAGGGAGCGGTCATCCAGCCCCTGGCAGGCACCAGCGGCCTGGAAGTGGCGCGCCTGTTCGGCCAGTTGTTCCCCGAGCAGACCGCAGGCAAGACACCGGCGCAGTTGCTGGAGGGCATGGCCGGTGCAGGAGCCATCCGCGCAGACGCCGTGCGCGACGTGATAGTGAACGGCGACGCCGGCAACAACAGCATCACCCCCACGCTGGGCCTGGCCCGGTATGTGGATGGCGGTGCAGGCATCGACACCGTGGTCATCCCCGCCACCTTGGCGCAGACGCACATCCAGTCGACCAGCGGCAACGCCACGCTGCAGCGCCTGACCGATGGGGCCATGCTGGATATGACGCGGGTGGAGCGCGTCGGCTTCAGCGACACCAAGCTGGCGCTGGACCTCTCTGGCAACGCTGGCCAGGCGGCCAAGCTGCTCGGTGCCCTGGGCGGCCCGGCCCTGCTGGCCAACAAGGGTGTGGTGGGCGAGGTGATCCGCCTGCTCGATGCCGGGGCCAGCAGCCAGACCATCGCAGGCCTGGGGCTGCAACTGCTGGGGGCGAGCACGCCCACGCAGATCGCGCAGACGCTGTGGACCAACGTGGTGGGCCGTGCAGGCACGGACAGCGAGCTCAAGCTGCTTACCGACATCATGGCCGGCGGGGTGTCGGCCAGTGAGCTGACGGTGATGGCGGCCAATCTGGAGCTGAACGCCGTGCGGATTGATCTGGTGGGCCTCACGGCCAGGGGAATCGAGTTCGCCTGAAGCCCCCCCCCGCCAAGGCGCCCCAAAACCATAAACACATCGCCCTGCCGCTTGCTTTCTGGTAGAAAGAACGGTCGCGGCCGATCACACCCAGGGCTTCTCCAGCCCATGCCGTTGTGCCGCACGCCCCAAGCCGAACGCCCGCGTGGGTATCCGGTCCCCCATGGAGCTCAGATGCCGCAGGCATGCGGTCTCCTGGCCGCCAGAACGAGGATGCAATCAGCATGGCCTACCCTATCGATCTTGCCCACCCCACATACGCTCACAGCCCCGTGCAGGTGGTCTTCCTCTTCAACGACCTGCACGATGGGGCGGCGCTGGCGACAGCGGCCCCGCAGGGCGCCGAGGTCGTGTTGCTCGATGGCATGCGTGACGGTCTGGCGCAGATGGCCGCGCACCTGCAGGGGCGCAGCGGCATCGGCGCTGTGCACGTACTCTCCCACGGCAGCCATGGCCGTCTGCACTGGGGTACCACGGTGCTGGATGCCGCCAGCGCCCCCGGGCATGCCGACCAGCTGCGTGCCATCGGCAGCGCGCTTGCCGACGATGGCGACGTGCTGCTCTACGGCTGCCACTCCGGCGCGGGCCGGCAAGGGGCCGAATTGCTGCGCATGCTGTCCGACCTGTTCGGGGCCAACGTGGCGGCGTCCACCAACCTCACCGGATCGCCGCAGCTGGGCGGCGACTGGGTGCTCGGGCGGCAGCACGGCACGGTGCACACCCCTGTGCTGGTGGGCCCAGCCAACTATGCCGCAGTGCTGGCCGTGCCCGCCGACGAAAACTACGACTCCAATGACGTCACCAACTTCTCCACGGCCAGCTTCACGCTGGATGGGATCAAGTACACGATCACGGGCACCGGCAGCTACACCAACCGGGTTTCCAACGACAGCAGCCTGTCGGGGCTTGGCAACGACGCGGGTGACTACTTTCTGCGCTTCGACCGGACCAACGTCTCGGGCATTTCCAGCATCAAGGTCGAGGCTGCCGACGGCAGCGCCTTCCGGCTCAATGGCCTGAGTTTCGGTGCAGCGGCAGATGGCAACATCACCGTCACCCCCGACGGGGGGTCGGCCCTGACCTACGCCAGCAGCGGCGCGACCATCCTGCAGCAGAACATCAATACCTCGGCCTATGCCCACTTCCAGAACATCACCGGTTTCACCTTCGCGGGAACGAACCTCTCCCTGGCCCTTGATGACCTGGATTTCGAGCCGGCAGTCGTATCGCTCGCCGCCATCACCGGCGCCACCTACAACGCATCGACCGGGATCCTGTCCGTGACCGGCACCAACCTCACCGGCGGCGGCAATGTCGATGTCGGCAAGCTCGCCCTCGCCGGCCAGGGCGGCGCCAGCTACACGCTGACCAGCAGCAACGTCAACGCCAGCAGCGCCACCGCCTTCTCGGTCACCCTCAACGCGGTGGACATGCTCAACGTCCACGGCCTGCTCAACAGCAACGGCGTCGCGGCGGTGGACGCCAACGCCTTCAACCTGGCGGCAGCGGCGGGCTGGCAGTCGGCGGCCGCCGCCGATGCCACCGGCAACGCCGTCGTCGTCTCCGGCGTGTCCGCCCCCACCATCACCAGCGCCACCTACAACACCAGCTCCCATGTCCTCACGGTCACGGGCACCAACCTGGTCAAGACCGACGGGGCCACCAACGATGTCACGGTCAACAAGCTGACCCTCACCGGCGAAGGCGGCGCCACCCGCGTGCTGTTCACCTCGGCCAACGTCGAGGTCACGTCGGCCACCAGCTTTGCCGTGACCCTCTCGGGCGCCGACATCGCAGCAGTGGAGGCGCTGCTCAACAAGGGCGGAAGCAGCTCCACGGGCGGCACCCCCTACAACCTGGCCGCAGCCGACGACTGGAACAGCGTGGTCACGGGCGGCAACATCGCCGACCTCACGGGCAATGCCATCACGGTATCCATCCCGGGGCCGGCGCCAACCATCACCAGCGCCACCTACAACGCCACCAGCGGCGCCCTGGTGGTCACCGGCACCGGCTTCACCGCCCTGGCGGGGGCCGCCAACGACATCGTCGCCAACAAGTTCACCTTCACCGGCGAGGGCGACGCGGCGTACGCGCTGACCACCACCGCCAACGTGGAGATCACCAGCGCCACCGCCTTCACGCTGACGCTCAGCACGGCCGACCGCGCGGCCTTGAATCTGCTGGTCAATAAGAACGGCACCGGCTCCACCAGTGGCACCACCTACAACCTGGCCGCCGGCGAGGACTGGGCCGCCGGGGCCGATGCCGCCTCGGTGGTGGCCGACCTCACGGGCAATGCCATCACCGTGAGCAACGTCGCCGTACCCACCGTCACCAGCGCCACCTACGACGTGGGCACCGGGGTGCTGGTGGTCACGGGCACCAACCTGCTGGGCAAGGCCGGCACCGCCAACGACATCGTGGCCAACAAGCTCACCTTCACCGGCAAGGGCGGCGGCACCTATGTGCTGACCGACACCGCCAACGTGGACACCACCAGCGCCACCACCTTCAGCCTGGCGCTGAGCGCCTCCGACAAGGCCTTCGTGAACCAGTTGCTGGACAAGACCGGCACCAGCGCCACCGACCGAACCACCTACAACATCGCCTTTGCCGAAGACTGGAACGCCGGTGCCGATGCGAGCGTGGTGATCGCCGACCTCACCGGCAACGCGATCACCGTCGGGGGCACGCCTGCGCCATCGAACAACGTGGATGGAACGCCCGTCATCATCACCAAGGCGCCCGACGGCACCACCACCACCACGGTGCCCGTGGTCGCCAGCAACCGCCCCGACACACCCGGCTCGGGCAGCCCGCTGGCCGACATCCCCATCGTCAAGGCCGCCGATGGCCGCGCCCTCGTGTCCGTCAGCATCCCCGTGGGCGTGGGCCTCACGGCCGTGGGGCAGTCCGTCGGCACCACGGGCTCGGCCGCACAGGCCGAGCTCTTGAAGCGCATCGATTCCGCGGCGGGCAGCAACTCTGATCTGGCCCCCCAGGCACAGGACTTCCTGGCCACCCTGGGCGCCAGCGAATCACTGGTGGTGCAGACCATCAAACCCACCACCGGCGCAGGCTTCAACCCCAATGTGCCCCTGGTGATCAACGGCGGCGCTGCGGCCGGTGACGGCAAGCAGGCCATCATCATCGACGCCAGCGCCCTGCCCGCGGGCACCGTGATCCAGGTGGACAACGTGGAGTTCGTGGCCATCGTGGGTGCCGTGCGCACCATCGGCGGCGCCGGCCAAAACATGGCCGTCGGCGATGGCGCAGCGCAGTGGATGGTGCTCGGCCCGGGCAACGACACCCTCCACGGCGGCGCCGGCAACGACACTGTGGGCAGCGAGGCCGGGGACGACCAGGTCTACGGCGATGCGGGCGACGACATCGTGTTCGGCGGTGCGGGCAACGACCTGCTCTCGGGTGGCACGGGCAGCGACAAACTCAACGGCGGCACGGGCTTTGATGTGGCTGTGCAGGAAGGCTCGCGTGCGGATTACACGGTGGTGCTCGAAGCCAATGGCATCAAGCTGACCCATACCGCCTCGGGTGTCTCCGACTGGCTGGTGGATGTGGAGCAAGTGCGCTTTGCGACGGGTCCGAGCCTCACCGTGGCGCACAGCGCCGCCGAGGAGGCTGCCGCCTTCCTGTTCCAGAAGTGGCTGGGGCGCGATCTCGCGCAGGGCGAGGGTGCCGTCATCCAAGCCCTCACCAGCACGTCGGCGCTGGAGGTGGCCACCTTGTTTGCCCAGTTCTTCCCGCAGCAAAGCGCGGGCAAGACGCCAGCGCAGTTGCTCGACGGCATGAACACCGCAGGCGCAGTGCGCGTGGATGCCATCCGCGAGGTCACCGTCACAGGCAATGCGGGCAACAACACCATCAGCCCCACATTGGGCCTGGCCCGGTATGTGGATGGCGGTGCAGGCACCGACACGGTGGTGATCCCTGCCACGCTGGGCCAGACCCATGTGCAGGCCAATGGCAATGGCAACTACACGCTGCAGCGCCTGACCGATGGGGCCATGCTCGATGTGACGCGGGTGGAGCGCGTCACGTTCAGCGACACCAAGCTGGCGCTCGACCTCACCGGCAACGCCGGCCAGGCCGCCAAGCTGCTCGGCGCCCTGGGCGGCCCGGCCCTGCTGGCCAACAAGGGCGTGGCGGGCGAGGTGATCCGCCTGCTCGATGCTGGCGCCACCAGCCAGACCATCGCAGGCATCGGGCTGCAGGCCCTGGGCGTGCAAACGCCCAACCAGGTCGCGCAGCTCTTGTGGACCAACGTGGTGGGCCGCGCGGGCACGCAGGCCGAGCTCAAGCTGATCACGGACCTGATGGCCAGCGGGGTCTCGTTCAATGAGGTGGTGGTGATGGCGGCCAACCTGGATGCCACGGCTGTGCGCATCGACCTGGTGGGCCTCACGAACAAGGGGCTTGAATTCGCCTGATGGTTGTTCTCCAGCGCGGCGGTCCGCCCCATCCTCTGCGGGGTGCGGCTGCCCGCGTGCGCTAGGAGGCTGTCGGACTTGGAGCGTCGAAAGCGAAAGTCGGCCCCAGCGAGGACAGTTTTTGCCGGATTTGCAGCCCCATAGCCAGGCTGTGGGGCAAAAAGACGGTGAAAAATGGACCGCTGCGGCCGATTTGCAGCCGACGATTTCCAAGTCCGACAGCCTCCTAGTCCACTGAAACCGATAAATCGGCTGTGCGCCGGGGTGGCAGCGGGATGCAGCGCGAGGCGCGGGCTGCGGCCAAGGCTGGCCAGGCCGTCGGCCTGAAAGAACGCGCCGCTGCGGTCCACGATGAGCAGCGTGGCCCCCAACTCAAGGGGCCAACGTCAACACCTTCAGCTACACCATCGACCACGGCGACGCAGCCGCCATTGCGGGCGCCGTGCTCACCATCGCAGAGCACCACCCCGGCCACACCATCTGGGCCGAAGGCACGGCTGTCTTCGACTGACACCGGGGCCGAGGGCAAGGAACCTATGCACGCAGGCACATACGCTTCGACAAGCGTTCCCGTGACGAAGATCACCACCGCCCGCATTTTGCAAGGCGCGTCCTCTGGATTACAGACAGCGGTCGATGTAACATGTGGTTTCATATCACCAGCCCCGGTACGGTCGGCGAAATCTTCACCCCCAATGGCCACCCGCGTGACTACGCTGCACACCCACTACGACAACCTGAAGGTGGCGCGCGATGCGTCGCCGGCGGCGATCGATGCTGCCTACCAGGCCATGGTGCGCAGGTTTGGCCCCGGGCACCACGCGGGCGACCCCCAGGCCGCGCGCAAGATGGCCATCATCGATACCTCGTACGCCGTGCTCTCCAACCCCCACCAGCGCGCGCTGCACGACCTGTGGGTGGACCAGAACGACGAGGTGGATACACTGCCCCCCTCCATCCAGCCCCTGTGGATGCACAGCGAGGCGCCACGCTACAGCCACGCCACGGCGCATGGGCTGCAATCCGGCAGCGGCATCAACGGGGGCGGCAACCGCCATCGCCGCCGCCGCAACCGGGCGCATGCGCCCGCCACCAGCGCCCTGGCGCAGCACCTGCAGCACAACTGGAGCCTGTACGCCCTGGGCGCCGTGGTGGCCTGCCTGGCCCTGGTTACCCTGGTACCCCGGCCCTTTCTGGGCGATGACAACGACATTGGCGCCGCGGCATCCGGGCCGCTGCGCGGGTTCGCGGTGCCCGTGTTCTTTGCGCCCCGGTACCAGCGCCCCGCCACCGACCCCAATGGCCAGCCCTGGCCCCCCAGTGCCGGCTACCTCGCCAGCTACCCGCAGTTGAACACCGATGGGGCGTCACGCCTGACCGTGGACAACAGCCACAACGATTGCGACATGTTCGTCAAACTGGTGTCGCTGGACGGCATGCAGCCGCAGGCCGTGCGCCATCTGTACGTGCCCGCCTTCCGCCGCTTCGCCGTGGAGCAGCTCAGCGCCGGCCGCTACGAAGTGCGCTACCGCAACCTGGCCACCGGCGCCCTCGCCCGCTCAAGTGCCGTGGCCGTGCAGGAAGCCGGCGCACCAACGGATCAGCAGGGCAACGCGAGCAGCGACACCGGCCCCACCGTGTCGCTGCACAAGCAGCCCCAGGGCAACCCGCGTGAACTGCAGCTGGCAGAGGCGGATTTCTTCTGAGGGGCGGGGCAAACAGGCGCTGCGGTGGCGCGCATGCCACCGCATGCATCCTCATCGGGACGAGTTGCGCCGCCTGGCCCGGCGCGAAAACATGTTGAGCAGCTCCACCAGCGCCGAGAACGCCATTGCCGCGTAGATATAGCCCTTGGGGATGGCAGCGCCAAAGCCCTCTGCGATCAGCGTGGTGCCGATCAGCAGCAGAAAGCCCAGCGCCAGCATCACGATGGTCGGGTTGGCCTGAATGAAGTTGGCCAGCGGCGTGGCGGCGAACAGCATCACCCCCACGGTGACGAGGATCGCCACCACCATAATGGGAATGTGCTCCGTCATCCCCACTGCGGTGATGATGCTGTCGATGGAGAACACAAGGTCCAGCACCAGGATCTGCCCGATGGCGGCCGGCACTGTCAGCCCCGCGCTCTGGGGCGTGAAGACATCGGGCCCGGGGTCCGGGTCCACGCTGTGGTGGATCTCCTTGGTCGCCTTCCACACCAGGAAGAGCCCGCCTGCGATGAGGATCATGTCGCGCCAGGAGAACCCTTTGCCGAAGACGGTGAACACCGTTGCGGTCAGCCCGACGATGAACGCGATGGTCCCCAGCAGCGCCAGCCGCATCACCAATGCAGCGCCGATACCGATGTTGCGCGCCCTGGCGCGGTCCTTCTCCGGCAGCTTGTTGGTGAGGATAGAAATGAAGATCAGGTTGTCGATACCCAGCACCACCTCCATCGCAATCAGCGTGAGCAAGGCCACCCAGGCGGCGGGATCGGAAACGAGTGTTTGCAGGTAGTTCATGGCGAGCAAAGGGATTGGCGGGGTGCGCCAATCATCCATGAACTCCGGTGAAAACGCATCCGGTCCGCTGCGCGCGTCAGCACAATGGATTTCGTCCTACATGCCGGCCTGGTGCTTCTGACCTGGGCTGTCCGACTTCTTTCGTCGCCGATGGCCTACGCGGGGTGGGCGCCGGCTCGGCCACAGTGCAGTGTCTTTTCGTCCAAGGAGGTTCACCATGAAGACCAAAGTCATTGCAGCAGTCATCGCATCGGGCCTCCTGGCCTGTTCCGGCGCCCACGCCCTGACCGCCGACCAGCACAAGGCAGCCAAGGCAAAGATCGAAGCCGACTACAAATCCCAGAAGGTCCAGTGCGACACCCTCAACGCCAACGCCAAGGATGTCTGCGAAGAAGAAGCCGAGGCCCGGGAAAAGATCGCCAAGGCCGAACTGGAGCAGCAGTACAAGCCGAGCCCCGCCCATGCCCGCAAGGTGGCCGAGGCCAAGGCCGAAGGCGCGCACGATGTCGCCAAGGAAAAGTGCGACGACCAGACGGGTGATGCCAAGAACGCCTGCGAGAAACAAGCCAAGGCCGAATACGACAAGGCCAAGGCGGACATCAAGGCCACCAAGTTCTGACAATGGTAACGCCCCACAGGGCGTGACAAGCTGGGCGTGAGCCCACACGGTAGCAGTGCCACAATCGCGCCCGTGACAACCCTGCGCCGCCCTCCATCGCCGCCACCTGCCGCCCGTATACACCTGCAGTCAGTGGGTACCGGGCACCGGCAGGCATTCCTCACCGCCGTGCATGCCAGCCGCGCGCTGCACCGGCCCTGGGTATCAGCACCGGCCACGCCCGAGCAGTTCGTGGCTTATATCGAGCGCATGCAGGCACCAGGCAACTGCGGCCTGCTGGTCGTGCGGCAAGGCGCCGCTTCGCTGGAGCTGGCGGGCGTGGTCAACATCACCAACATGGTGATGGGGCCGTTCTGCAGCGGCTACCTCGGCTACTACGCCTTTGCGGGTTACGAGCGCCAGGGCCTGATGCGCGAAGGGCTCACGCTGGCCGTGCGCCATGCCTTTCGCACCCTCAAGCTGCACCGACTAGAGGCCAACATCCAGCCTGGCAACGCCGCCTCGCTGGCGCTGGTGCGATCCTGCGGGTTCACGCAGGAAGGCTACTCGCCCAAGTACCTCAAGATCGGCGGCTGCTGGCGCGACCACGAGCGCTGGGCCATCGTGGCCAGGTAGGCCGGCGTGCAAGGCCCCAGTCCGCCTGCGGTCAAAGGGGTGAAGAATTACGATGGCCGCCCCTGCCGACAGTGCGCTCAGCTTGCGCCGCCAATGGAGCAACCCATGTTCAGTGCCCTCGCCGATATCGTCATCGGTTTCTTCGAGTTCGTGATGGATGTCCTGCTGTTCCGGGGCCAGCGCCGCGCGCAGGGCCACCGGGAGCGCAGCGCCATGGAAGACACAATCGAAGTCGCGCGCTTCGATTTCGTCACGCTGTTTTTCATAGCGCTGGTCAGCGCCGGCCTGATGTTCGTTCTGGCTTTCGCATTTGGTGTTCCGGCGGGCTGGAGCATAGGGATAGGCCTGGCCGTCGGCACGATCTGGGGGGTCTGGCGGTACCACCGGTTGGTGCGCGAGCCATGATGGGCACGCGCCACTGGCCGCTTCCGGGGACCCAGCGGTCTGCCGGGTCTTACGCTATCGGCGCGATAGGCAAGGCCGCTTGCAAGCTTTGTGCACCGCGCGGATAATCCAACCATTATGAAAATCCTCACCAACGTGATCAAGGCATCGTTCGCCACCTAGTTGCGCCCCTCGATCGCGTGTCGGAGGGCTGTGCGCCTTCCGGACCCAACAACCCCGGCAGGCTTCGTCCCTCCCGGGGTTTTTTGTTTTCAGGCCACTCACTCACCACCAACCCATGCGTACCTACGACAAGTTGATCGCCACGATTCCCGACCGCCGGAGCATGAGCCCCGTGCGCCCGGGCTCCGGCGACAGCACAAGCAATTCCCATCGACGCTAGCCCCCAGGCGAATCCTTTTTTGTGAAGCCTGGGCTGGCGCAATGCCAACCAGGCGGCAGCTGCTCGCAGAGCCGAGTGCAGCCGCAAGAAAGATTGAAAGATTCGCCATGACCAAGAATTCACGCAACCCCAACAGCAACGCGCAACTGCGCAACCTCGGTGTCATCGCCCACGTTGACGCGGGCAAGACCACGACCACCGAACGCATCCTGTTCTACACCGGCGAAAGCCACCGCATCGGCGAAGTGCACAACGGCACCGCGCACATGGACTTCGACCCGCAAGAGCAAAAGCGCGGCATCACCATCAACAGCGCGGCCGTCACCGTGCACTGGAAGGGCACTCAGCTCAACCTGATCGACACGCCCGGCCACATCGACTTCAACATCGAGGTGAACCGTTCGCTGCGCGTGCTCGACGGCGCGGTCGTGGTGTTCGACGGCGTGGCCGGCGTGGAGCCGCAGACCGAGACCAACTGGCGCCTGGCCGACAAGTACCGCGTGCCGCGCATCGCCTTCATCAACAAGCTCGACCGCGTGGGAGCCGACTTTCACCGAGTGGTGGCCATGATGGAAGAACGCCTGGGCGTGCGCGTGGTGCCGCTGCAGATCCCCATCGGCGCGGAAGGTGACTTCTGCGGCGTGGTGGACTTGCTGAGCCTGCGCGCCCGCATCTGGGACAAGGACGACGCGAGTGCGCCCTACCGCGAAGCCGATGTGCCCGCCGACCTGCTTGAGCAAGCCGTGCGCAGCCGCGCCCGCCTGGTCGAAGCCGCCGTGGAGCACGACGAAGCCGCCCTGCAGGCCTATGTGAACGGCGAAGAGATCGCCGTGGACCTGCTGCGCGCCGCCATCCGCAAGGGTGTGCTGGCCGGCGCCTTCGTGCCTGCACTGGCCGGCTCGGCCTTCAAGAACCGCGGCGTAGAGCCTTTGCTCGACGCCGGGGTGGACTACCTGCCCTCGCCCGACGACATCGTCCGCGAAGGCGGCAAACCGGCAACGGCGGCCGACCCGTTCGCGGCCCTGGCGTTCAAGATCGTCACCGACGACCATGGCGCCAAGGTGTTCGTGCGCGTGTACGCAGGCCGGCTGGCCCGCGGCGACGTGGTGCTCAACACCAGCACGGGCAAGACCGAGCGCGTGTCGCGCCTGTACGAAGTGCATGCCGACAAGCACATCGAGCGCGACGAGCTGGTGGCCGGTGACATCGCCGCCATCGTGGGCCTCAAGGACACGCTGACGGGGCACACCCTGAGCGACCCGGCCCACCCCGTGGTGCTGGAGCAGATCAGCGTGCCCGAGCCGGTGATCCACGTGGCCATCGAGCCCAAGGCGAGCGCAGACCAGCAAGGCCTGTCCAAGGCCCTGCAGTCCCTGCTGCGCGAAGACCCGAGCCTCAGGCTGCAGCACGACGCCGAATCCGGCCAGACCATTCTGTCCGGCATGGGCGAGCTGCAGCTCGAAGTCTCGATCGAGAAGCTGCGCGCACGCCACGGCGTGAACGTGTCGGTCGGCCGCCCCCAGGTGGCTTATCGCGAAACCATTTCAAAGAGTGTGGAGGTACACCATGTGCACAAGAAGCAAACCGGCGGCCCCGGCCAGTTCGCCGAGGTGAGGCTGCTGCTTGAGCCCCTGCCAAGGGGCGAAGGCATCCGCTTTGAAAACCGCATCGTCGGCGGCGCCGTGCCGCGCGAGTTCATCCCCGCAGTGGAGGCCGGCATCCGCCGCGCCGCCCTGGCAGGCGTGGTCGCCGGCTTCCCCGCCGTGGACTTTGTCGCCACGCTGGTGGATGGCAGCTTCCACGAGCGCGACTCGTCCACGCTGGCCTTCGAGCTGGCGGCCATGGCCGCCTTCCGTGAAGGGTTTGCGAAGGCCGGGCCCCAGGTGCTCGAACCCGTGATGGCCGTCGAGGTCATCACCCCGGCCGACTACCTGGGCGATGCCATCGGCGACCTGAACCGCCGCCGCGGCGTGGTGCGCGGCCAGGGCCAACGCGGCAACGCCGCCACGGTCGAGGCCGAGGTACCGCTGAAAGAGATGTTCGGCTACATCGGTAGTTTGCGTGCGCTGTCTTCGGGGCGTGCGCAGTATTCGATGCAGCTGGACCACTATGGGGTGGTGCCTGCGGGGGCGATGGCTGCGCTGGTGGGCTGAATGAGCCGGGCTTGATGGCCTGGCAGCGCAAAGACGGAAGGGGCGTGGACGGGAGTCTGCGCCCCTTTTCTTTCTTGCGACAAGCGCATGCATGGCCGCATTCCGCCAGAAGCTCACATGGTCCTCACAGACTTCATGCTCAGCTCACACCGCGCCTCAACACTTGCGCGCAATTTAGAGACTCGTGAAGGTTGGCAATGGGTATCGTAATCATGGCTGTTGGCTTCGGCTTGTTCTGCATGGCGCTATTGGGAGTGGCGGTCTTCTTCACGGCAAAGGGGATTGCATACGCCCTCGGGTCAGCGGCCTACCTGCTGTTTCAACGCCGACCTCCGGCGGCAGCACTGCGTCTTGCGTCAGCCGCTTGCACCCTCTGCCTGTTGATTCTGCTGCCCATGCGAGGGTGCGACTATCTGCAGGTGCAGATGTACCGCAAGGCGATCCCACCGCAGTTCGAACTGCTTGACGCCATCTACCACGATGAGATCTCTGGCTTTCGAGAGGGCTGCGGCATGGCCATCTTCCGTCTTTCCGACGAGAGCATTGCGAGGATTCACCACGGAGGCTTGGGCTACCTGGAATCAGCTCGCCAGGGCCGAGATGGCACGCCTTACCACCACTACGAACCGTGGACAGCCACCCCGGCATCTAAACAAGAGAACCTCTTTCGCGGTGCCCATTGCGTGAAAAATGCGCCCGCATTGCTACAGCAGGCACAGCAACGCGTTGACAAGCAAGGCGCCTTCTTCACGACCGGCCCCGAGCACGATCTGGTGCTCGTACCTTCTCTGGGATTGATCATCTTCTCGTACGACGGTTGAGTTGCAGTCCATGAAGGCGACGCGACCCCAGAGGAACTGAGGAAACTGAAAAGACCAAAGAGAGTGCGTCACTACTGCTGCGTTGGAGCGGCGCCGGACCGATTTTTCTTGCCGTGCAACGGGGCGGATGATAATCTAGTCAGAATGACCAGATTCAACGCACCCGATAGCCCATCCTCCGCCAAGCGCCCGGCCCCGCCTCCGGGGCACTGGCTGCTTCAGGACGCAAAAGCACGCTTTAGCGAGCTGGTGCGGCGCGTGCGCAGCGAGGGTCCCCAGCATGTCACCATCCACGGGCGGGATGAGGTCGTCGTCATCGCGGTGGAGGACTTCCGGCGCCTGCAGGGCGCACGGACCGGCCAGGCATTGGTCGATGCCCTCCAGGCCTCGCCCCACCAGGACATCGAGTTGGCGCTGGCACCACCCGTGGCCGCACCCGTTCGGGACGTGGACCTGTGAAGGGCTTCCTAGTCGACACGAACATCCTGTCCGAGTTGCGGCGTCCCCGCCCGGAACCCCGGGTGGTCGCCTTCGTCAGCGCCCAAGCGCTGGAAAGCCTTTTCGTCAGCTCCGTGAGCTTCGCCGAAATCCGTTTCGGCATCGAGCGGATCGACGACCTTCACAAGCGGTCCGTCCTGACGGATTGGCTGAACCTCGAACTGCGTCCGATGTTCGAGAACCGGCTGCTGCCGGTCAGCGAGGATGTCATGCTGCGATGGAGGCTCCTGGTCGAGGAGGGCCGCAAGGCGGGCCACTCGTTTCCACAGCCGGACCTCATCATTGCGGCCACCGCCTTGCACCATGGCCTGTCCGTCGTGACCCGGGATACGGGCGGGTATGACAAGACTGGCGTTTCGTTGGTCAATCCTTGGGTGAATTGAAGGTGAACTTGCAATAGCAAAGTACCCGGTCTGATGGTGCAAAACGAGCGCAGAACCACCAGCTCACGCCGGCACTGCCTTCATGCCATCAATTCCAGTGATTGATTGCACTCGCAGCATTTCTACAAACTGCGCTCCCGCCAACAGCAGCGCAATCGTCTCATTGTGGCCGCAATAGCGCTGGCTTCCGTGTTGCGTTCCCGCGCCACCGCTTGTCGCGGCGCTGGCAGCGCCCCTACCATGGCCCTCCCATGCCTACAGACACCAGCGCCACCCCGACGACCACCACTCTCCCCCACCGCTTCCTGCGCTTCCTCGGCCCCCTGCTCGCCACCAACCTGCTCCAGGCGCTCGGCGGCACGGTGATCACCATCTGCCTGGGGCAGTTGCTGGGCGCGCGGGCCCTGGCCGCGGCGGTCAGCTTCTTTCCGCTGTTCATGTGCTGCATCGCGTTCGTGATCGGGCTGGGCGCGGGCTCGTCGGTGCTGGTCGGCCAGGCCTGGGGGGGGCGCGACACTGACAAGGTGCGCCGCGTGGCTGGCGCCGTGCTGGTCGGCGGCTTGGCACTGGGCTGCTTGGTGGCGGTGCTGGGCGCCACGGTCATTGGCGAGCTGCTGCGCGCACTGGGCACGGCAGACGATGTGCTGCCGGAGGCGATTGCCTATGCGCGCATCCTGTTCCTCGCGATGCCGGTGCTGTTCGTGCACCAGCTGGCTGCGGCCCTGCTGCGCGGCCTGGGTGACACGACCACGCCGCTGCGCGTGCTGGTGCTGGCATCGGGCCTGTGGATGCTGCTCACGCCGGCCTTCATCCTGGGCTGGCTCGGGCTGCCCCGGCTGGGCACCGCCAGTGCTGGTTGGGCGAGCCTCATCGGCAATGGCGTGGCCGTGGCCTGGCTCGCGTGGCACTTGCACCGCAAGGACCACCTGCTGGCCCCAAGGCACCTGCGGCCCCACCTGCGCTGGGATGTGCCCCTGCTGCGCACCGTGGCGCGGCTGGGCGTGCCCACCGGGCTGTTCTTTATCACCAGCTCGCTGGCCGATGTGCTCTTGCTCCGGCTGGTGAACGGCTACGGTTGGCAGGCCACGGCCGCCTGGGGCACGGTGAACCAGGTGATGGCCTATGTGCAGATGCCCGCCATGTCGATTGCGATTGCAGCCTCTGTGTTTGCAGCGCAGGCCATTGGCGCCAACAACCCCGATGAAGTGCGCCGCGTCACGCGGGTGGGGCTGTGGATGAACCTGGGCCTGACCGGCGGCCTGGCCTGCATCGTGGCGGCGGCCTCTCCACTGGCAACCCGCCTGTTCACCAGCGACCCGGCCGTCGTGGGCCTGGCCGCCACGGTGCTTCGCATCACCGTATGGGGCAGCCTTGCGTTCGGCATGGCCAGCGTGTTCACCGGCGTCATGCGCTCGGCGGGCACGGTGCGCGTGCCCACCACGATCTCGCTGTCTTGCCTGGCCTTCTTGCTGGTGCCGCTGGCCTACGCCCTGCAGCAGGTGCTGGGCCTGCAGGGCATATGGGCCAGCTATCCGCTGACCTACCTGTGCGCGCTGGTGCTGCAGGCGACCTACTTCTACGCCGTGTGGCGCAAGCGGCCGATCACGCGGCTGGTGTAGCGTGGCTGGCGGGTCTGCTTGACCTCAAGTGCGGTTGATGTTTTATAAACACGGGCAATGCAACTACCAAGGCCCCTGCACCATGGACATGAAACCCCTCGAAGCCCTGCTCCAGCGCGGGGTGGACAACGCCGTGCTCAGGTTCACGCTGGGATCGCACTACCTGAAGATGAACGACGCAGGCACAGCCATCACCCACCTTCAGCGGTGCCTGCAATGGTCCCCGGACTACTCGGCCGCGTGGAAGCTGCTGGGCAAGGCCCACGCGCTCAACGCCAACACCGAGGCCGCACAGGACACCTGGACCCAGGGCATGGCCGTGGCCGACCGAATGGGTGATCACCAGGCCCGCAAGGAGATGCAGGTCTTCCTGCGCCGCCTGCAGCGCACAGACCAGCCCCCAGGTATCAGCCCCTCCACATCCTGAATGTCACGTACAGGGTGTACGCCAGGAACAGCACTATCCACGCCAGAAAGAACATGTTGCTCCAGTACTGGCCCGCCTGCTCTGCCAGGGTGTAGACCTGCCCTCGGCACCCCTTTCCCACGCATTCGATCTCGCCCTTGGCCAGCGCACGCAGCAGGCCGAAGGACAGAAAGCCGGTGATGGCAGCGCACACCACGAAGCCCACCGGCCCCAGGGGCGGCTTGGTGACTTCGTCGTTCTCGTCGCGATAACCTTTGGCAAGCTGCTTCTGCCCATAGCGGTACACGGCATACCCGAGAAGAAGCATCAGCGTGTAGTAAATGATGTCGATCATGTCATCAAGCCGTGGTGTCGATGAGGTGGATAAGCAGGCAGGCTGGCGGATAAGACGTTGGCAACGATGGTATCCGAGCGCGGTTGGGTGGCGCTTGAGCCCATGCAGACACAGGGCCAACCCCGATCCGTGTGATGATGTCAACCGAACTAGAACGGACACACTTCCATGGCAACCCCTCCCGACAATATCAGCATGGCCCTGTTTTGCGACTTTGAAAACGTCGCCCTGGGCGTGCGCGATGCGCAGTACGACAAATTCGACATCAAGCCCATCCTGGAGCGCCTGCTGCTCAAGGGCTCCATCGTGGTCAAGAAGGCCTATTGCGATTGGGAGCGCTACAAGGGCTTCAAGGCCACCATGCACGAGGCCAATTTCGAGCTGATCGAGATCCCCCACGTGCGCCAGTCGGGCAAGAACTCGGCCGACATCCGCTTGGTGGTGGACGCGCTGGACCTGTGCTACACCAAGTCGCACGTCAACACCTTCGTCATCATCAGCGGCGATTCGGACTTCTCGCCCCTGGTCTCCAAGCTGCGCGAGAACAACAAGCAGGTCATCGGCGTGGGCGTCAAGCAGTCCACCTCGGACCTGTTGATCGCCAACTGCGACGAGTTCATCTTCTACGACGACCTGGTGCGCGAAAAGCAGCGCGCCCTGGCCCGGCGCCAGAGCCCCGGCTCGCCGCCCGCGCCGCGCCGCACACCCGAGGAAGAGCGCAGCCGCAAGGAATCGCAGGACGTGCGCCGCGCCCAGGGCGTGGAGCTGGCGGTGGAGACCTTCGAGGCCCTGACCTCCGAGCGCGGCGACAGCGGCAAGATCTGGGCATCGGTGCTCAAGGAAGCCATCAAGCGCCGCAAGCCCGATTTCAGCGAAAGCTATTACGGCTTTCGCACCTTCGGCAACCTGCTCGAAGAGGCGCAGGCGCGCGGGCTGCTGGAGTTTGGCCGCGACGAGCGGTCCGGCGCGTATGTGTTCCGCCACCTGGGCGCAGTGGCCGGCGACGGGCTCGAACCTGTAGGCCGCAGCGATGCAGCCCCCGCCGAACGCCAGGGCAACAACGCGGGCAACCAGCGCCATGACTTCCACGCCGTGGCAGCGCTGCCGGATGCCTCCGGCGGCAGCGGCGAAGGCGGTGGTGGGCGTGGCGGCCGCTCACGCGGGCGCCGTGGAGAAGGCTCCGCGCGATCCGGGGCGGCGCAGCAGCATGCGGATGCGCGGCAAGACCTGCAGCAGCCACAGCGTGCAGACGCCCGCACAGACCACCAGGACGCCGATGAGCGCGACGACGCGCCAGCCGAGCGCCCGGCCCGCACCAGCTACTTCACCCAGCCAGCGCCCGCCCCCGTGCCAGCGCCAGAGCCTGCTGAAGCACAACCGCCCTACCGCGACGAGCCGGCAGACGATGCCTCGGCCGAAGACGAGCGTGCCGAGGCAGCAGCCGCTGCGATGGTAGACGCGCTGGGCGACGCTTCAGACAACGTTGGCGCAGCAGCTGCGGCCCCCGCGCGAGCGCCCCGCAGCCGCCGTGCGGCAACGGCACCTGCACCGCGCAAGGGCGCAAGCAGCGGCGGCGGGCGCAAGCCAGCCGCAGCGCAGGCCGAAGCACCTGCGGCCGAGCCCGCACCGGCAAGGGCCAAGAAGGCGGCCACTGCCGCCCCTGCGGTCGCACCCGCCAAGGCTGCGGCTGTGCCCCGCGCACGCAAGCCACGCGGTGAAGGCAAGTCGGCCAAAGCTGCGGAATAGGCCGCTTTGCGCATCCTTGCGGCCGAGCGACTACCGCCGCTGGCCGCAAGGGCCCCATCGGACATGTAGCGGTTGTTGCTGTCGTCGAGGACAGGGGACTCATCCACCCCTTCTACGAATCGCCAGCATAGCCATGGAGGCCGCCATGCGCATGGCGCAAGGCCACAGGGAAGCGCTCGCCGGCGATTTTTACCTGCGACCTGGTCGCCTGCGCAGTGCAGGGCGTTCAGCAGGAACGCACGCAGACCCTGCCGGGCGGCGCAAGGCCACCGCCGCTGCGGCCAGCCCAGGCACCACCCATTTGGCCCGACACGCATAGGTGACCTGGCCACCGCAGACAGGGCACTGGGCCGAAGTGCGCTTGGGGATTGGAAAGCCGACGCCTCTTGAACACCAAGGGCATTTCATTTCAGCGGCGTACTTGGTTCGGGTGGGAGCATCAGAGGGGAAGAGGCGTCGAGAGCGGCCGCTACAAGCACTCGACAAAAGTCTAGGTTGCGCTCGGCTCCATGGGGCTGTCGGCACCGCCATGCCCATGGCCAGAGGACTTCATACCCACATCACACAGGCTCGCAATACTCGATCCAAGGCCCGACAGCGGCCTCTTCAGGATCGACAGACAGGGCGCGGCGGCGGGCCGGCCCAGGCATGAGAGCAACACCCCTTGAACCCTGCAATACCTTCTGCTGCTGCAGCCGACAGCCACACCCACGGCGCACTGCGCCTGACGCGCGGCGTCGCGCTCGCCTGGCTTTTCGCCCATGCGGCCACGCCGATGTTCCAGGCACTGGGCTGGACGGCGCTGAACAAGGATGTGCGGCCCGATGACCCGCTTGCCTCATGGCTTCCGTTCGCGTTGGCATTGCTGGGGGGATTGGCCCTGCCCGCTCCCCTGCTGCTGCACGCCCTGGTGATGCGGCGGGCGGCACCGGCGCTGCGCTGGCGCCAGATCGTGCTGGCCATGCCGGTCGTGTGGGTGGCGAGCATGGCGGCTGAGGCCGCGGCGGGTGTTGCATACCGGATGACGATTGTGGTCATGCGCAGCGTCTTCCCGCTCGCCGAATTCCGTTCGGAGGAGTTCGTCGGCCTGCCATGGAGGCTGTTCATTGGACCCGCTGGCGCCCTCTTCGCCATTGGCGTGCTGGTGCTGGCCTGGCTCTTCGCCCGCGTCACCCATGTGCGGCGGTGGGTGCCGCTGGTCGCGATGATCGGCGCCACCATGGCCGTTGCGCTCTTGTGGGGGCTGTGGGCGCTGGCCGGGGTGAACGTCGATCTGCTGTCTAGCGCCATGAACGGCTGGACATGGGGCAGACGCGCCTCGGCACTGGTCGCTCAGACTCTGGCGCACGCCATCTGGGCCGCCGTCGCGCTGCTGATCTTTGCGCAGGCCGTGGGCGTACCGCATGGCCCGTTGCTGCAGACATCGCAGCAGCGCCTCAGGCTCGGCGCAGCGGCGCTGGTCGGCGCAGCGGCGCTGGTCGGCGCACTGCTGGTGCCAGGTATCGTGGCCGCGCTGGCGCCCGGTGGCGGCCAGTGGCTCAAGCTGGCCGCGCAGCGCGCGCTCTCACCCGCTCCGGCCCAGGACAGCTCCGAAGGCGAGCCACTGCTTCAATACGCGTTCAGCGCACCCGTGCGGGTGCGCGAGATTCCGCGCAAAGCGTCGGTGTCACCCGATGGCCGCTGGATCATCGCGGTGGCGAGCGATCACCAGGTGATCATTGTCGATGCGGCGACCGGCAAGCTGGTGCACCGGTTCCCCGATGTCCTGCGCATGCACGAGTCGCCCGATTGGGCCTGGAGTCCGGACGCGCGGTGGCTGGCGCTGCGCACGCGCGGTCACACAGTGGTGGTGGACAAGAGCGTACGGCACCAGGTTCGCCTGCGGCTGTATGCAGTGCCGGGCTTTGCACCGGCCGGCGAGTACCGCCACACGGGAACCCATTGCCTCGCCGAATCGCATACCGAAAACGCCGTGTTGTTCGGGCGGGATGGCGCGGCCGTGTGGCTGGCCTGCGAACCGATATTCCAGCCCACGGCGGCCGACCTCCTCGCGCTCCGGCTCGATGTGCCGCTGTTGCAAGTGCAGGCAGAACGCCGCTACGGCGACCTGGCACCGTGGCGATTGCGCGGGCTCAAGAAGGTGGGCGAATCGGTGTGGTCATGGCACACCGACCACCGACCTCCGTACGCGCGCTTTCGTGACCTGGGCAGGGATCGCGTGCCCGTCGCCCTGCAGCCCCCTCCCGAAGAGCCATTCCCCCGGCCGAAATGGACCTTGCAGGAGTTTTCGTTCGACGAAAGCCGGGGAGTCGCCCGGTTCAACGCCTGGAGCGAGCGCCGCCAAGGCCAGCTGGCGTATGACATGCGGACGGGCGCGATGGTGTCGCAGACCGAAGACCCATTGCCCCCGGACGGCGCGGCTTACAGCCTGGCCTCCACTGCCAACAGCCTGCGCATAGAGCGCCGTGCCCACCCGGCATCGCGCGCAGGCGAACTCATCGCCGTCGACGCGGCCAGCGGCCTTGTGCGCCAGCGCATCCGCACTGCGGCGCAGTACCCCCTTTCGTTCAGTGCCGACGGCCGACTGCTGGTGACCCAGGCAGATGGCGAGCTGCGCGTGTACCGGATCCAGAGGGCTGCAGCTTCCCCGGGCAACGCGGAGTAAGTCTTCGCGATGGGGCGTGCCCTGGTTCGGGATGGAGTGGGGTGGAAAAGTGCCTACGCAGCGCAGCCTTCGCTCGTGAGAGTGCCTTGCAACTCGGCCTTGTGCCGCGCTCGCAGCTCCACTTCAAACTGAATGATCTTGGCCGGGGGCGTACTGCGGCACGTCACCATCAAAACCCTCCTGGGGTTGACGCGCACCACCTCGTCCACCGCAGGGGTTGCAAGCGCTGATTTGACGCTGCCGACCTGGTATGCATCGGGCCGGATGTGCACCTCCAACGGCCGGGTCATGGCCGAGCACCCGGCCAGCGCGAACAACGCGAGCAAGCCCGAAAAACCAACAAATCCCATGCGCTTCTCCCATTCAGGTTGTACTTTTTCTGCGCCGACCAGTACCGAAGACGCTTTCACGTTATGGACACATCAAGCGCATGGCCTGTCACAAAAGGTACTGACAGGCTGAGACGCCGCACCCATGGCGGCACTTCAAGCCGGCGATGGGGCATGGCCGCCGTCGGCAAAGCCTGAAAGACCCGCAAGCCCACGTAGACTGCGGGGCAACCGATTACAGCCCATGCCCACCGATACCTCCTACCGCCCCCACCTGCACCGCACCGGCCTGGCCCTGCTGATCGTGGGCGGCATCGACATCGCCGCCTGGTTCATCTGCCTGGCGCTTGATGTGCCCTATGTGTCGAGCTTCAACATCTTCTCCGTGGCAGGCGGCATCTTCCTGTTGCGCGGCAGCCTGCGCGCGGCGTCCATCGTGCGGCGCATGGCGGTCTCCATGCTGGCGCTGCTGGCCGCCGTGGTGCTGGTGTCGCCGTTGCTGCAGCCGCCGGGCCTGACGCTGGCGATGGTCAAGACGCATGCCACGCTGGCCGTGCTCGGCGGCGTGCTGCTGGTGTTCACCGTGGCGCTGATGGCGTGGCTGGCGCGCGAACTGGGCGCGCCGCCGGTGCGCGAGGCGATTGCCGCCGCCGGCCTCAAAGTGCGCAGCACGCGCTGGCCCATCGCCATAGGCGTGGGCATCGCCATGCTGCTGGCCGGTGCCAGCATGGCCCTGCAGCACACCGATGCGGCGGCGCGCGCCATGGCCCAGGCGCGTGCCGCCCATGGAGATGGCTACCGCTACCACCTGAGCCTGATCCAGGCGAAGGAAACACCCGCCGGGCGCGAGATCACGGGCACCGTGTCGGCTTGGAACGGCAATGGGGTCAAGACCGTGCCGTTCCGCTGGGTGCAATGAGGCCATGGCTGACAAACTTGTGCGCTGTCGTCCGGTTATCCTCGTAACCGCATGTCAGCCGACCCGATAAAACCCCTCCCACATCGATCTTCTGCATTCCATGGTGGCGGTGGCCTCATGGGCGCGCGCATCCGCGCATTCGACTGGGCTGCCACGCCACTGGGGCCCATTGCGCAATGGCCCGCATCGCTGCGCATCGCGGTGGACATGATGCTCGGCTCCGACTTCGCCTCGTGCCTGTTCTGGGGGCCGGACCTGATCGCCCTGTACAACGACGGCTACCACGCCATCCTGGGTGGCAAGGGCGACGCGCTCGGCCAGCCCATGCGCGTGACCTGGGCCGAGGCGTGGGAGGGCCTCCAACCCATTGCCGAAAAGGCCCTGGCGGGCGAGTCCACCTTCATCGAAGACTTCCAGCTTCGCATCGACCGCAGTGGAACGCTGGAGGATGCCTACTTCACCTTCTGCTACAGCCCCTGGTTCGACGAGCACGGCGGCATCGTCGCCATGCTCGACACCGTGGTCGAGACCACCGGCAAGGTGCTGGCCGAGCGCAAGGCCCGCTCCGAGCGGGCGCGCCAGCAGCGACTGCTGCAGCAGATGCCCGGCTTCGTGGGCGTGGTTACCGGGCCTGAACACGCCTTCGAGTACGTCAACGATGCCTACGTAAAGATCTGGGGCGCGCGCGACTTCGTCGGCCGCACGGTGCGCGAAGTGCTCCCTGAACTCATGGGCCAGGGCTATTACGAAATGCTGGACCGGGTGTACGCCACCGGCGAGCCCATGCAAGCCTCGGCCATGCCCATCCAGTTGCACGGCGAGGCCCACGAGCGCCATATTGACATCCTCTATGAAGCCATGCGCGATGAGGACGGAAGCATCCACGGCATCTTCGTCGGCGGCTACGACGTGACCGCGCGCGTGCAGGCCCAGGCCGCCGCGCAGGCCAGCGAGGCGCGGCTGCGCGCCCTCAATGCCGACCTGGAGCGCCAGGTGATCGAGCGCACCCTCTCTCGCGGCCGCGCCTGGGCCGTCAGCCCCGAGCTGCTGTGCGTGATCAACGCCAGCGGGCACTTCGAGGCCGCCAACCCCGCCTGGGAACGCACGCTGGGCTGGACGGAAGACGAGATGCAGCGCATGGGCTTTCGCGAGCTGGTGCACCCCGACGACCTGGCCGCCAGCGAGCGCGCCTGGGCCGATGCCAGCAAACGCGGCCTGCCCGTGCTGCGCTTTGAAAACCGCTACCGCATGAAGGCCGGCGGCTGGCGCTGGCTGTCGTGGGTGGCGGTGCCGGAGGACGGCCTGGTCTACTGCATCACCCGCGACGTGCAGGACGAAAAGGACCACGCCGCCGCGCTGGCAGAGCGCACGGCCGAGCGCGACGTGCTGGCCACCATCGTGCAGACGACCGACGCCTTCATCCAGGTGCTGGACCGGGACTACCGGTTTTTGGCCATCAACCAGGCCAATGCGGACGAGTACGAGCGCGTGTACGGCGTGCGCCCCGCTCCCGGTGATAGCCTGACAGCGCTGCTGAACGGCACGGGTGCCGACGTGCAGGCCGCGCTGGCGCTGTGGCAGCGTGCCATGGCCGGCGAGTCCTTCACCATCCAGGGCCAGTTCGGTAACCCCGCCATCGCCCAGCGCGAGTATGAGCTCAAGTTCGAGGTGCTGCGCGCCGCCGACGGCACGCAGATCGGCGCGTTTGCCACCGGTGTGGACATCACCGACCGGCTGCGCCAGCAGGCCGCGTTCGACGAGGCGCAAGAGGCCCTGCGCCAGGCACAGAAGATGGAGGCCGTGGGCCAGCTCACCGGCGGCATTGCGCACGATTTCAACAACCTGCTGGCCGCCATGAGCGGCAGCCTTCAGGTCATGAAGATTCAGATGGCCAAGGGCAAGCGCGAAGGCCTGGAACGCTACATCGAGATGTGCGAGCGCTCGGTGCGCAGCGCCGCCAGCCTCACGCAACGCCTCTTGGCCTTCTCGCGCCGCCAGACGCTAGACCCGCGCCCCGTGGACGTGAACCGCCTGGTCGCCAGCATGCAGGACCTGATCGCCCGCACCGTGGGCCCCACGGTGGACCTGCAGGTGACCGCCGCCCCCGACCTGTGGGCCACCCGCATCGACCCCTCGCAGCTGGAGAACGCGCTGCTCAACCTGTGCATCAACGCGCGAGACGCGATGATGCCCCAGGGCGGGCGCCTGTTCATCACCACCGGCAACCGGGCGCTGGACGAGCGCGCCGCGCGCGAACATGAACTGCCGCCCGGCGAGTACCTGGTGCTGGGCGTGGCCGACACCGGCTCCGGCATGCCGCCCGGGTTGCTCAAGCGTATCTTCGACCCCTTCTTCACCACCAAGCCCCTGGGCCAGGGCACGGGCCTGGGGCTGTCGATGGTGTATGGCTTCGTGCGCCAGTCGGGCGGGCAGGTGCGCGTGCAATCGGCCCCGGGCCAGGGCACCACCATGCACCTGTACCTGCCGCGCCACCAAGGCCAGGCGCAGGATGAAGCCGCTGCTGCCCACCACGACCTGGCGCCAGGTGCAGGCGAGACAGTGCTGGTGATCGAGGACGAGCACACCATCCGCGAGCTGGTCAGCGAGGTGCTGGCCGAGGCCGGCTACCGCGTGCTGCTGGCTGACAGCGGCCCCACGGGCCTGCACCTGCTGCAGGGCCCCGAACGCATCGACCTGCTGCTCACCGACGTGGGCCTGCCCGGCGGCCTCAACGGCCGCCAGGTGGCCGACGCCGGCCGCAGCGTGCGCCCAGGCCTGAAGGTGCTGTTCATCACCGGCTACGCCGAGAACGCCGCCGTGGGCAACGGCCTCATGGACGAAGGCATGGCCATCCTCACCAAGCCGTTTGAGATACCGCACCTGGTGAACAAGGTGCGGCAGATGCTGGATGGGGCGAGGTAGGAAGAAACTTCCCGCCTGCCAGACTGGCCCGCCGGCCTGAGATGACCCGTGCCTCGCGCATCAGATGCACAATGTGGCCCCCATCAGCACGGCGATTTTATCAAACAGACACCGAAGACCCCGATGATTTTCTGGTGTTTGACCCGCAGGGCGGCAGCGTTCACCCCAACGCAGACCTGCCGCCGCAGGCGCACCACAGAGCGCAAGACACCATCCGCATCCTGAACCTGCAGGGCGCAGGCTTACCCTACATGCGCAGCGCCGCTGCATACGGCTACCCGCAGCAATTGGAGCAGTAGGCGGAATACGCCAGCCAGTTCCCGGAAGCCGATTGGCGACCGCTTGTCAAACAAGAGCTGCAGCAGGAACTTGCCACCACAGCGCACCTGCATTTTTGCACCGCCATTCGCCACACACTGATGCGTGTGATTGCATAAGAAAAAAAACGGCTGATCCCACAACAACCTAACAGGCGCAGACCCCGCTGGACGACATTGGCACTACGAGTGGGCGCCGTACAAGGTGCGGCAGATGTTGGGTGCGGGGAGGTAGGTGCACTCACCCCCCCGGCACATCCTCGCGCAACACCCCATGCGTGTCGCACTGCTCGTCCAGGTCGCTGATGGCTTGGTCGGCCTGCTCGTCCGGGTAGATCAGGCGCACCACCAGAAACTCCTCGCCACTATCGTCCAGCACCTCGTGCCGGCGCGCGGCACCCAGCGCCTGCCAGACGAGCACGACGCTCATCGCGTCCGTGGTCGCGCTGATCATGGTGCTGTGCGATTCGCGCCCATCGCGCGTGAATCTAAAAACGGCTGACGACATTGGCATACAGGCAGGGGGGCGGGAGGGCAGGCCCAGGTCTTCCTCTGAGCGATGCCCAGGTGGCACCATGGTAGCAACTCCACGCTGGCCGTGTGTCCAACAATGCCTGCGCGAAAGGTAAGCCATTGTGTACTGCCCACGCCCCCAAAAAAGGGCCCGCTCAGCGGCGGGCCCAACTCGCGATGGTCACGAGGGAGAGAGACGCCGCAAACCTCGCGGCGCAACCATCGTAAAAGTGCTGCCCCACCCCCCAATGTAGGACTGCAGGCCAATGCGTGGAGGCCCCTGCCGGGCTAGCGCCCGCTCACCTGGCTTACAAATCGGCGCCCCGCTGGCCTGCTCGATACAGCCTGTGCATCTGCTTACCGGGCATGGGATTTTTCTGACCGGCGCATAGGACAAGGCCTACAAAAACGCCCCACTCCGGCGGCCAAGAATGGATCCACACACGGTCGTCGTGTGCAATGTTTTCACCTCAACAGGAGAACGTGTATGCCAAAGAACAACCCTCAAGGCAACAACCAGACCCAGGACGACAAGCACAACCCGCAGCGCAATCCCTCGGGCGAACGCCAGCAGGAGCAGAGCACGGGCAGCACGGGTAGCCGCCAGCAGGGCCAGAAAGGCCCACAGAACAACGAGGCCAGTCGCCAGCAGGGTGAGTCATCAACCCAGCGGTCTCAGAAAACCCAGCACTGATGGGTCCCGGCTTCTGCGGCCCGCACCAGTCCCGGCGCAGGAGGGCGTGATGGATCGCCGTCCTGGTGCACGGCGGCTTGCGGGCCGCAGTTTCGCCAACCACCGTGACCTCAACGGCACCGTTGATGGAATGCCGGACGAGATTTCGGCCGAGAGCGGTACGAGCAGGGCCAGGGCAGTGGCTACCGCAGCAACCATGACAGCGGCTATGGCTATGGCTACGGCGCGCGCAGCCCCGATATCGGTGGCTACGACCCGTACGAAGCAGAGCAACGCTTTCGTCAGCAGCAACAGTACGGTAGCGGCGGCCATTCCGGCGGCAGCTACGGCCAGGATGACCGTGCCCGCCTGAGCCGCCCCGACGCCTGGGCCCGCGAAGGCTATGGCGGCCTTGAGCGTGACCAGGGCGACGTCTACGCCAGCCAGCGGGGCCGCAGCTATGGCCATGGCTACGACGGCCGGCCGGCTGGACGCCCGCCAGGAAGGCTACGCTGGCAACTACGACCGCCAGCAGCAGGGCAACCCCCAGTACCGCAGCAGCCAGCGCGAGCACCATGACCCCGACTACTCTGCCTGGCGCCAGGAGCAACTGCGCCTGCTCGATGAGGACTACGACTAGTGGCGCAACGAGCGCTACCAGAAGTTCTCTGACGAGTTCAACACCTGGCGCACATCGCACAGCCGCAACGAGGGCCTGCTCGGCTCAAACCAGTCGGGCCAGGTCACGCAGGGCCATTCAGTCAAGAACCACAAGGTAGGCAGTACGGCGGCAAGTAATGCCAGCACTGCAGCATCCGGCAAGTCATCGCGGGATACGAGTTGATCGGCGATTGACTCAACTGCAGGTGATTTTTTCAGCCAGGGTACTACTGCAATCAGGGCCCGCCTGACCCGTTGGGACATGGAATGAATCGGCGTCGCCCGGTGGCCTGACGCATCGACTGGCCAGGCGTCGCCAGCACAACCCAAGACCCGCTTCGACATGCCAATCAAGTATGGCCGTCCGGCCGGCTGCCCGCACAGGCTCGATTAGGACCGTGCCGCTCGCTTATCCGGCGACGGCATGCGCACCCGTCCGACAGCGCCCGCACCATTCTGGGGCGAGCATGGCTTGGCAAACGTGCGCAGCACAGATAGCGCTGCATTTCCTTGAACGACACCCCTATGCCGGAGACAGCCATGACCACCCCGTCCAACCCCGCACACCGCCCTGCAGTCCCAGGCGAGCAACCGGCACCCACTAGCGGCAAGGAAAACAGCAAGGCCATGTGGTACGTGGTTGGCATGGTTGCCATCGCCGTCGCGGGGGTGATCGGCTTCAACGTGATGGGCCCCAAGGGCAACGCCGGCCGCATGGGCGAGAGCGCGCCCCCCGCGGCAACCTCGTCCTCCGGCAGCGCAACGGCGCCGGCCATGCCCACAGCCTCGTCGCCCGCCCAGGCCGGCAACCAGGGCCCCACCCAGGCAACACCCCAGTCGGCCGACACACCGGTGGATGCCAGCCGCGACACCATGGGTGCGCCCGCAGGCGCCACCCTGCCTTCCACCGACAAATCGGCACCGGCGCAGGCCAGCACCAGCGGCGCCGTCCCGATGCAAGCCACTGCGCCCGCCAGCGACGTCCCGGCGTCGCCTGCATCGCGCTGATCGGCCCCGCCATGCCCACCTCTGCGAACACCACCACCATGCCGTTCCACTTCCCCTCTTTGCTGCAGCAATTGCTTGGCGCCACCCATCCCCATCCCATGGGGCCGGTGGACCCCATGCCCGAGCCCCAGCCCGGCAACCCCCTGCCACCCGAGCCCGTGGGGCCGCATCCCACGCCAGCGCCGATGTAGGTGGGGTGGCACAGGTGGTGGCAATTGTTTGATTGATCAAACGCGGGGTCTGTGGCTACGATTGCTTGATGATCCGGAGCACCCCATGCGATTAGTGCTTGCCTACCCCGAGGATGCAGACAGCCCAGAGAAGGCCGCCATGGCAGAGCGCGCCGCGCTCGAAGTCTGCCTTGCCGCTGGCGTGCACCCCTACATGGCCTGGCACGACTATTCGCTGGTCCACTCCGGGCTGAACCTGCCCTCCACGGCCTTCGCCACGGCAGAGATCGCAGGCGCCTTTGTCTGGATCGAGGCCATCGCCGCCGCGCAGGAGTTTCTGAACCCACCCCGCGGCGCCAAGGTCGAGATCGACGTGCTCTTCGAGCCTGATGACGAAATGCCCCCTGTGCAGTTCGACCCCGGCCGCGCCGTGCTGCGCGACTATCTGTACCTGCAGATGTGCCTGGCGCCCCGGCCGGCGATCAACGCGCTTGCGGACCCGGATGACCCGCCCACCGGGCCGGCGCCGCTCAGTTCCTGGCCGGAGCTGAGTCTGGAGAACGGGTAGCAGCGGGGGCAGCGGGGTTGTGCCGCTGCTGGCTAGCGGCGGATCTGGCTTCACTGCATGCTTTGGCGGAGGGTCGGAGTGCCTTGCTGGCAGCATGCTGTGGTGGAGGGCGGAGGCCGGGTCTCGGCCCGGCGGGCGAAACGTGGTGCTGCGGCTTGGTGTCTGTGGTTGCTTTTGTTCTTTTGCCGAGGGCGGAGGCCGGGGTGTGCGCCCGGCAGCGCAGTAACTTTCTCTTGCGTCGCCAAGAGAAAGTCACCAAAGAGAAGGCGACCCCGCTGCCCGTGTCCCCACTCGCCCGTTGGGCGAGTGGGGCAGCCTGCGATGCTCGGTCCTGGGGTGACGCCGAAGAACTCCCTGCGCTGCCTCTGCGAGGCAGCTCCGGTCAGACAGCTTCGGCGAGCCAGACAACGATGCGCGTGTCCTTCGGCACGCGCTCACCCCAGGCCCTGCGCTTCTCGGCACGGTCAGAAGGGGGTGGGAGCGGGCTCCATACGGGCCATTGCTTCGCTCGGCCTGGGCAGAGCGATCGCGCCAGTCTCGTCGGCAGCGCCCATCACCGACACACGGCGCAGCTGCGAAGCAGCAGCCGTGTGGTACCCGCTCCCCACCCCTGCTGGCTGCGCCGAGAAGCGCAGGAGCTGGGGTGGGTGCGTGTGCCGCAGGACACACGCACTTCGTGATCTGGCTTGCCGCAGCTGTTTGAGCGGAGTTCGAAGAACGCAGCGAGTTCTGCGGCACCACCCCAGGACCGAGCATCGCAGGCTGCCCCCATTCGCCCGACAGGGGGAATGGGGGACGCAGACTGGGGGTCGCCTTCTCTTTGGTGACTTTCTCTTGGCGACGCAAGAGAAAGTTACTGCGCCGCCGGGCGCATACCCCGGCCTCCGCCCTCGGCAAAAGAACAGAAGCAACCACAGACACCAAGCACGCAACAAAACCAAGACCTGCCGCAACAACGAAACGAAGAACACCGCACATCAGCTAACATCCCACCCGCGGTGCAAGCCGCCCCCGGGCCCGCGGGAAGGGTAGAACCCACTTGCACGGAGGACACCAGCGCCACGCCGCTGCCTCCACCACACGCCTGTCCACCGCCTTTTGTGCAGCCGGATCTGCGGGCCATCGGCACCAGATGCACGGAGGTTTCTTCATGACGACGACGCCCTACAAGCGCCTTCCCGCCCGGCCCGACATCGGCCACCTCAAGAAACAGGCCAAGGATCTCCTGGCCTTGTACCGCAGCAACGACGCTGCCGCCTTGCAGCGCTTTCGCACCGCCCTGCCCGCCGCTGCAGGCAAGAGCGACACCACCCTCGCCGCCCAGGGCCTGCGCCTGCACGATGCTCAGTCGTGCATCGCACGCGAATACGGCTTTGCCTCCTGGGCCGACCTGCAGGGCTTTGTCGTCGCGCGCCGGGCCCAGGCCGATGACCCGGGCAAGGCCCTGCTCCACTGGCTGGGCCTGGCCTATGCGGGCGATATCTGCGGCGGCATGAACCGCGCGCGGCCCGCCGTGGCCCTGCGCCTGCTCGAAGACCACCCCGCCCTGCTCGGCAACAGCGACCCCTGCCTGGCCTGCGCCACCGGCGACGAAGCCGTGCTGCGCCAGGCCACCGCGCAGGACCCCGGCTGGGTGCACCGTGCGGGTGGGCCGCTGCAGTTGCCGCCACTGGTGGCGGTCGCGCATTCCGGCCTGCTGCAGCTGCCGAGCCACCGCGAGCGGCTGATCGCCTGCGCACGGCATCTGCTGGCGGCCGGTGCATCGCCCGACCAATCGGTGGGCAACCGCTGGCCCCCGGCCTCGCTGCAGGCACCTGCAGAGACCGAGCGCCTCTCGGCCCTGTACGGCGCTGCCGGCCGCAACCTCGACCCCGAGATGACGAAGCTGCTGCTCGATGCTGGCGCCCATCCTGACGACAACGAATCGCTCTACCACGCGCTCGACAACCCCGAGTGCACCCGGCTGCTGCTCGAAGCCGGAGCCCGCATCACCGGCACCAACGCCATGTACCGCGTGCTCGACCTCGACGACCTGGCCACCCTGCAGCTGCTGCTGGCGCACGGCGGCGATGCCAACGAAGCACCGCAGGGCCCGCCCACGTCGGACTGGGGCTCGCCGCTGCTGTGGGCCATTCGCCGGCGCCGCTCGCCCGCGCACATCGCAGCCCTGCTGGCCGCAGGCGCCAGGCCCGATGCGCGCATGCAGGACGGCACACCCGCCCACGCCATGGCCCTGCGCTACGGCCTGACCGAGGTGGCACAGCTGCTGCAGGCGGCCACGGCGGGAACCAGCGGCCACGCGCCACCCGACTCGGACGAGGCCTTCATCGCCGCCTGCGCACGCGGCGACGAAGCGGCGGCCCGCGCACTGCAGGCCGCACACCCTGGCACCATCGGCAGGCTCGGCCCTGCCCAGCTGCGGCTGCTGCCCGAGCTGGCGGCCCAGGGCTGCGGCGATGCGGTGCGCGCCATGGTCACCCTGGGCTGGCCCATCGAGGTGCGCGGTGGAGACTGGGATGCCTCGGCCCTGAACCAGGCCGTGTTCCGTGGAGATGCCGCCCTCGCCCGCTTCCTGCTGGCGCACGGCGCCGACTGGCAGGCCCTGCACGGCTATGGCGACAACGCCAGCGGCACCCTGTCCTGGGCCTCGCTCAACGAGCCCGTGCGCGGTGGCGACTGGGTCGGCTGCGCCCAGGCCCTGGTGGCCCACGGCATGCCCGGCGCGCGGCCCGATCCCGAGGGCCCGGACGACGGCGCCGTGCTGCTGGGCGGGCGGCGCAGCAGGTTCTCGGACGCGGTGGCGGACTACCTGCTGAGCCAGCCCGCCAGCGCGCAGGCTTAGCAACCGGTTGAGAGACAGGCTGGCACGCTGAGGGTGGCAGTGGAACCCACGCCGCGTCCGCCCACGAGTTGTCAGCAACTGTTCACCCTGTTTCAGGGTGCGACACGCCCTTGCTGTGTGCGGGCCTTGGGCGCGTTACCTGCGCTTGCATCCGGCCTGCGGGCCGCGCGGCGTGAACGGCCCCGTCCTACCGGGGGCGCGCCTGTGTCCCTACCGCGCCGCACGCCCGCCGGTTTCAACATGAAGGCATGGTGGCACCACGGCCACCGCGATCCTCAAAGGAGCTCCCCATGTCGACCACCCCAGTCTCCCGTTCGCACCGCAGCCTTGCGGCCCCGCTGATCGCTGTGTCCGTGCTGGCACTCACCGTATCGCAGCATGCCTACAGCCAGGGCGGCTTCGGCAGCGCCAGCCCTGCCACTCCGGCCATCTCGACCATTGGCAACCCCAGCACCGCGACCCCTAGCACGGCCACCCCTGGCAGTGCCTTGGGCAACACCTCCACCACGCCGGGCAGCAACAGCAACAGCAACAGCAGCATCGGCAACACCGCCGTTCCTGGCAATATTCCGAGCAGCATCCCGAGCAGCAGCAACATCGGCAACGCCACCACCAGCCCCTCCAGCATCCCCGGCAGCGTGCCCAGCAGCACCGCCACGCCCACGGCTGCCACCAGCAACCCGAGCAGCACCACCACCACGCCCAGTAGCAACAGCAGCATCGGCAACGCCAGCATTTCGGGCAACATCCCCAGTGGCATTCCGAGCAGCAGCATAGGCACACCGGGTACGGGCAGCACGGGCACGACAGCAGCCACGACAGGCAATCCGACAGGGAGCCCAGGCGCCACCGGTAACGGCACCCCGACGAGCGGCACCAGCACTGGTGCAGGCAGCGCCACTGGCACAGGCACCGGTATCGCCCCGGGTACCAGCGCGGGTGTCGGGCTCAGCGGTGCAGGCGCGGGCAGCGTGGCAGGTGCGCCTCCTGGCACGGGCTCGGCTGGCAGCACCAGCGCGGGCGCACCTGGCAGTGCGGCCGGCACCGCACCCGGTGCGGCCCCTGGCGCTGCAGCGGGTTCTGCAACGGGGAGCGGCGCAGGTGCCGCGAGCAGCGGGGCAGGCAGTACGGGCGGTAGCGCGGGCGTGGGTGCCGGTGCACCCGGAGCAGGCGCGGGGCCAGGTGCCGGTACGGGGGCCGGCCCCGGCGCGGGAGTTGGCGCCGGAGCCGGTTCAGCAGGCGCAGGCGCTGGCAGCGCAGGATCCGGCAGCGCAGGAACCGGCAGTGCCGGTGCCGGTGCCGGTGCCGGTGCTCGTTGATCGTTGATGGTTGATCGTCGATCGTTGATGGACAGCATCACGCTTGCATGCAGGGGTTGAACGGGCCAGTCCACGCACCAGGCCCCTACCCATGCATGCGTGCATGCCCGCGCGCAGAATGCCACGCCCTGCGCCGCGACCCCCCACACCAAAAGACCGACGGCCCCGTGCGGTCTGTGAGCACCTCCAGCGCGCGCCTGCCCAGCAACGACCAGTGGTTTGCAGCCACTGAGGCTGGGGCCGCAGGTGCAGGCACAAAAAACGCATTCAACCCGCATTTGTCATCTATATAGAGGACATACAAACGTGGCAAAAATCCCTAGCATTTGGTGGGTGCTGGGTGTGGCGCTGCCCATGGTGGTAGCCATGAAGCCATGCACAGCCCGTGCGGACTGCAGTCGCTCAACCGTGCCGGGTGCGACCGGATCTGCCTTGTGGGTTGCCTGGCTGGCCATCAGCCGGGCTGCCGCCTTTCCCTTCAATCAACCACCGAATCGAAGGTCTCACCGTGAACTCCACTACCGTCTCGTCCGCACTGGCCAACCCACTGGCATCCTTCAACAACCTGCACAAAAACGGCGACCGCGAATGCCTGCAGGGCCCCTCGCACTACGACGCATTGAGTGAGAGCCACCTCCAGGGCATTGCCCAGTACGAGGACCTGTACCTGCTCACCCAGAACCGCTCCGGCCATGACAGCGGAAAACTCTACGTGTTTCGCGTCTCGCCACCCCAGCAATGCATCTTCACCACCCATCTTGATGTCAGCCAGTCGGCTGCTGCGCTGGGGGGCAATGGCCAGGCATTCAACCATCCGGGGGGCGTTCAACTAGCGGGCAAGTACCTGTTTGTGCCAGTCCAGACGGAGGACTACAACAACACCCGCATACAGGTGTACAACGTGGAAGGCCTGACCAGCGACAACCCCTCGATCGCGTTGGTCAACAACAGCCTGATCGCCGACTGCGACGACCGCAAAATCGAATCCATCGGCGTCGCATTCGACGAAGCCAATGGCAACTACGTGATCGTCGGCCTCCAGGGCAGCGACCTGTACTTCTACCGCACTGCGGGCAGCGATCTTTCGGTGCCGGTCACGGGCGGCTACGCGTTCACCTGCAAGGTGCCCGAGCACAATGATGCGGGCCCGCAGACCATCAACCTGCTCTACGGTGGGGACGGTCAGTTGTACCTGGTCAACTTCGCGGTGCGGGAGAAGGCAGTGGTCCTCTTCACCGACTACGCCTACCTCTACCAGGTCACTTGGTCACAGGGCCTCGGAGATCCGGCCTCGGCCAGGCATTTCATCACGCATGGATCGAGCACCCCGGGAGTGAACCAGCCGCACTTCCGCTGGGGCTCCGGCATTCATGTCGACGAGATGGGCATTAACCTGCTGGTGACGCAGAGGGTCATGCAGGAGAAGTGCTACATCGACCGCTTCGAGCAAAAGACGGATGGCTCCGACGCCGATGGCGAGCCCGAGGGCACCGAAGCAGTCGAGTGAGATCGCCGCCCTTCTCTGGGATCCGGTCGCCCGGAAAAATGCCCGGGGGCGAATTCCAGTTCGAGGTGAGGGCGGCGTGGGGCAGTAGTTCGGGCGCGATACCTGACGAGGTTGTCGGGGCCGGCTCGCACCGTTGCAGGGGTTGGCGCCGGCTCATCTGGCACGGTTGCGCGCGGTGCGGCCCATACCCTCAGCAGCGGGCCAGCCGGGCCTTCAGCCAGTCGACAACAATGCGATGGTACGTCTCACGCCACTGGGCGCTTGACAGTTCATGGTCCGCCCCCAACAGCATGTGCCGCACCAGCGAGCGCGCGTTACCGAAGGCCCAGGCATAGCTTTCGGCCACCGGGCCCGGCACCACCGCGTCGCGCTCCGACTGCACCAGCAGCACGTCACCCCGAAACGCCTGGCATGCAGCCAGCGCCCGGTTGTTGTCGGGGGTATGCATCTTGCGCCGGTAGGCATCCACCTCGCGCCTGTCCAAGTCCTCCTTGGGCAGCATCCAGTCCGCATCGGGATAGATCGCGGGTGACCGCAGAACCAGCCAGTCGAACGGATACATCCCCGCCAACAGTGCCGCCATGTACCCGCCGTAGCTGAACCCCAGCACGCCCACGGCATCAGGCCGCTCCTGGGCGTGAAGCAATTGGTAGTCGCGCAGCGTCTGGCGCAGGGTGTCCTCACGGTTCACACGGGCGCGTTCGGCCGCAGGCCAGCTGGCATCGGGCAGGTTGCCGCGTCGGCAGTGCCAGCCCTGGGCAGACAGGTCCTGGTCGAGCAGGTCGAACTGGGCCTTGCCATGGTCGTCCCAGCCCGGCAGCACCAGCAAGGCTGGCCGGTGGATTCCGGCGGGCCGCAACAGCGGCCCGCCGGGCAACGGCACAGGCGCTGCAAGCTCGGCGCTGCCATGCGCAGGGGACAGCGAATCTGCGTGCGAGAAGGCCATGCCCCCATGGTGTCCGCGCCTGGGGGCGGCAGCCTGTCAGCGGCGCGCCCTTGCGCGCGTAAGACACGCCTGCAACGCGCGGCTAGGAGCGTGCGCGGCAGAAGGCATCGAAGCGAAACGTCCGAAAACCGAGGATCGCTGGGTAGTACCGACAAGCCCAGGGTGGACCCCTGGGCGCCGGAGGTGATACCCGGCGAGACCGGTTTGTCGGGCGTTGCAGCCGATGCTCCTTCTGCCGCGCACGCTCCTAGGTCAGGCTCGGGCACGGGTGCGGCTCACCGGGGCCCGCCGTTGAGCAGATCCACCAGGCTGTGGGGCGCCTGCGGCCCCAGGCAGGCTTGAAGCACGCCCCATGCCTCCTGCGCCTCGGCCGCACTGCGCGCAAACATCCGGCTCGTAGGCTGCCAGCGCCGCCTCCACATCGCCAGGGTGCGCGGCAAGCGACTGGGCCAATTCCGCGCAGCGTTCAGGCGACAATGGCCCAAGAGAGGAAGAACCACACCATGCCATCCATGAACAAGCGGCGCAAGTCCGCGGCACTGGCGGTACAAGCCGTCCTGGCGGGCCTACTGCTGGCTGCCGCAACAGCCCCGGCACAGGCGCAGAACGGCACTCCCCCTTCGCAAGCACAAGCCCAGTTGGAACAGCAGGCGCTGGACTCCGCCGCCATGGCGGCCCCCCTGCTCGACAAGATCGATGCGGGCGGGTCGGTCACCGATCAGGAGGTCAAGGACGCCCGCATCGGCCTGCTGGAGCCGATCATGCTGGTGAAGGCCGCCTACCGTCGGGAGACGGATGCGATCGAAGTGCGCTACGTGCAGGAGGTCATGGCCCTGAAGCCGCAGCTGATGCTGAGCACGGCTTACCTGGCCTCGCCGGCGCTGCGCAGCCAGACACGCAGCCAACTGGGCCCCTGGAAGCAGGCCATCGCCGCCTACAAGGTCCAGATGGAAGCGGCCAACGCCCGGGGGCTGCGGGGCATCAAGGCCACGGAGCCGCTGTTTCCGGCGTCCGTCTACCAGCCCATCGCCCGGGGCTTTGGGCGGGCCGTGCGGCTGAACGGCGATTTTGTGGCCAGCCTGGTGGCCAGTGAAGCCGCCGTCGTCACGGGTGTCGCCGCACTGCTCGACCTGCTGGATGCCACCAACCCGCAGGACTATGTGTTCGAGCAGGACCCTGCGCCCAGACTGCTCTTCAGGGACCAGGCCATCCTCAACCGGTACAACCAGCTACTGAACAGCGTGAAAAGCGCCAGCCAGGAAAGCGCCAAAGCCAAGGCCCGGCTGAGCCAGGCGCTGGTGACCCCGGATGCCCGGCCCGGCGCACAGTCCAGGCCCTGACGGCTGCATCCAAAGCCCTGCAGCGCAAGGGCGGCCAAAGCAGCGCAGAATGGCCCGATGCACCCCACCCGACTGCCCTGGCGCACCGCCGCCAAAGCCACCCTGCTCGTGCTGGCCGGCACCTTCGCCTGGCCCTTGCAGGCGGCCGCCGAGCAACTGGCCATCGGCTCCAAGCGCTTCACCGAAAGCTACATCCTCGGCGAGGTCATCACCCAGGCCGCGCGCCAGGGCGGCGCCACTGCGGAGCACCGCCAGGGCCTGGGCAACACCGCCGTGGTGGTCGAGGCGCTCAAGACCGGCTCCATCGACGTGTACCCCGAGTACCTGGGCACGGTGGAGCGCGAGATCCTCAAGCTGCCCACCGGGTCGTCCAGGGAGGCCATCGACCAGAAGCTGCGCGAGATGGGCCTGGCCCTGGGCGTGCCGCTGGGTTTTTCCAACGGCTATGCCCTGGCCGCCAGCGCCGAGGTGGCGCGCAAGCATGGCCTCAAAACCCTGGGCGACCTGCGGAGCGCACCCGACCTGCGCATCGCCATCTCGCAGGAATTTCTGGGCCGCGAAGACGGCTGGCCCGGCCTGGCCAGGCGCTACCAGTTGCCGCAACGCCCCACGTCCATCGACCACGGCCTGTCGTACCAGGCGCTGGCATCGCAGCGCATCGACCTGACCGACATCTACACCACCGACGCGCGCATCGCCGACCTGGGCCTGGTGACGCTGCAGGACGATGCCAACTACTTCCCGCGCTACGACGCGGTGCTGCTCTACCGCGCCGACCTGCCCACGCGCGCCCCGCAGGCCTGGCGCCGGATCGCCGCGCTCGAAGGCCGCATCGACGTAACGCGCATGATCGCCATGAACGCGCAGGCCGAACTGCACGGGCAGGCGTTCCCGGCCATTGCGGCCGACTTTCTCGCCGGCAAGGCCACGCCTGCCGCTGCGCCAACAAGTGCCTCCAGTGCCGCCAGCACAGCCGAGCCGCAGGCCCGCCCGTCGCTCTCCACCGCCATCTTCGGCGGCGACTTCTGGCGCCTCACGCGCGACCACCTGTGGCTGGTGGCCGTGTCCGTCGGCATCGCCGTGCTCATCGGCATCCCGCTGGGCACGCTGGCCGCCGCGCGGGCGTGGCTGGGCCAGGGCATCCTGGGTTTTGTCGGCCTGCTGCAGACCGTGCCCTCGCTGGCGCTGCTGGCCGCGCTGATCCCGCTGCTGGGCCGCATAGGCACCGTGCCGGCCATCGTGGCGCTCAGCCTGTATGCCCTGCTGCCCATCGTGCGCAACACCGCCGTGGGGCTGATGCAGGTGCCCAAGGGCACCCAGCAGGCCGCCGTGGCGCTGGGCATGACGCCCGCGCAAAGCTGGCGCCTGGTGCTGCTGCCGCTGGCCCTGCCCGTCATCATCGCGGGCGTAAAGACCGCCACCGTGATGACCGTTGGCACCGCCACCATCGCCGCCTTCATCGGCGCGGGCGGCTATGGCGAACGCATTGCGCAGGGGCTGGCGCTCAACGACGGCACCACCTTGCTGGCGGGTGCGATTCCCTCGGCCGGGCTGGCGGTGCTGATCCAGGTGGTGTTCGAGGTGGTCGAGCGCATGTTTCGGCAACCAGGTGCTGCGGCCAGTTGATGCAGCACAAGTAAAAACGCCTTGCGCGTGAAATGCGTCACACCGCGCCGCGCGCGCAGCAGCTGGCCGGTGCTTCAATGGCGGCTTCGCCACCGCACCGCCTGCATTGACTGCATTGCCCCCCGCATGACCACCTACACCAGCCACTGGCTCCAGACCGCCGCGGCCAGCAACAAGGCTCCGCTGCTGATCAAGATCACGCTGATACCGCACGGCTATGACGGCCATGCCTACTGGAAGCGCCAGGAGGCGCGCGCCTTGGACCGCGAGTTCAAGATGGTGGAGGACCTGCGCTGGGACCCCGATGGCGGCCCCCAGGCCGTGCTGCAGCGCCTGGTGGACCTGCGCCAGGCCCTTGCCAGCGACGGATGGCAGGAGATCGTCGTGCACGACAGCCTGACCCTCTTCCCCAAGGACCTGCTGGACCACCGCACCAAGACCGAGGACGAATGCCTGATGGACCTGGCGGCGCTGCACACCGAGTGCAGTGACCACGAGAGCGCCCTGGCCGCCCTGCACCGCTGCCGCCACAGCGAACAGGCCTGGTACTGGCACACGGCAGCCCGGCGCGCCCATGCCAACCGGGCGCGCGCCCACCCCGGCCCGCAGGCAGATGGCGACTGGGCTGCAGCCGTCGAACACGCAATGTTCATCATCCACCAGGCAGCAGACGCCAACGCCGCCCCGCCAGGCGCCATGTACAGCTTTGGCGACAGCTATCGGCACACGGCTTCGCAACTGGCCGCAGCCGCCCAGACCGTAGCGGAGTACCTGCTGTGCATTGCCGGCGACCCGGAGCAGGCGATGCAGGCCCTGCAAATCGCCGATGCCACGAACCATGGCACTGGCCAGCTGCAGCAACTGAAGGTGACGGCACTGCTACAGCTCAAGCACAGCACCGAGGCCTACGAAACGCACCTGAAGTGGCGCCTGCAGATGCCCGAGGTTCTCGAATCCCCCGGCTACCGGGCCTTCGTCGACCAGCAGCAGACCCAGGCGCGCAGCGCCGAAAGCCAGCGCGTGAGCCAGCTGCGCTTTGAAACCGCCCCGGGCAGCCCGGCCTCCGAAAGCGAACTCGAACAACTGCTGCGGCGCTTTCCCCAGCCATCGCACGCCTACCTGCAATGGATCACCCAGGCCGAGCGGCACCAGCTCACCGTGGTCGATGGCGACGGCAGCGAAACCTACGAACTGTTCAGCATCTGCGCCGCGCTGGACAAGCACGAAGAGCTGCTGGGCTGGCTCAGCCTGCACGACGACAGCTCGCCCGAGCTGGCCGAGGAGATCCGCAGCGCCATTGCCGACAGCGGCATCGACCCGCAGCACATGCTGCCCATCGTGGGCGCCGAGAACGCCTCGGACTGCTTTGTGCTGCGCATGGACGGTCCCGGCGCGGGCGGCATCTACTTCTGGGCGCACGACGAGTGCACCGTGTTCAGCCCCATCGTGGACAGCGCGGACCAGTTGTTCCCGTGGCTGCAGGCGCAGGCCAGGGCGGGCTCGACCTTCGTGCTCTGAGACGGGCCAGGCGCGGGCCGCCGCTCCTGGCGGAAGGCGCTTGGGCAGCTTTGCCCGCAAGCTTTTACCCCGGCAGCGCTTGAGCTTCGGGCCTGGGCACCTCGCGCAGCTTCAGCGATGCGCGGCCAAGGCCTGTGAGTTCCTGCACCACGGCCGGCTGGGCACCGCCAGGCTCGGGCAGCCAGGCCAGTACCATGCCGGCCGCCTTCAGCACCCGCAGTTTGTCGATGGCGTTTTCGCTGGCAAGCGTCAAGGGAAACGGCCCTGCGGCCATGTCGCGGAGCAATTCCATGGGCATTTCATGTCCTCCATACTTTCGAGAGCGGCTGAGCCGCTTTTCATGGACACTGATATGAGGACTGCCCGACACCATTCAAGCCCCTCCCCTATCCCGCTCAAGGCAGCAGGCAAGGTACTGGACTGCGCCTTCGCCCCATCTGCCTACCCGGCGTGCACAATGGCGAATGCGCCTTGCCGACTTCATCACGTCCAATATCGACTCCATCCTGACCGACTGGGTCGCTTTTGCAAGCCAGCAGTTGCCTGCGGCCCGCAACATGGACGAGGTCGAGCTGCTGGACCATGGCAAGACCCTGCTCGAAGAGATCGTCACCAACATGGCCCGCCCCGAGGGCGAAGCTGAGCGCAAGGCCAAATCCGAGGGCAACAGCCAGGAGGCGTCGGAATCCTCCAACGTCCCGTCGCGCAGCCATGCGCGCCAGCGCGAGCGCCAGGGTTTCGAGATCGGGCAGATGGTGGCAGAGTACCGAGCCCTGCGCGCCACCGTGCTGCGGCGCTGGCAGGCGGCAGCCCCGAGCTTCGAGGCCCAGGACCTGGACGACATGATGCGCTTCAACGAAGCGCTCGACCAAGCGCTGGCAGAGTCCGTGGACGTCTTCGTGCAGGAGGTCGGCCGGGCCCGGGACCTGTTCCTGGGCATGATGGGGCATGACCTGCGCGGCCCCTTGAGCACCATCGCCAGCTGCGCCGCCGTGGAGCTGCGCAAGTGGCCTGGCGATGTTCGCTACGCCCCCCTCACGCTGCGCAGCGTGGCGCAGATGAAGGCATTGCTCAACGATCTGATGGAGTTCACCACCTACCGCCTGGGCAAGGGCCTGAGCCTCACGCCCGTGCCGCTGCAGCTGGACCAGTTCGTGCGGCACACCCTCGACGAGATCAACGCCGTCTACGCCGAGCGCACCCTGGTGCTCGAAAGCCATGGCGACATGCATGGCCGATGGGACGGCCGGCGGCTGCACCAGGCCCTGTCCAACCTGGTGTTCAACGCTCTGAAATACGGCTTCCCCGGCCTGCCCGTCAGCACCGTGCTGGACGGGACCCGCCCCGACGAAGTGCTGCTGACCGTGCGCAACACGGGCAAGCCTATCGCGCCCCACATGCTGCCCCGCCTGTTCGACCCCCTGGTGCGGGAAGAGAGCGATGAGGACCGCGAGGCACGCAGCAGCATCGAAAGCAACAGCGGCAGCCAGGGCGCGCCCGCCGACCTGGTGGCCGGCGCCAACCTGGGGCTGGGCCTGTTCGTGGTGCGCGAGATCGCGTTGGCGCACGGCGGATCGGTAGAGGTTGTTGCCGACGGGGAGACGACCGAATTCCGGTTGCGTCTGCCGCGCGTGAGCCCCCCAACCGCCAACCCCTCACCGCAGCAGCCTGCCAAGGCCTGAGAGGCTGAGAGTCTTTCGTCCATGCCCGCCTTGCACGCCAAACCACCCCGGCTCGTCGAAAGCAAATGCTCGCCATAGCCCGAGCTATGGCTGCGCTTTGCGCCTAGGGCGTTGTGACGTGCCTTTCGGGCACGGCCAAAAAACTCTCAGCCTCTGACGGCCCCTGGGCAGCAGGGTGCGTCAGCAGGCCCGACGGGTCATGGCATTTCTGCGCGCTGAAGGGCTCACGACACACCCGCTGCGTCCAGCAACACGATGCGGCTACGCCCCGCGCCCTTGGCCTGGTAGAGCGCCTTGTCCGCCATGGCGATCATCTGCTGCGGCGTCAGGGCCTCGCCTTCGCCCAGGGCCGCTATGCCGGTGCTGATGCTAGGGCGTGTCATCATTCATTTCACCCCCGCGAAAGCCTGCAGCACGGTGCAGTGCAAGGCGCCCTGAGTGCCGTGTAGCACGGCTACACAAGCGAAGGGCAACGCCGCAATGCGCCGCGCTGCAGGCTTTCCCTGCGGGCTGGCCCCGGCATGCGGCGTCTGCTTTGTCGCTCGGCTTGCCAATAGCCCGCTATTGGCTGCGCCGCGCTTCGCGCATCCATCCGCATGCCGGGGCCAGCGCGGGGGCGAAATGAATGATGACACGCCCTAACCACCGCACCGGTGGAGCACTCGCGGTGGGCAATCGACAGGCGCGCCACGGCCGCATGCGCCGCAGCCGCAATGTGCATGGCGCCTACCGAATCGGTCTCGGGCAGCACCAGGGCGAACTCTTCGCCGCCATACCGTGCGGCCAGGTCCGAGGGACGCTTGCCATGGGCCTGCAGCACCCGGGCAATGGCCTTGAGGCATTCATCGCCCATCTGGTGCCCATAGGCATCGTTGTAGGCCTTGAAGTGGTCCACGTCCAGCAGCACCAACGCCAGCGGCCGCCGGTGGCGCTGGGCCAGGGCCAGGTGTTCCGCCAGGTGCATGTCGAACGCCCGGCGGTTGGCCAGCTCGGTCAGGCCGTCCTGCATGGACGAGCGCCACAGCGTCTCGTTGGCACTTTGCAGTGCGGTGGTCAGCGCCCGCAGCCGGGTGTAGTGCCGCGCGTTCTCGCCGAGCAGCACGATCAGCAGCACACCCGCAGACACCAGGCCATAGATGCGCCCCAGGTACCAGCCCAGGTCGTAGCGCCCGGCGTTCAGCACGGCCGCCAGGGCCAGGTCCAGCAGCCAGACGCACAAGGCCACCAGCAGCCAGATGTCCAGCAGCGAATGGGGCCGGCTCCACAGCAGAACCCCCAGCGCCCCGAAGCTCAGCAGCCAGATGCCGATGAGAAAGGCCTTGCCGACGGACGTGGTGTGGTTGTCGTCCATGAACACCGGCAGCCATTCATGCCCCGCGGTGGCAAATGCAGTGAACGCCGCCACCAGCGCCAACACCAGGGCAGCGGTGGCGGCTACAGCACGCAATGCCCGGCCACCGCTCGGGCGCGCAGGGCTGCGTGCCTCCCGCCGCCTGGCAAGCACATACGCCACCAGCCCCAGCGGAAAGCCCGCGTGCCACAGCATGTACATGGCCGATGAGGTCTGGGGCCCCGACCCCAGCAGGCCCGTGGGCGCGAACAGCCCCGGGAAGATGAGCGCATAGGCCGCAGTGGCTGTGGCGGTGAACAGATACACGCCGCCCAGCACCAGCAGCCCCGCAGACTTCAGGGCCCGGTAATGGCCCAACAGCAGCACCGCCGTGACCAGATCGAAGATCACCAGCGCGGTGACATAGATCGGAATGAAGGCGGGAAACGCCGCGAGCGGCACCTTGGCGTACGGCAGTGCCATCGCGCCAAGTGCCAGCGAAAGGACGACTGCGGTGCCCGCGACCACCTTCTCGCGGGTGCCCGCCGGTTCGCTGGCAAGAGGGGCTGTGGACAGCCCGGGAGACGCAGTGGCGTGCATGGGAAACCTTCTGCGTGATGTCCCGGGAATGCTAGTCTTCTGTTACAAAAAATACTATTTGCTTACATAGCATTCGAGCGGTTGTCCACCGCCCGCTGCAAATCCAGCATCCGCTTTGCCCTTTCAAACCCAACGGTCATCGCGGCAGTTGCTGATATAGGATGGCTATCAACAGGGGGCCGTGGAGCGTCTGGGCTACAGGCGCGCCATCCACATTGCGGTCGCCCCATGCCATTGTCGGGATTCGAAAGCAGCCCACCTTCGGGTGGCATCCGTCCACAGGAGTATTGCGCATGAAAACCTTCTGCCAGCTCAAACCCCATTGCGATGCGGGCGTCCACGCAGCCCTGCATCCGCCCCCCAACACTGACTCACCTCGTTCGTGAAACCTGCCACCGTGCCACCATGGCATGCAGCCTGGCCACCTTGAAAATACCCTGAGGGAGAGACACCATGGACAAGATGAAAATCGCCACCCGGCTCACGGTCGCTTTTGCCGCGATGGTGCTGTTGCTGATTGCACTGGGCGCCATCAGCCTCTTGCGGTCTGCACACCAAAGTGAAGAGCTGCACGATGTCGTCGACACGCGCATACCAATCACCAAGTCGCTCGGTATTCTGGCGGACGGTGTGAATACCCAGGCGATCCAGTTTCGCAACCTGGTCCTTTTCAATTCAGAGCCCATCGCCAAGTCGGCCATGGACCAGATCGCTGCTGCGCGGGCGGCCACTGCCGAGCAGTACAAGCTGCTGGATACGCTGATCTCCTCGCCCAAGGGCGAGGAAATACTGGCGCGCATGCTCAAGGGCCGGGCCGAGTTCATCAAGTACGGCGATGAATTTCTCGCACTGGCCCAAAAAGGCCAGAAGGATGAGGCGATCAAGCTGCTCGAAGAAAAGCTGCGCCCCGTGCAGCTCGACTACCAGAAGACGCTGCGCGAACAGGTGGACTTCCAGGCCCAACTCACCACCGAAGCCGGCAAGGAGGCCGACGCGGCCGCATCGGCCCTGCAGCGTGACGTGCTGATAGCCGGTGTGGCAGCCATCGCGGTGGCGATCTTCCTGGCGTTCGCGATCATCCGCTCCATCACCCGCCCCCTGGCCCAGGCCGTGCAGGCTGCCGACCGCGTTGCCGCCGGCGACCTCAGCGGCGACATCGTCGTGCAGTCGCAGGACGAGACCGGCCAACTGCTCAGCGCCCTGCAGCGCATGCAGCAAAGCCTGGTGGCCACCGTGACCACGGTGCGCAGCAACTCCGAGAGTGTAGCCTCGGCCAGCGCACAGATTGCCTCGGGCAACAACGACCTGTCGGCGCGCACCGAGCAGCAGGCCTCGGCACTGGAAGAGACGGCCGCCTCGATGGAAGAACTGGGCTCCACCGTGCGCCAGAACGCCGACAACGCGCGCCAGGCCAACCAGCTGGCGCTGAGTGCTTCTACCGTGGCCGTACAGGGCGGCGACGTGGTGGCCGAAGTGGTCGAAACCATGAAAGGCATCAACGCCAGCAGCAGCAAGATCGCCGACATCATCAGCGTCATCGACGGCATTGCCTTCCAGACCAACATCCTGGCCCTGAATGCAGCGGTGGAAGCCGCCCGGGCGGGCGAGCAAGGCCGGGGCTTTGCCGTGGTGGCCAGCGAAGTGCGCAGCCTGGCGGGGCGCAGCGCCGAAGCGGCCAAGGAAATCAAGGGCCTGATCACCGCCAGCGTCGAGCGCGTGGAGCAAGGCACGCAACTGGTGGACAAGGCCGGGGCCACTATGACCGAAGTGGTGGCGGCCATCCGGCGCGTCACGGACATCATGGGCGAGATCAGCGCCGCCAGCAGCGAGCAAAGCGCAGGCGTGGGCCAGGTGGGAGAAGCGGTCACGCAGATGGACCAGGCCACCCAGCAGAACGCAGCGCTGGTAGAAGAAATGGCCGCAGCAGCGAGCAGCCTGAACAGCCAGGCGGGCGAACTGGTGAACGCGGTGGCGGTGTTCCGGCTGGCGGGCGACGGCAGCGGTGCTGGCAACTACCGCGCACCGGCACCGGCGCCAACGGCGCGCAAGCCAGCGCCGGCCCCGCGCGCGGCAGTCACGTCCACGTCGGCGGTCAAAGCCCCGGTGGCCAGCCGACTGGCGGCGCCCAAGGGACCCATGGCGCCCAAGGCCGCACCGGCGGTAAGCCCTGCGCCAGCGCCCAAGGCGCCGGCCAAGGCGGCCGCAGGTGGGGATGATGAGTGGGAGAGCTTTTAGAAGCGGCCCGTGAAAAGCCAGAGGCGCCAATGACAGCAGGCCGCCGCGCCCTGCGTGGCGAGGGCTTTGGGCAACCTGCGAGCCCCCACAGCCAAAAGCCCTGCCCTCGGCAGCATGCCTTCATTCAACGCGGGTACCCGCAGGTCGTTCGCCCGGTCGGCTCACGTTGGTGAAGCCCCTCACCCGCTTGCCTGCGGACAGCCAGCGGCCATTGGCGGCTATTAGCGCCCTTCTCGTGGCACCGTGCGCCCGTTGCATCGCAGACCAGGACCACATGCTTGCCTGCGGCGATGCATGATTCGATCCCTGAGCGGCTGGCCGGACCATCTTGCGACTGCATCCTCAGGAATGGACCATGCTGTCCATCAAAGGTTTGCCGGACATCAAAGTGCACTTCAACACGAAGCAGCGACGCCGTCACAGCGAAGCCTTCAAGTTCCAAGTCCTTGCAGCGTGTGCCGAGCCCTTAGCGGGGAGTTGCGGCAGTGGCTTTGGTGTTCAGATTGAACGACAACCTGGTGTTCTGTCCCGCAAATAGGTGCCAAAAATAAAACCGATGGATTTCGCGCCAGGGCAAGGCGCAAACCGCAGCGATAGCCGTAGCTATCGCGAGGATTTGCAACGCTGCCCTGGCGTGAAAGACGCGGTTTTATTGGCTTTTATTTGCGGGACAGGACACTAGTGTTCTGTTCCGCAAATGGATGCCAAAAATAGATCTGCCCTTGCACCACAGGCACAAAAGCATGGCTCTCCTGTGAAAGCGAACTGGCTGGGGCAGCGTGCCGCCGTCATGATGAGCATGTTGCAGTCGGCCAAACTCAACGGCCATGATCCTTGGGCTTACCTCAAGGACGTCCACACAAGACTGCTCACGCAGTTGAACAGCCGCATCGACGTGGCGATCAAGTTGAGGCGGCCATTCGCCTAGGTCGGTATGGCCACAGCGGCGTATGGTGCGCCAAGACCACTTTCCCATGTCAATCGATTCGCGAGCACCCTCCGCGATCGAAGGCGCACACTGCCCGAGACCCGCGCAAGCGCCCGCAAGACCCGCAAGACCCGCAGGAGACGCAGCTTGCGTTTTCTCACAACGCACTGGAGTACCTTGAACCAACTTCGCAACTTGAAAATCGCACCACGATTGGCCCTGGCCTTCGCCATCCTGCTGCTGATCCTCGCGTTGAGTGTGGCGACGGGCGTGTGGCGCCTGCAGCAGCTGGCCAACACCACCCGCACGCTCACGACCACCGACGCCGAGAAGCTGCAGCAGGCGGTGGGCTGGCGCCAGACCATCGACCTGAACTGGATCCGCACCCGCGCATACATCGTCGAAACTGACACCGGTCGGATGCAGAGCTGGCAGGCCGACATGGACAAGAATTCGGCACTCTCCAACGCATTGCGCGCGCGCCTGGTCGAACTGGTGACGTCGGACGAAGGCAAGGCGACGCTCGCGGCCATCGATGCGGCCCGCGAGGCCTACCGTACACCCCGCGCGGCATTGTTCAAACGAAAGGCCGCGGGCGAGGATGTCACGGCCGCACTGGACACACAACTCCGACCTCTGGCCGACGCTTATAGCGAAGCGATCCTAGTCTTGGAACGGCGCCAGCAGGAACTCTACGACAAGGCACTTGTCAAGGCGGAGGCCGATGCCGCCAGCGGCCAGAAGATGCAGATTGCGGGAGGCATCGTCGCCCTGCTGCTGGGCGCGGCGTTCGCGTGGCTACTGTCGCGCTCCATCGTCGTGCCGCTCCAGCAGGCATCGGCGAGCGCGCGAAGCATCGCTGATGGCGACCTATCGGAAGACATTCCGGTAGTGGGCCGCGACGAAGCCACCGAGCTCCTCTCCGCGCTGAAGCACATGCAGGGCAATCTTGGCCAGGTGGTCTACGGCGTGCGGGCCAATGCAGAAGCCGTGGCAACCGCAAGCGCCGAGATTGCGCAGGGCAACAACGAGCTTTCAGCACGCACTGAACATCAGGCCTCGGCGCTGGAAGAAACCGCAGCGTCAATGGAGGAACTGAGCTCCACGGTAAAGCAAAACGCCGACAACGCACAGCAAGCCAATCAGCTGGCGCAAAGCGCCACAGCCGTCGCGGTGCAGGGTGGCGACGTAGTCTCACGTGTCGTAGACACCATGAAGGGTATCAACGAGAGCTCAAAGAAGATCGCCGACATCATCAGCGTGATCGACAGCATCGCCTTCCAGACCAACATACTGGCACTCAACGCCGCGGTGGAAGCAGCTCGCGCAGGTGAACAGGGTCGCGGTTTTGCGGTGGTTGCCAGTGAGGTGCGCAGCCTGGCCGGTCGCAGCGCCGAAGCAGCCAGGGAAATCAAGACGCTTATCGGCACCAGTGTGGCACGGGTGGACGAAGGCAACGCGTTGGTGGGTCAGGCCGGTACGACCATGCAGGAGGTGGTGGCGTCCATCCGTCGCGTGACCCACATCATGGGAGAGATCAGCGCTGCCAGCCGCGAACAGAGCGCAGGTGTCGCTCAAGTGGGAGAGGCCGTGACCCAGATGGACCAGGCGACCCAGCAGAATGCAGCGCTGGTCGAGCAAAGCGCCGCAGCCGCGTCCAGCCTGCAGGCTCAGTCTGACCAGCTCGTACAGGCGGTGGCGGTGTTCACGCTGGCGCCCCACATGCAGGCGTACTCCGCCCTTCGTCCAGCGGCTGCCGCAGCGCCGACACCTTTCTCCGCCAGTGCGCTTGCACACCGCGCGCATGCGGCCGGCACCCAGCCCCCACCACGCCTGTCTCGGTCGCCGTCCTAGAGCATTCGGTTGGCAATGTCAGCTTGACTGCGCCTTCATTGTTCGTAGCGGTCACTCGGCGCAAAAAATGCACTCCACGCGCAGTGCTTGCGGGGGACCCTCCCCTGTCAGGGCGATGGTTGAAGGATACGGTGGGTGGTGGCCCGCGCCGCCGCAAAAGGCGCTGGGCGATGACCGCCTGCTGCAGTGGTACACCGACGCCACCCCCGGCATCACACCCGCAAACGACCACCAGGACGTGCATGGCCGCCTGCTCGGCGTGCAGGGAACGCCGCTGGGTGGGGCCTTCCCGGTCCACGCCGACGGTGCCCTGGGTCTGCAGACCGCCCAGGCAGTGCAGGTGCAGGCCGGCGGCTGCTTCACCGCCTTCTGGGACACCACCAGCGTCAGCGGTAACACTGCCGGTGAGATCAAGGGCCAGATATTCAACGCCAATGGCAGCCTGCAGGCGGCCAAGGAGCAGTTTCTCGCCGGCAACCCCGTGTACGAAGCGGGCGGCACGGTGGAAGTGCGCGAGCTGCCGCGCAGTTGAGACGGCGCCATTCACCATGGGCTGCAAGGAATTCATAGCCTCGCTGGGCGGCCCAGAGGGCAACAAGGCATTATGGCGCCATCGCCGGTGCCGTCATGCCACGCCCACCGGCAGCTGGGCTTGCGCGAGCAGTTCGCGGATGCGCTGCAGCGTAGAGAGCAGTGAGCTGCGGTAGTAGCCCTTGTCGCCGTCCATCCATGCCTGCTCCGCCTGCTCTTCGGGGCCGCCGGGCTGCTTGCCGCGCAGGCCGAGGTAGCAGTAAAAGCGCAGCTGCAACTGCGCGTGTTCGTCCTCGAACAGCTGGTTGACGATGGCGCCTTCGCGCGGGCCGTGCCAGCGGCCGCAGGCTATGCCGCGTGGGCCCGCAGCCAGGCGAGCATGTCGGCAGTCACATCGTCGCGATTCGTCTCATTGAGGATTTCGTGGCGCGCTGCCGGGTACAACTTGACGGTCACATCCGCCATGCCTGCGTCACGGTAGCGCTGCCCCAGTAGCTGAATCAGTGCACCGCCACCGGCCAGCGGATCGGCGTCGCCAGAGGCAATCAGGATGGGCAGGTCACTGCGGATGCCCGCCAGCAGCGCAGGGTCCGCCAGCCGGGCCGCGGGGGCGAACAGCGACGGGATCACATCGCCTGGTACCTCCCACCCGCACCATGGGTCGGCCACATAGGCATCGACCTCCGCCTCGTCCCGTGAAAGCCATTCGTACCCCGTACGGTGCTCAAAGCCTGCATTGAATGCCGCAAGCCCCGCCGGCGCATCGGCAGGCGCATTGGCCATTGCAGCGGCCAGCGCCTCGAGTGCGGTGGAGCCGGAGAGAATGACACCGGCCCATGTCGATGCGTGATCCAGGATTGCCGCTTGCGCTGCAAACGAACCCATCGAATGTGCAAACAGAAACACCGGAAGGTTGCCATGGTGCGCACGCAGTGCCGACCCATACTGGGCCACATCGGCAATCAGCCCGCTGAAACCAGCACTGCCGAAATCTCCCAGCCGATCACCGGCGGTGCGCCCGTGCCCACGGTGATCGACCGCGTGCACCACAAACCCAGCAGCATTGAGCTGCCTTGCAAAGCGGTCGTAGCGTTCACCATGCTCGGCAAGCCCGTGGGCAATCTGCACCGCTGCGACGGGTCGGCCAGCGATGTTGGCCCAGGTGTAGGTCGCGACCTTGGTGCCGTCTGCGTTGGAGAGAAATGAAGAGGTCGAAGTGCTCATCCTTTCATTCTGACACGCCGGTGTTTTGGCGTGCAAGGCGGGCGTGGACGAAAAATTCTCAGCTGCGCGAGGGGTGGGGAGGGATGGGATATCGCGCTTGAATTCGCACCCAAGCGGCCGGCTCTTTTTGCCTTGCTGTCCCAGCATGTCCGCACGCAGCCAGCCCTGGTCGCGGGCGCGTACGCATTGATGCAGTCACGCATTCAGCGGCTGGTGGACTCAAGACTCGGGAAGTTCGCCCACAAAGGCGTCGAAGGCTGACTAGGGCGTGTCATCAATCATTTCACCCCCGCGAAAGCCTGCAGCGCGGTGCAGTGCAAGGCGCCCTGAGTGCCGTGTAGCACGGCTACACAAGCGAAGGGCAACGCCGCAATGTGCCGCGCTGCAGGCTTTCCCTGCGGGCTGGCCCCGGCATGCGGCGTCTGCTTTGTCGCTCGGCTTGCCAATAGCCCGCTATTGGCCGCGCCGCGCTTCGCGCATCCATCCGCATGCCGGGGCCAGCGCGGGGGTGAAATGAATGATGACACGCCCTAAGCCCTTCACAATCAAGATTTGCCCCCGCTTGTTCGAAATGCCTACCTTTCACCATGGATAAATTCTTGCTGCAGCAGCAGGTGCTGGAACGGCTCGCCCAAGACCTGCTGCAAGCCGAACAGGCAATGCGGGCGGCCCATGAAACGGCGACCCACGAAGAGAACATTGCCGAAAACAAATACGACACACTGGGACTCGAAGCCGCCTACCTGGCCACCGGCCAGGCCCGGCGCGCCGAAGCCATCCGCCAGGCGATGGCCCATTGGCGCCAATGGCGCCCGCGCCCCTACGACGCCAGCCAAGGCATACAGCTCGGCGCGCTCGTCTGCCTGGTCGATTCCGACGACAAGCACCAACAGCTCTTTCTCGGCCCGGATGGGGGCAGCATGAAGCTGCTCAGCGGCGCTCAGCCCGTTCAGGTCATCAGCTGCGAAGCCCCTTTGGGCAGGGCCTTGCTGGGCAAATGCGAGGGTGATGAGGTGTCGATACAGGTGGCGCCCATCCGACAGCAGTTCGAGGTGCTGCGGGTTGACTGAGAGCGGATAACAAAACTCAGCGAAGCGGTTCTGGCCAGGCGCTGCGTCGTGGGCAGTACGAGTAGTACGACAAGACGCGACAACGACGCCAGAAGAGTCTTGATAGCCGCTCTGAGCCGCAAGCAACTTAACGCCGAACTGGCCGAGGTCAGCAGTCGTTCAGGCGCCATGCACGCACCGGCTGGCTGGCAAGGTCCGCAGCACTTTGAAACAGGCCACTGGGTCCGGGATATCACTGGCTGCAATCGCTACAAAGCAGCCTGCGAAAAGGCTGCTTTGCGCCCATTGCAGCCGGTCGCTGGAGCGAATAGCGGACGTTCAATTCAGGAAGTATGTGCGGCCGATGTTGAGAATCTTTAATGCCGTCTGCAGGCCCCAGCGTGGAGATGGAGTGCTGGCAGTGACATCGCCTTCAACGATTTTTAGCTGCAATGCGAGTACCCCATAGGGACGAACGCTACGCCATTTGCCGTTTGCGGAGGAGTCTTGGCGACAAACCCAAGGCGTTCATACACCGGAACCGCGAACAATGATGAGTTGACGGAAAAGTTGAGGTTTCCCGATAGAGCCTTTGCATGCTCCCAAAGTGCGCGAGAAAGACCTTGCCCTTGGGCATCCACTCTGACAAAGAGATGATAAAGATGTGAGCCGTCCCGCAGCGCAATAACGCCGCAAACGCCGACGGAGTCTTCCGCGACGTAATGGTTGAATTTGGATGAACCGATCCGCTCTGTAAAGGAAGCTGGAGTGAGTCCAGCCAAGAACGGCTTAACTTCAGGGGATGATGGATCTGCAAGGAAAAAATGAGCTAAGCCAGCAACTAAGCGGCTTATTGCTTCCGCATCAGATGCTGTTGCTTGGCGAATTACGAAATTCATTGATGAAAGCTCACGGAAAGCGTTCGTCTTACGCCTGGCTCAAAAGCCAACGAAGGCCAAGACGTTACACAGATGGTGGATTGATCCGCTCGCCCTGCAGCCTGCGATTTATGGGGATGCTAGGCGTAGAGCCTCGCAGGGGTGGGCAATTATGGGAACAACGACAGGGGGGTACATCCCTCGGCCCACGAACGGCGGCTCATGGCCGATGGCAGCCATCGTATCAGCGGCAGCCAGGGGCCCAAAGCGGCGCCCGTATTGCGGCACCGGTACCACTAGGTGTGGGGCAGCTCCCGGATCTCCACCGTGCCGCCAGCCTCGTACACTGGATTGCCTGCTAAAAACTGTTTTGCGCTTTCGAGGCTGGCTGCACGCACTCGGATGAAGCCGCCGAGATCATTGCCGGTCGGTTGACCCGATTGATTTTTTCTGAAGCGCTCTCCACGCCCTATCGAGCTACCCCCATCGAATTGGCCGGTGCTGCGGAGCTTTGCAATGTACTGCGCCCAGCATTTCGAGTCGTCGGCGGCTTCCGTGTCGGGAGCGTCCTGATGCATCAAAAATATGTATTCGTTCACTCGTGATCCTCTTCGTCCGTGTCAAGCATGCTCGATACTCGGCCGCTGCGGTAGATGACTGCTCCAGGCCGGCTGTAGTCGTTCAACGGCCTAGTCGAAAACGACCATCGGATTCATCTGCCTAGGGGTGAACCAGATCATATGGTGCTGGTCAAGCAGGATCAATCTCCAGCACGTGAAAGAGGGCAGCCAGGGCAAGGTCTTCCAACTCTCCGCTGATCCCGTCCAGAAATTGCCACGCGTGATCTTCTTCATCGTGGGAAACAAACAGGATCGGGCGGCTCTGGTCCAGAACACTTTTTGAAAATACCGTCGCGCAGTTGCGCTGTTGGTCAAACGGCCATTGCATAGCGTGGTCGGTGCTTTCCATGGAGCACTGTGCGAGCGCTCAGTACAGGCTGTAGTTGTAGTCGTAGCTGCGGAGCCAGAGCCTGGGCTTGCGCGGCTCCTCGAAGTGCAGTTGCAGCAGGTTGCTGCGCGGGTTGGCGGTGTCCACGACCAGTTCGCCGTCGTTTTGGGGCGAGTCGAAATGCGACAGCGCGAAGCGCTGCACCACGTGCGTGAACGCGGCTTCTGCGGTCTTGGGCCGGTAGTCGTCGTCCAGCAGCAGCCTGGGCTTGTGCAGGCTGTCCTGGTGCAGCCAGTACCACACGCCCTGGTTGGGGGTGGCGGGCTGGGCGCCAGGGTTGCCGGCATCGCCCCAGGTGTTGCTCGGCTCGCCGCGCCTGACACCCGCAGGGTCCCAGGCCATGGCACCCAGGCCGTCGCCCACTTCGACAAACACGGCCAGGCTCCGGTCGTAGCGCGCACGCACTGAGGGCGTCAGTATCTGGCCCAGCCCATCCTCGCCCTTTTCCTTGTAGTCCCACTCGCCCAGCAGCAGCCGGGTCACGGTGGACATCTGGGCGACCGGCAGAAAGTAGGAGTCGCCGAAATTGACATCCCACTGCTCCAGCACTTTCAGCATGTCGGGCAGTGGCACGCCCATGCGCTTTTCCAGCTCTTGCAGCGCTGCCTTGGCGGGCTTGCTGCCTGGCGAAGTTTTGGCGGGCCCGCTGCCAACGCCCTCCGTCGCCGCCACGCGGTCGATCCAGCTCTTGCGCTGGTCGTACAGAGGGGCCGACAAAGGCGCCATGTCACGCACGGTCCAGGCCCTGTCGAACGGCGAGGTCTTGCCAGCCAGGGTGGCCTTGCCACGCAGCCGCAGCTGCTTCATGCCTGCATGCAAGGCAAACACCATTGCTGGGGGCTTCTTGAGGCCCGGCAACGCCGATTGGTGGTCCAGCCGGGCCACCACCTTGCCGTCCAACAGTACGTCCGCCACCACGGCATCGCCCACCTCCATCCAGGGGTGTATGCCAGCTCTCGCGCCCTTGGCGAGGGCCGGGTTTGCAGGCCTGCCCGCAGCAGCGGGTGCCGCCGGCACACCCTGCGCATGCGCCCATGGTGCGAACGGCAAGGCGCTCAGCGCCGCCAGGAGTGTGCGCCTATGGGCCATGGGTCCTTCGGTCTCAATGCATACGACAGTCATGGGTGGGCAAAGCCGTATAAGTTATCCATTGCGCTGCGCGCCACCCGCGACGCATGAAACTGGCGCGGCCAAGGCCAGTGCCCCCGCGCAAGGGCCGCCCCGCCGCGCTGGGGGCGTCCCCCTCCCGACTCGCGCAGCGAGACGAGAGAGGGGGAAGGCGCGAAGCGACTCAGGGGGTGTTTCACTTCAGGCGATGCTGGCATCGGGAGTGCCATCGCCCCGTGCGAAGTACGCATTGGCGGCGGGGCGCAGCAGGAAAAACACGATGATCGCGAAGACGACCGCGCCGGCAACCATCACGCCCATCGAGGGCGAGCTGTAGAACCCGATTGCCAGGCCGATGCCGCCCCAGCCGATGTACAACGCCCGCCCCCATGCCAGCCCCTTGAGCCAGGCCACGGTGCACACGAGCTGGATGGCAATCCCCACGTAGCCAATCGCGTACTGCACAGCCACCGGCAGCGGGCTCTGCGCCATCATGCTCTGTGCCAGCGCATTGCCGTGGGACATGTAGAAGCTTATCAGGTTGATGGCGCTGGTGACAATCAGCACCCAAGAGATCACGGTGATGGAGGTGGGGCGGTTTGATTTCATGGTTGCTTCCTTGTGGTGGTTGCCGTGGTGCCCCTGCGCGGCGCAAGGCATGCGGCCAACCAGAGAGGACGGGCTGCATGCATGCATGCAGCCTTCATACGGATTTATCAAAGCGATCGGATTGTGCGGGGCATCAACAGCCCGAAAGGGTTCGCGGGGCGTGGGCCATGGCGATGCGGCGCCCATGCGTGATCAACTGCACAGATGCCGCCTCTTTTTGTGCCAGCGCACCTGGATGCTGGATGAATGGCAAAGATCGCGGGCCCTGCATTTCTCGCATGGATAGCATGAAGATCGACGGCAGTCAGGATGGTTGACCCCTTCAACAGGCGCGGGCTCGCGACGCGGCCGCTTGGACTGATGGGTTAAATGCGCTGAAAATTCAGGCGCCCTCCCAATTCCCACCACCTGTCTTCATGAAAATGTAGATAGACAGCGCCGTTCCGATGGGAAATCCGAGAAAAACGAGAACAGCAAAAGTCTGCGACAGCACTTTTCCCCAGGCCTTCCCTTGCCTTGCACCTGATGCCGCAAAAAAATGGAACGCCGCCAATGGAGTAGCGACCGCGAGCACGAACAGCGTCAGCTGCACAGTGTCTTCCTGGGGCGAAAAAAAGCCCAGGCCACCTATGAGCCCCCCGCCAATCGCATACCCCAAGAACAACAGATGGTGAAGCTTAGAAAGTGATTTATTCATATACCTGTCCATTCACACAATCACCCTTCTTGGCAGGGCATGCTTGCATACTGGCCCGAAGAGATCGCCAACGCCGCATCCCGTCTGCCGTTAACTCTCGGGACAGTTCTCATAGAAGCCACTCGTGATCTTTGCATCGTGCCGGGCTTGAAGTTCCACATTGAATTGAATGACCTTTGCGTGGGGGGTCGAGCGGCACATGGAAATGTGGACGTTCTTGGGCTTGAGGCGAACGACCTCGTCCACAACCGGCGTGGCCAAGGCCGATTTAACCGCCCCGATGCTGTATCCAGAGGGCAGGATTTGAACGTTTGAAGTCCCAGATGCGCCCCCGCAACCTGCAAGCATCAGAACCGAAAGAAACAGTGTTGGTTGAAGCATGGCCAGGGTGAATGCAAAAAAATGCAGCCGCCGTTGCAGACCCGAAGCGGAGTCATGGGGGTCAATCTTTCAGCAAAAGATAAAAAGAAATGAAAACACCTGAACAACAAAAACGGAGCAAACCGTTGAACAGCGGCGCTGCCCGGCCCCCAGGTGCCTGAACGAAAGCGCCGTTGCGCCATGACAAACACCGGGTTGCCCCGTCAAAACATCGCAGCATGCGCGGTGAGGGGCTGCATGTCCATCCCCCATTCTTCGCAGGGCGCCACGCGCTCGACGGGTACACACCCGAGCGCACGGTGGGCCCGATGGCCGGCGATGCACAATGGCCGGCATATGCAATCGTCGCTGCCGGCCCCCGGGCTGGCGGCCACAACACCAGGAGGTCAGGCTTGAAACCCATGCACTATTTTTCCCTTGCAGGTGTGCTCGTCCCGCTCGTCCTCTACGTGGCCGGGCATGCAGAGGCTGCCGGTGTCGTCATCGTGCTGGCCCTCGTGATCGAGGTGCTTGTCTCTGCCATCACTGGCAAAAAGGGCAACGCTACCGAGCGCTGAGTGTGGGCGCCGGGTACACCACGGCCGTTGAAAATGCAGCCCCCCCAAGGAGCCAATTTGGACAGTTCGATTTTGGAGCGTTTGCTGGCCCCCTCGTTGCTGGGGGAGCACATGGCCCGGCACCAGGAGCCCAGCGGTGCATCGCTGCTCAGCGCCGTGCCCAGCGCCATCGGTGCATCAGGCTACCTTTCCGATCTGACCGGCGTGACGCTGGCATGGAGCCACCCCACAGGCGCCCCGGCGCGGGCCGTGTTGAAGGTGTCACACCCCGGGTTTGGACAACCGGAACTGCCGTTCTACGAGACCATCGCCAGGCACCTGAACAGCCCGGTCATCCCCCGGTTCTACGCCGGGGGCGTGGACGAACCCACGGGCCGCACCTGGCTGCTGATGGAAGACCTGTCGGAGTCGCACCAGCAGCCCAGCGCTGAGCCCTTACCGCCCACGTTCGAACGCTGCACCCTCATCGTTGAAGCGCTGGCGCGGCTCCATGCCATCGGCTGGACCGGTGGCGATCAGGGCACCGTGCCCGGCATGGGCCCCACGCTCTGGAGCCGGCTTGAGGCATCGGAATGGCTGCCAGGCGCCTGCGAGCGCCTGTTTGCGCAGGCCGGCGATGCGCTGGACGAGCGCACGCGGGGCATCTACGCGCAGTTCCTGCCCGGGCTCCCGGCGCTCATCGAGCAGGCCAACCAATTCCAGCACAGGACCCTGGTCCATGGCGATGCCCACGTCTGGAACTGGATGGTTCCACGCGACAGCGCAGCCGGGGTCGCCAAGCTCATCGACTGGGATGGCTGGCATGTGGGCACCGGTGTCTGGGACCTGGCCTACATGATGGCCCTGCAGTGGGATCGCGCCGTGCGCCAGCGCTTTGAAATGCCACTGCTCGACCGCTACCACGCAGTGCTCACCGCCCACGGTGTGGCGGGCTATTCGCGTGAGGCGTTTCAGCAGGACTACCGGCTTGCGGTGTTGCTGCACCTGCGCACACCGATGGCGAGGTTCGCGCGGGGCATGTCCGCCTTCGTCTGGTGGCCCCAGCTCACCCGGGTGGCGCATGCGGTGGAGGATTTGGGCTGCCTGGATTTGCTGGAGTGACCCATGGCACCGAACGAAAGCCCGGCTACTGCGGTGCCAGCCAGGAACCAACCCGTTGCAAGTGGCCCTGAAAAAGCGCTGCATAGTCGCGGGGTGCTGCCGCGACGACGCTGTGCCGCGCTGCGAGACTCTGGCGCCAGAGCCCGACCTTGGCCAGCCCGTCGAAAAGCGCTGCATTGCCTTCAGCGGGCAGTCCCTCGAAATAGCGAAAGAGCGGCGCGAACACGGCATCGACCATGCTGAACTGGCTTGCGCCGAAGTACGGGCCGGCGCCGAGTGCGTCTTCAAGCCGCTCGAGCTTGTCCCTGAAAACCACGGCTTTCATGCTGGCTGCGGTGGAATCCCTGGCGTTCAAATAGCCCCAGGCATCGGCCAGGGTCGCCGACCCGAACTCGATCCAGGCGCGGTGTTGCGCGCGTACCAGGGGGTCGCTCGGATGCAGTGGTGCGCCGCGCTGTGTCTCGTCCAGATATTCGCAGATGGCCATGCTTTCGAACAGCACCTGGTGCGTACCATCGCCGCCATGGATCTGGAGCAAGGGCACCTTGCTGGTCGGCGACATCGCCAGGAACCAGGCAGGCTTTGCCGAAAGGTCCACGTTGATCCTGTCAAAGGGGATGCCTTTTTCCAGCAGCACGATAGCGGCGCGCTGTACATACGGGCACAGGGGGTGGCTGATGAGGCTGAGTGCAGAGGTCGACATGGAGGCTTCAATAAATTGGAGGGTTCGGGGGACAGTTGGCGTGGAATCAAGCGGGGCATACTTCTCGATGAAGCCTTCCTTGGTTTCCACTGTGCGACTTTTAGCCGCTACGACGTAACCTATCGCTGATCTTTCGATAATTTCTTTGCAAAGTTGACGTCGAAGTAATCACGCCAAGCGACGATGCAATCGCCCTCCACCTCAAAGATGCCCATCACCTTCACTGCGGCGATCGCGCTCCCATCTGCGCTTACGAAGCGGTCCAGTCGCTCTGTCAGCACGCGATTGCCGTCCGCAGCGATAGCAAGCATGTGGAAATGGACTGCCGCGATGTCCAGCGATCTGCCGGGCCGCTCCAGGAAGGCTATCGCCTCTTCAATGCCCGTAGTAGTCGATACGCCTTCATTGACCCAGACGGTTCTGGGAGTGAACCATCGCCGAACTGCTGCTTTGCCGTTGTCCGAAGGGAAAGCAGCGCTGAAGGCTGTGACGGTTTCGATGGGTGTTGGCATTTTTCTTTCCTTTGTCTTGCTGGACGTATCGCACACCTGAGACCAGGCACCCGTGGAGAGCACCATGGCGGCGATTGCTACAAGCGCAAACTTCATGTGGAAATCTCTCGGTCATCTCGAACTGAAATTCGATGCTTGGGCTTGGGTCTACAGCAACTGCCCGCCTGACACATCGAACGATGTGCCACTGGCCCATGCCATGTCGGCGGACAGAATGGCGGCTACCGCTCGCCCGACGTCATCGGGCTGGCCCACACGCCCCAGTGCGATGCCTTGGGCCACATAGGCGTTGACACCCTCGTTGTCGCGCACCGCGCCACCCATGAAGTCGGTCGCGATGGCTCCGGGGGCGATTGTGTTCACCCGGATTCGGCGCGCGCCAAGCTCGACGGCCATGTAGCGGGTCAACACTTCCACGGCAGCCTTTACCGCCGCGTAAACGCTGTAGCCTGGCAGCGTGAAACGCACAAAGCCCGAAGAGACATTCAGGATGCTGCCGCCGTCTTCTAGGAGGGGCAGCAATCGTTGCGTCAGAAAAAGCGGTGCGCGCAGATGGGCATCGACCAGAGCGTCGAACTGCGCTTCGGTCGTGTCGGTGAACGGGGCATGCAAGCCGATGCCGGCGTTGTTGACGAGGTAGTCGAAGCGCGCGCGCCCAAAGCGCTCCTGCAGCGCAGCGCCCACGGCTTCGCTGAACGGGGCAAAAGACGCGGTGTCGGCCACATCCAGCCGACACATCACCGCCTTGCCTCCCCGCTCTTCAATCTCGCGTTGCAGCACCTCGGCTTCGTTCTGGCCCGTGCGGTAGGTTCCGATGATGCCGACACCCCGCTCGGCCAGGTGCAGGGCCATGTTGCGGCCAAGTCCGCGGCTTGCACCGGTAATCAGCGCGATCTTTGCTGTCATATCTGAACTCACTTCATTTCTGTGATTGAAATGGCGGAAATCGCCAAGAGCTCACAATTTATGGCGAAGCGCTTTTCATGGCTTGCCTGATACGCTTGTTCTCTTGCACGATCGACTCACCCCCTAGTGTTCTGTCCCGTAAATAGATGCCAAAAATAAATCCGATGGATTTCGCGCCAGGGCAAGGCGCAAACCGCAGCGATAGCCAGTGCTATCGCGAGGATTTGCAACGCTGCCCTGGCGTGAAAGACGCGGTTTTATTGGCATTTATTTACGGGACAGGACACTAGATACCCCCGAGCCCCCCATGGACACCCACCTTTCGACCCCGCTGGAAACGGTGCTGCACGGCATCCAGCCGGGTACCTTGAAGTCGGGCATTCCCCGCATCGAGTTGCACGTCGACCAAGGGCAGGACAATGAGAATGCGTGCCAGTACCGCGCCATGGCGTGTTTCATCCTGCAAGGAAGCAAGCGCGTCTCCTTCGGTGACAAGGTGCTGCACTACGAGGCGGGCCACTATCTGGTCAGCGCACTGGATCTGCCGCTCATGGGACAGGTCTACAGGGATGATGCGCGCCAACGGCCCTATGTCGCGCTCACGCTGGTGCTGGACCCGGTGGTGCTCAATGAGCTGATCCTGTCCATGCCTGCTTCGCGCGGCGGCGAAGGCAGCGAGTTGGGGTTGTCGACCGCGCCCATGGGGCGGGAGCTTGAAGATGTCCTGGCCCGTGCCTTGGTGCTGATGCAGCGGCCTCAGGACATTCCCATTCTGGCCCCCCTGGTTGAACGAGAGTTGCTCTATCGCTTGTTGAACGGCCCCCATGGAACGCTGTTGCGCCAGGTTGCGAGTGCCAAGGGGCCGCTGCCGAAGGTACGAAAGGCCATCGGCTGGATTGGTCAGAACTTCAACCAGCCCATCAGGATCGATGATGTCGGCGCAGCATGCGGGATGAGCCGGGCGAGTCTGAATCGGAGCTTTCGGGAGATCACAGGCCTCAGCCCGCTGCAGTACCAGAAGCACCTTCGCCTGCTGGAGGCGCGCCGCCTGCTGTTGGGCGGCGAGCACAACGTATCCGGTGCGGCGTTCGCTGTGGGCTACGAGAGCTCGTCGCAGTTCAGCCGCGACTATCTGAGGCACTTCGACGCCAGCCCCAGCCAGGACTTGCGACGCAGCATGCATGCCAACGCCGGGACTCCGGAAAGGCGAGAGACACCTCCCGGGCCCGGGCTCTGATTTGCCACCAGCCTGTTGGCTGCACCACCCAGCCATCGTTGCAGTGTAGAGGGTGGAACCTCTGCCAGCGCCCTGCCCTCACGCCTCTACAGCAAGCCGCGCAGGCGCCAATCCATCACTCACCGAACCACCGGCGCATCCGGCAACTCGTTGGCGTGAGCCATACCGGCGCCCAGCCTGGGGAAATGCACCGCCTGCCTGGCCGACACCGCATCCACCGCCTGCGCCAGGCCTTCTTCGTAGCGGCCTTCGCGCAGGTGCACCGCCAGTTGGGACACCAGCGCCTCCCATTCGCCCGGCGCCACGCAGCAGGCCAGGCCGCGGTCGGCGACGATCTCGATGGCGTGCTCGGGCACCAGCAGGTAGATCAGCACGCCGTTGTTGTGCTCGGTGTCCCACACGCGCAGCTTGCTGAACAGCATGGGGGCACGTTCGCGGGCCGTGGCGTGGCGGTGCAGGTAGCTCCAGGGCAGCGCGCCTTCTGCGCAGATGCGGATCTGCCCCGTGTGCAGCTGAATGAAGCAGAAGTAGCAGCTGGCCTTGCAAGCACACCGATGTACCGATACGCGCAACACGTAGGGAATCAGCTCTTCGTCGCACGCCAAGTGCCTCGCAACTCTTGCGGCGAACTGGTGGCACCGAAGCAGCGCCGACAGTTGACTCAATCGTGGCGCAGCAGGTCACCGAACACGGTGGCCTCGCCTTCCTTGCGGTCGGCCCCGGGCGCGTCATACAGCACAAGCCAGCTCGGCTTTCGCCCTGCCAGCCCCGGCGGCAGGTCGCAGATCGCCTCGGCGCGATTGGTACCGTGCCCGTGCGGCAGCGAGACCGATTCGGTCAGACCCGCCTCGAAGCGTGCCGGCTCCCGGTTGGCGGCCAGCAATGGGCGCGCTGCAGGCCACTTGAAGACGCGGATGTCGCCGTTCAGCACCATCGTCGGGCCAGCCAGTATGTAGAGGTCGTCGCCGGAAAAATGCAGGTCTCGCACCCCCAGACCGTCAAGCTGAAGGAAGTGTTTGCGCAGCAGGATGCCGGTGGCGTCCAGCGGCACAAGGCGCAGCTGGTCCCCGCGCGCCTCGACTTCGATCTCGATCAGCGCCGACCAGCCGCGCAGCACCGGGCCGCGCAGGCCGAGCAGCAGCCGGCGCCCGTCCACCGCCAGGCCTTCGATGTCCAAACCGTTGTCCTTGCCCGGGATCGCCATGTAGGGGCCGAAATGGGGGTCGTCGGCCAGCGCGCGGGTCAGCAGGTTGCTTTGCGCATCGCCCTTGAGCCGCAGGGCCCGCCGGCCGTCCTGCGCCTCTCGAACCAGGCAGGGCTCGCCGTTGGCGTCAGGCTCGATGGGCAGACATGCCAGCAGGCGGCGGTTGCCATCGAGCGCCACTTTCGCCAGGCGCTTGGCGTTGTCGGCGTGGTCCCGGTCAGGCTTGGTGTTCTTGCGCTTCAAGCCATGCGAGCCCACGACCCACAGAAAGCCATCGGCCACCGCCATGCCTTCCAGGTCGGCCTCCTCGCCGGCCGCGCCGGGCAAGTCCAGCAGGTCGTCCAGCTTGAAGTCGCGCACCTCGCCAAAGCGCAAGACTTCCTGGCCCACGGGATCGAGCCTGCGCAGCCGGTCCAGGCCGCAGGCTTCATCGCCAGCCACCCAGAGCCAGTCGCCGGTAAACGCCGCACCCGACAGATTGCTTTGAACAAGGGAGTCGGGCGCAAATTCCAGGCGAACAGCGTTCGCGCTTCGGGTGTTGGGCATGGTGGGTTCTCCGTGAAAGGCGTTGTTGCAAAGGCCACAGCCTGCAGCGCCAGCATACAGCGGCCATCCAACCTCGAAGTGAGCGGCCGAAGTTGTCCTTGGATCGCAGGCTTGCCTGCGGTGGCCCACAGGGCCTTCAAGAGCTGCGAGCCCGGCGGCTGGGGTTCAGTGCGGCCTAGTCAGAACCGCTTCGCTGAACGTTGTTGGCAGCTCTTGATCGCAGCAATATCCCGTACCTGCGCGGGTAGAGAGTCCCGGCCAGCGCCCTACCCTCCCGCCGCTGCATTGAGCCGCGCAGGCCCATCCAATCACTCACTCACCGAACAGCCGGCGCATCAGGCAACTCGTTGGCGTAAGCGGTGCCGGCGCCCCGCCTGGGGAAATGCGCCGCCTGCCTGGCCGACACCGCATCCACCGCCTGCGCCAGGCCTTCTTCGTAGCGGCCTTCACGCAGGTGCACAGCCAGCTGGGACACCAGCGCCTGCCACTCGCCTGGCGCCACGCAGCGGGCCAGGCCACGGTCGGCGACGATCTCGATGGCGTGCTCGGGCACCAGCAGGTAGATCAGCACGCCGTTGTTGTGCTCGGTGTCCCACACGCGCAGCTTGTTGAGAATTCAGGTTACCTGCCGCACAGCCTGCAGGCAGATTGAGACGCTGCTGTTACTGCAGCACCGGTCCTTCAAGAAACCCTTGATTGGGTAACCTGGCTGGCGGATGTTTGGCCTGACGCGTTTTCCGAACTCGACGGCTCGAATCCTGTCTCCGTGCGGCCAAGCGAACTCCCCTCTGGGGGGGAGCCAGTTTCTTTTCCACATCCACTTTCGATCAAGCAGCCGATAGGCTCGGGGCGGTGCAGAAGATAGCCCTGCGCATAATCCACCCCGATCACTTGCAGGCGATCGAGCACCTCCGTGTTTTCAACGAATTCCGCCACCGTCTTGATGCCCATCAGCCGGGCTACATCGGCGAAACAGCGGACTGCGGCGTCGTCCAGCGGGTCTTTAACCAGGTTGCGGATGTACTGTCCGTCGATCTTGAGGTAGTCCACCGGCAAGGCCTTGAGATAGCCGAACGACGAAGCGCCTGCCCCAAAGTCATCGAGCGAAACCTTCACTCCTGCCATTCGAACCCGGCCGATGAAAACCGCCGCGTCGGCAAGGTTGGTAACCGCAGCTGTTTCAGTGATTTCGAGGCAAAGCCTGCAACAAACGGACTGCCCAATCTCGGCGAATAGCTGGTATGCCCATGCATGGAAGGCCCGATCCCCCATCGACTGCCCAGAAAGATTGACGCTCAAACTCTCGATAATGTCGGGCGAGGGCAGGTTTCGAAGCCAATCGACTGATCGGCTCAGTACCCATCGGTCAACTCTCGAGACCAAGTGAAAGCGCTCGGCCGCTGGCAGAAATGATCCCGGCTGCACCAGCGTCCCATCCGCATTGCGCATGCGCAACAGGACCTCCGCATGAATGCCCTGAGCCTGCCCCTTCAGGCATTCGATGCGTTGCGCAAACAACTCGAAGCCATCGCTATCGAGCGCGTTCTCGATTCGCGATGTCCACTGGATTTCATGGCTTCTGGCGCGCATGGCCGCGTCGGTGTCGAACCAGGCATGGACCCGGTTTCGCCCCGCTTCCTTGGCCGCATAGCACGAGGTGTCTGCTGCCTGCTGGATGGCCGAGGTACTTGCCCAGCGCTTGTCCACTGGAACGAGGCCAATGCTGGTGCCGATGCGGAAACGCCGGTCCTCGTGGATGAAGCGGAAATCATCCATGCGATCGCAAATCTTCTGGGCAACGCGACTGGCCTGATCCATCGTGCAGTGTTCCAGGATGATCGCGAATTCATCGCCCCCGAGGCGAGCGAGGGTGTCGCGGGTGCGCACGGCATCGGCCAGAAGCTTGCTGACCTGCTGCAGCAACTGATCGCCGATCGCATGGCCACAGGCATCGTTGACCAGCTTGAATTGGTCGAGATCGATGTACATCAGGGCATGATGGCTGTCGTTCTCCTGCGCGTGGCGCAATGTGCGCAGCATGCGAGTCTCAAACTCCCCCCGATTGACCAAGCCAGTCAGCGCATCGTGGGTGGCACGATAGGTCATCTCCCCGCTCAAGCGCCGCTGCTCACTGACGTCATGGAACACCAGGACGACGCCGAGCATCTCACCCTGTGCATTCAATATGGGGGCTGCAGAGTCCTGAATGCCGTACTCGGTGTTGTCCCTCGAGATCAAGAGCGTCTGCTGAGCCAGCCCGACAATTCGACGTTCTGCCATGCAGGCGGCCACCGGGTCAGGTGTGGGCTCGCGGGTTTCTTCATTGACGATGTGAAAGACTTGCACAAGCGGTCGCCCCAGCGCTTCGGAAGACAGCCAACCAGTCATCCGCTCGGCCACCGGGTTGAGCCAGCTGATCAAGCCATATGCGTCGGTCGTGATCACGGCGTCACCGATGGACTTCAACGTAACCCGCATCAATTCGTGCTGATCCGCCAGCTCCCTGCTCAGGCTGCGCAAGGCTTCGTCGCGCCGCTTGCGCTCGGTGATGTCGATGTGGATGCCGTAGACCCATTCCGGCCGCCCGTCGGCCGTGCGGGTGATGAGCCGCCCGCGGTCTTCGAGCCAGACCCAATGGCCATCGCGATGGCGCAGGCGCACTTCCGCGACATAAGCATCGGAGCGCCCGGCAAAGTGCTCGCGCAGCAGCACCCGCGTCTGGGGTAGCTCATCGGGGTGGGCGATGTCGGCCCGGAACTGGTTCGTCACGGCACCCAGCTCTTCGAGAGACCAGCCGAGAATTGCTGCCCAGCGCGAGTTGACGATGACCTCACCGGTCTGAACATTCCACTCCCAGGTGCCAGCGTTCGTGCCTTCGATCAGATTGCGCTGGCGCTCGTGCTCTCTTGCAAGTTCGCGCTCGGCACGCCGACGCAGCGTCACGTCCTGGACGACTGCGAGACTGCGAACCGGTTGACCGGCTGAATCGCGCTCAAGGATGGCAGACAGCAGTACATCGACAATGTCGCCACTGCTCGTCACCATTTGATACGGCACCTCGTCACAGCGGCCTGTCGCAAAGAATCTGGGAAGAACATCTTTGACCGCGCGCATGCGCGATTCTTCAGTCATGAAGTATGACGATGGCCGCCCGATCACTTCGTCCCGTCGGTAGCCAAGGCAGGCCAGCCATGCATTGCTGACATGCAGCAGTCGGCCTTGGGCGTCGATGGAATGGAGCATGGCTGGCGTGGTCTCGTACATGGACTGCAGGCGGCCCTGCGCCACTTCCAACGCCAACTGCTGCTCTTGGCGCTGCGTGATGTCCTGGATGGTCCCTCGCAAGCCAATGATCTTCCCCGACACGCTGCGAACGGCCTCACCACGGGCCTCTACCCAGCCGTGTCGACCGTCAGGGCGCCGGTAAAGAAGTTCCAGCGCGTAAGACTCGCCCGTCTTCAGGGTCAGCGCCAGCTGCTCGGTGAGTCTGGTGTAGTCCTGTTCTGCAAAGATACTGGCGTGCGCTGCAAAGCTCGGCGCAGTCGATTTGGGGTCGAAGCCAAAGATCGAATACATCTGCGCAGACCACTCAACCCGGTCGACGTCAACCCGCCAGCTCCAACTGCCGGTCTGCCCGAGTCTCTGGGCCTCTTCAAGTGCGACCTGCGCCGACTTGAGCGCGGTGACGTCGCTGACCATCACGAAAAAGCCGCGAACCTCGCCCTTGACCAGGTCGGGCACGTAGTGAGCCAAGGTATGGCCAATGCTGCCGTCTGCCTTGGTCAATTCCCGTTCGAACACCTGTTCCTGGCCCGCCAGCGCACCGCGGATGTAGCCCTCGTTCAACGCGAATACGGTGCCACCCAGCAGTTCTTGCAAAGACACGCCGATGAGGTCGTCTGGTCGCCGGCCAAACCATTCCTCGTAGGCCTTGTTGGCGAAGCGACAGCGCAGATCCTTGTCCCAATAGTCTACCAGCCCAGGAATCGCGTCTGTGATCCCCTTGACGAAACGCTGGCTCTCGATAAGTGCCCGGTTGGCGGCTTCCGCCAGATTGCGCTGCTCGACGAGCTCAGCCTCGAAGCGGTGTCGATCACGGGCGGCAAACAGGGTCCAGTAATAGGCCCGCTGGCGCAGATGCTCACCCAAGCGGCAGTTCAACAGCACGGGCACGCGCGTGTTGTCAGCGCCGATCACCTGAAGGTGAATCTCCTGAATGCGGGTATCGCGTATCAAGGTCGGCCACACGTGGGTCTGCAGGAAGATGCGGCTGGCGGGCGGCATCAGGTCCTCGATCGAGCTGCCAATGCGGCTTTCACGCGAGCCACCCACCAAGCCCAGGAGTTCTGAGTTGACGTCCAGTACACGCCCCACCCCATCCGTGATCAAAACGGCGCAGGGCAGCTCGTCCAACAGGGTCATGGCAAAGATGCCACGTCAGGCCGCAGAGGTGGTTGACGCCATGTAGTCGCGCATCGCCTCAATCACAAGCGCAGGGTTGCTCATGTGCGCGCAATGGCCCTCCACGTCAAGGATCTGCAGAGTGCTGGCTGGCATATGCGCGTGAAGATACTCCCCCACGCCCAAGGGGGCCAGGTTGTCTTTGCGGTGTTGCAAGAGCAGCGATGGGCGTGAAACTTTGGGCAAGTCGGCTCGGTTGTCCGCGAAGAACGTGGCGCGCGCGAACACGCGTGCTACCGCAGGGTCCGTCGAACAGAAGCTGTCGTTCAAGGTGCTCGCCACTTCGCCGTCGCCTGAGGCGCCGGCGACGACAGGTGCAAGGTACTGGGCCCAGCCCATGTAATTCTGCTCCATGAGGGTCAGCAAACCCTCCAGATCTTCACGCTCGAAGCCTCCGGCATAGCCCGCGGGATCGTTCAAAAAGCAAGGCGATGGGCCCAGCAGGATGAGCCTGTCGAACAACGCCGCCCGTTCGATCGATGCCAATATGCCAATGCTGCAACTGACCGAATGACCGACGAAGGTCACGCCTTCATGCAGCCCCAGGGCGTCGCAGACTTCGACAACATCTTGTGCGTAACCTTTCAGGTCAGCGTATCGCTGCGGGTCGAAGGCGGCGCGATCCGAATTGCCGCTGCCCACGTAATCGAAAACCACCTGGCGATGCGTGGCTGCGAAGGCAGGGGTCACGTGGTTCCACATGTCCTGGTTACAGCCGAATCCATGCGCATAAAGCAGAACTGGCCCGGTCTCGCCAAGAACCTTGACGTTGTTTCGCTTCAGAACATTCATGAAAACTTCCTGCTCAATAGAGCTTGCCACGCACACGGCAATCAGTCAGTGGCTTCGCGCACCATTCACAGAAAGATAGCGCGATTGCTTCGGTCGGTTGGCGTGCATTGTGCCAAAGTCCGCAGTGAATAACTGCCCTTCCGTGCAATATGTGAGCCGGCAAGAAAGTTATGGAGCGCATTGCCTCTTCGATTTCGAGGTACTCCTGCAGGGTGAAAGACTGTCAGTATCGTGGGTGCGTCCTGCGCTGGCAGTCGTATGTGGTCTGGTCGTGCTCCCGGCAATCCGCTGCAGCCTGCACAGCGATGCGATCCCGGCGTCGCTCAGCCCCCGTGCAGATGTCGTGCACCCCAACAAACTCCACGACCGGCAGCGAGGCGGGCAGGTCCAATCAACCAATCACTCACCGAACCACCGGCGCATCAGGCAACTCGTTGGCGTGAGCGGTGCCGGCGCCCCGCCTGGGGAAATGCACCGCCTGTTTGGCCGACACCGCATCCACCGCCTGCGCCAGGCCTTCTTCGTAGCGGCCTTCGCGCAGGTGCACCGCCAGTTGGGACACCAGCGCCTCCCATTCGCCCGGCGCCACGCTGCGCGCCAGGCCGCGGTCGGCGACGATCTCGATGGCGTGCTCGGGCACCAGCAGGTAGATCAGCACGCCGTTGTTGTGCTCGGTGTCCCACACGCGCAGCTTGCTGAACAGCATGAGGGCACGTTCGCGGGCGGTGGCGTCGCGGTGCAGGTAGCTCCAGGGCAGCGCGCCTTCTGCGCAGATGCGGATCTGCCCGGTGTGCAGCTGCTCGCTGGCCGCCACGCGCGCCGACAGGCGTGCCAAGGCGGCGTCGGGCAAGGCCCGGCGCACATCGCCCTCCTGCCAGCGGTGCATGGCCAGGCGCCGCAGCGCGCGCAAGGACCGGGAAAGAGACAGGGCCAAGGCCATGGCTACCACCCCCCGGAGGCACCGCCCCCGCCGAAGTTGCCACCGCCGCCCGAGCTGAAGCCGCCGCCCGATCCACCGCGCGACCCCCCGCCGAAGCCGCCCCCGCCGAGGCCTCCCAGGCCCCCGAGCCCACCGCCCCAAGGGCCGCCAGAGCCGCCCTGGCGCATGGTGGTGCGCCGGCCTGCGCCGGCCAACAGCGTGAACAACAGGCCCGCCACACCGGCAAGCCCCGCCAGCAGCACACTGGACGTGAGCACAAAGGCGCCCACGCCCGCCGCACCGCCCGTGACGACCGAGCCGAATGCGCTGCCAAACATCGAGCGCGCGATCGGCCCGCCGACCAGCACGCCCATCACCAGCATGATGGCGGCCTCGCCCCAGCCAAAGCCCGAGCCGATGCCTTGGCCCGGCGCTTGCTGTGACTGTGGCGCTGAAGGTTCAGGCAGCGGCTCGTGCGCAATCAGTGCACCCAGTTGCGTGGCCGCAGCCTGCAGACCGCCGGCAAAGTCGCCAGCACGAAAGCGCGGCTGCAGGGTGCCGTCGATGATGCGCGCCGCCGATATGTCGGGGATGGCGCCTTCGAGCGCCTTGGCCACTTCGATGCGCATCTTGCGGTCGTCCTTGGCCACCAGCACCAGCACGCCGTCGCCCACGTCGCGGCGCCCTATCTTCCACTGGTTGGCCACGCGGTTGGCGTAGGCGGCAATGTCCTCGGGGGCGGTGGTGGGCACCATCAGCACCACCACCTGACTGCCCTGGCTGGTCTCCAGCGCGGCCAGCTGCGTTTCAAGGGCATCGCGCTGCGCTGCACTGAGCGTGCCCGTGCCATCCACCACATGGCCGGTAAGGGCCGGCACCGGCTGCACGGGCGCCTGGGCCCCGGCGCAGAGTGCCCCCAGCAGCAGCGTGGCGGCAACCACGAGGTGGCGCCAGGAGGCGTTGGCGTGCGGCATGGGCCCGCAGCTCACGGCTTTTGGGGGGTGGACGAAAAATCCACCGTGGGTGGGGTGGATATCTGCGCCTCATTAGGCACGGCCATCGGCGGCTTGGGCGCGTAGCTGAACACCTTGGCCGTGATGTTGGTCGGAAAGCTGCGCGCCAGGGTGTTGTACTGCTGCACGGTGTCGATGTAGCGGTTGCGCGCCACGGCGATGCGGTTCTCGGTGCCCTCCAGCGTCACGCGCAGATCGCGAAAGCCCTGGTTGGCCTGCAGCGTGGGGTAGCGCTCGGACACGGCGATCAAGCGCGACAGCGCGCTCGACAGCTCGCCCTGCGCCGCCTGGAACTTGCGCATGGCCTCGGGGTCGTTGAGGGTCTCGGGCGTGACCTGGATGGCGGTGGCCTGGGCGCGGGCCTGCACCACGCGGGTCAGCGTCTCCTGCTCGAAATTGGCCTCGCCCTTCACGCTGGCCACGATGTTGGGCACCAGCTCTGCGCGGCGCTGGTACTGGTTGAGCACCTCGCTCCACGCGGCCTTGGACTGTTCGTCCAGGCGCTGAAAGTCGTTGTAGCCGCAGCCCGTGAGTGCGAGGGCGGCAGCAAAGGCAAGAAGGATGGCGGTGAGGCGTTGGATCATGTTCGTAGGCCGTGGGCAAGACAGCGCCCGGCGGCGAATCGAACATAGGCCATTCTCACGCGGCGACGTGTAGGAGCGGGGCTATTCCCAGACCTGTGGACACCAAGTCAGCGACACCACGTGCTGCTACCTCGACCTGAACGTGTGCGCGAACGACATCGCCTTGTCCATGGCGCGGGCCTTCGAGCGGCTAGCCCATCACCGCCGAAAGTCATCCCACGCCGGCACCAGCGAAACCACAGCCAGCAGCACCGCGACCGGGATCGTGAAGCCGTAGCCGAACGCCTCGAACCCGAAGGCACCCGATATGCCGCCCAGCAGAAATGCCAGGAACAGCCCGCCCAGCACCTTCATGCGCTCGCGGTCGGCACGCACCCGGTTTGCGGCGCTGCGGTCGGCGTTCCAGTACAGCAGCTTGCCCAGCTCGATGCCCAGGTCGGTCACGATGCCGGTCATGTGCGTGGTGCGGATCACCGCGCCCGACAGCTTGGTCACCACCGCGTTCTGCAGGCCCATGATGAAGCACAGCAGCACCACCGTGAAGGGCAGCAGCAGCCCCTCGAACGACGCCAGGCGGGCCCCGAGCAGGCCGAAGCAGAGGATCAGCACCGACTCCAGCAACAAGGGAAGGGCGTACTCGCTCGCCATGCCCTTGCGCCGGGCAAAGTTGACCAGAACGGCGCAGCACATCGCCCCCAGCAGAAACGACAGCACGGCCACGATGCCATCCACCACCAGCCCGAGCTGGCCCAGGGCCAGGTTGTCGGCCACCGCCGACACCATTCCGGTGACGTGCGAGGTGTACTGCTGCACCGCCAGAAAGCCCCCGGCATTGATGGCCCCGGCCACAAAGGCCAGGAACCAGCCCAGCTGGCGGTTGGACGCCGCCGTGCGGTGGCGGCCCACCAGAAATCGGGCGTAGTTGGTCGGCATCAGCTCCTGTCCTTCAGCGGAAAACCATGCTTGGCGGTATGCGATTGGAACACCTCGGGCAGAAGAGCAAGCTGGCCGGCACGCGGGCGCTCAGGCATTCAGCGCCTGCAGGGCCTCAGGGGGCGGGCCCCCTGCCCTGCTGGCGGGCAACAATCTCCTCCTCGACATCCGGCAGCCGCTCCTTGCCGAAGAAGAGCGCATCGCCGACCAGAAAGCTGGGCGACCCGAAGGCGCCGGCATCGCAGGCGCGCTGGGTGTTGGCCATCAGCTGCGCCTTGACGGCCGGGTCTTGCGAGGCGGCCAGCAGGGCCGCCACGTCCAGGTTCGCGGCGCCGAGCACCTGTGCGATCTCGGCGTCGTCGGCCATGTTGCGTCCGTGCTCCCACATCGCGGCATACACCGCCTCCACGTAGGCGGGCAGCACGCCCAGCTGCTGCGCGGCGCACGCACCGCGCATGATCTTCAGGGTGTTCACCGGGAAGTGCGGGTTGTGCCGATAGGCCTGCAGCACATGCCGCACCCTGAACCTCTCCATCTCCAGCCGGTCGTAGGCCAGCTTGTGGGGAATGTGGGCGAAGGCCTCTGCGGGGGAGCGGTTGTTGGTGAGCTTGAAGAGGCCGCCCAGCAGCACGGGGACGTACGCGAACCGGGTGCCGGTGCGCTGCTCGATGGCGGGCAGCACCTTGTGGCACAGGTAGGCATTGGGGCTGCCAAAATCGAAGAGGAACTCGGGTTGGACAGCCGCCATCACCACTTCTCCCCAAACGGACGCAGGTCCATCTCATGGGTCCAGGCATCGCGCGGCTGCAGGTGCAGGTCCCAGTAGGTCTGGGCGATGGACTCAGGCCGCATGAGCTGGTCGGGTTCGAAGGTATCGGTGCCATCGCGCTCCTTGCGCCGGGCGCGCACCCACTCGGTGTCCACGCCGGCATCGATCACGAGGTGGGCCACGTGGATGTTGGCAGGCCCCAGTTCACGCGCAGCGCTTTGCGCCACCGCCCGCAGGCCAAACTTCGCAGCGGCGAACGCGGCGTACCCGGGCCCGCCGCGCAGGCCGGCGGTGGCCCCGGTCAGCAAGATGCACCCCTCCTTGCGCGGGAGCATGAGGCGCGCCGCCTCGCGCGTGCTCAAAAAGCCTGCATAGCAGGCCATCTCCCAGACCTTGCGGAACACCCGCTCGGTGGTGTCGACCAGCGGGTAGTTCACGTTCGCGCCCACGTTGAAGACGCACACCGCCAGCGGCGCAATCTGTTCGGCCTCGGCCAGAAAGGCGGTGACTTCTTCTTCCTTGCGGGCATCCAGAGACCTGCCGATGCACTGGCCTCCCTGGGCCGCGATCTCGTCCACCAGCGGCGCCAGCTTGTCGCCATTGCGCCGGCCGGCCACCACGGTGTAGCCGCCGGCGGCAAAGCGGCGCACGATGGCCGCGCCGATGTAGTCGCCCGCGCCGATCACGGCGACCGTCTTGTTCCTCGGGGCGACGGGTTGGGGTTCATTGCCCATGGCATGCCTCCTTGGCGGGTAGGTGTTGGCGCAGCTTGGTTGCAGCGGTGGTGGCCTGCAACGCGGCCTGCGCAGGGCGCGTGCAGGCCAGGGGATCGGAATCTGTGATGTGCATCGGGTCTCCTTGTCCGTTTATTTTTTGAACTCACAAAAATAGTACGTTTGAAAATTGAACCCGTCAACCGTAGAATGCCTGACATGAAGTGGACAGAACTGGAGGCCGAGCCCTGCTCGGTGGCGCGAACCGTCTCGGTGATCGGCGACCGCTGGACGCTGCTCGTGCTGCGCGAGTGCTTTCTCGGCGTGAAGCGCTTCGAGGAGTTTCAGGAGCGGCTGGCCATATCGCGGCCCATGCTGGTGGACCGGCTGCACAAGCTGGTCGAGGCCAAGGTCCTGAAAAAAGTGGCCTACCAGCAAACACCCACGCGCTACGACTACCGCCTCACGCCCAAGGGCCTGGACCTTCATCCGGTGCTGATGGCCATCGTCCACTGGGGCGACATGCACATGGCGGGCAAGGAGGGGCGCCCCCTGCTGCATCGGCACACGGGGTGCGGGCACCTGTTCGACCCGGTGACGGTGTGCTCCGAGTGCAGGGCCGCGCTGTCTGCGCGCGAGGTCACGGTAGAGGCCGGGCCCGGCGCGCAGGACGCGGACCACGCGCACCGCTGACAAGAGCAAACGCCTGCTTGGTCATCGGCGCGGGGCTGTGAATGCAACAACATCAACACATGAGGACAGGGCTTTGAACAACATGCGCCGTTTGCTTGCAGCCGGTATTGCCGCCGCCATGGGCTTGAGGGTGGCTTCGGCCCAGAAGTCCGACGCGGGCCCGCCCGGCGGCAAGGCCGCAGCACCGGCGGCCGAACCGGCGGTGCAGCCGCGCCACGTTCTGTGCTTCCTCGGTAAAAGTGCCAACCAGGCGCAGCTCAAGCAGGCCGTGGCAGGTGCAGTGCGTGAGTTCGCGACCGGGTTCAGTGTGGACGAGGCCTATTCCACGCCCGAGCATGACGAGCGCATGCCGAAGTCTTTCGCGGTGAGCCGTGATCGGGTTGCACCCAACGCATGGAGCGCCGCAGACGACAAGGCGGTCGCCAGCCACCGGTCCGTGCTGTATGTGCTGGGGCCGCGCATGAACCGGCAGAATGCCGTCCAGGTCTCCATGGGTGCACTGCTTCTGGTGGGCCACCTGATCGATGCCGGGGCCGTCGCCGTGAAGGGCGAGAGCGCCGGCATCGCGCATGGGCTCGATCGATGGAAGGCGCTTGTCCGCCAGGGCGCCGAGGCCATCAAGGCCGATGACCTGCAGGCACAGCGCCGCATTGGCCGGCTTGCATTCGCCAAGCGCCCGCTGTCGGATGCGGGCTATCTGGAGAGTGTCGGCTTTCACCTGGTCGGCTTGCCAGAGGTGTATGTGCCGCAGTCGCTCGGAACCGAGCTGCAGGTGGTGGCCCTGATGGACGCCGTGGCCGACGAGATGGCACAGCGCGGCGTTGCAGAGGTGATCAAGCAGCGCCGCGCCACGCACTCGCTCGCCTCCACCTATGAAGAGGACGATTTCAAGTTCAACCCGTATGGAATCGTCAGGGTGGCCCGATAACTTCGCGTCGAGCTCTTGCGCAGCTGCGCCGATGTCCGACACAGTGACGTCTAAAAGGTTTCGTAGCATTGGCGGCAGTACCACCCAGTCCAACCATTGGATGCAGTGGCAGCTGGCCGAACATCGATCAAGATGCGAAACATTTCCCAATCATTCAGGTTCATCCGAGCCGCCCGAGCGCCCATCAAGTCCCAGGCCAGCGCAGCCACGGATGCGCTCAGCGCGATCTCCGTCTGGCGCGCGTTGGATGGCGACAGAAGCATCCGGGTGCTGGTCGATGAACGCGAAGATGTCCTGGTGGCAGAACTCACATTCACCCAAGGGCATCTGGAGGCTGCGATGAATGATCTCTCGGAGCTTTGCGCGGAAAACGGAATTGACCGCGAGTTGATCGCACAGACGAGG
>NZ_JAUZDX010000028.1 GCF_030704685.1 Acidovorax sp. A1169
CATAAGGCGTCAAATGGCCCCATCCATAGCAGCACTGGTAGAAAATGCAGGTCAGTGCGGCGGGATAGGGCTGGCCCGTATACTCGTAAACTGTTTCCACACAGCCTCTGCCCAAAGCGGCCGTTCCAGCGGATGGAGCTCGACGTGCCGCGCGCACTGCACCTGTGGCCGATAGACGCCTGTGGATCGACGAGGTCCAGCTCTCCTACTTCCTGCAGGGAGATCGTGATATCGACCAGCGGAGCACGAACGGTGTTCTGGCTCGAAGCGCTTTTTACCCCTATGAAATGCAATGCAGAAGCATCGGGAGTTTGCTGCTGCTGCCGCACAACGGCGTCGTTGAGCTGGGAACGCGCTTGCAAATTTGCTGCACCCGTATCCGCCGATCGAACCAGCGGGCCTTCGCGGCTACCCACAGCTCCTTGCCGAAATGCCCGTGTCACGAGGTCATCGCGGCATGCTGCAAAAATATCACCATCGTCTCTAGTGGGCTAGATACTGCGTGCGCAATTTCTCTCTCCTTGGCCCCTGGGCGCAACGTGTCTTTTCTTCCGAAGATGGATGGCTGCGAATGCGCCAGGCATGCATCGCCTTTGTTGCGATTGCAGTCGCGTCAATTTGCTTGCTTACCTGGCACCGGTTGCGAGCCGAACAGGAGCTTCTGGACAGCACGGCACAACTCCAGCAGCAAAGTCTTGCAACCATCATCTCAGAGAACCTCACCCAGGTGATCGATCGTGGCCGGACTGTAGCGGTTGCGGCGCAGTCTTGGTTTGGCGGTGACCATCGAGAGACTGAGCAGCGATTGGCGAGCATGCTGGCCATCGATGACATCTTTCTGAACCTGGCGCTCTACGACACATCACTGCGGCGCATTCACAGTTCGACCCCAGGGGCTGTGGACCCTCTGGATGACGAGCTGAGGGCCGCAGTTTTGCAGCGTGGGCGACCCCGCGCGCCAGCCGATTCGCCCGCTGCCGCCGTGCTGATGTCGGCGCGAACCCAAGACAATGCCTGGGCGGTGCCCGTCCTCTTCCCTGTTGCGGATGACATTGGCGCAGGCAAAGGATTTCTCCTCATCACCCTCGACCTTGGATACTTCCTTGGTCTGTATCGCAACATCGACATTGGTCGCACGGGGGTCATCCATATCCTGGACGCCGACGGCATTGAACTGGCGGAGGCCAGAGCTGAAGGCCTTACCCATTTAAATAAGCGCCAGAGATTCGAGGAGTTCGTGGCGGCGGTCGGAAGGGATGGCAGTTACGCGGGAGACCTCAGGGGGACAGGCGCTTATTTGGCGAACGCCCGAAAGGCGGAGCGTGCGCCCTTCATCGTGGCGGTCAGCAAGGAGTTGGCCGAAGTGCGGGCCAGCCACGTGCGCAGCAGCACACGTGTGTGGTCCTCAATTGCCATACTCGTGAGCGCTTTGATAGCCGCTACGTGGGGCTTGGTCCGGGGGTTTAGACGCCAGCATCAGCTTTTTGCAGCCTTTTTGAAATCCAACCGTGAAAACCACTCCCTGATCGCTCAGTTGGAGGCCGGAGAAGCGCGGGCGGTGGCGCTCGCATCCTTTGACCACCTCACTGGACTGCACAACCGGCGCCTGTTCAACGAACTAGCGGCCAGCCACCTGGAGGTCGCGCGCAGGAGTCGCAAGCACTATGCACTGGTCTACATGGACTTGGACCGGTTCAAATCCGTCAACGACACACTGGGGCACCATGTGGGCGACCGGCTGCTGCAGGCCGTGGCAGAACGGCTCAAAAGTGGCCTGCGCAGCGCCGATATTGTGGGCCGCATGGGTGGCGATGAATTCGCTGTGCTGCTGACCGAACTGGACTTGGCCGAATCCGTGGACGCCATCGCCACGAAGCTGCTGTACCAACTGAGCCAGCCCTACCCGGAGCTGGAGGGCCATGAGGTGCAGACCAGTCCCAGCATGGGCATCGCCTTCTTCCCGCGCGACGGGCATGACGTCAGCACCCTGTGCCGAAATGCCGACTCCGCCATGTACTCGGCCAAACGCCGGGGTCGTGGGTGCTTTTCGTACTACGACGCGGCGCTGCGCCCCCAGACCGACCGGACGTTCCGGCTGCAGGGCGAGTTGCCGCAGGCCATCGAAAAGGGCGAACTGGTGCTGCACTTCCAGCCCAAAGTGCGGCTGACGGACTACCGCATTGTCGGGTTCGAAGCACTTGTGCGCTGGGACCATCCCGAGCTGGGCCTTATTTTTCCCGGGGACTTCATCCCCATGGCCGAGGAGTCCGGCCTCATCATCCCGCTCGGGGACTGGGTCATGAAGGCCTGCTGCCTCCAGCAGGCCGCTTGGCGCCGGCAAGGGGTGGAGGTGGTACCGCTGGCATTCAACGTGTCGCCCCGCCAGTTGCGTGACTCGGGGCTTCCCAGGCGCATGGCTGAGTTGTTGTATGACCATGGATTGGGGGCGGGCGATATCGAAATCGAGATCACCGAAAGCTCACTGGTCGAGCCGCTGGACATGGCTATCCAGGTACTGGAAGAACTGCAGCACATGGGCGTGGTGGTCGGGCTCGACGACTTCGGCAGCGGTTTCTCGAACTTGAGCCAAGTGCGCCACCTGCCCATCAGCAGCCTGAAGATCGACCGCTCCTTTGTCAACGACATCCGCACCAGCAAGGAGGTCGGCGTAATCGTGACCTCCATCATCACCCTTGCGCACAGCCTGGGGATACGGGTAATTGCGGAAGGCGTAGAGCTGCTGGACCAGCTGGTCCAGCTCCGGACGGCGGGCTGCGACGAAGTGCAGGGCTACTACCTGAGCCGCCCCGTGCCCGCGGACGACGCGATCCGATTGATGAACCAGCCAACCATCGTTCCCCAATGATTCAATCCATTCGTAAACTGGCGCTAGGTTGCCTCGTTGCTTACGGTGGCGCTGCCGCTAGTGCTCAAGGCTGCGATGACCCCTCGGTCATTCGCTTTGCATCGATTCCAAAGTCAGCGGGGACGGAGCAGCCGCAGATTTTGCGTCCTTTGATGAAGGAGTTGGAGCGCGTGCTGCAAAAGCGCGTGGAAGTCGTGCGCACCAACTCGTATGCAGCGGTGGTCGAGGGTCTGCAGGCTGGCAATGTCGACCTAGCCGAACTCGGGCCAGCATCGTATGCATTGTTGATGGAACGCAACCCGTACGTCACCGCCTTCGCTGCTCTGTCTGACCGCAAGCTAGGTGGTTCTCTGGAGCTTGGCGCGTACCGATCGCTTTTGATCGTCCGTGCAGACAGCGGCTTAAAGTCCATCAAAGATTTGAAGGAAAAGTCCCTCAGTCTGACGGACCCTTTGAGCACCTCAGGCGCATTGATTCCAATGCAAGCAGTTCAAAAGTTGACTGGCCAGAGCATAGAGAAATACTTTGGTCGCGTCACGTACGCAGGGTCGCACCTGCGCGCTATCGAAGCGCTGCAGAAAGGCCTCGTTTCCGCAGCATTCGTATCCAGCGCACGCCTGGATGAACACCGCGCTCAGAAAAGCCGCTCAGCCATCGAGATAAGGGTAATTTGGGAGTCCCCCCTGATTCCCAACGATCCGTTTGTCTACCGCAGCAACCTGTGCAGACCCCTCGTCGAAAAGATTCGCCAGGTCTTTTTTGACGCATCGCCCGCCTTGCAGCCGATGTTCGAGGAGTTGGGAGGGAGGCGGTTCGTTCCTGTATCCGATGCAGACTACCAGGCCGTACGGGAACTGATGCGTACTCGTTGACGCGCGGGTGCAGGGGAAACACACGAACACGCTGCCCTGATAAGGTGGCACCCCCCCCGCGCCAAGACAGGGCGATGACAAAGCACCAAAAAATAGGGCAAACCCCAGGTCATTGAATTGCAACAAATTATTTCCACAATGGACTCGAAGTCTCCTAGATGGGTAGGGGCAGCCCGGCTCAACAACCGATGGCAAGGAAGTCTCCGTGGGAATTTGTTCAGGTCGCAGACAGTTGGTGCGCTATGGGGTTGCAGGCATTGCCGCGTCAGCGACGGGGTGGACGGCCACAGGCAACGCAGCAGAGCCCGATGCCCTGGTGGTCACCCAGGTGGTCGACATGTCGCCCCAGCAGCAGGACGTGAGCCGGGACTTCGTCGCCGGGTCCAAGGCGGCGTGGCAGACCCTCAACATCAAGGGAGGCCTGCGCGGCAAGAAGGTCCAGCATGCGGTGGTGGAAACCGATGGGTCAAGTGCTGCGGTAAAAAGTGCATGGAACGCCGCTGTGGCGGACCCCCGCTGCATTGCCATTTCCGGCAGCGTGGGCAGCGCCGTCTCCGAGCAGTTGTCTGCCCTTCAGGCGTCAGCAGCAAGTGGCAAGGCGCTCCCCATCGTCGCGCCCTGGCTGCACAACCCGACAGACAAAGGCAGCCGCGATGGCGTGTTCGACATCTTCGCTGGCCAGCACCAGCAGGTCGAATTCGCCGTGCGCTCGCTGGCCATCATGGGCGTGCCCCGTGTGGTCACCATCTTCTCCTCCGCACTGTACGAACAGCAGTCCCGAAGCCAAGTGGAGAAAGCTGCGAGTGCCACACGCATCGCCGTTGACTACGTGCCCGCAACCGAGCTCAGCGGGGGCGGCTACAAGTACCGGCCAGATGTGCCGGTGGTACTGTTTCTGGGTGGCACCCTGGAACTGCACGAATTCATCACGAAAATGGCCATGCCGGCCGGCCGCCAGTGCTACGTCATCGCGCTGGCGGACGTCAACCTGCAGGTGCTGGCGCAGATGTCCAAAATTCCAAGCCAGATATCGGTGGTAGCCACGCAGGTGGTGCCACCGGTCACCTCAGGCACGGCCGTGGTGCGTGAGTACCGCGAAGCGCTGAGCCGGCTGTTCGACGAAGAGCCCACACCGCAGGGACTGGCAGGCTTCATTGCGGCAAAATTCACCGAGGCGGCCATTGCGCGATCGGCCCAGCCCTGGAGCCGGTCCTCCCTGCTTGCCACGCTCAGAAGGCAGGAAGACAGCGACCTGGGTGGGTTCAATGTGCTCTTCAACAAGGGCATGCGCATCAGCCAGTATGTGACCCAGACCGTCATAGCGAGGGACGGGCGGGTGCTGCGGTAGAGAGGGAGCCAGACCGTTGCAATGCTCTCTGAAGATTTGAGTCCGGTGACCGTTTGCCTCCTGCAGGTGCGGTGTTTTGGAGATTTGATGTCAGATGCCCATGTGGTCGTTTTTGTGTCCCAGCGCAATTCGTTTCGAAGCGTTCTCGCGCGTGCATGCCTGGAGCATGTAAGCAAGGGCCGGTTCAAGGCCTACTCCTGCGGCAACCCGGCCAGGTTGGCGTCCGAACCTCACGAGCTGGCCCTGCATGCGATCCGTGCCGCTGGCATTCCACTGCGACCAGACAAGCAACACGACTGGAACGAGTTTGCGCGCCTGGGCGTGATGAAGGTGCAGTTCGTCATTACCATGGACGAAACTATCCAAGACTTGACGCCCAAGTGGAGCGGCCAACCGGACACCGCTTTGTGGGCCTACCCTGACCTGGTGGGGGGGACAACAGGTACCCAAGACCTGCAGCGGGCAGCAAGTGTCATGCTGTTGTCTCTGCGCCGCCGCCTGGAAATTCTTTCCAGCCTGCCACTGGCCCACGGGGATCGCACTGCCCTGCGCCACGATGTCAGGGATCTGAGCTATCTCGCTTGAAGCCGTTTCGGGCGACTACCTGCGCGACTGCCTATTCCATATTCCAGCATTGGGAATCCCCTTCCATTCGACAGACAGTCAGCATGGGTTTACGCTTGATCCATGAGACTTCTACCCCGCGTCTTGATCGTCGATGACGAGCCCGCGATCGCGGAATTGATTTCCCTGAATCTAAAGCACAACGGGTTTACTCCGGCCTGGGCTGAAGATGGCGAGTCGGCCCAGCGGGAGCTTGATACCGAATTGCCGGATGTGATCCTTCTGGACTGGATGCTGCCAGGCGAAGACGGCTTACTTCTCGCCCGCAAATGGCGCGGCGACCAACGCACCAGAGGCGTCCCTATCGTGATGCTCACAGCTCGGAGCGGCGAGTCTGACAAGGTGGCCGCCTTGGATGCCGGTGCAGACGACTACATCACCAAGCCGTTTTCCACCCAGGAATTGCTGGCCCGCATCCGTGCTGTCATGCGGCGTAATTTCTCCGATCCAGCCAGTGGAAAACTTACCGTCGGAAATCTCACCCTCGACTTGGCTACTCATCGCGTCACCTTCAATGGCAAGCAGTTGAGACTTGGGCCCAGAGAGTTCAAGTTATTGCACTACTTCATGACGCACGCAGAGAGAACCCATACCCGGTCGCAGGTGCTGGACATGGTCTGGAGTGACGATGCGCTCATCGAAGAGCGCACCGTCGACGTCCACGTGATGCGGCTGCGCGAGGCGTTAGGAGAGGCTGGCGCCATGATCGAAACCGTGCGTGGCACTGGTTACCGCATCACTACAGATTCCCAGCCGCGAATGTAGATTGCTGCGGACGTCACCAGCATCAAGTTTCCAATCACCGACCATGAGCCCAGTGGCGAATGTTTTGTTCGTATCTGCCGAAAACGCCGCCCGCAGCCAGTTGGCAGAGGCGTGCCTGCGCCATATTGGCAAAGACCAATTCAACGCCTTCTCGTGCGGTGTGCCAGGCAAAACGGCGACCACTGTGAGCCCAGTGGCGCTGGAGGTGCTGCATCGCGCAGGGATGCCCATTGCGCGGCTTGCACCCAAGAGCTGGGAGCAGTTCCTCGCGCCCAACGGTACACGCATTGACATTGTCGTAGCGCTCGACGGCGAAACCGTGCACAGCCACCCGACCTGGCCCTGGCGGGCGCACACTGCGCGGTGGGTCTACCCGCCGTTACTGCATACCCTGACGCCGGTATCCAACCGAGTGCAGCAGGCAGAGCAAACGCTGCATTCGTTGCGCCGCCGTGTCGAGCTCGTCGTCAACCTGCACACCAGCGGCAAGCTGCGGCGCCACTACTGGCAAGGCGTTGGCGATGCGTCGCCGAAGGGCGCGTTGTCTGCCGATTGACAGGGCAGTAAGTCTTCTGGGGGCTGCCTACAGACTGCTGCCTGCCTATGACAAAAAGAAGGGAAACCCCATGGAAGGCGAATTCAAGTTCCACATTGACGAGAGCCAACTGGCTGCGCTGCGAGCATCTGCCCACCTTGGTGACGCGACCACTGTGAGGCTGGAGGCGCGGTACTTCGATACCAAGGACGCTGCGCTGTCGTCGCGCGGCATCGCATTGCGCCTGCGCAAAGAGGGCGACGAGTGGGTGCAGACCGTGAAAGCCCGGGGCGATGGCCCACTGGACCGGGAAGAGCACAACGTACAGGTCGACGCACCATCCCCTTCGGTGCAGCCCGAGCTGCATGCGGGCACAAAGGCGGGCAAGCGGCTGCTTGAGGCGCTGGACAGCGCTGAAGGCCCACTGGAAGAAACCTACCGCACCGAGATCGACCGCGCCATACGCAACCTGCAGTTCGATGGCGGCATGGTTGAGTTGGCGCTGGACACCGGCAAGATCGTCGCCCACGGCGGTACCGAACACGAGAAGCAGGCAAGTGTGTGCGAGCTGGAGCTTGAACTCAAAGAGGGCCCCGTAACCGGCTTGGTCGAAGTGGCCACCCAGTGGGCGTCCAAGTACGGGCTGGTTGTGAACACGGTTTCCAAGGCCGAGCGCGGCGAGCGGCTGCTGGCGGCCGGGTGGGGACGGCCAGCAATCAAGGCCCGACCCATGGTGGCGCCAAGCGGCACGCGCAAATTCCTCAAAGGACCAGCGCTGCAGCGCGCCGCCGTGGCCAACTGCCTGGCGCAGATTCTGGGCAACGCCAGCGAAATCGTCGAGGGCTCGGATGATGAAACCCATGTGCACCAGCTGCGCGTGGGCATTCGCCGGCTGCGCACCGTGCTGCGGGAGCTGGATGCGCTGGCCCCGGGCGCTTACGACCCTGTCTGGGAGCAACCACTGGTGGAGGTCTTTCGCCGCCTGGGAGAACTGCGCGACCGCGACCAGGCGGTGCAAACCATCGGCGCGGAGCTTTTGGAAGCAGGCGCTCCATCGGTTGATGCGCCGCCGCAGGCCACCACGGCGTCGCCGCTGGAAATCGTGCGCTCGCCGGCCTTTCAGGGCACGCTGATCGCCCTCATGGGTTTTACTGCGCACCCTGCCGACAGCGAGGCTCCCGACCTGGCCCAGGCGTCTCTCGGAGCCCGTGGCACACGCAAGTACCTGCACCAGCGCTTGCGCACGCTGCGCAAGAAGGTGCACAAGGGCGCGGGCAGGTTTGAAGCCCTGTCCGTCGATGACCAGCACAGCGTGCGCAAGCGCCTCAAACGGCTGCGGTTTCTGGCGGAGTTTGCTGCACCAGCGATCCAACGTGAGGCCGGCGATTTCCTTGAAAGCCTGCAGCCCGCTCTCTCCGCACTCGGTCGGCTTAACGACGAACACGTGGCAAGCACTCTGTACCGCGAGATGGCAGACAAGGATCCCAAGGCCTGGTTCGGCGTGGGCTGGTTGGCGGCAAGGCGCGAGGCCTCCGTCAAGGCAACAAAGAAGGCGCTGGCCAAGATGCAGCGTGCGCCACGTATGCGCCGTGTCTGACGCGACCGGGTAGCCTGCTATCTGGTCTGTGCGATCAACTCGCGGTCAATTCCGTTTTCCGCGCAAAGCTCCGAGAGATCATTCATCGCAGCCTCCAGATGCCCTTGGGTGAATGTGAGTTCTGCCACTAGGACATCTTCGCGTTCATCGACCAGCACCCGGATGCTTCTGTCACCGTCCAACGCGCGCCAGACGGTGATTGCGCTGAGCGCATCCGTGGCTGCGCTGGCCTGGGACTTGATGGGCGCTCGGGCGGCTCGGATGAACCTGAATGATTGGGAAATGTTTCGCATCTTGATCGATGTTCGGCCAGCTGCCACCGCATCCAATGGTTGGACTGAGTGGTACTGCCGCCAATGCTACGAAACCTTTTAGACGTCACTGTGTCGGGCATAGAGATTCCACTCTGCCGAGGAGAATGGACGCAGGAGTGACTCAAAGCAAGCGTCAAAGATACCGATGTACCCTACACTGCGCCCCGGCCAGTTCGGATGGGAAGCAACTCGCAAAACTTTGACCATCAAGATCGAGACTCTCTCTGTGAGCCAAGGCGCTGTTGATATCGATGGCGAGACCATCTTCCACCCCCAAGAAACCCTTCTGGTGCTGACTTTGCCGGACATCGTTGCCGTCAATTTTCGATTCGAGTTCATCGTGGTGGACGATCGGAGGTAAAACTGCAGGTATGGAGTCCTCTCAACCATCTCCCAGAAACTGCTGCGGCATCTGCCGCGCGACCAGCTACCGCAAGGTGATAGCCCGCGACGCCAGCGGCGCCATGCGCACCACGGAGCGGCTGCGCTGCACCGGCTGCGAGCGTGAGTTCCTGGATGTGCAGTCATGGCGCCAGGGCGTGCCAAGGGTTGACGCGCCTCCCGAGGTCGACAAATGAGCGGTACGTACCTCGTCTCTTCGTACAAGGACAAGGATCGCGTAAGAACGTTGGGCGCACGCTGGGACGCAGCGCGCAAGCAGTGGTACGTCCCAGAAGGCCTGGCACTCACACCGTTCGCCGAGTGGCTTCCAGCCGTCGGCGATGCGCCTCCATCCTCGTCCACCGCGTTGATCAGCCCTGAGTTGGACCAAGGCGGCTCCAGGAACCTCTCAGCCTCTCCCCGGGGCATCCCCCTATCCCAGCTGCTCAGTGGTGTCGCCTCGGCCGTGGCGCAGGCCTTCCGGGCTGGCATCTGGACCCTGGTCGAGGTGGTGGACACCCGAGTGCGCGGCGGTCACGTCTACCTGGAGGTTTCCGAGCGGGATAGCAATGGCGTCGTGGTGGCCAAGGCCAGTGCGGCCATCTGGGCCAACACCGCCAGTCGCATCCTTCCCGAGTTCGAGAAAGCCACAGGCGCCCAGATTGGTCCGGGCATCAAGCTGCTGGTGCGCGCCCGCCCAGTGTTCAAACCCCAGTATGGCTTCTCGGTGGAGATCGATGCCATCGATCCCGACTACACCCTGGGTGATCTGGAAGCCAGGAAGCGGGAAATCCGCGAGCGCTTGCAGCGCGAGGGCTTGTTCGAGCTCAATCGCAAGCTCCCCAGCCCCTGGGACTACGACCGGGTTCTGGTGGTCGCCCCCGAGGGCGGTGCCGGCCTTGGTGACTTCCAGGCCGAGGCCGGCAGGCTGGAAAAGTTGGGAATCTGCCGGTTCATTTATGTCCACAGCCGCTTCCAGGGTGATGGTGCGGCGGCCGAGATCCGCATGGAACTGCTCGGCGCGCTGGAGCGACTTGGCCGCGAAGGGGTGGTACTGGACGCCGTGGCCATCATCCGCGGCGGCGGTGCCATCAACGACATGGCGTGGCTCAACGACTATGCCCTGGTGCGGGCTGTCTGCGAGCTGGGGGTCCCTGTGCTGACTGGCATTGGCCACGAGCGCGACAACACCGTGCTCGATGAGGTGGCGAACATCCGGTTCGATACGCCGTCCAAGGTCATTGGCGGCATCGAGCGAGTCATCCTGCAAAGGGCCCAGGAAGCCAAGGGCATGTTCGCCGAGGTGATCCGAGATGCAACCCGGGCCATCGACATAGCCAAGCGCTCGGTGGTCCAGAGCTTCACATCAATCGAGTCGGGGGCCCGGCAGGAACTCGCCCGCAGTCGCAGCCAGGCGAGCGAGCTGCTGAGCGACGTGAAGCTGCAGGCGGCGCATACCATCCGCATTGCAGCCGAGACGACCGAGCGCCAGATGAACGACGTGCGCCGCCTGGCCGCCGATCAGGTCGCCCATGCCAAGCGAGAAGTACCTACCATGCTGGCCGAAATCCGCGCCGACGCGCGCCAGACCCTGCAGATGGCGCGGGCCAGGATCGAGGGCGAGCGCAGTTTTATCCTCGACCGCGCCGCGGCCGACGTGCGATACATGAAGGACGCCACAGCCCGGACCTTTGAAGACACAGCGGCCCTGGCACAAAAGACCCTCATCGATGCGCGCACCAATGCTCAAGCAATGATGCGCGAGATCGCAGGCCAGGGCCCTGAAAAGACATTGAGCCGAGGATTTGCGTTGGTGCGCGACCATAACGACCAGGCCGTGACCACTGCCGCCAGCATCGAAACCCAGATCACCATCCAGTTCAGAGACGGGCTGCGCACCGCGCAGCTGCAACAGAAAGACAAGCCATGAGCGAGACCTTCAAGAAATCGTACGGCGTGCTCCAGGCGCACGCGCAAACCCTGCGTAAGCAGAGCGAGCCCAACATCGATGACCTTCTGAAGATCGTTGAGGAGTCCGTGGCCGCCTACAAGGTCTGCCAGGCGCGCATTGATGCTGTGGAGAAGGCGCTGGAGGCGGCCTTGGGCAATGCGCAGGCTACTACGGTTGAGCCGCCAGCGTCGAAGACGCAGGGCAAGAGCGCGGGTGCCGAGGTACAGGGTGATGACGACATCCCGTTCTGAGGACTGGGGCGAAGGCTCCGCTACCTCGAAGATTGAGTATCCATTCTTGATTAAGTGTTTTGGCCATGTTTGCTGTCCAGCTAACATGGCCAAAACACCTAACGTAGTGATGCTTCGACACCCTGTTTTCTGCACTGATACCCTGTGAACTTCGTCTTTTCCTGGCCACGTACCTCGCGCTTGGTCGTCGCCCTTTTGATGGGCGCTGCTGGCATCGCCTCGGCCCGTACTCCCAACCCCGTTTTCGAGAAGGACTACTTTCGCGTCCCGCAGCCCACGAGCTTCGCGCAGTGCCCGCAGTTCTTCGTTGGCGGCAAGCCACCTGCGATCCCTCCCCGACCAATGCAGCGCGAGCTATGCTACGAGGCCTTTGCCGTTTTGCACAGCGGGGAGACGCGAACTCCCGTATATGTGGCCCAGCGGTTGAACCGCAGGGTGCTCGAACAGGCCGACAAAAAACGTGCCGACAAGTTCTTTGCAGACGCGCGCCTGCCCACGGCAGAGCGTGCCGAGTTGGAGGACTACAAGCGATCTGGATACAGCCGTGGGCACATGGCACCGGCCGGAGACATGTCCACGCCTACAGCCATGGCTCAGAGCTTCAGCCTGGCCAACATGGTGCCGCAGAACATCCAGCACAACGGCGGCGCTTGGTCGAAGATCGAGCAGGATACCCGACGCTATGTTCTGCGGGCCAAGGGAGATGTCTATGTCATTACAGGTCCGGTCTACACGCGTACCAGCCCGTCCATCGGCGGCAATGAGGTTCGAGTGCCGGCCTACCTGTACAAGCTTGTGTATGACTCGACAACGCAGCGTGCTTGGGCGCATTGGCAGGCAAACCGAGAAGGCGAGCAAGTTGGTGCACCGATCACCTATCAGGAACTGCAGAAACGGACGGGGATAGATTTTTCGATCCGTCCCGCCCCGCAGCATTGACTTGGCACCGCATATTCTGCGGAGGCATTGGAGCTGGTAACACCGCTGCACTGTGACTTCATGGCCGCCCGTTCCCAGGGTGGAGATTGCCATGCCGCGCGGGACTACCGTCATGGTTCGGCAATAACCGCCGCCGCTGACGACAGCAAGTCCAGCAGCTGTCGGCGATCTCGATCGCGCTGGCGCTAACACCCGTCGTAACTGAAAGTCAGCAATTGGTTAGCGTGGGCGCTCCAGAATTGACATGTCGCGTCTGTAGCATGGCGTTGGCTCAGATCAGACCCGCTTGCTTCTTCAAGCTGCTTTCTTACATTTCAACGGGAGCTGCAGCTCCTCAACGTCCAGCGTGAAATTCAGGGGAATCTGAATTGGGTCTTCGCTTTGATTCTTGCCGTTGTAAACGTCCACGTCGGTCTTGAGTTGGAAGCAGTCGCCAACAATTTGCTGTCGTCGTTGGCCGAATGATTTAACGAAGTGTGACCGAGGCGCCTTCTCGTCGTCCATGTCCGCCCAGAGCGACATCGTACGGTCGCCTTTCTTGAACCGGACAGCATGCTTGGCTCGGTAGCGCTGACCGTTCTCATCGGTGCGGTACTCTTCACGGAAGTACTGCGCGACGTCCGCAGCAATCGCATCGACCACGGTGCGCAAGCTCGGCTTGTGAAGGCCATTGCTATATGCCCACTCCGCAACCGCATGGGGTTCGAGCAAGCCGTCGCCCCCCACTTCCGACTGGTAACGCTCAATGTATGCTTTGACTTGATTTCCGTACGCGGACATGTGAATCCTCAATAGCAGTGGTTACTCGGTGAACGATCCCCAGCCGTCAATATCGGCTGAGGGCAATACCAACGCGCGCACCTTCACCTGATACTTGCGCAGGAAGTCATGGCGGTCGAGTCGGCGCTGTAGCTGCCCGACGACCAGCCCCGGATGTACCTGGATGCGTGTGGCGAACCGAAGCACTCTTTCTTCAGAAAAGTAGGGCTGCACTCGGGCGACGAAATCATCGAGCTCAGCCTTTGGAACACAGAAGTCGGCACCTGCAGCATTGGCCAAGCGCTCACATTCAGGCAGGTCGGCTTTCGAGTCCCCCACGTCGGTATCGATGACCGGGCGGTTTTCTGCCTTGCCGTCCTCGCGCAGAACATGCTCAAGCTCGTGGCGAAGCACAAACCAGAAGTTGTCAATGCGGTCGAACCGCAGCGTCATGCCAACAACCGGACTACTGCTGTCTAGCCAGAAACAAGCACCGTCCATCTTCGATCCAGACAACGACTCGACAAAGACCAACCGAACCCCCGCTTCTGCAAGGATGCGTGAGACGTTGCGAATTTCTTCTGGAGCGAGGATCAGCGCTCGAAGTTTCTCGATAGCTGAAAGCAACTTTGCCCCCGAATACGTCGGCACAACCTGTTGACTTGCGATCGCACGTACTCGAAAAAGCCATGCGAGCTGCAGCGGCGTGGCGTCTGCCATGGCGTGCGTTTTCTTCGCAGCATGGCTCAGCTGAGGGGTCGCGGCGACATCCGTGATATCAAAGAACTCGCAGAAGCGCTGTTCCATGACTTCGATGCTCTCGCTTGCCCGCACCCATCCACGGCGCAACATCTCGCGCACTGGAAACTGGGTGTACAGGCGGGCTTTGCGGGCAACGTTGTCGTTGGGCACTGTCACCTTGGACAGCTGGTACTGACTCTCAAGGTTCATCCAATAGTCCGGCGACATGCCAAAGGCCTCCCCAAGCCCTCTAGCCGTTTCAGGCGTAATAGCTCGCTTGCCTGCAATTAGTTCGCTTACAAGCCTTGGAGGACGATCCAAGATATCTGCAAGCTCTTGTTGGCTCCAGTCCCGCGCCTCAAGCTCCTCTCGCAGGAACTCGCCTGGCGGGAACACCTCAGCGGGTACTCGTGCGTTCATAGGCTCTCCAAAACTTCTAGTGGTAATCAACGATTTCGACGATGCCGATGATCTTGCACGGGTGTTCTCCGCGGATTTCGAAGACCAAGCGCCACTGCAAGTTGAGTCTTACAGAGTGCTGTCCCTGGCGATCTGCCAGCAGCTTCTCGAAATGCAAAGACTTCAAAGCCATGAAGTCACGTTCGTCTCGAAATGCCCGAATTTGCTGCATCCGTTTTCGGTACGCCCGAACAATTTCCTGCGAGAAACCTGCAGAAAACTGCGGGTCGGTCTCGAGGCGGTCTAGGTGGTCATCGTCGAACTCCACTTGCATAGGAAAGAGTCTAGAGGAAACGATCAAGCTCGTCAACACCATCTTTACACCACGTGTAAAGATGGTGTTTTATGACTATTTGCAGAGACATAGCGGATGCCCCAGGCAGACTAAATCCGCGCGGAAGGTACGCCTCGCGTTGTAACGTCAAGAGGGGATCCTTACTCTTATCAATGAAGGATCAAACGCTGGGTTCATGGCCGCCTGGCAAGCCGATTGCGCTACGTGCACCGCGTCTGTAGGGCACTTGGTAGTAGGTAGTTTGCAAGCCTGTGAGAACGAATTGCCGATACTTCTCAGTGAATTTGCAAAGTCTCTAGCGAAGATATGTAGGAAATCTGCAAGATCAATGAGAACCTACACCCTATGCGGCAAGGGCCTTCGAGCCCTTGTGGGCGGTGGTCTACGACTTCACGATGAGCCGCGCCGGCGAGCATGCGAGAAACTTCCTCGGAGATCGGTTCGCAGGTTTGTTCTTCTTCATTGGTCTTCCTCCCTCTGAATTGTTAAGCCCAAGCATGGCGTACGAGTAGGGAGAGCAAAGCTTCCCGCGCTCAACCCGTCTCACCTAATTCGGGAACGTCTCAATTATTTCGAAACGCCACAGCCCCCGCCCACCAGTGCGACGGCGCTGGCCGTGTGGTGCGGCTGGCCCGTGGGGCGCAAACCCCAGCGCTCCGGGCTGAAGCGCCCGGCCAGGCTGGACATGGCGGCGCTCTCCAGGGCCTCCTGCACCGTCATTGCCGGCAGCAGGCCGGCAAAGCGCAGCGCCAGCATTGACTTGCCCGAGCCGGGCGGTCCGGCCATCAGTGCACTGTGGCCCCCGGCCGCTGCAATCTCCAGCGCGCGCTTGGCCACGGCCTGGCCCTTCACATCGGCCATGTCGGGGCCCTGGAGTTCCGTGACCATGGGCGTGGGTTGCAGGCGGGTGAAGCCGTCGTCGTCCGCATCGGGTGGAGGGCCGCCTGGCGGCAGAAAGGCGCGCACCACGTCCAGCAGATGGCGGGCACGCACCACCTGGGCCGCCGGTACCAGGGCGGCCTCCTCGGCGCTGCCGGGTGGCAGCACCAGTTGCACGGTGATCTGCTGCGACTGCAGCGCCAGGCTGGTGGCCAGCGCGCCGCGCACCGGGCGCAGTTCTCCCGAGAGAGACAGCTCCCCGGCGAACTCGTACCCGGCCAGGCGGCTGCCATCGATCTGCCCACTGGCGGCCAGGATGCCCAGGGCTATGGGGAGGTCGAACCGGCCAGAGTCCTTGGGAAGGTCGGCCGGCGCGAGGTTCACCGTGATGCGCTTGTTGTGGGGGAACTCCAGCCCGGCGTTCTGCAGTGCCGAGCGCACGCGCTCGCGTGCCTCTTTCACCTCCACCTCGGCCAGGCCCACCAGAGTGAAGCTGGGCAGGCCATTGGCCAAGTGCACTTCAACGGTGACGGACGGTGCCTGCAGCCCCAGAAGGGCGCGGCTTTGCACCAAAGCAAGACTCATGGACGACTTTCTCCCCAGATGGGTGCAATTTGCAAGACGCTTGTGTGAAGTGCTTCACGGTCGCACCATCGTGGTGCAAATCAGAGTTCTTCCAAACCCCCACTTTAATAGGGAATCTTCACCTGTCCCGAACCCAGGCAGAACGGGGCATTGCAGCGCATGGCACGGTCCATGCTTAAAGCGCTTGTCCCTACTTTGTCCAACCGGAGGAAACATGACCCGCGCATCCATCAAATTCCTGGGCGCTGCCCTTGTTGCAACCCTGCCCCTGCTGGCCAGTGCCCAGCTCACCGGCAACGTCAGCCTGACCTCGAACTACAAGTTCCGTGGCCAGGACCAGGATGTCTCCAAGGTCAAAGCCGTCAAGCCCGCGATCCAGGGCGGCTTCGACTACGCCTTCGGCGAGTCCGGTTTCTACGTCGGCAACTGGAATTCCAGCGTCGACTGGCTGTCGGGCAACTCCATCGAGTCCGACATCTACGGCGGCTACAAGTTCAAGGCCGGCGGCGCCGACCTGGACGTGGGCCTGCTGACCTACATCTACCCCGGCAACAGCAACGGCAACACCACCGAAGTCTATGGCGCTGCCACCTTCGGCCCTGTGACGGCCAAGTACTCGCACACCCTTTCCAAGGACTACTTCGCCTACGCCGGTCCCGGCTTCAAGGGCCGCAACACCGGCTACCTGAACCTGGCATTCGCCCAGGAAGTCATGCCCAAGGTCATGCTCAAGGCCGCTGTTGGCTACACGCGCTTCGGCGGCGACATTGCTGCCCCCAACTACATCGACTACAGCGTCGGCGGTGCCTATGACTTCGGCTCGGGCCTGTCGCTGGGCGCAGCTGTGGTGGGCGCCAACAAGAAGGACTTCTTCGGCCCTGTCAACAAGTCGCGTGTGATCGTCACGCTGACCAAAACCCTGTAAATCTTTCAGGGGCGCCTCGTGCGCCCCTTCCTGGAGGAATCAAAAATGAAAATGGTGACAGCCATCATCAAACCCTTCAAGCTCGACGAGGTGCGTGAAGCCCTGTCGGACATCGGGGTGCAGGGGATTACGGTGACCGAGGTCAAGGGCTTCGGACGCCAGAAGGGCCACACGGAGCTGTACCGTGGCGCGGAGTACGTGGTCGACTTTCTGCCCAAGGTCAAGATCGAAGCCGCCGTGGCGGACGAGCTGGTGGACCGGGTCATCGAAGCCATCGAAGCCGCTGCACGCACCGGCAAGATCGGCGACGGCAAGATTTTCGTGACCCACCTGGAACAGGTGGTACGCATTCGCACCGGCGAAACCGGCAAGGAAGCCCTCTAAAGGGCCCGCCGCATCACACGAAAGACAAATGCCATGAAAAAATTGCTTGCATCCTTCATTCTGGGGCTGAGCCTGCTGTCCGTCGGTGGACTGTCGCTGGCCCAGGCACCTGCCACGGCGGAGCCTGCGGCGTCTGCGCCAGCCGCTGCTGCCCCCGCAGTGGCGCCCGCCGCCGCGCCAGCCGCGGCTCCCGCACCTGCAGCCGCTGCCGAGGCCGCACCTGCTGCTGCCCCTGTGCCCAACAAGGGCGACACCGCCTGGATGATGACCTCCACCATCCTCGTGATCCTGATGGTTCTGCCCGGTCTGGCCCTGTTCTACGGTGGCCTGGTGCGTAGCAAGAACATGCTGTCCGTGCTGATGCAGGTCATGGTCACGTTCTCGATGATCGTGGTGCTGTGGTTCATCTATGGCTACAGCCTGGCCTTCACCGAAGGCGGCGCCTTCATCGGTGGGTTTGATCGCCTGTTCATGAAGGGCATCTGGGACAACGCGGCCGGCACCTTCGCCAACGCTGCTACCTTCAGCAAGGGTGTCGTGATTCCGGAAGTGGTGTTCGCCGCATTCCAGGCCACCTTCGCCGGCATCACCTGTGCCCTGATCGTCGGTGCCTTCGCCGAGCGCATCAAGTTCGGTGCCGTCATGCTGTTCATGGTCCTGTGGTTCACGTTCAGCTACCTGCCGATCGCCCACATGGTGTGGTTCTGGATGGGTCCTGACGCTTACGCGTCCAAGGAAGTGGCCGACGCCATGACCGGCAAGGCCGGCCAGATCTGGCAATGGGGCGCGCTGGACTTCGCTGGCGGCACTGTGGTGCATATCAACGCTGCTGTGGCTGGCCTGGTGGGTGCTTTCATGGTGGGCAAGCGCGTGGGTTACGGCAAGGAAGCCATGGCGCCTCACAGCCTGACGCTGACCATGGTCGGTGCCTCGCTGCTGTGGGTGGGCTGGTTCGGTTTCAATGCCGGCTCCGCACTCGAAGCCAACGGCTTTGCGGCACTGGCCTTCATCAACACCCTGGTGGCCACGTCTGCAGCCGTGCTGGCCTGGTGCATCGGCGAAGCGCTGGCACGCGGCAAGGCATCCATGCTGGGTGCTGCATCGGGTGCGGTCGCCGGTCTGGTGGCCATCACGCCCGCAGCGGGCAACGTCGGCATCGGCGGTGCACTGGTCATCGGTCTCGTGGGCGGCTTTGCCTGCCTGTGGGGTGTGAACGGACTCAAGCGCATGCTGGGTGCTGATGACTCGCTGGACGTGTTCGGCGTGCATGGCATCGGCGGTATCGTCGGTGCTCTGCTGACCGGCGTGTTCAACGCGCCTTCCCTGGGCGGCCCCGGCTACGTGGCCGACTGGGTGACGGCAACCATGGTGACGTCTGCAGACTACTCCATCGCCGCCCAGGTGTGGACGCAGACGAAGGCCGTGCTGCTGACCATCGTGTGGTCGGGTGTCGTGTCCTTCATCGCCTACAAGATCGTCGATCTGACGGTGGGCCTGCGTGTCTCGGAAGAGGCTGAACGCGAAGGCCTGGACATCACATCGCACGGCGAAACGGCCTACAGCCGCTGAGCTGCGATCCCAAGGGCTGCGGTGTCTGGTGGCGCCGCAGCCCGACCTGATTTCTGTTTTTTGCGAGAGTCTCCTCGGAATCCTCCTCGGATCCCTTTGCCCGCCGTCTGGCGGGCTTCTTTTTGAGCAACCCGCCTTTCGGCGGGTTTTTCATTGGGGGTGCGGCAAGCGTGCCCTTCCATCGCCGCCCTCACGCCGGCCGTTCAAAAAATTCACGGCGTCAGGCAGGGTCCGGGCGGGGCGCAGCCGCTACGATCCAAGGCATGGACTCAGCCCTCGCCCAGATCACCGAACGCGTGCGCGCCGCCGCAGCCGACCAGACTCCCTTGCGCATCCGCGGTGGGGGCAGCAAGGATTTTCACGGCCTGGCCTTGCATGGCGAGGTGCTCGACACCCGGGTGCTCCAGGGCATCGTGGACTACGAGCCCAGCGAGCTCGTCGTCACCGTGCGCACCGGCACGCCGCTGGTTGAGCTGGAGGCTGCCCTGGCCGCCCAGGGGCAGTGCCTGCCCTTCGAACCCCCGCACTTCGGTGCGCAGCCGCAGGCCACCACGGTCGGCGGCATGGTGGCGGCCGGTCTCTCGGGCCCGGCGCGTGCCAGCGTGGGCGCCGTGCGCGACTACCTGCTGGGCGTGGTGCTGCTCAACGGCCGGGCCGAGCTGCTGACCTTTGGCGGCCAGGTCATGAAGAACGTTGCAGGCTATGACGTGTCGCGCCTCATGGCGGGCGCCTGGGGTACGCTGGGCCTGCTCACCGAGGTCAGCCTCAAGGTGCTGCCCGTGGCCCCGGGCGAGGCCACCCTGCGCTTCGAATGCAACCAGGCCGATGCACTGCGCCGCCTGCACGCCTGGGGTGGCCAGCCCCTGCCGCTCAACGCCAGCCGCTGGGCGGGCGACGCCCACACGGGCATGCTGCAGGTGCGCTTGCGTGGCGCCGTGGCCGCGGTGGAGGCGGCCTGCCGCACCATGGGCGGCGAGCGCCTGGCCCCTGCCGTGGTGGCCGCCGACTGGAGCGCCTGCCGTGACCAGGCCCTGCCCTGGTTCGCCGCGCGCCCACCCGAGCACGCCTTGTGGCGACTGTCGCTGCCATCCACGGCACCCGTGATGGCCCTGCCCGGTGGCGCCCAGCCGCTGGTCGAATGGCATGGTGCGCTGCGCTGGGTGCAGGCGCCTGAATCCGCAGGCGATGCGCTGCGCGAGGCGGCCCGGGTCGCAGGCGGTAGCGCGGCGATGTTCCGGGCACCGCTGGCGCGCGAGCCGGGCGGGGCAGGGCATGCCGGGTTGCCGTCGCGCGCGCTGGAGCAGATCCATGCACGCCTGAAGCACAGCTTTGATCCGGCCGGCATCTTCAATCCCGGGCGCATGGCGCCGGGCTGGTAGGCGGTCCATCCGCACCGCCACTGCGCGGCGCAACCATTCACTGTCCAGGCATGCACCATGCAAACCCAACTCTCCCCTGAATACCGCGCCCGCGCCGACGGCCTCGAGGCCGAGGCCATCCTGCGCAAGTGCGTGCACTGCGGCTTCTGTACCGCCACCTGCCCGACCTACCAGCTGCTGGGCGATGAGCTCGATGGCCCACGCGGCCGCATCTACCTGATCAAGCAGGTGCTCGAAGGCCAGGCGCCCACGCGCGCCACCCAGATGCACCTGGACCGATGCCTGACCTGCCGCAACTGCGAGACCACCTGCCCCAGCGGCGTGCAGTACGGCCACCTGGTGGACATCGGCCGCAAGATCGTGGACGAGAAGGTGCCGCGCCCTCTGGGCGAGAAGGCCCTGCGCTGGGCGCTCAAGGAAGGCCTGCCTTCGGCGCTGTTCGCCCCCGCGATGAAGGCCGGGCAGATGGTGCGCGGCCTGCTGCCCGAGTCCCTGCAGGCCAAGGTGCCTGTGCCACGCAACCCCGGCGCCTGGCCCGTGGGCGAGCATGCGCGCAAGGTGCTCATGCTGGCCGGCTGCGTGCAACCAGCGATGATCCCGGGCATCAACACCGCCACGGCACGCGTGCTCGACGCCGCGGGCATAGAGACCCTGGTGGCGCCCAAGGCCGGCTGCTGCGGCGCGGTCAAGTTCCACCTCAACGACCAGGACGGCGGCAAGGCCGAGATGCGCGCCAACATCGACGCCTGGTGGCCTCTGGTCGAAGCGGGTGGCGTGGAGTGCATCGTCATGAACGCCTCGGGCTGCGGCGTCACGGTCAAGGAATACGGCCACATCCTGCAGAACGACGCGCAGTACGCCGCCAAGGCCGCGCGCATCAGCGCGCTCACGCGCGACCTGTCCGAGTTGCTGCCGGACCTGCTGCCCGAACTTGCCCAGCGCCTGGCCGGCCGTGTACAGCCCCCGCCCGACACGCTGTTCGCCTACCACCCGCCCTGCACGCTGCAGCACGGGCAAAAGCTGCGCGGCGGGGTGGAAACGCACCTGGGCAGGCTGGGCTTCAAGCTCCGGGTGGCGCGCAATGAATCGCACCTGTGCTGCGGCTCGGCGGGTACCTACTCGGTGCTCAACCCTGGCCTGTCCCACCAGTTGCGCGACCGCAAGCTCGGCGCGCTGGGCGAGGCCTTTGGCGAGCAACCGCCCGATGCCATCCTGTCGGCCAACATCGGTTGCATCACCCACCTGCAGAGCGGCACCGCGACGCCTGTGCGCCACTGGATCGAGGTGCTGGACGAGGCTTTGATCGCCGCTCGTTAGGTGAGTGTGGCTCCATTCGGAGGGATGTTGCCGGTCGTGCGAAGGGCCGGCCGGAGGCCCTCAATTAGGTGCCCGGCGCCAAGACTGGCATGATTGAGGGTTTTGTTGCCCCCTTCCTTCGCTACGCCATGACCGACAACGTGCCTGAACAAGAACAGACCGCCGCGCCCGCCGCCGCTGCCCCTAGGGCGGCCGACGCTGCATCGGCCCCCGCCGTGGCTCCAGGCGATGCCGGGGAGGGTGCTGCGGCGGCTGTCGCTCCTGCGGCCCCCCACCGTGAGGGCCGGGGCGGCCGCGGTGGCCGCAACAACAATCGCCGCGACGGTCGTCCGCGTGGCGAGGCCGGCGCGCCGGCCGCAGGCCAGCCCGCGGCGGCCGCGCCAGCAGGCTCCCGTGCGCCGCAGCGCACCCATCCCGCGCTGGAGCAACTGGCTGCCCTGTACCCGCAGCTGTTTGGCGCGGTGTTCCGCCCGCTCAAGCGCGGCATCTTCCAGGACATCCTGGCCGCGCACCCCGAGCAGTTCGAGCGCGATGCACTCAAGGTGGCCCTGGGGCTGCACACCCGCTCCACCCGCTACCTGCAGAGCGTGGCGGCCGGCGAGAAGCGCCACGACCTGGCGGGCCAGCCCGTGGAAGCCATGGCCCCCGAGCATGTGCACCACGCCCTGCTGGAGGTCTACCGCCGCCGCAAGGCCCGCGCCAGCGAGGACCTGCTGCCCAAGCTGCGCAACCGCATGGTCCAGGCTTTCGAAGCCTCGGGCCTGACGCGCGAGGCCTACACCGAGCTCGTGGCCGGCCGTGACGAGGAGGCCAACGCCCTGCTCGAAGAGGCCTTTGCCGAATGGTCCGTGCGCAACGCCAAGGACGAGGCGCTGCTGCGCGCCTTCGATGCCAGCGGCCAGGCCCTGGAGGCTTTTGCCGACATGTATGGCATGGCGCCGCGTGCCGTGGGCCAGACGCTGGAGCGCGCACGGCGCTACCGTGGCCTGGTGGCCGCTGCCGCTGCCGCTGCTGCTGCTGCTGCTGCTGCTGCTGCTGCTGCTGCTGCTGCTGCTTCCGCTGCGGCAGTCCCTGCCGCCGACTGACCGGTCACCGGCACCGGGCCTTGCCCGGTCGGGCCTGGGCTGGGCTGGTCCTTGATGCAATGGCACCCTGCTGACACTGCGTTGGCAGCAGCGGGCATGCGCACCATGCAGCGGCGTTTACCTCTCACTTTCGGTTGCAAATTGTGGATTGCCGCGCCATCCTGCTGACACCAGGTTGTCAGCTGCAGGGCAGCACCATGGCTGCTCCAGACCAACCAAAAGAGAGAGGAAACTGCATGCCACCCGTTTCTGAAAAGATTCCTGCCTTCCGCGTTGCCGGCATTGCCGTGCGCACCCGCAACAGCGACGAGATGAATCCCGACACCTCCCGCATCGGCGGCCTGTGGGACCGTTTCTTCAGCGAAAGCTGGGAGCACAAGCTACCCCGGCCCGGGGCGGACGGCCGTATCTTCGGCGTCTACAGCGCCTATGAGTCCAACGAGCAGGGCGCCTTCGACGTCCTGGCCGGCGTGGCTGCTCCCGAGGACGCGCAGGTTGTGGGCGGGGCCTCGACCATCGCCATCGAGGCCGGCGATTACCTGGTCTTCCACGGCCAGGGCAGCATGCCGCAGATGGTGATCGACGCCTGGGGCGAGGTCTGGCGCTACTTTGGCGAGAACCCGCAGATCCAGCGCCGCTTCACCACCGACTTCGAGGCCTATGCGGGCCCCGATCGCGTGGCCATCCACATCGGCGTCTAAGCCCGCTCCTTCTCACCCAGCATGCGCCGTGCCGACCGCCTGTTCCAGATCGTCCAGCTCATCCGCGGGCGGCGCCTGTCCACCTCCGCCTTCCTGGCCGAGCGGCTGGAGGTGTCGCAGCGCACCATCTACCGCGACGTGGCCGACCTGCAGCACCAGGGCGTGCCCATCGAGGGCGAGGCGGGGGTGGGCTATCGCCTGGGTGCGGGCTTTGACCTGCCGCCGCTGATGTTCAGCCAGGGCGAGGCGAATGCCCTGGTGGCCGCCGCGCGGCTGGCGCAGGCCTGGCTCGATGCGGGGCTGGCGCGCGAGGTGGAAGGGGCGCTGGGCAAGATCCTCTCGGTGCTGCCGCCCGAGGCGCGCGTGGCCGCCGAATCGCAGGCGCTCTACGCCCCCTCGGTGGGCCTGGGCCCGCGTGCCCAGGCCACCCTGCAGACCCTGCGCGAGGCGGTGCACAGCCGCCACGTGGTTCAGATCGACTATGCCGATGTGCAGGGCCGGCCCAGCGTGCGCAGATTGCGGCCCCTGGGCTGCTTCTACTGGGGCAAGGTCTGGACGCTGTCTGCCTGGTGCGAACTGCGCGAGGACTTCCGGGGTTTTCGCATCGACCGCATCGCCGAGCTCACGGTGCTGCCCGAGCAGTTCCGCCAGGAGCCCGGCAAGACCCTGGCCGACATGCTGCGCCAGGTGGAGGCGGAGATGGCATCGCGCCCCCCATCCCTGAACGACGAGGCCCCTTGCGCATGACCGAGGTCACCTACTACGTGGCTGCCACGCTGGATGGCTTCATCGCCGGCCCCGGCGGCGAACTCGACTGGCTGCACCCCTTCGAGCAGGCCGGTACCGACTATGGCTTGGCGGACTTCATGGCCGGGGTCGATGCCCTGGTCATGGGGCGCAGCACCTATGCCGTGACCCGCTCTTTTGGCGACTGGCCTTATGGCGAGCGGCCTGCCTGGGTGCTCAGCCATCAGCAAGCGCCTGTGGATGGAACACTGCCGGCCTGTGTGCACTGGGGTGCTGCGCAACCGCAGGAACTGATGGCGCGGTGGCGGGAACAGGGGCTCCGGCAGGTCTGGCTGCTGGGTGGCGGCCAACTGGCAGGACAGTTCCTGCGTGCCGGGCTCGTGGACCACCTGATGCTGGCCACCATTCCGGTCACGCTGGGGGCGGGCCTGCCTCTGTGGGGCGTGCCGCAGGCAATGGCGCCGCAGCATTGGACGCTGCAGGCGCACCGGGCCTATCCGAATGGCGTTTTGACGCAGCACTTCAAGCGGGTGTGCAGCGCGCCTTCCTCCGGCTGATCAAGTGGCTGTGCCCGGCTGCGCCAGCGCATGGCGGTAACGGCGGCTGCAAGGCACGGTGCTGCCATCCTTCATCAACAGGCGGGCATCGCCGCTGTCCAGCGGCTCGATCTCGGCCACCGCATCCAGGTTGACCGCATAGCTGCGGTGCACGCGCACGAAGCGCGCCGGGTCCAGTTGCGTGAGGAAATCCGCCAGGGTGGAACGCACCAGGTAGTCGTGCCCGTTGATGTGCAGGCCCACGTAGTTGGCCTCCGCGTGCAGCCAGGCGATGTCGGTGGCGGCGATCAGGAATTCGCGGCGCAGCTTGCGCACCAGGAAGCGATCGGGGCGCTGGATGGGCAGGGACGGGGCAGGCTCAGGCGCCGCCGGTCCGGTGGCTGGTGATGGTTCGGGAATGGCGGGGGATTCGGGCGTGTCCAGAACCCGGGCCTCGCCCTGCAGCCGCAGCAGCAGAAAGCGGTAGCCTACCAGGCTGCTGACGATGAGTGCATAGGTGCGCACGTCCTTGAGGTACTCGTAGCCCCACTGGGCCCACCAGGGGCCGTTCAGCCGATACTCGGCGCCCATGGTGGAATAGGCCAGGTGCCGCAGGGCCATCATCCCTGCCAGGTGGATGCTGCAGTAGGCCACGCTGCCCACCAGGTGCCAGGGCAGGTGGCGGCGCAGCATGTCCCAGTGCAGCGGAAAGCGCCGCTCGAAGGCCACGATGGCCGGTATCAGCAGCCCGACCACCAGCACGCTCGACAGCTCCCACAGCGCCGGCTCCCAGGCGGCCACGGGCCGTCCTGCCGAACGCAGGTCGATCAGCGTCACCACGCTGTTGAAGGCCGCCTGCACCAGCAGCAGGACCGCCCAGAACGCCACCTCCACACGGCGGCGCAGGGGGCGGTAGCGTTCGGGCCAGGGCAGGGCGGGTCGGGGCATGCCGCCAGTGTAGGCAAGGCGCGCCGCATCTTGGGAAGTCAGCACCCGGCCCTGTCCCAGCCGGCCACCGCTCGTCCCATAAGGGGCCGTCCTGGTCCCGCGCCTGCACACCGCTCTGCCCAAGCGCCCGAGCATGGGAGCATGACAGATCCACACGCTCCCACCCCGCGCCGCCACGACATCGACGCCCTGCGCGCCCTGGCCTTTGCCCTGGTCATCGTCTACCACGTCGCCATGTACTACGTGGCCGACTGGCACTGGCACATCAAGAGCCCGCACGCGGCCGAATGGCTGCAGGCCCCCATGCGGGCCCTGAACCTGTGGCGCATGGACCTGGTGTTCCTGGTCTCCGGCCTGGCGCTGGGCCTGGTGCGCCGGAGGCAGACGCTGGCGGGGCTGATCCGGCTGCGCAGTGGGCGCCTGCTGCTGCCCCTGGCCTTTGGCATGGCGGTGGTCGTGCCCTACCAGCCCTATGTGCAGGGCGTGGCCAACGGGCTCATCGCCCCGGGCTTCGGTGCCTTCCTGCTGCGCTACTACGGCGGCGGTCCCTGGCCCGCCGGCGCCTTCGATGGCTGGGAGGCCGGGGTCACCTGGAACCACCTGTGGTACCTGGCCTACCTGTGGGCGTACACCCTGGTGCTGGCCCTGTTGCTGCCCTGGCTGGAGTCGGCTGCCGGCCAGCGGCTGCGCCAGGCCTTCACGGGCCTGCGGGGCTCGGCGCTGTTGGCCGTGCCCGTGCTGCCGCTGGCGTTGTACTCGGTGCTGCTGTGGCGGCATTTCCCGCCCACGCACGACTTCATCCACGATGCCTGGCTGCATGCGGTGTACTTCACTCTGCTCCTGTATGGCTACTGGATCGGGCTCGATGCCGGCCTGTGGGCCGAGCTGGTGCGTCTGCGCTGGCGCACCCTGGTCGCGGCGTTGCTTCTGCTGGTGCTGTTCACCGCGCTGCGCGGCGTGGCCGTGCAACAGGGCGGCTGGCTGGCGCGCACCGCCGTGCGCGTGCTGGCCGACCTGTACCTGTGGAGCACGCTGCTGGCCATCCTGGGCTGGGCCCACCACCGGCTCAACCGGCCCTGGCCCTGGCTGCGCTGGGCGCAGGAGGCGGTCTACCCCTGGTATCTGCTGCACCAAAGCGCGATCATCGTGCTGGCGGTGGCACTGGCACGGTGGCAGCTCGGCCCGGTGCTGGAGCCGCTGGCCCTGTTGGCCGGCACGGTGCTGGTGTGCTGGGCCATGACGGCGGTGGTGCGACGGGTGCGGTGGCTGCGGCCGCTGTTCGGGTTGCCCCGAGGAGCCAAGGGCGTGCGCCCGCAGGCGGCAGGGCCTTCGCTGAGCTCGCCGCAGATGCCGTGATACTGGCCGCCTGACCACTCCGAAATCGATGGAATCCACCACACCGAACCTAGCCGGGCTCTCAGCGCTGCGACCTGCTACCGGGGCCGATGCCTCGCTGCTGGCAGCCCTGTGGCGGCGGGCCTGGGCCTCGGCCAATCCATTGGTGGCCGAGGTGGCGCCCGTGGCCCACTGGCAGGCGCGCGTCCATGCCGAGTTTGGCCCGCCCTGCCTCACGCTGGTGGGGGAGCACGACGGAACCGCTGTGGCGTTCATGGTGCTGGACATGCAGGCTGCCCATCTGCACCAGCTGTTCGTCGACCCCGGCGCGCAAGGGGCCGGCATCGGCGCTGTCCTGGTGGCCCATGTGTGTGCGCTCTGCCCGCAGGGCTGGTCGCTGCATGTGGCCAGCACCAACCTGCGCGCGCGCCGCTTCTATGCGCGCTGCGGCCTGCAGGAGTGTGGGCATGACCGCCACCCGGCCACAGGGCGTGAGCGCGTGCTGTGCCGCTGGCAGGCGTAGGACCTGGGCTTCAGGCCAGCGCTGCCTCGATGTCGCCGGCCAGCTTCTTGGGTGCGTCCTGCGGCGCATAGCGGCGGATCACCTTGCCGTCCTTGCCCACCAGGAACTTGGTGAAGTTCCACTTGATGGCCTTGCTGCCCAGAAGACCCGGGGCCTCGGCGCTGAGCCATTGGTATAGCGGCGAGGCGTTGGCACCGTTGACGTCGATCTTGGCCATCATCGGAAAGCTCACGCCGTAGTTGAGCTGGCAGAAACTGGCGATCTCGTCGTTGCTGCCCGGGTCCTGGCTGCCGAACTGGTTGCAGGGAAAGCCCAGCACCACCAGCCCCTTGTCGCCGTACGCCTTGTGCAGCTCTTCGAGCCCGCCGAACTGCGGCGTGAACCCGCAGGCGCTGGCCGTGTTGACGATGAGCATCACCTTGCCCTGGTACTGCGAGAGCGGCACGCTCTGGCCATTCATCTGCTGGGCGTCGAAATCGTAGATGCTGTCGGGCATGGGGGCTCCTCGGTGGCTGAAGGGCCCATGGTAGCCGCTGTGTAGTTTGTCTGCCTGGCGGCCTTTGCCTTGGGCGAAATCTGTGCAGTGCGCTCGGCCGAAGCCAGTGCCACCGTGCAAGGGCCGCCCCGCCGCACGGGTGGCGTCCCCCTGGGGGGATGGCGCGCAGCGCCTCAGGGGGGATTAATGGTGTGCGTCCTGGCGCGCGATATGAAGCAGGTGCTCGACCTCTTCACGGTGGTTCACGCAGTTGCGCTGGTGCCAGCGGCGGATGATCCACATGATTCCCGCGACCACCAGCCCGAAGATCGTGATGGCGCCGAACACCGACAGGCCGAACTTGAGCGACAAGCTGTAGAACGCGCCCAGCGCCAGGATGCAGGCCTGTTCATTGAAGTTCTGCACGGCGATGGAGCGGCCGGCGCCCATGAGGTTGTGGCCGCGGTGCTGCAGCAGCGCATTCATGGGCACGACCAGGTAGCCGCCCAGGCCGCCCAGCAGGATCAGAAAGGGAATCGCCAGCCAGATGTTCTTGATGAAGACCATCAATATCAGCAGCAAGCCCATGGCGATGCCCAGCGGAATGACCCGGGTGGCCATGTCCAGCCGCATGCGCATGGAGGCCACCACGGCGCCCACGGCGGTGCCGATGGCGACCACGCCCGTGAGGGCCGAGGCCTGTGTGGTGTTGTAGCCCAGGGCCACACCGGCCCAGGCCAGCACGATGAACTTGAGGTTGCCGCCCGCGCCCCAGAACAGGGTGGTGGTGGCCAGTGAGATCTGGCCCAGCTTGTCGCGCCACAGGCGGTTGTTGCAGGCCCAGAAGTCGGGCAGCAGCGCCATGGTGTTGGCCAGGATGCTGCGTGAGGGGTCGGATCGCATGGGGCGCATTTCCACGCCGGTGTGTGGGATGCGGGTGTTGAACCAGGCCGCCAGCATGTAGATCAGGATCAGGCCGGCAATGGCCGCCTCGGCGGGCGTGTCCACGCCCGTGTCGATCATCGGGATGTCGATGTTGAGCATCATGGCCGAGAGGTTATGCCCGACGAGCTGGCCGCCCAGCAGCACCCCGAGGATGATGGAGGCGATGGTGAGCCCTTCGATCCAGCCATTGGCCTTGACCAGTTGGGAGGCGGGCAGCAGTTCGGTCAGGATGCCGTACTTGGCCGGGGAGTAGGCTGCAGCGCCCAGCCCCACCACCGCATAGGCGATCAGCGGGTGCGAGCCGAAAAGCATCATCAGGCAGCCCACCACCTTGATGGCATTGCTCACGAACATCACCTTGCCCTTGGGCAGGGCGTCGGCGAACGCGCCTACGAAGGGCGCCAGCACCACGTAGAACAGCGCGAACATGGGCACCAGCGCGGCGCGCTGCCACTCGGGAGCACCTTCTGAACGGAGGAGTTCGACAGCGGCCACGAACAGTGCATTGTCGGCCAGCGAGCTGAAAAACTGCGCCGACATGATGGTGTAGAAACCGCGCTTCATCGAATGGCTGCTGCTGCATCAGTTGGACTGATGCCCTGTTAAATGTGGGGGGCCTTGCTGCTGACAGATGGTTATATCACGGGGATAAACGGTGCCGGTGCCAGAATCCAGGACATCCCACCCGGTCAAACCCCATGCCACGCCCGATACAAGCCACCATCCACACCGCCGCCCTGCACCACAACCTGGAGCGCGTGCGCCGCAGCGTGCCCGACGCCAAGGTCTGGGCCGTGGTCAAGTCCAATGCCTACGGCCATGGCATCGAGCGTGCCTACGAGGGCTTGCGTGGGGCCGACGGCTTCGCCCTGCTGGACCTGGCCGAGGCCGAGCGCGTGCGCCAACTGGGCTGGCGCGGGCCGATCCTGCTGCTCGAAGGCGTGTTCGAACTGCGTGACTTGGAGCTGTGCTCGCGGCTCAACCTGTGGCATGCCGTGCACTGCGATGAGCAGATCGACATGCTGGCCACCCACAAGACGCAGGTGCCGCACCGCGTGTTCCTGAAGATGAATTCGGGCATGAACCGCCTGGGCTTCACGCCCCAGCGCTACCGCGCTGCCTGGGCCCGGCTCAACGCGCTGCCGCAGGTGGACGAGATCTCGTTCATGACCCACTTCAGCGATGCCGACGGCCCGCGCGGCATTGCCCACCAGATGGCCGCGTTCAACACCGCCGCCGCTGACCTGCCGGGCGAGCGCACACTCTCCAACAGCGCGGCCACCCTGCGCCACAGCGCTGACGCGGCTGTGCGCGCCGACTGGGTGCGCGCCGGCATCGTGCTGTACGGCAACGCGCCCGATCATCCGGAGAACTCGGCCGGCCACTGGGGGCTGGAGCCCACGATGACGCTGTCCACCAAGCTGCTGGCCGTGCAGCAATTGCAGGCGGGCGACACCGTGGGCTATGGTTCGAGCTTTACCGCCGAGGGGCCGCTGACCATCGGTGTGGCTGCCTGCGGCTATGGCGATGGCTACCCACGGCACTGCCCCACCGGCACGCCGGTGCTGGTCAACGGTGTGCGCACGCGCATTGTGGGCCGGGTGAGCATGGACATGGTCGCCGTGGACCTGACGCCGCTGCTGCAGTCGGGCATGGCGCTGGGCACGGACGTCGGTTTTGGCAGTGAAGTCACGCTCTGGGGCCGCGCCAGCAACGGCGCCGTGCTGACCATCGATGAAGTGGCCCAGCCGGCGGGTACCGTGTCCTGGGAGCTCATGTGCGCGCTGGCGCAGCGCGTGCCCGTCGCCGTGGAATGAGCATCTCTTCACGGTTTGCACTGCGGGCAATTCCGTGAGACCAGTTGGATCGGGTACGCTGCGCGCCTGACCATCCGCTCTGACAGGAGTGCCACCCATGGCCGACAACAAGCGCAGCAGTTCCCTTAAAAAGACCTCGAACTGGCGCTCCGTGCGCATGCAGCCCCAGCACCAGCTGGCGGACAGCCTGCAGCAGCGCTACAGCCTGCGCCTGCATGGCTTTCTGATCGGCGGCTTCACGCTGCTCATCATGTGGTGCACCTCGTACGTGCAGATGCTGCTGGGCATGGAGTCGCTGGCGCTGCGCTACCTGGTCACCCTCTCGGTGGGCTATGTGGGCTACCTGCTGGTGCTGCGCATGTGGGCTGCCCGCTTGATAGACGAGGACGGCGATTCTGGCAGCGGCGCGGGCGATGCGGCCGAGGTCGCGGCGGATGTGGCGGACATGGCGATCGATGCAGTGACCTGGCGCGGCGGTGGCGGGCCGCGCATGCCCATGCCCCGATCCGGTGGAAGCAGCGTGCACACCGGCAGCGGCTCAGGCGACTTCGGTTCGGGGCTCTCGGACGCGGGCTCCGGCCTGGGCGACCTGGCCAGCGGTGCGGCCGACGCGGTGTCGGGCGCCGACGAAGGCGCGGTGGTGGTCATTCCCATCGTCGCCATCTTCCTCATCGGCTCGGCCATCGTCTTCGGCGCGGGTGCTCTGGCCATGCTGTTCTTCGGCTGGGACGTGCTGCTCACCGTGGCGGTGGAGCTGGCCTTTTCCGTGGTGACGGCGCGCGCGGCCATGGGCGTGGAGCGCGAGGGCTGGCTCAGCGCCGCCGTGCGCCTGACCTGGAAGCCCATGCTCGGTGCCGTGGTGTGCGCCGTGGCGCTGGGCGCCACCATCGACCATTTCCTGCCCCATGTGAACTCGCTGCCCGAGGCGGTGCGGGCCATGCAGTCCGGCATGAAGACGCGCTGAACTCTGCGCCAGTCGGGCGCATGTTCAACCACACCGGTACAGGTTCGGGCCGTCCACCTGGCGTTGTTCCGTCCACCCCAAAAAAAAGCGGGAGGCGCCTTGGGCGCCCCCCGCTTTGTGCGGCTGGACTGGGTCCTTGCTGATGTGCTCAGCGTGCCGTCACGGCAAAGCCCTGTACCAGGCCACCGGGGTAGCGCACGAAGAGCTTGCTGCCTTCGAACCACCAGTGGCTGCCCGCAGGCCCCGTGCCTGCTGGCAGCAGGGCCAGGTCGGGCACCAGCTGAAAGCGCTGGCCGGCCACGATCAGCTCGGTCTGCAGGTCCAGCCCGGTGCGCAGGGAGGTGGCCGTGCCCAGAACCGACTGCAGCAGGCTGGTGAGGCCGTCGTAGTCGGCCACGTCGCCCTGCAGCGCCTGGCCCACGCCGTTCGCATCGGTAAAGACCAGGCCGGCCGTGCTGCTGAAGACGAAGCCCGGGGCATTGCCCGTGCGGCCCATCGGCAACCACTGCGCGCGCATGTGGAAGACGGTGGTGCCCAGGGAAACACGCAGGGCCCCATTGGGCTGCAGTACCGTCGTGGCGCCCAGGGCCGTCAGGGCCTGGCCCATGGCGGGCAGGGACTGCAGGGCCGGTCCGAAGCGGGTCACCAGGCCTGCTGTGGCGACCTCGATGCTGCCATCGTCCGCCACGCTCACCCCGTCGGCGCGGCCGGGCACCACGCGCACTTCCAGTGGTACCACAGGGAAGCTCACGCCGCCCAGGTTCCAGGTGACGCTGCCGTCCGAGGACTGCGAACTGCTGGTAATGCCGACGGTGCGCAGGCCATTGTTGACCAGGGTTTCCAGCGGCGTGCTGCCGCCAGTACGGGTCGGCACGCCCGCGAGGCGCACGAAGCCCACGTTGGCGTTGATGCCGGCCGGCAGATCGCCGCGCTGCACCGGGTCGCCCAGGCCGGCGCCAGCCACGGTGCCCAGGCGCACGCTCTGCACCTTGCCCGCACCATCCAGCCGTGCCACTTCGCCGCTGTACACCGTCACGGCGGCAGCCCCATTGGCAGCTGGTGGCAGTGCCACCCGGCCTGTGCGCACGAACACGCTCCACGACTGCGGCGTGCCAGCGGCAGCGCGCGGGGTTGTGATGAGCGTGACCGACACCGCGCCATCGCCCAGCGCGGTCAGCGGCAGGTTGCCCGTGGTGGTGGACAGCAGGGCCACCACCGTGCCCTGGCTCACCGTGCCGCTGAGCGTGACCTGGGAGTCACCCGAGGTCGACGGGTTGAGCACCAGCGCCACCTGGGGTTGGCCGTTGGCCCCGATCAGCGTGACCACGCTGAGCACCGTGGCCGTGTTGGGCTGGGGCTGGATGCTGAAGGTCTGGCCGCCGATCACCAGGGTCACCGGCGCCGGGGTACCGCCACTGCCTGCGGGGGGCAGGGTGATGGTGGAGCCGCCCGATTGGGGGTTGAGCGTGATCGTGCTGCCCGGGGATGCTGTGACCTGCACGCTGCCGCCCAGTGTGATGGGTGCACCTGGCGTCACGGCCACACTGCCTCCGGTCACGACCGGGCCAGCGGGTGGGGTCGTCGGGCCGGGGCTGCTGGGCACCTGTGCCGTGTAGGTCAGCACGGTCGTGCTGCTCTCGTTGCCGGCGGCATCCCGGGCCTTGAGCGTGAAGTTGTGCACCACGAAGGTCAGGCCGGACACCGTGACAGAAAAGTTGCCGCCCGTCGCCGTGCCGCTGCCCAGAAGGCTCGGGCCTTCGTACACCTCCACGCGGGTGCCGGCCTCTGCCGTGCCGCTGATGGTGAGCGAGGCACCTTCGCCCGAGGCGTTGTTGGCAGGCGTGGCCACCACCGGCGCCGTCGGAGCGCTGGTGTCGTACTTCACGCCCGTGACGGAAGCGGTCACTGCGGCATTGCTGGCCGCATCGATGGCATCGAACGCGAAGGTATACACCGCACCGTCCACCAGGTTGAGGGGAGCCGTGCAGCCATTGGCATCGGCAGTCAACGCAACGGTATGGGTGCCGGTCGCCAGGGCCGTGCCCTGCAGCACGCAGGTGTGGGGCGATGCGCCATCGGCAACCCCGCCCGACCGGGTGGCGGTGATGAAGGCACTGACCACGGTCTTGCTGAGCGTGAAACCCAGGGTACTGCCAACCTTGATGGCACCGCTGCTGGCAGGCGCCAGGGCACTGAACAGGGGGGCGTTCGTGTCGCGCGCCAGTTGCAGGTCCAGCGAGGGTGTGCTCACATTGCCCGCCGCATCGCGCAGGGTGATGCTGTAGATCGCCTGATTGCCGTTGGCGATGCCGCTCGTATCGAGCGGGACATTGACCTTGCCGGTCCCGTCGATGACCAGGCCGGTGTTGGCGCCGTTGACCCAGACCTGGGCACCGACTTCTCCCCGGACTTCCACGATGGTGGAGTTGCCGATGGCGTATGCGGGGGTGGTGGCCAGTGTCGGCGCGACGGGCACGCCACTGTCTACCGTGAGGGTGGCGCTGGCGACTGCAGAGACATTGCCCGCCTTGTCGCGCACAAAGCCGTACAGCGTCTTGGGACCATCGCTGGCGAAGAGGAAGCCGGGAGGCTGTGTGCCCCAGGCGCAACTGCCCACCGCGTTGGTGTCCAGCAGGCAGTAGCCATCGATGGCAATTCCCGAACCCGTGTCGGTACCGCTCAAGGCGGCCCCGATGGGGACATTGCGCACGGTGCTGTAGCCCGGCAGGCTCAGCTGGGCCACGGGGACTGTGGTGTCGTACGTGATCCCCGCCACCGATGCGGGTGTGGACGTGTTGCCCGCCGCGTCCGTGGCCTCGAAGGCGAAGGCATAGACCGCACCATCGACCAGGTTGAACGTCGCTGCGCAGCCGTTGGCATCGGCGGTCAAGGCCACCTGGTGGGCGCCTGCGGCCAAGGAGGTTCCCTGCAGGGTGCAGGTGTGCGGTGACGCGCCATCCGGCGTGCCGGCGGTGCGTTGGGCCGTGATGCGGGCCGTGGCCGCAGCTTCGCTGAGCGTGAAGTCCAGCGTGCTGCCGGCCTTGATCGAACCATTGGCGACCGGGGCGATAGCGCTGAAAGCAGGGGCCTGGCCATCGCGGGTGAGTTCCACGCTGAGCGCGGCACTGATGTTGCCGGCGGCGTCTCGCAGCGTGATGCTGAAGGTCTGGCGCTGCCCTTCGGCAATGGCGCTGGTGTCCAGCGTGATGGTGGTCTTGCCGCCAGCACCCACGGTCTGGCCGGTGTTCACGCCGTTGACCCAGATCTGTGCGCCCACCTCGCCCTGGACCTCCACCTGCATCATGTTGCCGGTGGCCCAGGAGGGCGTGGTGGTCAGTGTCGGAGCGACAGGCACACCGGTGTCCACCGTGAGGGAGGCGCTGGCGGCTGCAGAGACATTGCCCGCCTTGTCGCGCACAAAGCCGTACAGCGTCTTGGGGCCATCGCTGGCGAAGGGGACGCTGGGAGGCTGGGGCCCCCAGATGCAGCTTCCCACCGTGTTGGTGTCCAGCAGGCAGTAGCCATCGGTGGCAATGCCCGAACCCGTGTCGGTACCGCTCAAGGCGGCCCCGATGGGGACATTGCGCACGGTGCTGTAGCCTGGCAGGCTCAGCTGGGCCGTGGGCAGCGTGGTGTCATAGGTGATACCCGTGGCCTGGGCGGTGGTGGCGGGGTTGCCGGCCACATCCGTGGCATCGAACGCGAAGGTGTACACCGCGCCATCGACCAAGTTGAGCGCTGCCGCACAACCGTTGGCCCCAGCGCTCAGCGCCATCTGGCGAGCTCCAGCGTCCAGCGCCGTGCCCTGCAGCGTGCAGGTGTGGGGCGAGCCTGCGTCGGCGGGGCCCGCAGTCCGTGTCGCCGTGATTCGACCGCTGGCCACGGTCTCGCTGAGCGTGAAGCCCAGCGTGCTGCCGACCTTGAGTGCGCCGCCCGATGCCGGATTGAGGGCGGTGAATGCGGGGGCCTGGGTGTCGTAGGTGATGCCCGTGGTCGTGGTGGTGGCCGAGACGTTGCCCGCAACGTCCGTCGCGATGAAGGTCAGCGAATAGATGGCGCCTTCCACCAGCGCGGTGTTGGCGTTGCAGCCATTGGCGTTTGTGCCCAGGGCAATGCTGTGGGTGCCCGAGAGCAGGGCGCTGCCCTGCAAGGTGCAGGTATGTGCCGCCGGGTCCGCAACTCCCCCGGTGCGATTGAAGGTGACGGAGGCGCTGGCGACGTTCTCGCTCAACTGGTAGTCCAGGGTGCTGCCGTTCTTCAGGTAACCCGCGTTGGCCGGCTGAAGGCCGGACCAGGCGGGCTGGGTGCTGTCGCGTGTGATGGTCAGGGTGCTGCTGGTGAGCACGGTGGCATCCGCCCTGGTCTGGATGGCGAAAGCCTTGCTGCCATCGGGGCTGGGAGTGTTCACGGTCACGATCCGCGTGCCGTTGGCATCGAGCGTGCCGTTGTTCACACTGTCCACCCACACCGTTGCATTGGCCGGGCCGGTCACCTTGACCTGCGTGGTGTTCTGGTTGGTATAGCCGTTCACCACCTGGGCAACACCGGTCGAGAAGCCACCGGCATGGTTGCTGTCGCCCGAGTAATCGGCGGTGATGGTGTGCACGCCCAGTGGAAGGCTGCTGGTGGTGCAGCCGGCATCGCCCTGTCCCGTCAGGGGTATGGGACCGCATCCGGTGATGGCGTCCAGTCCGGAGCGCAGGCTTGCCGTGCCGGTGGCGGAATAGAAGGGGCCTCGCACCTCCACGGCCAGTGATGCGGAAGCTCCCACCATCACGGGGGTGGTGGGCAGCACTTTGACCATCGGGTTGCCTTCCCAAACCACATTGCCGTTGCCGCCTGCGTTGTTGCTGCCGCCGTCGCTGTTGCTGCCGAGCACCAGCGTCGCGCCGCTTTCGTCCGCATTCATCAGCGCACCGCCATATGCAGTGACGCCTCCGCTGGTGGAGCCCGTGTTGCCGTTGAAGTTGGAGGTGTTGATATTGATCGTGGCCGAAGGGTGGCTGATCCAGATGGCTCCGCCGCGTTCGGCCTTGTTCGTGCTGAAGGTGCTCCCGTTCACCGTGAGCAGGCCGATGTTGCGGATCACCCCGCCTTCGCCGCGCGCTTCGTTGCCGGTGAAGGTGCAGTTGGTGATGTTCAGCGTGCCACGATTCTCGATGGCGCCGCCGCTGGATTGGGCATAGTTGTTCGTGAAGGCGCAGTTGTTAAGTGCGACGGTGGCCCCGCTGGCAATGAACAGGGCACCGCCACTGCTCAGGCCGTCTCCCCGCACGGCATCGGGCGCGGCATTGCCGTTGAGCACGGTGAGGGCGTTCAGCGTGAGGCTGATGCCGCTGCCCGTGGGAATGTCGAATACCCGGATGCCCGATTTGGCAGAGTTGCCCCCTGAAATGCTCGTGCTGCTCTTCCCCTGGCCCGTCAAGGTCACTGAGCGCTGGATGAGCAGCGGCCCCTTGGTGGCGGTATCGAGAACGATGGCCTGGGTGCCCTGGAACTCGATGGTGTTGGGGCCTGCGTCGGCGGCGGCACAGTTGGGCGACACGCCGGAGCCTGCATTGGTATTGGCAATGGCCATGCGCAGGGTGCATCCCGTTGAGCCGTCGCCGGCATTGGTCACCGTGACGGTGGCCGCCTGCGCCTGTCCGGTGGCGCACAGGGCCAGCGCTGCCAGGGCCAAGCCAGACCACTGGGTCGGGCGCAAGGCATTTATCCATCGTTGCATGAAGTCAACTCCTCGGTCGGCCCCAGGGCCGGACAGCGCTTGCGCGCCTTGTGTTTTTGGACAAATGGTCAGTTCGGCGAAGGGAAGATGCCCTGCAGCGCGATGATGAAATTCATGACGAGGAACGGCGAGCGGTTCTCGTGGGGCTGGGACCCGCCCACATTTGTGACGGCGCCGCTGTTTCCACCCAGCAGAACGCCTTGTCCGCCCGTGTAGGGCACGTCCACATTCGAGGCGGCCAGGTAGGCATTGTCAGGAGAGGCTTGGTTGCCCACAGCGGTGGACGCTTTGAGGGCCCCATGGCTGTGCGCGGGGAGTTCCTGCTGCGAGAGGGTGTGGGAGTCCGCTCCCCCGACCTGTCCCAGCGTGAAGCCGCCGCCGTCCATCAAGGGGCGCCGCCCCTGAAGGTTGGGAAGTGCGAAGGTGTTCTGTCCGTTGCCCCCGTACGTGGTGCCGAGCAGGGAGAACAAGGCCTGGTTCTGGTTGATCGGCAAGAATTGGCCGTTGCACAAGGCCCAGCCTTTCGGTGCGAAGCCGAAGCTGCAGATACGGATCTCGGCCAGGAAAGGTTCAGCCATGGAATACTCCGAAAATTGGGCAGGTCACAGGGGTCACCAGCGGGGCGGGAAAACGCCTTGCAGGGCGATGTAGAACCCCAGTGCCAGGTGGGGTGACATGTTGTTGTGGGGCGCGCCGCTGCCCGTCGATGCCAAGGCACCCGGTGCCATCGTGGTGTCCGAGGCGGCTGCGTAGAGCGACGAGCGGATGCTGGACTGGGCGAGTGGCCCATTGGGAACGTCCCGATCTCCGAGGGCAGCGACGCCGGACAGGCCGTGGGTGTGCTGCGGAATTTCAGACACCTGCAGGGCGACGGTTTCGGAACCGCCGGCCTGGCCGAGGTCATAGAGGCTGAGGCCCGGTCCCTGGCCCGCGCCCACGGGAGTGCGTCCATTGAGGTTGGGCAGCGCGAACGTGGATTGGCCGTTGCCTCCGTAGGTGGTGCCCAGCAGAGAAAATAGTGCCGTATTCTGGGAAATGGGCAATATCTGCCCGTTGCAGGCGGCCCAGCCTTTGGGGGCAAAGTTGAAAGGGAACATGCGGATTTCCGCCACAAATGGATCAGCCATGCAGGACCTCGATGCTCAGTTCGGGCTCGGGAATATCCCGAACAGGGAAATAATGAAGTTCAGCGCCAGGTAGGGAGACAGGTTGTCGTGCGGCTGGCTTCCTCCGGCGGCGGCCATAACGTCTGCCTTCAGTTGGGCATTGGCCGTGGCGCTGGAGTAGCGGAAATCCCGCGCAGGGGTAAGGCCCAGCAGCCCGCCCTGGGGCGATGCCTGGGTGCCCACACCGTAGGCCAGCGCGTGGTTGTGTGCAGGAATCTGGTTGACCGTGAGCGTCACGGTTTCCACCCCGCCTGTCTCGGCGAGGATGTAGCCGTTTCCCTGATGGACCGGGGCCCGGCTTTGCAGGTCGGGCAGCGCAAACGTGCTTTGCCCATCGCCGCCATAGGAGGTGCCAATCAACTGGAAGAGGGTTTCATACTCGGAAATCGCCTGGAGCTGGCCGTGGCAGAACGCCCAGCCCGCCGGCGCAAAGTTCCCGGCGAACATGCGGATCTCTCCAACATAGGGTTGTGCCATGTCAGTTGCTTTCCTTGGTATTCATGGTTTTCACGCGGTGAGGTAGGTGCCGGCCACGCGGCTGGTCAGGGTCTCGCATACGCCCAGGCAGGCTGCGGCACCTACGGTTGGCAATGCCATGGGCGCAGCGCCGGGGCCCTGGTGCAGGCCATGCAGGTAGATGGGGGCCACGGTTTCGCCCGTGGCCGGATCCAGGTGAATTCGCCCGCGCGGTGTCTGCAGCACGGCCGATGCCATGCCTGCTGCCAGAGCCAGCCCGCCGGCGCGGCCGCTGCTGGTGAGGGCCGCTGCGTGCATGCGCTGCGCCATCTCGTAGCCCAGCAGATGGAACGGTGTTGAACCCGACACCCCGGGAGCTGCGGTGGCGGAGTTGCCGGGAGGGACCTGCGAGGCGCGCGCAGCCCACACCTGGCCAGCCAGGGAGAAAGCCGCCATGTCTTCGGCGAGCATGCCTGCCGCCACCAGGGGCACCTGGGAGGCCATGGCCGAAGTGTTCCAGAACTGGCGAAAGGCGCTGGTGCCGGCGCCTGATGCCAAGGCATAGACGAAATCCGGTCGCGTCTGGCGCACCTGCCGGGCCAGGGCATCCAGCCGGCTGGTGCCGTCGGGTGCCGACGTGAACATGGTGGCCTGTACCCGCCCGCCTGCCGATGCAAAGCCGCGCTCGAACGCGGGCAACTGGTCAAAGCCACTGTCTGCCGGTCCCACTGCCACCAGGGCGCGGGGCCCGAGTGCCTTTGCGGCCCAGCGGCCGGCGGCCCATGCCGCCTGCCAATAGCCCAGGCTGTTGCGAACCACCCATTCGGAGCGAGCCTGGGGCGCCAGGGCATTGGCCCCTGCATCGCCCACGAGCAGCGGCACCTGGTGCGCGGCCAGCAGGGGTTCCCACTGCGCGGCGGTGTTCGCGCACACAAATCCGGCCAGCAGGTCCACCTGCCCGCTGGCCAGCAGATGCGCCACCACGGGCTCGGCCTGGCTGGGGCGGCTGCCGTACACCACCGGGGTGAACTGCAAGGGCGAGCTGCCGGGCTGCGCCGCAAAGGCCCGAGCGCCCGCCAGCAGCTGCGCACCCAGCAGCGGATAAGGGCTTGCATCGGGCAACAGCAGGCCTACCCGCAGTGCCCTGCCCGGGCCTTGGGGCCACGCGTTCAAGGGCTGCGGCACGGCCGCTGAGGCCAGGCCCGAGCCACCCAGGGCCATGGAGACCGTCACCATGCCCGCCTGGGCCACAAAGCGGCGGCGGCCTTCCGATTCCAGGGCCTGGTGGGCCAGAGGCGCGGTTTCTTGAAATTCCATCGGGTTCTGTTCCTGGTTCAATCAGTCCACTGTCTTGTCGTCCGCGCCACTCTTCGCGGGCTTTCGAGCCCCCCGTGGCTTTTCGTGCGGCCATTCCATGCGTTGCACCATTCCATCGTTGGCCACGCTCGCAAAGCCGCAGCGCTCGCACAGCCGCAGCACGGGGCTGCCGCTGGCGGCCTGCAGCCCCAACCCCACGCCGGCCGCCGCAGCCTCGCGCTGCAGGCGGGCGAGCAGCTGGGTGCCAATCCCCTTGCCTCGTGCGGCAGGCAGCAGTTCCACGCTGACGAGCACCCAGCGCTCCGGGTTGCGGCATACCGCCAACAATCCAACGGGGCTGCCCTCGCGCAGAACCACAGCACTTTCCACCGGCGGCAGGTACTGTTCGTAGCCTGCCGTGCGCAAGCGGTGCTGCAGGTTGCAAAAATCGTCGATCTGCGCTTCAGGCCAACCCATGGCCTGCAATTCGGGCTCGCGCACAGACCGGTACACCGTGCTCAAAAAGGCGGCGTCCGTCTGCGTTGCCGGGCGCAACGCAAGGGCGTGCTGGTGCTGTGCTGCCGCTGACGCTCCCACTTGCCACACCTTTCTTGCCGCCGCGTTGGCGGGCTTTGTCGGCGGCCGATGCCGCAAGAAACCCTAAGTTACCTGCGAATATTAACGATTGCACGTAAAGTTTTACAGAATTTGCAATTGCGAGCGCTTCGACTGCGCACACCGACGCAGGTGCGCAACGCCTGGTGGGAGGCACGGCGCGCATTCCCCCGAAGGAACCTCAGCCCCGGTGATGGCAGGGGGCAGCAGGTGGCGGCAGGGTGTCGAGTTCGCCGCGCAATTGTTCCAGCAGCGCGAGCAGTTGCGCCTGCGTGCCTGCATCGCAGCCTTCCAGCAGCCGGGCCGACAGCGTCTGGCGCAGGCCGCGCACCGTGTCCTGCAGGGCCTGGCCGTCCGCGCTCAGGGCCAGGATGCGGCTGCGGCCATCCTCGGGGTTGGGGTGGCTGGTGATCCAGCCGCGCTCGGCCAGTTGGGCCACCATGCGCGCCACCTGGGCCTTGTCGGCGCCGCTGTGGCGTACCAAGTCTTTCTGGGTGGCCCCGGGGTGGCGGCCGATGAAGCCCAGGGCGCGCACCTCGTTCATCGTCAGATCGGGGTGGATGGCCGCCATGGCCCGCACCATGTGTGCGCGGTACACATGCATGAGGTCGTGCATCGCTTCAAAGACATCGGCAGGGGGACGGTTGCGGTGCATGGCGAAGCCAACCGGTTGACAAAGTCAACTTTTTGGCGGATGATCTGGTTGATTAAGTCAACATTTTAGATCATGACCACAGAAGCCTCCAACCCCCTTGCCTTTACCGATCCTCTGGCCATCACCCGCGTGCTCCACACCCTCAAGGCCCGCCATGCACAAGTGCTGCGCCGCACCGAGGTCAGCCCCGGCTTCGTACGGCTCACGCTGGGCGGGCCGGATCTGGCCGACTTCGTGAGCGCGGGCTTTGACGACCACATCAAGCTCATCCTGCCGCACCCCGGGCAGGAGCGGGCCTCGCTGCCGACGGTCCAGGATGGCCGCCCGGTGATGTCCGAGCCGCGCCCCGTGCTGCGCGACTACACCCCCGCGCACTACGACACTGCCAAAGGCGAGCTGGACATCGAGGTGGCCCTGCATGACGCCGGCCCCGCATCGGACTGGGCCGCCGCTGCGGCCGTGGGCCACTGGGTGGGCGTGGCCGGCCCGCGCGGCAGCATGGTGGTGCCCACCGCCTTTGCCTGGCACTGGCTGCTGGGCGACGAGACCGCCGTGCCCGCCATCGTGCGCCGCCTGGCCGAGCTGCCGGCCGAAGCCTCCGCGACGGTGCGCATCCAGGTGAGCAACCCCGCCGACCAGCGGCCCCTGGCCAGCGCCGCGAAGCTGGATCTGCAGTGGGTGGCTTCGTTGCCCGAGGCGGCCCAGGCGCTGGCGATCCCCGAAGGCGATGGCTATGTCTGGGCGGCCGGCGAGCACGCCGACATGGCGGCCCTGCGCAAGGTGGTGCTGGCCAAGCCGGGCGTGAACCCCAAGCGCATGCGCATCGCGGCTTACTGGAAGAAAGGCGTGGCCGACCACCACGAAGACCTGCAGGCCTGATCCCCCACGGTCACGGTAGCAGGGACGCCGCTGCGGCCTGCTGCACTGCCTGCGTCATGTGCTGCAGTGCCTGCACGTTCAGGCGCCAGAACTGCCAGTACAGCGCCACGTCCACTGGCTTGCCGGGCGCCAGCTCCACCAGATGGCCGGCGTCGATGGCCTCGCGTGCCAGCTGGTCGGGGCTCATGCCCCAGCCCAGCCCGGCCAGGGTGGCCGCGACGAAGCCTTGGGACGAGGGCAGCCAGTGCACTGGTGGCGCCAGCGCGCGCCGGGCGATGCGGCGCATGAAACGCTCCTGCAGGGCGTCCTTGCGGTTGAAGACCAGCACGGGTGCCTGGGCCAGCGCTGCGGCGGTCACACCCTGGGCAAAGTGGCGTTCCATGAACGCGGGGCTGGCCAGCGCCCGGTAGCGCATGGTGCCCAGGCGCACCACCTGGCAGCCCTGCACGGGCTGCGGCTCGGCGGTCACGGCGGCCATCACACGGCCCTGGCGCAGCAGCTCGGACGAATGGTCCTGGTCCTCGACGTGGATGTCGAAGGTGATGGGCGGGGCCGTGCCCTCGCTGGGCTGCGCGGCCCGGGCCATGGCGTCCACGAACCACGAGGCCAGCGAATCGGCATTCACCCCCAGCGCCAGCCGCACCGGTGCCAGGCTGGCGCTGCTGCCCGCAATGCTGCGCAAGGCGTCGGCCTCGCTCAGCGCCATCTGCTGGGCGTGGCGCAGCAAGGCCTGACCGGCGTCGGTGGGGGTGCAGGGCGAGGCGCGGCGGACCAGGACCTGGCCCACGCGCTCTTCGAGCAGCTTGACGCGCTGGGACACGGCCGAGCGCGTGACGTGGAATGCCAGTGCCGCGCGCTCGAAGCTGCCTTCCTCCAGCACGGCGGCCAGCGCGGCGAGTTGGGCGGTGTCGAGGTGCATTCAGTTTTGCTTACGGGTAGAAAAAAAGTATAGCTTTTCTTTCCCTCCACGGCTGGGCACCATCGGTTCCATGAACCTTTCTTCGGCCTTTGCCAACGGCTTTTCCTCGACCGCCATCCTGATCATCGCCATTGGCGCGCAGAACGCCTTCGTGCTGCGCCAGGGCCTGCGGCGTGAGCATGTGTTGCCCGTGGTGGTGGTGTGTGCGCTGTCCGACGCCATCCTGGTGCAGGCCGGCGTGTGGGGGCTCGGCTCGGCCGTGCAGTCCCACCCCGCGCTGCTTGTGGCCGCACGCTGGTTGGGCGCCGCCTTTCTGCTCGCCTATGCGGCGCGCGCCTTGCTGCGGGCCTGGAAGCCCGCCGCGATGCAGGTAGCAACCGACGGTACGGCGCCAGCCGGATGGCAGCCCGTGGTCCTCACCGCCATGGCCTTCACCTGGCTCAACCCCCATGTATACCTGGACACGGTGCTGCTGCTGGGGGCCATCGCCAGCCCCTACCCACCTTCGCTGCGCATGGGCTTTGCGGCTGGCGCCAGCCTGGCCAGCCTGGTGTGGTTCACCGCGCTGGGTTGGGGCGCACGCTGGCTGGCACCGCTGTTCGCATCACCCCACGCCTGGCGCGTGCTCGATGCCGTGGTGGCGGCCATGATGGTCGCACTGGCCGTGGGGTTGCTGCTGCATTGAAACCCGGCAGGCGCCCTGGGGGCGCGGCGCATAAGGTTACAACGAGAAATTCGTTCGCTTGGAGGGCGGCCCGGTCCATAGTGCAGCGCACTAAGACTTTCTGTACAGGCCTACCTTTCATGCGATTCCAATCCCTCTTGCTGGCGGCTGCGCTGGCCGGCGCGCTGCCCCTGGCCAGCCATGCCAACACCTTCCGCTGGTCGCGTTCCACCGACCTGTCCTCCTGGGACATCCATGCCCAGAACGTGGGCGTGAACAACACGCTGCATGCCTCTGTGTACGACACCCTGGTCGAATACAACAGCAAGACCTTCAAGCCCGAGCCCTCGCTGGCCACCGAGTGGAAGCGCGTGAGCCCCACGCAACTGCGCCTGACCCTGCGCAAGGGTGTCAAATTCAGCGACGGCAGCGAGTTCACCGCCGACGACGCCAAGTTCTCGCTCGAACGCGCCAAGGCCAAGACCTCCAACTTCGCGGTCTACACCCAGGGAATCGACCGGGTGGAAAAGGTCGATGCGTACACCATCGACATCTTCTCCGAGGTGCCCAATCCCGTGCTCGTGAACCAGCTCACCGAGCTGCGCATCCTGAGCAAGGCCTGGGCCGAGAAGAACAATGCCGTCACGCCCAAGGACATCAAGACCAAGGACGAGCCCTTCTCGCACCGCAATGCGCTGGGCACCGGTCCCTTCGTGCTCGAGTCGTGGACGCCCGACCAGCGCCTGGTGCTCAAGGCCAACCCCACCTGGTGGGGCAAGGGCAAGTACGGCGGCAACGTGACGCAGATTGTCTACACCCCAATCAAGTCCGACGCCACGCGCACGGCCGCGCTGCTTTCGGGCGAGCTCGACTTCGTGCTCGACCCGGGCCTGCAGGACCTGCCGCGCGTGCGCCAGACGCCCAACCTCAAGGTGCTCGATGGCGCCGAGAACCGCACCATCTTCCTCGGCCTGGACCAGTTCCGCGAGGAGCTGCCGGGCTCCGACGTGAAGGGCAAGAACCCGCTCAAGGACGTGCGCGTGCGCAAGGCGCTCTACCAGGCCATCGACATCAGCGCCATCCAGCGCGTGGTGCTGCGCGGCCTGGCCCAGCCCACGGGCGCCATCATCGCGCGCCAGGTCAACGGCTGGACGCCCAAGGCCGACGCACGCTGGCCCTACGACCCCGCCGCCGCGCAGAAGCTGCTGGCCGAGGCCGGCTACCCGCAGGGCTTCGAGGTCGACTTTGCCTGCAGCGCGGGCCGCTACATCAACGACGAGCAGCTGTGCCAGGCCATCACCGCGCAGTGGGCCAGGATCGGTATCAAAGCCAAGCTGCGCTCGCTGCCGTTTGCCACCTACTTCCCGATGATCCAGCGCAACGAGGCCAGCATCTACCTGCTGGGCTGGGGCGTGCCGACGTTTGACGCCTTCTACTCGCTGCAGTCGCTGGTCCGTTCCAGCGGTGCCGGCGGTGACGGCAACTTCAACCTGGGCCGCTTCTCCAACCCGCAGCAGGACGCGCTGATCGAGCGCATCAAGAAGGAAACTGACACCGCCACGCGCAACGGCCTGATCGAAAAGGCCCTGATCGCCGACCACGAACTGATCTCGCACATCCCGCTGTACAACCAGATCATTCCCTGGGCGGCCACGCAGAAGGTGGATATCGTGCACCGGGCCGACAACCGCGTCGACTGGAGAATCTTGAAGGTCAACTGACGGCCCCCGGATTCACCAGAAAAAAAGCCCTCGCAGCCATTCAGGCTGCGAGGGCTTTTTTCATCAGGCCAGCGCGCGTTGGACGGCGGGGCGCTCCAGCATGCGCGCGGTGTGCGCAGCCACCTTGGGAAAAAGCGCAATGTCCACGCCATCCGACTTGAGCCACGAGGCAATGGTGAACAGATAGGCATCGGCCACCGAATACGCCTCGCCCAGCACCCAGGGGCCCCGCAGGTAGTGGGTTTCGATGACGTTGAAGGCCTCGGTCATGGTCTGCGGCACCTTGCGCTGCATATCGGCGATGGAGCTGGCCTCGTCGGCCCAGCGCCCGGCGCGCCGCCCATGGGCGTGATTCACGTGCACGGTGGAGGCCAGGTAGCTGTTGAACTCCTGCATATGTGCCAGCGCGAACGGGTCTTCCAGGGGGGCGAGCTTCGCGGCCGGAAAGCGCTGGGCGATGTACAGCAGCAGTGCGACCGTTTCGGACAGCACGCCACGCTCCGTCACCAGCGTGGGTACCCGGCCCTTGGGGTTGATGGCCAGGTACTCGGGGCTGCGCTGCTGCTGATTGGCAAAGTCCAGCGTCACCAGTTCATGGCCGGCGTCGGCCTCGTGCAGGGCGATGTGCGCGGCCAGGGAGCAGGTACCGGGGGCGGAATAGAGTTTGAGCATGGTCGGATGGTGGGGTAGGAAATCAGTACAAACCGCGGGTGCGGGCCATCAGGCGCGCCAGGCCCAGCAGGGCGGCGGTGTGCGGGGTGGGGATGCCGGTGATCTGCCCCAGTTCGTGGACAGCGCCCACCAGGGCGTCGATCTCCACGGGCTTGCCGGCCTCCACATCCTGCAGCATCGAGGTCTTGAAGGCGCCGAGCTTGCGTGTCACGGCATGGCGGTCCTCGGGCTGCTGGTCGATGGGCAGGCCCAGCTGCTCGCCGATGGCCTTTGCCTCCAGCATCACGGCCGAGACGAAGCCGCGCACCAGGTCGTCGTCGAGGATGCGATCGGTGGTGGCGCCCGTGAGCGCGCTGATCGGGTTCACCGTGAGGTTGCCCCAGAGCTTGAACCAGATGTCCTTCTGGATGTTCGTGGAGACTTCCACGTCGATGCCACCGCGCTGCAGCGCATCGGCCAGGGCCTGCAGCCGCGTGCTGGCACTGCCATCGGGCTCGCCCACGATCAGGCGGTTGCCGAAGTGCTGCTTGACGAAGCCCGGTGCCTCCAGCGAGCAACTGGTGTGCACCACGCTGCCCAGCACCTGGCCCGCGGGGATGGCACGGGCGATGGCACCGCAGGGGTCCACCGATTCCAGCGTGCGGCCTTGCGCCGCGCCGCTGCACCCACCCAGGAACCACCAGGGCACGCCGTTCATCGCGGTCAGCACCACGGTCTCGGGCCCGATCAGCGGGGCCATGGCGCGCGCCACCTCGGGCAGGCCCGGCGCCTTCACGGCCACCACCACCAGGTCCTGCACGCCCAATGCGGCCGGGCTGTCGCTGGCGCGCACTGGGACACGCACCACGCTGTCATCGGGGCGGCGCAAGCGCAGGCAGTGTTCCTCAAGGGCCGCCAGCGTGGCGCCGCGCGCCACCATGCTGACCTCGCTGCCCGCTTGCGCCAGGGCCAGTCCGATCCAGCCGCCAATGGCGCCGGCGCCGTAGATACATGCTTTCATCGTTGCGTTGCTTTCCATATCGAAGGGTGTTCAGTAGCCATTGGGCATTGCGGCTGGGGCGCCCGCGCGAAAGCGCGCCAGCAACTGCCTGGCCGCGCTGCCCAGCAGCATGGTATCGACGCCCACGGCCACGAACAGCGCGCCCGCCGCCAGCCACTGGCGCGCCTGCGCTTCGTTGGTGGCCAGGATGCCCGGCGCCTTGCCCGCACGCAGGATGCGCGCAATGCCTTCGGTGATGGCGGCTTGCACGTCGGGGTGGCCAGGATGGCCCGGGTGGCCCATTGATGCCGACAGGTCGGCCGGGCCGATGAACACACCGTCCACGCCGGGGACGGCGGCAATCGCGTCCAGGTTGTCCATGGCCTGCACGGTCTCGGCCTGCACCAGCAGGCACACCTGGGCATTGGCCTCGTGCACGTAGTTTGGGTAGGCCTGCCAGCGCGAGGAGCGCGCCAGGGCGCTGCCCATGCCGCGCACGCCCTCGGGCGCATAGCGCGTGGCGCGCACCAGGCCTCGGGCCTGCTCGGCCGTGTCCACCATGGGCACCAGCAGTGTGGTCACCCCGATGTCCAGGTACTGCTTGATCAGCGCCGTGTCGCCCACGGGCACGCGCGCAATCGCGTGGGGTGGTTGCGCGCTAGCGGGTAGCGCGCTGGTGGCGCTGGCCACGGCCTGCAGCAGGTGCAACTGCGAGCGCAGGTCGTTGGGCGCGTGCTCGCCATCGAGCAGCAGCCAGTCGTAGCCCGTGCCGGCCAGGATCTCCGTGCTGTAGGCATCGGCCAGGGCCAGCCACAGGCCGATCTGCGCGCGGCCTTGGGCCATGGCCTGCTTGAAGGGGTTGATGGGGGTTTGCATGCGTGCGTCTCTTTCTGGCTCTGGTGCAAGGCCGCCATCGTACGGGTTGTGCACACCCTGCGGCAGATGTGCGCCAATTGCCCCGGCAATGCACCTTGGCGGGGCTGGCCGGTATAGTCACCAGCCTGCCTTCTGTTTGTCCCCATTTCCCACGCCATGGCCAAAGAAAAAACCGTTTTCACCTGCACCGAATGCGGCGGCACCAGCCCGCGCTGGCTGGGCAAGTGCCCCGCCTGCGGCGCCTGGAACACGCTGATCGAGCAGGTGGCCGAGGCCGGGCCGGGCAAGAACCGCTACAGCGGCGCGCAGTTCGCAGGCCTGAACCAGGCCCAGGCGGTGATGCCGCTGTCGGCCATCGAGGCCAGCGACGTGGAGCGCACACCCAGCGGCATCGACGAGCTTGACCGGGTGCTGGGTGGCGGCATCGTCGAGGGCGGCGTGGTACTGATCGGCGGCGACCCGGGCATCGGCAAGTCCACCTTGCTGTTGCAGGCGCTCGATGCGCTGCAGCGCGCGGGCCTGCCCACGCTGTACGTGACCGGCGAGGAAAGCGGCGCCCAGGTGGCGCTGCGCTCGCGCCGGCTCGGGCTGGATCACAGCCAGGTCAACGTGCTGGCCGAGATCCAGCTCGAAAAGATCCTGGCCACCATCGAATCCATGCAGCCCGCCGTGGCCGTGATCGACTCCATCCAGACGGTGTACTCCGACCAGCTCACCTCGGCACCAGGCTCGGTGGCCCAGGTGCGCGAATGCGCGGCGCACCTCACACGCGCGGCCAAGTCCTCGGGTGTGGCCATCGTGCTCGTCGGCCACGTCACCAAAGAAGGAGCGCTTGCCGGCCCGCGCGTGCTCGAGCACATGGTGGACACGGTGCTCTACTTCGAGGGCGACACGCACAGCCAGTTCCGCCTGGTGCGCGCCATCAAGAACCGCTTCGGTGCGGTCAACGAGATCGGTGTGTTCGCCATGACCGAGAAGGGCCTCAAGGGCGTGAGCAACCCCAGCGCCATCTTCCTGAGCCAGCACAGCGAGCCCGTGCCGGGCAGCTGCGTGATGGTCACCCTGGAAGGCACCCGCCCGCTGCTGGTGGAGATCCAGGCACTGGTGGACAGCGGCGGCCCCAGCCCCCGGCGCCTGTCGGTGGGCCTGGACAAGGACCGCCTGGCCATGCTGCTGGCCGTGCTGCACCGCCATGCGGGCGTGGCCTGCATGGACCAGGACGTGTTCGTGAACGCGGTGGGCGGTGTGCGCATCAGTGAACCTGCAGCCGACCTGGCCGTGATGCTGGCCATCACGTCGAGCCTGCGCGGCAAGGCGTTGCCGCGGGGCTTTCTGGCGTTTGGCGAAGTGGGCCTGGCTGGCGAGGTGCGGCCCGCGCCACGCGGGCAGGAGCGGCTCAAGGAGGCCGCCAAGCTCGGTTTCAGCGTGGCCGTGGTGCCCAAGGCGAATGCGCCCAAGAAGCCCATCGAGGGGCTCACCATCCACGCCGTGGAGCGCGTGGAAGAGGCGATGAACGTCGTGCGCGAGATGGGCTGAAGGCTTTCAGCCTTTCAGTTTCGCGGAGTCAGAAGGACTCCCAGTCGTCGTCCGAGCCCTTGGCCTTGGGGGCGGGCCTGGCGGCGGTAGGTACGGGGGCTTTGGCGGCTGCGGGCGCGGGCCTGGGGGCCTGCAGTTTGCGGGTTGCGCTGGCAGGTGCAGTGACTTTGGCGGGGGCTGCCGCAGCCGGGCGTGGTGCCGGGGCACGCGCTGCAACGGGCCGGGGCGCAGGCGCGGCAGCGGCCGGCTGGTAGCCCACATTGAACACCGACACCACCTCGGCCAGGCGCTGGGCCTGATCGCGCAGCGACGAGGCGGCGGCTGCGGATTCCTCGACCAGCGCGGCGTTCTGCTGCGTCATCTGGTCGAGCTGGGTCACGGCCACGTTCACCTGGGCAATGCCGTCGCGCTGTTCGGACGAGGACGCAGTGATTTCGCCGATCAGGTCCGACACGCGGCGCACGCTGCTGACGATCTCGTCCATGGCCTGGCCGGCCTGGGTGACCTGCTCGGATCCGGTCTCCACCGATTCCACCGACGCCGTGATCAGGCCCTTGATCTCCTTGGCCGCCTCGGCGCTGCGCTGCGCCAGACCGCGCACCTCGCTGGCCACCACGGCAAAGCCCCGGCCCTGTTCGCCGGCCCGGGCCGCTTCCACGGCGGCATTGAGCGCCAGGATATTGGTCTGGAAGGCGATGCCGTCGATGGTGCCGATGATGTCGGCGATCTTGCGCGAGCTGTGGGTGATGGTCTGCATGCTGGTCACCACCTGGGCCACCACATCGCCACCCCGGCCGGCGGCCTGCGCGGCCGTGCTGGCCAGCTGGTTGGCCTGGCGTGCGGTGTCGGCCGACTGGGTCACGGTGGCGGTCAGCTCCTCCATGCTGGCGGCGGTTTCCTCCAGGTTGGCGGCGGTCTGCTCGGTGCGCGACGAGAGGTCATGGTTGCCGGTGGCGATCTCCACCGAGGCGTTGGACATCGAATCCACGCCGCTGCGCACTTCCGACACCAGGCCGCGCAGCCTGGCCGCCATTTGCGAGACCGAGCGCAGCAGGTGGCCGAACTCGTCCTGGCGTTCATCCGAGGATTGCACGGTGAGGTTGCCACCGGCAATGGCGTCGGTCAGCTGCACGGCATCGTTCAGCGGCCGGGTGATAGAGCGCACCAGCAGGAAGGAAAGTGCCAGTCCCAGCAGGAACACCACGGCCTGGATGGTCCAGGCCAGCGCGCGGGCACGGGCCATGGCGCCTGCGGCCTCCTGCTTGGCCGTGTCGCGCTGCGACTGCTGCAGCTGCACGAAGGCTTCCAGCGAATCCACGTAGCGGCCGATGGCGCCCAGGTATTTCGACTCCACGAAGGTCTTGAAAGCGGCAGCGTCTCCAGCCAGCTTGATCTCGCGGGCCTGCTTGTTCAGCGCCAGCACATTGGTGCGTTCGCTGGCCACGCGCTCCAGCGCAGCTTTGTCGGCGGGGCTGGTGGCCAGTTCCACCACCTTGGACTGGATGCCGGAGATGCCGGTCACGCCCGCCTTCACGCGTGCGTCGAACAGCGTGGTCAGCTCCGCATCGGGCGTGGAATTGCTGGCCAGCACGCGCTCGCCCGTGGTTTCGGTCGCGCCTTTCCATTGCTGGGCCAGGGAGATACGCTGTTCGAACGCCTCCAGCGACGCCAGCGTCTGCGCCATGACCTGCGAGGCCTGGTATTGCGACCAGAGGGAGACCAGCAGCATGGCACCCAGCAGGCCCACGATAGACCCCCAGAGCTTGGGGGAAAGGCGTATGTTGTCCAGTTTCATGGCTTGTGCTCCCGCAGGCGTCACCCGGCGTATCAGGTTGTATCAACCAGCGAGCGTAAACCGCAGCGCATGGTTGCGCCATACGCTAGGCACCCATATGCATTTGATGTAGCGTTTGCACAACGAACCTGCCGTTTGGGCCATTCTGGTGCGGCCTGCGCGGGTTTTTGGCGCCCATCGGCCGGGCAGTACCCGCAAGACCTGCGGTCTTCACGTACGGCGGCACGCGCTGGCCATATGACAATACCGCCCATGAATTTGCGCAATATCTTCGTTCCGCTCGCTGCCGTGGGTGCCCTGGTGTTCGGTTTCGTGTCCTATGGGTGGCCAGGCGTGGCCGCTGTGGGGGGCGGGCTCCTGATGTGGGCGCTGCTGCACTTCACGCGCCTGATGAATGTGCTGAAAAAAGCGGCAGACCGGCCCATCGGCCATGTGGGCAGCGCCGTCATGCTCAACGCCAAGCTGCGGGCCGGGGTGAACCTGATGCATGTGGTGGCCATGACGCGCTCGCTGGGACAGCTGTTGTCGGACGACGGCGCCCAGCCGGAGCTGTACCGCTGGACGGATGGCAGCCGCTCGTTCGTGACCTGCGAGTTCAAGAACGGCAAGCTCGTGAAGTGGGAGCTCGTGCGCCCGGCGCAGGAGGAAGAGGTGCCGCAGGCAGTTGCCCCAGTGGCCGAGGTGCCGCCAGCCCCGTAAAATCGCTCTTTTGCGACCCACAGCAATTCAAAGGACACCCATGAGCCCCGTAGTTCCCTCAATGGCCGACCGTGACGGCAAGATCTGGATGGACGGCCAGATGGTGGATTGGCGCGACGCCAAGATCCACGTGCTGAGCCACACCCTGCACTACGGCTGCGGCGCGTTCGAAGGCGTGCGCGCCTACAAGACCGCCGACGGCACGGCCATCTTCCGCCTCGAAGAGCACACCGACCGCCTGTTCAACAGTGCCAAGATCCTGCGCATGAAGATCCCCTTCAGCAAGGAAGAAGTGAACGAGGCCCAGAAGGCCGTCGTGCGCGAAAACAACCTGGAGTCGGGCTATCTGCGTCCATTGACCTGGATCGGCTCGCAAAAGCTCGGTGTTTCACCCAAGGGCAACCAGATCCACCTGATGGTGGCCGCCTGGGCCTGGGGCGCCTACCTGGGCGAAGAGGGCATGCAACGCGGCATCCGCGTCAAGACCAGCAGCTACACCCGCCACCACGTGAACATCACGATGACCCAGGCCAAGGCGGTGAGCAACTACACCAACTCCATCCTGGCCAACATGGAAGCGCTGGACGACGGCTACGACGAAGCCTTGCTGCTGGACAGCAGCGGTTTCGTGAGCGAAGGCGCGGGCGAGAACATCTTCGTGATCAAGAACGGTGTGATCTACACCCCCGACCTGTCGGCCGGCGCCCTGAACGGCATCACGCGCAACACCGTGTTCCACATCGCCAAGGACCTGGGCCTGGAGATCGTGCAAAAGCGCATCACGCGCGACGAGGTCTACATCGCCGACGAAGCCTTCTTCACCGGCACGGCTGCCGAAGTCACGCCGATCCGCGAGCTCGACCGCATCGAGCTCGGCAGCGGCAGCCGCGGCCCGATCACCGAAAAGATCCAGAGCGCCTTCTTTGACATCGTCAACGGCCGCAATCCCCAATATGCCCACTGGCTGGCAAAGGTCTGAACCATGTCCCAAGCTGCGATCGAACTGCTGGCCAAGGACCTGAACGCCCAGGGCGGGGTCTTCTGCCCCAGCCCCAAGGCGGACATGAAAATCTGGAACAACCACCCCAAGGTCTATCTGGACGTGGCCCGCAGCGGTGAGGCCAAGTGCCCCTACTGCGGCACGGTGTACCGCCTCAAGGCGGGCGAGCACGTGCACGCTGGCCACTGACGGATGTCGGCGGCCGCTGGCGACGCGAAGGCGTCGCCCACGCTCACGGTGGCGGTGCTCACGCACAACGAAGCGCACCGTATCGAAGCCTGCCTGTGCAGCGCCGCTTTCGCCGACCAGGTGCTGGTGGTCGACAGCGGCAGCACGGATAACACCGTCGCCCTGGCCCAGGGCCTGGGTGCAGAGGTCCATTCCTACCCCGACTGGCAGGGCTTTGCCGTGCAGCGCAACCGGCTGCTGGCCCACTCGCGCGGCGACTACGTGTTCTTCCTTGATGCCGACGAGGTCATGACACCCGCCTTCCAGCAGGAGCTGCAGGCCATCGTGCGCTCGGGCGCGCGCGGGGTGTGGACCATCCGCTGGCGCATGGTGGCCTTTGGCCAGGAGCTGCGCTATTTCCTGTCGCAGTCGCGCATCGAGCGGCTCTTCGTGCGCTCCATGGTCCGTGAGTTCACGGGCGTGGTGCACGAGCAGGCGCAGTTGTACCCCGAACCGGATGGAACGGCCGTGCCGCGCCACCTGGTACGCGCCCGCCTCCTGCACTACACGCGCAACTCCGTGCGCACCAGTCTTGAAAAACTCACCCAGTATGTGATGCTGGGCGCCGCCAAGCGGGCCGAGGCGGGCAAGCGCGGTGGCGTGCTGCGCGGCCTGGCTTCGGGCGGCTCGATGTTCCTGCGCCTGTATGTGTTCCGCCTGGGTTTCCTGTGCGGGGGCGCGGGCTTCCTGTACTGCCTGTTCGTGGCGCTGGAGGGCTTCTTCCGGTATGCCGCCCTGCACTACGACCGCGACAGCCTCACGGGGCGGGTGATACGGTGACGGTCCGGTCCTACCGCTGGTTCGGGCGCTGCGCGAGCATCGGCGCATTCATGGTGCCTGGCCTGGCCCTGTGGCTGCCCTCGGGCTATTCCTACGGCGCGGCGCTGCTGCTGCTGGCGGCGCTGGCCAGCGCCCCGGTGTGGTGGAAGCGCCCCGCGCCGCGCGCCGCCTGGTGGTTGCTGGCTGCCTTCTCGTGCATGGCCGCCCTGTGGCTGCTTGACGTGGGTGCCACCTGGGGCTGGGGCAGCATGGACCGCCCGGTCAAGTACCTGCTGGCACTGCCCTGCATCTTCTACCTCATGACCTTCGAGCCGCGCGCCTCCTGGCTGTGGATGGGCGTGGCGGTGGGCGCGGTGGGCAGCGGGCTGGTGGGCATGTACCAGATTGGCGTGCAGGTGCTGCCACGCGCCAGTGGCTTTACCAATGCCATCCAGTACGGCAACCTGAGCATGCTGCTGGCCGTGATGAGCGGCCTGCTGCTGGTGGTGCAGTGGAAGCGCTGGGTGGCCTGGCAGCGGCTGCTGCTCACGGCCGCCATCGTGCTCGGCGCGGTGGGCTCGGTCCTGTCGCAATCGCGCGGCGGCTGGCTGGCGCTGGTGCTGCTGTTGCCCGTGTGCGCCTGGCTGCTGGTGCGCACCACGGGCCAGCGCCGTGTTTACTGGGGCCTGTGTGCTCTGGCGCTGGCCGCTGCGGCCCTGTCGCAGGTGCCGGCCGTCGAGCAGCGCGTGGACGAAGCACGCCAGGAGGTGCAGACCTACCAGCAGCGCGGTGATGGCCGCAGCTCCGTGGGCCAGCGCCTGGCCCACTGGCAACTGGCCTGGCAGATGGGCTGGGACCGGCCGTTTACCGGCTGGGGCCGGGCCGGCTACGAGCAGGAGAAGGCGCGCCGCGTCGCCGCTGGCCTGGCCCACCCCGTGGTGCTCGAATTCGGCCACGCGCACAATGAGGCGCTGGACCTGTTCGCCAAGCGCGGCCTGCCCGGCGTGCTGCTGCTGCTGGCGTTCTACGGCATTCCGCTGGTCATGTTCTGGCCCACGGCCCGGCGCATCCGCGACGGCGCGGGCAAGATGGACCGCGAATCGCTCTCGCTGTGCCTGGTGGGCGTGATGCTGCCGCTGTCGTATATCGGCTTCGGCCTGACCCAGGTGTTCCTGGCGCACAACAGCGGCAACATGTTCTACCTCTTCATGTGCCCGCTGGTGCTGGCGGCCCTGCATGAGCGGCGCACCCGCATCGGCTGCGGCCGCCCCTTCTGACGACAGGTATCCTCCATTCCATGCACATCCTGCTGGTCAACAACTCCTCCATCCCGGTGTACGGCTACGGCGGCACCGAGCGCGTGATCTGGGACCTGGGCAAGACCCTGGTGCAACTGGGCCACCGCGTAAGCTACCTGGTGCCCGAGGGCTCGAGCTGCGACTTCGCCCAGGTGCTGCCGATCAAGCCTGACGAGCCGTGGGACGCGCAGATCCCGGCCGACGTGGATATCACCCACTTCCAGTTCAACCCGCGCAGCGAACCTTCGCGCCCCTACCTCGTCACCGAGCACGGCAACGCGCGCAAGCCCAAGCCGCTGCCGCTGAACACGGTGTTCCTCTCGCGCAACCATGCCGCGCGCTATGGATCGACCGAGTTCGTCTACAACGGCCTCGATTGGTCGGCCTATGGCCCGGTGGACTTCGATCGCCCGCGCTCGCACTACCACTTCCTGGGCAAGGCGGCCTGGGGCGTGAAGAACGTGGCCGGCGCCATCAAGGTGGCCAAGCTGGCGGGTGTGGATCTCGACGTGCTCGGCGGCGACCGCGTCAACTTCAAGCGCGGTTTTCGCTGGACGCTGTCGCGCAAGATCCACTTCTTCGGCATGGTCGGCGGCCAGCAGAAGAACGAGCTGCTCAACGCCTCGCGCGGCCTGATTTTCCCCGTGCGCTGGCACGAGCCCTTTGGCCTGGCGGTGATCGAGAGCCTGTACTTCGGCTGCCCGGTGTTCAGCACGCCCTACGGCGCGTTGCCCGAACTGGTGCCTGCCGAGTGCGGCAGCCTGTCGGCCAGCGCCAGCGAACTGGCCGAGGCCGTGCGGGCCCACAAGGCCGACCCGCGCGCCTGCCACGCCCATGTGCAGCAGCACTTCAGCGCCGAGGCCATGGCACGCGGCTACCTGCGCTACTACGAGCGCGTGCTGGCCGGCGAGGTTTTGCACCGCGAGCACCCCGTTATCCAAGGCACGGCCCGCGACCTGCCCTGGACGCGCTGAGCTTCGTGCTTCAGTGCGCAGCGCCCACGCGCGCGCAGGCCTGCTTCCATTCCTCTTCGAGCAGCGCCATCAGCGCAGCGGCGGCCATGGGCCGAACCGCCTCCACGCCCTGGCCGGCCCACAGCGACAGGTAGTCTGCCCGGCCCGCCTCGTTCGAGGCCTTGCGCAGCGCTCCCGTCAGCGCGTTCTGCACGGGGTAGGGCGGCACGGCCATTTCATCGACCTGCAGCCGGTCCATCAGCGCGTTGACGATGCCGCGCGCGGCGCGCCCCGTCAGGGCCCGCGTGGTGCGCGTGTCGGTGCCCTTGGCAGTGGCCAGCGCCTGGCGGTAGGGCGCGCCGATGCCCGATTCATCGCAGGCGAGGAAGGCTGTGCCCATCTGCACCGCCTCGGCCCCCAGTGCCTGCGCGGCGGCGATGCCGCGCCCGTCCATGATGCCGCCGGCCGCCACCACGGCCACCCCGCGTGGCTGCAGCAGGTCCACGCAGCGCGGCACCAGGGCCATGGTGCCGATCATCGAGGAGGCGAAATCACCGAGGAAGGTGCCCCGGTGCCCGCCCGACTCCATGCCCGAGGCACAAACCCCGTCGGCCCCCACGTCGGCCCAGGCCACGGCCTCGGCGACCGTGGTCGCGGTGCCGATCACATAGCAGCCCGCAGCGTGCAGACGCTCCACCTGCACGGCGGACAGGATGCCGAAGGTGAAGCTTGCTACTGCAGGGCGCGCGGCAATCAGCGCATCGAACTGCGCCGCAAAATCCTCGCACCAGCGCGCGGGCACGGCCGCTTTCTGGCCGAACTCGGCGTACAGCGGCGCGAGCCGCGCCACGGCGGCGTCTACCGTGGCCGCGTCGGGTGAGGGCGTGTCCTGCACGAAGAGGTTCATGCCAAAAGGCCGATCGGTGCGCCGGCGCACCTCGGCGGCGGCTTCGGCCATGGCGGCGGGCGAACGCATGCCGCAGCCCAGGGAGCCCAGCCCGCCCGCAGCGGATACGGCAGCCGCCAGGGCCGGCGTGTCGGAGCCGGTCATCGGCCCCTGGATGATGGGCAGGCGCAGTGAAAGGGCCGTGCGAAGGCTGCGGTCGGTCATGGCGGGCTCCTGAAGCGGGGGAAGGGAAATAACGGTCAGGCAGCGGACAGCGCCTGCTGCAGGGCGTCGAGCGCGCTGGAGCGGTAGCCCTTGCGCCAGGTGAGCAGGGTGTCGATGCGGGTGATCGGCTGGTGGCTCAGCAGCCCGGCGTGGGGCGTCATGGCCAGCACCGAGCGCGGCACGATGCCCGCGCAGCTGCCGGCGGCCACGCAGGCCAGAATGGCGTGGTACGAGCCCAGCTCCAGCACCTGCATGGGCTGCGGCCGGGGGGCGAACCAGTCCTGCCCGATGCGGCGGTAGGTGCAGCCCGGCTCGAAAACCGCCAGCGTGCCGGGCTGTACGTCCCCGGGCCCGGCCACGGCAGGGTGGCCGGCGGGCAGCACCAGCAGCAGGTCTTCGGTGAATACGGCCTGGGTCTCGAGCGCCGGGTCCGGGGCCTGGCCCGGTGGCCAGGCCACCAGCACCGCATCGAGCGCATGGGCGCGCAGCCGTTCCACCAGTTCGCGCGTGGGTGCGGTCGACAGCTCCAGCGCCACGCCCGGCCATTGGCCATGCAGGCGTGCCAGCGGCACGGGCAGGCGGCTCGCGGCCGTGCTTTCCATCGAGCCCAGGCGCAAGCGCCCACCGGGGGGCCCCGGGCGCACTGCCTGGCGCGCTTCCTCGGCCAGCGCCAGCAGCCGGTCGGCATAGCCCAGCAGCACCTGGCCCTCGGGCGTGAGGGCCATGCGCTTGCCTTCGCGCAGGAACAGGGTGGCGCCCAGGTCCGCCTCCAGCTGGCGCACCCGGGTGGTCACGTTGGACTGCACGCGCCCCAGCCGCTCGGCCGCGCGCGTGACGCTGCCTTCGGCCGCCACGGTGCGAAAGATGTCCAGGGCCGCAAGGTCCAGCAAGGATGAAGAAGATTCAACCATCTTGAAATAGTATGAATTACAGAAATTCAATCTCTTGGTAAGATGATACGCAGCGGCATCCGCCGTGGCAATCCTTTCCGATATCTCCCGCATGGACCAGGTGTCTTCCCCTTCCCCCGCCCGCGTGCATGACGCCGACACGGCGCCTTTGCGGGTCGCCCTGGCCGGCATGGTCGCCCTCGCGGTCGCCATGGGCATCGGCCGCTTCGCCTTCACCCCGCTGCTGCCGATGATGCTGCACGACGGCGTGGTGGATATCGCCACGGGCAGCTGGCTGGCCACGGCCAACTACGCCGGCTACCTTGCCGGGGCGTTGCTGTACATGGCCCTGCCGTGGCTGGGCCGTCGCCTGGGCGCAGTCCCGGGCAATGCGGCCCTGGCGCGCGGCGGGCTGGTGGCCACGGTGCTGCTGACCGGAGTGCTGGCCTTTCCCTGGCCCGCGTCGTGGCCCCTGCTGCGTTTTCTGGCGGGTGTCGCGAGTGCCCTGGTGTTTCTGGGCACGGCCAACTGGTGCATGGGCCAGCTCGCCCGGCTGGGGCGGCCCCAGCTCGCCGGCCTGATCTTCTGCGGGCCGGGGCTGGGCATTGTGGTGACCGGCTTGCCCACCGGCGCCATGGTCGCTGCGGGCTGGAGTGCGGCAGCCGGCTGGGCCACGTTTGCCGCACTGGCGGCGCTGCTGTGTGCCGGCATCTGGCAGGTGCTGCGTGGCGGCGAGGCGCAGGGCAACCCGGCGGGGCCGTCCGCTGCAGCCTCACTGCCGGCGCCTGCAGCGCAGCGGGCACTGCATGCCGTGGCCTATGGCCTGGCGGGCCTGGGCTACATCGTCACCGCCACCTTCCTGCCGGTCATCGCGCGCAGTGCGCTGCCGGCCGGCTCGGTCTGGCCCGACCTGTTCTGGCCGGTGTTCGGCGCAGGCGTGGCGCTGGGGGCCTTTCTGTCTACGCGCATCGCGCTGCACCGCGACCGCCGCTGGCTGCTGGCCGGCGCCTACCTGCTGCAGGCGGTGGGCATTGCTCTGGGCTTGCTCTGGCCAGGGCCGGCGGGCTTTGCACTGGGCAGCCTGCTGCTGGGCCTGCCGTTCACGGCCATCACCTTCTTTGCCTTGCAGGAGGCGCGCCACCAGTGGCCGCAGGCGGGCGCGGGCTTCACCGGGCTGCTCACGGCGCTGTATGGCATCGGCCAGATCGCCGGGCCGCCCATGGCAGCCGCGCTGCTGGCGCACGCAGGCTCGCGGGCGCAGGGCTTCGACTGGGCGCTCGGTGTAGCGGGCTCGGTGCTGGTGCTCGGTGCCGCGCTCTACGCCTTCATGGCGTGGCGCTGGAAGAAGTAACCGGTAATCGCAGCACGAAGCACGCACCGCTGGCGCCATCGGGCCGGTCTTCGCAGAACACCATGCCACTGTGGCGCCCGGCGATCGAGCGCACGAGCGACAGCCCCAGTCCCACGCCGCCCGCGCGCTCGCTGGCGCCCGGCAGGCGGTAGAAGGGCTCGAAGATGCGTTCGCGCTGGTTGGGCGGAACGCCCGGGCCGTGGTCGCACACGCGCACCTCGGCATGGCCCTGGCGCCGGTGCACGACCACGCTGATCTCGCCGGTGCTGTAACGCCGCGCGTTCTCCAGCAGGTTGCGGATGGCCCGGCGCAGCAGCTTGGAGACGCCGCGCACGTCCACCGCATCGGGGCTGGCGCCCACGTCCAGGTCGGCATCCACACGCGCGCATTCCTCGGCTGCCAGGCCCACCAGGTCCACCGTCTCCACGGTGCCCACGTCGGCCTCGCGCGCGTCCAGCCGGCTGGCCAGCAGGATCTCGTCGACCAACTGGTCGAGCTCGGCGATGTTGCGCAGGATCTCGGCGCGGAACGTCGGCGAGGGCTGCTGTCCGCCCATGAGCTCCATGCCCATGCGGATGCGCGTGAGCGGCGAGCGCAGCTCGTGCGAGGCGTTGGCCAGCAGCGACTTGTGCGACTTGACCAGCGTTTCCACCCGCTCGGCTGCGGCATTGAACTGGCGCGCCAGGTCGGCCACTTCGTCCTGGCCCTGCTCGGGCACGCGCACGGACAGATCGCCTTCGCCGAAATGCTTGACGCTGCGCTGCAGCGCTTCCAGCCGCAGGGTCAGGCGCCGGATGATGGGGTACACCCCTGCCGCCACGGCCAGGCCCACAATGCCCAGCAGCCACAGGAAGCCAAAGGGCGGTCGGGTCCAAAAGGCCGCGTCGCCCTGGTTGGGACCGCTACCGGGCCGCCCGCCGATGCGGGGCTGGCGCGGTGCCATCTGCAGCACAAAGGCCTGGCCGGTGTCGGATTCGATGTGGAACTCCACGTTCTCACCTGGCTCCGACGGCTGCCGCGTCGCGGGCCCTTGAAAGACCACATCGCCCTTGGCATCGCGCAGCACCATCTCGCGCGAGGGCGGTACGAAGGGCTGGTTGTTGCTCGCCTTCTGCTCCTCGGCAATGCGCCAGGCCCAGCCCACGACCAGCGTGAGCACCGCAATGCCGCCGACCACGGCGAGCCAGATGCGCAGGTACAGGCGCCGGGCGAAGGGGTTGGAAAGGCTCACCGGGCTTCAATCCTGCTGTTTGGCGAACACGTAGCCCACGCCGCGCACGGTGAGGATGCGGCGCGGGTTCTTGGCATCGACCTCGATGGCTGCGCGAATGCGGCCCATGTGCACGTCGATGGAGCGGTCGAAGGCCTCCAGCTCGCGGCCGCGCACGGCCTCCATGATCTGGTCGCGGGTGAGCACGCGGCCTGCGCGCTCGGCCAGCGCCACCAGCAGGTCGAACTGGTAGGAGGTCAGGTCGGCCGGCTGGCCAGCCACGGTGACGGTGCGTGCATCGCGGTCGATCTCCAGCGTGCCAAAGCGCAGGGCCTGGGCCACCGGCGTGCCGCCATCGGTGCGCCGGCGCAGGATGGCACGGATGCGCGCCAGCAGCTCGCGCGGCTCGAACGGCTTGGGCAGGTAGTCGTCGGCACCCAGCTCCAGGCCGATGATGCGGTCCATCGGGTCGCCCTTGGCCGTGAGCATCAGCACCGGCACCTGCGCAGCCGGGCCCTGCAGCGAGCGGATGCGGCGGCAGACCTCCAGGCCATCCATGTCGGGCAGCATCAGGTCCAGGATCACCAGGTCAGGCAGGGCAGCTGCATCCGGCCCCTGCAGTTGCGCCAGGCCGCTCTTGCCGTCGGCGCGGTGCGTCACCACCAGGCCGGACTGGCCCAGGTACTCGCCCACCATCTCGGCAAGGCGGGTATCGTCTTCGATCATCAGCAGTTGGGAGCTCATGGGGTCAGTGTAGTAGCGGCCTGCCCATGGTCGCGCAAAGGCGTCACAAGGTGTTGAAGCGCCTGTAAAGCTCCCGTAAATCTGCTGCCTGTGCCATTGCTTGCATTGCTATGCAATGCATAGCAAAAAATCGCCTATTTTTGCTTGGTGTCCGCGATTTGGACCCGTGACGCCAGCCATACCAGCAGCAGCACGGGCACACCCAGCAGCGCGGTGGCCGTGAAGAAATGCGCGTAGCCAAAACTATCCACGTAGCGGCCCGAGAAGCCTGCGATGAACTTGGGCAAGAGCAGCATCAGGGAGCTGAACAGCGCGTACTGCGTGGCCGAGTAGCTCACGTTGGTCAGGCTCGACAGGTAGGCGATGAAGGCCGCCGAGGCGATGCCGCTGGCGAGGTTGTCGGCCGAGACCACGGCGATCAGCGCCGTCACGTCGTGCCCATGGCCGGCGAGCCAGGCGAACAGCAGGTTGCTGCCCGCGCTGAGCACGGCACCCAGCATGAGGATGCGCATGACGCCAAAGCGCATCGACAGCACGCCGCCCACGAAGGCGCCCACCAGGGTCATGACCACGCCGTAGATCTTGGTCACGGCCGCGACTTCGTCCTTGGTGTAGCCCATGTCCACATAGAAGGGGTTGGCCATGATGCCCATCACCACGTCGCTGATGCGGTACACGGCGATCAGGGCCAGGATCAGCGCCGCGTGCCAGCCATAGCGGGTGAGGAAGTCGGCGAACGGGTCCACCACCGCGCCCTTGATCCACTCGGCTGCATCCTTGGCCGGGGGCAGCACGACCTGCGCGGGCTCGCGCGAGAAGAGCACCGTGACGATGCCTACCGCCATCGACGCCGCCATGGCCAGATAGGCCGCCTGCCAGGCGCCATTCTGGTACGCAGCCGCCCCCTGCGCCACGGCCTGGCCCACGGCGGGCGCCAATTCCGCGCGTGCGGCTATCCACAGCACGCCCGCGCCGGCCCAGATCATGGCAAGGCGGTAGCCCGTCTGGTACGAAGCGGCCAGGGCCGCCTGGTGCCGTGCGTCGGCCGACTCGATGCGAAAGGCGTCGAGCGCGATGTCCTGCGTGGCCGAACCGAAGGCGACGGCCAGCGCGCACCAGACGATGGGGCCCAGCATCTCGCGCGGGTCCGCCAGGGCCATGCCGACCAGGCCGGCCACCACCACGGCCTGCGACAGCAGCAGCCAGCTGCGCCTGCGGCCCAGCCAGCGGGTGAGCAGGGGCAGGGGCATGCGGTCCACCAGCGGTGCCCAGACCCACTTGAAGCCATAGGCCAGGCCCACCCAGCTCAGGTAGCCGATGGTGCTGCGGTCGATGCCCGCCTCGCGCAGCCGAAAGCTCAGCGTGCCCAGCACCAGCAGCAGAGGCAGGCCGGCAGAGAACCCGAGGGTGAGCATGCGCAGGCTCGCAGGCTCCAGGTAGACGCGCAGCGTCTGCAGCCAGGAGGGGCGGGAGGCGTCGGTCTGCGCCGCGGATACGGTCGATGCGGTCGGGATAGGGGAGGTGTCTGACATGGGTACCTGGGTTTTTGTCTATTATTCCTGCATGTGCATGCTCTGCCCCTCTCCTTTCGCCGCGCCGTCATCGATGTGGTCCGCGCGCCGCGCTTTTCTTCTGGCGGCGGGGGCGGGCGCCATGGCCCCGGCCATCGCCCAGGTGGACGTGGGCACCTCCTCCACCCTGCGCAAGCTGATCCCGGCCGAGACGCTGGAGCGGTCCGCCGCGCAGCAGTACCAGCAGATGATGGAACAGGCCCGCGCCAAGCGCGCGCTCGCGCCCGATGACTTTCCACAGCTGCAGCGCCTGCGCGTGATCGCCCAGCGGCTGATCCCGCACACCAAGCCCTGGAACGAGCGCGCAAGCCAGTGGCGCTGGGAGGTGAACCTGATCGGCAGCAAGCAGATCAACGCCTTCTGCATGCCCGGTGGCAAGATCGCCTTCTACACCGGCATCCTCGACCAGCTCAAGCTCACCGACGACGAATCCGCGATGATCATGGGCCACGAAATGGCCCACGCGCTGCGCGAGCATGCGCGCGAGCGCCTGGCCAAGACCCAGGCCACCAATATTGGCCTGCGCCTGGGCTCGCAGCTGCTGGGCCTGGGTGACCTGGGCAATGCCGCCGCCAGCCTCGGTGGGCAACTGCTCACACTGCAGTTCAGCCGCTCGGACGAAAGCGATGCTGACCTGGTGGGCCTGGAGCTGGCCGCGCGCGCGGGCTACCAGCCCGATGCGTCGGTGAGCCTGTGGAAGAAGATGGGCAGCGCCACGGGCAGCAAGCAGGGAGGCCTGGCCTTCTTGTCCACCCATCCCTCTGGCCCGGCACGCATCCAGCAGCTGGAGCTCAACGTGCCCAAGGTGCAAAAGCTGTACGAAGCTGCGCGCAAGGGTTGACGGCTGATCAGCCTGCCGTGACGCGGTTGCGGCCGTTGTTCTTGCTTTGGTAGAGCGCCTGGTCGGCCCGTGCAATGGCCGCCTGAAGGTCGTCGCCATGGGCCACCTGCGTCACCCCGAAGGACATGCTCAAAGGTACCGGCTGGCCCTGGCAGTCCATCTCGATCTGCTCCATCGCCATTCGGATGCGCTCGGCGACTTCCATGGCGGACGCCTGGGGGCTCGCCGGCATCAACGCCAGGAACTCCTCGCCGCCCCAGCGCGCGATCACGTCGCTCTCGCGCAGGTTGCGCGCGAGCACGCCGGCCACGGTCACCAGCACGCGGTCACCCATGGCATGGCCGTGGCTGTCGTTGACCTGCTTGAAATGGTCGATGTCGCACAGCAGCAGTGCCACGGGCTCACCCGTGCGCTGGGTGCGGTTCAACGTGTGCCCGGCCAGCGTGTGGAAATGCGCGCGGTTGTTCAGCCCGGTCAGCGCATCAAGCGTGGCCTGCTTGAGCAGCCGGTTCTCGGCGATGAGGATGGTGCGGCGGTAGAACGCCGCCAGCGCTGCGAACATGCCGAAGACGATGCACACGTGGATGGCGTTGACCACTTGCTGGCCCTTGTCGGCCAGGGGTGCGAGCGCCCCCCAGTGGTCGCACGCAAAGCGCAGGCCCAGGTAATAGGTCAGCAGTGCCAGCACGATCGGTACGGCGTAGTGGCCCGAGTTGGCAATGACCACTGCCGGTATGAACAGCAGCAGGTAGTAGTGAAAGCCGCTGTCCCAGCCCACCAGCAGCGAGCCCAGTGCCGAGTGGAAGATCACCTCCAGCCAGATCAGCGAGATGCCCGCCGTGTTGCGCCGCCGCTGGATGAGCGCGTAGGCGCCTAGGTACATGCCGATGCTGGCCAAATTGACCAGCGCCAGCGGCACCGAGCCCAGCCAGAGGAAGAGCAGGATGTAGCCGCAGTCGATGGCTGCGGCCGTCAGAGCCACCCGCTGTGCCATGGCCCAGTAGGCCTTGCCAGCGACGCTGGAGCCGCGCTGTGGAATGGCGAAGGGGCGGGGGGGATGGGCGGTGGGAGCGGTGCTTGCGGGGGATGCCATGGAGGGACGATGCCCGGCACGCGCCTCCGACAGCCGGGATTGTTAACAGAATGTCACATCTTAGAAAATTTCAGCGCCTCGCATTGCCGGATCAGGCGGGGCAAAGCATCCCAGTTCCACGTTACCTTTAAAGGGGAGGGACTCAGGTGCCGCCTACGTAGGGGTTGCTCTTGCGCTCACGGCCAAAGGTGCTCTCTGGGCCATGGCCGGGAATGAACACCGTCTGGTCGCCCATCGGCCACAGCCTGCCGGTGATGCTGTCGATCAGGTCCTGGTGGTTGCCCTGCGGGAAGTCCGTGCGCCCAATGCTGCCGGCAAACAGCACGTCGCCCACGAAGGCGCGGTCGATCTGCGGCGCGTGGAATACCACGTGGCCGGGCGTGTGCCCTGGGCAGTGGCGCACGTGCAGCACCTCGTTGCCGATCTGCACGGTGTCGCCATCGGCCAGCCAGCGCGTGGGCGTGAAATGCTGCGCCGGCGGAAACCCGAACATCGCGCTTTGATCCGGCAGTGCATCGATCCAGAACTGGTCCCCGGGGTGCGGCCCGACGATGGGCAGCGACAGCCGCTCGGCCAGCTCGCCCGTGCCGCCCGCATGGTCGATGTGGGCGTGGGTGAGCCAGATCTGGTCGAGCATGAGGCCCAGGCGCTCCACCTCGGCCAGCAGCACGTCGAGGTCACCGCCGGGGTCGACGATGGTGGCCTTGTTCGTGGCATCGCACCAGAGGATGGAGCTGTTCTGCTGGAAGGCGGTGACGGGGACGGTGAGGTAGTGGAGCATGGGTGGTCGTATGGTTGTTGCTAACAGAGAGTGGATTTTGCAAACAGAGTGTGGATCTCTTGATATCAAAGAGCGGACTTTGCGAACATAGACTGGGCCTGGCTGATTTCTGCGCTGGCACTCGCTACTGACATGTGCACTGAGCCGCATTCTGGGCTTGTGGGCAAGTTTTGCAATTTGGCTAAGCCCGTGACTTACAGCAGGCATGCTTCCCTTAGCGCCTGTCGTGACTACAGCAAATAAGGTCCGTCGGATGAAAACAAGGTCCGTCGGGCGCTTCCTGCATTGTGAAAATTAGCCAGGCACCGGCCTTCCTATCGCATCAGGGCGGCGGGCCCGTACAGCTTGAGTTGCACTATTGCACTGATGGCAGCAAGCAGGTATTGCCATTGGGCCAGGCGCCGGTCGTGATGGTGGCCCATATGGCTTCACTCACATCCCATGAGACCTGAACCTGATCTCGGGCTGCGTTCAACGCCATGAGCGACCTCAGCAGTTGGGCTTCCTCAGGGGGAGTACACAGGTGATGGCTCCGCCCTGATACCTTTTTGACGCTAGCCCTGGGTAGGTCTATGGCCTGCAACAAGGTGAATCGCCCCGGGGCGATTCAAGGAGGTGACGCGCAGTGGCCCAGAGTCGATTCGGGCGGCAATGTGCAGGTTTCCATTGCCACAGCCGGGATGGCTGGCACACATCGCGGATGCCCAGCTGACGCGTCCGATGTCCCGCAAAGGCTGTTCGCCCGACAATGCGGCCTGCTGAAGACCGAATGGTTCTATGCTGGCAATTGGCAACCAACGAGCGTTGAGCAGTTCACCCAGATCTTGGACTCTTACATCCGCTGGTACAACGAGAAGCGGATCAAGATGTCCTTGGGCGCGCGAAGCCCTCCTGACTACCGCCGAAGCTTGGGGCTTGTGGCATAAACAATCCAAGTTTTTAGCCACATCCCCTGGTGGTCAAGATTGCATCGGCCCAACAACGAGTTCCAATTGATCAAGCTAGGCATTCCTCATCTAAGTGTCGAGCCCAGAGGCAAGCGGTAAAAACAACGCGGAGAACGACCAGCCATGCGCCTGAAAAGATTGTCATCAGCCCCCCTGGCATGGATGGCTGCCAGCCTGCTCATCGGGCTTGCGACTAGTGCGCTGGTTGCGTATTACCAGAAAGATTCGAACACCCGAGCAGCCCAAGCGAGGTTTGAAGCACTATCCGAGGATGTTGTCGAGCGCCTGCAACTGCGTATGCGACTGTATGAATACGGCTTGCGGGGTGCCAGAGCCGTTGTGGTGACAGCTGGCGAGAGGGGTATCAATCAGCGCTTGTTCCGCCAGTACAGCGAGACGCGAAATTTCGCGGAAGAGTTTCCAGGAGCGAGGGGGTTCGGCTTCATTCGGAGGGTGCCCAGGCCGCAAACAGAAACCTATCTGCGAGACCGGCGAGCTGACGGAATCTCAGACTTTTCATTCAAGACACTGAACGAGCACAATGAAGAGCGTTTTGTCATCGAGTACCTCGAGCCTTCGGAGCGCAATCGCGTAGCGCAAGGTCTGGACATAGGATCGGAGGCGAATCGCCGCCAAGCTGCAATCTCTGCCATGCAAACGGGCAAGGCCACGATCACGGGCCCCATCACCCTTGTTCAGTCAACGGGAGACCCACAACGCTCCGTGCTATTCCTGCTGCCGGTGTACCGCAGCGGCGCAACCCCGGCAGACATTGACCAGCGTGAATCCTTGGCTTTCGGCTGGACCTACGCGCCACTGGCTTTGAGCGAAGTTCTGGCCGACTTCGACATGGCGCAGTTGCAGTACGACCTGTCCATCACGGATGTCTCCAATCCATCCAAACCTGAGAACGTCTTCGATAGCCTACGCCAACCTGCTAAGAGCGATATCGCTTTGCATCAAACGCTGGAGCGCGAAATCTACGGCCGTTTGTGGCGCATTGGCTTAACAGCTCGGCCGGAGTTTGTCGGCAGCCTCGGCCAGTTTTCTTGGCTTGCTGCGCTCTCAGTCGGTGCGGCCGCCAGCCTTCTCATTTCGCTTCTGATTGGGGCGCTGCGGGTTGGGGTGGAGCGCAAACGAAAAAACCTGCTGCAGCAGGCCCAACTGGCAACCATTGTAGAGTACTCCGCAGACGCCATTGTGGGCCAATCCAGGGACGGAAAAGTCATCATTTGGAACCCAGCGGCAGAGCGACTTTTTGGATACGCCAAGAGCGACGCCATAGGCCAGCCCATGATTGGGAACATGACGCCGGAGGCAGAAAAATCGAAGGAAGAACAACTGGTGCAGCAGGTGCTATCCCACGAAGTTATGCAGCCTGCGGACACGGCGCTCTTGACCAGGGATGGCACCTTGGCGCAAGTCTCGGTCACGGCTAGCGCTATACGCGGTGAACACGGCGAGATCATCGGAATTGCGCGGTTCATGCGCGATATTCAAGACCGCCTGCGGACAGAAAGAGCGATGGCTGACCTGGCCGCCAACTTGGAAGAGCAGGTGGAAAGCCGCACGGCAGAACTCGAGACGGCACGCCACGACCTGCAGACCGTGCTGGATTCCGTGCCGTCAATGATCGGCTATTGGGACAAGAATTTGCGAAATCGCGTTGCAAACCGGGCCTATACCGATTGGTTTGGTGTGGATGCGCGCAGTCTCTTGGGCAAGTCCATGGCGGATCTCCTGGGCAAAGACCTTTTCGAGACCAATCGTCCCTACATTGAGGCCGCGCTGCACGGCGAGAGACAACAGTTTGAAAGATCCATCCCCCGTCCAGACGGAAAAGGCAACCGCCATTCGCTGGCCAACTATTTGCCCGACGTCGTTGATGGCGAAGTGCGTGGCTTTTACGTGATCGTCCATGATGTCTCCGAAGTGGTGGAGAGCCGCCACGCCATCGCACAGGAGCGCGAGCGGCTCGCACACATCATCGACGGCACCAACGTTGGCACTTGGGAATGGAACGTTCAAACGGGCGAGATCGTCATCAATGCGCGTTGGGCGGACATCATTGGCTACTCCATGGCAGAACTGAGTCCCATCTCAATTGATACGTGGAGAATCCATGCGCACCCCGATGATCTGCCACAAGCACAAGCGCTTCTCGACCAGCATTTCAAGGGCGCACAGCCGCAGTACCAAAGTGTCATGCGCATGCGCCACAAGCAAGGACATTGGGTGTGGGTCCAGTCGCGTGGGGGGACCTTCACCCGTACTCCTGCCGGCGAGCCTGAGTGGATGTACGGAACGCACCAGGACATCACTGCGGCAAAAGAGGCCGAAAATCAACTGCAACAGGCGGTCGCCATGCTGGGCGGTGTATTGGGCGCAGCCACTCAACAATCCATCATTGCCACTGATGTGGATGGGACCCTCACGCTCTTTAACACCGGGGCAGAAAGGATGTTGGGCTACACGGCCCAAGAGCTTGTGGGGGTAAGTTCACCGGCCCCCTTGCATCTGCGAGAGGAAGTCGAGGCATACGGCGAAGAACTCTCGCAGCGCTATGGGTATCCCGTGCAGGGATTTCGGGTCTTTGTGCACGAGGCCGAACGGCTGGGCTTTGAAGCCCGGGAATGGACCTACGTGTGCAAAGATGGGCGTCAACTGCGCGTTCTGCTCTCAGTCAACACGATTAGAGACGCGCGTGGCAACATCCTGGGGTACCTCGGAATTGCGCACGACATGACGGAGCGTCACCGTCAGGATCGGGCACTGCGCCATGCCAAGGCGGCCGCTGAAACCGCCAGTACAGCCAAAAGCATGTTCTTGGCCAATATGAGCCATGAAATCCGAACGCCCATGAACGCGGTGCTGGGGGTGGCTCATTTGCTGGCAGATACATCGCTCGACGATGACCAGCGTCAGCTCCTGAAGAAACTCCAGATCGCGGGCCGTTCATTGTTGGGAATCATCAACGACGTACTGGACATTTCCAAGATTGAGGCAGGAGAGATGACCACCGAATCAGTGGTCTTTCATCTGCCCGAACTGGTCAACGAGCTGGTGCAGCTTTACTCACCTCAGGCTCAAGCGAAGGGTGTTGGGCTGGAGGCGCGCGGCTTGAAAGGTCTTCCGCTGGCACTGGAAGGCGATCCTACACGGCTTCGCCAAGTGCTCTCCAACTTGGTAAGCAACGCCATCAAGTTCACCCAACAGGGCTCTGTGAGGCTTGAAGTGAAGCGAGTGCACAGCACCGCCCCTCTGGAACCGCGGGCTTGGTTGAAATTCTCTGTCATAGACACCGGTGAAGGCATTTCCGAGACGGCGCTGAAAAATCTGTTCATGCCTTTCGCCCAAGCTGATGCCTCGACCACCCGCCGATTTGGTGGGACTGGGTTGGGACTGTCCATCGTTAAACGCATGGCTCAGTTGATGGGTGGCGAGGTCGGCGTGGAAAGTGCTCTAGGCAAGGGTAGTACGTTCTGGGTCCAGTTGCCGTTCTCAGTTCCAGAAGTAGACGGGTTGGTGCCGCCATTAGCGTCCAAGCAGGACCGACTGACCGTGTTCATAGCCGATGACAATGAGATTGATCTTGAGGGTCTGTCCAAAATGTGCGAGGCATTTGGCTGGCAGACGACAGCAGTACCTTCAGGTACCGAGCTGGTGCACCGCATGCAGGAACTGGCCGATGCGCACCAGGCACTGCCCGACGCTCTGGTGCTTGATTGGAAAATGCCAGGTATGGACGGGATTCAGACACTGAACATGTTGGCAGAGCGGCTGGGGGCCTCGACTCTACCTGCCACCCTGATTGTGTCCGCCCACGAACGAGATCAAGTGGCAAACCATGACCGAGCCGGGATAGTCAACCGCATTCTGACCAAACCGGTCAACCCGTCCACACTGTTCAATGCAGTCAATGCCTCTGTTGCAGAGTACACAGGCAACCATGACCACGTCATTGCCGCCACACGACTGGACTCCATGCGCGGCCAGTGGCTTCAAGGCCTGCGCATTCTTCTCGTGGATGACAGTGACATCAACCTGGAGGTTGGGCGCAGGCTTCTCGAAAAAGAGGGTGCCACTGTGGAAGTTCGAACCAACGGACGCGAGGCGGTGGAGGCACTCAAGGATGCGCTGTCGTCCCAGGCCGTCGCGTATGACGCCGTCCTGATGGATTTGCAGATGCCGATCATGGACGGCTACGAGGCTACGTCTCTTGTGCGCCGCGAGTTGGGAATGATGGATCTTCCGATCATTGCGCTCACCGCGGGCGCGTTGTCCGAAGAAAGGCGGCGCGCAGAGGCGGCAGGCATGGATGCATTCCTTACCAAGCCGCTTGACCCGGCACTTCTGGTGCGCACCGTGTACATGCATGTCAGCAAGAGACGCGGAACACCGGTTGCGGTTGCCATAGAGGAGAACGTAAACACACAGGCATCGGCGCCACACTGGCCCGACATCGAGGGCATAGACGCCGCAGTTTCTATGAAGCTGCTGCAAGGAGATGAAGACCTCTTTGTCAATTTGCTCCAACGCTTCCTGAGCGATTATGGCAACGCCGATTTCGAGCTGCCCGCAGACCACAGTCCTGAAGCGCGCGCGGCATTTATAGCGCGCGTTCACAAGCTGCGCGGTTCCTCGGGCATGCTGGGTGCCAATGCATTGAACGCCATTGCGTCCACTCTAGAGGCGCAATTGCGGGATATAGACAGCCAGTCACTGAAGCGCGCAGCGCTTGACGAATTGATCGCAAGTGAGATCGCATCGCTGAATAGCGCTTTGCGGCAATTGACAGTCGCTTCTTCTGAGACCCGTGCTGCGTTCTCCAAAAAAACCGCCACATTGCGCCACCGTGCCCCCGCACAGGGTGACGACGTGCAGGCATCAACTTTAGATGATGCTGGGTTGCAGAAAATCCATGCTTTCCTGCAGCTGCTGGAGAGGCAAGACCTGGCGGCCATGGGCCAGGTTGATAATTTGATGCCACACTTGACGGCGTTGATGGGGGAGGAGGCCTTGGGTGTGCTGCGTGAGGCTATCAACACACTCGATTTTGCTTCGGCGATGCAGATACTCTCCGCCCGCTTACCTGGGAAAGCTTGACGATTTCCCATCAGGCGCCCAACCCTCGAGACGGAGTCATGGCGTCGCGGCGAAAAGTGCTTTGACAACATTGTTTCCAATAAGAGCCCGCTATACATGCCCCACACGCTTGATTCAGACCATGCCAATCTTTTGATCGTGGACGACGACATCACGGTCATTCAGGTTTTAGCCAAGGCGCTTGCTGGTATCGGCAGCATCCGGTACGCGCTCAACGGTAGTGATGCGCTGCGGCTGGCTGAGCAAGAGACGCCTGATTTGGTTTTGCTGGACGCCAATATGCCTGGGATGTCAGGCTTTGAGGTCTTGGGAGCCATGCGCTCCCAGCCCCAATTGGAGGATGTACCTGCCATCTTCATCACCAGCCATAGCAGCCAGGAAATGGAAGAAGAGGGGCTGGCCAAGGGCGCTGCAGACTTCATTGCCAAACCGTTTCATCCGGCCATTGTTGCAGCGCGCGTGCGAACCCAACTGCGGCTCAAACGTGCCCTCGATAGGCTGCGCCAGCTGTCATCCACCGACGCACTGACTGGCGTGGCCAACCGGCGCACGCTTGACTCAACACTGCTGTTGGAATACAAGCGCGCGCAGCGGCATCTAACACCCTTGTCGGTCATCATGCTGGATGTGGATCATTTCAAGCGATTCAATGACACATACGGGCATGGCGCGGGGGATGAAGCTCTGGTTGGTGTCGCGGGCGCCATGCTGTCCTCTACCAACCGCCCGGCAGACCTGGTTGCGCGCTACGGAGGAGAGGAGTTTGCGGTTGTATTGCCCGGTACCGATGGAGCCGGTGCCATGGCGGTTGCGACGACACTGATGCACAACGTGGCCCAACTCAAGATTCCACATGTGGCCTCAGCGACGGGGTTTCTCACCATCTCCCTGGGAATTTGTAGTTTTGATCAGAATTCGCAAAGCTGGCACGCTTCAGCCGAAGAGCGCAGGGACAATGCCGCCAGCGCCCAGGCTCAGGTTTGCGCCACTGCAATGCTCAACGTAGCAGATCAAGCTCTCTATGCTGCAAAAATGGGCGGTCGTTCGCGTGTTGTGTCCCACTTTTTTCATGGCGCTCCTTTTGGGTGTTGAGGGGATGCGGACAAGTAAGCGCTACAGGGCCAAGGCCAGTCAATCCTAGGAGCGTGCTGAACCACCTAACAACTCGGGGTGACTCAATATGGACCATACTGATCTGATAGGCCATGTGGTTGTAATTTCAACTAAAGCTCTCGATGTGCGGTACCGCACAGTCTGTGGGAAACCTCTGGGAGCGCCTGAGCCCAACAACCCTTGCGCGCTCGCGTAAATTGAGATCAAAACAATGAATACTCCAATGGAAGCGCTGTCCACCTCCCCCCAAGAATCGGCCCGCACAGAGGCATTGCTTGCTGCGCTGGAGCACGTGCAGGCCGTTGTCGAGTTTGATCTGGATTGTCGTGTGTTGCGGGCCAACAGCCTGTTTCTTGATCTGATGGGTTACAGCGCCAATGAAGTCCTGGGCCAGCACCATCGCATTTTCTGTCCCTCCGAGGTAACTAGCAGCGACTCTTACAGGGCGCTGTGGGAAGGGCTGCGAGCCGGGCAGGTACGAGAGGACGTGTTCTTGCGGGTCACAAAATCGGGCAAACCCGTCTGGCTGCAGGCCTCCTACAACCCGGTTCGTGACTCAGAGGGGCGCACGGTCGGCGTTGTCAAACTCGCAACTGACATCACCGAGCAGCGGGCGCGGCAAGCGGATTACGAGGGCAAGATCGCGGCGATCCACCGGGTGCAGGCCGTGATCGAGTTTGACCTTGTGGGTGGCATTCTGGATGCCAATGCGAACTTTCTGAACACCTTTGGCTATGAGCGGCAAGAGGTTGTTGGCCAGTACCACCGCATGTTCTGTCAGCCAGAGTTTGCCGCATCCACCGAATATGCGAATCTCTGGGAGCGATTGGGTCGTGGCGAGTCCACTTCAGGGCGTTTTCGCCGCTTGTCCAAGGACGGCAGGGACATATGGCTCCAAGCCTCCTACAACCCCATTCTGGACGTTACCGGCAAGCCGTATAAGGTGGTCAAGTTCGCCGTCGATATCACGAACGACATGACTTCGGCTGCAGAGACCAAAGGAAAGATAGATGCCATCGGCCTGTCCCAAGCGGTCATCGAGTTCGATATGCAGGGAAATGTCCTGTCGGCCAACCCGAACTTCCTGCGCACCATGGGTTACACCTTGGCGGAAATCCGAGAGCAGCATCACAGCATGTTCTGCGAACCTGGCCTGGTGCAAAGCCAGGCATATCGGGACTTTTGGGCAGATTTGGGCGAGGGCAAGTTCCAGAGTGCGCGCTACCGCCGCATCGGCAAGCATGGGGCAGAGGTTTGGATCCAGGCTACTTACAATCCCATCCTGGACGTTGATGGCATACCCTACAAGGTCGTCAAGTACGCCACTGATATTACCGCCCAGGTGCAGCGCGAGCGGGCAGTAGCGCAAAAGGTGCAAGACATCACTGCGGTGCTGCGCGCGATGAGTGAATCGATCAAGCAGCTGGCACGCAGCGCCGGCCGCTCGACAGAGCTCTCCGAGCAGACTCAACGCGAGGCGGGTGAAGGCAGTCAGTTGGTACGCCGTTCACGCGACGCAATCATTGCCATCGAGCGGTCCTCTTCCGATATTCACGAAATCGTGGACACGATCAGCGAGATCTCCAGCCAGACTCATTTGTTGGCATTCAATGCAGCCATAGAGGCAGCGCGGGCGGGTGAACAAGGTGTCGGCTTTTCCGTAGTGGCAGACGAGGTCCGCAAGCTGGCGGAGAAGTCGTCGATTGCGGCGCGAGAGATCGCCAAGCTGATCAACCAGACGGTCAGCCGAGTCTCCGAAGGTAGCCGACTGTCTGAAGAGGTGGACGCTGCGTTCTCCCGCATCCTGGGGGCGGTAGAAAACACCACGCGCTCCATCAACGAAATTCGCACCGCTACCGAGCAGCAGGAACACTCCACCCAAGATG
>NZ_JAUZDX010000029.1 GCF_030704685.1 Acidovorax sp. A1169
GAGGAACTCCTTCAATACAAAAAAGGGGGTGCGTGGGCGTGCGGGATGCTGAAGGGCCTGGTGTCGACTCACAGAACTACGGGAATCTCCGTAGCCGGCGGCGTGTTGCGGCTGCGGCCGCAGCGCACCAGGCCGTCGATCATCACCATGCCGATGCCGGGGATGTCGCCCAGCTGCACGCTTTCGAGCAGCGTGGCGCCGGCCGTGTGCTGGGCGCGGTCCATGAACACGAAGTCCGCCGCGCGGCCGGGCTCGATCAGGCCGCAGTTGAGGTTGCGGATGCGCGCCGTGTTGCCCGTGGCAAAGCAGAACACCAGCTCGGCCGGGATGTTGGCGAAGCTTGCGATCAGCGCGATCATGCGCAGCATGCCCAGCGGCTGCACGCCCGAGCCGGCGGGCCCGTCTGTGCCCAGGATCACGCGGTGCGGGCACTTGAGTTCCATGGCCGCGCGTGCGGCCTCGATGGCGATCTTTTCGTTGCCGTTGTGCACCAACTCAATGGCGCGTGATGACTTCTCGCACAGCTCGCACACATGTTTCCAGGGCAGCGAGGTGTGGCCGCCGTTGATGTGGCCGATCACGTCGGCATCGGCCTCCAGCACCACGTCCTTGTCGATCAGGCCCGAGCCCGGGATCGAAGGGCCGCCCGTATGGATGGTGCTCTGGATGCCGTACTTGCGTGCCCAGGCCACCATCTGCTGGGCCTCGTAACCGGCCTTGACGGTGCCCAGGCCCACTTCGCCGAGCAGGGTCACGCCGGCATCGGCCATGTCCTTGAAGTCCTGCTCGACCATGCCCTTCTCGATGATGGGCGCGCCCGCGATCACCTTCACGCCGCCAGGGCGGAAGTTGTCGAACGCGCGCTGCGCGGTGATGGCCAGTGCCTTCAAGCCCACGATGTCCTTGGGCCGGCCGGGCAGGTGCACCTCGCCGGCCGAGACCATGGTGGTCACACCGCCGTTCATGGTCGAATCGATCCAACCGATCTGGTTCTGACGCGGGGTCCAGTCACCGAAGACCGGGTGCACGTGGCTGTCGATCAGGCCGGGGGCTACGCAGGTCTGGCGCGCGTCGATGGTGGTGCGCGCGTGCTCGGTGTCGCAGTCCTTCTCGCGGCCCACGGCCACGATGAGGCCGTCGTTCACGACGATGGTGTCGGCGTCGAGGATGGGGCGTTCCAGGTCGCCCGAGAGCAGCAGGCCGATGTTCTTGATGACGACTTTGCCGGAGGCCGCATTGGTGGAGATGTCTGCCATGGGAAGGTACCAGTCGGTTGGTGGAAGGGGAGGGGCAAACTGCGGCGATCGTGGGGCTGCAATTCGTGTAGTGAATACTACATAAGAGGCCAGCATCGTGCAAGATGGCAAGCACTGCAAAGTGTCTCGGGGCAGATCAGGCGCGGCTGTGAAGCGGGCAGGCTGCGCCCCTGCCGATCGCCAGGATCGGCAGGAGGCTCTTGCAAGATACAGGCCTTGGGCCCGGGGAGGGCGCTTTGCGCCTCAGGACGCCCGCACGGTCCGCAGCACGGTATCGATCATGAACTCGTCCCAGTGGACCACGGCCTCGGGCTGGTCGATGTCCTCGCCCAGGAAGGCCGAGAGCGTGTAACGGTTGGACTGGTAGAAGTAGCCCATGGAGGCGATCAGCAGGTACAGGTCGCGCGCGCGCAGGTCGGCACGAAACTCCTGGCTGGCCACGCCCGCGGCCAGCACCTGCTCGATCACCGAGACGGCGGGCGAGGAATACTCGCGTGCGCGCATCGACTTGGAGATGTGCTTGCCCTTGTGCAGGTTTTCGGTGTTGAGCAGGGTGACGAACTCGGGGTGCTTGCGGTAGTACTGGCTCACGAAGCGCACCACCGACTTGAGCGCTTCGACCGGGGTTTCGAGGCGGATGTCCAGCGCCGACTCGGCGTCGTTCATGCGCCGGTAGATCTCTTCGAGCACCTCGATGAACAGGCCTTCCTTGCTGCCGAAGTAGTAGTAGATCATCCGGTCGAAGGACTTGGCCGCCTTGGAGATCTTCTCCACGCTGCCGCCTTCGTAGCCGTAGCGTGCGAACACCTTGATCGCCGCCTTGAGGATGTTGTCGCGCGTGGTCTGGGCCGCCTGCTCGCGCACGCCGGTGCGGCGTGTCGAGGGGGCGCGGGTGGAAGCAGTCCGGGTCTTGGTGGGTGTGGCCGACATGGATGATCCGTTGGGTGGCAGGGCAGCCCCTGCCATGCAGGGACCGGGCCTGCCGGGGATATTACTGCTCCGCGAAGGCGCGTTCGATCACGAAGTCGCCGGGCTTCGTGGTGTTGCCTTCCTTGAAGCCGCGCACTTCCATCATGTGCTTGAGGTCGCGCAGCATCTCGGGGCTGCCGCAGATCATCACCCGGTCTTCCACCGGGTTCAGGGCCGGCAGGCCCAGGTCGCGGGCGAGCTGGCCGTTTTCGATCACGGTGGTCACGCGGCCCTGGTGCTTGAACTCCTCGCGCGTCACGGTGGGGTAGTACTTGAGCTGCTTGCTCACCATCTCGCCCAGGAACTCGTGCTTGGGCAACTCTTCGGTGATGTAGTCGTGGTAGGCCAGCTCCTTGACTTCGCGTACACCGTGCACCAGCACCACTTCCTCGAACTTCTCGTAGGTCTCGGGGTCGCGGATCAGGCTCAGGAAGGGTGCCAAGCCGGTACCCGTGGAGAGCATGTACAGGCGCTTGGCGGGCAGCAGGTAGTCGATCAGCAGGGTGCCGGTGGGCTTCTTGCCGACGACGATGGAGTCACCCACCTGGATGTTCTGCAGGCGCGAGGTCAGCGGGCCGTCGGGCACCTTGATCGACAGGAATTCGAGGTGCTCTTCGTAGTTGGCGCTGGCGATGCTGTAGGCACGCAGCAAGGGCTTGCCGTTCACGCGCAGGCCGATCATCGTGAAATGGCCGTTGGAGAACCGCAGCGCGGTATCGCGCGTGGTGGTGAAGGAAAAAAGGCGGTCCGTCAGGTGGTTGACGGTCAATACGCGTTCTTCAAGAAAGGCGCTCATGGTGATTTCGTCGGCTAAAAGTTGAGAAATGGGGCGAAAAAGCTGGCTGAAAGGCTGGGGCCGGCCGCGTCAGAGCGCGATATCCAGGCCGGAAAGCTTGTGGCTCACAACCCTCCATTGTTCCGCATCTGGCAAAGGCGGTTTTCTTTTGGTGATTGTGGGCAGGCCGGGGGCCAGCTTTTTGTTGAACCGGATGAAGATTTCCATACCTGCCGGCAGGTCGTCCTCGGCATAGATGGCATTGGCCGGGCATTCGGGGATGCAGACCGCGCAGTCGATGCATTCGTCGGGGTCGATCACCAGGTATTCCGGTCCCTCCTTGAAGCAATCGACCGGGCATACATCCACGCAATCGGTGTACTTGCACCGAATGCATGCGTCTGTGACTACGTGCGTCATTTTGGGGCTCCTTGTGCACCATTTCAGGGGGCGCGCAAACACTATTGCGGACTGCGAACGATTGCGCTACATTCGCCTCAAATGTAGTGATCACAACATTTAAGTTAAGTGAATGCTACACAAAACGCCATGAACGTACAAGCACAGAAAACGGTGCGAGGAATGGGTTGCCACGATGACTGAACACACCAAGACCGACGGCCTTCCAGGCATGGACGCACCCGAGCTGCCGCAGGTGCTCGAGCGCGCCCGGCCGCGCAATGAACGCATGAACACGGCCAAGGTGGAGTGCAACGCCTGCCCCGTGCTGTGCCAGATCTCCGAGGGCCGCAGCGGCGCCTGCGACCGCTACGCCAACCAGGCCGGCGTGCTGGTGCGGGTCGATCCCGTGGTGCTGCTGCGCAAGACCATGGCGGACGGCGAGGCGGTGCTGGTGCCCTTTGCAGGCCGCGCTGCCGATGCGGGTGCCGGAGGCCAGGACGCACCGGCTGAGCAGCCCGCCTGGAGCGGCGACCTGCTGCTGACCGAGGAGGTCTTCGTCACCGGTGTGGGCTCTTCCACCACCTATCCTGACTACAAGCCAGCGCCCTTCATCGTCGGCTCCAAGGTCGATGGGGTGGACATGGTCACCGTGGTCACCGAGGGCATCTTCAGCTACTGCAGCTTCAAGGTGAAGATCGACACCGACCGCTTTCTCGGCCCCGAGCAGGCCAACGTGCGCTGCAAGGGCGAGGTGGTCGGCCATGTCACCACGGCCGAGTACGGCTCGCAGATGCTGTCGCTGGGCGGCGTGCACCACCTCACGGGCGGCAGCAAGAAGGAAGGGCGCATCGCCAACGAGATGATGCAGATGCTGGGCAACAAGCAGGCGGTGGAGCTGACCATCGACGGCGGCTCGCAGCTCGTGATCCAGGCCGGGCACGCGCCCATCGTCAACGGCGTGGCCGAGCAGCGCATGCGCGTGGGCTGCGGCTCGGCTGCCATCGGCATTTTCGCGCGCCAGTTCTTCGGCCAGGCCGACGAGGTGGTGGTGGTGGACGACCACATCACCGGCGTGCTCACCGAGCACCAGGCCGGCCGCTGCCTGGACATGAAGTCCTCGGGCATCAAGATGCGCGGGCGCAAGTCCACGCCGGGCCGCTACTTCCAGGTGGCCAACCCCGGCACGGGCTGGGGCGGCACCGACATCGCCGACCCGCTGTCCATCATCGAGACCTGGGACGAAGCGGTGGCCTGGCCCGGTCTGCGCCTGTTGATGACCTCGACCACCGGCGAGCACGCCAGCTGGTATGTGCTCGACGAATCGCTGAATCCGGTCGAGGCCGAGATGCCCGCCGAGGTGCGCCGCATCGTGGACCGCATCGGCGAGAACTGCGAACCCTCGATGACTTCGGTGCTGTTCCTGGGCGGTGCGGGCGGCAGCCTGCGTGCGGGCGTCACCGAGAACCCGGTGCTGCTCACCCGCTCCATCAAGAATGCGCTGGTCAACGTGACCTGCGGCGGTGCGCCGGCCTATGTCTGGCCCGGTGGCGGCATCACGGTGATGGCCGACGTGCTGCGCATGCCCGACAACAGCTTTGGCACCGTGCCCACACCGGCCATCGTGGCACCCATTGAATTCAGCATGCGCCGCAGCGACTACGAGTTGCTCGGTGGCCATATGGACCAGGTGCGCAGCCTGCGCGAGGTGCTCGACCGCGGTGCCTGGCACAACGATGGTGCGCCGCAATCGGCCTCGTGGCTGACCCTCCCATCGGCCAACCCCTGGCCCCTGGGCCAGCCGCCGCTGCTGGGCTGAGATCGCACCACCATGCAAGCCACCCGACAACTGCTGTCCGCCGGCCGCTGGCACCTGCAGCACGGCCCCATGGACGTGATCGTGCAGGCCGAGGGCGATGCGCTCGCCGTGGCCGCGGCGCACGCGCGCGCCTGGGTGCGCTTTCAGGGCCTGCTGCAGGAGCTGGTGCGCGAGCTGCCCGCGCTGCGTGCGCCGGTGGGCGCTGGCGACTGCCCGCTGCAGGGCCCCGTGGCGCGCCGCATGTGGAGCGCCTGCCAGCCGTTTCGCCAGGACTTCATCACGCCCATGGCCGCAGTTGCCGGTTCGGTGGCGCAGGAGCTGCTGGCCTGCTACACAGTGGATGGCGTGCAGCGCGCCTGGGTGAACAATGGCGGCGACATCGCGCTGCACCTGGCGCCGGGCGAATCGGCCAGCGTCGGGGTGTATGCCGACATTGCCGGGCTAGACGCGGCGCAGCTGCAGGGCGGGTTGCTGCTCGATGGCGCCTTTCGCCTTGCGAGCACCATGCCGGTGCGCGGCGTGGCAACCAGTGGCTGGCGCGGGCGCAGCCATTCGCTGGGCATTGCCGACAGCGTCACCATCCTGGCGGCCACGGCAGCCCAGGCCGATGCCGCGGCCACGGTGGTGGCCAATGCCGTGAACCTGAAGGATGCACGCATTGCCCGCAGGCCCGCCTGCGAGGTCAAGGACGACAGCGACCTGGGCGCCATCCCCGTCACGGTGGACGTGCCAGCGCTGCCGACCGCCCTGGTGCGCCAGGCCCTGCAGGCTGGTCTTGAAAAAGCGCAAGAATTGCAGGTTGCCGGCCATCTGTGGTGCGCACTGCTTTCGTGCCAGGGGCAATGGATGGCCACGCCGTCTGCGCGCCAGGCGCTGGAAGGCGCCACCGAGGAGAAATCCGCTGCCGTGTTTGAAGTTGGTTCAGTATTTGCTTAATGAATTGCACAGGCCATCCCATGATCCAGATCCGACGCGTTTTCACCCACCTTGAGGAAATCCGGCACGAATTCGGGCCCGAAACCGGTGCACCGCTGTTGCGCGGTGCCATCGGCGCCGTGCTCACCAACCCCTATGCCGGCCGCTACGAGGCAGACATCCTGCCCATGATGGATGCGCTGCAGGAGGTGGGCCTCGATATGGCGCAGCGCCTGCTCAAGGCCATGAACGTGCCGGCCGAGCGCATAGCGACCTATGGCAAGGGCGCCATCATCGGTGCCGCCGGCGAGCTGGAGCACGGTGCCTTGTGGCATGTGCCGGGCGGCTACGCCATGCGCGAGCTGCTGGGCTGGAAGGGCGACCGCAACGCCTACGCCAAGGGCCAGGCCGAGGAGAAGACCGGTCAGCCCGGCAACGCGCTGTCCATCGTGCCCTCGACCAAGAAGGTGGGCGGCCCAGGTGCCGCGCTCGACGTGCCGCTCACGCACATCAATGCCAGCTATGTGCGCAGCCATTTCGATGCCATCGAGGTGCGCGTGCCCGGCGCGCCGCTGGCCGACGAGATCGTCTTCATCCTGGCGATGACCACCGGCGCGCGCATCCATGCGCGGGTGGGCGGGCTCAAGGCTGCCGACATCAGCCAGTGGAACGGCCTGCGCTGAACCACGCCAACCATAACGACTACGAGAGACCAAGGAGCACACACATGCCAGCCAAGATCCGGAAAATCATCGTCCAGACCGACGAAGTGCGCGTGGAAATGGGCCGCGAGGTGAATCCGCCCGCGCGCAAGGCCCTGGCCATGGCCGTCATCGAGAACCCGTATGCGGGCCGCTACGTGGAAAACCTCGACGAGCTGATCGCCATCGGCGAAGAGCTCGGCGGCCTGCTGGGCGAGCGCTGTGTGCAGGCCCTGGGCATTGCCCCCGGCCAGGCCGAAAGCTATGGCAAGGCCGCCATCGTGGGCGAAGGTGGCGAGCTCGAGCATGCCGCAGCCATCCTGCACCCCAAGCTGGGCGCCCCGCTGCGCCTGGCGGTGGAAAAGGGCGCAGCCCTGGTGCCATCGAGCAAGAAGATCGGCGGCCTGGGTGCTGCCATCGACGTGCCGCTGGGCCACAAGGACGCCGCCTACGTGCGCAGCCACTTCGATGCCATGGAGGCCCGTGTGGCCGATGCACCGCGCGCCAACGAGATCGTGGTGGCCGTGGTGGTCACGGCCGGTGGCCGCCCGCTGCCGCGCATCGGCGGGCTCACCACCGCAGAAATCCAGGGCAAGGACGGCCTGCGCTGAGCGCACTGCCACACCCGTGACCCGCTGTCTCCCCCATACTGTTTGCCACCGCTGTTTCTCTCCCATCCAATCCATCAGGAGTGTTTCCATGACGATGCTTAAGACCCTCATGCGTGCTACGGCCGCTGCCGCGCTGGCCGCCACCATCGCTCCCGCGATGGCCCAGGATGTCATCAAGATCGGTGAGATCAACAGCTACAAGGCCCAGCCCGCTTTCCTGGAACCCTACAAGAAGGGCATGGAGCTGGCAGTGGACGAGATCAACGCTGCGGGCGGCCTGCTGGGCAAGAAAGTCCAGCTCGTGATCCGCGACGACAACGGCAACCCCGGCGATGCCGTGCGCGCGGCCGAGGAACTGGTCTCGCGCGAGAAGGTGGACGTGCTCACCGGCTCCTTCCTCTCGCACGTGGGCCTGGCGCTGACCGACTTCGCCAAGCAAAAGAAATTCTTCTTCCTGGCCGGCGAACCGCTGACCGACAAGATCGTCTGGCAGAACGGCAACCGCTACACCTACCGCCTGCGTCCCTCCACCTACATGCAGGTGTCAATGATGGTGCCCGAGGCCGTGGCCCTCAAGAAGAAGCGCTGGGCGCTGGTCTACCCCAACTACGAGTACGGCCAGTCGGCCGTGGCCACCTTCAAGCAGCTGCTCAAGGCGGCCCAGCCGGACGTGGAATTCGTCGTCGAGCAGGCGCCCCCACTGGGCAAGGTCGACTCGGGCAGTGTGGTGCAGGCCCTGGCCGATGCCAAGCCCGACGCGATCTTCAACGTGCTGTTCGGTGCCGACCTGTCCAAGTTCGTGCGCGAAGGCAACACCCGTGGCCTGTTCAAGGACCGTGAAGTGGTCAGCCTGCTGACCGGCGAACCCGAGTACATGGACCCGCTCAAGGACGAGGCCCCCAACGGCTGGATCGTGACCGGCTACCCCTGGTACGGCCTGCAGACGCCCGAGCACAAGGCCTTCCAAACGGCTTACCAAGGCAAGTTCAACGACTACCCGCGCCTGGGCTCGGTCGTGGGCTACAGCGCCATCAAGTCGCTGGCCGAAGGCATCAAGAAGGCCGGCTCCACCGACACCGAAAAGCTCGTTGTCGCCTTCAAGGGCCTGCAGGTGCCCACGCCGTTCGGCCGCATCACCTACCGCCCCGAGGACAACCAGTCCACCATGGGCGGCTACGTGGGCCGCACCAAGAACGAGGGTGGCAAGGGCGTGATGGTCGACTACCGCTACGTGGACGGCGCCAAGGTGCAGCCTACGAACGACGAAGTCAAGAAGATGCGCCCGGCCGACTGAGCGCTGGTCCCCGGCTGACGGCGGTTCCGGCGGGCCCTTGCGCCCGCCGGCCGCTGCAGCCATATTGCAATCCCATAAGCACAAAACGGGCAGATGACATGCCCGAGGGACAACCTTTGCCGTGACCCCGAAGGATCTGGAATGAGTTTATCGAGTTTTATCGTTCAGCTGCTCAATGGACTGGCGGGGGCCTCCTCGCTGTTCCTCGTGGGCGCCGGGCTATCGCTGATCTTCGGCGTCACGCGCATCGTGAATTTCGCGCATGGCTCGTTCTTCATGGTGGGCATCTACGTCGCCTACTCCATGGTGGCCAAGCTGGGCACAGGCCTGGGCTTCTGGCCTGCGCTGCTGCTGTCGGCCGTGGTGGTCGGCGCGCTCGGTGCGCTGGTGGAGGTGGTGCTGCTGCGCCGCATCTACAAGGCACCCGAGCTGTTCCAGCTGCTGGCGACCTTTGCGTTGGTGCTGGTGATCAAGGACGCCGCGCTGTGGATCTGGGGTCCCGAGGAACTGCTCGGCCCGCGTGCGCCGGGCCTGTCGGGCTCGGTCAGCATCCTGGGGCGGCAATTCCCCTCGTACGACCTGTTCCTGATCGTCGTCGGCCCGGTGGTGCTGGGCCTGTTGTGGCTCTTGCTCACCCGCACCCGCTGGGGCACGCTGGTGCGTGCCGCAACGCAGGACCGCGAGATGGTCAGCGCCCTGGGCGTGAACCAGGCCTGGCTGTTCACGGCCGTGTTCGCCCTCGGCGCCCTGCTGGCGGGCCTGGGCGGTGCGCTGCAGCTACCGCGCGAACCGGCCACGCTGGAGATGGACCTGAACACCATCGGCGCCGCCTTCGTGGTGGTGGTGGTGGGCGGCATGGGCTCCATTCCGGGCGCCTATGTGGCCGCGCTGCTAATCGCCGAGATCAAGGCCATCTGCATCTGGCTCGGCGTGGTCGAGATCTTCGGCTACAGCGTCTCGTTCTCCAAGCTCACGCTGGTGGTCGAGTTCCTGGTGATGGCCGTCGTGCTCGTGGTGCGCCCCTGGGGTCTGATGGGCAAGCCCCAGGCCGCAAGCCGCAACACCGGTATTCCCGAAGCGCCGCTGCGCGCCTCGCCGCCCTGGTACAAGATCGGTGCGGCCGTTCTGGTCGCCGCTCTGGTGCTGCTGCCCTTCGTCACCACCGGTTCGCCCTATCTCACCGTGCTGATGATCGACCTGCTGATCGCGGCGCTGTTCGCGGCCAGCCTGCACTTCATCATGGGGCCGGCGGGCATGCATTCGTTCGGCCATGCGGCCTACTTCGGCCTCGGGGCCTATGCGGCTGCGCTGCTGGTGCGCTCGGCCGGCATCCCGATGGAAGCAGCCCTGTTGCTGGCACCCCTGGCCGCGGCGGCCGGTGCGCTGATCTACGGCTGGTTCTGCGTGCGCCTGTCGGGCGTGTACCTGGCCATGCTGACGCTGGCCTTTGCGCAGATCACCTGGGCCATCTGCTACCAGTGGGATGGCTTCACCGGCGGCAGCAACGGCCTTACGGGCGTGTGGCCGGCCGAGTGGCTGTCGGACAAGCGCAACTACTACTTCCTCACGCTGGCCCTGGTGGTGGGTGGCGTGCTGGCCTTGCGCCGGGTGTTGTTCTCGCCCTTTGGCTATGCGCTGCGCGCCGGGCGCGACTCGGTGCTGCGCGCCGATGCCATCGGCATCGACGTCAAGCGCATGCAGTGGACGGCCTTCGTCATCGCCGGCTTGTTCGCTGGCCTGGGCGGTGCGCTGTTCGCCTTCTCCAAGGGCAGCATCTCGCCCGAGGCGCTGCACGTGGGCAAGTCGGTCGACGGCCTGGTGATGGTGCTGCTGGGCGGTATCCAGACCCTGGCCGGCCCGGTGGTGGGTGCGGTCACCTTCACCTGGCTGCACGACACCGTGGCACGCAACACCGACTACTGGCGCGCCATGCTGGGCGCCATCATCCTGATCCTGGTGCTGCTGTTCCCTCAGGGCATCGCGGGGGCCATCAAGCAACTCTTCGATAACAAGCGCGAAGCCAAGGAGGCAGCATGAGCCTGCTCAAAGTCACCGGTCTGGGCAAGTCCTTCGGCGGGGTCAAGGCCGTCGACGGCATCCACTTCGAGCTGGCGGCCGGCGAGCTGCTGGCCCTGATCGGCCCCAACGGTGCCGGCAAGTCCACCACCTTCAACATGGTCAACGGCCAGTTGCCTGCCGACGTGGGCTCGATCCAGCTCAACGGCCAGGAGCTGGTGGGCCGCAAGCCGCGCGACATCTGGCGCATGGGCGTGGGCCGCACTTTCCAGATCGCCGAGACCTTCTCCTCGCTGACCGTGGTGGAAAACGTGCAGATGGCGCTGATCTCCAACGACAGCCGCCTGTTCTCGATGTTCCGCAAGGCCTCGGAGCACAAGCGTGATGAGGCCCTGGCCCTGCTTGAGCAGGTGGGCATGAAGGCCCAGGCCGACCGCCCCTGCAGCGTGCTGGCCTATGGCGACGTCAAGCGCGTGGAGCTGGCCATCGCCATGGCCAACGCGCCCAAGCTGCTGCTCATGGACGAACCCACGGCCGGCATGGCGCCCAAGGAGCGCAACGAGCTCATGGCGCTGACCAAGCAGCTGGTGATCGACCGCGGCATGGCCGTGCTGTTCACCGAGCACAGCATGGACGTGGTGTTCGCCTACGCCGACCGCATGATCGTGCTGGCGCGCGGGCGCCTGATCGCCGAGGGCAAGCCCCTGGAGCTGCGCGACCACCCCAAGGTGCAGGAGGTGTACTTCGGCACCGGCAAGACCTTCGAGAAAAAGACGGCCGGCGCAGCGATTGCTGCTGCGCCTGCGGAGACCGCATGATGACGACGACGATTGATTCCAAGGACGTGTTGCTGGAGGCCAAGGGCCTGCAGGCCTGGTACGGCGCTGCGCAGATCCTGTACGACGTGGACCTCACCGTGCGCCGCGGCGAGGTCGTGGCGCTGATGGGCCGCAACGGCGCGGGCAAGTCCACCACGCTCAAGACGCTGATGGGCATGCTCGCCAAGCGCAAGGGCCAGATCCGCTTCATGGGCAAGGACCTCTCCAAAAGCGACCCGCACGATGCGGCACGCCTGGGCCTGGGCTTCGTGCCCGAGGACCGCCGCGTGTTCACCGACCTCACGGTGATGGAGAACCTGGCCGTGGGCCGCCAGCCCGCGCGCCACTGGCCTGACGGCACGGCAGCGCCGCTGTGGACGCCCGAGGCCCTGTTCAAGCTGTTCCCTAATCTGGGCGAGATGCCCCAGCGCCCCGGCGGCCGCATGAGCGGCGGCGAGCAGCAGATGCTGACCGTGGCGCGAACGCTGATGGGCAACCCCTACCTGGTGCTGCTCGACGAACCTTCCGAAGGCGTGGCCCCGGTCATCGTCGAGCAGATGGCGCAGATGATCCTGGAGCTCAAGGCCCAGGGCGTGAGCATTCTGCTGTCTGAACAGAACATGCACTTCGCCGAGCTCGTGTCCGACCGTGCCTACGTGCTCGAAAAGGGCCAGATCCGCTACCAGGCCTCCATGGCCGAGCTGGCCGCCAACGATGAGGTGCGCAGGTCCTACCTGAGCGTGTGAAGGATTTCCCCGGCGCGGGCCCGGTGGGCCCGTACCGATCTGCCAGTGCGTTTCCAACCGGAGTGTCCGCCATGATGATCCCCGCCCAGCGCCGTTTCTTCCTCCAATCCGCTGCCGCCTTCACGCTTGCGGGGGCCGGCATGCCGCTGGCATTTGCCGCGGGCAAGATCAAGCCCGGCGAGCGAGCGGCGCTGATCGTCGTCGACGTGCAGAACTGCTTCGTGCCCGGCGGCACGCTGCCGGTGGCCAAGGGCGACGAGGTGGTGCCGGTCATCAACCGCATCGCCACCGCATTCGAGAACGTGGTCGTCACGCAGGACTGGCATACGCCGGGCCATGCCTCCTTCGCCAGCACGCATGCCGGCAAGAAGCCCTTCGAGACCACCAAGCTCAGCTACGGCCAGCAGGTGCTGTGGCCCGACCACTGCGTGCGCGGCACCGACGACGCTGCGCTGCACAAGGATTTGAAACTTCCCCAGGCCCAGGTGATCCTGCGCAAGGGCTTCCACGAGCATGTGGACAGCTACTCGGCCTTCGAGGAGGCCGACCGCAAGACCTCCACGGGCCTGGCGGGCTACCTGAAGCAGCGCGGCATCAAGACGGTGTTCGTGACCGGCCTGGCCACCGACTTCTGTGTGGCCTGGACGGCGCTCGACGCCAAGCGCCTGGGCTTCGAGACCTATGTGGTGGAGGACGCCTGCCGGGCCATCGACCTCAACGGCTCGCTGGAGGCGGCCTGGAAGCAGATGAAGGCCAAAGGCGTCAAGCGCATCCAGTCGAGCGACCTGGACATCGCCTGAGCCATGGGCACGGGACTTGCAAACCATCGGTGGCTGCCGCCTCGCCGGCAGCGCGGGAAGCCGTCTTTGACGGTTTCGCAACACCCCCTGTAAATGGTTGCACAGTCCCTCGTGTTGCGGGGAAACTGCCACCTTTGATGTAAGGAGCGTTTCATGAAGTACCGTGGGATGAGGGATGGGCGCACCGACCGCAGGGCCGTGCTGATGGCCATGGCGGCGACGGCCCTGGGCAGTTCGGCGACGACGGCCACGGCGGCCGAGACCGGGGTGACGGACAAGAGCATCAAGGTGGGGCAGTCCGCTGTCTTCACCGGGCCCGCCAAGGACTTCGGCGTGGACTACAAGGCCGGCATCTCCCTGTACTTCGACCGCACCAACAAGGCCGGCGGGGTGTTCGAGCGCAAGCTCGAGCTCGTCTCGCTCGACGACGCCTACGAGCCCAAGAAGACCGCCGAGAACACGGCGCGCCTGATCGACGAGGAAAAGGTTTTCGCCCTGATCGGCTACGTGGCCACGGGCAACCTGATCGCCGCCATGCCGCTGGCCGAGAAGGCCGGCGTGCCCATGTTCGCGCCGCTGGTAGGCACTACCTCGTTCCGCACCACGCACAACCGCTACCTGTTCCACGTGCGCGCCAGCTACGAGACCGAGCTGCGCAAGATCGTGGGCCACCTGGCCACGCTGGGCATCACCAACATCGCGGTTGCCTACCAGAACAGCGCGTTCGGCAAGTCCAACCTCGAGACCTGCCTGCAGATCGCCCAGGGCCTGAAGGTCAAGGTGGTCGAGTCGGTGCCTCTGGAGATTGCCGCCACCGACGCCAAGGCCCAGGTGGCCCAGCTCACCAAGGCCCAGCCCGGCGCGGTGGTGATGATCATGGCCGGCAAGATGGTCGAGGTGTTCCTGCGCGACTACCGTGCCGGTGGCGGCGCCGCGCCGCTGTACACCATCTCGGTGGGCATCACCGATGCGCCGGGCTCGGCCCAGCGCCTCAATGGCGGCATCGAGGGCCTGGTCACGGCCAGCATCGTGCCCTCGCCGCAGGCCAGCCGCCTGCCCATCGTGGTCGACTACCGCAAGGACCGCACCGATGCCGGTGCCAAGATCGACAGCTACACCATGCTCGAAGGCTATATCGCCGCGCGCGTGTTCGTCGAAGGCCTCAGGCGCACGGGGCGCAACCTCACGCGCGAGGCCTTCATCAAGGCCATGGAAGACATGGGTACCACCAAGTTCGGCGATTTCCCGGTGCAGTACGGTCCGAACAACCACAATGGGTCCAACTTCGTGGACCTGGAGATGTACACCCGCACCGGCAGCCTGCGCCGCTGACGTTTCATTCAGGATCCATGCAGACCCCAGCCACCGTTCTCACCCTTTCCGTCAATGGCCAGCCATGTGAGCTGCCAGCAGGTACCCCGGGCGCGGGCGCCACGCTGCTGCATGTGCTGCGCAACGACCTCTCGCTCAACGGTCCCAAGTACGGCTGCGGCCTGGGCCAGTGCGGCGCCTGCACGGTGCTGGTGGACGGGGTGGCGGCACGCGCCTGCGTGATCCCTGCGCGCGGCGTGGCGGGGCGGGAGGTGACGACGCTGGAGGGCCTGCCCGCGCGCTGCCATGGTGCAAGCTGTGAAGGAGGGCTGCACCCGGTCCAGCAGGCCTTTGTGGACGAGCAGGCGGCCCAGTGCGGCTACTGCCTGAGCGGCATGGTGATGATGGCCGTGGCCTTGCTCGAACGCAACCCCGACCCCGACGAGGCCGCCATCCGCCGCGAGCTTTCGGGCAACCTGTGCCGCTGCGGCACGCATGTGGAGATCATCCGCGCCGTGCAGCGCGCGGCGGTGCTGGTGCGCGGAGTGGCCGCATGAGCGCGTCCCCTGTACCGCTGCGCGCGCACAGCCCGCTCACGCGTGCCGACTTCCATGCCGCACAGGGGGTGCTGCTGCTCGTGCGCAACCCGCCGCCCGCACCCCCACCCGTGAAGGGCCAGCCCGCGCTGGTGGCCGGCAACCCGGCCGAGGGCGTCGAGATCCTGCTGGCCGTGTGGGACGATGGCAGCGTGACCGCGCTCAATGGCCACGTCGACCTGGGCACCGGCATCCGCACGGCGCTGGGCCAGATCGTGGCCGAGGAGCTCGACGTTCCCCTTGAGCGCGTGAACATGGTGCTGGGCGATACCACGCGCGCGCCCAACCAGGGCGCGACCATTGCCAGCGCCTCGATCCAGATACACGCCAAGCCCCTGCGCACCGCCGCAGCGCAGGCGCGCCACTGGCTGGTGGCTCGGGCGGCCGAGCGCCTGGGCGTGGCGACCGATGCGCTGCAGGTGCAGGCCGGCGTGGTGCAGGTGGCGGCCGACCCGGCCCGCCAGGTGGCCTATGGCGAACTGCTGGCTGGCGCGCACACCGCGCTGGAGCTCGCCGAGGCCACGCCCACCAAGCCCACGGCCGACTACACCGTGGTCGGCCAGTCGGTGCCGCGCGTGGACATACCGGCCAAGGTCAGCGGCGAGCTGGTCTTCGTGCACGACATGCGCGTGCCCGGCATGCTGCACGGCCGCGTGGTGCGCCCGCCGTATGCCGGGGCCGACCATGGCGACTTCATCGGCAACACGCTCGAATCGGTGGACCAGTCGTCCATCGCCCACATCCCGGGCATCCGGGCCGTGGTGGTGGTGCGCGACTTCGTGGGCATCGTCGCCGAGCGCGAGGAACAGGCCGAAGAGGCGATGCGCGCGCTGCGCGTGCACTGGAAGCCCTGGCCGGGATTTCCCCGGCAGGATAGCCCCGAGGCCTTGGCCCAGGCCATCCGTGCCAACCCCTCCACGCAGCGCCGCCTGGTGGACGAGGGCGACGTGGACGCTGCGCTGGCCGTTGCCGCGCAGTCCCTGCCGCGCACCTATGTCTGGCCGTACCAGCTGCACGGCTCCATCGGGCCCTCGTGTGCGGTGGCCGAGTGGCGCCAGGACGAGGCCTCGGGCCGTGCCCGCATGGCCGTCTGGGCCGGTACGCAGAACCCCCATGTGCTGCGCGCCGACCTGGCCCGGCTGATGGACATGGCCGATGTGGACATCGACCTGGTGCGCATGGAGGCCGCGGGCTGCTATGGCCGCAACGGTGCCGATGACGTGGCGGCCGATGCCGCGCTGCTGTCGCGCGCCGTGGGGGCGCCCGTGCGCGTGCAGCTCACACGCGAGCAGGAGCACCTGTGGGAGCCCAAGGGCACGGCCCAGCTCATGCAGGTGCGCGGCGGGCTCAATGCCGATGGCTCGGTGGCCGCCTACGATTTCGAGACGTCCTACCCCTCCAACGGCGCGCCCACGCTGGCCCTGCTGCTCACCCGCACCATCGAGCCCGTGGCCCAGGCCTACGAGATGGGCGACCGCACCGCGCGCCCGCCCTACGATTACGACAACCTGCGCGTGGCCGTGAACGACATGGCGCCCATCGTGCGCGCCTCCTGGCTGCGCGGCGTCTCGGCCTTGCCCAACTCGTTCGCGCACGAATCCTACGTGGACGAACTGGCCACCGCTGCCGGGGTGGACCCGGTCGAGTTTCGCCTGCAGCTGCTGAGCGACCCGCGCGCGGCCGAATTGATCCAGGCCACGGCCGAGAAGGCCGGCTGGTTGCCCCACACCGGGCCGCGCGTGCCCGGCCCCGGCGAACTGCAGGGTGTCGATGGCGACTGGGTCCAGGGCCAGGGCTTTGCCTACGCCCGCTACATCCATAGCAAGTGGCCCGGCTTCGGCGCCGCCTGGGCCGCCTGGGTGGCCGACGTGGACGTGAACCGAAAGACCGGCGAGGTGCATGTGCGCCGCGTGGTCGTGGGCCACGATGCGGGCATGATGGTCAACCCCGCGGGGGTGCAGCACCAGGTGCATGGCAACGTGGTGCAGACCACCAGCCGGGCCCTCAAGGAGCAGGTGCGCTTCGACACCGTCACGCAGGCGGTGGACACGCGCGAATGGGGCAGCTACCCCATCCTGAGTTTCCGCGAGGTGCCGGTCATCGAGGTGATGCACATGCCCCGGCAGGACGAGGCACCGCTGGGCTCGGGGGAGTCTTCGTCGGTGCCTGGCACGGCGGCCATTGCCAATGCGATCTTCGATGCCACAGGCGTGCGTTTTCGCGCACCGCCGTTCACCCCCGAGGTGGTGCGCGCGGGCCTCAACCCTTTGGCCGGTGCATCGGGGCAGGGGGGCGATGACACCGCAGGGTCGCTGGCAGAGCCGGCCGATGTACTGCCCACGCTGGAGCTGTCGGCTCCGGCGGTGCCTGCCAGCGCCGCCTGGCCGCGCCGGCGCAGCCCCTGGGGCCGCGCACTGGCCCTGGCTGCGGGCGGCCTGGCCATGGGCGCGGCGCTGCTGGGCTGGCGCCCGGCCATTGCACCAGTCGCACAGACGGCAGGCGCTTCGGTCTACAACGCCGCCACCATCGAGCGCGGGCGGCTGGTCGCCGCGGCGGGCGACTGCGTGGTCTGCCACACCGCGCCGGGCGGAATGCCGAATGCCGGTGGGCGCGCCATGGACACGCCCTTCGGCACCGTCTACACCACCAACCTCACGCCCGATGCGCAGACGGGCCTGGGCCAATGGTCCTTCAGCGCCTTCCAGCGCGCCATGCGCGAAGGCATCTCGCGCGATGGCAAGCACCTGTACCCAGCCTTCCCCTACACCTCGTTCGCGAAGATGGACGACGACGACCTGACCGCGCTCTACGCCTGGCTCATGGCCCAGCCGCCGGTGCGCTCCGAGGTCCCGGCCACGCAACTGGCGTTTCCGTTCAGCGTGCGCCCACTCATGGCCGGCTGGAACGCGCTGTTCCACGACGCCACGCCCTGGAAGAGCGACCCCGCGCGCCCGCCCGAATGGAACCGCGGTGCCTACCTGGTGCAGGGCGCTGGCCACTGCGGCGCCTGCCACACGCCGCGCAATGCGCTGGGGGCGGAGATGGGCGGTGCGGCCTTCCTGTCGGGTGCGCTGGTCGATGGCTGGGAGGCGCCCGCACTCACCGGCCTGTCGAAGGCGCCCGTGCCCTGGAGCGCCGACGCGCTGTACAGCTACCTGCGCAAGGGCCACAGCCCGGAGCACGGCAGTGCCTCCGGCCCCATGGCGCCCGTGGTGCAGGAACTGGCGAAGCTGCCCGACGAGGACATCCGCGCCATGGCTACCTACCTGGCCTCGTTCAGCGCGGCCCTGGAGCCAGTCGCGGAAGCATTGACGAAGGCGCAGGCCGCCGTGGCCCGGGCGGGCGCACTGGCGCCCCAGCCCGGCCAGGCCCAGCGCCTGTTCGATGGGGCCTGCGCTGCCTGCCACCACGATGGCAATGGCCCCAAGCTCCTGGGGGCGAACGTGCCACTCGCGCTCAACAGCAACCTGCACAGCGACCGGCCCGACAACCTGCTGCAGGTCATCGTCCACGGCATCAGCGAGCCGGCTTCGCGCGAACTGGGCTTCATGCCCGGCTTTGGCGACGCGCTCAGCGATGCGCAGATCGCCGAACTCGCGGGCTACATGCGCCAGCGCTATGCGCCGGGGCGCCCCGCATGGAACGATGTGCAGGCCGCGCTGGCACGTGTGCGCGCCGGCCCAGTCCATCCATAGCCTTCAGAAATGCAATGAATCCGCGTCGGCGCCCATGGCATCGGCAATCAGCCGCATGTCATGGTCGCTGATGGCGAAGAGCCCGAAACGGAACGCATAGCCCCAGCGTGCGCGGTCCTGCACAAACTCGAAGTGGTCGAGCAGCGGTGCGATGGCCGCCTCTTGGGCCGGCACATAGTCCACGTCCTTGCGGAACGGAACGAACCCGCCGCCCATGTCGAAGGCATAGGGCTCGCCGGGCTTCACCAATCCCAGCGAAACGAAGGCCTGCAACTTGTCGCTGCCACCCATGGTGACCGTGGGCGCGTAGTACGCGACCCTGTCGCCGGGCTTCACGCGCCGCAGCGGTGCGACCTTGCCGTGGCACACCTGCATGTAGCCCGCGCCCGGCTCGGCGCAGCCACGCCGCGCATGGGTTGCGCTGGCCACCGCAATCCAGTTGCCTTGGGGGGGGCGTTGGTGGCCGTGGGTGGGGCCGCTTCGGCCCACAGGTGCGACTGCACCGGGTCAGGCCAGTGCGTGCAGGCCGACACGGTTGCCATCCAGGTCATGGATGTGCGCGAAGAAGCCCAGGCCCGGCGGCAGCGCCTGGCGCGGCAGGGCCACTTGGCCGCCCTGGTCCAGCACGCGGGCGAGCGCCGCGTCGAGCGAGGGTGATGCATCCAGGTAGACCAGCGTTCCGGCACCGGGTGCCGCTTGCGGCGCCGTCGGCCCCATCAGCAGTGCGCCACCCGTGCCATCGGCCTCGGGGTCGTAGGCGAACACGGCGCCTTCGCTCGGCCCCATGGCCTCGCGGCGCATGGCCTGGCCCAGCACGGCTTCGTAGAAGGCCTGGGCGCGGTCCAGCTGGGTGGTGGGGATCTCGAACCAGGTGATGGCGTTTTTCATGGGGGCTCCTTGTGTGCAAATGAAGAAGCCACGATGGTGATGGCCTGCTGCTGACAGCGGTTTGTCAGCATGGTTGCAGCAGCCCGTCAGAACTTGATCTTGACCGATGGCGCGCTGCTCTCGGCCTTGCCGTGGAACACGGCCTCGATGTTGTTGCCATCGGGGTCGAGCACGAAGGCGGCGTAGTAGCCCGGGTGGTAGGGGCGTTCGCCGGGCGCGCCGTTGTCCTTGCCGCCATGGGCCAGAGCCGCCTTATAGAAGGCCTGCACCATGGCCTCGTCCTGTGCCTGGAAGGCCAGGTGGTGCCGGCCGGTGAGGTGGCCCTGCGCCGCAGCACTTTGGCAAGTGGAGACGAAGAGCTCGTCGGCCCAGAAGTAGTTTTCGCCGGTGCCGCCCAGCGGCACCTGGAGCACCTCGAAGATGGCGGTATAGAAAGCATGGCTGGTGGCCAGATCGCGCACCACCAGCTGGATATGGTCGATCAGGCGCCCCCTGTGCAGCTCCTGTGTTTCCATGGCGCAGTCACTTGAAGTGACAACACTGGCACGGTGTGCCAGCGCCAGGGGGCGGGCACCATTGCTCTCGCCCCCTGTTACAGCTGCTACCGGCAACTGAAGCTGCTGGCGCTCTCTACGTCACCCGTGCCGTTGTAGCGCGCCACCTTGGGGTAGACACACAGCGGGCGCGTGCGGTTGGCCGACCAACCGGCAGGCAGTTCGGTGTTGACCACGTTGGCTCCTGCGCCGCGGGCCTGGGCCAGCACGGTGTCGGGCGCCTTGCCCTGTTCCACCCACTGCACCAGCGGCGCCAGCATGTCGAACTGGTCGGTGGCGGGGCCGCCCGAGCAGTGGTTCATGCCGGGCACCATGTACAGGCGCGCAAAGCTGGCTGCATCGCCCTTGTGGTTGGCCTGCAGCCGGTCCATCCAGTTGGCGGTGTCCACGGGGGAGAACACGCCGTCGGCCACGCCGTGGTAGACCATCATCTTGGCGCCCCGGTCTTTGAGGGTGGCGAGCTCGGCCTCATTGGGCGGCGTCATGAAGGACCAGGGCGACTCGGGGTAGAGCGCGCTGGTGGCGAACATCTTCGGGTAGTCTGTCTCCATGCTGAAGTTCAGCGCGTACTGCAGGCCCGTGGTGGCGCCGAAGGCCGCCACGGAGGAGGGCGGCGAAGTGAAGATGAAGGCCACGGCCCCGGCATCGCGCGTGGCGGGCGAGCCCAGGTGCCACTGTGCGAAGTTGACGCCGCCCACGCCCGGGTCGAACCAGGTGCCGGTGTACAGCGCCTCGCCCTTGCTGTTCTTGGGGCCGGCGAAGATGTCGGCCAGCACATTCTTCTGGGCTGGCGTCAGGCAGGTTCCGTCACGCGCGGCACCGGCGCTGCAGCTGGGCACGTCGGTCTGCAGGTTGAAGGCGGCCTGGCAGGCCGCCACGTCGTTCACCTGCCCGTCGGTGACACCGTCCAGCGCATCGCACTTGGCGAGGATGCGGTTGCCCAGCAGCTTGTATTCGGCCGCTGTCACGGACGTGTTCAGGTCGGGCTGGCCGCTGGCATCCGGGGTGGACACCTTGGCGTACTGCTGGGCCTTCCACAGTTGCGTGGTGGCGGCCTTGGGCAGGTGAAAGCCCGGGTTCCCGGCCAGGATGCCGTCGTACTGGTCGGCAAAGCGCGAGGCGGCCACCATGGCGTGGCGCCCGCCGTTGGAGCAGCCCGCGAAGTACGAGCGGTCGGGTGCCTTGCCGTAGGCGCTCTTGATGAGGTCCTTGGCCATGGGCGTGAGGCTGCCCACGGCCTGGTAGCCATAGTCCAGCCGGGCCTGTGGGTCCACGCCGAAGAAGGGCGTGGGCGCGCTGTGGCCCGCGTCCGAGCTGAGCACCGCGAAGCCCTGGCTCAGTGCCGGCGCGACGGGTGCCGCGCCGCTGGTCGCGCCCAGGGCCGTGACCACGCTGCCATCGAGCCCGCCGTTGGCCTGGTAGAGGAAGCGGCCGTTCCAGGCCACGGGCATGCGCATCTCGAAGCCGATGGCATAGCTGTTGCCATCGACCGCGCTGGTGCGCTGGTTCATGGCCCCCTTGACCAGGCAGTGCGCCGGGATGGGCGTGTTCACACCGGTGGCCTTGAGCTCGCCCTCGGCCACGGGCACGGCGGAGGCGATGCGCGTATTGGGCAGGGCCAGCGTGGTGGCCAGGTTGGCGCAGGACTGCAGCGTGCCTGGCGACGCCGCCGAGAGCTGCCGCAGCCCCCCGTCGGATCCGCCGCAGCCGGCCAGCAGCAGCGATACCGCGGCGGGCATGGCGGCCAGTGCCAGGGGGCGGCTCAGTCCACGGTGCATTCTCCAGATACCCTCGTTCGTCTTCATGGTGTTGTCTCCTCGTGTGTTGTCTCATGGCGCAGGCAGGCAGACCCGCAGCGCGGCCTCGAAGCGCTGTGGGATGGGGGAAAGCGGAGAGAGAAAAGGCGTGGACCGTCAGGCGGCAGCCATGGCGGGCGCGGTACGTCGGTGAACGTCGGCAGCAGCGGTGGACAGGCGCTGGCGAATGATGGCCAGGCGCATGTCGAATTCGGGCAGCACCCAGGTCTTGCATGCCTGGGCCGGTTCGGTCCAGCGCGGCCCATGGCTGGCGGGTGCCGCTGCGACACGCGCCCAGGCCCACTCCAGCAGCACCAGGGCCACGGCCCGCAGGTAGTCGTCGGCCACCCAGTAGGGCAGCTCGGGGTCGGTGGCGGCTGCGGCGGCCAGCGCGCGCGTGGTGTCGGCCAGGGCATTGCGCCGGGTGTTGGCGGCTTCGTCGGGGGGCAGGCCGGCACGCAGGGACGCTAGCAGTGCACACAGGCCCTGGCCGCCATCGGCCAGCACCTTGCGCACCAGCAGGTCGATGGCCTGGATCTCGTTCGTGCCCTCGTAGATCATGGCCACGCGCGCATCGCGCACGATCTGCTCGATGCCCCATTCGCGCACATAGCCGTGGCCGCCGAAGACCTGCAGGCAGGCGCTGGCGCCGTGGAAGGCCTGGTCGGTCAACGCGGCCTTGAGCACGGGCGTGACCAGCGCGCACCAGCGCTGGGCCACGGCGCGCTCGGTCGCGTCGGGGTGGTGGCGCGCCACGTCGAGCTGCAGGGCCGTGTGGTAGGCCAGCACGCGCCCGCCGTCGATCCAGGCGCGCTGCGTCTGCAGGATGCGGCGCATGGCCGGGTGTTCGGAGATCGGGTCGGGGCCGGGCGATGCCGCCATGCCCAGGGCCTTGGGCGCGCGCATCTGGCGGCGCTCGCCCGCATAGGCGTCGGCCTTCTGCCAAGCGGCTTCGAGCAGGCCCAGGCCCTGCAGGCTCACATGCAGCCGCGCAGCATTCATCATCACGAACATGGCGGCCAGGCCCTTGTGGGGCTCACCCACCAGCCAGCCCGTGGCGTCGTCGAAGCGCATCACGCAGGTGGGGCTGCCGTGCAGGCCCATTTTCTCCTCGATGCGTTCGCACACCACGGCATTGCGCTCGCCGCCCGGCAGCCGCTTGGGCACGAGGAACAGCGACAGCCCCTTGGGGCCCGCCGGCGCATCGGGCAGGCGCGCCAGCACCAGGTGCACGATGTTGTCGGTCAGGTCGTGCTCGCCGCCCGAGATGAAGATCTTGCTGCCGTTGACGCGCACGCTGCCATCAGGCTGGGGCACGCCGCGCGTACGCACCAGGCCCAGGTCGCTGCCCGCATGGGCCTCGGTCAGGCACATGGTGGCCAGCCACTCGCCGCTGGCGATTCTGGGCAGGTACTGCGCTTTCAGCGCGTCGCTGCCATGGTGGCGCAGGCATTCGTAGGCGCCGTGCAGCAGGCCGGGCGCCATGGTCCAGCCATGGTTGGCACCAGCCAGCCATTCGAACAGCACGCATTCGAGCACCGCAGGCAGGCCCTGGCCGCCGTCTTCGGGCGCGCAGGCCAGCGAGGGCCAGCCGGCCTGCCAGAAGGCCTGGTAGGCCGCGCGAAAGCCGGCGGGCGTGGTGACGCTGCCGGCCTCGAAGTGACAGCCCTCTTCGTCGCCCGTGCGCTGCAGCGGGGCAATGGCGCTGTCGACGAACTTGGCGGCCTCCTCCAGCACCTGCGCCGCCAGCCCGCCATCGGTGTCGGCAAACGGCGCCAACGCCTGCCACTGCGAAGGCGCCTGGAGCACTTCGGTCAGCAGGTGCTGGATGTCGGCCAGAGTCTGGTGTGCTTGCATGTTTATTGCGCCGAGGCGTTTTTTCCCAGGGTCTTGGCAACTGGCGCGGCTCAAAGCCAGCGCCACCGTGGAATCGGCTTCGCCGGGCCACCGGAGGCGTCCCCCTTAGGGGGAAAGGCGCGCAGCGCCTCAGGGGGGAGTCAAGACTCTGAAGTGAACCCGATCTGTTTGACCAGCGGGCCCCAGCGCTCGAACTCGGCCTTCTGGTCGGCCAGCATCTCCTGCTGCGTGCTGCCGTGGGCCACCAGGCCAACGATGCCCAGCGCGTCGATCACGGTCTTGTCCTTGAGCGCGCCGGTGATGGCCGCATTGGCACTGGCCAGTGTGGCGGCGGGCGTCTTGGCCGGGGCGTAGAAGCCGAACCATTCCTCGGACGTCACGTCGGGGTAGCCCAGTTCGATGAAGGTGGGCACATCGGGCAGGTAGGGCGAGCGCTTCTTGCCCGAGGTGGCCAGCACGCGCACGCGGCCGGTCTTCATGTACTGCAGGTAGTCGCCGCTGGGGTTCATGGCGGCAGCGATCTGGCCGCCCACCAGGTCGGTGATGCTGGGCACGGTGCCACGGTAGGGCACGTGCTTGAGATCCACGGCCGCACGGATGCCCAGCAGCGCGCCCAGCAGGTGGGGCATGGAGCCCGCGCCGGGCGAGCCGTAGCTGGCCTTGTCCGGGTTCGCCTTGGCCCAGGCCAGGAAGTCCTTGAGCGTCTTCACCTCGGCCGGCACGGCCGGGCCCACGGCCAGGCCGTGGTGCATGATCGCGCCGATGGAGACGGGCACCACGTCTTCCGGCCTGTAGCTGAGCTTGGGGTAGATGTGCGGATACACCGACAGGGCCGAGACCGGTGCCAGGGTGAGCACCGAGCCATCGGCGGGGGAGTTCTTCAGCGTTTCCACCGCAATGCGGCCACCGGCGCCCGGCTTGTTCTCGACGAAGCCCGGGTTCTTGCTGTAGGCCGTGCCGCCCAGCTTTTCAGCCACGCGGCGGGCCACGCTATCACCCGCGCTGCCGGCCGGAAAGCCGTACATGATCTTGACCTGGTCCAGCGCCTGCGCGAAGGAAGACAGGGGATAAAGCGCTCCGAGAGCGGCGGCGCTGCCCAGGGTGTGAACAAAGTGGCGTCGTGTCGTCGTCATGGTTGTCTCCGGTATAGGTATGGTGGGTTGACGGGGCAGGAAACGGGGCTATCGGGGCGCCATGCGCAGGGCACCATCGAGCCGGATCACCTCCCCGTTGAGGTGTCCGTTGGTCACGATGTGGGCCGCCAGCTCGGCAAACTCCTCGGGCTTGCCCAGGCGCGGCGGGAAGGGGATGCTCGCGGCCAGCGACTGCTGCACGGCCTCGGGCAGCTCCTTCATGAGCGGCGTCGCGAACAGGCCGGGTGCCACCGTGCACACGCGGATGCCATGCTGCGCCAGGTCGCGCGCCATGGGCAGCGTCATGCCCACCAGCCCGCCCTTGGAGGCGCTGTAGGCCTGCTGACCCACCTGGCCGTCGAAGGCCGCCACCGAAGCGGTGAACATCATCACGCCGCGTTCGCCGTTGTCGAGCGGCGCCAGCTTGGCGCAGGCCGCTGCGAAGAGTCGGCTGATGTTGTAGCTGCCGATGAGGTTGATGCCCACCACCCGCGCGAAGTCTTCCAGCGGCGCAGCGCTGCCGTCGCGCTGCACCACGCGCTTGGCGCTGCCGATGCCGGCCACGTTCATGAGGATGCGGGCCGGGCCCAGGGCCGCCTCGGCCTGGGCCAGGGCGGCGGCCACGCTCTCGGTCTGGGTGATGTCGCAGGTGCAGGCCACAGCCGTGCCGGCGCCATGCTGGCTGTTGATGCTCTCGGCCACCTGGGTAGCGAGGGCGGTGTTCACGTCGAGCACGGCGACTTTGGCGCCCAGGCGGGCCAACTCGCGTGCGGTGGCTTCGCCCAGGCCCGATGCGGCGCCGGTCACGAGGGCGGTCTGTCCTTGGATCTGCATGGATGGCTCCTTGGGTAGTGCGTTTCAGGCCGCGGGCACGATGGTGCCGGGGGCGTTGCCGTCGTGCAGGGCCTGCACCAGGGCGTCGCGGTGCTTGAGCACGGCGCGCTGGTTGATGGAGCCCTTGTCGGTGATCTCGCCCTTGTCGAGCGAGGGCGGCTCGGCCATCAGCAGTGCGCGCGCCACGCGGCTGGCGCTGCCCGTGGATTCGCGCGCCAGGTGGTCGATGACAGCCTGGATGCGCTGGCGCACCCCAGTGCTGGCGATGACCTCGGCCCAGGGGGCGTCGGCATCCAGCCCGCTCACCTCACGGCAGGCGGGCGAGAGGAACAGCAGAGCGCCCACTTCCTTGCGGTTCAGGCCGGTGAGCACGGCGTCCTGGATGTAGGGGGCACCGGCCACGACGATCTTCGCGCGCATGGGGCCCACGCTCACGAAGGTGCCGGTGGAGAGCTTGAAGTCTTCGGCGATGCGGCCATCGAAGCGCAGGCCGCGGTGGATGTCGTTGTCGTCGATCCACAGCACCGCGTCGCCGGTGCACAGGTAGCCCTCGTCGTCGAAGGCCTCGCGCGTGGCGGCGTCCGAGCGCCAGTAGCCGGGTGTCACGTTGGGGCCGCGGTAGCGCACCTCGGTCTTGCCGTCCACGTCCACCAGCTTGAGCGTCATGCCGGGCACGGGCGCGCCGATGTGGCCCGAGCGCACGTCGGGGCTGTTGCAGAACATGGCCGAGGGGGCCGACTCGGTCATCCCCAGGCCCGTGGACATGACGATGCGCTCGCCCAGCTCGGCCTCCTGCGTGGCGTGCAGGCTGTCCCAGATGGGCTGGGCCAGGCCCGCTCCCGAGTAGAAGAACATGCGCACCCGCGACAGCAGCGTGCGGCGCAGCACGGCGTCGGTCTTCATCGCCTCGGCGATCATCTCGAAGCCGGTGGGCACGTTGAAGTACACCGTGGGCGCGATCTCGCGCAGATTGCGCAGCGTCTCGCCGATCAGCGCCGCGGTGGGCTTGCCGTCGTCGATGTAGAGCGTGCCGCCGTGCTGCAGCGTGAGCCCGAAGTTGTGGTTGCTGCCGAAGGTGTGGTTCCACGGCAGCCAGTCCACCAGAATGGGCGGGGCCTCGGCCAGCACCGGCAGCGACAGGGTGATCTGCTGCAGGTTGGCGCACCACATGCGCTGGGTGTTGATCACCGGCTTGGGCATCTTGGTGGAGCCGCTGGTGAACAAAAACTTCACGATGGTGCCGGGGCCCGTGGCATGCATGGCCGCGTCCACGGCAGGCGTGGCCACGGTGTTGCGCAGGCTCTGGAAAGTGTTGGCCTTGCGGCCTTCGATGGCACCCTGGGCCAGCACCACTTCCACGTCCGCCGCCACGGTGGCCTCGATGGCCCGGCCAAAGCGCGTGCCATCTGCTGCAAACACCAGGCCCGGCGTCAGCGTGTCGATCACGTGGCGCAGCTTGTCGTAGTCCTGGCTCACGGTGGCGTAGGCGGGTGATACCGGGCAGTAGGGCACGCCCGCATAGATGCAGCCCAGTGCCATCAGCGCATGCTCGAGGCTGTTCTCGCTGAGCACGACCACCGGACGCTCGGCGTTCAGCCCCCGGTCCAGCAGCGCCTGGCCTATGCTGCGCGCGGCGTCGAGCGCCTGGGCATAGGTGACGTGCTGCCAATCGCCGGTATTGCCCGTGTTGCCGTCGGCCTGCTGCACCCGGCGCGCGAGAAAGCTGCGCTCGGGCTCCGCCTCGGCCCAGTGCACCAGGTAGTCCGTCACCCGGCGCGCATAGGCCCCGAGGGGCAGATCGGCCTGCAGGTAGCGCACGCCGGGTGCGCCGTCGCGCAGGTTGACGCGGGTGACGCCAAAGGGGACCGGGCGGTAGCGCGGCGGGGCCAGGGGGGTGGAGAGATCGCTCATGGGTGGAGGTCCGGCGGTGTGGAAATGCGGGGCTCAGTCTTTGCGTACTTTGGCGGCGCGGCCTTCCAGGAAGTCCGCCAGGCGCGACTTGGCCTCGGGTGCGCTCTGGGCAATTGCGGCCATCATGGCTTCGGTGAAGAAGCCCTGGTCGGCGGGCTGCTCGGCAATGCGCGGCAGGGCGTGCATCAGCGCGTAGTTGGTCAGCGGCGCGTTCTGCGCCACGCGCTTGGCCAGTTCCAGTGCCTTGTCGAAGGCCTGGCCCTCGGGTACCAGGTATTGGGCAAAGCCGACCTTCTCGCCGTCCTGCGCGTTGTAGACGCGGCCGGTGAGCATCATGTCCGTCATGCGCGCCGCGCCGATCAGTTTGGGGATGCGCACTGCGCCACCGCCGCCAACGAAGATGCCGCGCGAGCCTTCGGGCAGCGCATAGAAGGTGGATTCGTCGGCCACGCGGATGTGGCAGGCGCTGGCCAGCTCCAGCCCGCCGCCCACCACGGCACCGTGCAGCGCAGCAATCACGGGCACGGGACCGTACTGCACGCGCTCCAGGGCGGCATGCCACATGCGCGAGTGGTACAGCCCCTGGCCTGCGTCGCGCTCCTTGAGCTCGGACAGGTCGAGACCGGCGCAGAAGTGCGGGCCTTCGCCGTCGATCACGGCGGCACGCACGCCGGCGGGCATTTTCTCGAACAGGTCGCGCAGGGCCAGGATCAGGCCGTCGTTCAGCGCATTGCGCTTGGCGCTGCGCGTGAGGCGGATCACGGCAACTTCCTGCTCGTCGCCGGAGAGCTCGAAATGGATGTCTGGATGGGTCATGGTGGCTTTCTTGATAGGTGAATTGTGGTTATAGTTCATAACCAATTCAAGCAAGCCAGACCAGTTTTTCATCAGTAGTTACCCTTGATCTGCGTCACGTGCCGTGGTGCATGCTGACAGGGACACCATGAAACACCGGCCACCATAGGAGACAGATATGGACCACGAGAACCTGATTGCCATCGACATCCACACGCACGCCGAGGTGAGCTGCTGGAACCCGTTCGACAACTACGGCGAGGAATACGACCGCGCCGCCGACAAATACTTCAAGAACGGCCGGCGGCCCACCATCGCCGAGACAGTGGCCTACTACCGCGAGCAGAAGATCGGGTTGGTGATGTTCACCGTGGACGCCGAGTCCAAGATGGGCCGCCGGCGCATCCCGAACGAAGAGATCGCCGAGGCCGCCAAGGCCAACAGCGACATGATGATGGCCTTTGCCAGCATCGACCCGCACAAGGGCAAGATGGGTGCGCGTGAGGCGCGCCGGCTGATCGAGGAGTATGGTGTCAAGGGCTTCAAGTTCCACCCCACCGTGCAGGGCTACCACCCCTACGACCAGATGGCCTGGCCCATTTACGAAGTGATCGCCGAGTACGGCATGCCGGCCATCTTCCACACCGGCCACAGCGGCATTGGCAGCGGCATGCGCTGCGGCGGCGGCCTTCGCCTGGAGTACAGCAACCCCATGCACCTGGACGATGTGGCCATCGACTTCCCCGACATGCAGATCGTCATGGCGCACCCGAGCTTCCCCTGGCAGGATGAGGCGCTCTCGGTCGCCACGCACAAGCCCAACGTCTGGATCGACCTCTCGGGCTGGAGCCCCAAGTACTTTCCCAAGCAACTGGTGCAGTACGCCAACACCCTGCTCAAGGACCGCATCCTGTTCGGCAGCGATTACCCGCTGATCACGCCCGAGCGCTGGATGAAGGATTTCCAGGAAGCGGGCTTCAAGCCCGAGGTGATGCCCGGCATCCTCAAGGGCAATGCGGTGCGGCTACTGGGGCTGGACAAGGCGGCCAAGGCCACGCCAGAGGCAGCCTGATCCAGGCGGGCCGGCGCCGGCCCGTCAGTCGTAGACTTTCTGCAGCAGCCGGATCAGCGTCTTGCGCTCGGTGGCGGTCAGGCGCGCGGTGGCGTCGATCTCCAGCGTGGCCGCAGTCTGCTCGGCCTGCGCGCACAGGTCCTCGCCGGCGTGCGTCAGGTGCAGGCCCATGGCGCGCCCGTCGCTCGGGTGCGGGCGGCGCTCGATCAGGCCACGCCGGTCCAGCGCCGCGATTAGGCCCACCAGGTTGGGCGGCAGCACGCCCAGCGTGGCGCACAGCTGGCGCGAGGTGATGCCCGGGTTGTGCGCCACCAGCGAGAGCACCGAGAAATCCACCACCTTGAGCCCATAGACCGCCATGCGCTCCATGAACACCTCGATGATGGACAGCGAGGCCCGGCGCGCGTTGTAGCCCACCAGCGTGCGCAGGTAGCCGTTGTCGACCACGTCGGTGGCGGTGGGGTTGATGGTTGGGAGTGAAGCGCTGGCCATGGAGTGATGCTGCTGGATTTGGCGAGACTATAGCGATGGGCGGTGGCTCAGGCCGGACTGCGCAGCACGCGGCGGTATTGGACGGCCTCGGCCACATGGCCCACGGCAGTGGTCTGCGAACCCGCCAGGTCGGCGATGGTGCGCGCCACCTTGAGCGCGCGGTGCGTGCTGCGCGCCGACCAGCCCAAGCGCGCGCCTGCCGTGTTGAGGAACTTGGCGGCTGCATCGTCGAGGTGCAGGTGTTCGTCGATCTCCTGGCCCTGCAGTGCCTGGTTGGTCTTGCCCTGGCGTGCCAGCGCCCGGGCCCGGGCCTGCACCACGCGCTGGCGGATGGCGGCGCTGGATTCGCCGGGCGGTGTCTTGAGCAACTGCTCCGAGGGCACGGCAGGCACCTCGACATGCAGGTCGATGCGGTCGAGCAGCGGCCCGCTGAGCTTGCCCTGGTAGCGCGAGACCTGGTCGGGCGTGCAGCGGCAGGCGCGCTGGGTGGAGCCGAGAAAGCCGCAGGGGCAGGGGTTCATCGCCGCGATCATCTGGAACCGTGCCGGAAATTCCGCACGCTGCGCCGCCCGCGAGATGGTGATTTGGCCGGTCTCCAGGGGTTCGCGCAGCGCCTCCAGCGCGGCCCTCGTGAATTCGGGCAGTTCGTCGAGAAAGAGAACCCCATGGTGCGCCAGCGAGATCTCGCCGGGCCGTGGCGGTGAGCCCCTGTGACGTATTTCCATTGCTGAGACACCCTCCTATGTGTTTCAATGACTTAAGGCAGTTCCGCTGCAAATTGGTGCGACAAACTTCTTTAATTAAGTGAGATGGTAGCTCTAAATTCTTCAAATAAATGCGACTCCGCTAAAATTGATCGACCTACTCGTTCGGTTCGCAAGATCCCAACCAACCGTAGGCACGTCACTGGCTACGTGAGCTGGAGGAAAACTGACTCCATTCCGTTCGAATCTCCTCTGGAGCGCGACTTCGTTCACCGACAGGAATTCGCCATATGCGTGTCCTCGGTGCTCGCACAGCCATGTTCGATCCCCTTTGTGACCCATTCGGGGCGCAACGAGACCTACACCCCCGACTATTTGGTGACCTATGCGGTCGCGGATATAGCGGCGGGTTGGGAACCCTCGCCCCTGCTGGTGGAAGTTAAGTCCAAAGAGGACTGGAAACTCAACTGGCGCGAGTGGTCCCCCAAGTGGAAGGCTGCCCGCCGCTACGCGGCTGAGCAAGGTTGGCGCTTCAAGGTGATGGACGAGACTCGTATACGCACGATGTCCTTGGACAACATTCATTTCCTCATGGAATACCGCGATCGGGATGTTCCTCGTGAGGAGAGCGACGTGATCGTTGATGATGTACGCAGCCTTGGCATCGCCAAGATCGACTACGTGCTGGCGAAGCATTTCCCAGGGCTCTATCGGGCGGAGGGTGTCGCGCATCTCTGGCACTTGATAGCCACCCGGAGACTTGACTGCGATATCGGCGAACTCTTGGGCGACGCGACGGAAGTGTGGGTGCCAAATGGCCGCTAACGTTGAAGCGAACTCGCTGGAAGCACAGAGCTTTCCCATTTCTCGCCGACGCATAGAAGTGCGCAGCGGCGCGCTGGTCAAACACTCGGAAGGCGTTTTCCGGATCGATGAGGTCCTTGACTTCGATACCGTTACCGCGACGAGCGTGGAAACGGGTCGCGCCCGCGTGCTGCGCATCGGCGAACTCGATGACATGGACCAAGCGCCGCAGCCGTTGTCCGATGTCGACATCGATGCGATTACGGAGGACGACTGGCGCATTGCGCAAAGTCGCTACGCCGCCATCAAGCCATTGATTGACGCGGGGATGCAATCCCGCGCAGCCGTCGAAGCGAGGGCCACGGAGTTGGGCATCAGTCCCGCAACGGTGTACCGCTGGCTTACGCGGTACCGTTCTCTCGACGCGGTATCGGGCCTCATCCCACTTCAGAGAGGATGGAGAAAAGGCAATGGCCGACTCTCCAGCTCGGCCGAGAAGCTCATCAAAGACGTTATCGAGGACTTTCACCTGACAAAGGAGAGGCCCACCGCGCAGAAGACGGTGCGAGAGGTCCAGCGGCTCAGCCAGGAGCAAGGAATTGCTGAGCCGAGTGCTTCCGCCATCCGGGCCCGTATCGAAAGCATTCCAGACTATCAGCGGATGCTTCGGCGCGGACAGCGGGAGCAGGCCAAGAACAAGTACCTTCCTGTGCCCGGCCAGACGCCTGGAGGTTCGTACCCGCTCGAGCACATTCAGATTGATCACACACCCATCGACGTGATCGTTGTTGACGATGTCCATAGACTCCCGATCGACCGACCATGGCTGACCGTCGCCATTGACGAATACAGCCGGATGACGGTCGGCTACTACTTATCGTTCGATGCGCCATCGATGACGTCGGTCGGGATGTGTCTCTCGCATTCGATTCTCCCGAAGGACGAATGGCTGATGCTGCACGGTATCGAGGCGCCTTGGCCGGTGTGGGGCCGGCCCAAGGTCGTGCGTTGCGACAACGGCCCAGACTTCCGCTCGAACAGCTTCCGCAAGTCGTGCGCCCAGCATGGGATCGACGTGGAATTCCGGCCCGTGAAGGTGCCTCGCTATGGAGGCTATATCGAGCGCCTGCAGGGAACATTCTTGCGCGAGCTCCACGATCTGCCGGGATCCACTTTCTCTTCGGTGAAGCACCGAGGTGAATACGATTCTGAAGGTCGTGCCGTCATGACAAAGTCGGAGCTTGAGAAGCAGCTCTTGATGCTGATCTGCAACGAGTACCACCGCAGAAAGCACTCGGCCCTTGGCATGCCGCCTCTTCGCAAGTGGGAGCTGGGGGTTTTTGGGGGAGCTGGTGTCCGCGGGCGCGGCATGGCTGCTCGTCCTGCGGATCGAATGACCGTGTTCCTCGATTTTCTTCCGATTATTGAGCGGACCGTACAGGCCGATGGAGTCACGATTGACAACGTGCGCTACTACGCCGACGTCCTGCGGCTATGGATCGGTGCGGTTGATCCTCAGACCAACAAAGCCCGAATGCACATTTTCCGACGGGACCCACGAGACATCAGCTGCCTCTGGTTCTACGACCCGGACGTCAAGCAGTACTCGAAAATTCCCACGGCTGACTTGGACGTCCCACCGAGCAGCATCTGGGAGTTCCGCAAAGGTCAGGAAGAAGTTCGCAGGTCTGGGTTCGATCCAAGCGACGCAAAGGAAGTCTTCAAGTCCATCGGAGTGCGCCGAGCCATGGTTGCCGATAGCGCGCTCAAAACCAAGCGCGCGCGGAGGGAGGCTCAGCGCACCTCGGAACATCAGAAGGCAACCAATCCCGCCAGACCACTGGAATCGCAGAGCCGTCCCGCCAAGGATGCGCCCCCCCGGGCACCCCTGGCCAAGCTCACGGCGCCGCCAGGCTTGGCGCGATCGGTCGCAGCAAGGGATGACATCGCATGACAACAACGCAAAGCACAATAGCGCAAGACTCCTGGAAGCATGTTCACGAGCAGTTTAGGCACGTGTGCGGATACTCGGACGCACAGCGGCTATCCTTCCTGGACGAACCTCGGTGGATCGGCTACCCGAAGGCGCAATTCATACTGGACACGTTGATCGGCTTGATGAACAAGCCTAAGCGTCCCCGGATGCCCAACCTGCTGCTCGTTGGCGATTCGAACAACGGGAAGACAACCATAATCAGCCGGTTCGAGCAGCTGTGCGGTAGCGGGTTCATTGACGAAGAGTCCGAAGCCGTGCGCCCGATCGTCGTGGCGGAGTCCCCGCCGAATGCCGACGAGAAGGGATTGTATGTGTCGATTCTGAGCCAGTTCTGGACGCCGTTCAGGGCAAGCGATACAGTCACTTCGCTGCGCCACACCGCCATCACCAAGCTGCGAGCGTGCAAGGCAAAGGTCCTAGTGATCGACGAGTTGCATTCGCTGCTCAGTGGGCCGCCCGCAAAGCAGAGGCAAGTGATGAACAGCATCAAGATGCTCTGCAACGAGCTGCGCATCCCTGTCGTTGGGGTTGGAACGCGGGATGCGGTGAGGGTGCTGCACACCGATCCTCAACATGCAAGCCGCTTCGATGTGGTTTCGCTTTCCAAATGGGAGCTGAACGAGGACTTCCAGCGCCTGTTGGCGGGCTTTGAGCTGGTGCTTCCTTTAAAACTCAAGTCGGATCTAGCGGAGCCCGAGCTCGCGACGGCGATGCACAGCATCTGCGACGGCAACCTGGGTGACCTCAACCGACTCCTCGTTGAGTGCGCCAAAAAGGCGATCTCCACCGGAACGGAAAAGATAACGATGGAGATCGTTCAATCCAAACAGTGGGTGCGGCCCACGAAGGGCCTGAGGGAACTTCAGGAGTGAGCTCAGGCCAGAAACCAGGCCCGCTTGACCGTGAACTCCTGACGTCATGGCTCGCGAGGGTCGCGATTCATGACGGGTGCGATCCACTTGTCCTGACGTCTGCGATCTGGCCAAAGTGGCGAGTGTGGACAGTAGACGCGGATCGCAGCCTCGCTGATGAACACGTCCGCAGGGTTGCCTCTTGGTTTGGGCTGCCGCCGGAAAAGGTGACCAGTGCAACGCTGATGGGCATTGGTCAACGACTGCATGGGAGTTTGAAACCAAATCTACCTTTATGGCCCTGGATCGTTTCCCTCGGGAATCGCAATCGGCTGCGGCGAGCTGGCATGCCCTTCTGTCCAGAGTGCTTGGCTTCAGATACCCAACCTTACTATCGCCTTGATTGGCGCCTGGCGTGGATTGTGGGATGCGAGCTGCATGGTGCTCGCCTCGTGGATCGTTGCGAGCGCTGTGGGGCGGTCGCCGAGCCTCACCGGAGTGTTGCTGCCACTGGCGACCTCGCGCACTGTGTTGCTTGCGGCTTCGACCTTCGGTGTACGCAACGTAGCCCAGTGGACATCCAGGCACTCGGATTTCAGCTGCTTGCGACGCGTGTGTTCAACTCTGGTGCCGGGGATTGGGGCAACGCGTCCATCTCCGCATCGGAATGGTTTCGCCGGATGCGTAGCCTGGCGATCAAGGACTTGTGCAAGGTGGACAAGCGCGGAGCCGCGGCGCTGGGCAACCGCCAGATCGGCCTTTGGTTCGAGCTGCAAGGTCCGATAGAGCGCGAGGCACGGATGAGAGTTCTCTCACGCCTCGTGAGTGAGGTCGATGGACCCCCGCCACGGGCCGTGGGGTACGCGGCAGTGCGCTGTCAAGGCAAGCGCCCAAGGGCGGCAACAAAGAGCGTTCCGAAAAAGATAAAGATGGTACCCATCGCCAAGGCGAGGGTGCAAGAGGACTGGGCACGATGGCTTCGAAGGAATCGACTGTGGTAGCGGCATCGGATTGGGAGAGCTCGGCGTGCTGCGAATGCGGGAGGCTGAAGCCCGCGAAGCGCGTCGAGGCTGGAAAGAGGTACTGCGACACGTGTTACGCGCGTTGTTTCAAGCGCCTCATGTGCTCCGGCTGCGGCATGTTCAAGACCATGCTGGCTTCAAACCCTCTGTCCAAATGCCGCCAGTGCGTGGCCGCAGCGCCTTGCATCCGATGCGCGAGGTCAGGCAGGCCGCTGGGTATGCTGAGGGAGGAGGGCCCCGTCTGCAATTCTTGCTACCCATACTTCAAGAAAAAAGCGCCCTGTGAATTGTGCGGCGAGGCAGCAAACCGAGGCTCGTACATTGAGAGCGAGTCAGGCAGGAAGCTTGTATGCCATCGATGTGAGCGTGCTGATCACAGAACCTGCGCGCTGTGCAAGCGTCATCGCAGATGCAACGCGAGAGAGGACGGGACCTGGGCTTGCAAGAAATGCCTGGAGGTTGGCGTCATCCCCTGCTCCAACTGCGCTACCCCCATGCCCGCTGGCTACGGTGTGAGATGCATGGCCTGCTATCGACGTGCAAGATGCGAGGCTGAAGCGCTCCAGCTCGGTGAGCTTCTGTCCACCCAGCGTGCACGCGCCGCGTTCGCGGAATTCTCAGCCTGGGCTGTGGCAGAGACCGAACATGTTCGACTGGTCAAGGCGCTTGCCCTGCATGTTGAGTTCTTCCTTGCACTCGAGGCGCATGGTGATGAGCCTTGGAGCGAAGGCCTGCTCCTTCGCACGTTCAACGCATCCGGACTAAGCTTGTACAAACTTCCGGTGCGATGGTTGCGTGAAAGCGGACTAGCCGAGATCTCGCTAGAGGCCAAAATAGACAATGCGGAACGTGGCCGCTCAATCGCTTTGGTCGAATTGACAGCTCCCAACACCTTGGCTCGCCAGCTGATGCAAGCGTTCTTCGATGAGCTTGATGTCAAGGTGAAAGCGGGCTTACTGAAGCGGAGGTCAGTGCGCATGGCGCTGCGCCCAGCACTGACGCTCCTGCAGACGGCTGATCCGCATGGACAGCTGATGCCGGAACAGGACTCACTCGACAAGCTGCTTGAACACGCGCCGGGCCAGCGGAACGCCGTATCTACATTCTTGGGATTCTTGAAGGCCAAACACGGGGTGAAGCTGTCGACGAAAGAGTCATCGGCAAAGCCAAACACCGTTCGGCGCAGGCTCCTCGGTGAACAGCTGGCGGCTCTTGCGAAGGAGCCACTGCGGTCCGCGGAATTCGATCAGCGCTGGAAGGTTCTTGCGATGGCGTATTTTCAGAAAATGACTCAAGCACGCGCGAAATTCCTGCTGAAAAATGGCGAGCTCGAACCCCAGGATGGAGGGTATGAATTGAGAGCGGAGACGGACGTTTTCTGGATTCCAGCGCCTCCAGCGATTCGGTCTGATGCGATAGATCTTCCGCGCGATTCTGCATCGCCGTATGAGCCGCCGCGGCGCCCGCCGCAACCGGTGCTTAGGCGGTAGCCAAGGAAATTTGCGGCGGATTCTCCCAGTGACAGGTTAAGTGCATTGCCAACCCTAGAAGATCGGGAATGCGATGGGGGGCCTCCCGTTACACGCAACAAGCATTCGCCGCGACTAGGTCAATGGGGTGCATTCACGAGCGGTGTACTGACCGGAAACTCCATCCCAAGTTTTTCTAGGGCATTCATCGCGGTCGATTGGCCAATCACGACATCCGAAGCCGAGAAGGAACGTCGATACTCTCGTGCATCCAGCCAAGGGATTGAGGATGCGACTCTCTTCATCTTTCCCTCGTTCTGGGCTATCCAAAACAGTACTCGCGGCATCCAGTCTTGTAGCCTCACGTTTCGCGGGCACCTGACCGCGAGCCCGCAGTACTCTTCCTCCCTCATCTCGCCCAGGAGATTCGGCCCTCTGACTGCGCGTTCGACCTCGAAGAGGTAGCCAGTGCTGCCATTGGAGTTCACCTCCACGATCAGCACGCCGCGAGGTCGTTTCGGCTGATTGGCATCCAGGAAAAGCCATTTCTTGGCGGAGGCGGTCAACGAGTGGCCAGTCCCGGGCTCCGCATTCGGTGAGAGGCTCGCGAGCCGTGGTTGCTCGTTTAGATCCGCAGACAGGGTGTCGCTCGCGGTGAGCGAAGCGAGCCTGGTGATGACGCCTGGGTGCAAAGTCTTGAGGTACTTAAGGCCCCGCCATAGATCCAGAATGGCGCCTTCTTGCTCTAGCTCGGCCTTGGAGTGGTGTTCGGCGCGGCCAATACCTTTGCCAGACCCGCGCGCATTCCCTGGGGCGCTAATCTTGCTCTCCAGCGGCATCGGCCCGGGCGTGTTTCGCTCTACCTCGCCTTTACGAGAGCGTACAGAAACGGGTGCCGGTTGGCCAAGGAACCTGATCGAGGGGTCAGGTACCAGGACAATCTCGGCGCTGTTGTCAGGTGCCTGATCGTCTGCGACTGGCGTGACCTCGTCTTGATCCAACCTCCGAAAGCGCTGAATTGGATATGGTCGCGTGGAGTACTCCTCGGTGCCCTCAATGGGGAACTCGCTGCGCAACGTGACGATAGCGGGTTCGGCGGGTACGGTGTACCCCACTATGCGCAGGCCCAGAAAGTCGCCAGAGCCGGTTTCGACGCCCTCGACCTCTATCTCGGCTAGTCCCCGAAACCATGGTCCTATCGTCGGGAACGCCAGGGCCTTGATGTCTTTTGGTGAGCCCAGCTGTAGATCGATCTCCGATTTAATCCTGGGCACCCATTGCCTGGCGAAGTCGAAATACCTGAGGTGAGCCAAGAGGTGGGCTTCGTCCCTGCCAAGCCGAGCAGGCAAGTCGATAACCGCAGCACCAGATTGCGGTTCCACAGGGACGTCGAGATGCAGGCTTTCCACCACCTGATTCCATTCGTACAGCGTGAGGATCCGGTTGATGTTTTGCTCTCGACCGTAGCAACGCAAGAATTCCAAACAGGGGATCAAGAGTCTGCCTTTTGCGTGTTCGAGCAAAAGCAGCTTGCTACGATCGCCAGCGCGGTAGAAAAGCGGGTGAGCCTCCTCCGGTATCAAATCCGGGCCTTCGGCCGAACGGTACTCTGCACAGCTGCTTGAGCCGGTCCAAGTGTCTGCGGAGAACGTCACCTTGAAACGTCTGCGGGCGAATTTCACCTGTTCCTTGGAGATGCCGTTTTTCCAGACCGATCCGATGCGAAGTTGACCAAGGCTGGTCAGCGCGGCGTCCCGCGTGCAAAATTCACCGAGGGTGCCGTCCTCGCGCAAGTGCCTGAACCAGACAACCACGCGACGGACCCAGTTCTCCGACAGGTTGTTCTTGATGGCGCCGTACCACCACACAACGAAGCTGTCACCGGGAGGCAGGCCCAGCGAGGTCAGTTCGGCCGGCTTTCGAGAAGGCTCGAGTTTGATTTGAGGAAGATGCATTGGTTGGATGTTCACTTCAGTCGCCGGGAGGTTATCAGCGAGAGCGAGGAATGACGAGCAAAAAATTTGCGAATTCCTGAGACTGCGTTTGGCCCGGATTCCGCGCCACATAAGGCTTGCGCAGCAGTAGGTGACAATCCTGAGTGGGGTCGAGCATGCTCAGATGCAAAACTTGCATCAATCCCCGATGGGCTCGAACCAGGTACCAACCTCGGCGCGTTCCAGTGCGCATCGACCGATGGTCTTGGTCATCGGACATCTTTTCGCAGGGCTGAACATGGCATCGAAAGAGAAAGAGAAACGAGTTCCAATCACCGAAGACTTGGCTTCGCTGGTGATGTTTGAATCCGACCGGACTTGCTGCGTGTGTCGCATCCAAGGCAGGAAGGTAGAGATCCACCATCTCGACGCGAACCCTGCCAACAACAGCAGGGACAACCTCGCGGTGTTGTGCAAGGACTGCCACAGTGATGCCCACACGACCCAGGCCTTCGCCCGCAATCTCACCCCTGGCATCGTGCGCAAGTACAACGAGTCTTGGCTTGCTGTGGTGGCTCTTCGAGTGCTGCCCGGGGGGAAGGCCGGCGACGAGTTGGAGTACGCGGCGCAAATCCTGCTCGATATCCATCTAGCGCCATATGCCTGGCGGAACGCCTACATCGATCTTTATCCCGGAGGCTTCGAGACGCAGGATCACCGCGTCCATACCGAGCCCTGGGGCTACTTGCTCGATGAGGCACGCCACGATTTCAGTGCGGAGGAGTGGCAACGCTACCTCCCGCTGTTCAAGGTTCGTACCCCCAAAGTGATCGAAGAAATGGAAAACACCGTTCGTACTTATGGCGACGCGTTGTCAGCGAGGATGAAGCTGCAGGTCGCGCGCTGTTGCCGCAGCATCAACATGGAGGCAATAGGATATCTGTACATTCCGCAGCTCCTGAGGGAGGATCCGTCCCATGCGGACAACTTCATGTACCGCAGATTCGTTGACACGCTTTCCGCCCTCAAAGCGGTTAGCGAGCTGGCGGATGTGGAGTTGAAGGCCATTCGACCAAAGCCGTCTGGCGTTATCGTTTTGGACTTGCTTTCAAACGACATGGGCCAGTGCATTTAAGCCGCCGAGGCCCATCGATGATCGACCGCCGCATTCGGCGCACGCCCCTATTCATGAAATCGTGAGCCCGGCCTTCTGTTGCCCGGGTCCACATCACCAATGCGCCATCTACTTTTCAAATGGGTCCTTCTTGGGGATCGCTATGAGTTCACTGGCCGAGCCGCAACGCCGCGCGCGATCTAGGAGGAGCTGAACACGGAAATCGTCGCCATATGGGCCTGGGTTCAACGCCAGAAACTGCGTCCAGGGGAATTTGATTGACAAGCCAGTCGTCGAACCACTTCTGGCAAGGAAGAGGAGCTGACAGTCGTCCGAGGAGCCGTGCAAGCGGATGGCGCAACGGTGCTTCATCCGCAAGAAACGCGGCTTGTGGTGAGCCTCCCGGAAATGGTAGCGGTGCAGTTCCGCTTTGAATTCAATGTAGTGGACGACAGGAGATAGCGGTGACGAAAGACGGTCCTAAGCGTCACCGTATAGCTCAACCACGAACCCGGCAAGATTGCTTTCGAGAGCCTCAAGCCACAGCTTCAGCTCGACGACGTCTAGGCGCCGAACGCCAGTCTCGCATTTGCTCACCTCCGCCTGCGTCCAGTCCAGGCGCTTGGCGAGTTCCGCCTGACTGACATGTGAGAGCAAGCGCTTCTCGCGCAACAGCTTCAGCATGTCTTGATATTCGCGGGTGTAGAGGGTCTTCTGCATGGGCTCGGAGCCCACGAGCTTCCATGCGATCTTGGAATATGCGAAAATCGCATTATTTGATGCTTGACCTGTGGTCGAATGTGCCAAGTACCCGCGTTGTGCGACAGGCAACTGTCAGGCGTTTTGAAAGCGGATGAGGGACCACCAAAGGAAGCATCCCCTATCCCATGAAAGGTGTTCAATGGCTGGTGTCAGCTACTCACCATCGGAGTCCTTGTGAACCACTTGCACGGAATGTTTGACCAAGCGGCAAGGTTTGCTGGCCCTATTGTCTTTAGCGCGAGCAACCCGCGATTTGTCGCCAACTTCCCTGATGACCATGCGCAGGTTTGGTCCGCAGACATCACGGCGGGTCGAACCGGCGGTGACAGCCAAGTTTTCGAGTCGATCTTCTTCGTCGAGGACGAGGCTACCATCAGCATCTATGGTGTCGAGTATGAGGACGGCCGCCCTCCATATCTGCGCGACGACCTAGCTGCCAAGCAACAGCATTTCATCGCCTTCCTGCGGGAGGAAACCGCTACGGACAACAGAACCCTGGGGCCTATCCGCAAGATCTTCACCGGTCACCAGTACTCCAGTGAGCTCAAAGCGACAGGTGCCTATGTGGCGTCGCGGGATTCGAAGCTGGATATCGGTGTCGGGTTCCGCGATGAGGAAGGCGGGTACACCCTGCTGGCAGTGCCTTCAGCCGACTACTGAATCACTTTAACCGGACGTGCTCTCCTCGCCCGGGGGCAGGGATGCTATCCACCGATCGAAATCGGCGACATAGGCGTAGCGATTTCGACCATCCCCTATAGGACATGCAGAGCCAATCAGGAAGTTGGCGAAGCCATCCTGGTACGGTTGAGGCAACGAGTCCACCACCACATAGACCGCGTCTGTGTAGCGGTAGGACTTCACTATGTCTTTCAGCTCGCTCGGTGTCATCTCGTCAGGATTCTTGCTTAGAAGGGAACGTGAAAGTCATGCAACCTCAAAATTCACTGGCGAACAGCACAGCCCACACGCCGAGCGGCGACGAGATGAGCCCAGTTGCTTGTCCACGCTGCGAGTGGCTTGGCACCAAGGATCAAGCGGCTGAAGCTCTGACTTGCCCGAACTGCCACACCAGAGTGAGCCCGCTGCGCCAAAAGGGTCTGGACAATCTGCGCATCCACTATCGGCTCTTGTCCAAGATTGGGCGTAACTTCGCGCTCACTGTGGAGGCTAGAGACAAGGAGCGACATCGCCTGGAGAAGTTCTTCCAACGCATGGGAGCGCCTCTATGAGCCTCGCCGATCTCGAATCTAAATATCCGCTCATCTTCACCTCGGGAAAGCCTCGTGGTGGGCCTGGGTGGGTTCCGATGCTTGACGTGTTGTGCGCGCGAATTCAAGCGCGTGCTGACGAAGTCGGCATTCAACCCAACGCAATGATTGCTCGCGAAAAGTGGGGGTTCTTGAATCTCCGCTTTAACCGGCTCGACCCTGCTGACGCATCAATGGTCGCCTATGTCGAGGAGCTGTCCAGAAGGGTCTGTGAAGTCTGCGGCGGCTCAGGCCAGCATATCAGGGAGAACTACCATCGGACGCGGTGCGATGAGCACAGGGACGTGCTGCCGACGTGGCCGACGTCTGCACGCTAGTACATGGGCGATAGAGACCCGGCGATGTCGGGTGCCACGGCTTGTCGGCGGGACGACAAGCCGGATGCCCACACCGTCGGCAAAAAACTTGGAGAAGCGCCCGGTACGGGCAGTATATGCAGGGTGTTTCTAGTGATCAGCGTTGCAAGATCTCTCGGCACAGGGAGAGAAACATGCACTCATTGATAGAGAAACTGGAAGGTATTCGGAGGAGGGTTGTAAAGCCCCTGGGCGTTCAGCGGATGCTGGAGGCATATCCAGGAGCGATGGTGACTTTGCACGACCGCCCGCCCTCGATCAACGCGGAGAGCGTCAGCAGGTGGCACGAGCTGGTCGCAGTGGGCAGGCCATACAAGCCTGGCACGCTGACCGGCTGGAAAGCCACTGGTGACGGAGGTTATGAGGCGTTCCGCCTCGCCCGCGATGAATACTCGCGGATGGTGCAATGTGAGATCACAGAAAACTGGACATGTGACGTCCAGGCGATCCACGGGTTCTCGTCGTCGAAGGCAGACTTGTCCGCCTACATTGACACAGACGCCATGGCGGAGGATAGGGCTGGTTTCCTCATTCACGATGTGTCGCCCGAAGGCCTGGCCAAGTGTCTGGCCCATCGCGAGATTCGCATCATTCACTCGGCAGGTGGAGGGGGAGATTTCTTTGCTCGCTTCAACTGGGACGGTCCATTGTGGCTAATGAACGGCGGCGGATCGCATCACCTGGCAGGTGCTAAATATGTCGCGGCTAGGCTGAGATTGCCCGTGCCATTGAATGGCATGCTGAGAACATATGCGTTCAATTTGGAGGCGATCGACTCTCTGCGGCTGGAATTCGAGATCTTCGCAATTCGGGATGAGGCGCGAATCACCAATGCGTTCTCCGATGCAATGCGGGACGCGCGGGCTACCTGGCTTTGGCACAAGCTGCCGAGGCCCTACACAAACGCGCGGGCGATACTGCTGCCAAGGAGTGAAGGGAACTCGATGCGCGTGGCGCATTCGCTTTGCGAGGCTGGCATGCTGGACCTGGGCACGCACTGGTCAGCCCTCGCGCTGCGGTCTCTCGGCCAGTGAGCTGCACCTTCCCCAAAACGCCGTGTGGAGCTGGCGCTGCACGGTGTGTGTGTTCGCCAAGGACTGCACCTGCAAGACGCGCTGTTGAAATGACTGGATTCCACTCAGCCAGACGTATCATCCGCTCTTGCATATCGAAGGAAAATAATGTCCAGCTACAAAGAACTACTTGCCCAACGTCAGAACCTGGAAGCCCAAATCGAAGCCGCACGGAAGACCGAGTTGCACGACGCAGTGGCATCCGTTCGCCAGTTGATTTCTGAGTTTGGATTGACCCAGGACGATGTGTTTCCTGCTGGGCGAGGGAAGAATTCCAACAAGGGCAGCACAGTCGCTCCCAAGTACAGAGATCCAGAAACAGGTTCGACATGGACCGGCCGCGGCAAGCCACCACTCTGGATTGCAGGCAAGGACAGGTCGCACTTCGACATCAAGTAATCACGCTCCCTCGACCATGGCGTCTAGAAAGCGGCCTGCCGAGCCACACCTCTCTTCGGAGGCGAAGGCGCTCCGGCGCAAGCTATCCGAACAGTTTGATCGCGCGGCGCACACCCCCGAGGAGTCGCTCGAACATGCGCGAGCGTTGCAGGATGAATTGAAGCGTCAAGGTCGGTGGCTCCCAACTGGCGTGCGTTGACTCGAGCACACCACGCCAACCAATTTGCATCGAGGATCCATGACACAGGGACAGCAAGCGTTGGAGCCACATCGCACCGCCGAGGCATACACCTGCATCAAACCCAACATATGCGAGATCGCCCGTGGGTCTTCTGCCGCCCTCAGGGGCGATAATGACGAGTGAAAGCGTTCTAAGGCACTGCCCGTATGACAACCCCACCGGATATGGACATGGAAACACTGGCCTGTTTGTTGGCAGAGTTGCGCGATACTCTAGTAGAGACGGCACAAACTTTGCGAGACTATCAATTTACACTTGAATCCGACGCGGGGTGCCAAGCACGGTCCCAGGCAGATCAATGGATTGAGTGGGTACAGCGCGGTGCAGGTCGAACTCAAAGCGGTCTGCTACGTCATCGGCCGTTTGATTGACCCCAGACGCAAGCTGTTGCCCTCCGCCGCCATCTAACCCGGCACTGCACCATGGCAGCGTATGCGGCAGGATAGGGCTGCCCATGAATGGCTCCAAGGCGCGCGAGTACACGGCGTGAATGCATTGCTGCTCATGACGGCGCAGGCCGAGGGGTATAGCGACAACAGTCTGGAGCGACGACGTGCTCATTGAAGAGCGCACCGTCGATGTCCACGTGAAGCGACTGCGCGAGGCTCTGGGAGAGGCAGGTGCCATGATCGAGACAGTGCGGGGCGCAGGTGTAAGCACACGGCAATCCCATGTTGACCGCAGCCGGCCTGCCGGCTATCGATCAGTCGCTCGCAGCTTGCCAACGATGCGGCAGCAATTCTTGCACCCGGCTGGCCTTGTGTGTGGGCAGCCGCGTCAGCACATCCTTGAGGTAGGCATAGGGGTCATGCCCGTTCATGCGGGCCGACTGCACCAGGCTCATCACCGCCGCCGCCCGCTGACCCGCGCGCAAGCTGCCGGCGAACAGCCAGTTGCTCCTGCCAATGGCGATCGGCCGGATCTGGTTCTCGATCCAGTTGTTGTCCACGGGCAATTGCCCGTCATCGACGAAGCGTCAGCGCAGTCCAGCGCCGCAGGCTGTAGTCCAGCGCCCTGGCTGTCGCTGAGCTGTCCGGCAGCATTTACCGTTGCAGCGCCATCCATTCGTGCAGCGCATCAAGCACCGGCTTGGTGTGCTGCTGGCGGATGCCCTGGCGCTGATCGACGTTGAGGTCTTTGACCTCGCGCTCTATGTCGTAGACCTTGGCGAACTGCTCCAGTGCGAAGCCTGCGATCTGGCTTTTGTTCGCCGCATGCAGGTCAAAGAATTTGCGCCGCGCGTGCGCCAGGCGAACGACTTCCGTGATGCCCTGCGCAAAGCCCGCTTTGTACCCAGCAAAGTCGTCGCAGATCAGCGCGCCCCGCCACTCGCCCAGGAAGTTGCGCGCATGTAGGCTGCGCTGCTCGGCATTGAAGCGCTCGGACTATGCGGCGTGGGCGAGCTTGGCGTTGAGTGCTTGGCTGTGGCGCAGCTCAGAAGCACTCCAATTGGAGCGAGTGACGCAGCGCGCTCTAAGGAAGCCGCCCTCGGGCGGCTTTTTCGTTTTGCCAGATGCAACCTTGACGGTTGAGGTCACTGGTTGAGTTGGCGGCAAAATACTGCCAAAAAAATGCCCGCGATAGCGGGCATGGAAGGGCTACTGGAGGAGATCCCAGTGCGTAAATCGTAGCCGTATTCTCTTCTTGGTGCCACCGCAACTTCATGACAGCCGTGGGCAGAGCTTCGAATTTAACGGGTAACCAAGTCTAAAAATGGGGATGTCCGGGCGGCTACCATCACCCATGAAGAATGTGATCGTCTTTGTCTGCTGCATTGCTGCGGGGCTGTGCGTGATAGCCACACACCGTGCATTCCTGGTCTACCAGCTTCGCCAGCCGGTCTTGCGGGCTCTGAACGATCCAGCAGACGTAAAGTTCAGAAATGAGATCTATTTAGGGGACTGGACTACTTCGGGCGGAACGCTTTGCGGCGAAGTGAGCGCTCGTGCGAACGCTAGTACCTTGCAGGGCTATCAGTTGTTCTCGGTCTCGCGCGGGGTCTTCATCGAGAATGACGATCTGCGCCGGCAGTTTGATCAAGCCGGGATTTCCCGGTGCAAACGCACGGGCAAACCTGCAGGGACGCCTTGGTGGTGGCTGTATTGGTAATGCGTGATGCGTAGGGACACGAGGCTGTCCTGCAAGGCTTAAGCGGCGGGTTCAGAGCAAAGCGATCTGCTTGGAAGCCACTCCGTGGCTGGCGCACAATTCGAAAAGGTCATGCCTTGATGCCTCCAAATCTTCCGATGTGCAAGTCAGCTCAGCGGTAAAAACATTGGTGGCGGGATCGTGGCGAACCGTGAAGCTTCTGTCACCCTCCAATGCTCTCCAGACAGTGAGGGCACTCATCGCATCTACTGCTACGGTGCCATGGCTAAAGGCGGCATGCGGGTCACGAGTGAAGCTGAATGTCTGAGATATACGGCGCATTGCTGAACTTGATCGAAGCGACAGAATGCTAGCACTGCGCTCGTTCCGCACAGCTTGTCGTGATAGTGGCCACGCGGCGAAGCTGGTTTATACATAGCTTCGTAACATATAGAACTATCTGGACCAGTGGATAGCGAGCGCAGCATCGTTGGTTCGAAATGGGCCAAATGCAAAGCCAAAAAGTGCTTGGAACTCCGCGACGCGCTGACGGTGCTGGCCCAGCTGCCAGCGGCCTTCGAACACTTCAACGGGCTGCACCCGCACTCATCGCTAAAAATGCGTTCGCCTCGGGAGTTCATACGGCAACAGACTGCTGGAAACACCCAGGCAAGGGTGAGTGGATCCCTCGTACTTTGCGTCATTGCGCGCACTGTCGGCACCGAATCAATTTGCATCCAGTTGAAACGGTGTGAGCTCCTGATGCGAAATTTTCCGCTTTTCTAAAGTCCGCAGCTTAGAGCCAGCTGCGGCAATTCCAACCAATTAGAGGGATTCAACCATGCTAACGAGATCGACAACGTATGCGATAACCTGGGGTACAGTGCTGGCCCTGGCCGGCTGTGGCGGAGGCGATGTTACGGAGACGAGCGGCAGTGGCCAGTTCACCAGCCAGTCGCTGGCCGTCGCGGCGCCGCAGGCCGCCAACCTGGTGGTGCGGGCTCGGGCAAGCCTGGGGGGCGATGTTGGCGCGCAGATGCAGCTTCGTGTCAATGGCGTGCTGGTGGCCGATTTGGAGGTGCGCGAGACCGCCTACCAAGACTACGGTTTCACCGTCCCGTCCATCGTAGGCGGGGACAAGGTGGACGTGGTGTTCACCAACGACGGCACGATCAATGGTCAGGACCGCAACCTGTATGTAGAGTCGATTTCGCTCAACGGCGCCACGATGGCAGCCACCGCACCAGGCGTGACGCTGGACCGGGGCGTGGGGCCCCAGGCCTTCGACGGACTCGACGTGCTGCCGGGACAACGCTCGCTGCTCTGGGATGGCGCGCTGCGCTTCGTGGCCGGTGGTGGGGCCAGCCTCAGTGCCGCCTGCGAAAGGTTCTACGCCGCTGTCCCCGGCTTCGCCTTAAATTCAGACAGGGCCGTGGTGTCCGCGCCTTCCGCGGCCAAGCCCGCCAAGGGCATAGCATTCGCAGACCCCCACTACAAGACGTGCGTGACAAGGGTGACCGACCATGCCGCCGATGGTTTGCGCACCTTCGCACGCACCGAGTACTCGCGGCGGCAGATGTACAACGCAGACAACACCCTGCAGCTGGTCCTCGACCGGGAGGGCTTCTTCTACCTCTACGATGCCAACACGCACGCGGTAGTGAAAAGGCTCCCCGGTTTTGGAGAGGACCCGGAGTTTCAATGGCACCCCACGGACCCGAAACTGGTCTACCTGATGCCCTCCCGAGGGTCAGAGATGCAGCAGAAGGTGATGAACGTGACCACAGGCGAGATTCGCGTGATAGGCGACTTTCGCGATCGCCTCAAAGCCTTGTTTCCCAACGCGACACCAACGCACGTGAACACCCGGGCAGAAGGATCTCCATCCAAGGACGGACGGTACTGGTGCTACATGGTGCGCGACTCGGCACACCCGGTGAAAGATAGTTGGGGTTCTGTCGGCGTATTCACATGGGACCGTGATACCGACACCATCGTGGGCTCCATGAAACTCAACGGGGAATTGCCAGACCATGTCAGCATGAGTCCCTCGGGCCAGCACTGCGTCGTGTCCAGCGACGGCTCCATCGGCACCACGGCGTTCTCGCGAGATTTGAGTCAGAAGAGAAAGCTGTATACCAAATCCGTTCATTCCGACATGGCCATCGATGCCAACGGCGACGACGTGATTGTGTACGTCGACTCCACCAACTACGGTGACGTGTACATGATGAAGCTGGGCAACGGCGAGCGCACGCCGCTGCTTGCAGGCATCCGAAGCGCCGCGCACTTCTCGGGCAAGGCCTTCAACAAGCCGGGTTGGGTCGTCCTGACCACCCAGGCCCCCTGGAACGACAGCGCGGGACGGCAGTGGATGCAGAATAAGGTAATGGCTGTCGAGCTCAAGGCGTCTCCGACGGTGTACAACCTCGCGTTCCACAACACCTTCTACGATGGGGACAACACCGCTCCAACGGCAAGTGTAAACCGCGACTTCACGCGCATCGCGTTCAACTCCAACTGGCAAGTCAAAAGCCAGACAGATGTCGACACCTACACGATCGAAATTCCGGCCCATGCACTGAAGGCAGGGGTTGCGCCAACGCCAACGCCAACGCCAACGCCAACGCCGACGCTCCTCAACGTGACGACAGGCGCCGTTCAGCGCGACGGGTACCGTGTCGTTTTGCAGGCGACGACCAATGTGCCGGGAAAATGCGGAACGTCCTGGACGCAGGGGCAGCCATTTGCATACCTCTACGACTTTTTGGCACCCGCTCCTGGAGGCCTGACGCACAAGGCCACGGTTTATCTAGATACCGCGACCGCCTCAAAAACCTTTTACCTCGTGTGCAAGGCCGACGGTGCAGGGGATGAAGAGGAGTTGGTCTTGAACGTTAAATAGTCATTTGGCGACCCCGAAGGCGCGATCCTTCGGGTGCCCACGATCAAACTTCAGCATTGTGCATGGCACCGCCTTGCCCGGCCTTCATTACGCGCCGCGGCGGGCGGTCTTGCCGGCGCGGATTTCTATTCCATGTCTTCGAGTTTCGGTGCCGCGGGGGAGATCGCTTTTTTTCGGATGGCGCGGTCCGGGCCTTACACGTAAAACGAGATGAACAGAACATCCACAAAACCCATTCTCTTACTGTGCCGCTCTTTGTTGGCAGCTTCCATATTCTGGTTTGCCAGCTCGCAAGTATTCGCCGAAGGCATTGTATTCGGCCAGATTGGGCCGTTCACCAAGTTGCCGGTACCCGACGCATCCGAGGTCAATCAGGGGATAAAGGCTTACATGTTGCAGGCCAACAAGGTCGGCATCAAAGGCCAAAAGATCACGCTGTTCGATGCCGATGACCAGTACAGCGCCGAGGGATTTCTCGAACAGTTTCCCAAGGCAATTGCAAAGAAGCCGCTGGCGCTGATTTCGCCCATCGGCTCAGCTGCCATTAAGCGCATGCTAGACGATAAGCTTTTGGACACTGCGCCGGTGGTGGTGATGAACGCAGTACCCGGAGCCGAGAGCTTGCGCACGCCCGGCCACGCCAAGCTATTCCACATTCGCGCTGGCGACAAGCAGCAGATCGAGAAGATCGTGAACCACACCCGTACCTTGGGCATGACGCGTCTTTCGGCGTTGTATCAGGATCTGCCCATCGGCACCTCAGGTATGGCCATGGCTCAGGAGGCAGCCAAGGCCAAGGAGGGACTTGCTCTGCAGGGCACGAAGTCGGCGGCCAACGCAGCTGCGCTGGACGCCGCCGCCCAGCTGGTGGCCAAGCAGGACGCCCAGGGGGTGCTGGTGTTAGGCGCGCCTCGCTTCATGGCTGAGGGCATCGCCGCGCTGCGCAAAGCGGGCCTCAAGCAGTCGATATTCGTACTGTCGTACGTGCCAGCCGGCCTCATCGTCAAGTTGGCGGGGGTAGAGGGCGCGCGCGGCGTGGGCATTGCACAGACTTACCCCAACCCTAACGGCAAAACGCTGCCCCTGCACCGCGAGTTCCAGTCAGCAATGAAGGAGGCGTTCCCAGCCGTTCGGGATTACACCTCATTTCACTTGGAAGGATATCTATCTGCCCGCACGGTGGGCGAGGCTATCAAACGCGGTAAGGAGGCACATCCCAGCGCTGCCAGTCTTGCCGCAACCCTCACGTCCATGGGTGAGATAGATTTCGGCGGCTTCCGTGTGGATTTCTCCAAGGGCAATGTAGGAAGCCGCTTTGTTGATATCGCCGTGATCGGCAGCGACGGGCGCTTGCTCTATTGAACCGCGGCGTAACACCAGGCGATATCTAACGATGGCTGACATACCAAACTTCGCAACGGACTAGCCGGCACCATACGCTCAAGTCACCTCATTTTTGAGCGTGTTGACGCCGACTGGAAACTGAGCCACTTCCACTTCGGCGCGATAGAGCGATCTGCGGCCTGCCAACCCATTCGTCCGCTACGAACACAAGGCTCCCGGTAATCTGCTGCACATCGACACCGAGAAGCTCGGGAGCATCGTGCGGCCAGGCCATCGGGTCACCGGCAATCGCCGGGATTCGGGCAACGGCGCGGGCTGAGAGGCGCTGTTCGTTGCCATCGATGACCATGCACGCATAGCCTTCACCGCCATGCATCCCGACGAGAAGAAGAATGAAGCGATGAAGTTGTTGCGCAGTGCTGTGGCCTACTACGGCGCTCTGGGCAGCACCATCAAACGGCTGCTGACGCACAACGGTTCAGCCTTTCGATCACGTCAATCTGCCATTGCCCGCACAGCCCTTGGTATTCGGCACAGGTTCACCCGCGCTTACCGGCCCCAGACCAATGTGCGCGCCAACAGCATCGATTGCGCTCAAGGTGCCCGCTTGATGGCGGAGAAGCGCGACGTGGTGGAGCCGCAAATTGTGAGCCTACGAAAAGTGAGCAAGGTGCTGGTGCGTGAGCAGCAGGGTCTGGAAGAGCGTGCTGCTCGGCGAAATATTCCCGGGTCATATGGCCCAGGCCGCACGCGGTAGATACATTCCGATTGCCTCGCTGGACTGCGAAATTGGCGTGGTGCACAAGTGAGCCGGATGACCCTTTTTGCCGCTGACCATCGCAGCCGCGGATTTCTTTGCGTCGGTCGTCTAAGCACTTAAGCAGCCGAGAAATCCGAATTGCTCTATCGAAGGTTGTCCAATGTTGACGAGAACCCGCCAGCTAAGTGGCTGCGAAATTCTCCACCGCAAAATCGATGAAGCTGCGCAGCTTGGGTGTCACCCGGCGATCCGGCGCGTACACCAGATGCAGGGGGCGCGAGGGCACTGCATAGTCCGGCAGCACCGGTATCAGCCGGCCATCGCGCAAGGCGTGCTGCACGGCGTCCAGCGGCTGCAGGATGATGCCAAGCCCGGCCACGGCGGCGTGTATCAGGGGCTCGCCATGGTCGGCAACGAGTCGGCTATGCACGGGCACGACAACGCGGCCCGCAGGGCCATCGAAGCCCCAGTGTGTGCGCAGTTCGGTATGGGCGAAGCCCAGGCATTCGTGCTGCTGCAAGTCCCACGGCGTGACCAGGGGCGCCCGATGCGCCTGAAGGTAACCTGGTGAGGCACATGCCACGAGGCGGTATGGAGCCAATGTCCGTGCGATGAGGCCGCTGTCCTGCAACACACCCACGCGGAAAACGGCGTCATAGCCATCTTCGACCAAGTCCACCGCACGGTTGGAGGTCGTGAGTTCCACCTCCACTTGCGAGTGGGTCTTCATGTAGTTCGGCAGCAGCGGCGCCAAGCTGTGGATGCCGAAACTCACCGGCGCATTGATGCGCAGCCGCCCGGTGGGCACGGAGCGCGCATGTGCGGCCAGTTGCTCGGCCTGTTCCAGCTCCGCCAGGATGAGCTGGGCACGCTCCACGTACTCGCGGCCGAAATCCGTGAGGCTCTGCCGCCGGGTTGTGCGGTGCAGCAGCTGCATGCCAAGGTGCTGCTCCAGCGCCTGCACATGCTTGCCCACGAACTGCGATGACATGTGCAGTGCGTCGCCAGCGGCACGGAATGAGCCCAGCTCCACAGCCTTGACGAACACCGCCATGCTCGTGAACCGATCCATTGCAATCCAATCGTTTTGAATATCGAGTCATTTTAGGCATTTATCTGAATTGGCTTTGAATTGACACTGAAGTCCTTGTTTCAACCAAGCAATGGACAAAGGAAAAGTCATGACGACAACCAAGATTGCAGTGATCGGCGCGGGCAACATGGGCAGTGGCCTGGCCCAGGCGCTGTCAGCGGCCGGCGTGGAGGTAGTGCTGGGCATCCGCGACGCGGGCAAGGCGGCTGCGCTCGCCGATGGCTCGGGCAGCGTGCCGGTACTGGACGTTGCAGGTGCGGTGGCAGCAGCCGATATGGTGGTGTTGGCGCTGCCCTACAGCGCAAGCGTGCAGGTGCTCCAGGGCCTGCCCGCCGCCGCGCTGCAGGGCAAGGTGCTGGTGGACATCAGCAACCCGGTAACGGCGGACTTCCAGGGCCTGCAGTTGGGTACCACCACCTCGGCCGCCGAGGCGATCCAGGCCGCTGCGCCCGGGGCGCTGGTGGTCAAGGCGTTCAACACCATCTTCTCCCAACTTCTACCGACCCCTCCACGACAGGGCAAGGCTCCGGTACAGGTGTTCGTTGCAAGCGATCACGTGGATGCAAAAGGCCGGGTGCAGGAACTTGTGCGCGTGCTGGGCTTCGAGCCCGTGGATGCAGGGGCGCTGCGCAACAGCCGTTTCCTGGAGCCCGTGGGCGGCATGAACATCCAGTTCGGCTTTTTCCTGGGCTGGGGGCCAGCGGCTGCACCTGCCTGGGTACGCCTCTGACCACAGCTTCCGAGATTTCCCATTTTCTAATCAGTCGAGACCTAAGCTATGACAAATTACACATCACGCCGGGGCGCTGCAGTCGTGGCGGTTGCATCCATCGCGGCCTTTTTGAGCTTGCCGTCCGTTGTCGCGCATGCTGGACCCGCATCGGATACCTCCGCCATTCGCCAGACTCTGCAGCGCTACGAGGAAGCTCTCAACCGCGCTGATACTGCCGCCATAGTGCAGCTGTACACCGACGACGGAGTGCAGATGGCGCCCGATGCGCCTGCTGCCGTGGGGCGTGAGGCGCTGAGAGGCGCCTACGCAGGTACCTTCCAGGCAATTGCTCTAAAGCTGGCCTTCACAGTCGACGAGATCCAACTGCTGGGCAAGGATGCAGCACTGCTGCGCAGCCACTCGGCGGGCACGCTCAAGGTGCAGGGCAATGACAAGCCGGCAGGCGCCGCCGCTTTCAAGGAACTGTTCGTGCTGCGCAAGCAGGGTGATGGGCAATGGAAGTTCACGCACTACAGCTTCTCTGCAGCACCGGCACGACCCTGAACGCGCTTGGCATGGCATGCGCCTTCACCTGTAGCGGGCGGTTTGTTTCTTTGTGTTCGAGTCAGAAAGTCCGTCCGCGGTGGAGCAAGGTGCCGTTCAACTGCTTTACTGGGCTAAGAGCGTTGTAGCTCGTGGTTCACGATGAAGTCCTGCGGAACGTCCGGTCCCCAGACATAAAGCGAATCCTCGGGAGGGTGGTCCGCTGCAGGCCACTGGGCCCGGGCCGCAATGTAGTCGATGTCGAAGGAATACTCGGCAAAACTACCCCAGGGGTCGCGCACGTAGCGAAAGTAGTTGGAGCCCAGCACATGCCGCCCCAGCCCCCAGCCGTCGGGGTAGCCGGCGGCGGCCATCTGCTGCGAGCCGATGCCCACAGCGTCCAGCGAGGGCACGCACCAGCTGCTGTGGTGCAGCCCTCCGGCGTGCGACTTGGCAAAAGCAATCAGGTGGTGATCGCTGCCGTGCGGCGTGTGCAGAAAGGCGATGATGCCGGCCGACTGGTCAGACACCTTCAGGCCGAGCACGCCGGTGTAGAAATCGAGCGCCTGCGCCACGTCGGCCGTGAAGAGCAGGATGTGCGAGAGGTACAGCGGGCGCGTGGCCTGCGCCGTGCTGCGGCTGGGCGCGCGGCCGGCGTTGGCAGGCGCGGGGGCCAACTCGCGCGGGCCGGGCGCATCGGGGGAGACCTTGGCGGCCACGCGCAGCTGCAGGGGCAGGGCGTCGGGCCCTTGCAGCCAGAGCCCACCGGTATCGGCGCCTGCGGGCGGGGCGATGGAGGGTACCCCCTGGGCTTTCAGCAGCGCACCGAAACGTTCCAGGTCCTGTGCATGGATGCCCAAGCTGACCCATTCGAGCCGCTTGGGGCCGCCCTGTCCCTGCAGCACACGCGCCCAGCGGTGCGGGTGGCCATGGGTGTACAGCGCCAGAGCGTCGCCTTCGTCGCGCACGTTCAGGCCGAAGCTGGTGTAGAAGTGGCGCGCCTTTTCCAGGTCGGGCACGCTCACCACGAATTCGTCGACGGAGTGGATGGCGGGGCGGTTTGGGGACGGTGGATTTGTCACGGTCTTTCTCCTGTCGTTCTCCGCATGCTCATTCTGCTGTCACGCCGATGTCCTTGGCCAGCCCCTGGTACAGCTGGGTTTCCGCAGCATAGAACTTGTCCAGTTCGCGCAGCGTATTGCCCGTGGCCAGCTCCATGCCGCTCGACGCCACATAGGCCTGGAAGTCGCTGTCCTTCATCGCCGTGGTCAGCGCCTTGTTCAGCCGCTCCACCACATCGGCCGGTGTCTTAGTGGGCACCAGCAGTGCGATCCAGGTGCCGTAGACGAAATCTGCGAGCGACTTGTCCGATGCCGCGATGGTCGGCAGGCGCGGCAGCTGCGGGTGGGCTGTGGCGGCCGAGCTGGCGATGGCCTTGACCTTGCCGGACTGGATCATCGACAGGGTGGCCCCACCCAGCGGCAGAAAGCTCAGATCGATCTGGTCGCCCATGAGGTCCTGCGTCACGGGCGGCACGCCGCGGTAGGAGATCTGGTTGAGCTTTACGCCGCTCTTGCGTGCCCATTGCTCACCGAGCAGGTGGATCATTGAGCCGGGGCCGATATTGCCAAAGCTCAATGGGGTTGCCGATTTCTTCGCCAGGGCCGCCAGTTCCACAGGGCTGCCTGCTGCGAGGCCCGGCCGGGCCACCAGGATGTAGGGCAGGCGCGCCACCAGCGCGATGGCTCGGAAGTCCTCGGGCTTGTAGCGAGCGCCCTTGATGGTGAAGGGCGTGAGGATGGGCTCGGTCTGCGAGGCGATCAGCACCGACACGGTATTGGCTTGGCCGCTGAGCACCTTCTGCGCGCCGATGGAGCCGCCCGCCCCGGGCGTGTTCTCCACGATCACGGTCAGGTCTAGCTCCTTTTGCAGCAGCGGCTGCAGCTTGCGCGCCACGCCGTCGGTGGGGTTGCCGGCGGGCTGCGGCACGATGATGCTGACGGTGCGGCCAGCCAGCTGGGCATGAGCGGTCGCGGCGGCCAGCAGCGCTGCGGCGGCGATCGTGAGGGGGGCAATCAAACGGTTCATGGCGGTTGTCTCCTGTCTTTCTGGTGGTTCTTCGCTTGTTTGCTCAGGCGGCCACGGCGCCGATCAGCACCTCGTCGGCGATGGGGTTGCGCAACGTGCCGATGCGCTCGATGGACACCTCGCACACGTCGCCATCGCGCATCAGCAGGCGGGGCGTGCGCGCCCAGCCGATGCCGGCCGGGGTGCCGGCCACGATCACGTCGCCCGGGCTCAGGGTGATCGCCTCGCTGATCACGTGCACCAGGGTGGCCACGTCGAACACCATGTCGCTGGTGTTGGCGAACTGCACGGTCTGGCCGTTCAGGCGCGTTTCCAGCTTCAGGCCACGGGCGCCGGGCGGCAGCGCGTCGGCGGTGACCACGGCGGGGCCGAAGCCGCCCGTGGCGTCGAAGGTCTTGCCCACCGTCCACTGCGGGGTTTTGAACTGGTATTCGCGCACCGAACCATCGTTGAACACCGAGTAGCCGAACACGTGGTCCAAAGCCTTGTCGAGGGGAATGTGGCGACCGCCGGTTCCGATCACCACGGCCAGCTCGCCCTCGTAGTCCAGGCTGTCGCTGCAGGCGGGACGCACGATGGGTGCGTCGTGCGCGCACAGGCTGGTGGTCAGCCGCAGGAACAGCGTGGGGTAGTCGGGCTGGGCGTAGGCGCTCTCCTTGGTGTGGTCGTGGTAGTTCAGGCCCACGCAGATGATCTTGTCGGGTGCCACCACGGGCGGCAGGAACTGCACCTCGGCCACCGGCACGGCCGCGTTTGCGTTGGCTACCAGCTCGTCGCGGCTGGCGCCGGCGGCCAGCTGGCGCACGAAATCGCCGACGTCGCGCGCCACGTCGACGGGCAAGGGGCGCACGTGGTCGCCGTCGAGCAGGCCGAGACGGCGGGAACCTTGGTGGGTGAACGTGCAAAGCTTCATGGGGAGGGTCCGGTTGCGTAAATGGGTGAAATATATATATTTCATTGAAAAGTATATGTTAGTGCAAACCCTATAATTTCCCCAAAGGACCGCACTTGCCCCCTTCCATGCCCGCGCCAGCCCCATGACCACTGCCACCGAACCGCTTCCGACCGCGTCCATCACCCGCACCTCCTCTCTGGTTACGCAGGTGCGCACGGACATCATTGGCGGGGTATTTGCCCCGGGCTCCAAGCTACTCATAAAGGACCTCTGCGCACGCTATGGCACTAGTCCCATCCCAATGCGTGAGGCGCTTTCACGCCTGACCAGCAGCGGCTTCGTTCAGGCGGAGGACCAGCGTGGCTTCAAGGTCGCAGATGCATCGGCGCACGACCTGTTGGACATATCTAGGGCGCGGGTGCTCGTGGAAATAGAGGCGCTTCGCCTTTCGGTGCTGCAGGGCGACGTCGCCTGGGAGTCGCGCGTGGTGGCTGCCCACCATCAGCTGAGCCGCCTGGCCATGCGCGAGGCCGCGGCGCCGGGCAGCCTGTCCGCCCAGTGGGACGAGGCGCACATGGCGTTCCACGACGCCTTGCTGTCGGCCTGCGGCTCGCGCGTGCTGCTGGAGCTGGCCGCCAACCTGCGCGAGCGCTTCACGCGCTACCGCTACATCTCGGCCATAGCTACGGGTGGATCAAGCAAGAAGGGCAGTGCCGCTGCCGCCAAGCGACGCGATATCACCGCAGAGCACGTGGCCTTGCTGGATGCAGTGCTTGCCCGTGACGTAGATCGTGCAACGGCGTTGCTACAGGGACACTTTGAGCAGACGACGGAGCTGGCCCTAGAGGCAGCCGGTCTGAACTTGCCGCAGAAAACGAGGGGCGTCGCAATGCCAGAGAAGCAGCTCAAGACTTCAGGGCTTTAGGTGCCACGAGATCGGGTAAAAGGAACGCCTGCTAGAGTGCCAGAGCACCGCCCACGTGGCCGTCGTCATCGAGTCGGTTGCATTCGCGAAATGCAGCAGCATGTCGGCGAAGCCGAAGTGGTCGTTGGGCGAACGATCCGCATCGATCACTGCGAGCCGATCCCACCGGGTGTGCAACTTCGACGCAGGCTGCAGAGCGTAGGGGATCGTAGCGCGACCTTCTTTGTCCGGGCTTACGATGCGCACGAAACCGTTTGCGACGCCGTGGCAACTCTCGTCAATGTCGCGCGGGTCCAGCTGAGATCGCGCCTTTCAGCGAAGCTGAATCCCTGCAAGGCGCCGGAGCGCAGCCGGTGTTCTGGTGAGGCCCGGTCACATCACGGCTGGCAGAGCCGTGTTGCCCCTTTCTCATCAATGTCTCTCAAAACATGACGGGCCAAAATAGCAGATCTACTATGCGCAAGCGCATCGAAACCTCTTCTGAAAAATACGGAAGAAAGAGCGATAGCAAATCGAGTAGTGGGACGAGCGACAGCAAGAGTACCGGGGGAGAAAAAAGCCAAACGAAAGCAAAAGAAGGTGCGCTCAAGTTCTCTGCCGAAGCACTGTATCCCCTGCGCTACGTTAGAGCCAGTTGCTCGTAAGCATGCAAATCGGGGAATCCACCGAGGCCAAACCTTCGGAATGATGTCGGGCGTTTCAGTTTTTGGTGGAGGCTATGCCACGTGATTTTCGATGCTGCAAAAAGGCCAACTCGACAGGAATTTTCGTCCCAACGATTGGAACCTTGGAAAGTTTTTTGGTTTGTATTTGCGTTGGCCGGCTTGGCCATCGGGGTGCAGTTGCTTAACGTGCGACATGCTACGCGGGAGGCCGAGTCGGCAAGATTGTTGGACATCAGCAGGTACGTGTCGGAAAACCTTACTCGCCAGCTCGACGGCCTCAACAAGACCCTGACCAACATAAAGCGCGACTACCGTGATTCTGTATTCAGCGCGTCGAGCGCAGATTCCTCGCGGCAGCTGCACTTGCTCACCGACGCGATCCAGGCGGTGAGTGGACTTGCGGTCTATGACGCCAATGGCACGGCCGTGGCTTCCGATCGAGACAGCGACGTGGGCAAGGACTTCTTCTCTCAGGAGTTCTTCACAGCGGTGCGCAGGCGGCCCGATCCCAATGTTCTCTATCTGTCGCGTCCGTCGGCTTCTGATGATGAGAGGGTTGCCTTGCACCTCTCTCGCGCGATCTTTAACACTAGCGGCCAATTCACAGGCGTAGTCAGCGCGACCTTAGACGAAGAGTTTTTCGCATTCACAGTTCGCTCCGCACTTTTTGCACCTGACATGCGTGCCACCTTGGTGCATCCGGATGGCGCAATTTTCGTGACAGTTCCAAAAATCGAAGGCCGGCGTCCCGTGAATGTGGCGACACCTGGCTCAGCCTTCGTGGATCACGTTGTGAACAAGCGGAAGAGAACCGTTTTTGAGGGGCTTGTTGCCGTGACGGGTCGGGAGCGGCTGCTGGTGCTCACCAGTGTCCAGTCGCCTGAGCTTGGCTTGGACAACACCATTGTCTTCGCCGTCAGCCGCGAAAAATCTGCGGTCTACGCGCCCTGGTACCACCAGGTGAGAATCTATGTGTCGCTGTACTTGGCGGTGCTTTTGATGGCCACCGCTCTCCGATTGTTCGAAAGGCGCAGGCGTCGCAAACTCCTGCAGCAAGAAGAAGTCGCCCAGGCAGCACTGCGCTTGAGTGCATCACGATTGGAACGAGCGCTCGATGGAGCCCAACTGGGTTTGTGGGAGCTGCACGTTGACAGCAGGCAGCTGCAGTTGGACGCGCGCGGTGCACGCATGCTTGGCTATGAAGAATCCAACATGGTCCGCAGCACCCAAGAGTGGACCCAGACGCTGCATCAGGATGACCAAGCAGTGAATATTGCAGCATTTGCGGCACACCTCAAAGGCGATACGCCCGTCTACGAAAACGAGTTTCGTGTTGAGGTTAAGGACGGTGGATACGTCTGGCTTTTCAGCCGTGGCAAGGTCACAGAGCGTGCTCAAACAGGGGCGCCCCTGCGTGTCATAGGTACCTTCATGGATGTTTCCGCCCGCAAGGCGAATGAAGCAGCCTTGGCGGAAGCAACCCTGTTGCAAAAACTCTCAGGTGAGATAGCTCAGATTGGTGGTTGGGCCGTGGAGGTCCCCTCCGGTGTCTCACGTTGGACCGAAGAGGTCTACCGGATCCATGATCTTGATCCCGTCGATGCCCCGGATTTGTCCAATGCACTTGACTTCTATACAGAGGAATTCAAACCGGTAATTTCGGCGGCCATCGCGAAGGGAATGCAAGATGGAACGCCTTGGGATTTGGAACTTCAGATCGTATCAGCCAAGGGGCGCCTGGTTTGGGTAAGGGCGCAGGGTGCTGCAATTTGCCAAGGTGGAACTATTGTGAGGCTCGCGGGCGCCCTGCAGGACATCACTTCTCGCAAGCAAGCCGCACTGGAACTCCAGCGCCTAAATGCAGCCCTGTCCGAACTGTCATATCAGGACGCACTGACCGGAGTGGGCAACCGAAGGCTGTTCGACGAAGCTCTGAGTGCCGAATGGGGACGCAATGCTAGGCGGGGTTCGATGCTCGCGCTGCTCATGATCGATGTCGACTACTTCAAACGATTCAACGATCATCATGGGCATCTGGGTGGAGACGAATGCTTGCGCCAGGTAGCCAATGTGCTCAGGGACACGCTTCGGCGCTCCCATGAACGGGCCATGCGGTATGGAGGCGAGGAGTTTGCGATTCTGCTGCCGGAGACATCCGTTGAAGGGGCATCCCTCGTTGCGCTGCGCATCCTGAGTGCAATGGCCGCTGCGCAGATTCCCCATGGCGCGTCGCCAGTGAGTCCTTGGGTCACCCTGAGTATCGGTGTTGCGGGCGTAATGCCAACTGTGGACGCGAAACCGTCCATGTTGACGCGGTTCGCCGATATGGCGCTCTACCAGGCCAAGGCCCAGGGGCGGGCGCGCCTGGCCACCTATGAAGATGTAGAACAAAAATAGGGGTCTACCCTGCGCGCCCAGCGTGCGGTCGGCCCTGTCGGGAAAACTTTTGCATTAATGGCAAATTTCAGGGGCTGCGGCTTTTACAAGCGGCAGATATCAACCGCTGCGACCACCCATTCGCCATATCCTTGAACAGCACAGGGGCCTCACCCTCCTTGTATTCTTCGCGCGCAACAGCGGGCCCTTTCCAAACTGGAAGGGCGTGGTAGGAGAGCCAGAGGTACCAGGCTTTTTTGGTCGAGCAATCGACCACGACCTTCGCGTAGTAGGACCGATATGGTTGACCTCTGAATGATGTCCTGTTGCGATCACGCGAGACCCGTAGCTCAATCATTACACGTTGATCAACACCAATAGGCTCAGGTTTGATTTCGATCAGGTTGTTCTCAGTCAGTGCCTGATCACCAGTGAGCGTGAACCATACTGTCTTTACTTGGGCATGGGCACAGAGCACCTGCAATCCGAAGACGACAATCGCGGCGCCGATGCGGGTGGACTTAGAAATGACTGAACCCTCAATTTGAACGCGAGCCATAGAAGTCTTCGGATGTGAGGTCAGTAAAGAAAATTGGAATTCGCCGGCATTGTTTTCGAAAGTAGTCCGCTCTCTGCAAGGCAATCAGATCACGCTTTTACCTGAGAATGCATTCTGTCATGGCAGCTTCGCTTGCGCCTGGCAGATTGGGTGTAGCAAGCAAAGCGATGATCGATTGCCTATCGCGAGTGCACCTACCACTGGGTTGCCAGCTCGTGCAGGTGTTCCAGGAATGCGCTGGCCACCGGCGACAGGCGTTTGCCTTTGAGCCAGAGCGCCGACCAGGAGGATGGCGCAGGGAACCGGTTCGCCTGCAGCACTTCAAGCCCGTCCGCCGAAGGCTGGCCGGCGAGGGCGTGCCGGAACACCAGGTCTAGCCCTATGCCCCCAGCAATCGCTTGCTTGACGGATTCATTGCTGCCGAGTTCCAGCCGCACGCAAGGGTGCGGCTGCCGCAGCACGTACGCGTGAGGCGCCTGCCAAGGCACGGCACAGCGCGGAGATCGGGACCAGCGGGTTGTCCCTTACGCACAGCAGTTAGATCCTGCCAATCAGGTCCATGGTGTTCACTTCTCGAACCCCGCTGCATAAATGACCTGCAGGGTAGTTTGAACACATGGCTCTCTTTACTTCGGCGCTACCTCTGCTGGTGATGCTAAAAAGTCACCAAAAATTCCACTGCCGAGCAATTGGGCTATCTACGCCTGATGTGGCTTCAGCCAGGTCGCCAAGGTCTTGTTCCCCGTCGGTCCCGAGTCCACCTTCACCTGAAGGCCGAGCTGGCTTGTCGGTAGCCGAGCAATGCCGAATATCTTGCGTGCCCCCATGCGTCGAAGCGGCAGCCTTAAGGGTGCGGCTGCAGCCGTGGCAATAACTAAGGTCAACGAGGTAAATTTTGGATTGGTGAGACGCTATCCCCAAACGTTGTGAATGGCTGCCCAGAAGCGCACTCTTTTGGCGTTTGAGCGCGGTGTTGGTCCCGCTTCAACAACCCATCACTTGATTACATCCTGGTTGCCCTCGGTCCACTGGGATGGGCGCGTTTCATATCCATCGAATTATGGGGTGTTGTAGGAGGTGTGTTGCAGGTTCAGACCGACAGACTCTTCCTATGCGCAAGTTGCCAAGCACAAGCCTTTGTGTGCAGCCAATGTGACCGCGGCCACCGCTGATGCGCCAGTGGGCGCAGATATCACCCGTCGAAGTCTCCAACGCGAGGCTAGCAATCGTTATCAGCAAAGTCGCGCGGAGCGGCACAAACACGCAGCCCGCATGTATCGATGGCGAAATGTGACGTGCTGGCGCAGCATGGTTAGTCACGTATCCCCTGCGTCGCCAGGTAGGCGCGCACCCGCGCATCGGCAGTCAGCCCGATGGCGCGCGACAGGGCGCTGCGCGCGGCGCTGGCGTGACCGCAGGCGCGCTGCAGGTGGGCTGTGGCCACCCAGTACGGCTGGTGGGCCGCGACGTCGGCCGCATTGATCGTGAGCAGCAGCGCCAGCCCCTGCGCTGGTTCGCCGGCTTCGCCCAAGGCCACAGCCTGGCCGATGCGCGCGCCCACCGTGGGCGACTGCGTCGCGAGCACGCCGTACAGGTGGGCGATGGCGCTCCACGGTGTCTGGCCGGTGTGGACGCGCTGGCAGTGCGCGGACTGGATGGCAGCCTCCAACTGCAGGCTGCCGGGCTGGCGCAGTGCGGCGGCGCGGTGCAGGCACTGCTCGGCCTCCTGGAGCAGCCTGCGGTCCCACAACCGGGTGTCTTGCCGGGTCAACGGCACGAAGGCGTTGTCGGCGTCGAAGCGCGCCGGTCGGCGGCTTTCGCAGTACAGCAGCAGGGCCAGCAGGCCCCAGGCTTCTGCACTGGCCGGCTGCAGGTGCACCACCAGGCGGGCCAGAAAGTGCGCCTCCGAAGCCAAGCCGTGCGTGGTCTCGTCAGCGGCGTCGGGCGCGGCGTCGCGCGTGCCCAGGGTATAGGCGCCGTAGATGCCGTCGAGCACGGCCGACAGGCGCTCGGGCAGCTCACGCGCTTCAGGTGTCTCAAAGCGCAGGCCCGCCCCGCGAATCCGCGCCTTGGCCCGCACCAGCCGCTGGGCCATGGCACTGGGCGACACGAGGAACGCCTGGGCCAGCGTTTCCGCATGAAGGCCCAGCACGGCCTGCAGCATCAGCGGTGCGTGCATCGCTGGGGCCAGGGCCGGGTGGGCGCAGACGAACATGAGCCGCAGGCGATGGTCAGGCACATCGGGCGTGTCGGGTGCCTGCAGGTCGGACTCCAGCACCGCCAGGGTTTCGGGCGCCTGCTCCACCCGGCGGTGGCGGGCCGCCTGCAGCAGCTCGCGCCGGGCCGTCGTCAGGAGCCAGGCGTCCGGTGCATCGGGCACGCCGGTTTTAGGCCAGTGTTCGAGCGCGGCGAGCAGGGCCGAAGACAGCGCGTCTTCGGCGGCGGCCAGGTCGCGCCAGCGCCAGGCCAAGTGCGCCACCAGCCGGCCGTATGATGCGCGCGCCGCGGTTTCGGCCTGGCTCCAGCCGGGCGGCGGCGCGTCTAGCATGGCTCAGACCGGCGCGCCGGGCGGCGGCGGCATCACCGGGCGGACTTCGACGCCTGTGGCGGCGCACGGGGCCCGTGCCGCCCATTCAAGCGCCTGGTCGATCGAATCGACATTCAGGATAACGTAGCCACCCAGGTGCTCGCGCGTGTCGGCGAACGGTCCGTCCTGCACCTGCCGCTTGCCGTCCTTCACGCGCAGGGTCGTTGCCAGCTCGCGGGGTTGCAGGCCGTTGCCCGAGGTCATGGTACCGCTGGCGGAAATGGCGCCCATATACGACGTCCAGGCGCCCCAGTAGGCGGGGGATGTATCAGGGTTGTCGCGCTGGGCCAGGTCAGCCGGGCTTTCATAGAACATCAGCATATATTTCACGGTCAACTCCTGTGCACGGGTGGCACGTAGGGGGGTGGAGCGCGACCATCGCGTTCCTACAAGCTGGATGCGCCAGTCCGCACGCAATCGACACTGGCCATGAAATTTTTGTTGCGGCCTGCGAAATGCTAACCCGGTCGCCACCAGTCGGGCAACAGGCGGCGCACGTCCGGCCGGTCAAAACGGTCTTTGATGAAAGAAAGCAAGTCGCGGTCGTCCGGCCCACGGATCACCCGACCGGCCGCCTGCACCACCTTTTTGCACGCCGGGGTAGAGCTAGGCGTAGTCGAAGCCGGCGCTGCTCGTTCACCGGGTTGACCTGCGGCAGGCCCAGTGTCGCCACGAAGGCCCCGACCAACCGGCAGCCGGACAGGTCGATGCCCTAGGCATAGCTGCCATCCAGCACGGCGAAGCCCACACCGCTGCCGCCGAGCGCAAAGCGCGCCAGGAACGCATCACGATCTGTGTCTGCCATCTGGCGCGTCTCTGCCCAGATCGGGCGTGTTCTGTCCCTGCTGTCAGGGCTTTCGGCGTTCCGAGCCTCGACACTCGATTGCTCGCGCTCAAGTTCCTCACTTATCGCCTGCACGCGCTTGAGGGCGCCCGCTAGACTGGTGGAAGGCAGCGTCCTGCGCGGCGAGCTGATGCGCCAGGCGTATCTCGGCGACCGAATGAAAGTCTGGTGGGGACGCCTTAGTAAGGCGCTAGTGTTTACAGAGGTGGTGCAGGCCGTGGGAGGTGCCAAGGCAGCAAGAGGGGGTCCACTTCCGCCACTTGATCCACAGGTGACGACGCACTAGTCAGGGGCCAGAAATGATTCCGGCGTGGGCCTGAGCCGCCTGCAAGAGGGGCACTCGCAAGGCGCGCTCTGATAACATAAGTTGCAGGTATGGATGTGTGGAAATCAATCATATGACCAGCTTGCGTAAGCTCATCGGCTTGCTGTCCGGCGCGATGATGTGACGGCATCCGCTGTCAACGGCGCATTCACCACACGACCAGGGGTTTCCATGCTCTCACTGTCTTCGTCCCTTCGCGGGAAAATCGTCGCCATGACCGGCGGGCTGGTGCTGGTCGGCCTTCTGGGGCTGTCGGCCACCAATGTGTTAACCGCCCGTCATTACGCGATGGATTCGCTCAACGACCAAGCCCGTTCGCTCGCGTCCTCGCACGCCGAGGGCGTGGCCGAATGGGTCGCGCAGAACCACCGGGTGGTGGCGTCCCTTGTGCCGGCGGTGGACGCCGAGGATCCGCTCAAGCCCCTGGAGCAGGCCAGGATCGCCGGCGGGGTTGACCTGACCTACATCGGTTATGCGGACAAGAAAGCCATCTTTTCGGAAGTGCGTACCCGCGCCGCGGATTACGATCCGACCGTCCGGCCCTGGTACAAGCTGGCCGCCGCAGCCTCTGGCCCGGTGGTGACCGAGCCCTACATCAGCGCCTCGACCAAGAAGCTGCTCATTACTTTCGCCCGCGCCGTCAAGCAGGGCGCGGACACCAAGGCGGTGGTTGCCACCGACGTGCTGGTGGACACGGTGGCGCGCAATATCGCGTCGATCCGCCCCACGCCCGGCACCTACGGTTTCATCGTCTCCAAGGACGGCAAGATCGTGGTGCATGAAGACCAGAACCTGCTGCGCAAGCCGGTGACCGACATCGCGCCCGGCCTGGACACGGCCGGCATGGCGGCGCTCAAGGGGCTGACCGAGGTCAATATCGCGAACGAGGCCCGGCTGGTCTATGCGGCGCCAATTGCCGGCACCGAGTGGACGCTGGTGGTGGCACTGCACCGCGACGAAGCCATGGCCGGCATCCGTTCGATGGTGTGGTCCTCGCTGGTAGGCAGCCTGGCCATCGGCCTGGTCGTGGTGCTGATGATCGGTGCCATGCTGACCAAGGTGCTGGGCCGCCTAACCGTCTTGCGCGACGCCATGCAGGAGGTGGGCTCTGGCGACGGCGACCTGACCCTGCGCGTTGCCGCCACAGGGCGCGACGAACTGGCCGCGATCGCCACCGGTTTCAACCAGTTCGTGGAAAAAATCCAGGCGGTGATGCAACAGGTGCGTACCAGCGCCGACGGCGTGGCCACCGCCAGCACCGAGATTTCGCAGGGCAACAACGACCTGTCCGCCCGCACCGAGAGCCAGGCCAGCGCGCTGCAGCAAACCGCTGCCTCGATGGAGCAGCTGAGTTCCACCGTCAAGAAGAACGCCGACAACGCCAGCCATGCCAACCAATTGGCGATGAGCGCTTCCGCCGTCGCCATCCAGGGCGGCGAAGTGGTCGGCCAGGTGGTCGAGACCATGAAGGGCATCAACGACAGCTCGAAGAAGATTGCAGACATCATCAGTGTGATCGACGGCATCGCCTTCCAGACCAACATCTTGGCCTTGAACGCTGCGGTCGAAGCCGCCCGCGCCGGCGAGCAGGGCCGTGGTTTCGCAGTGGTCGCCAGCGAGGTGCGCAGCCTGGCAGCCCGCTCGGCCAATGCGGCCAAGGAAATCAAGCAACTGATCACCGACAGCGTGCAGCGGGTCTCGGACGGCAGCGCACTGGTGGACCGCGCCGGCACCACCATAAACGAGGTGGTCGGCTCAATCCAGCTCGTTACACAGATCATGAGCGAGATCAGCGTGGCCAGCGCCGAGCAAAGCGCGGGCGTGGCGCAGGTCGGCGACGCCGTCACCCAGATGGACCAGGTCACCCAGCAGAACGCCGCCCTGGTCGAGGAAATGGCTGCTGCAGCGGTCGGCTTACAGACCCAAGCCAGCGATCTGGTCAAGGTGGTTGGTGTGTTCAAACTGAGCGCGCATGCGGCACCCGTACCAGCCCATCGCCCGTCTGCTCGTGCCGTGCCTGCTTCTGCAAGGTCCCCGTTGCCAGTCCCGCCAGCGCGGCCCGCGCCAACTGCGCGCATTGCAACCGCGGCAGCCGCAACCAAAACCCGCAAGCCCGGCTCGCCGCCGGTGAGCGCCGCGCCGGCCAAGCTCGCATCCCGCGCGCCTGCCAAACCGGCAGACAACGAGGCGGACTGGGAGTCTTTCTAATGTGGTCGAACATGAAGGCTGAGAGAGTTGGCGGATTCAAAACTGAAGCGCAACACTGTAGGGTCCGCAGACACACAACTCCGCGCGTTCCAGTATCTACAGCCAACTGCAGCTCGAAGGCCGATTCACCATTGCCGGCCTGATCATGCTTTCAGCGAGCAGGTAAGGAGAGGCCCGACCACAGCTCGTTGAGGTCCGGAAACTTCCATTGGTCAGGGTCCTCGCGGGCCACGATCTTCTCGGTGCAGCCCGGCTCGGCCAGATCGATGGTGGCGGGCGGAATGCGCATGTCCGACTTGGTGGAGAAGAACACCTTCACCTTGGGCGAGGTCAGGGACTTCTGGCCCTGCTCGGTCACCACGCCGATGCGCCCGGAGGTCAGCCGCACCAGCGAGCCCACGGGGTAGATACCGATGCTCTTCACAAACGCCTGGAACAGCCGGGGATCGAAGTGCCCCTTGGTCCACTCGGCCATGCGGCGCAGCGACTCCGCCGGGTCCCAGCCGCGCTTGTAGGGGCGGTCCGAGGTGATGGCGTCGTACACATCACAGATGGCCGTCATGCGCGCGATCAGGCTGATTTCTTCACCCTTGAGTTTGTCGGGGTAGCCTGAGCCGTCCATCTTCTCGTGGTGGTGGCGGCAGGCGTCCAGCACCGAGTCTTCCACGCTGCCGCCCTCCTTGAGCATCAGGTAGCCCTGTACCGGGTGGCTCTGGATCACGGTGAACTCCTCATCCGTGAGCTTGCCTGGCTTGTTGAGCACCGCCAGCGGAATGGCCGCCTTGCCCAGGTCATGCAGCAGCCCGGCCATGCCGGCCACGCGCGTGTGCTCTTCATTCAGGTTGATCTGCTTGGCCAGCGCCACCATCAGCGCGCACACCGCCACCGAGTGCATGTAGGTGTAGTCGTCTGCCGTCTTCAGGCGGGCCAGGCTGATCAACGCACTCGGGTTGCGCGTGACGGAGTCGGAGATCTCTTCGACCAGGCTGCGCGCATTCTCCGAGTTCACCGCCTTGCCCATGCGCGCTTCGCTGAACATCGAGACCATGGCCTGCCTGGCTTCTCCGCAGATGGAGGCCGCCGCCTGCAGCTCGCTGTTCATGCTGGCAGGTGCCCGGCTCCGCGCACGGCGGGGAGGCGGGGAGGGCGGCGGCGGCGGATCCACCACCAGGGGCGGCATGGTGTCGAGCATGCCGAAATCGGTATCCACCTGAAAGTCGGCCTCCTCGCGCGAGACGGAGCGCACACCGGCCGCCACGTCCAGGCCCTTGGACGTGTCGATCCAGACCTCTTCGATGGACGCGGCCTTGATGCGTGCCAGGTCCTTGGGCTCCTTCAAGACGAATTTGGCCCGCCAGAACGGGTGGTCCATCCACGAACCGCAGAAATCGTGCACATACATGCCCAAGGTAAGGTGCTGAATGCTGATGCGCTTGAGCATGAAGAATTTCCCGTTCTGGCTGCGCTTCGGCAGCAATCAAGATTTCAAGATGGAAGAACGTCATTGTCAGCCAGGCTGGGCTTGCCCGTGGCTGGAGGTCGCCGCGGCGTAAGTGGTTTGGGATCCACTGACCGGACGGTAGTCAATCGAATTCTGTGCAGGCAGTGCATCGTCCTGGAATGCCTTGGCCTTGCGCCCGATGTCACGACTTCATGCTGACTTGTTTCCCGGCTACGTCGGTCGTGAGCACTTTGAAGCTGCGGCCTTTGTTCAGATGCAGCGAGACAATGCTGCTTGCAAAAGCGCGTACCAGATCGATCACATCACCTATAGCGCCTGCGGAGGGCCCTGTCGACCAACGATGTCACCTTCGCAGCCAATGTTTCAAGATCAAAGGGACTTGTGATGACTTGCATCCCATGCTCGAAAAGGCCACTTCCGGCAAGCGCAACTCCGGAGTGATCGATGACGAAGAGCACCCGCAGTGCGAGCCGCTCATGTGAGGAGAGTCAGCCAGTTGGCGGCCTTTCATGCCGCCCGGCAAGCCGACATCGGTAGGCAATAGTTCGAGGCACGGTGCTCCGTGGCAGCGTCTTTCAACCTGATGCTTTTGAGCTGACAGGTATGAGCGTGACCGCCCACCCATTCGTGCTCAGACCCAATTGATTCTGTTTTGCGTGCGATGCGATCACCACTGATTTGAAAGGATTTGGCTGGGGGTTCCGCGTCCACGAAATCAGTTTTGGACTACTGGTGATTGCATTCTTTACCTACGCGGATACATCGCAGTCGCCCGGATCATGGAGTCCCCATAAGCAATTTGGAGCCTAAGATGGCCACAACGCCAAAACGAGAGAAAGACGCTTGCGATCTGCTCGACGCTGATCACAAGAACGTTAAAAAGATGTTCAAGGAGTATGAGGAGCTAATTTCCTCCAAAGCTCGAAATGCAAAAGAGGCGCGTCTCGCACTTGCACAGACTATTTGCAAGGAGCTGACTGTACATGCCCAGATCGAAGAGGAAATCTTCTATCCAGCCGTCCGGGCTGCGATCAAGGAAACGGATCTTCTAGCGGAAGCCGAAGTGGAACATCAGTCGGCAAAGGACCTAATTGCGCAAATTCAGGCGGAGCCGATCGTATCTGAAATGTTCGATGCCAAGGTGATCGTTCTGGGCGAGTACATTGACCACCACGTGAAAGAAGAGCGGAACGAGATGTTTCCTAAAGCGCGAGCCGCCCGCAAGCTCGATTTGTTGGCGCTACGCGATCAACTTGAAGCGCGCAAGTTAGAGCTTTTGGAACTTGATCGCGCCCCTCAACCAGCTTAGCTGTGTCGTTCGCGTGCTGGTGATTTGGTATCAT
>NZ_JAUZDX010000003.1 GCF_030704685.1 Acidovorax sp. A1169
GCCTTTATCGATTGGGTCAATGACTACGCAAGTGTGCCGATGAGCGTCTCCATCCCCGCAGGAACATTTCAGTACCGGCGCATAGCTTATTCAACCGGAGGACCTTAGCCGGCCCTGGCCAAGCATACGTAAGGCTACACGGAGCCAAGGTCGTAGCCGTGCAGCAAAAAGCAAGACAACCATCACCGTGCGTTTCACCGCCAAATCGATCTCCCGATGAACCGTATCCCTACGCATTGGCCGTCACTGCGGGGCGGGCTGCTGGCCCTTGTGGCGGCCGCTCTGTTCGGCGTAAGCATGCCCCTGGTCCAGCACTTTGGTGCCGGGCTGGGCGCCTTCACCACGGCAGCCCTGCTGTATGCGGGCGCGGCGGCGGTGGGCGCGCTATCGCGCCAGCGCATCGAGCAGGAGGCGCGGCTCTCGCGCGGCGACATGCCCCGGCTGTTGTCCATGGCCGCCTTTGGCGCGGTGCTCGGCCCGGTGGCCATGGCCTGGGGACTGCAGCACACCAGCGGCACCGGCGCCTCGCTGATGCTGACGCTGGAGGCGCTGTTCACAGCGGTGCTCGCACGCTTGCTCTACGGGGAGACGATGGACCGCCGCGTCTGGGGGGCGATGCTCCTGCTGCTGGCGGGGGCCATTGCACTGGTGATGGACCAGGGGCAGGCGGGAGGCAGCCAGTTGCTGGGCTCGTTGGCCGTGCTGCTGGCCACGGCTGCCTGGGGTGCTGACAACACGCTTTCTCGGGCGCTGGCCGAGCGCGACCCGGGCCAGGTGGTGCTGGGCAAGGCCTTGCTGGGGGTGAGTGCAACCGCGGTGCTCGCGCTGGTCTTTGGAGATCCGATGCCAAGCATCGGCGCTGCGCTGGCCTTGCTGGCGGTGGGTGCCACCGGCTACGGGCTGAGCCTTCGGTTCTACCTGCTCGCGCAGCGGGCCTTCGGCGCCGCGCGCACGGGCTCGGTGTTTGCGTTTGCACCTTTCCTCGGGGCGGCCGTGGCGATCGCCCTGGGCGACCGCAGCGGCAGCTGGATCATGGCAGCGGGTGGCGCGCTGATGGTGCTGGGCGTGCTGCTGCACCTGGCCGAATCGCACGGCCACGAGCACCAGCACGAGACCATGGAGCATGAGCACGCGCACCGCCACGACGACGGGCACCACAACCACAGCCATGCGGTGATGCCGCAGGGGCCGCACAGCCATGCACACGCGCACGAGCCGCTGCGCCATGTGCATGCCCATGTGCCGGATGCGCACCACAGGCATCAGCATTGACTGAAATCGCTATTTGTTGACTCGGGGGGGATCGTCTAAATGCCGTGGTCCCCAATGGGTAATTGAGTGGTTTGCTATTTGTATCTTGAGAGTTACATTTCGCGCCTCGGACCGACAGGCGCGCGGTCTCCAACTACAACAACCCACGAGCCATGACATCTCGACTCAAACTACAACTGCTTTTCACGGCCGTCAGCCTTGCACCCGCCTTGGCCCTGGCCCATTCAGGGGGCACCGATGCAAACGGCTGTCACGTAGAGAGCAAGACCGGCCTGCGCCACTGCCACACCCCGCCGCCGCCACCACCGCCACCGCCCCCTCCAGCGCCAAGGCCACCACCAGCGCCCGTGCCTGTGCCGGCGCCAGCTCCGGTCCCAGTGCCTGCGCCGGTTCCGGCTCCTGCTCCAGTACCGCAGCCAAGCGGCCCACCCGAGTCTGCGATCAAGCCTGCGCCCTCACCACTGTCCTGCGTGACCGCCACGGTCACCAGGGTGATCGATGGCGACACCCTGCAGGTGAATACGCCCACCGGTCCGGAGCGCGTGCGGATCAACCAGATCGACGCACCTGAGCGCAGCCAGGCCTATGGCCTGCAGGCCACGCAGTGCCTGGCGAACCTGGTGCAGAACCAGTCGGTATCCATGTGCAGAGACGGCACCGACCGTTACGGGCGAACGGTCGCCTCCGTAACCACGCCAGCGGGCAACGTCGGCACCGCCATGGTGGCGCAGGGGTGTGCCTTGGCCTACACCAAATACCTCGAAGCGGGAAGCAACTTGCCAGCCGTGCAGGCCAATGCGCAAGCGGCCAGGCTCGGCCTTTGGGCGATTGCAGGCATCATGCCGCCATGGCAGTACCGCGCCGCGGTGGGGCCGGTGACCGCGGCGAACGGAGTACCTGCGGTCAATGTGAGCGCGCCGACGACGGCCGCCGTGCACGACCGGATCTTTGACTGGGTGGAGCACAAGTTCCCCGACCATGCGATGGGAGGCACTGGCACCACCTTCAACGGAACTGCCCTGGGTAGGTGCTATGCCGGCAACCTGTGCGTGCGGATCCTGGCCGGACGTCTGGAATTGGTCAATCCTGACGGCACCGTTGTGGATGTCGGCTTCCACGGGGACTTCCTCCCTGTGGTCGAGGCAGAGGGCTTCTAAGGCCTTGGATCCGTGCCGCCGCGCAAGCATTGCGCAGCGGCACCAGTGGACAGGGCTTGTGCTGCCGCCGCGACATGGTCAGCGCACGCCCGATGGTTCATGGGATTCGCTCAGTGCTGGGGCGAAGCCTTTGGCAGGAACTCAATGCCGGTTCGCCTGACCAGTTCCTGGTAGCTGATCGGTGCGCTGACACGCTCCCCCTCGCGGTTGGCCTGCCAGTGTGCCCAGGCGCGCTGCGTGCTGGCGTCGTACACCAGCTTGTAGAGGTAGGCTGGCACCTTGACACCGTTGCGACCAATGGTCGGGCTGGTGGCAGTGAAGACGGGTCCCGTGATCACGTACACCTCGCCCTTTGCGCGCAGCACGTATTGCCGCGTGTCCTGCTCAATCTTGGCCCATGGCCCACCGTTGTGCTGGATGTTCTGCGGAACCATGTTGGCCAGGCTGAAGCTCTGCGCCATGGCTGTCGGTGTCGGCATATCCCCAGCCGGTGCCATGTGCCCGCGCGAGTAGCCCGAGCGTTTGTAGTCTTCCAGTTCCGCGCGCTCGTCGGCTGGAAGCCGGGCGTCCGAAAAGAACCTGTCTGCCCGGCGCTCGTCGGCATCCTCGATGCTCTTTCGGGTCAACCGTTGCGCAACGAACAGCGGCGTACGGGAGCCGCCGTCATGCAGCACGGCAAATGCTTCATAGCACAGCTCCCGGCGGCGGTGCGCTGGTGGCGCTGCAGGTGGGATGCCACGCGCGAAGAACTGTGGACATTGCGCGAAGCTGGTGGGCTGCGGCGTGAGCAGCGCCGAGCTGTCGTAGATGGGGTGGGGTGTTCGGGCTGAGACGGGGCTAGCAAGCGCCAGCACCAAGGCGGTGGCCAGGCGCAGACTGCGCGGCCAGGAGAGGGGAAGATTCACGTACGGCGTCGAAAATAGAAACGACGCCGATTGAACCACCCTTCAGCCCCGAGAAAGGACCGAAGGGCCGTGGAGCCGCAGGGTCTTGCCGGGCGTTGAAGTGCCTGCTCAGGCCAATCGCGCCCCAATGACGCGCCTCAGGGCTGAGCACTCTCCGTGGCGCCCCAAGGCACCGTGATCGACACGTCTACCGGCTTGTATCGAGCCTGGCCGAGGGGGGTCTTCTTGGCCAACTGGAACAGCCAGAAGTCCTGGTCCTGTGCCGACATTCCCTTGAACAACTCGCGCTCTTTGTCGTTCAGCAGATGGCCAAACTTTTCGAAGCGGGTGCGCTTCTTGGAGGGATGCACGGCAGCTCCCGGAGTAGTGGGTTGTGCCCCCGCCCCCTGGGTTTGAGAACCACCGCCGAGGTCAGTGAATTTCCCGCCAATCCAGATGTGCGTGGGCGCATAGGAAGTCAGCACACCAACCCATTGAAGGGCCTCGGCGGGGGAGGCCGGGATGGTGGGGTCCAGATGGCGGAAAAGCCGGTAGTTCTGGACGTGGTCCATGGCTGTCCGGGCCAGATCCTCAGGCGACTGCGATGCCGCAAACGTGGGCCCGGCCCCATCACGGGCGTGGACCAAGCCGGGCCAGAGGTCCTTGGACGCGAGGTACCACCCGTCGCTGCACTCGGCATAGGCAGCGCCGGGGGCAAACTCCTGAGCATCCTTGACGTCCATGGCGAACACAAACCCGCGCGCGAAGGCCTCTTGCGAGTCGCTCAACGCCGGGTGCCGCTCATTGACCCGAGCCAGCAGGTCCTTCAGCGATTGAGGAAGCGCCATGGCGCGCGGGCGGGTACCCGTTTGGGCATGGCAAACGGTCACGTGCTTCCAGTGCAGATAGCCGTGCTTCTTGGCAACGACTTCTCGCGCGGCTGTAAGGGTTACACCTGGGGTTTTGCTCAACGCCTTGGCTTCGCGCTTGAGATTTTCGACGGCGGTCGCCGTGGTGGAGATAAATTGCATAAGCGTTCCTGCATGTTTCTGCGGATCTACCCGGTGCTCACTGCCGAGCTCCGCGAACATGGGAAGCTCAGATAAAAAGGTCTTCAAGTCGTGCCGGCGAACCGGTTATGCCGTGGTGAGCAGCAGGCGTCGACAAACACCAGCGGGCAGTGTATCGGAGCCAGCGCCAGAAGAAAAGCCCCGCGGTCTGCTGTCCTGGTGGATGTCGCCAGGAGGCTTTGAAGATCACCGTCGCGCTTCAGACGCTGCTGGCGCGGTAGTGCAAGGGTGTCCTTTCCATAGGCCAGCGCCGCCACAGCGTTACCCATAGGACTGGAGTACCAGTATTAGCAGTCGTGCGGTCTGCCCTGGATGCCAAATTTAAATTGCCAGGGTGCACCACGCGTGGTGTAGTGCGAGTTGATCCTTGCTATCGGCTTCTACCCTGATGCCGCTGTCTCTGGCCACGTTTTTTGAACAAACTGCAAAGCACTGGTAGACCGGCCCAGCCACGTACCGGCCAATTTGGAGACATCATGAAAACAGCCATCTTCGTCGCCGTACTTCTGTGCGCGGGTTTTGCGCAAGCGCACTCCGGAGGAACAGACAAACAGGGATGCCACGTCGACCACAAGACGGGCTTGCGGCACTGCCATTGACGCTTTTGGAGTTGCCCGCTCAACCAGCATGCGTTGCCAGCAAATGAAACTCTGAAAGGCCGCTGCGCCGCACGGCACGGGGGTATCACACTGGCCGATTCACCCTCAGCCAAGAACGCCACTCGCTGCAGCGTTCAGCACAGCGAGTGGTGCTTCACTCACATTGCAGCTTGGTGAAATCCGCTATTGATGGGAATTCAAATGAAAATTCGTGCACTGATTCCGCTCGTACTCTTTGTGGCCTGTCCCTATGGCTTCGCCGCACAGGTTGACCAGAACGATCTTTCGTTCCTCTCCGCTGTCGCTTCCGAACAAGGGGCTGTCAGGGTTGCTATCAACATCGATCCGCTTCGCAAACTAAACGCCTCGGCTGAGGAAAAGTCGGAGCATGCAAAAAGAGTCTTGATGAAAACCGAAAAGCTCAAGGCAGAGCTTGGCGATCAAGCTTATTTCGGCGGATTTTGGAGCAATGCCACAGGCCAAATCGGCCTTTATGTAAAACGCGGCGGATTGCAGATTCTCCAGAACAGTCAGAATGCGATTTCCTTCACGCGAGATATTTCCGACAAAATGAGAATAAAAATCTCGGATCTCGATGGTGGATTGTCTGCCTTGCACAATGCAATCAATCGCGAAGGCACGGTGGTTGCGGATATCGTGCTCAGCACGGATGGAACAAGTTACCGGCTTTTGCCGGATGGCTCCGTATCCATTGATCCTTCCGCGGAACTCTCATCGCAAGTTCCCGGGGTTGTCAATAAACTGAAAGCGCTCGTCGCCGATAGGTCGGAGTTCGCCAACAGCATTCGCAGTGACCCAATTTATCCGATGATAATTTCAGCGAAGGTGGATAAGGCCGCGCTGCTCTTTTTGCAGGAAAGTGATCTGGTACGCAACCTAAGACCAAAAGGCTTCAAAGATGCGAGGAAGACGACTTGGTCAGAATTCGACAACAGCAACACGCGACCTGATGGGCGGCTGGAGTTCCTAGTTACCCTTCGTGGTGGAATTCTATTTTCACCCAATATGCTATACAAGGCGACTGCAGCTCGCTACCAGGCCCAGGCAAATAGAGCAGCTGCAAAGGAAATATTTGAGGCTGTTGGGATATCGCTTTCGAAGGAAGATTCGGTCAGCGACTTCCAAGGGATTTTTGAGGTGGCCCTGCTGCCCGATCAGTATGAGCGACTGAAGTTGAATGCCGACCCTCGAATTCTGGACGCACAGGCAAACCGACCTATTGCCACGACGAAGTTGGGTGCAAGTGCTCCGCAGATTAATGCTCCTGCGGCTTGGACAGCGGGCGTACGGGGTGCAGGCCAAACGATCGTCATCATAGATCATGGGGTGCGCAGTGATCACAAGATGCTAATGAATGGCTCGGCTAAGCGGGTAGTAGCCCAGGACTGCTTTGGGTCAGATAGCGGCGGGTACACATCTATATGCCCCGGAAAAAACATCACTCTCAATGGTGACAGTCCTGCTACCACCCCAAATTCCGGCGAACCACTTTCCAACGCCATCAAATGCCAGCAGATCAACTTAAATATCAAGTGTGGACATGGAACACATATGGCTGCCATTGCAGCGGGGCGTTCAACCCCGCTTGTCGACAATGGAAATTTGCAAGGAGTTGCTCCCGATGCATCGCTTCATTCTATTAACGTGTTCTCGTACAACATGAACGCCAATACGGAGCAAGCCTTTCTTACAGATATAACAAAAGCTCTTCAATGGGTTGCTCAGTTGTCTGGTGGAAGTGTCGGTCCTTCTGCACCAGTTGCACAGATGGTGGTCAATATGAGCATTGGTTCAGTAGCGACATATCAAAATGATTGCGATGCAGCAGTTAGCGTCCCTAGCCGCATCGCGCTTCAAACGCTGAGGTGGGCGAACATTCCTGTCTTTAGTTCAACCGGAAATCACAATATCCAGAACGGAGTCAACTGGCCGGCGTGCTCAGAGTTTGTTATCAAGGTTGCTGCCGTACCTAACGACGGAGCTGGAGTGATGAAGGCCAGTTATTCGAATCTCGGAATCCCTTCAAACTATAGCAGCCCCACAATTTTTGCCCCTGGTGGGGAGCCTTCACCTGGGGTCCGAATTCTGAGTGCAGGGCGAGTTGATGATGTAGACATTTTTTACTATTATGGAACATCTCAGGCTGCTGCCCATGTATCTGGATTTGCAGCGTTATATAAATCCACCATGCCAACAGCAACCGTAGCCGATTTCGTCAGCTGGGTAAATAGCGTGGCAAGTATCCCTGTTCCATTTACCCTTCCATCAGGCCCCGTGAGCGCCCCAAGAATCTTGTACCCGTGAGCGTCGAGGAGAAATCGGATCAGAGTACGGTTATTAAGTCGAATCACCGTCGTCACAAGCGTACAGGTCTGACTACATACACCAGCGCCCGTTGAGCGGTGCGCTGGGTACATCGATGCCGCCCCTATGTCTTTGGCGTCTGTGCCGCCTTGAAATCCGTCAACACCAGTGTGAGTGTGAACGACGCGCTCGGCCTAGCAGGCTGAAGAAATACTCCCCAGATTCCAAGCCCGGCCTGCCCCACAGCCGCAGGCCGGCTCACTTGTTTCACATTCCGGGATTGGCGTGCTCAATTGGTCGTCTTCGTGCACTTCTCAGGTTACTTTTGCCCCCGTTTTTCCTCAATACGCCCCCTGCAGACGCACCTGTCGCAATTGCTCCAGCGTGCGCATGCGCACCAGGTTGTAGCCTGCCATCGTCAGCACGAACATCTGGTCCACGCGCTCAAGGCCTCGCACCATCACTTGCCTCATGCCGCCCACGGTCTTGGCCCAGCCAAAGCCTTGCTCGATGAGCTTTCTCTTTTGTTGCGATACCGCGTAGCCTTCACTTTGCGCAATCGCATCGGGTACGGCCGAGTTTCTGCCTGACTTGTTCTGCGCCACATGGGGAATGACGTTCATGGCCTGGCATGCCTCAATGAATTCGCGTGCGTCATAGCCTTTGTCCGCCCCCAGCGTGATGGTTCGCGTGGGATCGGCCTGCGCCTGTCGGGCGTCGTTGACCATGGCCTTGGCCGCTTCGCGCTCTGCGTAGCCATCGGCCAGCGTGACCACTGCATTGGCCACCAGGCCGTGGCGGTTGTCGCTCAGGTTGTGGCCCATGTAGCGCAGCTCGCTGGCGGTTTTGCCTTTGCGGTACAGCCGGGCATCGGCGTCCGTTGTGGATTCATGGGTGTCGTTGCTGCGCCGCTGGCCCTTGAAGTTGCCGCCATCGCTGTGGGCTTTGGCATCTGCACCAGGGCCATCATCTGCGCCACCGCCATCACCACCCGCGTCATCGTCGCCCTTGCGCACGAAGCTCTTGTGGCCCGCCCACGCCTGGATGAGCGTTCCGTCCACGCTGAAGTGCTCGCCCGAGAGCCAGTGTTTCTTGTCGGCGATCTTGAGCACTTCGTTGAAGAATTCGATCACGGCGTCGTGTTCGATCAGCCGTTCGCGGTTCTTGGTGAACACGCTGGGTACCCAGACCTCGTCGTCCATGGACAGGCCGATGAACCAGCGAAACAAGAGGTTGTACTGCACCTGCTCCATCAACTGGCGTTCCGAGCGCACGCTGTACAGCACCTGCAGCAGCATGGCCCGCACCAGCTTCTCGGGGGCGATGCTGGGGCGCCCGCCCTTGATGTCTGCCTCGTACATGCGCGAGAACAGGACATTCATCTTGGCCAAGGCGGTGTTGACCATCTTGCGAACGGGGCGCAGGGGGTGCGAGGCGGGCACGAAGTCGTCGAGCTTGCGGACAGAGAACAGGCTCTCGGTGAAAGTGTCGGCGCCGCGCATGGGGGTCAGGGGCAAGCGATGTAGAAGGGACCGGTACTTACCGGAGTTGGGCTGGCTGGGTTGGAGGTATGTCTTCAGCCTGCTTAGCGGCGGAGAGTCAAGCCATGCCGAGATGCGCTTGCAGCATTCGTTCTTGCAGCGGCGGCAATGCATTGTCGGCCTGAACTTCCAGCTTCACGATAACGCCGTCATTCCAGGCAAGCGCGCCCCGACTGGCATCGAACCACAGGTTGGCTTCTTCAAACTCGCGCTGCTGCCGGGGCTCGGTGACCATGCTGACAAAGCGCAGCGGCACCACCTGGGCCGTGCTGATCCACGCCCACTGGTAAATCTGATCCTTGGGCACGTCGGCAGCCAGGCCCAGCCGTTTGAATTCGGTCAGCCAGCCGTGCGGGGAAACGAACAGATAGAGAATTTTGAAGTTCGGCGACATGCCGTGATTCTCTGCGCCACCAGGCTTTGGCCATGCACATGCGCGTTCAATTCTCTGCTGACTGGCCCTGGCCGGCTTCGTGCTCGCCCTGGCCCCCTGCCAATCAGGCGCCAAAAGTCACACCGAGGACAGGATCGGACGGTGCGCTTTGAGGTGTGAGCGCTTCGATAGCCACCAGTGGATTCCAGTAGTCCAGGTAGTGGGTGATGAGTGCTTCATCGTTGGTTCGGACAACGGAGATACACCTTTGCTCGTATGGCTTGCCGGTCGGAAGCGCCGTGCCTGTCGAGCGGAATTCGGCGATCACCAGACTTGGATCGACGGTCTCGTGAAACACCAGATCGACAAACTCAACGTCAAAGATCTTGGGAAAGTTGCTCATGTGCGCAACCAGTGCATCTCGCCCTGTTACCCGTTGTGGGACACCTGCCGGCGCAAAAGGAAACTCCAGCACCGCGTCTGGGGAGAAGAGTTTCACCCACTCGTCCACGCGCCCCAAGGCGGTAAGGCGCAGGTGTTCTGCCAGGGTGTGCTGGGCCGCGGCGCGGCGCGTCGCCGCGTCATTGATAACTGTCATGTCATTCTTTCGTTGGTGGGTAGCTGATCAAGAACACCATGATGCCATTACGACATCATGTTGTCAATTTGGATTGATTGCACATCAATGGCAAAATTCATGGATGAAAAATGATTCTGGAATTGCCCCCGCTGCGGCTGCAATGAGCGAAACCGTGCTGGCCTTGTTTCACGCTTCCAGCAGTTTGATGGCAGCTGGCGACCGTCTGGTGGCACCGCTGGGACTGACCAGCTCCCGTTGGCAGGTGTTGGGGACAATCGTCGCAGCGGAACGCCCGCAGCCGGTGGCATGGCTGGCGCGCGACATGGGTGCCAACCGGCAAAACATCCAACGGGTAGTCAATGATCTGATGCGGGAGGGGTTTGTTGCCACAGCGCCAAATCCCCACCATCGGCGAGCCTCGCTCGTGCTGCTGACTGACAAAGGGAGAGAGGCTTTTGACCGGGCCATGGCGCTCAACGGGCCGTGGATGAACTGGTTGACCTCAGGCATCCAGGTCGAAGACATTCATGCAATGCAACGGGTGCTGAACTCGCTGCGCGCGCGCCTGGATTCTGAAACCAGCAGTTCGGATGTCGTTGCCTGACGGCGGATTTGCATCCAGCGGGGAGCATGTTATCGGCCATCAATTCGCCAGTCTCAATCCTCGGCACCCACCAGTCGCAGCGCTCCGGGCGAAGGCGGCGGTTTTGGGATGGATTCACCACTCGGACCGCCGCAGGAACAGGTTGCACAGGGCCCGCTTATGCCATGCGGCATTCCAGCCCCTGAGGTCGGTATTCTCGATCACATGCGGCGCGCAGGTATTTCTTCACCCTGCTAGATCACTACCATGGGCGTGCCAGTAAAAATGGCCTTGGTAGGCCAAGCGCCGCTCAGCCAGAGAACGCCATGCGCTGCACCGTCCACACGATCAGTGCCACCGAACCGCCCTTGACAACCACGGTGCGGTAGCCTGACCAGCGGGCCAGCAGCGGGGATACGCCGCACCATACGGCAACCACCATGAGCTGGCCGGGCTCCACCCCCAGATTGAACCCCGCCAGCCCCCAGACCAGCAGGTCGCCAGAGACGCCGGCCTCGACAAGCGCGCCCGAGAACCTCAGCCAGTGCACCAGATCAAAGCACAGCGCCAGCAGATCGCTGCGCAGCCCTTCACCCGGAACAGGTGCTTGCAGAGCGTCACAATGTCCGGAGTTGCGCCCAAGCACTCTCTATGGAGATAGCGTTGCCCAAGACACTCACCCAGATGAAGAAACGCCTTGAAGAGGCGATGAATGAAGCCCATGAAGCCGAGGAGATCATTCCGCTGATGAAAGAGGTGATCGCCAGGTTCGAACTGGTGCCGGACGACCTGTTTCATACAGGTACGCCAGAATCAAAAGTGGCTCCGCGCAAGACGTCCCGAGTGGATCAGCCGTCAGGCACCGAGACGGGCATGTACCGAGACGCGCATGGAAACACATGGGCCGGCAAGGGCCGCCGTCCCAAGTGGTTGACCGAAGCCTTGGAGCACGGCAAAACACTTGAAGACTTCCTGCCTCGCGAAAGGCGTCTTCGAAGCGCTAAGTAGTTGTAGTCAAAGGGGTTTTTTCGGTCGAATTCCGGTTTTGCATAGAAACCGAGGTTACCCCGACAAGCTCTTGATTCATGGCTGGACGCCTTCGCAGATCCAACTGGTCCGTTCGGGCAACCATCTTCAAGTGCGTATGGGCGGCAGCACCGCCAACCAGGTGACGCTGTCCAACTACTTCGCAGCAGACACGACACCGAGCGGGGTTCTTTCCAACAGCAAGATCGACCAGATCGTCTTCGACAATGGCGAGATCTGGGACCAGGCGAAGATCGATACTGTGCTGGCGATGCCTGTGCCCCCTCCCGGCAGCTACACCTATGCCTACACCATGCCCACCGCCAACTCGGACTACACCGTGACCGGCACGGCAGCCTACAACTTCAAGGGCAATGCCAAGGCCAACAAGTTGACCGGCAACGATGGGGCCAACGTCATCAACGGCGCCGCGGGCAACGACACGCTGACAGGGGGCAAGGGTGGGGACACCTACTTCATGGAAGCGGGCACGGGCCAGGACACCATTGTCGAGAACGACAGCACGGGTGGCGTCAACGACCTTCTGCAGTGGGGTTCGAGCATTCGCCATGACCAGTTGTGGTTGGTCAAGTCGGGCAATAACCTGGAGGTGAGTGTGATCGGTACCACTGACAAGGCCATCATCAAGGACTGGTACCTGGGCACGGCGCAGCACGTGGAGCAGATCTGGGCCGATGGCAAGGTGTTGACGGACACGAAGGTGCAGGCCTTGGTGGATGCGATGGCTGGGTTCTCGCCGCCGCCAGCGGGGCAGACGACGCTGAGTCCGAGCTACCAGGCGGCGCTCAATCCTGTCATTGCGGCCAACTGGACATAAGCCCATCTGAAGAAATTGCGTCGACAATTAAATCAACTTAAGATAACTATGCAAAAGCGCTATTTGGCAAGCTTGCCCGTTCTCTTGTTATATGCATTTTTTGCAATATTTCTCTTGAAGATACAATCTGCCAACGCCATCCCGCCTTGGCACGTAGATTGGCTTATTTTGGAGCTACCGGATCCAAAAGATCCACCCACGAAGCAGGAAGTTGATGATGTTGTTAAAAAGGCACAACAAGATGATTGGATTGCGCGCCAGCAACTAGCTACAGCATTCTTGTATGAAGGTTGGAAAACCGGAAATCTGGACCGTGGCTGCGATAATCTCACATACGGATACTATTGTAGAGCTCTTGCGGCAAGGAGTAATGAGGGGGAAAAGTATCTGAAGGATTTAATCAGCCTTCCCGTGACCGGCCCAGTTCCGGTTGAAAGACTTGCGAGATATCAGGTTGATTTCGCAATAAAACTAATCCGAGACTCCGCTCCTGCATACAATAAAGATGGCCCAAAGTGTAAAGCGGCAATTGCCACTCTGGAAAAGGCTATCGAAAATGAATTGCTTATATCCAATCAGACCAACAGCTGTGCCGCCAGAAGGCTGGCATATCATTATCAATTTGGAAGTTGCGTTCTCAAGGACCCACAAAAAAGTAAAGAGCTTTTTGTGCGCTCCGGAGCGTGCCCAGTGACATGATGCGCGGCTATTCTAAAAGTGAGTGCCCTTCAAAGCCGGGGGCTGTAGCCCAGTGACCTCGAGGTGCGCTCGATCCGCCTCGACGAGCTGTCGGCGACCGATGTCCGGCGCACCCTGCTGCAGCATTTCAGTAAGCCGCCGGACGGCAACGAGGAGCACAAGACCCTCATCGACCAGTGCGAGTCGGGCTTCGAGCGCGACGTGTACACCTCGATGTTCGAGCGCGGCTACCAGGTTACACCACAGGTCAAGGCCGGCGCGTTCCGCATCGACATGGTGGTCGAGGGCGCGGACGACGTGCGCCTGGCCATCGAGTGCGACGGCGACGAGTTCCACGGCCCCGACCGCTGGCAGGCCGACATGCAGCGCCAGCGCATCCTCGAACGCGCCGGCTGGGTGTTCTGGCGTTGCTTCGCCTCAACCTGGGCGCTGCGCAAGAACGATGTGCTGGAGGAACTGGTCGAGCGGATGCGCCGCATGGGCATCGAGCCGCTGGGCGCGATGGAACGCACGCCCTCGCTGGTTGAATACCGCGAATGGCCGCAGCGGGATCTTGCGCCAGAAGAGGAGATCGCGGTGCTGGCTTACGGGGAGACCGGCACGCCCGGTTGAACCGCACGATGGCGATGGACGCCAACGCACGGCATCGGCAACCCGACGACACGGAAAGGGAGGACGACATGGGCGACATCAACATTCCGCCAAACGAGCAGGACGCGCTGCGCCGGACCGACCCGGAAGCGCTGCGCGCGCTCATCGAGCAATGCCTGCGAGACGAGCGACCCTTCGCGCTGCGGGAGGTGCCACTGCACGACTGCGGACTGTACGTTGCGACGAAGCGGCATGCCTTCGAGCGAGCGCTTGAGGCCTACGGCAAGGCGAAATCGGACAAGAAGCGTGCAGACACCCTGTACGACGCGCGCAGTGCCGGCAACACCCTGCTGTATGCGGTACAGGAGATGCAGCACCGGATGGCGACTGAAGCGGAGGAGGGCGAGCGCTTCTACATCGACGACTTGATCACGCCGCCGCATATGCTCGGCACGCACTTGTCCGTGCGCGTTAGCTATCGATGGCGGCCGTCGCCAGCGGAGGCGTGGATCCACGGGAGCATTACCTTCCTCCACGACGTCGATCTGCGACCTGACTACACCCTGCCGCCGCCGGCTCGCAAGCCGAGCGCCGCCAAGCTCGAACAGGAGCGGCGTGAGCGGCTTCACAGCGCATGGGAGCACCTCAAGGGTCAGGCGCTCTTTTCGGTTCGGGACTATTTCAAGGACGGTGGCAACGGTGCGGACATCCCGGACACGTTCCAGGTGAAACCCGATCCCTACTCACGGGGATTGAACAACCACAGCGCGAAATTCTGGCTCGATCGCGCCTGATTGACCCGTCCGGTTGAGCCGCCGGCCGACATCAACGTGCCCGATCCCTTGACCCGTGGTCGCAGTGTCGTCGCCCTTCAGCACCAACTCGGTCAGCCCTGGATGGTCGTCCGTGCGCCCGACCGGGAACTCGGCGTGGTTGGGCGGGTGCCAGCCGTCTTCGGCCAGGCGGACCTTCTGGATAGCGGTCTCCAAAGTGAACGGGGGCAGGGGGGCGCGGGATTCCATGGGCGTACTTCGACGGGAATCGTGGAGAGTACGACCCGGGCAGGGCCGTTCGGAGCGACCGTCGGACATCATGGCTGCCGGCTTGCGGGGCGGTCCCGACGCGCCGATGGGATTGCGCTATTTGTCGGCTCCGATGTTCCCCCTGAGTGCCGCTAGCGTCGCCTGGAGCTTGTCGATCTCCGCGACGAAGACCCGCTTGGCGATTGCTTCTTCCGTCAGCACTTCCGGCTCGGCATCGGCCTTGGCATCGGTTGTGCCGCTGACAAATTCAACGATCGGCATGCGTGATCTTCGAGCCTGTTCAAAATGCGCCGCCCACAGGTTCATGGCTTCGAGCACCCGGCGTTCCTCGTCGGCCAGAAACGGTGCAGTATGACTATCCGCAACAGGTACCTCGAGCCGGGAGGACAGCAGCAGAATGCCATGGACAACGAGCTGGCGCAGCCCGTCGAACGCGTCGGCGAGCAGCGTCTCGTCCGTCCGTGAGCGCAGTGGACTGAAGGGTGATGCGCCCCTGTCGAGGAGGCGCAGGACGGAAAGTGCCTTTTCCAAATCTTTTAAGGGGTAGACCGCGCCGGGCAGGGTTTCGCGCTGCGACCAGAGCCGCAGGATCAGGTCTGCTGCCGCCTTCTCCGCCTTCGCCCGCTTGGTACCCTCGAGCGTCCTGGATTGATGCAGCAACTCGGCAAGATGGTGAGCCATCCAGCGGCCAAGGGTATTGTTGCTGTCCTGCAATCCGAGTTCATAGACCAGATGATCGCCAAGCGCCAAGATTTCGTTCGGCGGCCTGGATCGATCCGTCCCGTCGGAGGAGGAGGATCCTCTCGAATTCCGCTTCCCGGCGGCCTTCCTCGTGATCGGCGTATCCGGATCTTTTTGTTCCACGGCGCGTGATCTCCACTTCAGCTATCAATTCTTGTTGCTTCCGGTCAAGGAACTCGCCCAGGGCCCGTTTGCTGACTAGCAGCCGGCAACCGGCCGACTCGGTCGTGCGCCCGAAGCGATACTCCCGCTCCGTTCCCGTCTCTTGGTAGCCCCAGGCCTGGTACAAGAAACTCGGCGTGTCTTCGCCCGTACGGTACCAGCCGACCTCCGGCTCCAGACGTCGTACCAGCTTGAGATGCTTGGTGACAGACTTGCCGGGGCGGTAGTCGATGCGCCTGATACCGTTGCGGAACACATCCTTTTCGTCCAGCAGCGTGTCGCCTTCCTGGATGGTCAGCCATCCCTCCAACCGGAATCCGGCGTCGTCGATTTCCAGGTCGTGGCCTTCCGGGCAGATGTAGAAAGCCGAGCTGTCCATTGTCGTCTGCAGCGCGCGCACGAGCGCGTGCGCGGTATCCGGGGAGACCAGTCCAGTCGAGATGCGGACGCTCTGGTGGTGTTCGCTGGACCTGTCGTCGATATAGGCATGGACCACCACGTAGTCAGGCATGTCGACGGCGAGCAATTCGGCCAGCAGTTCATCGTCGGACACGCTGTCGATCCACTCGCGAACCTGGGAGGGCGCATGCCAGCGGCTCGGCTGCAGTGGAACGGGCCCGGCGAGATCGGCCAGCCACAAGGGCGGCATGGTGAGCGTGTTGTACTCGATGCGCTCCTCGAGTTCGTCACGCCCATAGTTGCGTGCGGACAAGGGATGAGTGCGCAACAACTGCCCCGCCACGCACCACATAGCGTGCCATTCGAGGTAGGCCTGCAGATCCTCCAGCGTCGGATTGCTGCCGTGGCTCTTGCTGTAAAGAGCCCAGTTGTGGTCCCTGAAGCGATGCATTCTGGGGTCCTGCAACCTAGCATCATCGTCGGGATGGACCCCCCATGCATCGACGATCAATTGCTCCGCCGCTTCCAGGAAGTCCCGAGGGGTCACGTCGGCAAACGCGCGAAGGAACGGCTCGTACCAGTACCGCAGGGTATCCAGGCCATCGAAATGGAACCGCAGACCCTCGTCGTACTGCTTGAAGGACTCGAAGCTCCTCCCGTAGTCGCGCTGCTTCCTGCTGCGGGCCAAGGTGCTGCAATTGACCTGTGACAGCGCTGCGTTCGTCCCGTCGTCTGCGGGCAAATGTCCTGACGCGATCAGTTTCGAGCAGGCGTCGCGCGCGAAGCCCCTGACCAGCAGATGGGGGAATCCGTCGTCTTGCGCCACCCGCAGCAGCCAGGCGCCATGTCTGGCCGCCATCGCCGGCGATTCCAGCGCAATCCTGTCCATGGCGATGACCAGCCAAAGGCGCGCGGCCAGCCAGTAGAAGGGGGCGCGCGGTGCCCGGAATGCAGGTTCGTCCGTGCGCGCGTACTGGGCGACGACCGCATCCAGGACGGTGTGCTCGCCCCTGCGGGCCAGGCGACGAAGCGCGTGCGCACAACGCCAGCGGACGCGGACATCGACGTCGCCGAGCAGGGCATAGAAGAAGCGACCCAGGGCTTCCGCGACCTGTCGGGGGACGGCGTCCGCATCGATGTCTTCCCTGTCCTCGTCTCCGATGCGGGCCGCGAGGCGCTGGATGTACCACTCGCAAAGCCCCGCGACCTCATCGCCAGGCAGTTCCCCGGTGATGATCCCGGAGAGGGCGAACAATCCGGCGGCACGGAATCGGTCGAAGTTGAGTTCGATGCCGCGCAGCAGGACGTCCTTCAATGCCACGTTCGCGGCACGTGCGATCGTCAGCGAGGACTGCAATTCGACATCGTGGTGGGGAAGGTACCGGCACAGCACGGCCAGCCGCTTCGCAAGCAGTTCCGTCATGCGTTGGTTGCGCCATTGCGCCACCGCGGGACTTCCTGCCCAGGTCTCGAGTCGTGCGAGCAGCGCATGCAGGGCGTCGCTGTCGCCCCGCACCGCATCCAGCCGCGCCAGCGCGTCGAGATGGGCGACGCGAAGGCGCGCGGGCACGTGCGCCGCGGCGCTCGACAGGATGCCTTCGATCGAGAGGTATCTGTGCGCCTGGCGCGATTGTTCACCGATGCGATCCAGCTCCGCCCCGAGCAGGTCCGCGTCGACCAGAACCGCTTCGTCCCAGCATTCCGGCAGCACGTCGGGTTTTCCATCCGCGTCCGGTACGGCGTCATTGGCTAGCGCAGCGGCGGACGAAGCTGCTTCCAAACCGCGACTGAAGACCCGCCAGGCCTGCAGCCCTCTCGACCAGTCACCTTCGCCAAACCGGGCGACGAATGCATGGATCGCGTCGCCGCCGTCGAGACGGTCGAGCTGGCAATCTCTGGCGAATTCCTCGGCCAACCCTGAGGCCGTGGCCTTGCCCTCCCTTTCGGCCTGGTCGCAAATGAGGCGCAAGGTGCCATCATCGACATGCTGCAGCAGCACCCCCAACGAGGCGGCCTGAGATGCGGTCAGTGATCCCGACTGCAGCCCGACATCCAGTGCCGGACCGAGTGTCCGGGACAGACCGGTCAACTCGGCGTCGTCCCAGCGGGCGACGGCGGCAACGGCCGCCGGGTAGTCCAGCTGAGCGACGGCACGGATCGCGTCCGACCAGGGGAAATCGTCGTAGCTTTCGATGCGCACCGCGGCGTCCTGGATGGCTTGGGTGAGTTCCGTCGCGAGCGAAAGCCCCTTGGCCCCGAAGTGACGCTGCCCCTGGATAACCATGCGCGAGATCAAACGGAGCTGGTCGACAACCTCGCGATCCAGTTCGCCGGCGACATCGATGGACCATTGAAAAACGGCATCGGCGTCGGAGGGGCTGATCCTCGCCAGGAGGGACGCATAGCCCGACAGAGACTCTGATCGCTCTCCCGCCGGGCTGCGCAGCGTGCGATGGGCCGCTGCCGCCTGCGAGAGGCCTTCGATGAGCGCGTCATGCAGCGCCGGAACCGCGGCGAGGCGATGGAACAACTCGTGCGCACCGTGAGAGGACCAGCCATGCCGGACTTTGAGCGCAGTGTCCATGACCGCATCCGGTGGCACGTCCGATGCGAGAAGCAGCGACAGGCTTTCGGCGGCCATACCACGCATCGAGGACGTTCCGTATCGACGGTCGATACTCCAGCTATTCCGCTCCAGGCGAGCCTGCGCCTGGGCAAGGATTTCGACATCCGCGCCCTTGTCCCGCGTCGGTGAAGCAAACACGGTCGCACGGGCCACGTACAGGTCGCAGAAAGTACCGATCATTTCGCCCACCTTGCGGTCGTGCTCTTCGGCGTGGCTGTCGTGCCTGGACTTCTGCTTCTCCTCCTCGGATGGGACTGGTCTGGGCGTCAGGACCTGGGATGGCTGCGTACCCCGTCGCGCCATCGCATCGCTCAAGGTCACGGCACGCAGGATGGCATCGAGCAACAGGTGTTGGGAGTCGTGCACCTTGTCGATCCGCCGCAGATCGGGATCGAGGAAGGGCGTGAGTGCCGCCAAGGCGACTGTCTGGTCACCCTGGCGAGCGATCAGGAGTTCGGCGGCCGCCAGTATGGAGTCGATGATCCAGGGACCGACCGAATCTCCGGTGCCTTGCGCGCGAGCGAGCATCGCCCCCGCTTGGCGCGTGCGGCGCGTAATTTTGTGCAAGCCCCGTGCGATGCGCTGCAGATCCACCGAGGATCCCGCAGTCGCCAAAGGGACCAGCAGAAACAACGCCTCGACATCGGACAGGTGGGCCGCCGCCTGTTCGACAAGCCGCGCCTTCCCTTCGGCGAGCAGGCGATGGACGAGTTCCATCGCCGACCGAAACGCGAAGGGCCGCGGGGCGAATCGCCGGAACTGGGCCACGGCAGCGGTCGGACCGTCCAGGACCATGGTCGAGTACAGGACGGCACCCGCATCGCCTGGCAAGATCTGCCAGCCGGAGGCTTGGCCATAGTGCCTTTCCTCCTCGTCTCGATGGTCGCGTCGCGCGCTTTCCCAGGCCGCGAACCGACGCCACCCCTCCCTGACCGAGATGGCGTCGCCGCGTGCGGCGTCTTCCGCGAGCAGATGCAGCAACAAGGGGCCGTGGGCGGCAATCTTGCGCGGATCGCCAAGGACGAGCCGGCTGGCGGTGTCCCGGGCGTAGCGGGCGGTGAGGGCGGGGTTGGCGACGAGCCGCTCCAGGGTCGCCTCCTCCGTCTTGATGGCTTCGGCGCCGATCAGCACGAAGCGAAGCGCATGGGCCGTATCCCTGGCTTCGCGACAGGCGCGGATCGCGACTTGCAGCCGCTGCAGCTGCACTTCACGCCTTCGGATCGGGTCGGGCATGAGATCTAACGGCGGCAGGGGCTCCCGTTCCACCAGTGCGAGCAGATCTTTCTTTCGGTCGGCAGCGAGCAGCGCCGGCGCCACGTTGAGGGCTGCATAGGCGTGGCTGGCGGCTCGATCGAGGAAATGTTCTGCCGCGCGGGCCTGGACCTTTGCCATCGAAGGCTCCGCGGCACTCCTGACGAAACTCTCGAAGTCCTCGTCGGCGAAGCTGAGAAGTCCTGAGACAAGACGAACGCCGGGCGCGAGATCCGAACAAATGTCGCTGACCTTGGCCTCGGGCTGTGCGAGGACGGCGGCAAGATCGCCGACGGGAATGGGTCGGGGCAGTGCAATGAGTCCCGCACAGACGTCCGCGAGGTCGGTCTCGTTTGCATTCTTGCGCAGCGCGAGCTGGAACTGTTCGCGGAAGACCTGATCGAGGTTCTTGCCGAAAGGCCGGAGCGCGTCGATGGCGTGCGCCGCCTCACTGCCGGCGTTCTTGAAGGCGTAGGCCTGGACCCGGGGAACGCCCCCCGAGAAATGATGGAAGTCATCGATCCACGGTTGCGGGGCATCCCAGTGGCGGCGGACGTTGGACGTTGTCTCCACCGCGGAAAACACGGGCAGCGCGAACTTCTCGAAATGTGCCGGGAGGCGAATGTCGTCCAGCCGGCCGCTCCGCGCGCTGATGAGTATCCGGACGTTCGCGGGCAAACCGTCCATCGTCACCAAGTCATGGACGAAACTGGACTCGGGCGGTGAGCGCGTTTGCGCCGCCAGCACCGAGTTGTCCGCGGCATCGACGGCCACGACCAGCAACGCATCGAGGGCGATTGCCGCCATTGCTGCTGCGGCCACCTCGAGGCGCTTCCGGAAGGCGCGGGGGTAGTCGCGCGACGCGCTCGGAACGAGCAGAAGAGGAAGACGGAGTTGCTGGGAAATCTCGTTCGCGAGTTGCACGAACGCATCCTGGGGGCGATGCCGCAATTCGCTGGCGTCGAGATAGGAGCCGGCGCCATAGCAGTCGAAGACGGCCATCAACGAACCTGCCGGCAGCGACTGTTCGATTTGCTGCAGCGTCGTGGTCTTGCCTGCGCCGCCACTGCCATGCAGGCACAGATGCCGGGTGCCGGATCGCATTCGCGCGACGATCTCGCCAGCGATCGGCCGCGGCACGGCTGAAGTGACCGCTTCGATTTTCGAGCGGCAGGGAAACAGCGCATGGTCCTCGGAGACGCCGGCGAACTGGACCAACACCTTCTCGCGGGTGATGGTTTCGCCGGCCGCCTCGGGGAGCATGCGCTTGCGGATGTATTCGCGAATTCGGCTCGCCGACCCATGCAGCTCTGTATCGGTACATTCCGAAATCGCCTTGAGCATGCGGTCTTCTGCCTCGAAGCGGGACCCACACGAGCCCTGGAGATCAAGTACACGGGCGAAGTCCTGAAACTCAGCAGGCTTCATACCGCTGGCGTGAACCAGGCGATGCAAGTCGGGCATGCCCGTCTTCCAGGCTCGACTGTACGCTGCGGGTACGGCACTCTGCGCGTCTTCGAGCAATGTCAGAATGCCTGGCGCGACCGGCTGGTTGGAGACGAGGCTGATATGAATGGAATCAGGCGATTTGCCAGGACGCCTCTCAAGCAAACCCTGGTATGCGTTGGCCAGCCGACGCAAGGGCGATGTCTTGGGGCTGCCGTCCTTTCCCGTGCACAGCCTGGCTACCGTCCAAGAGCCTGACGGATTCGAGCCCGAATACTTGAGCTGCTGGATTTCGACGCGATCGGCATCAACCTCGTTCTCCGCCCCAAAGAGCAGACCGCAGTCGACTCCCTCCCATGCCTTCTCTGCGCCATCGTCCGATATCAGCCCTTCGACGGTTACAGCAGACAAGCCATCTCCACCACCAAGCAAGCGGAGCGCATGGCGGGCGGCCCACAACTCATGGTACTCGTCGCCGGTGTTCGAGCCGCGAGCAGACGCAAAGTCAATGTGGAAATCGGACTGGGGCACCTGAACATTCATTGGAATTGCGGAGTGTCGCTGGCCGATGACTCATTGCTGGCACTCGACTTGATTTGCGTAAGGCTCACAAGTGCTACACCAGCACGTCAGACGCTCGATGATAAGCGGTGCCTGGCCCGGTTTGCATCTATTGTGTGTAGCCTTCAGGCGCGCCATCGTCAAGCAGCTTTGCAGCTTGGCTCTGGCCCGATGACCGGAAATACCCCACCACGCTCGCCACACTGCGATGTCCCGTCATGGCCATAGTGTCCGCCAGAGGGATATTCTGCGCTCCTGCTTCGGTGACGAATCCTGAGCGCAGAGAGTGTGCAGAGTACGAGTCGGGCAATCCGGCAGACAGGGCGCGCTCCTTGACGATGTCTCGCACCGCTGCAGGGGAAAGCCCAACACCTGGTTTTCCGCCTTTGCCCACGCGCCTGAAGACGGCTCCTTCGCTGATCTCTGCAGCCGCCAGCCACGCCTCCAGGGCCTCGCCAGCCACACCCTCGATGGGCTTGTAGTTCTCAGGCCGATCCACCGCCATCTGATTGGTCTTGGAATGGGTGAGCACATAGGTGAATGACCCTGGGCCATTTCGCCGAAGGCTCTTCATGTCTGCAGCGGCCACCTCCGACCGCCGACGCCCACCGCTGGCAAAGGCAAAGAGGAGGAGGGCGCGGTCGCGCAAACCCTTCAGCGTGGAGAGATCGCAGGTCTCGATCATCGCCATCAGAGGGTCCTTCGTCAGTGCGTCCTTCTTCTTGGGCAGGTCGCCGCGCTTGCCGTACGCGCGGCGCGTCTTTCCCAGAAGCTCGCGCACCTTGGCATCCTGGCAAGGATTCTTGAGTTCCTTGATCTGATGGGTCTTCGAGAGCACCGAAATCCGGTGCACCAAGGTATTCAGGGCCATGGGCCCCAACTTTCCCTTGAACCCGGCCTGGACCAGCACCTCGTCGATTGCGCGCGGCAATTCGTGGACGAGCCCATCGGCCGTGGTGCGCTGCGCATGGTCGACGATGAACTGCAGAACCACGCTGGGCGGCACCGGCAAGGCTATCGGCTGGCCATACCGCACATTGAACCAGGCAGCCCAGTAGCGCAGGGCAGAGCGGTAGCTGGCGAGCGTGTTGACTGACTCACCTTCACGCAGCAGCTCGTCGACGGCACGCGCAGTGGCATCCGACAACATTTCCGGCTGCAGCGCCGGCAGATTTCTAAGGGCGGGAAGGCGCATTTGTAGTCCTAAGCCATCGATTTTTGCATTTTACTTACATAAAATGTATTGTTTTTTACAGAAAACAAATTTTAAACACGATAACATTCTTTTATCGTTGGTAATTTTAACGGTGGAGCAGGGCGATGCAACCAGGAATTGTTCGAGGGCCACGGGGCGTACAGATGGATGAGGTGTGGGCCGCCGCCGACGCCGTGCTCGCCCTGGGCGAGCGGCCGACCATCGAGCGCGTTCGGCAGCAATTGGGCCGAGGATCTCCCAACACGGTCGGGCCCATGCTTGATGGCTGGTATGGCGCGCTGGCCAAAAGGCTGCAGGCACCGGGAGATGCAGCGGAACACGGCGCCGGCGCAGAAGCGCCGTTGCCCGCCCCGGTCATACGGGCTGCGAAGGCCTTGTGGGGCAGGGCGCTCCAGCATGCAGATGAGCGGGCAGCGGCGCAGTTCACCCGGGCTCGTGAAGAGCTGAGTGCCCAAGCCGAGGCACTGCGCCGGGGTCAGGAGTCATTGGCCCAGGAAACGCAGCGCCTGGCCGACCGGAGCGAGGCCTATGGGGTGGCCATGCAGGCCAAGGATGCACAGATCGCCGAACTGGGCCGCCTGGTCCGGGATCTGCAGCAACAGCTCGCGAGCAATCAGGAACTGCTGGCCGCGGCACGCTCAGATAGCGTGCAACTTCGCTTGGCAGCAGAAGCGGACCGTCGACGGCAGGAGGCCAAGGAGGTGGAGCACCAGGCAGAACGGACGCGCCAAGAGGAGCGTGCCCAGGCCCAAGAACGCAGGCTCAATGCAGAAGTGGATCGGTCGCGCCAGGAGTCAAAGCGGCTATCGCTTCAATTGGACGGCGACAACCGGAAATACGCAACGTCCTTGTCCGATTCACAGGACAGAGCCCGGGAATTGGAGGCCCATGTGGGCGCGCTGCAGGCGGACAAAGCAGGCTTGGTCAAAGATCTACAGGCAGCCCGCGACGAGACGAAAGCCCTTCAGGCAAAGTTTGACGAGCGCAGCAATGAGATGTTCGCCGTGCTCAACGAACTGCGCGATCGGCTGCCGCCGAACTCACCCGGCGATGCAAAGCAGCCTACCGCGAAAACTCGCAAAACCAGAAGCTAGAACGACCTAGCGCTTTGGTTGGCGCTCTGGCCAAGGGACGCTAGCGCTTGCGGTTGGACTGGGAAACCACGCTTCCAGCCAGCGTCTTCGTGGCCGAGGACGAGCGTGGGTTGTCCAGTGCACCGGAGGCCTTGGCCTCCATCTTCGCCCCGGTCTGCGCGGCCGTTCCGGACTGACGAAGGGCAGAGCCGGCATGGAATGCGACAGCATTTCCCTTCGATCCCGGTTTCAACGCACAAATCTGTCATTCATCGGCTTCTTAGCAAAATGCTGTCGCATTGAATGCGACAGCAATTTATGAAGATCCCGAAGGGCATACGACAGCAATTTCATAAAAAACCGAAGTCGGCCCAAATTTTGAACTTGCTGTCGTAGTTCTGCCGTTTTTCTTCACATCTTGTTGTCGCCCGACTGATGCGACCCATTGCCCCACGGGATGTCAAATGAATTACCTGGATGCAGGTCGGTACCGAGATAATTTTCATATAGATCAACGGGTTAACGCGAAAATCTCAAATCTCGTCAAACGAATTACCCCAGTTTTGTCAAACGAATTACCTCACCCGCCTCTTGGCAGGGTGCCGGTGCAGCCACCGTGTTTGGCCCGTATTTTATTTAACATAATATACATCGTATCTAGTTAGGTATCGTCAGGGCCACCGTCGCCACGACCCCGACACCCGCGCCCAGCTTGCCCAGTCCTTCCGGTCCATGTACCGCAACCTGGGCCTGGATTTGGCCGGCTGCGCGAAGCTTCTTCACGTCACCGAGCGCACTTTGCATAACTGGGCGTCGGGCAAGCACGACATCCCCTATGCCACCTACCGGCTGCTGCGGCTGCTCAACCGGATGGAGCTGCCTGGGCCTGGCTGGGCTGGCTGGTGCTTTCATGGCGGCAAGCTCTGGTCGCCTGAAGGACGGTCTTTTGTGGGCACGGACAGCAATTGGTGGTCCTTGTTGATCCGCCGGGCCGACATGGCTGCAGTGCTTCAACGCGATTTGCACCTGGCTTTGGGGCGTGCTGCGGGTGCTGAGCGAGCACCGCAGGCGCGCAGCGATGCACCCGCTGCTGGCACCTCCGCAGGGATGAGGTCGCCTGTAACACCTCATCCTAGTCTCACCAGTGAGAAAAACTGCTTAATTGTTGAGCAGCAGACAAGCCCGGTGGAACGGAAAAACCGCTCTTCAAACGACGCCCGATGGGAGGCCGCATGACCGCCTGGAACAGTCCCAAGCACGCTGAACATCAGAAGGCCCACAGCGAGCGTAAGCGCTCCGGGCTGCAGGCCGTTGCACCTGCCTGGCAGGGTCTGGGCACCGCCAAGGTCCAGGACGCAGCCAAAACAGCCTTCAAGGCAGTCACCTGGCATCACCGAGCCTGCGGCTCGGTTGATGCCCAGACGTTCCGTCTGGACCTGGCCAGGGCCTTTGCGGCCCTGGTTGAGCGCCAGGCCGGCAACCTCGATGCGGCCGCCTGGCTGGATGCCTGGTCAGCCGACATGCCTGCGAGCTGGACGGCCCAGTACCCCGTCTATGCAAACCCCGATGAGCAAATGAGGGCGCAAAGCGTAGAGCAGGCATGACCACCAATTGGCACCTCTTGCCCATCTGTGGGCCCCCTGCTCTGCCTTGAAATAAATCGGGGTGCTTCGCTGCGCGAACAGCTGGCACCCCTTACCAAAACCAGTTAACCAGGAACTGAAATGGCTAGTGATAAGTTTAGTCTGAAAGTGCTCCAGCGAGCCACCGTGAGAGGCGGCCCGCCCCGGGGTATGGGGCAGCGCCCCATGTCCATCCGTCCACCTGGTAGCGTGCCCCGTGCTTCGTACAGCAAAGCGGCAATGGTTCGACCTGGTCGAATGCCGCGTGGCGCAGCATTTACCAATGACGTGGTGTCACCGCGTCATGGTAAACATGCCTTTGGAGTCTTTGATTATGTGAGCAAGTCACCATCGCTCCATTTTTTAAAGTACGATGAAGGTTATTCCGCCATGGAGGCGAGATAATGACTTATACATCGTATCTAGTCACAGATGTTTGCTCCCCATAACCCATTCCTGTTTACGTTCTGCGTCTGCTGTGAGTTCCTTCGCCCTCACACAGGCTCACTTCAGCCCCTGGCCAAGGCCGTCCAGGCTGCGCTGCGCCAGGCTCATCTGCTCCAGCGGCGCCGGGCGGCCAAACCAGTAGCCCTGGGCGCTGGCGCAGCCCAGTTGCAGCAGGCGCCGGGCCTGGGCCTCGGTCTCCACACCCTCGGCTACGACCGTCACGCCAAAGCCCTTGGCCATGTGGAGTACGGCCGTGACGATGGCGGCATTCTGGGACGACTCGACCAGGTCGCGCACGAAGGTCTGGTCGATCTTCAGGCAATCGAACGGCAAGCGGCTCAGGTACGCCAGCGATGTGTAGCCGGTGCCAAAGTCGTCGATGGCGATCTTCAGCCCCAGGGCACGCAGGCGCGAGAGCTGCTGGGCTGTCACGGCGTCGCCTTCGATCAGCACGGATTCGGTGAGCTCCAGCGTCAGGTGCGGTGCTGGCAGGCCACTGGCCTCCAGCGTGCGCTGCACCTGTTCGACGAAGTCCGACTGGATAAGCTGCCGGGCCGATACGTTGACGTGCAGGCCAAAGTCTTCGGGCAGGTACGGCAGCCGCTGCGCAATGTCCCGGGTGGCACGCAGCATGACCCAGTCGCCCAGCGCCAGGATCAGATCGCTTTCCTCGGCCATGGCGATGAACACGCCGGGCGGCACCATGCCGCGCGTGGGGCTGCGCCAGCGCAGCAAGGCCTCGGCACCCGTGACGCGGCCCGTGGCAAGCTCGATCACCGGCTGGTAGTGCACGAGGAACTGGTCCTTGTCCAGCGCCTGCCGCAGTTCGGAGGCCAGCCGGGTGCGCTCCATCGCCTGGTCTGCCATGCCGGGTTCGAACACCATCCACTGGCTCTGGCCATGGCGCTTGGCCTCTCCCAGAGCGATGCTGCCGTTGCGCAGCCACTCTTCCAGCCCTTCGCCACGCAGGTGACCCGCCACCAGGCCCACCGAGGCGTACACCATGACCTCGTCGGCCCCGGCCGAGAACGGTGTGGCAAACAGGCCCAGCACGGCTTTGCCGAACCGCTCTGCGGACTGGTCCCCCTCTTCCTCCACCAGGCTCAGAAGGGCGAACTCGTCCCCGCCCACGCGGGCCAGCAGAACCGGCGCAGGAAAGTGCCCCCGCAGCCGGTTGGCGACGGCCTGCAGCAACCGGTCACCCGTGCCGTAGCCCACGCTGTCGTTGATGGCGCGGAAGGCGTTCAGCCCCACGAGGCTGAGCACGGCGCGTTTCGGCTCCGTCCACTGGACCTGTTCCAGCAATCCCCGGCGCGTGAGCAGCTGCGTGAGGCTGTCATGGGTGAGCAGCTCCTGCATCTGCTGGAACGAGCGTTGCAGCCGGTGGGCCATCTCGTTGAAGGCGAGCACGAGGACCGTGGTCTCCCGCAGGGGGCTGCTGTCAGCGATGTCCGTATCCCAGTCGCCACGCGCGATCCGGTTGGCGGCCTCGGCCGTCCTGAGAATGGGCCGCGCCGCCCACTGAATCACCCACAGGCCGAGCAGGAGGCCGATGATGGCAATGGCGCCGGCCGCCAGCAGCGCCCCCTGGCCTGCACTGCGCGAATCTCCGAGCAGCTCGGACTCGGGCAGCAGCACCACGATGCGCCAGTCGATGCCACGGGGGTCCGCATAAGGTGTGACGCGGCCGAAATAGCGTGCGTCCAGGTGCTGGAAGTGAAAGCTCCCGCCAGCCGCCGCCGGAACCTCGCGCAAATAGCCCTCGGCCGTGCGGATCTGGGCACTCGTGCTTTCCGAGATGCGCAGGCGCTCGCGCTGGCCTGCGGCATTGCGGCGGTCGCTGAGCACGGAACCCAGTTCCGAATGGGCCACGATCAGGCCCAGCGCATCGACGATGAAAATCTGCCCCTGCCCGCGCAGCGGCTCCTCGCGCAGAAAGCGGTTCAGGCTGTCCAGCCGCACGTCGGCCTCCATGACCCCCAGCAGGTTGCCGTCGGCTACCACCGGCGTTGCGGCCGAGATGGTGATGTCGCCCCGCTCGCCCGCCGTGGTGTAGATGGGGGACCAGCGCGACTGGCCCGACCCCGCCACCGGTGCATACCAGGGCCGCACACGCGGGTCATAGTTGGGAAAGGCCGCCGCCACCTTGCGCAGCGTATCGTCCTCGTACACATTCATCATGCCGTTCGTCGTGGCATCCTTGAGGATCAGGCGAAACCCCTCACCGGGCTCCCGGCGGATGCCGGTGTACTCCCCCGCCCTGCTCCCGAAGCTCAGCAGGCTGATCTGCTGCTGCCCGGCATACAGGTCGGAGAAGACGCCCCGCAGGTGGGTATAGACGGGGCGCAGGTTCCCCTCCTGGTACAGGCCATGGCGGCTTATCGCATCGGCCACCGTGCTCTGGATCAGGAACGGGGTTTCCAGAAACTCCGCCAGGCGCGCGCGCGAGTTGCCGGTAAGGGCCTCCAGCACACGCACACTCTCCTGGTCGATCAGCTGGCTGATCTGCCGGTGCTGCGTGACCGCCTGCAGGACGACTGTGGCCGCGAACAGCGCCGCAAAAGGCACCGCAATGGCGGTCCGCAGAGACAGCTGAAAGGCACGCATCCTCATTCGCTCCGGTTACGGGCCCGCTGCATGCAACACGCGTGCCCGCAATGGTGGCGTCATGCAAGCACGCCCTGGCGGCCGCCGAGCACCTGCGCCAGCGGCACGGGGTAGCCGACGGCGTAGCCCTGGGCGTAGTGCACGCCAATGTCCCGCAGCAGGGCCACCAGGGCCTGGCTCTCGACGAACTCCGCCACGGTGCGCTTGCCCATCAGGCAGCCGATCTCGTGGATGGACTTGACCATGGCCAAGCTCACCGGGTCGCGGTCGATGTCGCGCACGAACTGGCCGTCGATCTTGAGCACGTCGACCGGCAGGTTGCGCAGGTAGGCAAACGAGGACAGTCCGCTGCCAAAATCGTCCAGCGCGATCTTGCAGCCACAGGCACGCAGGGTCTCGATGAAGTGATTGGCCGTATGCAGGTTGCTGATGGCCGCTGTCTCGGTGATTTCGAAGCACAGCTTGGAGCACGGCACATCGGCATTCTGCAGTGCCTCCAGAACGAAAGCGGTGAAGGCCGCGTCCCCGAGCGACTGGCCCGACAGGTTGATCGAGCACTGCCCGATGCGGCTCTGCTGCGCGACCACCCAGCGCAGCGCATGGGTGACGACCCAGCGGTCCACGCGGGCGGCCAGGTGGTAGCGCTCGGCGGCCGGCATGAACAGCCCTGGCAGCACCAGTTCGCCCTGCTCGCTGCGGATGCGCAGCAGGATCTCGCAGTGCAATCCCTGTGACTCACCGCCCTGCAGCGGCACGATGGGCTGCGCATACAGCTCAAAACGGTCGTGCAGCAGGGCATGTTCGATGCGGCTCACCCACTCCATCACGCCATAGCGCTGCGCCAGCGCCGGGTCATCGATGGCGTACACGTGGATGCGGCTGCGCCCTGCGTCCTTGGCCACGTAGCAAGCGCTGTCGGCCGCCTGCAGCAGGGCGCCCACGCTTTCGGTCTGCGCGTCCAGCGCCACCATGCCGATGCTGACGCCGACGCCAAAGCGCTGCTCCAGCCACACGAAGTGGTAGCCTGCCAGGCGCTGCTGCAGCCGCTCGGCCACCTGCAGGGCGGCGGCCACGCCGTGGCCGGCCAGCAGGATGCCGAATTCATCCCCGCCGATGCGGCACAGCAGGTCGTCCTCGGCCAGCAGGCCGGCAAACAGCTGGGCGATCTCGCGCAGCATGGCATCGCCTGCCGCGTGGCCGCAGGTGTCGTTCACGACCTTGAACTCGTCCAGATCCAGGTAGCAAACCACATGCTGCAGCGCGTGGCCGCGCGTGCGCTCCACGGCATGGGCCAGGGCCTGCTCGAACGCGCGCCGGTTGCCCAGCCCCGTGAGCTCGTCGTGGGTCGCCTGGTAGGCCATCTCGCGGCTCAGGCGGCGCTGCTCGGTCACATCGCGGAACACCAGCACCGCGCCCTGCACTTCGCCATCCGCATCCTTGATGGGCGACACCGTCGCCTCCACCAGCACCCGGCCACCGTGCAGGGTCTGCAAATGCAGCTCCGGATGGCGCTGGGCCTGCGCTGTCGCAATGGTGCTGGCCACCATGTCGGGCGCCGGCTGCGTCGATCCATCCGCAGCGAGCAGACCGAACACCTCGCCGTAGGGCCTGCCCACGGCGGCGGTCAGGCTCCAGCCGGTCAACACCTCTGCCGCCGGGTTGATATAGAGCAGGTGCCCCTGCGCATTGGTCGAGATCACCGCATCGCCAATCGAGTGCAGCGTGACCTGCAGGCGCTCCTTCTCATGGTAGAGCGCGTCTTCGGCCTCCTTGCGGGCCTGCATGAAGCGCACACGGTCCATGGCCACCGCCACATGGGCCGCCATGGCCTGCATGAAGTCGATGTGCCAGGGCAAGGGCGGGCGCACGCCTTCCGCATCGCCTTAGGTGCCCATGCCCACGGCACCCAGCCGCTGCTCCGCCATGATCAACGGCACATTGATGATGGTGCGGTTGTCCAGCGCCGCCACGATCTCCTTGTTGGTGCGCGGGTCGGTGCGTGCGTCGACCACCACCACCACATGGTCCGCAGCAATGATCTCCTGGACCATGCTGTCGCCCGCGATGGGTATTTCCGTGGTGTCGATGGCCCGGGCGAAGGCCGGGTCGCTGATCTGGCTCGAATGCAGCACGATCGATACGAACCCCGGCTTCAGCCCGTACACGCCCAGCCAGCAATGGGGGTAGCCCAGCACCTGCTCTGCCACCGGGGACACCGCATCCAGGATATCGGGCAGGCTCCACGCCCGCTCCAGGCGCTTGCACAGCTGCAGCAAGGCCTTGGTGTGCGAAGGCGCTTCGGTCGTGGTGGCCGTCAGGTCGCTCATGAACGCAGTGTATCCAAGGGTTTCATCAAAACCCCGCGCATCGGGCAGTTTGTTGATGATTGTTTACACCCATGGGACGGGAATTCGCGCTGTGATAGCTTGTGCCCCATGGAGTATGTCGATTTTGTGGTGTCCTGGCTGGGCGGCAACCCCAGGATGGTGACCGCCTGGGCCTTGGTGCTCATGCTGGCGCTTGCCTGGCTGTGGCGCGGCCACCGGGCCAACAAGGAGCGCGCCCGCTTCAAACCCTTGCCGCGCAGCCGCGCAAAACAGGCCGGCGCCAAGGGGGCCGGTACGGTCGTCACCCCCAAGGCCCAGCGGCGCGTGCGACCACGCCGGTAGGCCAGTGCCACCGCGTGCCAGGCAAACCGCTACCATCCCGGGCATGACATTGCCTACTGCGCCCTCCCCCATCGCCTCTTCCACCGTCCACTTCGGCCACCAGGGCCGTGTCTGCATCGTCACCGGGGGCGCGCAAGGCATCGGCGAGGCCTGCGTGCGGCGCTTTGCCCGCGAGGGCGCGCACACGGTGATTGCCGACGTCGACGATGCCCGGGGTACGGCCCTGGCGCAGGAGCTCGGTGCGCTCTACGTGCGCTGCGACGTGGGCGACAAGGCGGCAGTGGATGCCCTGGTGGCGCACACGCTGCAGGCCCATGGCCGGGTGGACGTGCTGGTCAACAACGCCGGCATCTTCCGCGCAGCGGATTTCCTCGAAGTGACTGAGGAAGACTTCGACGCCGTGCTGCGCGTCAACCTCAAGGGCTCGTTCCTGGTGGGCCAGGCCGTGGCGCGTGCCATGGTGGCCTCGGGCGGCGGCTCCATCGTCAACATGAGCTCGGTCAACGGCGTGCTCACCATCCCCAGCATCTCCAGCTACAACGTGAGCAAGGGCGGCATCAACCAGCTCACGCGCGTGATGGCGCTGGCCCTGGCCGACAAGAACGTGCGCGTGAATGCGGTTGCGCCCGGCACCATCGCCACCGAACTGGCGGCCAAGGCCGTGCTCACCAGCGACGAGGCAAAGGCCAAGATCATGTCGCGCACACCCATGAAGCGCCTGGGCGACCCGGCCGAGATCGCCGACGTGGTGGCCTGGCTGGCCAGCGATGCGGCCAGCTACGTCACCGGCGAGATCGTCACCGTGGACGGTGGGCGCATGACGCTGAACTACACCGTGCCAGTCTGACGCCTGAGCAGCCCTGCCGGGCTGCTCGGCCAACCCACGCGGCCAAACCAGGCGCCGCCGGCAATTGCCCATCCGATCACGATGCCGTAGACCACCAGCGCCACACCCTGGGCGGCAAACACGCCGGCCAGGCCGCCGTCCCAGCGCAGCGCCAGCCACCCGCCCACCACGGCGATCACCAGCCTTGCCAGGTTGCCGGCCTTGCCAGGTTGCCGGCCACCGGCCAGAACAGGCGCCCTGCCCCCTGCGAGGCGAAGTACAGCACCAGCCCCAGGCCGAAAAAGCCATACACCGGGCCCACCGTGCGCAGGTACTGGCTGCCTGCGGCGATCATGGCCGGGTCGCTGGCGAACAGTGACAGCCAGGTGGCGGGAAAAAATGCGGCCCACAGGCCGATGGCCTCGGTCATGCCAAACGCCATGGCGGCGCCGATCCAGGTGGCGCGCAGGGCACGCTCGCGCTGGCCCGCGCCGATGCAGGTGCCGACCATGGCCACCAGGGGCGCGCCAAAGCCGAACACCAAAGGCACCATCAGGTATTCGAGCCGCGATGCCGTGCCGTAGCCGGCGATGGCCGCCGTGCCGAAGCCGCCCACCAGCGCCGTGGTGACGCCGATGGCCACGTTGGTCGCCACGGTGGAGACCGCCCCCACCAGGCCCACGCGCAGAATATCCACGAACAGCGCCCAGCGCAGTTGCAACCCCTTGAACGCGGGCCGCAGCAGGCTGCGCGGCGACCACAGGTACCAGGCCAGCACGGCACTGCCCAGCACGTAATAGGCCATGAGCGCGATGGCACCGCCCGCAATGCCCAGGCCCGGCAGTGGGCCCCAGCCGAAGATCAGCAGCGGCGACAGGGGGATGAGCACCAGCGCGCCCCACACCGTGACATAGGCCGGCACGGCCATGTTGCCCGTGCCGCGGATGATGGCCGCCAGGGTGTTAAACACCCAGACGCACACCGCGCCGGCAAACACCCAGTTCGAATAGATCAGTGCTGCCTCCAGCGCGCCCCCTGCCCCGCCCATGCGGGTGTAGAGCCAGCGCCCGCCCCCCACCACGGCCAGGGTGAACACGAGCGAAAACACCAGCCCGATGACCAGCGCATGCAGCACCAGCGCGTCCGCGTCCTCGCGCCGGCGCGCACCCAGCGCCCGCGCAATGGCTGCCGCCACGCCGCCGCCAATGGCGCCGGCCGACATCATCTGCATCAGCATCACCACCGGGAACACCAGCGCCATGCCGGCCAGCGCATCGGTGCCGAGCTTGCCGACGAAATAGGTCTCGATCAGGCCCACGCCGGCCTGGGCCAGCATCACCAGCACATTCGGGGCCGCCATGCGCAGCAGCGTGGAGGCGATGGGTGCCTCCAGCAGCATGCGGGTGCGCGGGTTCATCGCAGCCGCGCCCGCAGGGGCCGCAGGATGGGCAGCAGTGCTCATGGTGCAGCCCCGGGCTTGCGCGGCACGACTATACGCACGGTGGAGACCTGCAGCACCTCGTCGTTCTGGTTGCGCGTTTCGCTGCGGATGGTGACCATGCCGCGGTCGGGCCTGGACTTGGAGGGGGTGGCCTCCATGACCTCACTCACCACGTGCAGCACGTCCGTGGGTCGCGTGGGCCGGGGCCAGGCCACGTCGCCACTGGCCCCGATGATGCCCCCGGCCACGGGCAGCCCTGTGGTCACCTGCAGGCGCATGGTGATGGCCGCCGTGTGCCAGCCGCTGGCCGCCAGGCCGCCGAACAAAGATCCCTTGGCAGCGGCATCGTCCATATGGAAGGGCTGCGGATCGAACTGCCTTGCAAAGGCAATGATCTGCTCGGCGTCCATCGCATGTTCACCGCTCTTGAAGCGGCGGCCCACGGCCATGTCATCGAAATACAAGGCTTGCACTGCAGTAGTGGTATCGGTCATGTTCAACAGACTCTCTGGAAACGGTGCCGGGGTATCAGGCGGCTGCGGGAACCAGGCGCTTGAGCGGCGCCTCGCGGATCGGCAGGTTCACCAGCGCGGCACCCAGGGCCAACGCGATGTCGATGTACCAGACCCAGTCGTAGCTGCCCGTGGCCTGGAACACGCTGCCGCCCAGGTAGGCGCCGAAGAAGCCGCCGATCTGGTGCGACAGCATCACCACGCCGAACAGCATTGCCATGTTGGCCGTGCCGAACATCTTGGCCACCAGGCCGGCCGTGGGCGGAACGGTGGACAGAAAGGTCACGCCCATCACTGCGGCAAAGATCAGCATCACGGCCGTGGTCTTGGGGGCGAACAGAAAGACCAGCACCGCCAGGCCGCGCGTGGCGTACAGCAGCGACAGCAGCGACTTCATGCGCCAACGGCCCACCGCCCAGCCCATGGCCAGGCTGCCGATGATGTTGAACAGGCCGATCATCGCCAGCGACCAGCCGCCCACCTCGGGTGGCAGACCGCAGGCGGCCACCACACCGGGCAGATGCGTTGCCAAAAAGGCCACGTGAAAACCGCACACCAGAAAGCCCGCCGACAGGTACAGGTAGCTGCGCGTGCCCAGCGCCTGGGCAATGGCTTCGCGCGCCGTCAGCGCCTTCACGCCCGATGCTGCTGCGGCCTGTGCCGCCAGTGCCTTCGAGTTGCCCTTGAGCACGAAGACCGCCGGCAGGGCCAGCAGCACCAGCACGCCCAGCCACTGCATGGCACTGGCCCAGCCCACCGCAGCCGTGAGGCCAATGGCAATAGGCGCCATGGCAAACTGGCCGAACGAGCCGCCCGCGTTGACGATGCCAGTGGCCAGGCCGCGCTTGTTGGCGGGCACCAGCCGCGTGCTGGCGGCCATCAGCACCGAGGGGCCGGCCATGCCGGCTCCGCCCGCCGCCAGCACGCCAATGGCAAAAATCAGCCCGGCCGTCGTCGTCATCAGCGGGGTGATGAACGTGCCCAGCGCCACCAGCACCACCCCCAGAAAGATCACGCGCCCGGTGCCAATGCGGTCGGCCACCGCACCTGCAAACGGCTGCGTGAGGCCCCACCACAGCTGGCCAAAGGCAAACGCCAGGCTGATGCTGCCCACGCCCAGGCCCGTGGACGTGTTCAGGGAAGAGAGGAACAAGCCCATGGTCTGGCGCGTGCCCATGGTGAGGGCAAAGGCGCCTGCAGCCGCCATCAGCACCAGCCAGATGGCGATGGGTGGGACGGCAGGCTTGGCCGCCGAAGGTGCGGAAACGGTGTCATTCGCCATGGTCAAGCTCCGAGATGGGGGACAGCAGTTCAAGGCACTCATCGGCCAGGGTGTGCAGCGCCATCACGCGCTCCAGGCCCAGCAGGTCGTTGAGCGCCAGTTGCGCCACCTTCCAGCAACGCTGGGCTTCGGCGCGCTTGTCGCGGCCCGCGTCGGTGATGTGCACCAGACGGCTGCGCCCATCGGCCCCGGCCTGCAAGGTCACCCAGCCGGCATCCACCAGCGGGCGCAGATTGCGCGTGAGGGTCGATGCGTCCATCTTCATCTCCGCCGCCAAATCGCCGGGGCGGATGGGGCCGAGGCTGAGCACATGCGACAGCAGCGAGTACTGCGTGGTCTTGAGCCCGCACTTGGCCATCTCGGCGTCGTAGTGCTGCCCCACGCGGCGCAGCAGCTGGCGCAGTTTGAAGTTGGTACAGCCCTGCGGACGCGCCGCAGCGGGTGAAGGACGGGTGATTTCGGCTTGCATGGATTTGATTGTATCTGCAATAATTGCATATGCAACACTTCAACTGAACGAGACCCCCATGACCCAGCACAACCAACTCGAACAATGGCTTGCCCTGGAGCAAGAGGTGATGGCCCGCATGAACGCCGGCGTGGGCCCCGGCGTGTCCCGGCCCGACCAGGTGGCCGGGCTCGACGGCCTGCAGACGATGCAGGCCATGCTGCGCGGCGAGCTGCCCTACCCTCCCATTGCACGCACCCTCGACTTTCGCCTGGTGGAGGTAGGTGAAGGCCTGGCCATCTTCCAGGGCACACCGGGTGTGGAGCACTTGAACCCCATGGGCACGGTGCACGGCGGCTGGTTCGCCACCCTGCTCGACTCGGCCCTGGGCTGCGCGGTGCACACCCGCATGCTGCCCGGGCGCGGCTACACCACGGCCGAGTTGGGCGTGAACCTGGTCAAGGCCATCACCCCCAAGGTGCCGCGCGTGCGCGCCGAAGGCCGGGTAATCCACTGCGGGCGCCAGTTGGCCACGGCCGAGGCGCGCCTGGTGGGACCCGACGGCACCCTGTACGCCCACGCCACCACCACCTGCCTGGTTTTCGATCTACCGGCACAATCGAGGGCATGAGATTCCTCCACACGATGCTCCGCGTTGGCAACCTTCAGCGCTCGATTGATTTCTACACCCAGGTACTGGGCATGCAGCTGCTGCGCCAGTCCGAAAACCCCGAGTACAAGTACTCGCTGGCCTTCCTCGGCTTCGACGGCGGCAACCCCGGCCAGGCCGAGATTGAGCTGACCTACAACTGGGGTACCGAAAGCTATGACCTGGGCACGGCCTACGGCCACATCGCGCTGGGCGTGCCGGATGCGTATGCGGCCTGCGAGAAGATCAAGGCGGCGGGTGGCAATGTGACGCGCGAGGCGGGGCCGGTCAAAGGCGGTAGCACGGTGATCGCGTTTGTGACGGATCCTGATGGGTACAAGATTGAGCTGATTGAGCGCAAGAACGATACGGGTGGCACGGGATTGCGCTGAGTGCCCGCCCTGCTGAAACGACAAAGCCCGGATTGACCGGGCTTTGTCGTTCATGGCACGCCACGCCGCAGCGTGGGGCTGTGGGCATATGTATCAGCTCGCAGCCAAGGCCACTTCCACCCGCCGCGCTTCGGCGTTGTTGCCGCTGGCCGTGGTTTGCTCGGGCTTCTTGAGCTCGATCTTGTCTTCGGCGACGCCCAGCGCCTTGAGTGCATCGCGCACGGCGTAGGCGCGCTGCTTGGCAAGCTCGGCGTTGATGGCGGCGTCGCCCGTCGCGTCATGGAAGCCCGAAACCACGGCCTTCTTGCCTGCGGCCACACCCTTGACCACGTCGGCCAGGGCTGCGTTGGCGCCGGCTGCCACGTCGGCCTTGGCGCTGGCAAAGTAGAACTTCACCACACCATTGTCCACGCGCACGCTGGCCACGTCAGCGGCCGCAGCGGCTGGCGCGTTGTTTGCAACAGCGGTGGTGGTGGCAGCAGGAGCGGCCTTGGCCGGAGCAGCGCCCGAGCGCTTGACCACGACCGTGCCGACGGTAATGGAAATCACCAGCGCGATCAGCGCAAACAGGAAACCGAGGGCAAAACGTTCTTGGCTGTCGTTATCGGAACTGCTGGACATGGAAACTCCCTGTAAAAATAGTGGATGCAGTGCTGTGCAAAGCCTTTGATTGTAGAGTGACACCATGACGAATCTGCCCGCACCGTTGCGCGACCCTGCTCCCATGCTGGAGCGGGCCCTGCAGGAATGGGGTGGCCACAAGGACCTGTGGGTGTTCGGCTACGGCTCCCTGATCTGGCGCCCCGATTTCGACTTTTCCGAGCGCCGTGCTGCGCGCGTGCATGGCTGGCACCGCGCCTTGAAGATGTGGAGCCGAATCAACCGCGGCACACCCGAGTGCCCGGGCCTGGTGTTCGGCATGCTCTCGGGTGGCAGTTGCCGGGGCATGGTGTTCCGGGTGGACAAGGCACACGCCCGCCAGGTGCTGATCAACCTGTGGCAGCGCGAGATGATGACCGGCGTGTACGACCCGCGCTGGCTTACCTGCCACACGCCCCATGGCAGCGTGCAGGCGCTGGCCTTCACCCTGTCGCGCAAAAGCCCAAACCACACGGGCGAGCTGCCCGACCAGGAGTACCAGCGCATCTTCGAGCAGGCCTGCGGCCGCTTCGGCACCACGCGCGACTATGCCCAGGCCACCTACGACGAGCTGCGCCGCATGGGCATCCACGATCGCTCTTTGGGAAGATTGCTTTCGCTTACCGACAAAAAGCAGGCATAGTGGTGCACCTTGAAGGTGCGAAGAGCCATTCGCAGCTTCCGCTGCCCCCAGCCCCGGGGCAGTGTGCTTTCTCTGCCTTTTTTCAGGAGTCGATAACCATGAAGAATCTTCGTTTTGCATCGCTGGCCGTTGCCGCTGCCTCCCTGGCGGGCTGCGCCGCCTTTTCGTCGTCTGGCCCTTCGGCCGTGGCCAAGCTGGAATCCACGCGCGGCAACGCCACCACCGGCATGGTGACCTTCACCCAGACGGGCGAGACGGTCAAGGTGATGGGCGAAGTGCGCGGCCTCAAGCCCAATGCCGAGCATGGCTTCCACATCCATGAAAAAGGCGACTGCTCCAGCGGCGACGGCATGAGCGCCGGCGGCCACTTCAACCCCGGTGGCAAGCCGCACGGTAGCCACGGCGGCGCCGAGCACCACACGGGCGACCTGCCCAGCCTGAAGGCCGACGCCGGTGGCGTGGCCAAGATCAGCTTCGAGTCGCGCTCCATCCGCGTGGGCAGCACCGCCAACGACATCGTCGGCAAGGGCCTGATCGTGCACCGCGACCCCGACGACTACACCACCCAGCCCACCGGCAATGCCGGCCCGCGCCTGGCGTGCGCGGTTATCACTGCGAAGTAAGCCTTCCGGCCAGGATCTGCTCGGCCCGGGCGAGGTCCTGCACGGTGTCCACATCGGTCACCGTGCCTTCATCATGCACCTCCACCAGGCGCAACCTGCCCTGCTGCGCCTGCTCGCGCACCACGCCGGCGGCGCCCTGCTCGCCCGCCAGGGCCAGCAGGCCAGGCAGGCACAGGGCTGAAAACGCCACCGGGTGGCCGCGCTCGCCACGGTGCACCGGCACGGCCACCGCACACCCGTACAGCGCGCCCACCATGCCGCGCAGGGTTTCTGGCCGCACCAGGGGCAGATCCGCCGGCAGCACCAGCCAGCCGGGTGCAGTGGCCGTGGCCCGCACCGCCGCCGCAATCGAATCCCCCATGCCAGGGTGGCCCGAGTCTTCCAGGTGCCAGGGCAAGCCGCTCTCGCGCACGGCAGCCAGCGTGTGCTCCAGCACCGGCACGCCACGCAGCAATGCACTCAGCTTGTGCACGGCCCCACCCGAGGCCGCAAAGCGCTCGCCCCGGCCCGAGGCCAGAACCAGCACCACAGGGGACGGCAACGGGTCCGGGTCTACCACAACCTTCTTCATCATCACGCCAGCTTGAAGGGCAACTCGCGCGGAGTCTTGCCGGTGAGCTGCGCAATGGCGTTGGCGAATGCCGGCGCCAGCGGCGGCAGGCCGGGCTCGCCCATGCCCTTGGGTGGGTCGGCACTGGGCACGATGTGCACGGCCACCTGGGGCATGTCGGTGATGCGCGGCACCGCGAAGTCGCCGAAATTGCTTTGCTCGACCACGCCGTCCTTGAGGGTGATGGCGCCACCGGGCAGGCACATCGACAGGCCCATCAGCGCCCCGCCCTGCACCTGGGCCTCCACGCTCTTGGGGTTGACCACCAGGTTGCAGTGCACCCCGGCGGTGATGCGGTGCAGCTTGGGCGTGCCGTCCTTCACCGAGGCCTCCACCACATAGGCCACCACGGATTCGAACGATTCGTGCACCGCCACGCCCCAGGCGCGGCCTGCGGGCAGCTTCTTCTTGCCATAGCCCGACTGGGCCACGGCCAGTTGCAGGGCTGCCTTGTGGCGCGGGTGCTTGTCGCCCATCAGGCGCATGCGGTAGGCCACGGGGTCCTGCTTCGTGGTGCGGGCGACCTCGTCGATCAGCGTCTCCATGGCATAGGCGGTGTGGGTAGAGCCCACGCTGCGCCACCAGAGTACCGGCACATTGACCTGCGGGTGGTGCACCGAGAGCTTCATGGGCACATCATAGGGCTCCTTCATGCCTTCGATGGCGGTGGCGTCGATGCCGTTCTTGACCATGAAAGCCTCGAACGGCGAGCCCTTGAGGATGGACTGGCCCACGATGACATGGTCCCAGGCGAGGATATTGCCTTGGGCGTCGAAGCCGATCTCCGCGCGGTGCACGTGCATGGGGCGGTAGTAGCCGCCCTTGATGTCGTCCTCGCGGCTCCAGAGCGTGCGCACCGGCGCCGTGAGGCCCGCGCCCAGCGCGGCCTTGGCCACGCCGCACGCCTCCACCACGTAATCGCTGGTGGGAATGGCGCGGCGGCCAAAGCCGCCCCCGGCCATCTGCGTGTGGACCTTGATGTTCTGCGGCTGCAGGCCCAGCACCCTGGCGGCGGCCAGTGCATCCGTGCCCGGCATCTGCGTGCCCATCCACAGCTCGGCCTTGTCGCCATTGAGCAGCACGGTGCAGTTCAGCGGCTCCATGGGCGCATGGGCCAGGTAAGGGAAGACGTACTCGGCGCTGATCTTGTGTGCCGCGCCGGCCAGCGGGGCCGTATCGGCCTGCATGGCGACCAGACCGGGCTTGGCCGCAAGCTCGCGGTAGCTGGCCAGCAGTGCGGTGGTGTCGGGCTTTTCCACGGCGCTGGTGTCCCACTCCACCTTGAGCGCATCCCGGCCCTGCTTGGCCGCCCAGTAGCCATCGGCGATCACCGCCACGCCTTCACCGCCCCGGTCGGTGGGCACGCGCAGCACGGCCTTCACGCCCTTGACGGCCTTGGCGGCCGAGTCGTCCAGCGACTTGAGCTTGGCCGCAAACACCGGCGGGCGCGCCACCACGGCGGTCAGCATGCCGGGCAGGCGCACGTCGATGCCGTAGTCCTGCAGGCCGCTGGACTTGGCCTTGGCGTCGAGCCGCCCCGTGGGTTGGCCGATCAGGCGGAACTGCTTGGGGTCCTTCAGGGTGACTTTTTCGGGCACGGGCAGCTTCATGGCGGCCTCGGCCAGCTCGCCGTAGCCGAGCTTCTTGCCGCCCGGCCCCACGACAAAGCCGTTCTGCGTGCGCAGGGCCGAGGCATCCACGCCCCACTGCGCTGCAGCCGCCGACACCAGCATGGCGCGGGTGCGGGCACCGAGTTCGCGGTACTGGGTGTAGGAGTTCTTGATGGAGTTGGAGCCGCCCGTGAGATGCATGCCGTAGGCCGGGTCGGCATAGGCCACGTTGGCATCGCCGTGCGTGCTGCGCACCTTGGACCAGTCGGCGTCGAGCTCCTCGGCCAGGATCATGGGCAGGCCGGTCTGCACGCCCTGGCCGAAGTCGAGCCGGTTGATGGTGACCGTGACGATGCCATCGGGCTCGATGCGCACGAAGGCCGAGGGCTGCTCGAAGGGCTTGAGGCCGGCGGCCGGCGCGGCGGCGCCCTGCGCAACCGCAGCCAGGGGGAACGCGCCCAGCGCAAAGCCGGAGGCCGCCGTCACCTTGAGGAAAGTGCGGCGCGCCAGGCCTTCTGAAAAACCGGGGCCGGTGGATTCATCGGCGCTCTGCGCCTTCTCCATCAGGGCCAGAAGGTGCTTGGGCATGTGGGCCTGTACGGCCACGGGGTCGAAATGCATGGTGTGGTTCTCCTTCAGGCCAGGGTGCGGGCGGCATCGTGGATGGCCGCGCGGATGCGCACGTAGGTGCCGCAGCGGCAGACGTTGCCGGCCATGGCGGTGTCGATGTCGGCGTCGCTGGGCTTCTTCTTGCCCTTGAGCAAGGCCGTGGCGCTCATGATCTGGCCGCTCTGGCAGTAGCCGCATTGCGCCACGTCGTGCTTGACCCAGGCGGCATGCACGGCCTTGCCCACCTTGTCGCTGGATGCGATGGTCTCGATGGTGGTGATCTTCTGGCCCGCCGCTGCCGAGATGGGCGTGATGCACGAGCGGATCGGGGCCCCGTTCAGGTGCACGGTGCAGGCGCCGCACAGCGCAGCGCCGCAGCCGAACTTGGTGCCGGTCATGCCCAGCGTGTCGCGTAGGGCCCAGAGGATGGGGGTGGATTCATCGGCATCCACAGCCGTTTCTTTGCCATTGATGTGGAGGGTGGGCATCGTGGGTTCTCCGTGGGGGATATTTTTGAGGGAAAGCAGGTAGAACGGTAAAGCGGTGATATGTCAGCGCGTCGGGTCAGCGGCGCCATCGCCGTCGCTCAAGGTGCAGCAGGTGCAGGTGAAATCGCGGCATTTTTAAGAGAATATTGATTCGATTAAAGCGCAAATCGGCGGCTCATGCTTTGAGCGCATCCCAGCACAGGCTGAAGGCGGTCTGGTGCAGGGCTTCGTCGTCGGGCAGGACACCGGTGCGTATCAGGCCGGCGGTTTCGCGCACCGAGCCGATCAGGCTGGCCGTGAGCAGCGGCACCGGCACGGCCTTCAGGATCTCCTGCTGCTGGCCCTCCTGCATCAGCGCGAAAAAGCCGGCCATTAGGCGGGTGGAGAACTCGCGGTTGCCCTCGGTGAACCAGGGCGAGTTGTAATACTGCTCCTGGAACACCACCTCGGCATGCTGGTCCAGACGGTGGCGCAGCAGGTTGCCCCAGATGCGGCGCACCCGGGCACGGTAGGGCAGGCCCGCAACCACGCCCTCCATGATGCGCGCGGCGGTGACGGTCTTGGCGTCCTGGTAGAGCTGGCTGATGAGCTCGTCCTTGGACGGGTAGTAGACGTACAGCGTGCTCGTGGCAATGCCCGCAGCGCGCGCGATCTGCGCCATGGTGAGCCCGCTCAGGCCCGTCTGGCCCACCAGGTCAAAGGTGGCCTGCGCAATGGCGCGCTGCTTTTCATCGTCTTTGGGTTTCATCGCCTCGCCAATATAAGCGAATTTTTATTCGGCAACAACCAGCACAGCGCAGCCCGTCTGGTGGGGATGCACAATCGTGGCCATGACCACCTCCATCGCCGATCTGCGCAAGAGCTACGAGCGCGCCGAACTCAACGAAGACGCCTCGCATGCTGCACCCCTGCAGCAGTTTGATCAATGGCTCAAGGAAGCCATTTCCGCCCAGGTACCCGAACCCAATGCCATGACCCTGGCCACCGTGGGCGGGGACCTGCGCCCCAGCACGCGCATCGTGCTCATCAAGGGATTCGACGAGCGCGGCATCGTCTGGTTCACCAATTACGAGAGCCGCAAGGGCCGCCAGATCGCGGGCAACCCGTTTGCGGCGCTGCAGTTCCACTGGGTGGAGCTCGAGCGCGTGGTGCGCATCGAGGGCGTGGTGGAAAAGGTCAGCGACGAGGAAAGCGACGCCTACTTCGCCAGCCGCCCGCTCGACTCGCGCATCGGAGCCTGGGCCAGCCCGCAAAGCCAGGTGATCCCCGGCCGCAGCGTGCTGGTGGCCAACGCCGCCAAGTATGGGGCGCAGTTCCTGCTCAAGCCCCCGCGCCCGCCGCACTGGGGCGGCTACCGCCTCAAGCCCGAGCAGTGGGAGTTCTGGCAGGGCCGCAAGAGCCGCCTGCACGACCGGCTGCGCTACCGCCTTGACGGCGCCGAGTGGGTGCGGGAGCGGCTGGCGCCCTAAACCAGAAAACGGGTCACCAAGATGATCACCACCGGCATGGTGATCAGCGCAAGGGCGGTAGACACGGCCACGCTGGCCGTCACTTCGTCCTGCGCCACCTCGTAGCGCTGCGAGAACAGGAACACATTGGCCCCCACGGGCAGCGATGCGGCCACGATCATCACGGCCAGCGGCATGCCTGTAAGGCCCATGGCCCAGCCCACCGCCGCCATGGCCACCGGGTGCACCAGGCACTTGACCAGCGCGATGCGCATGGCCGCGCGGAAATGCGTGCCCACCGTGGTGAAGGCCAGCGTCACCCCCACCAGCAGCAGCGCCAGCGGCCCCAGGGCCTGGCCCAGCAGCTCCAGCGGCTTGTCGATCACCAGCGGGATCGGCAGGCCCGTCTGCGCATACAAAAGGCCGGCGATGATGGGCAGGGGAATCGGGTGCACGATGCCGTTGCGCACCGCCATGAGCACCGTGCGCAGCATGGAGCGGCCTTCGTGCCCGGGGGTGCCGGCCCGCTCGCGCGCCGCAGCCAGCTCGAACACCACGGTAGCGGCCGTGAGCAGGATCAGGGCGTGCAGGGATATCAGCGTGAACAGCGTGACCAGGCCCGCCTCGCCAAACACCAGGCCCACCAGCGGCACGCCGATCATCACCGTGTTGCTGAACATGTTGGCCAGCGCCCGGGCCGCCGCCAGGCTGGTGAAGCCCAGCAGGGCCATGGTGCCGCCGAACACCAGCCCCGCCGCCGCGAAGTAGGCGGCGATGGGCGCAAAGTCCACATCGCCCAGGTGCACCGAACTCATGGTTCTGAATAGCAGCGCTGGGGTGAGCACCATGAACACCAGGTTAGAGAGGTCCTTGACCGACCCTGCCCTGATCCAGCCGCGGTTGCCCGACAGGAAGCCGATGGCAATGAACAGGACGACGGGGATCAGGGAGGCAAAGACGGGGGAATTCACGGTACGGCAGGCGCGGGGCCAGAAGGGTCGGCGGGCAGAAGGGAAGATGAACGCTGGAGTTTATGGTCAGTCCAGCCCGTCGAACACGGCGTCATCAGGCCCCACGTGGGATGGCGAGCGCCAGCCGGCATCGCGCATGGAGCGCGCCACCTGGTTTTCCACCCCCATCAGCACCGCGAACAGCGCCATGCGGATGGGGATGCCGTTGTCCGTCTGGCGGAAAATGGCCAGGCGCGGGTCGTGGTTGAGGTCGGTGGAGAGGTCATTGGCGCCGGGCCGGCCGTCACGCGGCAGCGGGTGCATGAGGATGGTGTCGGGCTTGCACAGTGCATCGACCAGCGCCTTGCGCACCTGGAACTCGGGCGTGTAGCCCTCGATGGCTTCGCCCACGAAGCGCTCCTTCTGGATGCGCGTGGCATAGACCACGTCGGCACCACGCAGCCCCTCCTCCAGCGAGGCCGTCTGCTCGATCACATGGCCGTTGCGCGCCACCAGCTCCAGCAGGTAGGCAGGCATCTCCAGCGAGGGCGGGGCCACCAGGCTGAACTTGAGGCCCTTGTACAGCGCCAGCAGGCGGATCAGCGAGTGCACCGTGCGGCCGTACTTGAGGTCGCCGACCAGGGCCACATGCGTGCCGTCGACCAGCTTGCCCAGGCGCGAGAACTCGCGCTGGATGGTGTACAGGTCCAGGATGGCCTGGCTCGGGTGCTCGCCCGGGCCGTCGCCCGCGTTGATCACCGGGATGTTGGTGGCGCGCGCGAACTCGGCCACCGCCCCCTGCTCGGGGTGGCGCACCACCAGCGCATCCACATAGCCGGCCATCACCCGGCTGGTGTCGTAGATCGACTCGCCCTTGGCCATGGACGAGAAGGTGAAGCCCGTGGTGTCGCACACCGTGCCGCCCAGGCGGCAGAACGCCGCGCCAAAGCTCACCCGGGTGCGCGTGCTGGCCTCGAAGAACAGGCTGCCCAGCACGGCCCCTTCAAGCACACGTGAGACCTTCTGGCGCCGGGCGATGGGCTGCATCAGGTCGGCGACCTGGAACAGCTCTTCGAGGCTGCCCCGGTCGAACTGGGCCACCGAGAGCAGGTGCGGCCGGCCCTCGGCCGCGATGCGCTGGGCCAGCGGCTTGGCTGCAGGCGCCCTGCCCGGCCCGGCCCCGGTGTCTCGCGCCTCGTGCGCGAGGATTTCGGAGACGAACTTTTCCACCATCTCCGGCATGCTGCGCGCCTCGCCCGAGTGGGCCGGCAGCAGCCAGGTGTCCAGGGCCCGCCGGCGCACGCCCAGCCGGTCGGAAAACGCGTCGCGCGTCAGGTTAAGGCGGCGCATGGCGTCGCGCAGGAAGTCTTGCTGGCTGTTCATGGCGTCAAATTATACGCAATGAGTTTTTAAACAAACGCATTGCGTATATTTTCTTTGAAAGAGGTCACGGGTCAGGTGATCTTGAACTAAGGTAAACACGGGCCTCAGCGAGCACCAGAGGAGTAGCATGCAAGCAGTTGTTACCGCCATCTGATGCGCCTGGGTGGCAGTTGCACGACATGCCACTCGATAGGGATGCCATGACCAACACAGCCCCCCACGCAGGAAGCAGCCGGCTTGCCCTCGGGATCTGCATGGCCGCTTGCCTGGTGCCCAGGGCCCACGCCCAGGCCGATGTCGCCCAGTTGCCGCTGGAGCAACTGATGCAGATGGAGGTACGCACCGCGAGCCGCTACCTGCAGAGCGCGCTGGAGGCCCCCGCCGCGGTCAGCGTGGTGACTGCCGAGGACATTCGCACCTTCGGGTACCGCAACCTGGCCGAGATTTTGGCCAGCATGCGCGGGCTGTATGTGTCCTACGACCGGTCTTATCACTACCTGGGCATGCGCGGTTTTTCCACGCCCGGGGACTACAACACCCGGGTGCTGCTGCTGGTCGACGGGGTCCGGTTCAATGACAACCTGTACGACCAAGCGCCGGTGGGCACGGATTTCCCCATCGACGTCGACCTGATCGAACGCGTCGAGTTCGTGCCCGGCCCCAGTGCAGCCGTCTATGGCGCGAATGCCTTTTTCGGCGTGCTCAACATCATCACGCGCGAGGGCCGGCAGCTCAAGGGTGCGCAGGTCAGCACCGAGCTGGGCAGCCACGGCCACGCCAAGCTGCGCTGGACGCTGGGCACGGTGGACGAACACGGTGGCGACTGGCTGCTGTCCGCATCGCGCTCCACCACCCGGGGCGATGACCTCTACTACCCCACCTACGATACGCCCCAGCAGAACCAAGGGATCGCGCAGGGGCTGGACTACGACCGAAGCACCACCTTGTTTGCCAAGGTGCGGCGCGGGGGCCTGACACTGTCCCTGTCGCATGGCGAACGCGTGAAGGGCCTGCCCACGGCCGCCTTCTCGCAGGTGTTCAACGACCCGCGCTCCCGCGTGGCCGACTCGAGCACGCGCGTCTCTGCGGAGTACGCAGACCTGTGGAGCCCGGCCCTGCATTTCACGGCGCGCATCCATGGCGGGCAGTACCGGTACGTGGGCGACTATGTCTACGACTACCCACCCGTCACCGCCAACCGCGACCTTGGCCGTGGCCGATGGGTGGGCTCGGAGCTGCAATGGGTCAGCACGGCGCTGCAGCGGCACAAGATCTCCTGGGGCGTGGACTACCGGCGCGATCTGGACATCACCCAGCGCAACATGGACCTGGCGCCCGCAGCACAGTACCTGGACAAGAGCAGCACCGGCGATGTCATGGGCATCTACCTGCAGGACGAAGTGGCGCTGCGTTCCGACCTTGTGCTGCACGCAGGGCTGCGCTGGGGCAAGCACTCGGACAGCAAAGGCAGCCTGCACCCGCGCCTGGGCCTGGTTTACCTGGTGGGGCCGGCCACGGCCCTCAAGCTGCTGTATGGCACGGCCTACCGGCCGCCCAACGCCTATGAGCGCGACTACCGCGTGGAAACTCCCGGCGGGGTGGTGGGCACGACCAGCCTGCGCTCGGAGCGCGTGCGCACCACGGAGCTGGTGCTGGAGCACGCCCCTTCGGGTGCCACGCGGGCGCTGGTCACGGTGTTCAAGTCGCGCGTCTCGCACCTGCTGGCCATCGGCGATGCGCCGCAGGCCGACCGGCTCATGTTCAGCGACGCCCACAGTGCCGGCGTTTTCGGGATGGAGGCGGAAATCGAGAGGCGCCTGGGGCCCGATGCCCGGTTTCGCGTGGCCTACAGCTGGCAGCGGGCGCGCGACGCCGCCACCCGCGAAACACTGGCCAATTCGCCCCGGCACCTGCTGAAGGCGCAATGGTCCAGCGCCATCGGCGGCGCCGACGCTGCCCCCTGGGCCCGAGGGCGCTACGGGGTGGAAGCCATCGCCATCGGCGCGCGCAGCACACTGGCATCGCGCCTGCCCGCCCATGCGGTCGCCAATCTGACCTATTCCACCCGGCTGGTGGGCACGGATGTCTCTTTCGGGGTGTACAACCTGTTCGACAAGCGGTTTGCCGACCCTGCGTCCTTTGAGATCCGCGGGGATTCGATGGAGCAGGACGGCAGAACCTGGCGCCTCAAGCTCACCTACGCTTTCTAGGCCATGCTGCACGTGTACCGCCTGCACAAAGCCCTTTTGGCGGGCCTGTGCGTGCTTGCGTGCTGCCCCTGGGGCCGTGCACAGGAGAAGATCGGCGAAAACGAGATGAAGGCGGCCTATGTCTTCAACTTCATCCAGTTCATCGAATGGCCCCAGGGGGACGGCCGCGCCGGCAGCGACTGGACCATCTGCGTGTCCCCCTTCAGTCCCCTGAAGCGCACCCTGCTGGCGCTGGAGGGGCGGCCCGCGCGCAAGGACAACCCCATCCGCATCCGGCTCTGGGAGGCCAACGAGCTCGACGACTGCCGTGTGCTGGTCCTGCATGGCGCGGACACGGAGCGTGCCCTGCGTGCCTTGCGTGCCGCGCCGGGCAAAACCGCGGTGCTGACCATCGCCGACGAACCGGCCACCGCCCCGGCGGAGATCATGATTACCCTGCACCGGGAGGGCGACCGCATCGTCTTCGACATCAATGCCGATGCGATCGGCAAGGCAGGCCTGTCGGTCAGCTCACGCCTGCTGCGCCTGTCCAGGGGGGCCCGATGAATTTCGACAGCCCGGCCAGCGCCGACTCCGAGCAGCTGTCATCGCGCGTGGTGGCGACCGGGCTGCTGGCCACCGGACTGGCCCTGTTGACCATGGTCCTGGCCCTCACGGCCTTCGACTACTGGAGCAGCCGCAAGGCCATGCTCGCGGACAGCCGGGTGGAAGCCGCCATCGTGGCCGACAACGTCTCCACGGCCGTGATGTTCCGCGATGCACACACCACTGAAGAAATGCTGGGCGCCCTCAGGGCGTCGCCCATGGTGCTGATGGCGGGCATCTACGATGCGCAGGGCGTGCTCCTCGCCTCGTACCAGCGCGATGGCGACCAGGTGGCCCCCGGCACACTGCCGGGTGGCGGAAACGGGGACTTCGAGTACCAGGGCCTGTACCTGCTGGAGATGGCCAAACCCGTGAAGTTCAGGGGCAAAAGCTCGGGCAGCATCTACCTGCGCAAGTCGATGGCCGAGGTCTACACCCACCTGGTGATCCGCTTCGGCGGCGCACTGCTGATCGCCGGGGGCACCATGGCGCTGGCCACCGCGCTGGTGCTGCGCAGCCGCGCAGCGGTCGGCGAGGCGGAGCGCCGCCTTCAGGTGCTGGCCCACCAGGACGCGGTCACGGGCGTCGGCAACCGGCACTTCTTCAACGAGCGGCTGGCGCATGAAATCAACCGGGCCGCGACGCTGGGGAGCAAGCTGGCGCTGGTCTACATCGACCTGGACAATTTCAAGGCCTTGAACGACACCTTCGGCCATGCCGCCGGAGACGGCTTGCTGCGCCAGGTGGCGCAGCGCCTGCAGTCGGTGGTGCGGGCGGAGGATGACATCTGCCGCATGGGGGGCGACGAGTTTTCCGTCATCCTGCGGCTGGACATGGACGAGGCAGCCCTTGGCAGCTACGCGGGCAGGATCGTCGCCGTGTTCGAGAAAGGCTTTGTCGAGTCGGACCAGGAGGTGATGGTGACCTGCAGCGCAGGCATCGCCACCTACCCGGGGGACGCGCCGGACCGGGACAGCCTCATCAGCAGCGCCGACACGGCAATGTACCGCGCCAAGGACCTCGGCAAGAACCGCTGCGAGCGCTTCGACGCGTCCATGAACCTCGCTGCCGTGCGCCGGCATGCCATCGAGAAAGCGCTGCGCCAAGTGCTGGAGGACGGGCAAGGCCTGGCCCTGCACTACCAACCGGTGTTTTCGGCCGGGGACCAGAAGATGATCGGTGCCGAGGCGCTCTTGCGCTGGTCGCATGACAAGCTGGGAAATATCCCGCCGCTGGAGGCGGTGATGGTCGCGGAGGAATGCGGCCTGATCGTGCGCCTGGGCTACTGGGTGGTGCACACGGCATGCCGGGACGCTGCGCGATGGCAGGCACAGAGCCAGGACCCCTTGCGCGTGGCGGTCAACGTCTCGGCGCGGCAGCTTAACGACCCGCAGTTCCTGGAGCGCGTGATGGACATCCTGCGCGAGGAAGGCCTGCCGGCCCACCTGCTGGAGATCGAGCTGACCGAGACCGTGCTCATGGAGAACATGGACGCCTGCGCCAGCACGCTGCATCGCCTGAGCCAGCTGGGCGTGCACCTGGCCATCGACGACTTCGGCACCGGCTACTCGTCGCTGGCCTACCTGCGGCGCCTGCCGATGAAACGGCTCAAGATCGACCGCAGCTTCATCCGCGACCTGCCCGAACAGGAGCACAGCCGGATGATCGTCAAGGCCATCATCGCCCTCTCGCACGGCCTGGGCCTGGCCGTCACGGCCGAAGGCGTGGAGACCCAGGCGCAGATCGACTACCTGGTGGGCGCCGGGTGCGATGTGCTGCAGGGGTTTGCGTTTGCGCGGCCCATGCCGGTGGAGCAGTTCGAGGCGATGCAGGCGGCGCGGTAGAGGCCCGACCGATGGCCTCGCCCGCCACCGCCTCAGGGGCGCTGGCTCAGGCAATCGACGGATAGCTCCCCGTGCCCTCGGGCCAGGCCGTCAGCACCTCGAAACCATCGGCCGTCACGGCCACCATGTGCTCCCACTGGGCCGAGAGGGAATGGTCGCGCGTGACCACGGTCCAGCCGTCGGGCAGTTCGCGGGTTTCGCGCTTGCCGACGTTGATCATCGGCTCGATGGTGAAGACCATGCCCTCTTCCAGTGTGATGCCCTGGCCGCGCGTGCCGTAGTGCAGCACCTGCAGGTCCTCGTGGTAGATCTGCCCGATGCCGTGGCCGCAGTAGTCGCGCACCACGCTGAAGCGTTCGCGCTCGGCCACGCTCTGGATCGCATGGCCCACGTCGCCCAACGTGGCTCCAGGGCGTACCTGGCGGATGCCGGCGCACATGGCTTCGTAGGTGGTCTCCACCAGGCGCCGCGCCAGGCGGTTGGGCTCACCCACGTAGTACATGCGACTGGTGTCGCCGAACCAGCCGTCCTTGATGACGGCGACATCGATGTTGATGATGTCGCCCTTCTTGAGCACCTTGTCGGCCGCCGGCACGCCATGGCAGACGACGTGGTTGACGGAGGTGCACACCGTCTTGGTGAAGCCGTGGTAGCCGATGTTGGCCGGTATGGCCTGCAGCTCGTGCACGATGAATTCGCGGCAGCGGTCGTCCAGCGCCTCGGTGGAGACACCAGGCTGCACGTACGGGCCTATCATCTGCAGCACCCGCGCCGCCAACTGGGCGGCAATGCGCGACTGGGCAATCTCGGCGGGCGTCTTGATGATCACCTGGGGGGGCCTGGCTCCCATCACTGCACCCGCCTTACCTGAACGCTGGGCTTGCTGCCGCCATCGGCGGACGGCAAGGCCTGCGCCAAAGCGGCCAGGTCAAAGCCGCCCGCCTGCTCGGCGCGGATCAGCATCTGGCAGATCTGGCTGTGGCTGAGCTCGGGGTGCAGCTCGGCGAGCATGCCCACCCGCATCCAGTGCTCGGCCTGAGCGTTGATGGAACGAGACAGCGCATTGCTGGCAATGCGCAGGTTCTCATGCATTTGGTCGGAAATTTTAACGATACCCATGGGCTGAATTATACGAAACATATACGTTTCGTGTAAACCCCGGGTGTTGGGCCGGCCCTGCGGCCGGCCCAGTCATCAGAACGCGACCTTGACACCCAGCGTCAGGTTGCGGCCCATCAGCGGTGCCGCGTTCTTGATGAACGAGGTGTGGGCATAGGCCAGGCGGTCCGTCAGGTTGTTGGCCTTGAGGTAGACCTGCCAGGGCGTCTCGCCGTTGTACTTGCCGCTGTAGCTCACGCCCAGGTTGAGCATGCCGTAGCCGGGCGTGGCCGATTCAAACTCGGCCACGCGGTTCTGGCGCGCCACCTGCACCCATTCGACCTGGCCGTCCCAGGCGTTCCAGTTGGCGTCCATGCGCACCCCGGCGCGCGTGGCGGGAATGCGCGGCAGCAAGCCGCCGCCGGCCAGCCGGGCACGCACGGTGTCGCCGAACAGCGTGACGCCCAGGTTGCGCGTGAGGCGCTGGCGCACCTGGCCTTCGATGCCGGTGAAGGTGGCGTCGGCCTGGGCATACTGCAGCAGCTGCAGGCCGTCCACCTCGTCGAGCGTGCGGCCGTAGATGTAGTTGCTGATGCGGTTGCGGAACACGCTCACGCCGAAGGTGGTGTCGCCGCTGGTCTTGCGCAGGCTCAGGTCGATGTTCTGCGAGGTTTCGGAGCGCAGGTCGGCATTGCCGCGCTCGTAGGTGCTGGTGGCCATGTGCAGGCCATTGGCGTACAGCTCTTCGGCCGACGGCGCGCGGCTGGCGCGGGTCAGCGAGGTGCCCAGCGAATAGCCGGGCGTGAACTGCCACACGGCGCCCAGCGATGCCGAGGTGCCGTTGTGGCTGCGCTCGATGCCCGAAGTCTCTGCCTCGGCCGTCTGGCGGTCATGGCGCAGCGCGCCTTCGAAGCGCCAGTCGCCCAGGCGGTATTCCTCCAGCACGAACAGGCCGGTCTTGTGCGTGGTGGTGGGCTGCACATAGGCTTCCTCGCCCTCGGCGCTGAACTTGCGCTGCGACGTCTGCAGGCCGAACACGCCCTTGAAGCCGGCAATCGGCTCGTGCTGCAGCTCAAGGCGGGTGTCGTAGGCCTTGTTCTTGAAGGTGGTGCTGATGGCGCCGTCCTCCACCTCGTCGTGCACGTAGTCCGTCACGCCCGCGCGCAGGCGCAGGGCAGAGAAACCGGCAAACGGGTTGCGCAACTCGCCGCGCACGTCGAAGCGCTCGCTGCGCAGGTCCACCACCGGCACATCACCGGCCTCGGCGCCGTGGTCATGGCCGTCCTCTTCACCACCGTGCTCGCCGCAGTGCAGGCTGTTGCCGTGGGTGTGGCAGCCCTCGAAGCTGTGGTTGTGGCCGGGCAGGCCATAGCGTGCCGTCTGGCGCGTGTAGGCGGCACCCAGGTAGCCCCGGTCACCCACCCACGACAGGCCGACGCTGCCGGTGTCGGTGCGGTTGAAGCTGCCCAGCACCTTGCGCGCGGGCTCGCCATTGGGCGCCCAGCCCTTGCCCACGCGGTAGTCGCCGGCATCGCGCGAAACGCCTTCCACATGCACGGCCAGATTGCCGGTGCCGCCGGTCAGCGAGAAGGCCCCTGCCCCCTCGCGCGCACCGGTGTTGGCACGCAGCTCGGCGCTGCCTTCATAGCCCTTTTGCGGGACGGCGGTGGGAATCTTGCCATCGAGCACGTTGACCACGCCGCCCACGGCGCCATTGCCATACACCAGGGCCGAAGGGCCGCGCAGCACTTCGATCTGCGTGGCCAGCAAGGGCTCCGACACCACGGCGTGGTCGGGGCTGATGGTCGAGGCGTCGTGCAGCTCGGCACCATCGGACAGCACCTTCACGCGCGGGCCGTCCATGCCGCGGATGATGGGGCGGCTTGCGCCCGCGCCGAAGTGGCTGCTGGTGATGCCCGGCTCGCTGTTGAGGGTTTCGCCCAGCGTGGCCTCGCGGCGGCGCACGAGTTCGTCGCCCTCGAGCACGCTCACCGGCGTGGTCATTTCGCTGGCGCCCAGTTGCAGGCCGCTGGCGGACACCGTGACGGAAGGCAGGCTGGAGGCGTTGGCTGCGGTGCCGGGGGCAGCGGGGGGCGCCGTCTGGGCGAAGCTGCCGCCCGACGAGATCGCCAGCATGGCGGCCAGGGCCACAGGATGCAAGGTGGGACGCAGGGCAGTACGGCGAGGGGTGGAGTGGCGTTGTGGTGTCGTCATGGTGTTCGTAGGCAAAGGCCAGGCGCAGGTGCGCGCATTCATGCTGCCGGGCAGGCATGGAGAAAAAAGGGGACGCACGGCTGAGCCGCCTGGATTCCAGGCAGCTGCCGCTAGGGGATCAGGGGGATCAAGGGGAAGGGAGCCGGATGCACGCGCCAGCCCCTGCGCAGTGCGGCAGGGATGGCAAAGGCAGAGTCTTCAGCCCCGCAAGGCGGGCGGCCCGCGCGCCTGAAACAGCGCGACATGGCGCGCCTGCACGCGCTCGGCGTGCGTGGCCACCGGCGCCAGGGCCGGCAAGCTGGGCAGCAGCGCCGGTGCGGCGCTGTGCAAGGTATCGCCCAGCGCGAGCTGGTCGAGCAAGAGGCAATCCACCAGGCTGTGGCTGGACAGGAAGCCGCCGAGCAAGCCCGGTGCATGGGCGGACGCATGCTCCACCACGGCCAGCGGGCCATGGCCGGTATGGATCTGCGCCAGCGGCTGGGCATGGGCGATCTGGTGCAGGCGACCGATGGTGGGCACCCAGGCCAGCGCCAGCACCAGCCACACCAGCGCCGCATGGGCCGCCCACCCGCGCCCACCCCGCCGCTGACCGGGGCGGGTGGCAACGGCCGCAAGGGCAGTCGGCTGGATGCGCAGGTGGGTCACGACAAGGATGGTCTGCTTACTTCACCGGCACGGCTTCGACCACGCGGTAGTACAGGCCATAGGGGTCGTTCTGCAGCACGGTGAACCGGCCCTCGACCACCACGGGTTCGAGCGAGTAGCGAACGGGCGTCTTGGCCTTCACTTCGACCATGCTCTCGGGCCCGCCCGGAATGCAGAACGAGCAGGTCAGCGGCACGGAGGTGAGCAGGAAGTGCGTCTGCGTGGCCTTGGCGTCGAGCGGCATCATGAAGCCCTGAATGCGCTGCACCGTCTTGTCCATGCCCTGCTGCTGCGCGTTGAACACGGGCAGGATGCCGTCCTTGGTGGTCTTCTTGGTTAGGTCACTGAGCAACGACCATGGCACCACGTCGGTGCGCTGGGGCAGCGGCGCAATCGGGCTGTTGGGGCTGTGGTAGCCCGCGCCGGAGCCCGTGGGGGCCGCGCCCGGCATGGGCGAACTGAGCACCGGCGTGTTGTAGGGCGCGCCGGCCGTCGCTGCAGGCTTGCTTTCGGCATGGGCGCCGCCCACCCCCGCCAGGGCGCAGGCCAGCACCAGCGCGGCAGACTGGGCTGGCAAGGAACGGGACGAGAGAGGGTGGCGGTGCATGGAAAGTCCTTGGTGGCAGGGCTGGCGTATTTTCTTACAGATGTGCGGGCGTGGCGTGCAATGGGTCAGTGCACATGGCGCATGCCGCAAAATTTACCGATACCTAGACCTTTGCAAGCGACCTGGAGTTCCTTCTGGCACTGGTCATGGCCCTTGCCGGACTCCAGGCACTTGGCCGCGGCCTCGTGCGCGGCTGCCATGGCGCGGTGGCGCTGGATGTCGGCCTTGGTTTCCTGATCGGAGTGCGCGCCCTGGGCGTGCGCCAGGGCGCCAGCCAGCAGCAAGGGGGCCAGGGCCAGGGCGGTGAGCAGCTTTTTCATGGAAATCCTTTCGGGAGCAGTTGGTAATCAGGGTTGACCCAAGAGATCGGCCACTTCGGTGCGGTAGGCCTGCATGGCGGGCAGCAGCGCCGCAAAGGCGGCCACCACCACGGCGATCAGCGGCACGCCCGCCTCGGATGGCAGCCACACCAGGCCGCTCACGGGCAACAGGCCCTGCGCCTGCAGCACCCAGCCCAGCACCTGGGCCAGGCCGTGGCCCAGCAGCAGGCCCAGGGCCGAGGCCATGGCGGCCAGCCACAGGGCCTCGCACAGCACCAGGCCGGCGACGCGGCCCGGGGGCGCGCCCAGCATGCGCAGCATGGCCAGGTCGGTGCGGCGCTCGCGCACGGCATTCCACAGGGCGATGAACACGCTGAGTGCGGCCACGGCCAGCAGCACGCCACCAAAGGCGCGCAGCACATCGGCCCCCACACCCAGCAGGCGCAGCAGGCGCGTGACCTCGATGGCCGGGGCCGCTGCCTGCATCGACGTGTCGGCATTGATCTGGCGCGGCAGCGTGACGGCGGCCATGGGCGTGCGGTAGCGCAGCAGGGCCACGGTCACCTCGCGCTCTTCCTTCATGACCTCAAGGTCTTCGGGCTCGGTGGCGGTGGCCGTCTCGTGCACCATCCAGACGGATTCGGTGGAGGTGAGGATGAGCCGGTCGAGCACGCAGCCGCAGGCGGCCAACACACCGGCCACGCGGTACGGGTGCTCGCCATGGGCATGCCCTCCCCCGCCCAGGCCATGGCTGCCGATGAAGGTGGCGCCGACCAGCGGCGCGCCTGCATGCGCTCCGCCCACGATGCCGCGCGCCACGGTGGCGCCCAGCACCGCGTCCATGGGCTGCTGCCAGGGCTGGCCCTGCGCAACGGTGGCGCCATACAGCGCCAGGTAGTCCGGTGTGGTGCCCACGATGCGAAAGCCCTGGTAGCTGTCGCCCAGGCTCAGCGGGATCACCTGGGCCACCAGCGGGTTCTTCTGCAGGGCCTGCACCTCCTGCAGCGGTATGTTGCCGGTGGGCACATCGATATGGAACACCCCCGCCAGGATTAGCTGCAGTGGGCTGCCCTTGGCCCCCAACACGAGGTCGATGCCGTCCAGGTCGCGCTCGAAGGCGCGGTCGAGCTGCGTGGCCACCAGCAGCACCAGCGTGATGGCCGCCAGGCCCAGCGTCAGCACCAGCAGGTTGAGCACGGCGGCCAGCGGGCGCGCCCAGAGATAGCGCCAGGAAAGGGAAAGAAGCTTGGCCATCGGTATCAGGTATCCATTGCGCCGCGCACCAATCGCGGGGCACGAAACTGGCACGGCCCAAGCCAGCGCCCCCGTGCAAGGGCCGCCCCGCCGCACTGGGGGCGTTCCCCTCCCAGATTGCGAAGCAATATGAGAGAGGGGGAAGGCGCGAAGCGACTCAGGGGGTGTTTCACTTCAGGCGTTCAGGTCGAGTTGCTGCAGCCCCTGCACGGAGGCCAGGGCCTGCACCACGCGCTGGTCGTGGGTGGCGATGACCAGGCTGGCATCGCAGGCAGTGGCGCAGGCCTGCAGCAGAGCCAGGGCGTCGGCGGCGGCCTCGTCATCGAGGCTGGCAGTGGGTTCGTCCGCCAGCAGGATCTGTGGCGTGAGCAGCACCGCCCGCGCCAGCGCCACGCGCTGCGCCTGCCCGCCCGAAAGCTGGTGCGGCCGGCGCGCGGCCAGCTCGGCCACACCCACCTGGGCCAAGGCGCGGTTGATGGCCGCATCATCACGCGGCAGGCCGGCCGCAAAGTACACCAGGGCCAGGTTATCGGCCACGGTGAGCGCGCTGCTCAGGTGCAGCTTCTGCGGCAAAAAGCCCACGCTGCGGGCGCGCCAGGCATCGATCTCGGCGCCGCGCTGCGTGCCCAACTGGGTGCTGGCCACGAACAGGTCGCCGCCGGCGGGTGAACGCAGGCCGGCGAGCAAGGCCAGCCAGGTCGACTTGCCCGTGCCCGAGCGCCCGCGCAGCAGCAAGGTGCCGCCCTGGCGCAGGTCCACGTCGGGAAAACGCAGTGCTTCACCGCCTGCGGCATAGGCGTACGAAAGGCCCCGTGTGCGGATCATGAGGCGGCCCCCTCGGCCGGATGCGCGCACCCTGCGCAACGGCCCCGCACGGCAATGTCCACCGCCAGGCTTTCGTGCCCTGCCGTGGCCAGCGCCTGCAGCACCTGCTTCAAGGCGCTTTGCACGCGCGCCGAGCCCTGCGCCAGGCGAAACTGGCGGTGGCAGTCACCGCACTCGAAGCGGGGAGCCGTGCCCTCCCCGCCCTGCGGCGCCAGCGCAAAGCGCGTGACGCGGGCGGCATCCACCTGCCGCTGCAGCAGGCCGGCGGCGGCAAAGCGCTCGAGCATGCGGTAGACGGTGACCTTGTTGACCGGCGCACCCGCGGCAGCCAAAGCGGCCTCCACCTCGGACTCGGACAGCGCGGCCTCGGGCCGCGCCTCATACAACGCGGCCAGGGCCCGCGTGGCCCTGGTGGCGCGCATGCCGGGCGGCAGAGCCCAGGAAATGCCTGCGTTGGGAGAAGGAGGGGTGGAGCGTGCAGTGGGCATGGGCGGCATCGCACCGGCAGTATGCCGGTAACGCAAGCGGATTGCATTATGCCCCGTGCAGGGATGGTTCCGGCACAGAGACCTGCCGATGCTGGCGCCTTTTGCTGCCGGGCCGAAGAAAACCCGCCTTCAGGCGGGTTTTGATGGAAGCCTGGGCGGCAGCCCCGGTCAATCTTCCTTCAGGTACTTGCGGAAGGTCTTGCGGAACTTGTCCACCTTGGGCCCCACCACCATGGCGCAGTAGCCCTGCCCCGGGTGCTTGGCGAAGTAATCCTGGTGGTAGTCCTCGGCCGTGCTGTAGTTGGCCAGGGGTTTCACCTCGGTGGTGATGGGCGCGCCGAACAACTTGTCCTGCGACATCTGGCGCACCATGCCGTTGGCCAGCTCGCCGTGGGCCGGGTTGTCGTAGTAGATGCCACTGCGGTACTGCGTGCCCACGTCGTTGCCCTGGCGGTTGAGGGTGGTCGGGTCGTGGGTGTGGAAGAAGATCTCCAGGATTTCTTCGAGGCTGATCTCGTCGGCATCGAAGGTCAGGCGCACCACCTCTGCGTGGCCGGTGTCGCCCTGGCAGATCTGCTCGTAGGTCGGCTGGATCGTCTGGCCGTTGGTGTACCCGCTTTCCACGTCGGTGATGCCGCGCACGCGGTCAAACACCGCCTCGGTGCACCAGAAGCAACCGCCGCCCAGGGTGATGGTTTGTAGTCTCTCTGCCATGTCGGTCTCCATGCAATGACGTATTTCCATGGCATGGTACGCGGCCTGGGGTGCCGCAGTGCGGGCGGGGCCATTGCGGCAGGTGAGGTTGCTGGCCGGTGGCGCGAACCGGCGCGGCTCACGCTGACCCCGCCGCCATCGTTGATTTCACCGGGATTGGGCGTCTTTCGGGGCCGCCTGGTTTAACGACGCCACAGGCGGAGGAACCGTAAACCATCCGTTTCTCGCATCTCTTTCCACCACCGTGAAAAACACGTAGTCCGGCTTCCAGTTGTCGACCAATTGAACCAGGCGCCCACCGGGTTTGATGGCCTCGTGCCAATGCAGTTGGACTACGTCGCTGAATGTGGCCTCCATCATCAGCGACATCGAGTCGCCAAACGAATCCCTCAACCACAGTACCTTCTTGTTGTTTAAGGCATTGGCTGTGCGGACAAGGACCGGCTTGGTCGGGGGTATCGTGGTCAGATGCCCGCCAGTGTGCAGGAGTTTCTGGGTGTCCAAGTCAATCCGGGTGCTTTGCAAAGGAAAATCGGACGCACGAATAGCCAATCGGGTGTCGGAAAGCTGTGTTGGCAGCCGGAGAAAATTGGCCAGATCCCCGCCCCTCGTTTCCTCGCTGGATTTCAGTGCATACGCCTCACTGGGTGGCCATTGCAGCTCTGGTGCTACGGGGCCAACATGCTGGGCAAAGGCGCGAAATCCCATCGCAGAGCCAAGACTGTTCCAATGGGTATCCAGCTTGTAATAAAAGTCGGCCTCCTGATGGGCTTTGGCTTTCAACAAAGGCGAGCGAAGATCGACATAAAGAACGTTGCCCGTTTCAGAAATCAGGGCATCTGTGGCATTGGGTGATATGGGCTGCGCCCAGCGGGGCAAATGCTCGGGGTAAATGCTTCCCTTGTTGGGGCCTATCATGACCCTGAAAAGCTGGACTCCCTTGCTTGCGAAATAAGTGTCCCAGGCAGCAGCGGCCACACCAATTTGCTTTGCCAGTTGCACATCGCCCGCAGCAGGCGAATGCCTGGCCGCTGACAGCGTGGACTCGAATGCATCCCCCAGGAAGAGCCAACCGTCACGGCCGATAACGACACTCCTGGAGTTGATGCTGATGCCCAATGGATACAGCCACTTCGCCGCAAAGCTCGATGCGAAATCCATGTTGTAGAAAAAAGACTTCTCCCATTGGATCGTTTCAAAATTGCGTACGCGAGAAATGTTGACCGCCGGTACTATCAGCAGACTTGCCAACAGGGCGATCAAGAAAACGCTTGCCCGATGTTTCATCGTGATTTTTTTATTAGAAATTGAAGTACAAGAACACCGAACTCGTGGTTGCAAGCATGGCGTACATTGCAATGGAGAAAAGAATGCCGCCATAAACAAGCTTGGCATTCCCCAAGGATCCGCTTGCTATTTCGATAGAATTTTTTTGGCGAACAATGGCAAAGGCGAAGGCAATGGCCATGTATGCAGGCAGATGCCCAACCAACCCTGCGGGGAGGTATTGCAGCAAGACATCGGAAAACCAGCCCGCCCACGCAAAATCAGCCGTCGGTGCCGAGGCAACGGAGTCGCCAAGGACCGAGCGGAAATCAACCATCCCCTGCAACACGCGCTCCGCGTCTCCCATTGTTTTCGCACGGAAGAAAACCCACGTCATGTTCACGAACACGAAAGTCAACAGCCATGCCAAGGCGGTGGGCATAGGGCGTCCCCACTGCTTCCAAAGGCGGTGAACTCCGAGTGCACCTCCATGCAGGGCACCCCATATCACGAACATCCAGGTCGCGCCATGCCACAGGCCACCCAGCACGAATGTGATGAAAATATTGATGTAGGTCTGGTACTCCAGCCCCCGGTTACCACCCAGGGGGATGTACAGATAATCCCGCAAAAAACTGCTGAGAGTGATGTGCCAGCGCCGCCAGAAATCCTGAATGTTCAATGACTTATAGGGCGAGTTGAAATTGATGGGCAATGAAATGTTGAACAGCAACGAAGCGCCTATTGCCATGTCGCAGTACCCGCTGAAATCGAAGTACAGCTGAAAGGTGTAGGCCAGGCTGGTTGCCCATGCGGCGAAAAAACCGAGATCCTGGCCTCCGTCGAACCCAGCGTCCGCCCAGCCCGCAAAGTTGTCGGCAATGACTACTTTTTTGAACAGGCCGATGGAAAAAATGAACAACCCCTTGAGAATGTTCGATTTTCTCAGCATCAGGGTCCAGCGCGAAGCGAACTGTGGCATTATTTGCTGGTGGTGAACAATAGGTCCCGCAATAAGGTGCGGGAAAAATGTCACGAACAGCGAGTAGTTCAATACGCCATATTTTGCAGTTTCCCCACGGTAGCTATCCACCAGATACACGATCTGCGTAAACGTGAAAAAACTGATCCCCAATGGCAGCACGATGTGGGGAAGAGCATGCGCTGTGCCAAAGATGGTGTTGACGTTGTCAAGCAGAAAGTCGGTGTACTTGTAATACCCCAGCACCAGCAAATTGGCGGCAATGCCTGCGGCAAGAACGGTTTTTCTGCTGATTCCACGATCCGGTTTGTGCGCAGCGTCGGCGGACATGGAATGCGACCTTGCCAGGCGCGAACCAATCAGGAAGTTAAAAAATATGGAAGCCAGAATCAGAGGCAGGTAATTGATGTTCCAGTACGAGTAAAAAAACAGGCTCGCTACCACGAGCCAGGCCTTTCCAGCAGTGATCCAATGCCGGTGATTCATCGCGAAATAGACGAGCACCACGATCGGCAGATAGACCAGAATGAACTGCCACGAACTGAAAACCATATTGACTGGCCATTTCCGGCAAGGCCGGTGGCTTGGAGATGTGAGCCGCTCAGAGCGGTGAGACGGGGAGGTGACCTGCCCCTCTTGACGTACTGCTTAACCCTCCAATTATGCAGGGCAAATTCAGCCGTGAAGTGCATGCAACAACCTTGACTTCAAGGAATGGGGGCGGTGATCGTACCCCAGCCCCTTGGGAAGAGCGTCGGTGCGCGCCGGGCCTGGATGAACAAGGCGTCTGCCCGGCAAACTGCAGGTACCGTTCAGCGCGCTCGAAGGCGTCTTCGGTAGAGCTCGCCTCGGCTCGACCCCTCGTAGCAGCTATATATGTAGTACCCCGGGTGCCCAGGTCGTTGCACCGGCCGTGAGCGTTGTCGGGTCGTCCGTGGGAAGGAAGCCTCCAGGAGCTCTTTCCGAGACCCATCCCCAACGGCGGTACTGCTGCATTTGACACGCAGCTAAAGTCTTTGCCGTCAGTAGCCTCGTGGACGAATCGTCACCTTTCCTGATCTCTGCAGCTCTCGCCAAAACTCCAGGTGCTCTGCGGGTGAGTCTGCATCGGTACAGTAGGGAACAGGCCAATTCTTTTCCGAAGCGTCATCGTCTTCTCCATAGCTTCCTGCTGCGGTGGGCGCTGCCCGGAGACTTGCGCTGAGATCGTGGACGCCCATCTGCTTTAACACGGATTCGGGCGTGACCCTCAGCTGCTGTCCCAGGCGTTCCAGTACTTCCTGCACCTTGGCCAGGTCATACGGTTCTTCGGGACAATGGTCCCAAATAAATTTGAAGACGACATCGCTGATTTGCATTGTCAGTTCGAGGCCATCCACGCTGGTGACAACAAACAGCATGTGCTCATGGTCCAGGTCGCCGAGTGCTGCGCGGCGGATTCTCCGAAACTCGGCAAAATTCCGCCGCACTTCAACGGTCTGGTCCACCGACAAAATTCTGGGTTGAGCAGGAGCGAGGCTGATCTTGCCGTGGCGAGCCTCCAAGCCTTTGAGTTCGACGACCAGATCTTCAAACACCTTCACGTACTGCTGGCGATCAAAGACAAATTCGCGCGGCTTGGAGTGGCCGTCTTTGGTGGTTGCCAAATAGTCATACGGCTCTTCGGGGAACTCCCACCGAACCGATGTGCCGTCCACCGTCATGAGGGTGGGCTCATTGATCCGGGCACATCCAGGGGTTCCACACTCGCAATTGAAAGGCCAGATTTCGCCCGAGATCAGTCCAAAGCCATAAACCTCCAAGGCTTCAAACGGATAGTCCTTGAATTTTTCAATGTACGGGTCTGCGTCAATGACGGGTACGACATGCACAAGCACGTACGGTCCCGACAATCGATTTCCCTCGGGCATCTCTTCTGTTTGAATTTCAAAGCGCAGCGTGGACGTCATTTCCAATCTCGTTTGCTCAATAACGGATTGCCATTTTGCTCCGGGCTCGCGTGCTGTCCTGCAAACAGGTGGTACAAAGAACACCGATGAATTTCGCGCCATGGCAAGGCGCCAACCGCAGGGATAGCCCATGCCATCGCGGGGATTTGCAATGCAGCCACAGTGCGAAAGACGCGGCTTCAGTACCACTTATTTGTGGGACTGCGCACCAGACGGTCGCCAATGACCTGAGTATTGTCTATTCATACTTTCGCCCCTGTTTCATCAGCTCAGGTGTCCCGATCAACCCGTTCAGGCCGTCGAAGTCCAGCATCCGCTCCTTGAACGGCGCGGTGGTCTGGTGCGTGTGCAGGCTGGCGTAATAGCCCTGCAGGGTGTGGGCCACGGCCCGCGCCGTGCCGCCCGGGAAGATGGCGATGCGAAAACCGCGCTGCCCAAGCTCCTGCGCGCTTTGCACCGGGGTCTTGCCGCCCTCGACCATGTTGGCCAGCAGCGGGATGCGGTGGGCAAAGCGCTGGCAGGCGGCGTCCATCTGCTCCGGGGTGCGCAGGGCTTCGATGAAGAGCGCATCCACACCACACTCCAGATAGCGCTCGGCGCGGTCGAACGCGGCATCGATGCCCTCGACCGCCAGCGCATCGGTGCGTGCCAGCAGCAAGGTGTGGGAATGGTGGCGCGCGTCGAGCGCAGCGCGCAGTTTGCCCACCATTTCGGCGACAGGCACCACGCTCTTGCCGTCCAGGTGGCCACAGCGCTTGGGAAAGCCCTGGTCCTCGATCTGCACCATGGCCGCGCCCGCACGCTCGAAGCCGCGCACCGTGCGCTGCACGTTGAGCGCATTGCCGAAACCGGTGTCGGCATCCACGATGACGGGCGTACGCACCCGCTCGGTGATGCGCGCCAGGGTGTCCTCCACCTCGGTGTAGGTGGTCAGGCCCACGTCGGAGCGGCCCAGCCGCGTGTAGGCGATGGAGGCACCCGAGAGGTACAGCGCCTCGAAGCCGGCCTGCTCGGCCACCAGGGCGCTCAGCGCGTCGTAGACGCCAGGGGCCAGCAGGATCTGCCGCTGCCGCAGCCGTTCATGCAAGGAAATCGTGGTCATGCGGTGGTGCCCTTGGTGGGATCGAGCAGGTGGGCGGCGGTGTGGGCGGCGATGTAGCCGCCGGCCACGGCGCTCAGCAGGCCATTGCCCGAGAGGTAGCCCCAGACGGCATCGCCCGAGACGCCGCGCGCCGCGCCGCCGGCCGCAAGCAGGTTGGGAAACGGGCAGCCCGCGGTGTCGAGCACCCGGCAGCGCGCATCGATATCGAGCCCGCCCTGGGTATGGAACAGGGCCCCCGTGACCTTGACGGCGCAGTACGGTGCCTGCAACGGCCGCGCGTTGGAGCGCGGGTACGGGCCCTGCCCTGCCAGCGTGGCCGCCAGCGCGGTTTCGTCGCAGCCGATCACAGCGGCCAGGGCCTGCACGCTGTCGCAGTGCTTCACAGCGCCGGCAGCTTCTGCATCCACGAAGTCAGGAAAACCGCGCGCCAGTGCCAGGATGGGCGCGTCGAACACATTCCAGGCCACGCCACCCGGCTGGGCGAGGACGTGCACCGAGGCCTCCGAGTAGCCCTGCGTCTCGTCATGGAAGCGCCGGCCCAGCGCGTTGACCTGCATGCCCCCCTCCATCATCAACGCCCAGGAGATCAGCGCGCCCTGGGGAATGGCCCATGAGCCGTGGCCCTGGTAGCCGCCCAGGTCGGCCAGGCGCGCGCCCAGGGCACGGCCCCAGGCAATGGCGCTGCCATCGTTGCCCGTGTGGCCGGCGAACAGTGCATCGCGCATATCGGGCAGCAGCTCGCGCACCATGGCGGCATTGCCGCCAAAGCCATTGCAGGCCAGGATGGCCGCGTCGCACGACAGGTGTTCCAGCCGCCCGCCCGGTCGCTCGTAGCCCACGCCGATCACCAGGCCGGTGTCGTCGGCCCACAACTCGCGCACGGTGGCGTCGGTCAGCAGGGAAATCTCGGCCGCCGCAGCGGCATTCGCCAGTCGGCCCATCAGGCCCACCCCGGTCTTCTCGGGCACCGCATGCATGCGGCGCACGCTGTGGCCGGGGTACAGAAAGCCGTCGAGCACCTGCCACTGCAGGCCGTGGCGCTGCTGCAGCGCATCGAGCGCGGGGCCGATGGCCCGGGCGTAGGCCTGCACCAGCTGCGGTGCCGCCCTGCCCTTGGCTTTGGCGCTGATGTCGGCGGCAAAGCGCTCGGGGCTGTCGTCAATGCCCAGTTCCTTCTGCACCCGCGTGGCCGGTGCCGGGATGAAGCCCGAAGACAGGGCCGAGGAGCCCGTGGGCGTGGCATCGCGCTCCAGCACGGCGCATTCGATACCCAGGTCGTGCAGCATCAGCGCGGCCGTCAGGCCGCAGGCGCCGCCGCCAACGATGGCCACGGGCACATGGTTGCCCTGCGCGGCCGCAGGCATCCGGTCGGCGCGGCGAATGGTCGGCAGCGTGCCCGTCATGGCGTGCCAGCCGCCAGCGCAGCCATGAAATCGGCGCAGTTCAGCACCTGGGCCACGGTGGCCATATCGGCCAGCGCGGTGTCGTGCACGTCCTGGCGGAAGGCGGCGCAGCCGTCCGACAGCACCAGGGTGCGGTAGTCGCGCATGTGGGCATCGCGCACCGTGCTGGCCACGCCGCCGTTGGTGACGATGCCGCACACCGCCAAGGTGTCGATACCGGCGCGGCGCAGCACCCAGTCGAGCTGTGTGTTGAAAAAGGCCGAATAGGCCACCTTGCACACCGAGAGGTCCACCCAGGGCGCGATATCGGGCACATGGGCTTGGCCTCGGCTGCCGGGCGCGAAGTCGCCGCGCCGCAGGAAGGGCCGCAAGGTCTTGAGGTGGGGCGAGACCATGGGCTCGCCCTGCGCATCAGGCCACAGCGTGAACTGGCTGCCTGCGACCAGGCCGCCCCCGGCCTTGACGGATGTGGCCACCTGCGCCACACGCGCCGGCAAGGCCTGCGCCGCAGGGCTGACCGCGCCGCCGCGCGCATAGGCCCCGTCGGCCGCGAGAAAATCGTTCTGCAGGTCGATGATGACCAGCGCCACGCGCCGGGTGTGCGGAGGGGATACGGCGGCCGTCATGCGGCACGCACCAAAAGATTGCCCAGCGTGTCCACGGTGGCGTGAAAGCCTGGCTCCAGCCACACCGTGGTGTCGGGCTGCTCCAGGATGGCCGGGCCATCGATGCGTGCGCCCACCGGCAGGTCCAGCCGTGTGTGGCGCGCTGCATCCCACCACCGGCCGGCATGGAACACGCGCTGCACGCCCAGGGCGGGGTTCAGCGTGGTCGATTGCGGGGCCAGCACCGTGAGGTCGAACTTGGGGCGCACACCCACGCGGGCGTAGCGCAGGTTCATCACCCGCACCGCGATGCCGTCGAGCACCCGGCCGAAGGCGGCGCGGTAGGCGGCCTCGAACGCCGCCTGGATGCCCTCGCGGTGGAGCGCGTCGGCCGCCAGCGGCACCTGCACCGTGTGCGTCTGCCCTGCATAGAGCATGTCCAGCGTGATGATTTCCTGCACCTGCACAAACTGCACGCCGGCCGAATCCAGCCGCTGCTGGCAGGCGGCAGACACAGCCTGCACGCGCTGGCGCAGGTCGGCCAGGTCCAGGTCTGCCAGGGGTTTGTTCAGGGTCTGCACGGCATCGTGGCGCATGTCGGCCATCACGCAACCCAGTGCGGACGTGACGCCGGGGTAGCGCGGCACGATGCCCGTGCCCACGCCCACCTCGCGCATCATGGCACAGACATGCAGCGCGCCACCACCGCCAAAGGGCATGTACGCGAACTGGCGCGGGTCGTGCCCGCGCTCGATGGAGACCACGCGCACGGCACCTGCCATCTTGGCATTGGCCACGGTCAGGATGGCCTCGGCCGCCGCCATCACATCCAGGCCCAGGGGCAGCGCCACGTGGGTGGCGATGGCCTCGCGGGATTTGCCTGCGTCCATGGCGGCGAGCAGACCACCTCCCAGAGGGCGGTCGGCCGCGATGCGGCCCAGCAGCACATTGGCATCGGTCACCGTGGGCCGGGTGTTGCCGCGCCCGTAGCAGGCGGGGCCGGGCACGCTGCCGGCCGACTCGGGGCCCACCTGCAGCATGCCGCTGGCGTCCACCGAGGCGATGGAGCCGCCCCCCGCGCCAATGGTCTCGATCTGGATCATGGGCGAGCGCACCACCATGCCGAACTCGATGGAGGTTTGCGCGGCCAGGGCCGCCTCGCCCCCTGCCACCAGCGACACGTCGAACGAGGTACCCCCCATGTCGCCCGTGATCGCATCGGGAAACCCCGCCGCCCGCGCGATGGCCGCGCAGGCGATCACCCCCGCTGCCGGGCCCGACAGCGCGGTGCGCACCGGCACATCGCAGGCCGTCTGGCGCGACATCACGCCGCCATTGCTCTGCACGATGAGCAACTCGCCGCCGAAGCCCTGGGCGCGCAGATCGCCCTCCAGCCGCTCCAGGTAGCTGCCCACCACGGGCTGCAAGGCGGCGTTGAGCGTGGCGGTGGAGCAGCGCTCGAACTCGCGTATCTCGGGCAGCACCTCGCTGGCGGCCGTCACATGCCGGTTGGGCCACAGGCTGCGCACGGTGGCCACGGCCGCCTGCTCGTTGGCCGGGTTGGCGTAGGTGTTGATGAAGAACACACAGACGGCCTCGCAGCCTGCATCGAGCAATGCCTGCGCCTGGGCCTTGACCTGGGCCAGATCCACCGGCGTGTGCACCGAGCCATCGGCCAGCACGCGCTCGTCAACCTCCAGGCGCAGGTGGCGCGGCACGATGGGCTCGAAGCTGCCGCGCAGGCCCCAGGTCTGCGGGCGGTCGCGCCGGCGCATCTCCAGCACGTCGCGAAAGCCGCGCGTGGTGATGATGCCGGTGCGCGCCACCTTGCGCTCCAGCAGCGCATTGGTGCCCACCGTCGTGCCATGCACGATGGTGGCGATGGCCGAGGCCGAATCCGCCACGCGCGCCACGCCGTTCATGAAGCCGCGCGCCTCCTCCCCCCGGGTCGAAGGCACCTTGACGATGCGCGCACTGCCATCGGCCTCGTCGAGCACGAACAGATCGGTGAAGGTGCCACCCACGTCCACACCCACCACAAAGGAAGCCTTGCCGCTCATGCTGCGCCTTTCACTGCTGCTGCGCTGTTGTCCGCCACCACATAACCCATCGCTTCGTCGCTCTGGCGCGCCGCAGCTGTCCGCGCCGCCGGAATGCCGTAGCCCCCGCCACCGGGCGTCTCCAGCCGCACGCGCTCGCCCTTTTGCAGCTTGATGCCAATCATCTTCGAGCGCATGGGCGGCGTCTTCCACTCGCCCGCGTTCTCGTAGCTGAAGACGTTCATGGCAGCCTCCCCACCCCCGGCGATGCCCTGGGGCGCCGCCTTGCCGCGCTCGCCGAAGATGAAGACCTCGGCGTCCTGCTCCAGCAGCTCGATCTCGTAGATGGCCCCCAGGCCCCCCCGGTGCTGGCCGTCGCCGCCCGAGCCCGGGCGCAGCGCCCATTGCGTGAAGCGCACGGGGTACGCCGCCTCCAGGATCTCCAGCGGCGGGATGGTCGCCGTGGAAATGGGCGCATTGCCATGGCTCATGCCATCGCCGTCCGAATGCCCGCCATGCCCGCCACCGAAGAAACTGAACATCACCCAGCGCTGGCCCTTGCGGGATGCATCGGTGCGGTGGCCGGCGATGGACAGCGCGTTGATGGTGCCGTAGGCCTGGGCCATGGCCCGTTCTGGCGCGGCCAGGGCCGTGGCGCTGAAAATCACGTCGATCATGCGCAAAATGGTCTCGGTGTAGCCGCCCACCGGACGCGGCCGCGCGGCGCTGATCACCAGGCCATCGGGCAGCACGAAGTCCACCGCGTCGAGCACCCCGGCATTGGCCGGCACGTCCGGGAACAGGTGCTTGAGCGCCACATAGCAGGCCGCGATGGCCGTGGCGCGCGAGATGTTCACCGGCCCGGCGCACTGGGGCGAGGTGCGTGAGAAGTCGAGCGTGAGCCGGTCGCCCTGCACGGTCATGTCCAGGGCGATGGTCAGCGCCTCGTCCTGCACGCCGTCGTTGTCGAGCATGTCGCTGAAGCTGTAGCGCCCATCGGGCAGCGCCGCGATGTGCGAGCGCATGAGTTTCACGGCGCGCGTGCGCAGCTCGCCCATGGCCTGCAGCACCACGGTGTCGCCGTACTGGTCGAGCAGGTCATGCAGGCGCCGCTCGCCCAGGTCCAGGGCCGACAGCTGCCCATTGAGGTCGCCCCACAGGCTGTCGGGCAGGCGGGTGTTAGCCTTGAGGATTGCCAGCACGTCCTCGTCGAGCGCGCCGCCGCGCACGATGCGCACCGGCGGTATCTGCACCGCCTCCTGCCAGCACTCGGTGGCGGCGGGGTTGTAGTTGCCGGGCACATTGCCGCCCACATCGTGCCAGTGCGCGGCCGAGGCGAGAAAGCAGTACAGCCTGCCCTCGCGAAAGAACGGCCGCACCAGCTTGAAGTCGTTGGCATGCGTGCCGCCCTCGTACGGGTCGTTGAACAGCCAGGTATCGCCCTCTAGCATGCCGCCGCGCCCGGCGGCGATGCGCATGGCCGCGCGCACCGCGAAGGCCATGGCCCCCACGAACACCGGCAGGCCCGACTTGCCCTGCACCAGCGTATCGCCGCTCACCGCGTCGTACAGGCCATGGCAGGCATCGTGTGCCTCGGCGATGATGGGGTTGAACGCGCTGCGGTACAGCGTGGCGTCCATCTCGTCGGCGATCTGCTCGAGCCGCCCGCGCAGCACGGCCAGCGTGACCGGGTCCATCGAGGTTGCTGTGGTTGTGGTGTTTTCAGCCATTGATGGCCTCCTTGCCAAATCGGGCGCGCAGCTGGTTCATCAAGCCGCCAGCGCGCACCATGTCCATGAGAAACGGGGGAATCGGATCGCACGCCAGGCGCCTGCCATTCGCGGTGATCACCGCAGGGGACTGCCAGTCGAGGGCGATCTGCTCGCCTTCGCCCACCTGGTCTGCCTGCGGGCAGGTCAGCAGTAGCAGGCCCAGGTTGAAGGCGTTGCGAAAGTACAGGCCGCTGAACGAAGGCGCGATGACCGCCACGATGCCCAGCCGCACGAGCACCGCAGCGGCCTGTTCGCGCGAGGATCCGATGCCGAAATTGGGGCCGGCCACGATCACGTCGCCCTTCCCTGCCCCGCCCACGAAGTCCGGCCGCACCGATTCCAGGCAGTGCCGCGCCAGCACGTCGATGCCATGCTTCATCGCGTGGCCCGGGGCCAGCACATCGGTGTCGATGTCGGCGCCGAGCTTCCAGACCCTGTGCAGTGCGGCGCTCATGCCAGCACCTCGCGCGGGTCGGCAATGCGACCCTTGAGGGCCGAGGCGGCCACGGTGTAGGGCGAGGCCAGGTACACCTGGGCCGTGGCCGAGCCCATGCGCCCCTTGAAATTGCGCGCCGTGCTGGAAATCACGGTGGTCCCATCGCCCACGCTATCGCCATAGCCGGCGCAGGCGCCGCAGGTGGTCGGGAACAGCTCGGCACCCGCATCCTCCAGCACCTGCAGCACGCCTTCGGCGCGCGCCGCGGCCTGGTCCTGCTGGCTGGCAGGCGCCACCATCAGGCGCACCCCACTGGCCACACGCTGGCCGCGCAGCACGCGGGCGGCGGCGCGAAGGTCGTCGAGCTTGGCGCCGGTGCAGGCCCCGATGTAGGCCACGTCGATGCGCGTGCCCGCATGCTGGCCCACCGCAGCGGTATTGGCGGGGCTGTGGGGCGCGGCCACCTGGGGTGCCAGGGTGCCGGCGTCGAAATCATGGCGGGTGAGCGGCGCGCCGGGGTCGGTCGCCCAGGCATCCAGGCCTTGCAGATCGGCTTCTGGCACGCCGTGGGCGGCCAGCCAGTCCCGCGTGGTCGCGTCGGGGGCGATCAGGCCTGCCTGCGCACCCAGCTCGGCGCTCATGTTCGAGAGCGTCATGCGCTCCTGCATCGACAGGGCCTGCACGGCCGGGCCGGCAAACTCCACGGCCTGGTACTCGCCGCCGTTCATACCGAAGCGGCCGATCATGTGCAGCATCATGTCCTTGGCGGTCACGCCGGCTGCCAGGTGCCCGCTCCAGTGCATCTGCAGGGTGTGGGGCACGCGCAGCCAGATCTCGCCCGTGACCACCACGCCCAGCATCTCGGTGCTGCCGATGCCGAACATGTAGGCACCGAAGGCACCGCCCGTGGGCGAATGCGAGTCGCCCCCCACGCAGAACATGCCGGGGCGGATGTGGCCGTGCTGCGGCACCACCACATGGCAGATGCCCTGACCGTCGTACACGTGGGGCAAGGCCTGCTCGCGCGCCCAGTCGCGTGCGATGCGCACGATTCGGCGCGACTCCTCATCGCGCTCGGGCAGGTAATGGTCCATGACCAGCACCACGCGCGACTTGTCCCAGATGGTGGCGCCCAGCTCGTCGAGCATGGGCTTGAGCCGCCGGGGGCCGGACGAGTCGTGGAACATCGCCAGGTCCACCCGGCAGTTGACGATATCACCCGGCGCCAGCCCGGTGCGCCCGCTCGCGCGGGTCACCAGCTTTTGCGCCAGGGTGCTGGGCTGGAAGGTCATTCGGGCTTGGCTCCGGCAAAACGCACGACCTTGGCCCAGCGCGGTATCTCGGCCTTGACGAAGCGGGCGAACTCCTCGGGGCTGTTGCCTACGGGCACGGCACCCTCGGTCTCCAGGCGCTTTTTCACCTCGGGCGTGGCGATGGCCTGGCGAGCTGCGTCGCTCAGGCGCTTGGCCAACTCGGGGGCCATATTCCCGGGCCCGAACAGGCCGAACCAGGCGCTCGACTCGTAGCCCGGCAGCACTTCGGAGATCGCTGGCACGTCCGGGAAGGCCGGCAGGCGCCGGGCACTGGTGACGCCGAGCGCCCTGAGCTTGCCCGCCCGCACCTGCGCCTGGGCGTTGCCCACGGCGGCGAACATCAGCTCCACCTGCCCGGCCAGCACGTCCTGCAGCGCCGGGGCCGTGCCGCGGTAGGGAATGTTGACGATGTAGGCGCCCGATTGCATCTTGAACGCATCGCCCGCCAGGTGCAGCGAGGAGCCCACGGCACCGATGGCGAAATTGAGCTTGCCCGGCCGCGCCTTGGCCAGCGCGATGAGCTCGCGCACGTCCTTGGCCGGCACCGAGGGATTGGCCACCAGGATCGAGGGCGAGGTTGCCACGCAGGTCAACGGGGTGAAATCCTTGATGGGGTCGAAGGGCAGCGAGGGGTAGAGGCTGGCGTTGATGGCGTGGCTCGTGAAGCTCATGAGCAGGGTGTTGCCATCGGGCGCGGCCTTGGCCACGGCATCTGCCGCGATGTTGCCGCCGGCGCCCGGACGGTTTTCCACCACCACGGTGCGGCCAAGCTGGCGCCCCATCTCGCTGGCCAGGTTGCGCGCGAGGGTGTCGGTGGAGCCGCCCGCTGGCGCGCCCACGAGGATGCGTATGGGGGCGTTCTGGGCCAGGGCGTGCCCCAAGGGCAGCGCCGCTGGCAAGGCCAGCAGCAGTTTTCGGCGTGGGATCATGGTGTGTCTCCGGGTGGGGGCATCTGCGTGCCTCAAAGTCCGAGGTAGGCGCGGCGCAGTTCGTCGCTGCGCAACAGTTCATCGGGCGCACCGGAAAAGCGGATGCTCCCGTTCTCCATCACATAGGCGCGGTCGGCGATCTCCAGCGACTGGCCCACGTTCTGCTCCACGAGCAGCACGGCCAGGCCCGTGGAGCGCAACTGGCGGATCAGCCCGAACATCTCTTCGACCAATAGGGGCGACAGGCCCAGCGAGGGCTCGTCCAGGATCAAGAGGCGCGGCTCGGCCATCAGGCCGCGTCCGATGGCCAGCATCTGCTGCTCGCCGCCGCTCATGGTGCCGGCCAGTTGGGTAATGCGCTCCTTCAGGCGAGGAAAGGTGGCGAACACCTTGTCGATATTCTCGGCACGGCGCTCGCGGGCGCGCGAAAAGCTGCCCAGCGAAAGGTTTTCGAGCACGCTGAGGTTCGGGAAGATCTTGCGCCCCTCGGGCACCTGGATCAGCCCGGCCTTGACGACCGCCGTGTAGTGCGCACCGCTCAGGTCGGCGCCGCCGAAGGCCACGCGCCCGGCCCAGGCCGGGTAAATGCCGCAGACCACGTTGTTGAGCGTGGACTTGCCCGCGCCGTTGCTGCCCAGCAGGGCTACGGTTTCGCCGGGGTTCACCTGCAGGTCCACCCCACGCAGCACCTCCACGCGGCCATAGCCGCCGCGCAGGCCGGCGATATCAAGCAGTGGGCCCGTGCTCATGCGGCCTCCTTGGCGGCCGCAGCGCGCAGGCGCGCCGCCGTGCCATGGCCCAGATAGGCCTCGATCACACGCTCGTCGGATGTCACCGTGGCGGGGTTGCCCTCGGCGATCAGCTGGCCCTGGGCCAGCACCCACACTTGCTCGGCCAGGTTCATCACGGCCTGCATCACGTGCTCGATCATCAGCACCGTCACACCGCCCTCTGCAATGCCGCGCACCACGGGAATCATCTCAGCAATCTCCTGGGGATTGAGGCCGGCCAGCACCTCGTCGAGCAGCAACAGGCGCGGCCGGGTGGCCAGTGCGCGCGCCAGCTCCAGCCGCTTGCGCCCGGCCACGGTGAGGTCCGATGCAGGCTTGTCGAGCTGCGCCGACAGGCCCACGCGCGCCGCCACCTCGGTGGCCAGTGCCAGGGCCGCCGCGCGGCGCGGCTCGTGCAGGTGGGCGCCCACGGCGATGTTTTCGCGCACCGTCTGGGCTGCAAAGGGCTGCACGATCTGGAAGGTGCGGGCCATGCCCAGGCGGGCGTTGAGGTGCGGCGCCTGGCCGGTGATGTCGCGCCCGGCGAACTGCACCGTGCCCGAGTCAGGCTTCACGAAGCCGGTCATCAGTGCGAACAGCGTGGTCTTGCCAGCGCCATTGGGCCCGATCAGCGCGGTCAGCGAGCCTTCGGGCACCGTGAGACTGACGTTCTGCACCGCCTTGAGGCCGCCGAACGACTTGCCCAGCCCCGTGAGGGTCAACAGCTCATTGGCCATGGCGACCTCCCGAACGTTTCCACAGGTCCACCACCGACTGGCCCAGGCCCGCAATGCCGCGCGGCAGGAACATGACGATGAGCACCAGCACCGTGCCATAGATCACCATGTTGATCCCCGGCAACTGGCCGAACAGGTTGCGCGTGAGGTCGGCCAGCACGTGCAGCACTAGGGCACCGAGCACCGGACCCCAGATGGTGCCGATGCCGCCCACGATGGCCGCCACCAGCGCTTCCACCGACGTCACCGACCCATAGGCGATGCCCGGGTCGATGTACTGGAACACCTGCACGTAGAACGCCCCGGCCGCGCCCATAAAGCCACCTGACAAGGCGATGGCGCCCATCTTCACCGTGAACGGGTTGACGCCGATGGCGCGCGCGGCATCCTCGTTGTCGCGCACGGCCTGCAGCCAGGCGCCGAAGCGCGAGTTGCGCAGCCACCAGCTCACCAGCAGCGCCAGGGTGACCAGCGCCAGGATCAGGAACACATAGCCCTTGCGGGAGCCGAACTGCATGTTGCCCAGCGACTCCCTGAGCGGCAGCATCAGCCCCACGCCCGCCCCGGTGAACGGCACCGACAGCGCCAGGATGCGGAACACCTCGGCAAAAGCCAGCGTGACCAGCGCGAAGTACGAGCCCTTGAGCCCGTAGCGGAACGACAGCCCGCCCACGAACAGTCCGACCAGCGCACTGCCGGCCACCGCCATGGGCAGCGCCAGCCAGGCGTTGATGCCGCCCTGCATCTGTGCAATGGCCTGGATGTAGGCACCCGTGCCGAAGAACAGCGCATGGCCGAAGGAGAACTGGCCGCCAAAGCCGCCCAGGATGTTCCAGGCCTGCGCCAGCAAGGCAGCGTACAGCGCCATCATCACGAAGTTGAGCAGCACGCCCGAGTCGGACCAGCCCGTGAGGGCTGCGATGGCCAGTGCGAAGAGGCCGATGGCCCAAAGTTGCTTGTTCACTGCCTGGCTCCAAAAAGGCCCTGCGGGCGAAACAGCAAGACGGCGATGAAGATGGCGAAGATGCCGATCTGCCCCAGCGATTCGCCCAGGAACAGCCCCCCGAGCGACTCCACCACCCCGATCAGCAGCCCACCCACCAGCGCGCCGGTGAAGCTGCCCATGCCGCCGAGCACGACGATGGTGAAGGCCACCAGCACGAAGCCGCTGCCCACCTGCGGGTTGACGTAGTAGGCCGGCAGCAGGAAGCAGGCGGCCGCCCCCAGGCAGGCCAGGCCGATGCCGAAGCTCATGGCGTAGACATGGTCCACATGGATGCCCATGAGCTTGGCGCCGTGCTTTTCGCGCGCCACGGCGCGGATGGCGCGGCCCAGGTCGGTGCGCCCCACGATCCACAGCAGCAGGCCCGAGACCACCAGCGCCCCGGCAAACGACACTAGCTTGGGCAGCGCGATCATGGCCGGCCCGATGGCCACGGTGGTCAGGGTGTAGCCCGTCTCGATGGTGCGTGTGTCGGACTTGAAGAACAGTAGTGCCAGGTTCTCCATGACGATGGAGATACCCAGCGTGACCAGCAGGATGTTCTCGTCCTTGCCGTGGCTGGCGCGGTTGATGACCACGCGCTGCAGCACATAGCCCAGGGCGAACATGCCGGGCACGAGGATGGGCAGCGCCAGGTAGGGATCGATCCCCCAGTGCTGCTTGAGCAGGTAGACGGCGTACAGCGCCAGCATCAGCGACGCGCCATGCGCGAAGTTGATGATGTGCAGCACGCCGTAGATCAGCGTGAGGCCCAGCGCGATCAGCGCGTAGACCGCGCCGGTCGTCAGGCCGTTGAGGACCGAGGGGAAAAGGATGCTGAGCTCGAACATGGGTGCGGTGTCTGCGGCATGTCAGGCAAAGGCGTAGCATGGCGCCAGGCTTTCTGGCGCCGGAAACAGAGATTCAGGCATGGTCTTGGGCTCTCAGGCCTTCAGCGGAAAAAGCGGGTCCGCTTCGCGGTAGTCGCGCGGGATGATGACCTTGATGTCCTTGTTCAGCACCTGGGTCATGAGCGGCTGGGCACCCTGGTTCTGACCGGCCACGAACTTCGTGGCGCCGTACGGCATGATGTGGTCGGCAAAGGTGCTCTTTTCCAGCGCGTCGATGATGGCGGCGCGGTCCACCGATTTGGCTCGCTCCAGCGCATCGGCCAGCAGCCACATGGACGTGTAGGTCATGAACAGCTCGTAGCTGAAGAAAAGGCCCTTGGCCTCCACGCGCTTCTTGAGGTCCTGCGCCCGCTTGTCCTTGGGGTTGAACCAGTGATTGCAGTCGATGATGCCGTTGGCCGCGTCCGGAAACTCCTTGACGAACTTGTAGCTCGACGCGGCGCCGCCCAGCACCGAATAGATGGCCTTGGGCGTGACCTTTTGCTGCTGCATGGTGCGCACCAGCAGCGCGTACTCGTTGTAGTAGTTGGCGGGGATCACGATGTCGGGGTTGATCGCCTTCATGCGCAGCACGATGTTGTTGAAGTCGCGCGTGGGGTTGGCGTGCTTGACGACCTCCTTGACCTCGTAGCCGTAGCCCGGCAGCTCGCGCGCCAGCAACTGGGCCGTGCCCGAGCCGAACAGCGACTCTTCATGGATGATCATTACCGTCTTGGCGGGCTTGCCGGCCGCGGTGTTGAGCACGTGCAGGTTGGCCACGGCGGTTTCGGCGCATTTCTTGTAGCCGGGGCCGAAGCGGAAGGTGTTCTTCAGCCCGCGCTCCACGATCTGGTCGGCCACGCCCACGTCCACGATGTGCGGCAGGTTGTACTTGGCGGCCGCCTGCGTGGTCGCCAGGCAGATGGCCGAGGCAAACGCCCCCACCACGGCGGACACGCCCGCCTCGTTCATCTTCTCCACCTCGGCCGCGCCTGCCTGGGGCTGGGATTGCGCATCGCCCAGCAGGGCCTCGAGTTTGGCGCCGCCCAGCGACTTGATGCCGCCGGCCTTGTTGATGTCCTCGATGGCCATCATCGCGCCTTCACGGCACTGCTGGCCCGAGTAGGCCAGCGCGCCCGTCACGGGGTGCAGCACCCCTACCTTGACTGCCTTGGCCTGTGCGCCGCCCACCAGGGGGAAGGCCAGGGCCGATGCGGCGGCGGCCGACTGGGATAGGAAATGGCGGCGGTTGCTCATGGGCGTTCTCCTTGGGGGGATGGTCGAGGGGGGATCGTTGTAATCAGTGGAACTGGGCCGACAGCTCTTTGCTGACCCAGACCTTGGCATCGATGCTGCCCACGCGGGACAGCTGCATCTCGTATTCATAGCGGTCCGGCCGGTACAGGCCGTGCAGCCACTGCACGGGCCGCTCCTGGTCGTCGTAGATCAGGCGCCGCACGGCCAGCAGGGCCGAGCCCACCGAGACATCGAGGTGGCGGGCCACCACGGCATCGGCCAGCCTGGCGGAAATGGTCTGGTGGGCGCGGCCGACCTTCACGCCGGATTCCTCCAGCAGCACCAGGATGGGCTTGCGCGCGAGTTCGCGGCGGCCAAACTGGCGGGCGATGTCGGCCGGTACATAGGTGGTGATGTGCGAGAGCGGGCCTTCGCGCGTGCTGCGCACCCGCACCGCCTTCTGCACCGAATCCCCCACGGTAATCTGCAAGGCCCCCGCCACGGCGCGCGAGGCGGTCACCGTCTCCACGTCGAGCACCTTGACGGACGTGCGCAGGCCCATGCTGACCAGGTTTTCGAGCAGGCCGGTAAGCTGGGCGCGGTTGCTGTGGGGGTGGCTCTCCTGGCCGCCCTGCCCTGCGTCGGGCTGGGGCACGGGCCGGGTGCCCCTGCCGGGCTGGCGGGAGATCAGGCCCTCGCCCTGCAACAGCTCCAGTGCACGGCGTACCGTCACGCGCGCCACGGAGAACTGCTGCATCAGCGCCAGCTCGCCCGGCAGGCCCGCGGCAAAACAGCCTTCCTGCAACTGCTCGCGCAGCACCAGGTAGATCTGGTGGTACTTGGGCAGTGGCAGCTTCGGCGACATGGGCCCATCGTCAAACATCCCTAATGTCCTGTCAATGAGACATTTGAGGCTATTTGGTCCTGTTTTAAGGACATTTGTCCCCAATAGCGACCGGCTGCAAGGCGCTCCCATTTTTGGAGCATGATCGCGCACCTGTTAGGGGCCTGGAAAGGCACCATGCACCGCCGTGGAGCACCCAGTCGCAGCCCCCGCCACAGCGATTTGGGGGAACGCATGCGTCGTTCATCGGGGTTTACCCCCGGAAGGCAACAACGCTCGGTCTTTTGTCTCGCGCGCCCACCGATCAATTGACTGGCGCAGGCGCACTTGCTATATTACTAACCAGTCAGTCATTAACTAGAAAGCCCCTTGAGCACCGTCCCAACCACCCCTTCTGCCGGCACCAAACGCGAGCGCCGCAAGGAAGCGCGCCCCGGCGAACTGCTGGAGGCTGCGCTTGACCTGTTCGTCGAAAAAGGCTTTGCTGCCACCCGGGTGGACGACGTCGCCGCGCGTGCCGGGGTGTCCAAGGGCACGCTGTTCCTCTACTTCCCCAGCAAGGAAGAGCTGTTCAAGGCGGTGGTGCGCCAGAACATCGTGGGCCGCTTCGAGGAATGGAGCCATGAGCTCGAAGCCTTCGAGGGCACGACCGGCGAACTGCTGCGCCACTGCTACCAGGTCTGGTGGGAGCGCATCGGCGCCACCAAGGCCTCGGGCATCACCAAGCTGATGTTCAGCGAATCGCAGAATTTCCCCGAGATCACCCTCTTCTACCAGCAGGAAGTGATCCAGCCCGGCCAGGACCTGGTGCGCCGCATCCTGCGCCGCGGCATCGCCCGCGGCGAATTCCGCCCCGTGAACCTCGACTACGCCGTGCACGTGGTGATGGCCCCGATGATCTTTCTGATGCTGTGGAAGCATTCCATGGGCGCCTGCATGCCCGATGCGCTGGAGCTCGGGCCCGAGAAGTTCATTGATGCACAGGTCGACAACGTGCTCTACGGCCTGTGCGCCCGCCCGGAAACGGGGCCTTTCGCCCCTGCCCCCGCTTCCCCTCCTCACTCTTCTTCTGCGGCCTGACCCATGAAACGCTGGATTCCCTGGCTGGCTGCGGCCGCCGTTGTCGTGCTGGTGGGGGGGGGTGCCTGGCGCGCCATGGCCGCGCGCCAGGCGCAGCAGAAAGCCCTGGCACAAGCGGCCAGCCAGCGCGCCGAGGCGCCCCTGCAACTGGCCGCCAGCGAACTGGTAGGCGTGCTGCGCAAGAGCCTGGTGCTGGGCGTGCCAGTGTCCGGCTCGCTGCGCGCCACCGAATCGGCCATGGTCAAGGCACGGGTGGCGGGTGAGCTGCAGGGCCTCACGGTGCGTGAAGGCGACAGCGTGCGCGCCGGCCAGGTGCTGGCCCGCATCGAGGCCACCGAATCGCAGGCGCGCCTGCGCCAGGCGCAGCAGCAGGCCGACGCGGCCAAGGCGCAGGTGGACATCAACCAGCGCACGGTCACCAACAACCAGGCCCTGGTGAACCAGGGCTTTATCTCGGCCACGGCCCTCGTCACCTCGCAGGCCAGCCTCGAATCGGCCCAATCCACCTACCGTGCGGCATTGGCCGCCGCCGATGTGGCCAAAAAGTCGCTCGACGACACGGTGCTTCGCAGCCCCATCAGCGGCCAGGTGTCGCAGCGCCTGGCCCAGCCGGGCGAGCGCATGCCCATCGATGGCCGCGTGCTGGAAGTGGTCGACCTTTCGCGCCTGGAGCTTGAAGCCCTGCTGAGCCCGGCCGACTCGCTGGCCGTGCGCGTGGGCCAGAAAGCGCAGTTGCAGATGGAAGGCAGCACCGAGCCCGTGGTGGCCACGGTGGCACGCATCAACCCCAGCGCCCAGGCCGGCAGCCGCACGGTGCCGGTGTACCTGGCCATCGCGCAGAACCGCGGCGCACCCGCGCTGCGCCAGGGCCTGTTCGTGCAGGGCCTGCTCGACACCGGCCGCGCCGACGTGCTGACCGTGCCACTCGATGCGGTGCGCACCGACAAGCCCGCGCCCTATATACAGGCGGTGCAGGGTGGCAAGGTGGCCTACCTGCCGGTCAAGACCGGGGCGCGCGCCGTGGTCGGCGGCCAGACCCTGGTCGCCATCGAGGGTGCACCCGAAGGCACGGTGGTGGTCTCGGGCCGCATGGGCCAGTTGCGCGAAGGCACGGCCGTCACCACGGCGGCAGCGCCCCCGGCAGCAGCTCCCGCATCGCGCGCCGCGCCCTGACCCGCCATGTGGTTCACCAAGGTCAGTCTCAAGAACCCGGTGTTCGCCACCATGGTGATGCTCGCCATCGTGGTGCTGGGCCTGTTTTCGTACCAGCGCCTGAAGGTCGACCAGTTCCCCAACATCGATTTTCCGGTGGTGGTGGTCACGGTGGACTACCCCGGCGCATCGCCCGAGATCGTCGAGAGCGAGGTCACCAAGAAGATTGAGGAAGGCGTCAACTCCATCGCCGGCATCAACGCCCTGACCTCGCGCAGCTACGAGGGCATGGCCGTCGTCATCATCGAGTTCCAGCTGCACATCGATGGCCGCAAGGCCGCCGAGGACGTGCGCGAGAAGGTGGCCACAGTGCGCCCCCTGCTGCGCACCGAGGTCAAGGAGCCGCGCGTGCTGCGCTTCGACCCCGCCAGCCGGGCCGTGTGGTCGCTGGCCGTGCTGCCCGATGCAAAAGACGGCGCACCTGCGCGCAGCGCAGTGGAGCTGACCACCTGGGCCGAGCAGATCCTGAAAAAGCGCCTGGAGAACGTGCGCGGCGTGGGCGCCGTGAACCTGGTGGGCGCCACCAAGCGCGAGATCAACATCTACCTGAACCCGCAGGCGCTCGAGGCCTTCGGCGTCACGCCCGACCAGGTGGCCAGTGCCGTGCGCAACGAGAACCAGGACCTGCCCGTGGGCGCCATCCGCTCGCTGGCGCAGGAGCGCGTGGTGCAGATCGACGCGCGCATGGAGCGGCCCGAGGACTTCGGCCGCATCATCGTGGCGCGCAAAAACGGCGCCCCCGTGCGCCTGGACCAGGTCGCCCGCGTCAACGACGGCGCGCAGGAGGTCGAGAGCCTGGCGCTGTACAACGGCCAGCGCACGCTGCTGCTGTCGGTGCAGAAGTCGCAGGGCGAGAACACCATCGAGGTGGTGGACGGTTTGAACGCGGCCGTCGTCGAGTTGCGCAACCAGTTGCCGCCCGGCGTGCGGCTGGAGACCATTGGCGACAGCGCGCGCCCCATCCGAGTGGCGGTGAACAACGTGCGCCAGACGCTGATCGAGGGTGCCATCCTCACGGTGCTGATCGTCTTTTTGTTCCTGAACTCCTGGCGCTCCACGGTGATCACGGGCCTCACCTTGCCCATTGCGCTGATCGGCACCTTTCTGTTCATGAACATGTTCGGCTTCACCATCAACATGATCACGCTGATGGCGCTGAGCCTGTGCGTGGGCCTGTTGATCGACGATGCCATCGTGGTGCGCGAGAACATCGTGCGCCACGTGCAGATGGGCAAGTCCGCCTACAACGCGGCCATGGACGGAACGCAGGAGATCGGCCTGGCAGTGCTGGCCACCACCTTGTCCATCGTGGCGGTGTTCATGCCCATCGGCTTCATGGGCGGCATCATCGGCAAGTTCTTCCACGAGTTCGGCATCACCATCGTGGCCGCCGTGATGATCTCGATGTTCGTGAGCTTCACGCTCGATCCCATGCTGTCGAGCATCTGGCACGACCCGAGCATCCACAGCCATGGCCAGAAGACGGGGCCCGTCACCTTCTACGACAAGACCATCGGCCGCGTCACGGGCTGGTTCGACCGCGCCACCGATGCCCTGGCCGAGGGCTACCAGCACATCCTGCGCTGGGCCCTGGTGCACAAGCTGACCACCATGGCGATTGCTCTGGCCATCTTCGTGCTGAGCATCTTCATGGTGCCGCTGCTCGGCACCGAGTTCGTGCCCAAGGCGGATTTCTCCGAGACCTCGATCAATTTCTACACGCCCGTGGGCTCGTCGCTCGAAGCCACCGAGGCCAAGGCTGCCCAGGTGGAGGCCATCCTGCACGAGCTGCCCGAGGTGCGCTACACGCTGTCCACCATCAACACCGGCAGCGCCCAGGGCAAGATCTACGCCAACATCTACGTGCGCCTGGTGGACCGCAAGGACCGCAGCCGCAGCGTGGACGCCATGTCCGACGTGCTGCGCGAGCGCCTGAAGACCGTGCCAGGCATCACCGTCACGCACGTGGGCCTGCTCGACGCCGTGGGCGGGCAAAAGCAGGTGGAGTTCTCGCTGCAGGGCCCGGACCTGCAGGAGCTCGAACGCCTGACGGCCACCGTGACCGGCAAGATCCGCAGCATCCCCGGCCTGGTGGACCTCGATACCAGCGCCAAGCCCAACAAGCCGGTGATCGCCCTCGATATCAAGCGCGACGCGGCCTCAGACCTGGGCCTGTCGGTGGCGCAGATGGCGGCATCGCTGCGCACCCTGGTGGCCGGCACCACGGTGGGCAACTGGCGCGCGCCCGACGACCAGACCTACGACGTGAACGTGCGCCTGGCGCCCGAGGCCCGCACCGCCCCGCAGGACCTGGAGCGCCTGCCCTTTGCCATGAGCGCCGCCGACGGCACGACGCGCATCGTGCGCCTGAACCAGGTGGCCAGCGTGACCGAATCGACCGGCGCCAACCAGATCAACCGCCGCGACCTGACGCGCGAGGTGGCCATCAATGCCAACGTGTCGCAGCGCTCGGCCGGCGAGGTGTCGGCGGACATCAAGACCGCGCTCGACAGCGTGAATTTTCCGCCGGGCTACCGCTACCAGTTCGGCGGCTCCACCAAGAACATGGCCGAATCCTTCGGCTACGCCATATCGGCGCTGGTGCTGGCCATCGTCTTCATCTACATGATCCTGGCCAGCCAGTTCAGGAGCTTTCTGCAGCCGCTGGCGCTCATGACCTCGCTGCCGCTCACCTTGATCGGCGTGGTGCTGGCGCTGATGATGTTCCGCTCCACGCTGTCGATGTTCTCCATCATCGGCGTGGTGATGCTGATGGGCCTGGTGACCAAGAACGCCATTTTGCTGGTGGACTTTGCCATCCGCGCCCGCGAGGAGCACACCGACGACACTGGTGCCACCGTGCCCGGCCTGCCCCGGGCCGATGCCCTGCTGCTGGCCGCCCGCGTGCGCCTGCGCCCCATCCTCATGACCACGCTGGCCATGATCTTCGGCATGGTGCCGCTGGCGTTTGCCCTGTCGGAGGGTTCCGAGCAGCGCGCCCCCATGGGCCAGGCCGTGATCGGGGGGGTCATCACCTCCTCGCTGCTGACCCTGGTGGTGGTTCCGGTGGTGTATTGCTACATGGACGATCTGGCGCGCTGGGCCCTGGCGCGCATGGGTCGCGGCCAGAAGGCGCCCGAGGCCCGTAAAATCGAGGGTTTGTCCTGACACCCGCCCCACGGAGAACTTCCATGAACATGCCACTGAACACGTCTGCCAACACCAGCGACCCCGTCGCCCAGGCCCGCTACAACATGATCGAGCAGCAGATCCGCCCCTGGAACGTGCTCGACTTCGACATCCTGGAGTTGTTGGCCGTGGTGCGCCGCGAGGAATTCGTGCCGCCGGCCTACCGCAGCCTGGCCTTCATGGACATCGAGGTGCCGCTCCTGGGCAGCGATGCCGAAGACGCCGTGCGCCTGGGCCACAGCATGCTGCAGCCCCGCGTGGAAGCCCGCATCCTGCAGGACCTGGCGATCAAGCCCACCGACCGCGTGCTCGAGATCGGTTCCGGCTCGGGCTACATGGCTGCGCTGCTGGCCGCCCGTGCGCAGCAGGTGGTGTCGATCGAGATCGTGCCCGAGCTGGCCGAAATGGCCCGCGAAAACCTGCTCAGCGCCGGTGTGCAGAACGCCGAAGTCCGCCTGGCCGACGGTGCCAACGGTACGACAGACGGCCCCTTCGACGTGATCGTGCTCAGCGGCTCCGTGGCCGAAGTGCCTGCTGCCCTTCTCTCGCACCTGCGCGACGGCGGTCGCCTGGGCGCCATCGTGGGCAACGACCCCGTGATGCGTTTCACCCTGACCCGCCGCACCGGCGACCGCTTCGAGACCACGTCGCCCTGGGACACCATCGCGCCGCGCCTGGTGGGCTTCCCTGAACCCTCCGGCTTCACTTTCTGACCTGCCTTCTCTGGAGTTTTTTGCATGATCGAGCACATCCGCCCCGCCCAACTCGCCGCCTGGTTCGCCACCGCCCCCGCTGGCAGCCGGCCCGTGGTGCTGGATGTGCGCGAGCCCTGGGAACTGCAGACGGCCAGCGTGCTCGCTGACGGGTTCGAGCTGGTGGCCATCCCCATGGGGCAGCTCACGGGCCGCCTGGCCGAACTCGATGCCGCCCGCGATGCGGGCACGCCCATCGCCTGCCTGTGCCACCACGGCGCACGCAGCCTGCGTGTGGCGGCGTTCCTTGAGCAACAGGGTTTCGAGCGGCTGGCCAACATCAGTGGCGGCATCGACGCCTGGTCGCATGAGAACGACCCGGCCGTGCCCCGCTATTGAAGGCCCCCAGTCTCTTTCGTCCCACCCCCGACATGCAGCTACTCCTGAAAGGCATCCATGACATCGTTCCGGCTACTTCCCCTGTCACTGGCGCTGGGCGCTGCCTTGTGCGCCCCCGCACAGGCCCAGAGCCTGACGGAGCTGTTGGAGTCTGCGCGCACCTATGACACGGCCTGGCAGTCGGCCCGGCTGCAGCTCGATGCCTCGGCCCGCCGCGCCGACCAGGCCCGCGCCGGCCTGCTGCCCAGCGCCGGCCTGTCGGCGGGTGTCTCGCGCGCCAACACCGATGTGAGCCGCCCGCCCATCGAGCGCACCGCCACCACCCAGACCCTGGGCGTGAATGCCTCGCAACCCCTGTACCGACCGGCCAACCGCATCAACCTGGAACAGGCCCAGCGCGGCGTGGACGTGGCCCAGGCCCAGCTCGACGCCGCCAGCCAGGACTTGCTGGTGCGCGTGAGCCAGGCGTACTTCGACGTGCTGGCCGCGCAGGACACGCTGACCTTCGTGCAAGCGCAAAAGGCCGCCGTGTCCGAGCAACTGGCCTCGGCCAAGCGCAACTTCGAGGTCGGCACCTCCACCGTGACCGACTCGCGCGAAGCGCAGGCCCGCTACGACCTGGTCATCGCCCAGGAAATCGCGGCCGAGAACGACATGCGCGTGAAGAAGCTCGCGCTGGACCAACTCGTGGGCATCACGGGCACGCAACCCAAGCCCCTGGCCCTGCCACTGCTGCTCGCCCCAGTGCAGCCCGACAACGTGATTACCTGGGTGGACACCGCCCGCGAGCTGCAGCCCGGCGTGCGCCAAGCCGCGATTGCGCTGGACATCGCGCGCCTGGAAACCAAGAAGGCCGAAACCGGCCACCTGCCCACCGTGGACCTGCAGGCCGGCTACAACATCCAGCGCAACCCCACGGGCACCATCACCGCGCCGGGCATTAACAGCCGCACCAACAACGCCAGCCTGGGCGTGGCCTTCAACCTGCCGCTGTTTGCCGGTTTCTCGGTGCAAAACCGCGTCAAGGAAACCCTGGCCCTGGAAGAAAAGGCCAGCGCCGACCTGGAGACCACGCGCCGCAACGTGGCCCAGGCTACCCGCGCCGCCTTCTTCGGCGTGCAGTCGGGCCAGGGCCAGGTGCAGGCCCTGCAGGCCGCCGAGGCATCGAGCCAAAGCGCGCTGGATGCCAACAAGCTGGGTTACCAGGTGGGTGTGCGCATCAACATCGACGTGCTCAATGCCCAGAGCCAGCTGTTCCAGACCAAGCGCGACCTGGCCCAGGCCCGCTACAACGTGCTGCTGGGCACGCTCAAGCTGCGCCAGGCCGCCGGCACGCTCACCATCGAAGACGTGCAGGCCATCAACGCCCTGCTCACGCCCTGACATCAGCCTTCAAGACTTGCGAAAGCGCGGGCCCTCTCCCATCCGGGAGAGGGCCTTTTTCGTGGCCTTGACCGACGGCCCTCGCCGCGCCGCAAGCCAGCCCACACCGAACCAGGCCTTGGGGTCCTCGGCTGCCATGCTGCGGTAGAGCTCGCTGGCCACCTGCTCGTCGTTGAGCCGGCCCAGCGCGGACAAGGCCGGTTGAAGGCTGGCCAGGAAATCGTCCGCCCCGCCCTCGAGCGCCGGCGCCACGAACTCGGCCAGGAAGCGCAGGCGCTTCAAGCGCTTGCGCACGCGGTGCTGCTCCTCGACCGACAGGGATTCGAAGCGGCGCGCATCCCGGTGGACCTTGGTGCGCAGCGCCTGCATGCGCTTGTGCAAATACCGCCGCACCTTGGCTGCGCCCAGTGCGCCATCGTCCTCGACCACAAGGGCCTGGGCCGTGAAACCCATCAGGCCGATCAGCACGGCCTGAAAGGCAGGCGTGCTGACGATGGCGAGGGGCGATGCACTCGTGCCCGCAGGCGGGGCCGCAGATTTCGGTGCCCCCGCCTCGCGCAGTTCGGCGCCTATGGAGTCCAGCGTCTGCTCCCGGTCGCGCAGTTGGCCCAGGCGGCGGAACACATCGACCAGCGGTGGCTCCCATGCGGGATCGAAGCGGCCCGGCGCCAGCGCATCGAGTTCGCGCAGTGCCGTGCGCAGGCGCCGGATGCCGATGCGCAACTGGTGCACATGCTCTTCGCCGGCCGAGCCTTCCACGATTTCGCTGGCATTGGCCAGGATTTGCGCCAGGCAATTGGCCACCGCAGCGCGCTGCAGGTTCGCCCCCTTGAGAAACTGCTTTTTACGGCTGCCGGCGGCCATGGGCCGGGCCTTGGCAGCGGGCCTTGCCCATTGCGCGGCCATGAGCCGCTCGCCGCGCTCGGCCTTGGACACCGTGTTCAGCACCAGGCCATGCTGGGCCGCCCACTGCGTGGCCACTTCGATAAGGCCCGCCACCGGACCCTCCTTGAGCTCCAGTTCCAGTTCGCACACCGGTGCCTGCTTTTCCTGCGCCGTGCCGCCATGGGCCACGATGCGGCCGAGATCGAACGCCAGCTCGACCACACCGCCCCGAAAGGCCAGGTCGCGCGTGACGCGGTCGATCTCGGTGCGGTAGGTCTCCAGCAGCGGACCATCCGCGCTGTCCAGCGCCGCGCGCAGGCGCTCACCGGCCTTAGTGCCCGCATGCAGCGCCGGGCGCGCCAACGCCGAGGGTGTGTCGACGCTGACGTTGTGCTCCTCTCGGTCCAGCGGGCCATCGCCCATGGCCTTGACCGTCTGCACCCAATGCCCGCCCTCGTTGCGCAGGCGCAGGGCAATGCCGCGCGACGACAAGGCCTTGTCGGCCGTGTCGAAGTAGCGCGCCTCCAGCCGGATGGCGGTGGACGTACCCCGACGGGCCGCTGCCTTCACGGCGGCCAAACGCTTGGTGGGGATGGTGAATTTGAATTCGACTTCCATGCTTTATTTTCTCGGTGATCGGGCCCGATCCAGGCCGTGTGCCTGTCATCAAACCGCCATCTTCGCACCCTAAGCTGCTGGCGCCAGGGCGCTTGGCGTGGCCTTGCTCCGTTGCAGCCAGCGCATCGGGGCCCTTGCTGCGGCATTGTCCCCTGACCGACAAAAACAATCCCCCTCCCCCACCGAAAGATTCTCATGGCCAAGGACTTCGCCACGATGGAAGACAGCAACCGCTCGGGCAACCCCAGCATCCACGAGGTGTCGGCGCTGCGCCGGCGCACCGTGCTGGGCGGTGGCCTGGCCTCGGCCGTCGGCGGCCTGCTGGCGCCGCTGGCCGCCGTGTCGCTGCCCGGTTGTGCAAGCACCGGCATCGCCAGCGGCCCGCTGCTGGGCTTCAAGAGCGTGCCCCTGGGCACGGCCGACCGCATCGTCGTGCCCGAAGGCTATATAGCCCAGACCATCGCTCCCTGGGGCGACCCGGTGGGCCTGTCAGGCGAAAGCCCAGCCTTCAAGGAGAACGGCACCAACACCGCCGCCGAGCAGGAGGCGCAGTTCGGCATGCACCACGACGGCATCCACTTCTACGCCCAGGAAGGCAGCCGCCAGGGGCTTTTGGTGATGAACCACGAGTACACCGACGATGGCCTGCTGCACGCCGATGGCATGAAGACCTGGACGGCCGAGAAGGTGCGCAAGTCCCAGGCCGCGCACGGTGTTTCGGTGGTGGAAGTCGAGCAGAAGGCCGATGGCCAGTGGGACGTGGTGCGCCCCTCCCCCTGGGCGCGGCGCATCACGGCGCGCACGCCCATGGCCTTCGGCGGCCCTGCGGCTGGGCACGCCCTGCTGCGCACGGCAGCGGACCCAGCCGGCAAACTGCCGCTCGGAACGCTCAACAACTGCGGCAGCGGCATGACCCCCTGGGGAACCTACCTGACATGCGAAGAGAACTTCATCTTCTATTTCAAGGGCCCCGACACCCCGAACGCCCACGAGACCCGCTGGGGACTGCGCAAGGGCGAGCCTGCGGGCTACCGCTGGGCCGAGCACGACGCGCGTTTCGATGCCACAAAGAACCCCAACGAACCCAACCGATTTGGCTGGATCGTGGAGATCGACCCGTTCAACCCCAGCTCCACCCCCGTCAAGCGCACCGCGCTGGGCCGTGCGGCACATGAAGGCGCCACCGTGGCGGTGACCAAGGACGGACGCGCCGTCGTCTATTCCGGCGAGGATGCCCGATTCGAGTACATCTACAAATTCGTGAGCCGGGATGCGATCCGCAAGGGCGGCGCGCGTGAAAACGCCGACCTGCTCGACCACGGCACCCTGTACGTCGCGAAGTTCAACGCCGATGGCAGCGGCCAGTGGCTGGCCCTCACCCATGGCCAGGGCCCGCTCAACGCCGCCAATGGTTTTGCCGATGCCGGCGAGGTGATGGTCAAGACGCGCCAGGCCAGCGACCTGCTGGGCGCCACCAAGATGGACCGGCCCGAGTGGATTGCCGTGGGCAAGGACGGCGCCGTCTACTGCACGCTGACCAACAACAGCAGCCGCGGCACCCCCGGCCAGCCCGGCGTGGATGCCGCCAACCCGCGCGTGAACAACAGCATGGGCAACATCATCCGCTGGAAGGAAACCGGCGACTTCGATGGCGCCCGCTTCCAGTGGGACCACTTCATCCTGGCGGGTGACCCCGCCAACGAGCGGCAGGACGCCAAAGGCAGCGTGAAAGGCGACATGTTCGCCTGCCCCGATGGCCTGTGGGCCGACGCCCGCGGCGTGCTCTGGGTGCAGACCGACATGTCCACCTCGGCCATGGGCAAGGGCGACCTGGCGCGCCTGGGCAACAACGCCATGCTGGCGGCCGACCCGCGCACAGGCGAGGTGCGCCGCTTCCTGGTGGGCCCCTCGGGCTGCGAGATCACCGGTGCGACGATGACACCCGATGGCAAGACGATGTTCATCAACATCCAGCACCCTGGAGAGAGCCCGAGCGAGCGCAGCGACCCCAGCGAGCCGCGCAAGTTCTCGAATTGGCCCGACCAGCGCCCCGCTGGCCGGCCGCGTTCGGCCACGGTGGTGATCCGCAAGGCCGATGGGGGTGTGGTCGGGACGTAAGGCAATCGGGGCCTGTACGCAACACAGGGTCAGCCAGATTGCAGGGCGCTCACGCCAGCGACGGCTGCGGCTCAGGCATTGGCGTCTTCTTCGTGCCGCCCCACCGTGCGCTGGCGCACCAGCTGCAGCAGTTCCCGCACCGTGGCGCGGGCAGCACCCCGGTGCTGGCGCGCAAAGCGGGCCGCGCGCTCGCTGGCAGCCGCTTGCTGCACGGGGTTGCGCGCCAGTTGCATGGCCTGCGCAACCCCGGCCGTGAGGTCGGGCACGCGCTGCGCCGCCCCGGCGGCGCAGGCCAGCTCGGCGGCCTCTGCAAAATTGAAGGTGTGCGGGCCCAGCACCACGGGGCAGCCGCAGGCGGCGGCCTCGATCAGGTTCTGTCCACCCAGGGGGGCGAAGCTGCCGCCCAGCAACGCCACGTCGGCCATGCCGTAATACAGCGACATTTCGCCCAGCGAGTCGCCCAGCCACACGTCCGCCGGTTCGGGCTGCAGGCTCCAGGTGCTGCGGCGCGATACCGTGAGGCCGGCGCCCTGGAGCAGTTGCTGCACTTCATCGAAGCGCTGCGGATGCCGGGGCACGAGCAGCCATTGCACGGGTTGCGCAGCATCTGCGCGGGAGGTGATCCAGGCGCGCACCGCGTCCAGCCACAGCGCCTCTTCGCCTTCGCGGCTGCTGGCCAGCATGGCCACCGGGCGCAGGGCCTGCACGCGCCAGGCACGCCCCAGCTCCAGCTGCGCCGCATCGGGCACCACATCGAACTTGAGGTTGCCGAACACCCCGTGCACCTGCGCGCCAATGGCATGCAGGCGTTCGGCGTCGTCCTCGGTCTGGGCATACACCGCCGTCAGCGCCGCATAGGCCGGGCGCGCCAGGGGAGACACGCGCCGGGCCTTACGCAGTGAGTGTTCATTGAAGCGGGCGTTGACCAGCACCAGCGGCACGCCGCGCTGCCGGCAGGCGGCCACCAGATTGGGCCAGACCTCGGTTTCCATCAGAATGCCGATGGCCGGGCGGAACTGGCGCAAAAAGCGCAGCACGGCCCCCTGGGTGTCCCACGGCTGCCACACCTGCACGTCGCCCGCCTGCAGCAGCTTTTCCCCCTCGGCACGGCCGGTGGCGGTGCCGTGGGTGAGCAGCAGGCGCATGCCGGGCAGTTGGGCACGCAACTCGGTCAGCAAGATGGCGGCTGCGCGCGTCTCGCCCAGCGACACGGCATGGATCCAGACGAACTGGCCCAGCGGGTCGGTGCTGCTGTGCAGCACCAGGCTGTCGATGGGCTGCGGGTAGCGGCCAAAGCGCTCGCCCACGGCCACGGCATAGCCGGGCTCGGCAGCGGCGCGGCGGCGCAGCTTGCGCCGCAGCAGGGGCTGGGCCGCCCAGGTGACCATGGAATACAGCGCGCGTGCGGTGGTCATGCGGGGTCTCATTGCGCGACGACGTCGACCACGCGGCCCTGCCATGCCAGGCCCTGGCGGGAGGCAATGACCAGGCAGGCCCCTGCCCCCGGTGCGGCCACGACTGCCTCGCCCCCCGGCGCCCAGAAGGCGCTGCGGCCTGCGCAGACATAGCCGCCCGTGGGCGCGCCATGGTTGGCCATCAGCACGCCCAGGCCCAGGTCGGCCGCGTAGCCCTGCAACTGGCTGGAATCCCTGGCATACCCACCCTCGGAGATCACCGAACCGCAGGCATACAGTGCCGCCCCGCCATGGCGTGCCGCCAGGGCATGTTCAGGGTGCGTGGTGTCGGCACACACCGCCAGCCCCGTGGGCTGCCCCGCAAGCGTGCGCAGGAAAACATCTTCGTTGCCCGCACTGGCAAACTGCTCTTCGCCAGGATGCAGGTAGCGCTTGCGGTACAGCGCAGCGCTGCCATCGGCCCCAAACACCCAGGCGCCGATGGCCGGCTTGTCCCCCGCCACCACCGGGGCCACGGGTGCGCCCACCACCAGCGCCATGCCGGTGGCACGGGCGGCGTCGCGCAGGGGCGCGAGCGCGGCGTCCTGCGCATCCAGCACCAGGCCGGCCACCAGCGAAGGCTCATAGCCGGTGAGCGACAGCTCGGGAAACACCAGCAGCTGCACGCCATGGCGGGCTGCTTCGTGCACCATGGACAGGTGCCCCTGCACATTGGCCCGTACTTCACCGGGAGCGGAAATCGACTGCGCTGCGGCGATGCACAGCAAGGAAGGCATGGGGGTGGTCAAGGAGAACGCGTTCGCAAAAATGGGATCGGGCCTGTAAATCAGTGGGCGGCTGCACCCAGCTTCGCGTCGGGCTTGACCCGGTGCAGCAATGCCAGCATGGCCGCCTCGATGCGCGCCAGCGCCTCCTCGGTATGGCCCTCGAAGCGCAGCACCAGCACCGGCGTGGTGTTGCTGGCACGGATCAGGCCAAAGCCGTCCGGCCAGTCCACGCGCAGGCCGTCGATGGTGTTGACCTTGGCAGGTTCACTGAAGGTGCCGGCCGCCAGGGCCTGCAACTCGGCCGTGAGGCGGTGCGGTTCGCCCTCGGCGCACGAGACGTTGAGTTCGGGGGTCGAAAAGCTGGTGGGCAGTGCATTGAGCACGGCGCTCGGGTCGGCATGGCGGCTCAATATCTCGAGCAGGCGGCAGCCGGCGTAGGTGCCGTCGTCAAAACCGTACCAGCGCTCCTTGAAGAAGATGTGGCCGCTCATCTCGCCGCCCAGGGGCGAGTCGAGCTCCTTCATGCGCGCCTTGATCAGCGAGTGGCCGGTCTTGAACATTACCGGCACGCCGCCCGCAGCGGCAATGGCAGGCGCCAGGCGCTGGGTGCACTTCACGTCGAAGAGGATGTTGCCACCGGGCACGCGAGAGAGCACGTCCTGGGCGAACAGCATCATCTGCCGGTCGGGAAAGATGTTGACGCCGTCGCGTGTGACGATGCCCAGGCGGTCGCCATCACCGTCGAAGGCCAGGCCCAATTCGGCGTCGCTGCCCTGCAGCGCGGCGATCAGGTCGCGCAGGTTTTCGGGCTTGCTCGGATCGGGGTGGTGGTTCGGAAAATTGCCGTCCACCTCCGAAAACAGCTCGATCACCTCGCAGCCCAGGGCGCGGAAGATGCCCGGGGCCGTGGCGCCGGCAATGCCATTGCCGCAGTCGACCACGATCTTGAGCGGGCGGGCGAGCTTCACGTCACCGGTGATGCGCTCGCGGTAGGCGGGGAGCACGTCCACATGGCGCACGCTGCCACCGGACGCAAGCTGCCAACTCTCTTCTTCCATGGTGCGGCGCAGGGACTGGATCTCCTCGCCATAGATGGCACGGCCGTTGAGCACCATCTTGAAGCCGTTGTAGTCGCGCGGGTTGTGGCTACCCGTGACCTGGATGCCGCTCTTGCACAGTGTGCTGGCGGCAAAGTACAACAGAGGGGTGGTGACCATGCCCACGTCGATCACCTCGATGCCCGCCTCCACCAGCCCCTGGATCAGCGCGGCCGACATGGCCGGGCCGGACAGGCGGCCGTCGCGGCCCACTGCCACGGCCGTCTGGCCTTCGGCGCGGGCTGCCGTGCCAAAGGCACGGCCCAGGCCCAGGGCGACTTCTTCGTTCAGGGTCGACGGCACGATGCCGCGGATGTCATAGGCTTTGAAAATGGCAGGCGTGGGTTGCACGTGGGGGGCCTTTGCTGTGAGCGTTGGAACGGTGCGCTGGATTGTAGGGGGCACCCCATGCTGCGCCGGGATGCCCCTCAACGGTAGACCGGAGCGCGCCGAGGCACATGTCCGAAAACGGCCAGACTGCTTGTAGGCGGGCCCTATCATTCCCCCATGCCCCAGCCACCCAGACCCCTCGCCCCGCCATTGTCCGCCGCTCCGGCGGCGGAGGACGAGGGCCGCTACCTGGCCCTGCAGACCCGCGATGCCCGGTTCGACGGGCGCTTCTTAACAGGCGTGACGTCCACCGGCATCTACTGCCGCCCCGTGTGCTCGGTGCGCACGCCGCGGCGCGAGAACTGCCGCTTCTTTGCCATGGCAGCGCAGGCCGAAAGCGCGGGTTTTCGGCCCTGCCTGCGCTGCCGGCCCGAGCTGGCGCCGCAGTCCCTGGCCTGGTCGGTGCAGGACGCCTCGGGCATCCTGGTGCAGCAGGCCGTGCGCCTGCTCGACGCTCCCGAGGGCTGGGCACGGGACAACACCCAGGGGGCCACCGTCGCCCGGCTGGCCGAACGCCTGGGCGTGAGCGACCGGCACCTGCGCCGCATCTTCGAGGCGGCCCTGGGCGTCTCCCCGCTTCAGTACCTGCAGACGCGGCGCCTGCTCACCGCCAAGCAGTTGCTGACCGATACCCCCCTGCCCATCACCCAGGTGGCGCTGTCCAGCGGCTTTGGCAGCGTGCGCCGCTTCAACGCCGCGTTTGCAGAACACTACGGGCTCAACCCCACCCAGTTGCGCAAGAGCGGCAGCGTGGAAGGGACCGGCAGCACGGGCACGCTGCGCCTGGCCTACCGCCCGCCGCTCGACGTGGCGGCGTTGCTTGCCTTCTTCGAGCGCCGTCGCTTCCTGGGGGTGGAATGGGTGCAGCAGGAGGGCGACGGCGCCCCCGCCCTGCGCCGCACGGTGCGCCTGGCCCCCGCCGTGACCGGCGGGCTGGAAGCCACCGGCTGGCTCAGCGCCCGCTTCGACACCACCCGCCACCAGGTGCTGCTGCAAACCAGCGACAGCCTGTACCCGGTGCTGCCCGTGGTGATCGCCCGGGTGCGCGCCATGCTCGACCTGGATGCCGAGCCCAGCGCCATCAACGCGGTGCTGCACGGGCGCTTCCCCGACGGCGACGGCCTGCGTGTGCCCGGGGCCTTCGATGGCTTCGAGCTGGCCGTGCGCGCCGTGCTGGGCCAGCAGATCACCGTGGCCGCCGCCCGCACGCTGGGCCAGCGGCTGGTGGAGCGGCTGGGCGAGCCGATTGCCACGCCCTGGCCCGAGCTGAGCCGGCTGTTCCCGCCCCCCTCCGTGCTGGCCCGTGTCGAAGGCGACGTGCTCGGTCAGATGGGCATCGTGCGCCAGCGCCAGGCGGCCATCGTGGCCCTGGCGCAGGCGGTGGACAGCGGGGACCTGGCCCTGCATGCCGGTGCCGACGTGGCCGCCACGACAGCAGCGCTGTGCGCCCTGCCCGGCATTGGCGACTGGACCGCCCAGTACATCGCCATGCGCGTGCTGCGCTGGCCCGACGCCTTCCCGGCGGGCGACGTGGCACTGCACAAGGCCCTGGGCGTGCAGGGCCAGAAAAACCCGGCCCGCACCGCCACCGAGGCATCGGCGGCCTGGCGCCCGTGGCGCAGCTACGCCGTGCTGCGCGCCTGGGCGGAGCTGCCCCTGCCCGGCGCTGCTGCACAAAAACCCCTCTGAACCAGCCCCTCTCATGCAATTCCATCCTGCCACGGTGCAATCGCGCACCACTTCCGCGCTGGGCCCCGTGCGCCTGGCTGCCTCCCCCCAGGGCCTGGTCGGCCTGTGGTTCGACGGCCAGCGGCACCAGCCCACCGCCTTGCTGGAGGGGCCCGGCGCCTGGCCCGAAGCGCCGGGCCATGCCCTGATGCAGGAAGCCGCCACGCAGCTGCAACAGTTTCTGCACGGCAAGCGCAGGGGCTTCGACCTGCCGCTGGACCTGTCGGGCGGCACGCCGTTCCAGCAGGAGGTATGGCGCGCCCTGCTGGCCATCGGCTGCGGAGCCACCACCACCTATGGCACCCTGAGCCACGACCTGGGCCGCCCGCGCGCGGTGCGGGCCGTGGGCGCGGCTGTCGGGCGCAACCCGGTCAGCGTGATCGTGCCCTGTCACCGGGTGCTGGGCGCCGACGGCAGCCTGACCGGCTATGCCGGCGGCCTGGACCGCAAGGGCGCCCTGCTGGCCATCGAGGGCGCGCGCCCGCTGGCGGCATGAGCGATTCCGGATCGAAACCCGTCTCCGCCTGGATCGGCGAGTTCGTGCTGCTGGCCTCGCTTTGGGGAGCGTCCTTTCTGTTCATGCGCATGGGCGCCTCGGAATTCGGGCCTCTGCCCACGGCCGGGCTGCGCGTGACCCTGGCCACCGTCTTCCTGTGGCCCATCATGCTGCGCCAAGGCCATTGGCCCGCCTTGCGCCGCCACTGGCGGCCCATCATGGTGGCCGGCATCATCAACTCGGCCATCCCCTTCGCGCTGTTCTCCTGGGCGGTGCTGCACATCGCCACCGGGCTCAGTTCCATCCTGAATGCCACCGTGCCTCTGTTTGGTGCACTGATCGCCTGGCTGTGGCTGGGCGACCGCATCGGCCGCCTGCGCTGGGTCGGGCTGGCGCTGGGATTTCTCGGCGTCGCCCTGCTGGCCTGGAAGGCCCCGGCGGGCACAGGCTTCAAGAGCGACCAGGCGCTGTGGGCCATCGGCGCCTGCCTGCTGGCGTCGGCGTTCTATGGGCTGGCGGCCAGCTTTGCGCGCACGCGCCTGGTCGGCATTCCCCCACTGGCCACCGCCACGGGGAGCCAGTTGGGCGCGGCCCTCGGGCTGGCCCTGCCCACCCTCTGGTTTTGGCCTGCGCAGATGCCGGGACCCCGCGCCTGGGGCGCCATCATCGCCATCGCCGTGCTGTGCACAGGCATTGCCTACATCCTGTATTTTCGGCTGATCGCCCATGCCGGTCCGAGCCGGGCTCTGGCGGTGACATTCCTGACCCCGGTGTTCGCCATGCTCTACGGTGCCCTGTTCCTTGAGGAGCGCATCACCGCATGGACGGTGGGCTGCGCACTCGTGATCGTCACCGGCACGCTGTTGTCAACCGGGCTTGTCAGGACGCGCGGCCCCGCCGTGGAGGCCCCGGAACGGCCCTAAACTCGATGCATGCTCTTAGTTGCGTCGGTTTTCAGCACGCTTTCACATGCCACGGGATCGCCGTGCAAGCCTGACGCCACCCGCAAGGCGGCGGGCGCAAGCCTGCGTGCACACAAACCAGGCCATGGGCACCATGGCGCATAGCACCCTGCTGGCGGGCAGCCTGCTCTTGCTGCTGGCCGTTCTGGCGCTGGCCCTGCTGCCGCCCATGGAGGTGCTGGCCCCTTCGCGGCGCACCGAATGGCTGGCGGGCGTCGCCGGCGGCCTCGTCTCGGCGGCCATGCTGGGTATGCTCAATTTTCAGGCGCCGGGCCCCGGCATGGTGGTCTACCCGACGGCCACGGCCTTCGTGGCCCTGTGCTTTGGCGCCCGGGCAACCGCACTCACCGCAGGCCTGGCCCTGCTGGCAGGGACCTGGATACAGGGCTCAGCTTCGCTTGTCGGCGCCTGGGTGCTGGCCGTCGCCTGGGCCACCGGGGCCTTGTGGCGGCAACTGGCGCTGCGCAGCGGGCGCAGCAGCTGGCGCGAATTGCTGGGCCTGGCACTGACACTGCCCGTGGTCAGCGGGCTCGTGCTGGCGCTGGCGGGCATCCCCTCTCCTGGCCCTGCCACGGTGGACTGGTGGACGAATCTGCCCTGGAACAATGGCGTCGGCATCGTGGTGCTGGGCGCCTGCCGGCTGCTGCTGATCAGCAAGGCCCAGTCGCTGGTGGCCACTACGTCGGTCCTGCACACCCTTGGTCAGCGCGAGCAGCAGTTGCGCATGGCGCTTGAGTCCCTCAATGGTGGCCGCTGGGAGTGGGATGTGGAAACGCGCCAGTTCCGCTGCGAAGGCAGTTTCTACGACCTGTTCGGCATCACCGCAGCCGATCGCGCGGCGCCAGACCTGTGGCAACGCTGGTACGAGCTGCGCCACCCGGTGGACAGGGAGCGCAACGCCGCCCGGCTGGCCCGTGCCATGGATGGGCTGGAGGAGTCCTACGAAGCCGAGTTCCGTGTGCGCGATACCGCCGGGCGCTGGCGCTGGCTGATGTCGCGCGGCATGGTGGCGCTGCGCGATGCCCAGGGCCAGCCGCTGCGCATGATCGGCATGGACGTGGACATCTCCGCGCACCGCGAAGCGCAGCAGGCGCTGCGCGACTCCGAGGCCAAGTACACCTCGTTCTACCAGACGCTGCCCGATGCGGCGGGCATCAGCCGCATCTCGGACGGCCGCTACGTCGACGTGAACCCCGCGTTCTGCGAGCTGCTGGGCCTGCCGCACAGCGAAGTGCTGGGCCGCACCTCGACCCAGCTCGGGATCTGGGCCACCGACGAGGAGCGCAAGCGCCTGCTGGACGCCTTCCAGCGCCACGGCCAGGTGGACCGACTGCCCCTTGTGGCGCAGCGGGGCGGAGTGCGCATTCCGGGGCTGATGTCGGCACGGTCCGTGCTTGTGGATGGGGAAGACTGTTTCGTCTTCGTTTTCCACGACATGACCGAAGCCCAACGCACCAGCGACGAGTTGCGCGCACTCAACGGGCTCCTGCAGCAGGCCGGCCGGCTGGCGCGCCTGGGCGCCTGGGAGGACGTGCGCGGCCAGGGCCTGGTCTACTGGTCGGACGTGTGCTTTGACATCCACGGCATGCCGCCCGGTTCGCCGTTGCCGGGCGACTACATCGACCGCATGGTGGCCCCCGCCCACCGCGAGACGCTGCGCAACCATTTTCGCTCCAGCATCCTCGAGCGCGCCGAGTGGAGCATGGAGCTGGAAGTGCACCACACCGATGGCCGGCTGGTCTGGGTGCGTGCCCGCGGCGAGCCCGTCATCGAAAACGGCCGCGTCACCCGCGTGCGCGGGGTCATGCAGGACATTGACGAAGCCAAGCGCGCCACCGAGCGCCTGCGCCAGTCCGAGGAGCGGTTCTCGCGCATCTTTCAGCTCATGCCCTTCCCCATGGGCCTGTCACGCCGCAGCGATGGGCAGTACCTGGATGTGAACCCGGCCTGGGAGACGTTGCTGGGCATACCACGCGAGGAAGCCGTGGGCCGCACCGCCGTGGAGTTGGGCATCTTCACCCAGGAAGAGCGCCAGCGGCTGATACAGGCCTTTGAGCGGGCGGGCCCGCAGGCCAGCCACGAGGTGACGCTCAATGGCCGCCCCGGCACCCGGCTGACCGTGCTGCAGTCTATGCGTCCCATCGATTTCGACGGCGAGCCCTGCTGGCTGTTCTCGGTGCACGACATCACCGACCGCAAGCGCCAGGAAGAGCAGATCCGCGAACGCGAGGAACTGCTGTCGCTGACCATCTCGGCCGCTTCGCTGGGCCTGTGGGACTGGAACATGGAGCGTGGCACGATCTCGGGCGACAGCCGCTGGGCGGCCATGCAGGGGCGGATGCCAGGGGCCGTCACTCCGACCTCGGTGCGCTGGAGCAGCGTCGTGGCAGCGGATGACATCGACCGCATCACGGCCGAGGTGGCACGCCACGCGGCACGGCCGGCCACGCCGTTCGACGCCACCTGGAAGGTGCCCGCCCCCCACGAAGGCACGCGCTGGGTGCGCAACCTGGGCAAGATCGTGAGCTTTGGCGCCGACGGCCAGCCCCTGCGCATGCTGGGTGTGGCGCTGGACGTGACGCCCCAGCGCGAACAGGAGGTGCTGCTGCAAAAACTCGCGCACTTCGACGCCCTCACCGGCCTGCCCAACCGCGTGCTGCTGGCGCGCAGGCTGCAGGAGTGCCTGGACCAGGCGCGCGAACATGGCACCCAGCTCGGGGTGGGCTACCTGGACCTCGACGGTTTCAAGCCCGTGAACGACCGCCTGGGCCATGGTGCCGGCGACCGCCTGCTGGTGATGGTGGCGGGCCGGCTCTCGCGCGCCCTGCGCCCCGGTGACAGCGTGGCCCGCCTGGGGGGCGACGAGTTCGTGATGCTGTTGCCCGACCTGGCCGACACCGCCGAGTGCGAGCGCATGCTGGGCCGGGTGATGGAGAACATCTCCGCCCCCTACGCGCTGGACACCGATCGGGTGGTTGTCACCGCCAGCATCGGCTACACCGTGTTCCCGCTCGATGAAGCCGATGCCGACACCCTGCTGCGCCATGCCGACCAGGCCATGTATGCGGCCAAGCAGGCCGGGCGCAACCGCTTCCACCAGTTCGATGCCGCGCAGGAGCGGGCCCTGGTGGCGCAGCGCGAGCAGGGCAAGCACCTGCAGGATGCCATTGCGGGCGCGCAGTTCATCCTGCACCTGCAGCCCAAGGTGGACATGCGCAGCGGCGCCATCGTGGGCGCCGAGGCCCTGTCCCGCTGGCAGCACCCCGAACGCGGCCTGCTGCCGCCCGGTGCCTTTCTGCCGTTGCTGGAAGGCACGGAACTGGAGATCGAGTTCGGCCAATGGGTGGTCGAGGCCGCCCTGAACCTGCTCAGGCGGCTGAACGGCCACGGCCTCGCCCTGCCCGTGAGCATCAACATCTCGGCCCTGCACCTGCAGCATGCCGGCTTTGCCGACTGGATGGCCCACATGCTGGCGCAGCGCCCGGACATCGACCCGCGCCAGGTGGAGATCGAGATCACCGAGAGTGCCGCGCTCTACGACATCAGCGCCGTGGCCGCGACGCTGACGCAACTGCGCGAGCTGGGCGTCACCGTGTCGCTCGACGACTTCGGCACCGGCTATTCATCGCTGACCTACCTGCGCCGCCTGCCCATGGACACGCTCAAGATCGACCAGAGCTTCGTGCACGGCATGATGGGCGACCCGGGCGACCTGGCCATCGTGCAGGGCGTGATCGGCCTGGCCCGCTCCTTCGGCTACCGCGTGATCGCCGAGGGGGTGGAAACCATCGAGCAGGGCCAGATGCTGCAGCAGCTGGGCTGCGCCCAGGCCCAGGGCTACTGCATTGCCCGGCCCATGGCCGTGGAGCAATTCGTGGATTGGGCGGCCCAGTGGCAGACACCGGCGGGGTGGCAGCGATCGCGGCCCCACTGAAGCGTCGCCTGCGGGCATGCCGACCGGTGGCACACTGCGGCCCTTCGCCCACGCCGTACATGCCATGCCCCTGGAAACCACCTTGCATTACTCCCCCGACCTGGTCCGCCATGCGGTCCTCTGTTTCTGGCGTCGGTCCGTGGGCCTGCGCACGCTGCTGGTCATCGGCGCAATGGCGGCCTGGCTGGGAACACTGGTGGTACGGGGCGACCGGTCCTGGCAAATGGGGGCCCTGGGTGCGTCGGTGGCCATCTGCGCGCTGGTGGCCGCCATGGTCTATGTGGCGCACTACCGCAATGCCATGACCAGGCTCAGGGACATGGGAGCAACGCCACACGCCACACTGCGGGCGGACGGGGACAGCCTCACGCTGCAGGCAGGGGCCAGCATGGCCACCCTCCCCTGGTCCAGCATCCAGGAGATCTGGCAGTTCGAGCGCGTATGGCTGCTGCTTTTTTCGCGGGCCCAGTTCAGCACGCTGCCGGTGGCCGACCTGCCTGCAGACCTGCGTGATCTCATCGAAACCAGCGTGCGCGGCGCGGGCGGCAAGATCAAGCCCGCCCGCTGAGCTTCAACCTGCCTGCCCCACCAGTTCCCGCACCTGCTGCAGCGCAGCCGGGTCTTCCATGGTGGTCAGGTCGCCCGGGTCGCGCCGCTCGGCCACGGCCTGCAGGGCACGGCGCAGCAGCTTGCCGCTGCGCGTCTTGGGCAGCACGGTCACGAAGTGCACGCGAGAAGGCCGGGCCACGGCACCGAGTTGCTGGTCCACGCGCTGCATGACTTCGCCCTCGAGCTTCAGGCGCGCAGCCGGGTCGTCGAGCCCGCTGGCGTCGCGCGCCACGGCGAAGGCCATGGCCACCTGGCCCTTGAGCGCATCGGCCACGCCCACCACCGCCACTTCGGCGATGTTGGGGTGCGAGGCAATGCTCTCCTCGATCTCGCGCGTGCCCAGGCGATGGCCAGCCACGTTGATCACGTCGTCCGTGCGGCCCAGGATGAAGTGGTAGCCGTCGGCATCGCGGATGCCCCAGTCGAAGGTGCTGTAGATCAGCTTGCCGGGGATGCTCTTCCAGTAGGTATTGACGAAGCGCTCGTCGTCGCGCCACACGGTCTGCATGCAGCCGGGCGGCAGCGGTCCCTCGATGGCCACCACGCCCTTCTGGTTGGCGCCGGTGAGTTCCTCGCCGGTCGCTTCATCGAGGATCTTGACGGCATAGCCGTACATGGCCTTGCCGGGGCTGCCGAAGCGCGTGGTCTGCTGCTCGATGCCATTGGCCAGCGTGAGGATGGGCCAGCCGGTCTCGGTCTGCCAGTAGTTGTCGATGATGGGCACGCGCAGCGCATCGCTGATCCACTGCGCCGTGGGCTCGTCCAGCGGCTCGCCGGCCAGCCACAGGGCCTTGAGGCTCGATACATCGTACTTGCGCAGCCAGCTCGCGTCCTGCTTCTTGAGCACGCGCACGGCCGTGGGGGCCGAGAACATGTGGGTGACCCGGTAACTCTCGACGATGCTCCACCACACCCCGGCATCGGGCCTCGTGGGCAGGCCCTCGTACATGATGGTGGCCATGCCCGCGATCAGCGGCCCGTAGACGATGTAGCTGTGGCCCACCACCCAGCCGATGTCGCTGGTGGCGAAATAGGTGTCGCCAGGCTTGGCGTCGAAGATATGCCGCATGCTGGCCGCCAGCGCCACTGCATAGCCGCCCGTGTCACGCTGCACGCCCTTGGGCTTGCCGGTGGTGCCGCTGGTGTACAGGGTGTAGCTGGGGTGGGCGGATTCGACCCATTCGCAGGGCACGACGGCGTTCAGGTGCTTCGCGCGCAGGGCCGCCCAGTCGTGGTCGCGGCCGGGGTGCAACGTCATCGGCGCCATGCCCCGGTTGACCATGAGCACGGCGGCCGGCTTGTGGCGCGACTGGACGATGGCCTCGTCGAGCAGCGGCTTGTAGGGCACGACCTTGCCGCCGCGCGAACCGGCGTCGGCGCTGACCACCGCCACGGGCTCGGCATCCTCGATACGCGAGGCCAGCGAGCCCGAGGCGAAGCCGCCGAACACCACCGAATGCAGCGCTCCGATGCGCGCACAGGCCAGCATGGCAAACGCCGCCTCGGCGATCATGGGCATGTAGATCAGCACCCGGTCGCCCTTCTTCACGCCCAGTGCCCGCAGCACGGCCGCCATGCGCTGCACCTCGGCATGCAGCTCGGCAAAGCTGTAGCTGCGCTCGCTGTCGGTCTCGGTGGAGATGGCCACCAGCGCGGGCTGGTCGGCCCGCGCGGCCAGGTGCCGGTCCACCGCGTTGTGGCACAGGTTGGTGGTGCCGCCCACATACCAGCGCGCAAACGGCGGGTTGCTGTAGTCGCAGATCTGCTGCGGGGGCGTCTGCCAGTCGATGAGTTTCGCCTGCTCGGCCCAGAAGGCATCAGGCTGCTCGATGGATTGGCGGTAGAAATCTGCGTAGTGCGTCATGGTGTGTCTCCAGCATCTCGTCTGCGCACCCTGCACGGAGCGCATTTCTGAATTCATAATTATTCATGATGGGCTTGCTGGAAGCTGACGCACAGACACGCCAATCTTCAGGGCGTCTGCCCTTCCAAGCGCTCGCGCACCCGCTTGCTCGGGTCCTGGAGCAGCAGGCGCAAGATGTCGGACCGCTGAGGCTCCGCAAGATCCTCCACCTGGCAAGCCACGCGAAAGCGTACCGTCGCGCTGCGATGCGCGGCAAGCTCGGTCCACAATGCCCGGGTGGCGGGATAGTCGGTGCCCAGCTTGCGCAACCAGCCGCCGGCAGACTCCCAGGTCCCCGAATGGCCCTCGACCAAGGCGGTGCGCAAGCAACCCAGCACCACCACCTCGGAACCATGCCCTTCCAGCAGGTCATGGACCGCGTCGATCACCGCTACCAGCAGGGCTGCTTTTTCAGGGGACCCGACGAAACGCACCGCGTGCTGTACCTCATGGGCGCGGCCAAAGGTGAACATGTGCCTGCCAGCGCCTCGCTTACTTGATCAGCGCCAGCACGTCCTTGAAATCAGGGTGCTCGCAGGTGCCGAGCCACTCGAAGGCCACCATCTCGGTCGTCACCAGCTCGGCGCCCGCGCCGGCCAGGCGGTCGAAGGCGGCGTCGCGGTTGCGGTCGGTGCGCGAGCCGCAGGCGTCGGTCACCACCCAGACCTCGAACTCGTCGTCGATCAGGTCCAGCGCCGTCTGCAGCAGGCACACATGGGCCTCGCAGCCCGCTATCACGATGGTGCCGCGCTCGGGCGCCTGCTGGGCAGGCTTTTGCAGGTGCTTGGGCAGGCTGCGTGCATTGCCGCCCTGCTGGGCCTTGGCGGGGGGGCGCAGCCACTCGCCCAGGCCTTCTTCGGCGGCGCTGAAGTGCATCTTGGCCAGGGTCTTGGCGCACAGCGCGCGCAGCGCCGGGTCATTGGGCCCCAGGCGCGAGGGATTTTGCTCGGTGCCCCAGACCGGCACCTCCAGCAGCTGCGCGATCTGCGCCAGGCGGCGGGCATTGGCCAGCACGGCGGCGCCTTCGGCAATGGCGGGCATCAGGCGTTCCTGGTAATCCACCAGGACGAGTTGGGATTCGGAGGCGTCGAGCAGCATGGCGTGTACCAGGAATTCAATGGGAATGCCCCATTGTCGCAGCCCCAGACCCCTCGGCGGACCTTCAAGGAGCCGGTGCCAGCCGCAGCAGGCGCCCCTGCGGGCTGTCGGTCAGCAGGTAGAGCCAGCCATCGGGGCCCTGGCGCACATCGCGAATGCGCTCGTTGTTGCCCTGCAGCAGCTTCTCCTCGCGTTGCACCTTGCCGCCCGACACTTCGAGCCGGTGCAGCGTGCCGAACTTGAGCGAGCCCACGAACAGGCTGCCGCGCCAGGCGGCGCCATAGCGGTCGCTGGTCAGGAAGGCCATGCCCGAGGGCGCGATGGAAAGCACCCAGTAGTGCATCGGCTGCTCCATGCCCGCCTTGGCCGTGCCTTCGCCCACCTTACCACCGCCGTAGTTCTCGCCATAGGTGATCAGCGGCCATCCATAGTTGCGACCGGGCTGGGGCAGGTTGATCTCGTCACCCCCCTGGGGGCCATGCTCGTGCATCCACAGCTTGCCGTCCGGCGCCAAGCTCGCCCCCTGGGCATTGCGGTGGCCGTAGCTCCAGATCTCGGGCAAGGCGCTGGCGCGCTCGCGAAACGGGTTGTCTGCCGGGGCAGCGCCATCGGCCGTGATGCGCACGATCTTGCCGTGGTGGTTGTCGAGCTTTTGCGCATCGTCCTTGCGGTGGTAGCGCTCGCCCAGGGCCAAAAACAGGTTGCCGTCCCCCGCCTGCACGATGCGGCAGCCAAAGTGCAGGTTGCTTGCCACCTTGGGCTTCTGGCTGAAGATGACCTTCACGTCCTGCAGCGAGCGGTTGTCCGGGGCCAGCGTGGCACGTGCCAGCGCCGTGCTGTTGTCCGAGGTGCCTGCGGCGCCGGGCTCCGAATAGCAGAAGAAAATGCGGCGGTTTTTCGCAAAGTCGGTGTCTGTCACCACGTCGAGCAGGCCGCCCTGCCCTCCCGCGGCAATGCTCGGCAGGCCCGCCAGCGCCGGGCCGAGCTGGCCATTGGCCTCCACCACCCGCATGCGGCCAGGCCGTTCGGTGACCAGAAACCGGCCTTCAGGCAGAAACGCCACGGCCCACGGGTTCACCAGGCCGGTGGCGACTGACGCCAAGGTGACAGCCTTGGCGGGCGCGGACGTCGCCTGGGCATGGGCGCTCCCCACGCCTGCGGATGCTACGGAAAAAAGAGCAAGAAACCCCACGGCGCGCGCAGGAATGCGGCATTTCGATGTCAGATACATGTCAACCTTGGTGGACCTGGGTTCCATTCAACCCATGGGTATAAGGGAATGGAGAGGGCAAGTCCAGCCCCCACATGCAGGCATACGTGACTTCCCTCACAAAACGGGCAATTTAGCGTGGTACCCTTCGCCTCCATGTCCAAATGGTTTTGCACCCTCCTCATGGCTTGCGCTGTCAGCGCACAGGCTGCACCATCCACCGGTCAAGCAGATGACATGGAGCGAATACTGATGGACAAGGGCCTCCTGTCCCAGCTCAAGGACATGCAGCACACCGTGGCCGACAAGGCCCACACGGTGGCGGACAAGGCGTCCGATCTGGTGGGCAATGCCATGGGCTTCCTCGGCGTCCGCTACAAGCGTGGCGGCAACAGTGCCGAAACCGGCTTCGACTGCAGCGGTTTCGTCCGCGCCATGTACGAACAGACGGTGGGTCTTTTGCTCCCCCGCCGCGCAGACCAGCAGGCCGCCACCACCACGGTGATCGACAAGAAGGAACTGCAGCCCGGCGATCTGGTGTTCTTCAACACCATGCGCCGTGCGTTCAGCCATGTGGGTATCTACGTGGGTGATGGCAAATTCATTCACTCTCCTCGCAGTGGATCGGAGATCCGGGTAGAAGACATGCGTATTTCGTACTGGCAGCGCCGATTTGATGGCGCGCGGCGTGTGAGCCCTGGGGCCATGGCGGTCGAGACCAACACACCTGCCGCAAAGTAAATCGCGTCAGTATCCACGAACAAAGCGCGCTTCGGCGCGCTTTTGCTTTGGGTCATGGCTTGACCACATAGGTGGATTCCGTGCCGCGAATGGGCCCGCCCGTCACGTTGACCGGCCTTGCATTGGGGTTGCGCAGGAATTCCTTGGCGGCGGCCATGTCCGCGTGGTGGCGGGCCCGGGCCTGTGCCTCGCACGGGCGCCGCTCGGCAGCGGCGAGGGTGCGGCATTCTTCCAGGGCGACCTTCATCCCGCCACCCGCCTCCCGGATGGCCGTGTTGTAGCGCTGCTGCGGCGTCATGTCCGCCACGGCACCACGCTGCAGCGATGCCTCATCGCCCTGGGCATGGGCAGTGGATGGGGAGGCAGAAAACACCCCGACCACAAGCGCGAGGGCAACCACGAAGGACGTGGGAGAAATGGGAAGGGTCAATGGACGCATGGCGGGCCTCTTTCTGGCGGTGCTGGGCATGTCCATGACTTTAGGCACTCCCTGTCCCGGCCGTCATCAGCGGTGCGCGCGCGACCCTGTGCGACAAGTCCTACACTGAGCCCCTGCATTGTGAACAATGTGGCAACGATGCGGGCCAAGGCATCCCGTCCGACAGACGGTCATGCGTGGTGCAGCTAAAGTCGGGCCATTCTTTCACCTGCATACAAAGCGACAAACCATGCTCTCACTGATAGGAACGCTGTTGATTGGACTGGTCGTGGGCTTCATCGCGCGCGCGATCAAACCCGGAAACGACTCCATGGGCTGGATCATGACGGCCCTGCTGGGCGTGGCGGGCTCATTCCTGGCCAGCTATGTGGGCGTGGCCATGGGCTGGTACCAGCAAGGTGACGCAGCCGGCTGGATCGCCTCCGTCGTAGGCGCCATGGTGCTGCTGCTCATCTACAGCCTGATCAAGGGAAAAAGCTGAGCACCGGCACATTGCCATTGCGCTGGGCCGATGCGGCCCCAGATCGGACCTAGACCTTCTCTGGATGTGACCCATGCCCACTGCCCGACAAATGGCCGCCGACGACCCTGCCCTGGCTGCTGCCGTGCAGCGCAGCCGGCGCATGCTGCACCGCCGCGCCCTGGTGGCGGCCGCTGCCAGCACCGTGCCCGTGCCGGGGCTGGACTGGGCGGTGGACGCCGCCCTGCTCTCGCGCCTGCTGCCGCAGATCAGCTCGGAGTTCGGCCTGTCGGCGCAGCAACTCGACCAGCTCGACCCCGAAAAGCGCGAGAAGGTACAAAAGGCCGTGGGCCTGGTCGGCTCGGTGCTGATCGGCAAGCTCATCACCCGTGAACTGGTGATACGCGCCACGCAGACCGTGGGGCTGCGCCTGACCACCAAGCAATTGGCCAAGTACGTCCCCCTGGCCGGCCAGGCGGTGTCAGCGGCCATCGGCTATGCCACGCTGCGCTACCTGGGCGAGCAGCACATGCAGGACTGCGTGCGCGTCGCAAGGGAAGCCCAGCTGCAGCTGCCCGCACCCAAGAAATAGACACGGGCAGTCGCCCCGGGCTATTCCACCGCGCAGACGAAACTGCCCGCATCCTCCACACTGCCCGTTCCCTTGTACTTGGCGAACTGGGGATAGGCGCACAGACGCCGCGTGCGGTTCGGGTAGTCGGTCTGCGTGGGCAGCGCCCGGGCCGCGATCGTGTCGGGAGCCACGCCCTTCTCCACCCAGTCCACCATGGTCTGTATCGAGTCGAAGCTGTCCGTGGCCGGGCCGCCCGAGCAGTGGTTCATGCCCGGCACCAGGAAGGTCCGCGCAAAGCCCTGGGTGCTGGCCATGCCGCCGTTGTTGGCCGCCAGCCGCTCGTAGTAGTCCACCGTGTCCTTGGACGAGAAGATGGGGTCGGACATGCCGTGGATCAGCAGCAGCTTGCCGCCGCGCTGGCGGAAGGCCGTGAGCTTGTCGTCCGCGTAGGTGTCATAGATCGCCGAGTAGGCGGACATGCGCGCCGGGTCGGTGTCGAAGTTGAAGGCCAGCGGGTTGAAGCTGAGGTCTGGCGGGGTGAAGAACTCGTTGATCAGCGCGTCCACCATCAGCGTGATGTAGCGCGCGTCCGGCGTGGCGGTGGTCGAGCTGCCCAGCGTCCAGGCGCGCCAGCCGGGGGCCGCGAGGCCCGGATCCCAGGGTTGGCCGGCGTACAGCGCCTGGCCGGCCGAGTTGCGCGGCCCGGTGAAGACCTTGGCGAGCGCATCCACCTGCCCCGCCGAGAGGCAATCGCCCCCCTTGGCGCCGCTGCACTGCAGCACGGCCGGGTTGAACTGGCAGGCCTTGGTGTTGTTCACCATGCCGTCGGCCACACCATCGGCTGCGTCGCAAGACGATTTGACCGCATTGGCTACCAGGTTCAGGTCTGCATTGCTGAAGGCCTGCGACAGGATGCGGTTGCCCGAAGCGTCCTGCGGGGCTATGGCGTTGAAGGCAATGGTGTTCCACATCGCTGCCACCGTGGCGCCGCTGGATACGCGCATGGCCGGCGCGCCGGCCGTGATGGCGTCGAAGTAGTCCGGAAAGCGCTGCGAGAACACCATGCCCTGGCGCCCGCCGCCCGAGCAGCCCGAAAAATACGAGCGGTCTGGCTTGCGGCCATAGTGCGAGGCGATCAGCGACTTGGCCGATACAGCCGTCTTGTCGTAGGAGTTGTAGGCATGGTCGATGCGCGCCTGCGGGTCGGCGCCAAAGCTGGCCGTGGTGCCGATGTGCCCGCCATCGGTGGACACGACGGCAAAGCCCTGCCCCAGCGGCGAGGGCGTGCCGATCGAGATACTGGTGCTCAGCGAGGTATCGCGCAGAACGCCATCGTTGCCGCCGCCCCCCACGAACAGGAAACGGCCGTTCCAGTTGTCCGGCAGGCTCAGCTGGAAGCCGATGGCGTAGTTCTTGCCATCCACCCCGACGCGCGGATTGATGCTGCCCGTGACCACGCAATGGCCTGGCAGGAAGGCGCCCGTGGCGGCACCGCCGGGGCGTTTGCTGTCAGGCGGCACATAGCTCGTGGCCAGTGTGGTGCCCGCCAGCTTGGCACTGGCCGCCAGGCCGGTACAGGCGGCCGAGTAAGCGCCATTGGCCGGGGGCCACATCGGCCCGTCATTGCTGCCGCCGCAGGCGGCCAGCGCGAAGGGCAGCAGCGCGGCGACGGGCCACGCGGCGCGGCGGGCGTTCAGCGCCCGGGATGGAATGGAAGGCATGGGGTTTGTCTCCTGTTGTGTGTGGGTTGCCTCTTGCCTGCGGATCCTCAATCCGCCTTGAAGCCGGTGGCGGCCACGGCCTTGCCCCAGGTGACCGTGTCGGCCGCGATGATCTTGGTGAACTCCGGCGACCCCGTGCCCGTCACGCGAAAGCCGGCCTCCTCCATCTTGGCCTTGCCCTCGGGCGACTGCACAGCCTTGACGATGTCGGCGCTGAGCTTGGCCACGATCTCGGGCGGCGTCTTGGCCGGCGCCACGATGCCGAACCAGGACGAGAACTCCAGGTTGGCGTAGCCCTGCTCCTTGATGGTGGGCACGTCGGGCAGCGCATTGGTGCGCGTGGCGCCCGTGCTGCCCAGGGCCACCAACTTGCCGGCCTTCACATTGGGGGCGGCCAGGCCCACGCTGGCGAACACGCCCTGCACGTCACCGCTGAACAGGCCGCCCAGCGCATCCGCCGTGTTCTTGTAGTGCACCGGCTCGGGCTTCAACTGCACCGCGTCACCAAACATGAAGGCGCCGAAGTGCCCCGGCGTGCCCGCGCCGAAGGTGGCCAGGAACAGGCCCTTTTGCTGCTTGGTCCACTCCACGAAATCCCGGACGTTGCGCGCGGGCACCTTCTGCGGGTTGACCAGCAGCACGAAATCGGAGGTAACCACCTGGCTCACCGCCACGAAATCCTTTTGCGGCGAGTACGGCAGCTTGCTGTAACTGCTGGGCGCGATGCTCAGCTGGCCGGTTTCGCCCAGCATCAGCGTGTAGCCATCGGGTGCTGCACGGGCCGCTTCGCTGGCGGCGATCAGGCCACCGGCGCCCGGCTTGTTGTCCACGATGACCCCCATGTTGCCCCAGCCCTCGGAGAGCTTTTGCGCCAGCAAGCGCGCCACGATGTCCGGCCCCGTACCGGCCGGAAAGCCGACGATGATGCGCACCGGCTTGTTCGGGTAGGCAGCGGGCTGCGCCTGAGCGCCGGCCCACGGTGCGGCCAGGCCTGCTGCTGCGGCCGCAGCCAGCAATACGCGCCGGACGGGTTTGAAAGAGGTGTTCATGCTTGTCTCCAGGGGTTCTTGTGAGGGAAAGTCGGGGAAGAAAAAATGGGATGCTCAGGCCAGTTCGAAGAAGCGCATCGCCACCGCATCCGGATAGCGCGCGCCCGAGCCCACGAACATGCGCTCGGCGATCCAGGCCAGCGCGGGCGAAGCGGTCTCGAAACTCGGGCTGCAGCGGAAATAGATCTGCCCTGGGTCCACCGGCTCGCCACGCACCAGGCGCGCGATCAGTTCGGGCGGGCCCGAGCGCACCGCCCGGTTCTGCACGTAGATGAAATCGCCGCCATCGGTTTCGAGCACATAGCGCGCATCGAGCTCGGACAGGCGGTCATTGACGATGAGCTGAAAGTCCGCGCCACCCGGGAGCACGCGGGCCGTCCAGCCATCGCCCGAGGCCGTGCCACCGGTGATGGGGATCAACCGCCGCAGGCCATGGGCGGTCTGCCCCACCTCCTGCGGCACCCCGACCTGCACGCGCAGGTCGGCAAAGAATTTCAGGCGGGGTTCGGGCAGGGGGGGCAGGTCGGACATGGGCGGTGTTGGCGGCAAAATTGGTTATGAACCTAGCGTAAATCCGGTTGTGCCCACCGCCTGTCATCCCTGAGGATGACAGCGCTATGACACGGATCTCCCCCACCCTATGAGGCAATGGCTTCCCCCTGTGCCGCCCGCATCGGGCAGGCAACCCGCCAGCGGCCAGGCCCTGGCCGGCATGGTGCAGCGCCTGGGCGAGCCCGGTTTTGCATCCGGCCTGCTCGACGACCTGGCGCCGGTTTTGCCTGCGGCCTCCTGGTCGGTGTACCGCACGGGCCAGCGCTGCAAGCCAACCCTGTTCATGTCGGCCAGCCGGGGCGTGCCCGACACCACGCAGGACTGCTGGTGGGCGTACCTGTCAGGCCCCTACCGCCGTGACCGCACCTGGGGCCGCGCGTTCGAGGACGTGCCTTCGGAGCCGCTCACCCGCCTGTGCCATGTGACGGCCACCGAGGTCGAGGGCGAACACCGTGCGCGGGTCTACGAGGCGCATGGCGTGGCAGAGCGCGTCTCGGTGGTGGACTATGAAAGCGACGGCTCGGTGTTTGCCGTCAATTTCTACCGCCACCAGCACCAGCAACCGTTCCGCGACGGGCAGATCAGCGGCTTCGAAAGCGTCGCTCCCGTGCTGCTGGCCCTGGCGCGCAAGCACATCGCGCTGGCGCGCCCGCAGGCCATGGTGCCGCTGGTGCAGGAGGAAGACACGGACCATGCCGTGCTACCTGCCCTGGTCGCCCTGCCCCAGGGCCTGCCGGCGCTGCGCGAGCGGTTGCTGCGCCTGCAGCACGACCTGACAGACCGCGAACTCGACGTCTGCGCGCGCGTATTGCAGGGCATGACGCACGAGGGCATCGCCGCCGACCTGGGGCTGGGCGTGCCCACCGTCAAGACCTACCGCAACCGCGCCTTCGCGCGCATGGGCATCCACTTTCGCAACGAGCTGTTTGCGAAAGTGCTGGGGCGGTAGCGTTCAGCCGCCGAAATTCCAGGGCGGCGGCCGGCGCCGGATGGTCTGCGCCTTGACGATGGCGGTGCTGGTCTGGGCCTTGTCGGCGATGCGGTCCAACACGCCATCGAGCTGCTCGATGGAGCGCACATAGACCCGCGCCACAAAGCAATCGTCACCCGTCACCTTGTCGCATTCGCAAAACTCGGGCGTGTCGCGTATCAGTTGCTCCACCGCCGCCAGTTGCCCCGGCAGCGGCTTGATGCGCACGATGGCCTGCAACTGGTAACCCAGCGCGCGCGGCTCAATGTCGAGCGTGAAGGCGCGGATCACCCCGCGCTCCTCCAGCCGGCGCAGCCGCTCGGACACGCTCGGTGCCGAAAGGCCCACGCGCTCGGCCAGCAGCTTGAGCGAGGTGCGCGAGTCCGCGTGCAGCACAGACAGAATGGATTGATCGACCAGGTCCATGGAAAATTACCCCAATTTCGAGCTATGCCTTCGATTATGAGGACCATCTGAAAAAACGCCTTCTTTCAACCATTCACTCGACACTGCCATTTTTCTACACTCGGTGCATCTGACTACAAGGTTGAACGGTGATGGACAAGAAGACACAGGGCACGCTGGAGATGAGCGGCGCCATGGCGATTTCAGGCACGATCGGCTGGTTCGTCGTGCAATCGGGGCAGGCCGCGCTCGACGTGGTGTTCTGGCGCTGCGCCTTCGGCGCGGCCACGCTGGTGCTGGTCTGCGCGGCCATGGGGCTGCTGCGTGGCGTGCTGACTTGGCGCCAGGCGGCCTGGGCCGCGCTCGGGGGCGTGGCCATCGTCACCAACTGGCTGCTGCTGTTCGGCGCCTACTCGCACGCCTCCATCTCGATTGCCACGGCGGTCTACAACACCCAGCCCTTCATGCTGGTGGCCTTTGGGGCCCTGCTGTTTGGCGAACGCGTCACCCTGCCCAAGCTGGGCTGGCTGGCCCTGGCCTTTGGCGGCATGCTGCTCATCGTGCAGGCGCGACCGGGTGCCAGCGATGCGGGCAGCAACTATGCGCTAGGCATTGCCATGGCGCTGGGCGCGGCCTTCTTCTGGGCCGTGGCGTCGGTGATCGCCAAGCGGCTCACGGGCACACCGCCGCACCTGATCGCGCTGATGCAGGTCTGCGTGGGCGTGCTCATGCTCGCGCCGTTTGCCAACTTCGGTGCCTTGCCGCAGGATGCGCGCACCTGGCTGCTGCTGGTCACCGTGGGCGTGGTGCATACCGGGCTGATGTATATCCTGCTGTATGGCGCGGTGCAGAAGCTGCCCACCTACCTGCAGGGCGCGCTGTCGTTCATCTACCCGGTGGTGGCCATCGCCGTGGATTTCATCGCCTTCGGCCACCGGCTGCAGCCCGCGCAGTGGCTGGGGGCCGCCGCCATTTTGCTGGCCGCCGCTGCGATGAACCTGCAGGGTCACCGGCCGCGGGCGACGACCACGGAGCCCGCAACGCAGGGTGTGAAATAGGCAGGTGAGATAAGCACAAAATGTCAAAGCCCGGATGCGGCGATGGGCACCATCGACAGCTTCTATTCACCCCAAGGAGCACACATGGACCACGCACTGCAAACCACCTGGGAGACCTACGTCGCCTCATGGAAGGCCCCCACACCCGCTGAAAAGCAGGCCCTGTTCGCCGCCAGCCTGGACGAACACTGCACCTATACCGACCCGCTGGGCGTGGCCTCGGGCTGGGAGGCGCTGGCGCAGACCATGCAGGGCTTTCACCAGCAGTTGCCCGGTGCCTACCTCGTGACCGAGCGTTTCATGAGCCACCACCAGCACTGCATGGCCCAGTGGAAGATGATGGGCGCCGATGGCGCGGTGCTCGGCGAGGGCGTAAGCTTTGGCCAGTTCAACGATCAGGGCAAGCTGCTGGCGATGACCGGCTTCTACGACACCCCCTGAATCCAGTGCCCCGTATGTTCTACCTGCACCGCATCCAGCGCGGCATCGACTTCATCGAAGCGCACCTCGATACCGACATTGCCCTGTCGGAGGTGGCGCGGGCGGCGGGGTTGAGCCAGTGGCACTTCCAGCGCATCTTCAAGGCCCTGACCAACGAGACGCTGAAGACCTATATCCGCTCGCGGCGCTTCGCCAAGGCGCTGGACCAGTTGCTGAACACGCGCCTGGGCATTCTGGACATTGCCCTGGCGGCCGGTTACGACACGCAGGAGAGCTTCACCCGGGCCTTCAAGGCCTGCTTCGAGCTGACGCCCAACCAGTACCGCAAGTTCGGCAGGCGCAGCCTTTTCGTGAAGAAGATCCAGTTCGACGAAGACTACCTGCGCCAGCTGGACCGCAACCTGTCGCTCACCCCGGACATCCGCGAGCGTGCGCCCCTGCAACTGGTGGGGCTGGCCACCCACTTCTACGGTGCCGACTCCGACAAGGACAACCTGGGCCAGAAGCTGCCCCCGCTGTGGGCGAGCTTCATGCCCCGGCTGGCAGAAGTCCCCCACCGGGTGCCCGGGGTCTGCTATGGCGTGGTGAGCCAGACCGCAAGCACCTCGGACCTGCTGCTGTACCACGCCGCCATCGAGGTCTTGCAAGCCGGCGCCTTGCCCGAGGGCATGGTGCACTTCGAAGTGCCCGCCGCCCGCTACGCCACCTTCGAGCACCGGGGCGCGCCCGAAAACGTGAACCACACGGTCAACTACATCTACGCCAACTGGCTGGCGGGGGCCGAACAGCGCCACAGTGGCGGTGCGGACCTGGAGATCTACGGGCCGGGCTACCAGGGCGGATCGGAAACCTCCGTGATGCACTACGCCGTGCCTGTGCTTGGGTAGTGTCGGATAGTGTCGGGTAGTGCGGGCACAATCACCGCCCAGTGACACGCCCTGGTGACCCCTCCTCCCATTCCGCAGAACCCGTTCCACCGCGCTTCGACCGCCAGGCGGTGATTGCCGCCTGGGTGGCCGCCCTGCGCCGCCAGGCCGATGCTGCCGCCCTGAAGGCCCTGCCCCCGTTGACGGACGCCGAGGCCGCCAGGGTGATGGGGCTGATGCGCGGAGACGGGGAGGCCAGCACCGAGGCGATCCCATCCAGGCGCCCCACCCTGCCGCCCGGCATTGCCGCCGGCCACTTCCAGCCGCGCATCACGCTCATGACCCTGGGCCGGGGCGATGGGCTGCTGGGCCTCAAGCCCCAGGGCAAGATGGGCCCGCGCGGGGACAGCGTGACGCTGGCGCAGATCGACTGGACCTACCGCCTCGAAGACACGCCCCAGGCCGCCATCGCCTGGCAGGCGCCGGCCCCCACGTCCATTCTCAACTCGCGCCCGGCGCCGCTGCAGGACCTGTACGACACCGGCGGCCCGGTGGTGCGCATGCAGCGCGACCTGGCGGGTGAGGCCGACGCCACGGACCTGGTCTGGGTCCTGGGCCTGCAGCCCCTGGACGCACGCACCCTGCAGTGGCGCAACCGCGATGCGGCGGCCAACCTGGGCCCTCTGTGGACGCTGGCGCAGGAGGCCTTCTTCGGCGACTTCTGGGCCGAGCAGGTGCCGCGCCTTGCGGCCAAGGGCTGGAGCGTGGTGGTGCGGCCCGGCTTTGCGCACGAGAGCGTGCCCGTGCAGCGCTGGAAGCTCATCATCGCCCCCGACACCGGCGAGGTGCTGGGCAAGGAACTGGCAGGCCCCGTGGGCCCGCGCGAGCGGCCGGTGCAAAAGCTGCAATTGCCCGCGCGCGAAGGCGCCTGGCTATTGAGCCTGGGCATCGAGATCGACGGCGAGACGCTGGACCTGGCGCCCATGCTGGCCGACCTGCTCAAGCGCGACGCGCGCTGGCTCATCGCGCGGCGCATGGCGCGCATCGACGACCTGGAGATCATCTCGCTGCGCGCCCCCGGCGGGCGCCGCATCGACGCGCCCGCCGGCCCGCTCAAGGCCATCGTGGGCGCCATGGTCGACCTGCTCACCGACCCCGAGCGCGCCCAGCGCAAGGAGGGCGACCCGCTGCGCCTGGGCGCCTGGGAATTGCGCCGGCTCGAAGCCCTGCGCGCCGGCCTGGTGCAGGTGCACCGCGTGGACGCCTCCAACGACTGGCAACTGCAGGGCGACATCGGCCTGTCGCAACTGGCCAAACGCCTCAAAGCCATCGGTTCTCCCCAACCGGTGCCGCCGCCCCAGGGCCTGCAGGTCCAACTGCGCCCCTATCAACTCGAAGGCCTGGCCTGGTTGCAGTACCTGCGCGCGCAGGGGCTGGGCGGCATCCTGGCCGACGACATGGGTCTGGGGAAGACCGCCCAGGCGCTGGCCCACATCCTGGTGGAAAAAGAGGCTGGTCGCCTCACCCGCCCCGCGCTGGTGGTGCTGCCGACCTCGCTGCTGTTCAACTGGCAGGCCGAGGCCAAGCGCATGGCGCCCGGCCTGCGACTGCTGGCCCTGCACGGGCCCGAGCGGGGCAAGCTGTTCACTGAAATCGCCGAGTACGACCTGGTGCTCACCACCTACCCCCTGCTCTGGCGCGACGTGGAGGCGCTGGCGGCGCAGACCTTTCACCTCCTGATCCTGGACGAAGCGCAGATGGTCAAGAACGCCGGCAGCCGCAGCGCGCGCGCCCTGCGCCGCCTGCAGGCCCCGCACCTGCTGTGCCTGACCGGCACGCCGCTCGAAAACCACCTGGGCGAACTGTGGGCGCAGTTCGACTTCCTCATGCCGGGTTTCCTGGGCGATGTGCGCAGCTTCAACGCACGCTGGCGCAAGCCCATCGAGGAAAACGGCGAGACCCTGCGCGCGCAGTTGCTCTCGCAGCGCGTGCGCCCCTTCATCCTGCGCCGGCGCAAGCAGGACGTGGCCACCGAGCTGCCCCCACGCACAGAGGTCATCCAGCGCGTGCAGTTGCAGGGCAGGCAGCGCGAGCTGTACGAAGCCGTGCGTGCCACCGCCGACAAGCAGGTGCGCCGCGTGCTGGAGCGCGAGAGCTTCGACGGCGCGCAGATCACCATCCTCGACGCCCTGCTCAAGCTGCGCCAGGTGTGCTGCGACCCGCGCCTGGTCAAAGGCAGCAAGACCTCTGCCGGCATGGAGCGTGCCAAGCTCGAACTGCTGGCCGACATGCTGCCCGCCCTGGTCGCCGAAGGCCGGCGCGTGCTGGTGTTCTCGCAGTTCACCGAAATGCTCAACCTGGTGGCCGGGCAGTTGCAGACGCTGGAGCTGCCCTTCCTGAGCCTCACGGGCGAAACCCCACCACGCCAGCGCGGCGCCGTGGTGCGGCAGTTCCAGGCACAGGACGAGACCAGCCCGCCCATCCTGCTGGTGAGCCTCAAGGCCGGCGGCGTGGGCCTGAACCTCACCGCCGCCGACACCGTGGTCCACATGGACCCGTGGTGGAACCCCGCCGTGGAGGAGCAGGCCACGGCCCGCGCCCACCGCATCGGGCAGGACCAGCCGGTCTTCGTCTACAAGCTGGTGGTGGAAGGCAGCATCGAAGAGCGCATGCTGGAACTGCAGGCGCGCAAGGCCGCCCTGGCCCAGGGCGTGCTGGGGCACGACGGCGAAGGCGCCGTGAAGTTCAGCGAGGCCGACCTGCACGCACTGCTAGCACCCCTGTCGGAGCCGCAGAACAACCCGCTGGCGATACCGGGCGAGGATGCGCGGCGCTGGGGTGGCACGGGGCTGCGCAGAGCACTGCCCTTTGTGCCTGATCCCTGACCCCACGGCCACCCCTGCCATGCGACATGGGTGCAGAATTCAAAAGCAAGCTTCGGGGTGCGTGGATCGCAGGCTGTTTCTACAGTAGGGCCATCTCCATTCCCTTTGCGAGGCCACCCATGCATTCCACCGCAACCGCTGACAGCACCATGCCGCCCACCCGCCCCGCCAAGGCCACCAAGGACGCCCAGGCTGCAGCCACCCTGGCCGATCCGCGCTGGGCGGCGGTGTGCGCGCGCGACGCCCAGGCCGACGGCAGCTTCTACTACTCGGTGCAGACCACCGGTGTCTACTGCCGCCCCAGTTGCGCCGCACGGCCAGCCCTGCCCGAGAACGTGCGCTTCCATGCCAGCACCGCCGATGCCGAGCGCGCCGGCTTTCGCCCCTGCAAGCGCTGCAAGCCGACCCAGGCATCGCCCGTGGCGCACCATGCGGCCCTGGTCACCGAGGCCTGCCGGATCATCGAGGCGGCCGAAACCCCGCCCACGCTGGACGAACTGGCCGCCCGCGTGGGCATGAGCGCGCACCACTTCCACCGCATCTTCAAGCAGGCCACGGGCCTCACGCCCAAGGCCTATGGCGCCGCCCAGCGCGCGCGGCGGGTGCGCAGCGAGCTGGCCGCGCCGGTGGCCGGCAGCAGCGTGACCGATGCCATCTTCAACGCGGGCTACAACACCGCCAGCCGCTTCTACGAAGAGGCCGATGGCGTGCTGGGCATGACGCCCACGCGCTACCAGGCGGGCGGCAATCAGGTCACCATCCGCTTTGCGATTGCGCAGTGCTCGCTGGGCGCCATCCTGGTGGCGCAGAGTGCGCGCGGCGTGTGCGCCATCCTGCTGGGCGACGATGCCCAACTGCTGGCGCAGGACCTGCAGGACCGCTTCCCCCAGGCCCACCTGGTGGGCGACGACCGCAGCTTCGACGCCCTGGTAGCGCGGGTGGTGGCCTTTGTCGAGGCGCCCGGCCTCGGGCTGGGCCTTCCGCTGGATGTACAGGGCACGGCCTTCCAGCAGCGGGTATGGCAGGCGCTGCAGGCCATTCCCGCCGGTGAGACGGCCAGCTATGCCGAGATTGCCCAGCGCATAGGCTCCCCAACCGCCGCCCGCGCCGTCGCCCAGGCCTGCGCCGCCAATGCCCTGGCCGTGGCCATCCCCTGCCACCGGGTGGTGCGCAACGATGGAGCGCTGTCGGGCTACCGCTGGGGCGTGGAGCGCAAGCAGGCCCTGCTGGAGCGCGAGCAGCGGCAGGCCACGCACGGCGAAACCGAAGGCCAGCCCGCATGAATGCCCGCCTTCCCGAACAGGCCGCTGACTGGAATACCCGTGCCGGTGCCATCGACTGGCCTGCTACCGAGGACACGCTGAACACCGAGGGCTGCGCCGTCCTCGAAGGCCTGCTCTCCCCCGCCGAATGCGAGGCGCTGGCGGGCCTGTACACCGAGCAAGGCATTTTCCGCAGCCGCGTGGTGATGGCCCGCCACGGCTTTGGCAAGGGCGAGTACCAGTATTTCGCCTACCCGCTGCCGCCGCTGGTGGCCGGGCTGCGCGAGGCGCTGTACCCGCACCTGTGCCCCACGGCCAACCGCTGGAATGCGCTGATGGACATCCCCACCCGCTACCCGGCCACGCATGCCGAGTTCATCGACCGCTGCCATGCGGCCGGCCAGGTGCGCTCCACGCCCTTGCTGCTGCAGTACGAGACGGGCGACTACAACTGCCTGCACCAGGACCTGTATGGCGAGCATGTGTTTCCGCTGCAGGTGGCGATACTGCTGTCGGAGCCGGGCCGCGACTTCACGGGCGGCGAATTCGTGCTCACCGAGCAGCGCCCGCGCATGCAGTCGCGTGCCGAGGTGGTGCCCCTGCGCCAGGGCGATGCCGTGGTGTTCGCTGTGCACCACCGCCCGGTCAACGGCGTGCGCGGTCCCTACCGCGTGAACATGCGCCATGGCGTGAGCCGCCTGCGGTCAGGGATGCGGCACACGGCCGGCATCATCTTCCACGACGCGACATGACCCTGAACCTGTTCAGCGACGACGAAGAGGCCTTGCTGCTGGGGCAACAGGCAGGCACGCGCGAACCGCTGGCGCCCGGTGCCGTGCTGCTGCGCGGCTTTGCACTCGGCCTGGCACCGGCCCTGCTACAGGCGGTGGAGGCGATCACCGCCCACGCCCCATTCCGCCACCTCGAAACGCCCGGCGGCCAGCGCATGTCGGTGGCCATGACCAACAGCGGCCCGCTGGGCTGGATCTCCGACCGCAGCGGCTACCGCTATGGCCGGGCCGACCCGCTGACCGGCCGCGCCTGGCCCCCCCTGCCCACCGTGTTCGCCACCCTGGCACGCGAGGCGGCCGAGGCCGCAGGCTTCGCATGTTTTGAGCCCGACGCCTGCCTCATCAACCGCTACGCCCCCGGCACGCGCCTGTCGCTGCACCAGGACAAGGACGAGAAGAGCTACGAGCACCCCATCGTCTCGGTGTCGCTGGGCATCCCTGCCGTGTTCCTGTTCGGTGGCGACTCGCGGGCCGACAAGCCGCAACGCATTCCCCTGGCGCATGGCGACGTGGTGGTCTGGGGCGGCCCGGCGCGCCTGCGCTACCACGGCGTGATGCCGCTGGCCGAGGCCGTGCACCCGCTGACCGGCGCTTTTCGCATCAACCTGACCTTCCGCAAGGCGGGGTGAGGCTGGTCAACACCCCCTCAACCTGGCGCTAATCCCTTGGTATAGCCGGTCTGGCGGCACAGGGAAGACAGCAGTTGCCCCGCCGCCGCCTTGCCGCGCAGGCTGTCTGCCACGGTGATGGTCTTGCCACTGGTCAGCACCGCCTGCAGGCGGTAGTAGGTTTCCTTCTGGCCGCCGGTCTCGGTGGAATAGCTCTCCTTGAGCTCCAGGCCTGCAATCTCGCCCGCCGCTGCCTCGCTCTTGAAGCTCACGAGGCCCAGCACGCGCCGCTCGGTGTGCAAGCCCTGGCGATCCAGGTGTACCGTGAGGCTGTTGCCCAGGCCGTAGAGCGCACTCAGTACGACCAGCCAGCCAATGCCGCCGAAAAGTGCGCTGAACAGCAGCGGTGCCTCGCTGTTCCACAGCAAGGTGCCCGCGCCCGCAAAGACGGCGCCAAACACGAGCAGCGCCAGCATCAGCTTCCAGCGCCGGCCATAGGGGAAGTACAGCCGCACGCCGCCGGGCACCTGCTCCACGTCCGAGACGTCCTCTTCGTCCGTCTTGGCCACCTCGCCCAGTTGCGGGTGCTGCGCCGCATCGTGCTGCAGCCAGACGGACTTCTGGCCCGTGATGTACACCGGCACCTCGAAGCTCTGCACGAAACCCGGCGCCGCGTTGTCGCCGGTGCTGCCCGGCACGCTTCGCACTTCCACACGCCATTCGTGGTATTCGCTGCCAGGCTCTCCCGATGCGGGCAAGTGCGCAGGCAGGTCGAAACGGAAAGCGATGCGCACGCCATCGGCCTGCGGCTCCACCTGCGCCAGGCCACGCACCTGCCACAGCGTGCGGCTGCTGTAGGTGGTCTTGTTGCCCGAGCGGGTGCGGGTGTGCTCCGCGCACAGCAGCGTGGCCAGAAAGCGCAGCCCCGCCTCGTACGGCACGGGCACCACCAGGCTTGCGCCGAAGTGCCCGCCGATGGACCCCGGGAATGGGTCGAGCGTGAGCCGCAGGTCACCATAGCGCCGTGCGTGGAGCGTGGCGCGCACCGCCCAGACCAGCAGGGCCAGCCCAGCCAATGGAAACAGCAGCAAGGCGCCCGCTAGCAGAGGGTCGCCGCGCTCCAGCGTGCGCGGCACCACCATGGCGGCCATGGGGAGCGCCACCCCGTTCCACACCAGGGCCAGAACCCACAGCACCCACCGCCCGATGCGTCGGCGCGCCCGGATGCGGTTGTCCTTCCACTCGGCGCCGGACTCCCAGGGGCGTGCTTCCCAGGTCCTCTCAGCCACCCGTTCCTCGCTGGACAGCACGGACCGGATGCGCCACGCGAACAGCATGATGCCCAGGCCCGCCCCGCCAAACACCAGCGCAAAAATCAGCTTGAAGACCAGCATGCCGGGCCGCAGGCTTCTGTCCAGCACCGCTTCGGCAGGGTTGTCGGGGTTCACCCAGGCCTGCACCGGTGTGCCGCTGCGCTGCGCCTCCTCCAGTCGGGCGCCCAGTTCCTTCTGGAACTCGCCCACGTTGTCGCTGCCCGAGCCGATGGCCACGCGGCGCCCGGTGTACTCCTGCCCCGCCACGCGGTACTGGTACTCGGCTTTCACGCTGTAGGTGGTGGACTTGCTGCTGCGGCTGGCCACCGTCTCGGCCGAGGCCAGCGTGGCCTGCACCGGCTGCCAGCCCTGCATGGTCGACCAGTCGACCAGCGTGGGCAGCACGCTCAGCAGCAGCAGGCCCAGGCCTGCGGCCGCAAAGGGCAGCCCGAAGAGCGCCAGCACCCAGGTGCCGGGGCCTTTGCTCTTGCGCTTGGATGGTTCAGCCATTGGTTGTTTCGCCACGGCCCATCTGGACCGCAGCGCCTTTCCCCTCACGGACGTTGTTTGCGTCGGCCCCCGACTCTTTGCCAGAATGGTGCCATGACATCACCCTCCAGCGCCACCCCCCGCCACTGGCTCATGAAATCCGAGCCCGAGGAATGCTCCATCGACGACGCCCTGGCCGCCCCCAAAGCCACCGTGCCCTGGACCGGCGTGCGCAACTACCAGGCGCGCAACTTCATGCGCGACGGAATGCAGGTGGGCGATGGCGTGCTTTTCTACCACTCGAGCTGCGCCGAGCCAGGGATCGTCGGCATCGCCCGCGTGGCGTCCGGCACGCGGGCCGACCCCACCCAGTTCGACTCGGCATCGCCTTACCACGACCCCAAGTCGCCGCCCGACGCGCCGCGCTGGCTGCTGCTGGACGTGCAGGCCCTGCGCAAGACCCGCCTATTGGGCCTGCCCGAACTGCGCCAGCACCCCGAACTGGCCGACCTGCGCGTGCTGCAAAAAGGCAGCCGCCTGTCCATCACGCCGGTGGATGAGTCCCACTGGAACCGGATCGTCGCGCTGCTGGACGGCAAAGGCTGATACCGGGCATCAGCCGTTGTTTTTCGCCAGCACCAGCGCCACATGCTGCAGCAGCATGATGGTCTTGCCATCCTGGATGCGCCCCGAGGCGATGGCGGCCAGGGCTTCGGCCAGGGGCATTTCGATGACCTCGATGTCCTCGCCCTCCTGCGCCAGCCCGCCGCCGGCCTGCACCCGGTCTTCGGGTTCGTACTCGGCGACAAAGAAGTGCAGCTTCTCGGTCACCGAGCCCGGGCTCATGTACGCCTCGAACAGCTTGCGCGGTGCGCGGATGCGGTAGCCGGTCTCTTCCTCTGCCTCGCGGCGGATACAGGCCTCGGGCTCGTCGCCATCGAGCAGGCCGGCGCAGGCCTCGATCAACTGGCCATCGGGTGAGCCATTGAGGAAGGCCGGCAGGCGGAACTGGCGCGTCAGCACCACCGTGCGGCGCACGGGGTCCCACAGCAGCAGCGCGGCGCCGTTGCCACGGTCATAGGCCTCGCGGCTCAGCCGCTGCCACTGGCCGTCGCGGCGGCGCAGCTCGACGCTGATCTTGCGCAGGGTATACCAGCTGTCCGACAGCACCTGGGCATCCAGCAATCGGACATCTTCGGCATCACCCGGCAGTGGCGTGGGCTGGGGCCGCTTCATGCCGCCACCCCCTCTGCCGCTTGGTGTACCGGCAGTTCGCCGATATGGTGGTAGACCGGCAGGCCCATGGCCTGCGCCCGTGCCACGTCCATGTCGGCACCGCGCGATGCGCCCGGCAGGCGCAGCACGGCATCGCAGCGCGTGAGCAAGCGTTCGGCCACCGGGTATTGGTAGGCATGGAACACGGCATCCCCGTGCTCGCGACCACCGGCCGCATGGATGATGGGCAGCGCCAGCCACTCTCCCAGCATGGGCAGGTGCCCGCGCTGGTAGATGGGCAGTGCCGCAGCCTCCAGCCGCTCGCGGTTGGCGGCGATGCGGGCGGGGTCGCCATCGGTGCCCGAGAGGTAGGGGCCGGCGATGAGCACAAGCAAGGGGCGGTCAGCCGCCATGGGATCAGGCATGGGTTTCTCCAAAAATGCATTCGTGCAGTATCATGCATTTTCATTGAATTTCATGCAATTGCACAGACCATGCTCACCACCCAGCGCAAGCAACTCATCCTCCAGCGCCTGGCGCACGATGGCCAGGTTGTGGCCAAGGCTCTCAGCGACGAATGGGGTATCTCCGAGGACACGGTGCGCCGCGACCTGCGCGAGCTGGCTGCGGAAGGCAAGCTGCAGCGTGTGCACGGCGGCGCCCTGCCCGCCTCGGCCGCCGTGGGCGACCTGCGCGTACGCAAGGAGCTGGCGCCCGATGAAAAACGCCTGCTCGGCCGTGCCGGGGCGGCCATGGTGCGCCCCGGGCAGGTGGTCATCCTGGACGGAGGCACCACCGCACTGCAGGTGGTGCAGCACCTGCCGCTCGACCTGCGCGCCACGGTGGTGACCCACAGCCCGGCGGTGGCCACGGCGCTGGCCGGGCACACGCACATCGAGGTGCTGAGCCTGGGTGGGCGCCTGTACCGGCACTCGATGGTGAACGTGGGCGCCAGCGTGGTGGAGGCGGCCGAGCGCCTGCGCGCAGACCTGTTCCTGATGGGCGTGACGGGCGTGCACGCCGAAGGCGGCCTCACCACCGGCGACTTCGAGGAGGCCGCCGTCAAGCGCGCACTGCACCGGCGCGCGGCCGAAACCGTGGTGCTGGCCTCCACCGACAAGCTCGGTGCGGCATCGCCCTTCACCGTGGCGGCACTCAACGAGCTGGCCACGCTCGTCGCGCCGGCGACCGTGCCCTCCCGCATCCGCAAGGAGTTGCAGGCCACAGGGGTCAACCTGCTCCTGGTTCAGTAGTCCGCCTGGGGGATCAATGGGTATGGTGGCCCGAGCCGCTGCGCCGCAGGTGCGCCGCCATGGCCAAGCGGCGCCGTCTTCAGCCCGGTTGCGGGCAGGCCCCTCGCGCGGTCAGCCAGCCTTGATCGAGGCGAACCAGGCCTTGATGGACTCGACGCGCTCGGGGCTGACACCCCCGGCTTGGTCCTGCACCAGCGGATGCGGCCCAGCATCCAGCACAAAGTCGGGCCGCAGCCCCAGTGGCTCGATGCGCACCATGAGCGGCAGGCCGAGGGTGACTGGATAGAACGGGATGTCGGTGGCCATCACTGCAGCAAAGGGTGCATTGGTCTCCCTCCCCTCGTCACCCCGGATCCCCTGGTACCACATGAACAGTTCCTCGCTGATCTCGGCCCAGGCACCCCAGGCAAACTCATCCGCATGGCCCGTGATGGGGAGCATGACCGAGCCGTAGAGAAAGAACCGTTCGTCGTCGATCACGCACATCTCGCCGTTGGACCAGACCCGCTCCGCCCACTCCGCGGGCGGAACCTTGTCCGTCAGTGTCGGCCGCGAAACCGGGATGGAAACCGACAGCCCCCCGTGGGCCACCCCACAGGATGGGCAGATGTCGGGGGTTGGGGCTGGTTGTATACCTGCCCTTGGCGGGCTACTGTTGGTCATGCGGTCGTGCTCGTGGAATCGGCCACCGTTTGCGTGGAACGGGAGAGCATGCTAACTGACGGACCGGCTGGTTGGGCCGCAGGCCTACACCGGTATCCAGGCACCCTGCCTATCATCAGTGCTTCCTCGCCCCACGCTGCCAGCTCCCATGCGCAACCTGCTCGACTTCACCTCCTGGTCCACGCTGCTCACCACCCTGATGGGCTTGCTGGTGGCCACCCTGGTCATGGTGGGCACGCGCCTGGTGTTCATGCAGACCATCCAGAAACGGCGCGAGCGCGAGAACCGGCAGATCAACGAGCGGCTCAAGACCTTGATCGCCGCGTACAAGACGCTGGGCGGCTCGTTCACCGGGCAGTTGCAGGTGCACCCCACGCACATGCGCGACCTGCACCGGCAGCAGGTGCATCAAAGCGCCGTCCACATGGCCTTGGCGGATGGCAGTGCCACCGAAGCCGATGAAGCCGAGCCGGCCGATGCGGTGCCCTCCCCCACCTTGACCAGCACCGAGCGCCAGCGCCGCGTGCGCGATGCCGTGGAGGCCGCGCTGTCGGATGTGATCCTGCTCGGCACCGAGGAACAGGTGGAGCTGGCCGCAAAGGCCGCGCAGGACATGGTGGCTGGCCGCAGCATCGAGACCGCGCAGCTGGTCGTGTCGCTGCGCCATTTCATCCGTGCGGCGCTGGACCTGGAGCCCATCCCCGCCGCGGTGGCGATACCCAACCAGGGCCCGTTGAGGCCAGCCGGGAGCGGCGGTGCCGCAGGCAAGCGTGCGGGAGGCAGTGGCAATGCCGAAGCCGGCGGCGGGCGTGCAGGAGGTGCAGGCGGTGGTGGCTCCGGCGGGGCCGGCATCGGCGGCATGGCCCTGGGTGTCGGGGTGGGCTCACACCGCGCAGACAGCGACACGATCGACGGCCCGGGACGCTAAACCAGAGGACGTTGTCAGTCTTCGCTCTCCTCGAACAACGCATACAGCGCCACCGCCACGCTCAGTGGGAGCCCTTCGTCAAAGCCCTCCGGGTCTTTCGAGACCTCGACAAACTCGCTGCCGTTGACGGGCTCCAGCATGAGCGCAGGCACGGGCCGCGCCACAGCCACACCAGGGTAGTCATCGGGCCGGCCGCCTTCGGAGGTGTGCGGGTCGAACCAGATGTTGCCGGCTTCATAAAAGCCCCCCGCATAGCGCTCCTCGATCAGGCGCAGCAGCGTGAAGGTCTCGGGGCTCAAGGCCTGCTCTGCCGAGGTGAACTGTACATGCCAGGCGGCCCCCAGGTACCAGTAGATGAGCAATGCAGTGCCCCGGTCCAGCCTGGGCTGGTCGAGCAGCCAGCGCAGGGCCTGCTTGTTGCCGTCGTAGTTGGAGCGCGCGGCGAACACATGCCATGCAGCGGGAGAGGCATCGGCCAGGTAGGCGTGCACCAGGTTCCAGGCGCGGGCTTCAATGTCGTTGTCGGAAGTCATGCAAAAAGTTGGTTGGATCAGGCGCCCAGCACAGGGGGCCGCTCGATCAGGCTTTGGAGAATCGCGTCGAACAAGGCATTGCCATCGTTGCCGCTGACGGGCTTCCACTGCACATGCTGCGTCACGCGCTGGCGGTGGCGAAGGGTTTCGACCCAGACGTCGCGCAAGGGTGTCTTGCAGTGCAATGCCAGCACCAGCAGGGCCATCTGCTCCTGCAAATAGAACAGGCCGTGCACGCCGCTTTCGCCGTCCCTGAGCACGCGGCTGACCTGGTCCACCGAGAGCAGCAGCTTGCCCAGGGCCGCCATGTCCTTGGGCGCGTCCTGCCAGAGGATGGCGCGCTCGGCGGCCCAGAAGGCCAGGGCCTTGGCATAGTCGCCCAGGTCGTGCTCGCTGCGCAGATCGTTCTGGCCCAGACGCGGGTTGCGGTGCCAAGGGATTTGCTGAAAATCGTTCAAGCTGCGTTCGTAGTCGGGGACGAAGGCCTTGATGCGGCCGCGCAGTTCGGGCCCGCCCAACTCGTCCAGGCGGGCCAGCCAGGCCTCGCGCACGCCAGGCAGCCACCAATGCACGGAGCAATGGATGTACTGCCGGTCATGCTCGGGCTGCACCTGTATGAAAAACGCCTGCACCGTAGGACCATGACTGCGCTGCACAAGGCGTGCGCGTGAGTTCACCGGATGGGGGTGGACTTCGAAGCCCAGCGGCGCGAGCCGCTCCATCAGCGCGCCGCACAGCACGTCCAGGCTGTGGGGCACCCGCGCCGGGGCAAAGCTGCCGGGCGCGGCCTGCACCTTGGGCGGCTCTACCCGCAGGGAGCGTTCGGCAAAGGGCTCGACCGTGCCGTCCTCGTAGACCACTTGGCGGTCCAGCCGGTACAGCGCCCCGCCCTGCGGCTCAAACAGCTGCAGCCCCGCATCCGCCGCCACATGGCCCAGGGTGGAGAGCACTGTGGCGTCGAGCGCCTGCACATCGACACCCAGATTCAGCGGCCAGTGGTCCAGCGGCCCGAACGGCAGGCCCTCGGTCCAGACCAGGGGCTGCTCCACGCCATTGGCACCGGCCGCCAGCGGGTAGTGGCACTGCACCTCGCGCAAAAACTGGTCGAACATGGCCACCACCCGGGGCGTGGCCCGCTGGTCGCGCTGGCACGCGGCCAGCGCGGTGGGCACGTCGGTGGCCGTGATGCGGTCGAAGATCTGGACGATGAAGCTCATGAAAGCGGCAGGCGCCCGAAAATGTAACGGGATCAGCGGATTGTGCGCAATGGTGCGCCGGGCGGCTACCGGAAAACCCCGCCTGCACGGGACTCGATGCATTCGCACAACGGCTTGTAGAAAGCCACGTTGTAGCCGCGCACGCCGATGTCCTGGTGGATCAGTGCGCAGTAGTGGGCCTCCAGTGCGACCCAAAGGTCCTCGGCCCCCTTGAAGATGGCCGATGCGTGCTCGATTCCGTTGCTGGCGGCCCGCAGCCGGGCCGCAGTGGCCTCGTCGTCGCGCGCCATGGTTTCCAGGAGGGCCACGCGCTCGTCCGGGTCCTTGGGGATGCGCTGACCGGGGAAGACGGCATAGGCCTCGCGCAGGATGTCGGCATACGGTGCCATGCCCAGCAATTCGAAGCCTGCCAGTGCTTCGTGTGCCAGCTCGCCGTAGCTGTTGTAGAAGAACTGCGAGAAGCCGCCGTTGCAGATTTGCCCGTCTGCATTGGCGATCGCCCACAGAGCCATTTGCACAGGGGTCATGCGGGCCGACCACTCCATGGCCGCTTCGGGATCGTCCCATGCCCAGACGACACCGATGCGGCTGACCGCATATTCGAAGTAGTCGTACCAATCGAAGGAGGGATAGGAGCCTTCCGCGGTCAATACCGCCAACGGACCGGGGTTCCGGGGCCTGAGGCTCAGGATATCGCCACCCTCGGACAGCGGCGCCCCATCGGCTGCAGCCAACCGCCAGCCACCTTTGGTCAGTCGCATGAATTCCTGTCCGTCGGCGTAAGCCAGGGCTTCGAAGTCGCCGTCGCAAGCCTGTGCGCGCAGCGGCTTCCAGACGGCACCGGGGTCGGTAGCGGCGCCTTCTTGCAGCTCGTCGGTGAGAACCATGGAACCGTCAACGATCATGCGCACGTGGGTACGAAGCTTGTTGCCTTTCTTGGCGTCCTTGATGAAATGCCGTTCGTAAGCCATGGTGCGAGGTGGTGTGTAGCTCTCATCGTAGAGCACCGCCGGGCGACTCTTCGGTAGATACGTGTGCCTGAGATCAAACACGTGCTCCCGCCCACGGGCCAGCCCATAAAAAAAGCCCGGACCGTTGCCAGGCCGGGCTTTCGTTTCGGAACTGCACAGTGTGCTGTCCCTGGCTATGTCACTTCTTCTGCGGCGGCACGTCCGTGCAGCTGCCATGCGCGATCTCCGCCGCCATGCCGATGCTCTCGCCCAGCGTGGGGTGCGGGTGGATGGTCTTGCCGATGTCCACCGCGTCCGCGCCCATCTCGATGGCCAGCGCGATCTCGCCGATCATGTCGCCGGCGTGGGTGCCCACGATGCCGCCGCCCAGGATCTTGCCGTGGCCATGGGCCTCGGGGCTGTCGTCGAACAGGAGCTTGGTGTAGCCCTCGTCGCGGCCGTTGGCGATGGCGCGGCCCGAGGCCGTCCACGGGAACAGGCCCTTCTTGACCTTGATGCCCTGGGCCTTGGCCTGGTCTTCGGTCAGGCCCACCCAGGCCACTTCGGGGTCGGTGTACGCCACCGAGGGGATCACGCGGGCGTTGAAGGCGGCGCTGGCCAGCTCCTTGTTGCCCTGGATCTCGCCGGCAATGACTTCTGCGGCCACATGCGCTTCGTGCACCGCCTTGTGCGCCAGCATGGGTTGGCCCACGATGTCGCCGATGGCGAAGATGTGCGGCACGTTGGTGCGCATCTGGATGTCGACGTTGATGAAGCCGCGGTCCGTGACGGCCACGCCGGCCTTCTCGGCGGCGATCTTCTTGCCGTTGGGGGTGCGGCCCACGGCCTGGAGCACCAGGTCATAGGTCTGCGGCGCCGGCGCGGTGCCGCCCTCTTCCGCTGCGGCAAACGTCACCTCGATGCCTTCGGGCGTGGCCTTGGCCCCCACCGTCTTGGTCTTGAGCATGATGTTGTCGAAGCGCTTGGCGTTCATCTTCTGCCAGACCTTGACGAGGTCGCGGTCGGCGCCCTGCATCAGGCCGTCCATCATTTCCACCACGTCCAGGCGCGCGCCCAGGGTGCTGTACACCGTGCCCATTTCCAGGCCGATGATGCCGCCGCCCAGGATGAGCATGCGCTTGGGCACTTCCTTCAACTCCAGCGCGCCGGTGGAATCCACCACGCGCGGATCGTCGGGCATGAAGGGCAGGCGCACGGCCTGGCTGCCGGCGGCGATGATGGCGTTCTTGAAGGCGATGACCTTCTTGGTGCCCGTCTTCTCCTGGCCGGTGGCGCCGCTGGTTTCTTCCACTTCGAGGTGGTGGGCACCGACGAACTGGCCCAGGCCGCGCACGGTGGTGACCTTGCGCATCTTGGCCATGGCGGCCAGGCCGCCGGTCAGCTTGCCGATGACCTTTTCCTTGTGACCGCGCAGCTTGTCGATGTCCAGGGTGGGATCGCCGAAGCTCACGCCCAGGTCGGCCATGTGGCTCACTTCGTCCATGACAGCCGCCACGTGCAGCAGTGCCTTGGAGGGGATGCAACCCACGTTCAGGCACACGCCGCCCAGGGTGGCGTAGCGCTCGACCAGCACGACCTTGAGGCCGAGATCTGCCGCGCGAAACGCTGCGCTGTAGCCGCCGGGGCCGGCGCCGAGCACGAGCAGGTCGCACTCGAGATCGGCCGTGCCGCCAAAGCTTGATGCCTGGGGTGCGGGTGCGGCAGGGGTTGCCGAGGCGGCCGGAGCCGGGGCTGCTGCTGCAGGCGCAGCCGCCGGTGCGGGAGCGGCGGCACCTGCGTCCGCTGCCTCCAGCGTCAGCACCACGGCGCCTTGCGCGACCTTGTCACCGATCTTGACCTTGAGCTCTTTGACCACGCCAGCGTGGCTGGAGGGGATCTCCATGGAGGCCTTGTCGGACTCCACGGTGATCAGGCTCTGCTCGGCCTTGATGGTGTCGCCGGGCTTGACCAGCACTTCGATGACGCCGACTTCGTCGAAGTCGCCGATGTCCGGAACCTTGATATCAATGATTGCCATACCAGGGTCTCCTCGTTACAGCAGGATGCGGCGGTAGTCCGCCAGCACCTGGCCCAGATAGGCATTGAAGCGCGCAGCGCTGGCACCGTCGATCACGCGGTGGTCATACGACAGCGACAGGGGCAGCACCAGGCGCGGCACGAACTGCTTGCCGTCCCACACCGGCTTCATCTGGCCCTTGGAGAGGCCCAGGATGGCCACTTCGGGCGCGTTGATGATGGGGGTGAAGTGCGTGCCGCCAATGCCGCCCAACGAGCTGATCGACATGCAGCCGCCCTGCATGTCGGCCGAGCCGAGCTTGCCGTCGCGGGCCTTTTTGGCCAGATCGCCCATTTCCTGGCTGATCTGCATGATGCCCTTCTTGTCGGCATCCTTGAGCACGGGTACCACCAGGCCGTTGGGCGTGTCCGCCGCAAAGCCCACGTTGTAGTACTGCTTGTAGACCAGGGTGTCGCCATCCAGGCTGGTATTGAACTCGGGGAACTTCTTGAGCGCGGCCACCACGGCCTTGATCACGAAGGCCAGCATGGTGACCTTGACGCCGCTCTTCTCGTTCTCCTTGTTGGTGGAGACGCGGAAGGCTTCGAGCTCGGTGATGTCGGCCTCGTCGTTGTTGGTGACGTGGGGGATCATCACCCAGTTGCGGTGCAGGTTGGCGCCGCTGATCTTCTTGATGCGCGACAGGTCCTTGCGCTCGACCGTGCCGAACTTGCTGAAGTCCACCTTGGGCCATGGCAGCAGGTCCAGGCCTGCACCACCACCACCACCGCCGCCCGCAGGCGCCTTGGCCGCCTGGGCCTTGGTCTGCGTGGCGCCGCTCATCACCTGTTTGGTGAAGGCCTGCACGTCGTCCTGGCTGATGCGGCCCTTGGTGCCGGTGCCCTTGACTTCTTCAAGCGGCACACCGAGTTCGCGGGCGAACTTGCGCACGGAGGGGGATGCGTGGGGCAGGCCTGCCGTGGGGGCGCCTGGCTGGTGGGCCGGCACTGGCACGGCGGCGGCTGCGGGCGCTGGGGCGGCTGCGGCCTGGGCCGGCGCAGGTGCTGCGGCTGCAGGCGCAGCAGCGGGTGCTGGTGCCGCTGCCGCCACGGGGGCAGAACCTTCGAGCACGGCGATCAGGTCGCCGATGTTCACGGTGTCGCCGATCTTGACCTTGAGCTCCTTGAGCACGCCGGCGGCGGGCGAAGGGATCTCCATGGAGGCCTTGTCGGATTCGACGGTGAACAGCGACTGCTCGAGCTTGATGGTGTCACCCACCTTGACCAGCATCTCGATGACGGCCACGTCCTTGAAGTCGCCGATGTCGGGCACGCGCACTTCCACCGGGCCCGAGGCGGCTGCAGGGGCAGCCGCCGCTGGGGCGGGCGCTGCAGCGGCAGGTGCCGGTGCGGGGGACGCGGCGGCTGGCGCGGGTGCGGCAGCAGCAGGCGCCGCAGCCGCTTCGCCCGCCACTTCCAGCGTGAGCACCACGGAGCCCTGCTTGATCTTGTCGCCGATGGCGACCTTGACCTCTTTGACCACGCCAGCGTGGCTCGATGGGATCTCCATCGAGGCCTTGTCGGATTCGACCGTGATCAGCGACTGCTCGGCCTTGACGGTGTCGCCGGGTTTGACCAGCAATTCGATCACGCCGACTTCGTCGAAGTCTCCGATGTCCGGAACTTGAATGTCTACCAATGCCATTGTTGTCTCCGGTTCTTTTATGCGTACAGCGGGTTGACCTTGTCGGCCTGGATGTTGTACTTGGCGATGGCCTCGGCCACCTTGGCTGCGGGCACCTTGCCTTCTTCGGACAGCGCCTTCAGGGCCGCGACGACGATGTAGTGGCGGTTGATTTCGAAGTGCTCGCGCAGCTTGCTGCGGAAGTCGCTGCGGCCAAAGCCGTCGGTGCCGAGCACCTTGTAGGTGCGGCCGGCGGGGATGAACGAGCGAATCTGGTCGGCGTAGTTCTTCATGTAGTCGGTGGAGGCGACCACGGGGCCTGCGGTCTTGCCCAACTGCTCGGCCACGAAGGAGACACGTGGCGTTTCGGTCGGGTGCAGCAGGTTCCAGCGCTCCACGTCCTGGCCGTCGCGGGCCAGTTCGTTGAAGCTCGGGCAGCTCCAGATGCCGGCGGCCACGCCCCAGTCCTTTTCCAGCAGTTCCTGGGCAAAGAAGGATTCGCGCAGGATGGTACCGCTGCCCAGCAGTTGCACGGTGGGTGCATCGGCGGCCAGGGCGGGCGCCTGCTTGCACAGGTACATGCCCTTGATGATCTGCTCTTCCGTGCCGGGCTGCAGGCCGGGCATGGGATAGTTCTCGTTGAGCAGCGTGATGTAGTAGAAGACGTTTTCCTGGCGCTCGACCATGCGCTTCAGGCCATGGTGCATGATCACGCCGACTTCGTGGGCGAAGGTCGGGTCGTAGCTCACGCAGTTGGGGATGGTGCCGGCCAGGATGTGGCTGTGGCCGTCTTCGTGCTGCAGGCCTTCGCCGTTGAGCGTAGTGCGGCCCGAGGTGCCGCCCAGCAAAAAGCCGCGGGCCTGCATGTCGCCCGCCGCCCAGGCCAGGTCGCCGATGCGCTGGAAGCCGAACATCGAGTAATACACGTAGAACGGGATCATGATCCGGTTGTTCGTGCTGTAGCTGGTGGCGGCAGCGATCCAGCTGGCCATGCCGCCGGCTTCATTGATGCCTTCCTGCAGGATCTGGCCGGCCTTGTCTTCACGGTAGTACATCACCTGGTCGCGGTCGACCGGGGTGTACAGCTGGCCCTTGGGGTTGTAGATGCCGATCTGGCGGAACAGGCCTTCCATGCCGAAGGTGCGGGCCTCGTCCACCAGGATGGGCACCACGCGCGGGCCCAGGGCCTGGTCGCGCAGCAGTTGCGTGATGAAGCGCACATAGGCCTGGGTGGTGGAGATTTCGCGGCCTTCGGCCGTGGGTTCGAGCACCGCCTTGAAGGTGTCGAGCGAAGGCACGGTGAAGCTCTCTTCGGCCTTGGGCAGGCGCTTGGGCAGGTAGCCGCCCAGGGCCTTGCGGCGCTCCTGCAGGTACTGCATTTCGGGCGTGTCGTCGGCCGGCTTGTAGTACGGGATGTCGGCCAGCTGGCTGTCCGGGATCGGGATGCTGAAGCGGTCGCGGATGTACTTGATGTCCTCGTCCGAGAGCTTCTTGGTCTGGTGCACGGTGTTCTTGCCTTCACCGGCCTTGCCCATGCCATAGCCCTTGACGGTCTTGACCAGCAGCACGGTGGGCTGGTTCTTGTGCGCGTTGGCGGCGTGGAAGGCGGCGTAGACCTTGGCGGGCTCGTGGCCACCACGGCGCAGCTCGAAGATCTCGTCGTCGGTCATGTGCTCGACGAGCTTCAGAGTCTCGGGGTGGCGGCCGAAGAAGTTCTTGCGCACGAAGGCACCGTCGTTGGCCTTCATGGCCTGGTAGTCGCCGTCCAGCGTCTCCATCATCAGTTGCTTGAGCTTGCCGGTCTTGTCGCGGGCCAGCAGGGTGTCCCAGCCATTGCCCCACAGGAGCTTGATGACGTTCCAGCCGCTGCCGCGGAACTCGCTTTCGAGCTCTTGCACGATCTTGCCGTTGCCGCGCACCGGGCCGTCCAGGCGCTGCAGGTTGCAGTTGATCACGAAGACCAGGTTGTCCAGGTTTTCGCGTGCGGCCAGGCCGATGGCGCCCAGCGATTCGGGTTCGTCCATCTCGCCGTCGCCGCAGAACACCCAGACCTTGCGGTTTTCGGTGTTGGCGATGCCACGGGCGTGCAGGTACTTGAGGAAGCGTGCCTGGTAGATGGCCATCAGCGGGCCCAGGCCCATCGACACCGTGGGGAACTGCCAGAATTCGGGCATCAGCTTGGGATGCGGGTAGCTGGACAGGCCCTTGCCGTCCACTTCCTGGCGGAAGCTGTCGAGCTGCTCTTCTGTCAGCCGGCCTTCGAGGTAGGCGCGGGCATAGATGCCGGGCGAACTGTGGCCCTGGATGTACAGCAGGTCGCCGCCGTGGTCTTCGCTGGCCGCATGCCAGAAATGGTTGAAACCGGCGCCAAACATGCTGGCCACCGATGCGAACGAGCCGATGTGGCCGCCCAGGTCGCCGCCGTCGGCGGGGTTCAGGCGGTTGGCGCGCACGACCATGGCCATGGCGTTCCAGCGCATGTAGGCGCGCAGGCGCTTTTCAATGGCGATGTTGCCGGGGCAGTGGGCTTCCTGGTCGGCCTCGATGGTGTTCACGTAGGCCGTGTTGGCCGAGAACGGCATGTCGATGCTGCTCTGGCGTGCATGTTCCAGAAGCTGTTCCAGCAGGAAATGGGCACGCTCGGGGCCCTCCTTGTCGATCACGGCGGACAGCGCATCCATCCATTCACGGGTTTCCTGCTGATCGACGTCGGTACCGAGGCCAAAAGCGGCCTGAGGGTCGGGCTGAGCTGACATGCTTTGTCTCCTATAGGTGTGGCAGCAATTTAGAACACTGCCCCTAGTTTCGCACAACTTTTTGCGAATTTCAAATGGTGCCCATTGATATCACATTATGAGAATTTGCTGCAAACGCACAAGAACGAGCGTTCGCAAATGATCCGCGGCCTGCCCGAAAAACGCACTCCCAGGGATCGTGGACAGGTTTGTCCCTGCTGTCCGTTACCAGGTGTGCGCCTCCTCTACACTTGAGGGACATGCATCCAACCGACCCAGCGCCCCCCACCACGGTCTCGCCCATCGCGGCCCCTGCGCGCTGGTGGCGCAAGTGGTGGCGCAGCCTCTCGCCCACCCGGCAGGACCGGTTTGCCGCGCTGGCGCCCCTGGCGGCGGTGCTGATGTTCCTGGCGGCCATCGTGGCGGCCTTCTGGTACCTGCGCGCCGAAGAGGCCGAGCGCGAGCAGGAAGCCCTGCGCCGTGACGTGGAATACGCCCAGCAGCGGGTGCGCCTGCGCCTCTTGGAGCGGCAAGAGCAACTGATGCGCATTGCGCGCGACCTGTCCAACCAGGAGCTCGAAAAATCCGAGTTCGTGAGCCGGGCCGAGACGCTGATCAGCCAGTACCCCGAGCTGCAGGCCATCACCTGGATCGACGAGCGCCGCCGCATCCGCGCCAGCCACGCGGCACCCACCCTGGCCAGCAGCGAGCTGCGCATTGCCGGCGAGGTGCTCAAAGCCGGCGACACGGCCGACACCTATGGCCTGGCGCGCGACCTGCAGCAGCCCGTGTATGCCCAGCCGGCCGCCACGGCGGGCGACATCACCCCCCTGCTGCAACTGCAAGTGCCGCTGAACAACCAGGGCAAGTTCAGCGGCGTGGTGCTGGGCGAATACTCCATCGACAGCCTGCTGCGCTACGGCACGCCCACCGAGGTGCTGGCACGCTACGCCGTGACGCTGCTGGACAGCAAGAGCCAGGTGCTTGCGGGCACCCCTCTGGGCCCGCGCAACCCGGCCACGCAGCTGCTGCCCTGGAGCCCGCGCGCCAATGAGTACGAGGTGCCCGTGTCCCCCGTGGGCAACGGGCTGGTGCTGCGCGCCCAGGCCTACCGCACCTCGCTGGGGGTGGTGGGCAGCGGCCTGTTCTGGCTGGTGGGCACGCTCAGCGCCATGACGGCCTGGATGCTGATCGCCACCTGGCGCCACACGCGCCGGCGCATGCAGGCCCAGCAGGCCCTGGTGGCGGAAACCAACTTTCGCCGGGCGATGGAGAACTCCATCCTCACCGGCATGCGTGCCCTTGACATGGAAGGCCGCATCACCTACGTGAACGCCGCCTTCTGCCAGATGACAGGCTGGAGCGAGGCAGAGCTGGTGGGCCTGAAGGCGCCCTTCCCCTACTGGCCCGACTCGGACCACGAGGCCCTGCACGCCAAGCTGCGCGACGAGCTCAGCGGCAAGACCATCGTCGGCGGCTTCCAGGTGCGGGTGCGGCGCAAGAGCGGCACGCTGTTCGACGCGCGGCTGTATGTGTCGCCGCTGATCGACGCCCACGGCCACCAGACCGGCTGGATGACATCGATGACCGACATCACCGAGCCCAACCGGGTGCGCGAGCAGCTCTCGGCATCGCACGAGCGCTTCACCATCGTGCTCGAGTCGCTCGATGCCTCGGTGTCCGTGGCGCCATTGGGCAGCGAGGAGCTGCTGTTTGCCAACAAGCTGTACCGCCAGTGGTTCGGCTCGCAGACCGGCGGCCACCTGCAGCTGGTGGCCCAGGCTGGCGTGGTGCCCGTGGCGGGCAGCACTTCGACGGGCGTGGATGACGAGGACGGCCTGATGGGCCTGCCCACCGACACCTTGACCAGCGCCCGCACCGAAAACGCCGAGATCTTCCTGCCCGACCTGGGCAAGTGGCTGGAGGTGCGCTCGCGCTACCTGAACTGGGTGGACGGGCGCCTGGCGCAGATGGTGATCGCCACCGACATCACGCCGCGCCGCCAGGCCGAGGAGCAGGCTTCGCGCCAGGCCGAGCGGGCGCAGTCCGTCAGCCGCCTGATCACCATGGGCGAGATGGCGTCCAGCGTGGCGCACGAGCTCAACCAGCCGCTCACGGCCATCAACAACTACTGCAGCGGCATGGTCTCGCGCATCCAGAGCGGCCAGCTGACCGAGGAGGCCCTGCTCACGGCCCTGCAGAAGACAGCCCACCAGGCACAGCGCGCCGGGCAGATCATCCAGCGCATCCGCGCCTTCGTGAAGAAGAGCGAGCCCAACCGAGCCCTGGCCGATGTGCACCTGATGGTGACCGAGGCCGTGGAGCTGGCCGACATCGAGCTGCGCCGCCACCATGTGCGCCTGACGCTGTACATCGCCGCGCGCCTGCCGCCCGTGATGGCCGACACCATCCTGATCGAGCAGGTGCTGGTGAACCTGATGAAGAACGGCGCCGAGGCCATACAGCACGCCAACCGCCCCACGGCCGGCCGCAGCGTGGAGCTGCGCGTGGTACCCAAGACCATCGAGGAGCGCGAGGTGGTCGAATTCTCGGTGCTGGACACCGGCAAGGGCCTGGCGCCCGAGGTGCTCGAACGCCTGTTCGAGGCTTTCTTCTCCACCAAGCAGGAAGGCATGGGCATGGGCCTCAATCTGTGCCGCAGCATCGTCGAGTCGCACCACGGCCGGATGCAGGCGGAGAACATCTACAATGGTTCAGACGTCACGGGCTGCAGGTTCTCCTTCTGGTTGCCGCTTGCCAAGCCTGCCGATGACACTACAAATTCTGTAGCAAACGCACATACTCCAAGGACAATTGCATGAGCTTGATTCCGAAAAAAGGCACCGTATACGTCGTGGACGATGACGAAGCGGTCCGCGACTCCCTGCAATGGCTGCTGGAAGGCAAGGACTACCGGGTGCGCTGCTTTGATTCGGCCGAGACCTTCCTGTCGCGCTACGACCCCCGTGAAGTGGCCTGCCTGATCGTGGACATCCGCATGGGCGGCATGACCGGACTGGAGTTGCAGGACCGCTTGATCGAGCGCAAGTCGCCCCTGCCCATCGTCTTCATCACCGGCCACGGCGACGTGCCCATGGCCGTGAACACGATGAAGAAAGGTGCACTCGACTTCATCCAGAAGCCCTTTGACGAGGAAGAGCTGGTCGGCTTGGTCGAGCGCATGCTGGACCACGCACGCGAGGCCTTTGCCGGCTACCAGCAGGCCGCCAGCCGCGACGCCCTGCTCTCCAAGCTCACCAGCCGCGAGGCGCAGGTGCTCGAGCGCATTGTCGCCGGCCGCCTGAACAAGCAGATCGCCGACGACCTGGGCATCAGCATCAAGACAGTGGAGGCGCACCGCGCCAACATCATGGAAAAGCTCAACGCCAATACCGTGGCCGATCTGCTCAAGATCGCCCTCGGCCAGAACGCGCCCAAGGGCTGACACGTATTTGCCTGCAAGCGGCTAACGTCGTTGGTGAGCCTTGCCGTGCCAGAGCACTGTCTGCGGCTCCCCGCCTAGTTATCCGCTTGCATGCAAATCCGTAGAAGACATTGTTCCGACAGGCCAACAGAGCCTGGCACTTAGACCCCATCAGAGCGCCTGTTGCTCTTTTTGACCGTATTCCAGCCATGACAGCCCACATCATCGACGGCACCGCCCTCTCCCGCCAATTGCGCAGCGAAGTCGCCCAGCGCGCCGCTGCCCTCACCGCGCGCGGCCACCAGCCCGGCCTGGCCGTGATCCTGGTGGGCGAAGACCCGGCCTCGGCCGTCTATGTGCGCAACAAGGTCAAGGCCTGCGAGGACAGCGGCGTGCGCTCGATCTTCGAGAAGTACGAGGCCACGCTGAGCGAGACCGACCTGCTGGCCCGCATCGCCGCGCTGAATGCCGACCCGAGCGTGCACGGCATCCTGGTGCAGATGCCCCTGCCCAAGCACATCGACCCGCACAAGGTGATCGAGGCAATCTCCACCGCCAAGGACGTGGACGGCTACTCGGTGCTGTCGGCCGGCGAGCTGATGGCCGGGCTGGAGGGCTTTCGCCCCTGCACCCCGTACGGCAGCATGAAGCTGATCGAATCCACCGGCCAGTCGCTCAAGGGCAAGCATGCCGTGGTGATCGGGCGCAGCAACACCGTGGGCAAGCCCATGGCCCTGCTGCTGCTGCAGGCCAATGCCACCGTGACCGTGACGCACAGCGGCACGCCCGACCTGGCCTACCACACGCGCCAGGCCGACGTGGTGGTGGCGGCCGTGGGCCGCGCCAACACGCTCACGGCCGACATGGTCAAGCCCGGCGCCATCGTGATCGACGTGGGCATCAACCGCAACGCCGAAGGCAAGCTTTGCGGCGACGTGGACTTCGAGGGCGTCAAGGAAGTGGCCGGCTGGATCACCCCCGTGCCTGGCGGGGTTGGCCCGATGACCATTACCATGCTGCTGGTGAACACCATCGAGGCGGCCGAGCGCACGGCTGCACGGTAAAAAAACCCTTGAACCAACGCCCCGAGGCGCCATCTACACCGCATGAGCAACGCCCTTCTCGAATTTTCCGGCCTTCCCCAGTTTGACCGCATCACGCCAGGCGACGTCGCACCCGCCGTCGACGTGCTGCTCGAACGTGCCAACGTGGCGCTGGAGACGGTGACCGCCCCCGACTTCCCCGCCCGCTGGGACGCCATCGCCCAGGTGCTGGATGTGGCCACCGAGCAACTGGGCACGGCCTGGGGTGCGGTGAGCCACCTCAACAGCGTGGCCGACACGCCCGAATTGCGCGCCGCCTACAACGCCGCCCTGCCGCGCGTGACCGAGTACTGGACGCGCCTGGGCGCCGACGAGCGCCTGTACGCCAAATACAAGGCCATCGACCCCTCCACATTGAGCACCGAGCAGCGCCAGGCGCACAAGAATGCCGTGCGCAACTTCGTGCTCAGCGGTGCGGAGCTGGCCGGCCCTGCCAAGGAGCGCTTTGCCCAGATCCAGGAGCGCCAGGCCGAGCTGAGCCAGAAGTTCAGCGAAAACGCCCTGGATGCGACCGACGCCTTTGCCTACTACGCCACCGACGCCGAGGTGGATGGTGTGCCGGCCGACGTGCTGCAGGCCGCGCGCGACGCCGCCCAGGCCGAGGGCAAGGACGGGTACAAGCTCACGCTGAAGATGCCGTGCTACCTGCCGGTGATGCAGTTTGCCCACCAGAGCGCCCTGCGCGAAAAGCTCTACCGCGCCTACGTGACCCGCGCCTCCGACCAGGCCCAGGGCGATGCCCGCAAGTACGACAACACCGCGCTGATCGGCGAGATCCTGGCGCTGCGCAAGGAAGAGGCGCAACTGCTGGGCTACGCCAACTTCGGCGAAGTGTCGGTGGTGGCCAAGATGGCCGACTCGCCCGCCGAGGTGGTCACCTTCCTGCGCGACCTGGCGCACCGCGCGCGCCCCTACGCCGAAAAGGACGTGGCCGACCTGCGTGCCTTTGCTTCGGGTGACCTGGGCCTGGCCCATCCGCAGGCCTGGGACTGGCCCTACGTGGCCGAAAAGCTCAAGGAAGCGCGCTACGCCTTCAGCGAGCAGGAGGTCAAGCAGTACTTCACGGCGCCCAAGGTGCTGGCCGGCCTGTTCAAGATCATCGAAACGCTGTTCGAGGTGGCGATTCGCCGCGACAGTGCGCCCGTGTGGAACCCGGCCGTGGAGTTCTACCGCATCGAGCGTGGCAACACGCTGGTGGGCCAGTTCTACCTGGACCAGCCGGCCCGCACCGGCAAGCGCGGCGGCGCCTGGATGGACGACGTGCGCACCCGCTGGCTGCGCCCCGACACCGGCGTGCTGCAGACCCCGGTGGCGCACCTGGTGTGCAATTTCGCCAGCGGTGTGGACGGCAAGCCTCCCCTGCTCACGCACGACGACGTGATCACGCTGTTCCACGAATTCGGCCACGGCCTGCACCACATGCTGACCCAGGTGAACGAGCGCGACGTCTCGGGCATCGGCGGCGTGGAGTGGGATGCGGTGGAGCTGCCCAGCCAGTTCATGGAGAACTTCTGCTGGGAGTGGGATGTGCTCAAGCACATGACGGCCCATGTGGACACGGGCGAGCCCCTGCCGCGCGCGCTGTTCGACAAGATGATCGCTGCCAAGAACTTCCAGAGCGGCATGCAGACGCTGCGCCAGATCGAGTTCTCGCTGTTCGACATGCTGCTGCACACCGAGCACGACCCGGCCCGGGACATCATGCCCCTGCTGGGCCAGGTGCGCGCCGAAGTGGCGGTGCTGCAGCCGCCGGCGTTCAGCCGCACGGCACACACCTTCAGCCACATCTTCGCGGGCGGTTATGCTGCGGGTTACTACAGCTACAAATGGGCCGAGGTGCTGAGCGCCGACGCCTATGCAGCCTTTGAAGAGACCGTGGGCAGCGATGGACAGCCGAGTGCCGAGACCGGCCGCCGCTACCGCGAGGCGATTCTGGAAGCCGGGGGCAGCCGCCCCGCCATGGAGTCGTTCAAAGCCTTCCGGGGCCGCGAACCGCGCCTGGATGCGCTGATGCGCCACCAGGGCATGGCCGAGCCGGCTGTGGCCTGAGTTTCCCCATTACAAACGGATCCCGAGGAGAAAGACGATGCGCAAGAACCTGCTGTCCCTGCCAATGCTGGCCCCCATGCTGCTTGTGCTGGCCTGTACCGGTGTCCAAGCACAAGCGGTGTACCGCATCGTCGGGCCCGATGGCAAGGTGACTTTCTCTGACCGCGCGCCAGCAGATCCCTCCGCCAGGCCCACCACCACGGGCGCAGCGCCTGCCACCGGCAGTGCCGGCGCCGGTGCCGGACTGCCGCTCGAACTCTCCCGGGTCGCCCAGCGCTTTCCGGTGACGCTGTACACCGGCAACGACTGCGCGCCATGCTCAAGCGCCCGCAGTTTTCTGGTCAACCGCGGCATTCCCTTCACGGAGCGGACGGTCAACAGCAATGCAGACATCGATGCTCTGCAGGCGGCCAGTGGCAGCAGCACACTGCCTTTTGGCACCATCGGCGCGCAACGGATGGCGGGCTTCTCTGAGGGGGAATGGGCGCAGTACCTGGACGTGGCCGGCTATCCCAAGCAGTCTCAATTGCCGGCAAACTATCGCCGCCCGGCAGCCACGCCGTTGGCGGCTGCAGCTCCCGCCGCACCAGCACCAGCCGCCGCGCCCGCCTCGGACGCAACGGCCTCACCCCGTGCACGCCCTGCACCTTCGACCGACGGTGCCGCACCGACCAATCCTGCGGGTATCCGGTTCTGATCCAAAAGCGATACCTGCACCCCAGGTGAATGGGCCGCAGCAGCGGCCCATTGGCTTTGCAGTCAGCCCCCGAAGCGGAGCAGAGCCAGCTGAAACGGGCGTCAGTAGCTCAGCGTCTTCACGCCTTGCGCCGTGCCCAGCAGGCAGACCGAGGCCTTCTGATGGGCGAATACCCCCACCGTAACCACGCCGGGCCACTGGTTGACGTTGGATTCAAAGGCCAGCGGGTCGGTGATGGACAGGCCCGTGACGTCAAGGATGTGCTGCCCGTTGTCGGTCACCAGGGGCTGGCCGTCCTTCTGGCGGATGGAGGCCTTGCCGCCCAGGGCCGCGAAACGGCGCGCAATGTTCTGGGCCGCCATCGGAATCACCTCCACCGGCAGGGGGAATTTGCCCAGTGCAGGCACCAGCTTGGACTCGTCGGCGATACAGACGAAGCGGCCAGCCAGCGCCGCCACGATCTTCTCGCGCGTGAGTGCGGCGCCGCCGCCCTTGACCATGTGGCCCTGGCCGTCGATCTCGTCGGCGCCGTCGATGTAGACCGACAGGGCCTCGACCTCGTTGGCGTCGAACACGGGAATGCCCAGGGCCTTGAGGCGCTCGGTGCTGGCCACCGAGCTCGACACGGCGCCCTTGATCTCGCCCTTCATGCTGGCCAGCGCGTCGATGAACTTGTTGACGGTGGAGCCCGTGCCCACCCCCACTATCTCGCCAGGCACCACATATTGCAGGGCTGCCTGGCCTACGAGGGCCTTGAGTTCGTCTTGGGTCAGGGGAGTGGAGGTCGTCATGGGGGAAAATCGAAGGTTGTTGCGCAATTATCCCCTGTGATCCACCCATGTCCCTGATCCCCTACGCCCTCGCCCGCCCTTTCCTCTTCGGCCTGGATGCCGAAGCCGCGCATGAACTCACCATGGAAATGCTGGCCCGCGGGCAGCGCACGCCGCTGCAGTGGGCCTGGTGCAACACGCGGGTGGACGACCCGGTGGAGCTGGCCGGCCTCGCCTTTCCCAACCGCGTGGGCATGGCCGCCGGCCTGGACAAGAACGCCCGCGTGATCGACGCCCTGGGTGCCATGGGCTTCGGTTTTGTGGAGGTGGGCACCGTGACGCCCAAGGCCCAGCCCGGCAACCCCAAGCCGCGCATGTTCCGCCTGCCCGAAAAGCGTGCCCTCATCAACCGCCTGGGCTTCAACAACGAAGGCCTCGACGCCTTTTTGCGCAACGTGCAGCAATCGCGCTTTCGCGACCAGCAAAGCAGCGGCCCGCGCATGCTCCTGGGGCTGAACATCGGCAAGAACGCAACCACCCCGATCGAGAACGCCACCAGTGACTACCTCACCTGCCTGGACGGTGTTTACCCCCATGCCGACTACGTGACGGTGAACATCAGCTCACCCAACACCCAGAACCTGCGCGCGCTGCAGAGCGACGAGGCGCTGGACGGCCTGCTGGGCGCCATTGCCGAGCGCCGCGAGGTGCTGGCCAGGCAGACCGGCAAGCGCACCCCCATCTTCGTGAAGATTGCCCCTGACCTGACCGAGGAGCAGGTGTCGGTCATCGCCGCCACACTGCAGCGCCACGGCATGGACGGCGTGATCGCCACCAACACCACCATTGCCCGCGACGCAGTCAAGGGCCTGCACCATGCCGAGGAAACAGGTGGCCTGAGCGGCGCACCGGTGCTCGAAGCCAGCAACCAGGTGATACGCCAGCTGCGTGCCGCACTGGGCAGCCGCTTCCCCATCATCGGCGTGGGCGGCGTGATGAGCGCCGACGACGCGGTGAGCAAGGTGCGCGCAGGCGCGGACGTGGTGCAGATCTACACCGGGCTGATCTACGAAGGCCCGGCGCTCGTGACACGGGCGGCGCAAGCCATCAAGGCCATGCGCTAAAAGCAGCGTTGCTGCCGGTTAACGTTCCACCAAGTGGTAAAACTTGGGATGTCGCGATGCATGGATACCAAGACCATGGCATAGTCGGTGTGATACCAGATGTGTCAGCCGATGGCAATCCAATCCATTTTGACTGTGCATGCCACCTTGGTGGCGTCACGGCGATGCCCGTATTCCCATCCCATGAATGTTCTTGTCATTGACGATCACTCCCTGTTTCGAGAGGGGCTTCGCCTGCTGCTCGCTGAACTCGGCTTCGGCATCAACACGCAGATCGCCGGCAGCTGCGAAGAAGGCCTCAAAAAATTGCGCCAGCAGCCTGCCGACATCGTGCTGCTGGACTGGCACATGGAAGGCCTTTCGGGCGCCGAGGCCATGGTGGCCATCCGTGAACTGGTGCCCCAGGCACGCCAGATCGTGCTGTCGGGCGAGAAGAGCGCCGCGCTGGTCCGCACAGCCATCGACAACGGCGCAGTCGGCTTCATCGCCAAGGACTCCGAGCCCGAAACCCTGCTGCTGGCCCTGAACACCATCGCCTCGGGTGGCATCTACTTGCCTGCCACCCTGCTCTCAGGGCCTGGCAGGACGGCCGCGCCCTCGGACAGCAACCTGCCCAGCGATCTCACCCAGGCATTCCCCGAGCTGACCCAGCGCCAGGGGGATGTGCTGGCCGCCATCCTGCGCGGCCTGCCCAACAAGGTGATTGCGCGCGAACTCAATATCAGCGACCAGACCGTAAAGTCACACCTGAGCGTCATATTCCGCCAATTGAACGTCCAAAGCCGCACCGAGGCCGTCTACGTCTGCGCACGACAAGGCGTGCGCATCGCCTGATACGGATTTGCCTTCAACCGTCTAACTTCGTTGGTCCGCCTTGCCGTGCTACAGCACTGTCTGCGGCTCCCGCCTAGTTTTACGATCGAATGCAAATCCGTATGAGTCCGCCCTGCAGCAGCTGCCTCAGTCGACCTGGACCGGAGCCGGAACCACTGCCTGTTCACTGAGTTCGGCCAGCCAGTCGATGAGCAGTGAGGGCAGAACCGGTTTTTGCCACATCGCAATGTTGCCCAGTCGCTCGACCTCGTGGAGGTTGATGCCGGGGTCCCCGGTGATGATTGCCACCGGCAGCCCGGGCCAGCGCGAGCGCAGCCGCTGCGCCACGTCCAGGCCGGTGGCATCGCCCGCGAGCCGGTAGTCCGCGATCAGCGCATGCGGGGGCGTGGTGATCGCATTCATCGCGGCATCCGGGGGCATGCCCTCCCATTGCGTGACCTTGCAGCCCCACGACTCCAGTGCCTGCGTGGTAGCCATCCGCACCAGGGCATGGTCCTCGACGAGCCAGACTTCCACGGCTGTGGTCAACGCGGGCTGGGCGGGTGCGGAGACGGCACCCATGCCCATGTTTTCAAAAATCGGCGCCTGGGGCAAGACGAGGGTAAACGTGGTTCCCTGGCCTGCATCGGACCGCATGCCCATTTCAAGCCCGAGCAGGTTGGCAAGGCGGCGCACGATGGCCAGGCCCAGGCCGCTGCCCTGCCCCGGGTCGCGCGACGGATTGCCGACCTGGAAATACTCCTCGAAAACGCGGGCCTGCGATTCGCGGGCGATGCCGATGCCGGTATCGCGCACCTGCAGCTGCACCACGCTCTCCTGCGCCAGCACCGAGACCACCACGCCACCTTCGTTGGTGTACTTCACCGCGTTGTCCACCAGGTTGCGCAGGATGCGCTCCAGCAGAAATGCGTCACTCAGCACCCACGCCTCATCGGCCCCCTCGGCCTCCATGGAAACCCCTTTGGCAGCACATCTCGGCTGGAACTCCTTGACCAGGTCCCGTACCATGGCGGCAATGTTCAGGGCCTGCATTTGCGGCACGATGGAGCCGGTCTCCAGCTTGGAGAGGTCGAGCAGGCCCGAGAAGAGCTTGTCCAGCGATCCCGCTGCGTCACGGATGTGGGCGATCAGCTGCGAGGTCTGCGGCGTCTCATGGCGGTGCAACAGGGACGAGAAGACCAACAAGGCATGCAGGGGCTGGCGCAGGTCATGGCTTGCCGCAGCCAGAAACCGCGACTTGGCGGCATTGGCTTCTTCGGCCACCTGCTTCTCTTCTCCCAACTGGCGCAGCAGATCCGCATTTTCGAAGCGGATCTGCAGCGAATCGCGAAAGGCCTGCGCCGTCTGCCGCGAAGAGGCCGCGATCACCAGGCCCACACCGAACAGTGCCAGCGCCAACGGCAGGCCATTGGTGCCGCCCTGGGTAAGCCAGAAGAGCGCCGCAAAAGCGAGGTTGATCCACGCACCCGCAATGAAGGTCGGCGGATGCGTCGAAGCATTCACCAGCGCCCCCCCCAGGTAGATGAGCTGCAGCGCGGTGGCAAACGTGGCCGAACCTCCGGCGCTGCCATACCCGATCCACCAGACAGTCACCCCCATCAAGGCCTGGTTGGCCACGGTGATCCACCAGTGGTGGGTTTGTTGTTCGGTCAGCGCCTGGGCGTCGGCAGTATCGAGCGCTGCCAGGGCGCGCGCGCTGAGCACCGCATTGATCTGGGCCATGAGCAGCACCGGAAACATCCACGCCAGCACGCGCCAGACCGGGGTGGTGAAGCCGAAACAGATGGCCGCAACGACAGCCGCCACGACCACCATGCTGCGCGCTTTGACGGACTGCAGTGCGCGCAGCCGCAGCGACTCGCGCGCCATGGCTACATCCAATGGGTGATTGGCATCAACGGGAAACGGCGGTAAAAGACGCATGTAAGTAATTGTTACCCAATAACGGATATCCACGGAAAGGCACCATGGCGACCCATTCTCGCTGGTCAGAGTCCATCGAAACGATGTTGCAGGCCCACCCTGCGCCCCAATGCGACGTGCTCATTGTCGGTTCTGGCTACGGGGGCAGTTTCGCGGCACGTGAACTGGCCGGGCCCGGCGTGGAAACCTGGGTCGTCGAGCGGGGCAAGGAATACGCCCTCGGTGAGTTCCCCGAGGATATCGGCCACCTGCCCGGCCACCTGCGGATACAGCGCGGCGCCAGCGGCAAGGCCCTAGGCAACGCGCAGGCACTTCTCAACGTCCGCAATTTCGACGAGGTGGCGGTGCTGACCGGCAGCGGCCTGGGCGGCGGCTCCCTGGTCAATGCTGGCGTGGCCTTCAAGCCTTCAGCGAACACCTTTGACCATGGGCGCTGGCCCAGCGTGTACCGACACGGCGGCGCACGGAGGGAGGCCCTGATGGAGGCCCTGGACGAGGTCATTTCGGCGCTGGAGGCGGCGCCCCTGGAGCGCGCGGCAGACCTCTCCAAATTCCAGGCGCTGTCGCGCCTGGGAGGTGCGCTGCAGGCAGGCGGCGCGCAGCCGGTCGACCTCACCATCTCGAACACGCAGCACACCAACGCGCACGGGGTGGAGATGCAGGCCTGCGTGCGCTGCGGCAACTGCTTCACCGGCTGCAACATCGGCGCCAAGGGCACGCTGGCCACCAACCTCATCCCGGCGGCGCACGGCCGTGGCGCACGCTTTTTCGTCGGCGGCAACGCCTTGCGGGTGGAGCCCCTGGAGACCCCCGCGCGCAGTGCGAACGGGCGCAGCCTGCGTTGGCGTGTGCACTTCCAGTGTTCAACGGGCAGCCGCAACACAGCGCCCGTGGAGTTCACCATCGACGCGCACACCGTCATCGTCAGCGCGGGTAGCCTGGGAAGCACGGAGCTGCTGCTGCGGTCCTTCCATGTGCCGCACTCCGAGGCGCTGGGCTCGGCCTTTTCCACCAATGGCGATGTGCTTGCCATGGGCTGGCGCCAGCACCAGGCCGTCAATGCCGTCTCGGCCCCCGAAGCGGGCAGCACGGCGCCCAGCCGCGACGTCGGACCGACGATCTGTGGAACGCTGCGCGTGCCGCTGGATGTGGAGGGCGTAAGGCAGGAAATCCTGGTGCAGGACGGTGCCATCCCTTCCGCGCTCGCCCAGGCCACGGGCACGCTGGGCCACGCACTGTCGACACTGCACCGCTACGTGCGTGATGTGGACGCGCGATTTCCCGGCACCGACGACCCGCTGGCCCTTCCACGTGGGGCGGCGCGGCACGCGCAACTACTGCTGGCCATGGGCCATGACGCATCGAATGGAACCATCTCCTTGCGCCCTCCCTCAGGCACCAGCCCGGTGGATGCGGACACCCTGGAGCTGGACGTCCACTGGCCCCCCGACAGTTCCACGGCCACAGCAGGGCATGCCGACTACTACCAGGCCGTGCACCGCGCGTTCACGCAGGCGCATGCGGCCGGTGGCTTCGATGGGGGCGACTACCTGCCCAACCCCCTGTGGCACCCGGCGCCCGACGGCTTTTCCGACATCATCGCGGGCGCCCAATCGGAAAAATCGATCACGGTCCACCCGCTTGGCGGCTGCCCCATGGGCGACGATGGCACGCAAGGGGCCGTCGACTGGCGCGGTGCGGTGTTCAAGGGCCGGGGGAATGAAGTCCACGCGGGCCTGCATGTGCTGGACGGAGCCATCGTTCCGCGCGCCCTGGGCGTCAACCCGTTCGTCACGATCTCCGCCCTGTCCATGCTCGCGGCCCGGGACATCGCCAGCGCGCTGGCGCAACCGAACGCGGACAGCGCAGCGCCTGTTGCTGCGGCACAGGGCTCCAGGTCGCAGCCCCGTGTGGCAGATGCGGGACAGACCGCATCCGACACAGGGGTGGTGCTTTTTCGCATCCACGAGCACCTGCTGGGCAGCACCGACAAAGCCCACCTGCCCGACTGGGCCCAGCGGCTCCTGTCCCGGCACGACACACCGCTGCTCCCTGGGGCGGCCACGCAGCCGCGCGCATTCATCGCTGCCGTCGAGGTCACAGTCGACCTGCACCAATGGCTGGCCAACCCCTCGACCCCATGGGATGCCTCGTTGGCGATCTATGCCAACCCCATCCCCGGCTGGCCGGCAATCCACGCCGACGCCTTGAAGGGCGAACCCCTGCTGCGCGGCACGGGGCAGGTGTCGCTGCTCGCGCTCGAGCGTGCTGGCTTCCTGCGCCGGGCCTGGCGCGGCGTGCTCGCATTCAGCGCCTATCTGAAACGCCGGCCCGGCGGCATTTCCCAGCATGTGGGCCCCGGCTGGCGCAAAAAACTGCTCGGCTTGGCCCGTGCGGGCTGGCTGCATACCCAATACCGCACGCTCGACTACCACTTCACGCTGGTACCCCAAGGCGGTGCCGCAGGCCAGGCCATGGCGGTCGTCGCCCAGGGCCGCAAACTGTTGGCCTACCGGAATGGCGCGCGCACGCTGTGGGACGCCCTCACGATGCTGGACCTGGACCTGAGGTGGCAGGACAAGGCGCCCTGGAAGATGGCGCTGCGCGTCGATCTGGCAGACCTCGTGAGCCGGCTGCGGCTGCAGGTCCGTGAAGCATCGAGCACGCCAGCCACCATCGTCGCGCTGGTGTCGTTCGCCTCCCTGTGGCTGCGCGCCGTGATGCAGACGCACTTCTGGTCGCTGCGCGGCCTGGACTACGCAAAATACACGCGCCCCGCGCTGCCGCCGCATCCCTCCCTGAAAACCGCTGGGGGCGTCGATGTCCGGCCGCAGGCCGAGGTGCTGAAGGTGGCGCGCCGCAGTGGAGAAGCGGATCAGATCGACCTGCAGCTGACGGTCTACCGCCACCCTCAGGGCGCGCGGCATGTCCTCTTCATCCACGGGCTCGCCCACGGCAGCGGCGTGTATGCGACCGACACCGTGGATACCAACCTGGCCGGACACTTCCTGCGCGAGGGCTATACCGTCTGGCTGCTGGACAACCGCATGTCCAATCGCCTGGGCTACGCGCGCGATGCACACACCATGGACGACATCGCGCACACCGACATTCCGGCCGCCGTCGACCGCGTCCATGCCCAGGCAGGCGGCCAGCCCATCGACGTCTTCGCGCACTGCGTGGGCGCGGGCGCCTTCGCCATGGCGGCGCTGCAGGCGCGCTTTGACACCACCAAGGTGCGCGCGGCCATCATCCATGCGGTGCACCCCTGGGTGGTGCCGTCCGTGTCCAACCGGTTCTCGGGGGCGCTGGCCGCGCTCTACCGCAACCTGCTCACGGGCCGCGAACTGATCGACCCCCTCCTTCCGGCCAACCCCGGCCCGGCCGATGAACTGCTGGACCGGTTCGCGGCCACCCTGGCCTGGTCGGATGAAGAGCGCAGCCTGCATGAAGCGCACCGCGACTCGCCTGGCGCAGGGTGCGCCATCTGCAACCGGATGACCGCCTTCTACGGGCGCGAGTGGGTTCATGCCAATCTGGATCCGCGCACGCACGAGCGGCTGGGCGAACTCGTGGGGGCGGCGGGGGTCGAGGTGTTCCGCCAGCTGTACTTCATCGTGCTGCGCGAGCGGCTCACCAACCGTGAGGGGGAGAACAGCTACCTCCTGGAAGACAATTTCCTCAGGAACTGGCGCTTTCCCACGCTGTTCGTGCATGGCCTGGACAACCAGGTGTTCGATCCGCGCGGAGCGGCACGCACCTGGAACCGGTTGCGCAGGGTCTTCGCGCACCAGCCCGGGAGGGTGGTCCGCACCTTCATCCGCAAGGGCTACGGTCACATGGATTTCCTGTTCGGCAAACATGCCCATACGGACATCTACCCGCATCTCACAGACTTTCTGGAGGATCCCGCCGCGTTCGAGGACATCGCCGATGGTTGCCACCTCGACCCCGACCTGCCATGCCCGGATGGCCAGTCCAGCGACACGGATCTGGCCGACCGGGACTTCATCGCGCCCATCCGGCCGCTGACTGGCCCCATGCTGCAGACAGAACGCGACCCGCACGGAAAGCGCCAGCTGGTGGTCTGGGTGGAACAGTATTTCGACACCACCAGCACGCCGATGGCGCCGGAGGTCCGGATCGGCGGCGCGCTGTGCGACGCCGTCCAGGTGACGGCGTTCCCCGGCGTGGTGGCGCCCACCCAAGCGCAGACACTGCCGCCCACCGGCCAGGGCTGCTACTGGACTTGTGTGCTCTGGGAAAGCGAGACCTTGCCGTTCGCCGGGCTGCCGCCAATCAGCCTGACGCTGCGCTGTCTTCCCCAAGGCCCCGGTACGGCTTGGGCGGCTGCGCCCGATGGCCCTCCTGCTCTCAAGCATCCATCGAGCGAATCACTGCCCGTCGTTCTCGATCTGGCCGCACTGCCCTGGTGGCAGCGCTGGACCGCAGATGACCAGGCGCATGCCAGCACCAGTTTCCTGGCCACCTCCTGCCGCTGGCCGGGCCTGGCCTTCGAGCGCCACGCGATCGACGGGCTGGCCGGCGACATGGAGCAGCACATCGCCCATGCCACAGCGCCTGTGCAGGCCCTGCTGCTGCTGGGCGACCAGATCTATGCCGATGCCACGGCCAACATTGCAGAAACCACGGAACGCGATGAGCGCGGGGCCCAGCGCTACCGCGAGAGCTGGGGCAGTGCCGCCACGCGGCGATTGTTTTCGCGCCTGCCCGTCTGGCTGGTGGTGGACGACCACGAGTTCGACGACAACCTCGATGGGGCGGACAGTGCCACTGCCGACTCCTTGCGAGGGCAGCGCTTCTACCATGGGTTCCTGGCGGCCACCGCCTACCAGGCGCGCTTTCACCGCACGGATTTGCCCAGGCTGGCCCTGACCCCCCAGGGATGGACGGTGGAGCGCGGCCTGTGGCATGACTTCAAGGTCGGTGGGATCCCCGCTTTCGCAGCCGATACGCGCACCGAACGCACCCCACGCACGCAGCACGACTGGAAGGGTGTGCACATCATGCGCGAAGAGCAGATGCAGGCCATCGAAGGCTGGCTGCTGGCCCACCGCAAGGGGCCCAAGCTGCTGTGCAGCGGCAGCGTCTTCGCCCTGCCCGAGAACCGTTTCGTCGCCGAGCCGGCGACCTGCATCGCCGCCGACAACTGGCTCGGCTATCCGGCCAGCTGGCGCAGGCTGGTGCGGTTCATCGTCGAGAACGACATCGAAGGGCTGATCTTCGTGGCCGGTGACTACCACCTGAGCGCCCTGGTCGAGCTCGAACTCACCAGCCGGGGGAAGACGGCGACCGCGCTCAATCTTGTGTGCTCGGCGTGGAATGCCAGCCTGCCCTTCGCCAACGCCCAACCGGGCGATTTCACCTTCGACGCGCGGGTGAGCGCGCCAGGCAGCGACGCGGATGCGGCCGTGGTTTCCACCGCGCGCTTCGCGTCGGGTGCACTGCGGCAGTTCTCCAAGATCACGGTCACCCAGGATCCTGGGGGCAGTGGCACCGCAACCGTCACCATGGGCATTTACGAACCTGGCAATGTCCTGGTGAAGAAACTGCAGGCGCAACTGGCTGTCGGGGGTGCTACCCCAACTTTTCGCTAGTGCACGAAAGCGCCCCGGATCTGTTCCGAAGCTACCTGAAGGAGACCGTCAGGCCCTGCGCACCAGGAAGGGCCGCAGCCGGGCGACCAGCGGCATCGCCAGGCCCACCCAGCGGACCAGCCGGCGCGGCCCTGCTACCAGGGCCACACCCACCAGGGCAGCCACCGCAGCCGGGTGCTGCTTGGCAAAGGCTGCTGCCCGCAGCGCAAACGGCTCCTCCGAGGAGGCCTGTTGCGTGGACTGGGCCAGCGCCACCGCTTGGGCGCGCGCGATGCGCCGCGCGCGGATGCGCTCGCGCTGCTTGGCAATGCGGTCGAGCACGCGCTGCTGCTCGGCCGTGGGTTCGGGAACAAAGGCTTGGTTGTCGGCAGCCATCACAGGCGCTCCTTGATGTCGCGCCAGTCCTGGGCCAGCTCCTGGCGGGTCAGCGCAAAGCCGTTGCCAGCCCGTTTCGCAACGGACACGAGGCTGAGCAGCGTGCCGCCCCAGCCCAGCAGCCAGGCGCCGGCCACCAGCCAGCCCACCAGCACGCGGTGTTCGGTATCCCAGAAATGCACCAGCACCGCCATGGACAGCATGATGAGTGCCACCACTGTGAGCCCACCGACCAGGATGGTCAGCACCAGCAGTTGTTGCAGGCGCTGCTTCTGGTCCTGCCATTCCAGGCGGGCCAGGTCCATCCGGTCTTCGGCTGCAATGGCCCCTTCTATGACATTCGCGCGCCAGCGCGCGACCAGCGCATCCAGGCCCAGAAGAGCAAGCCAGTTCATCAGTGTCCTTGGGTTCTACAAAGTGGAGACAAGCGGTGTCTGTTGCATTTCAGTGCACAGCCGTTTCAGCGGCGGGCCAGCAGAAAGCCGACCAGGGCGCCGACGGCCAGTGCCGCACCGGCCACGCGCCAGGGTTCGTCGTGGGCATAGCGGTCCGCAGCCAGGGCAGCGTCCTTGGCTTGGCGGGCGGCATCCTGTGCAGCGCGGACAGCCGATTCACGGGCGGTCTGCAGGCCGTCGTCCAGCTTCTGGCGCAACAGCTTGATGTCTGGCACGGAATCAAGGTCTTTGCTCGAAAGCAGGCCGCGCAGATCAGAGACGAGTTTTTCCAGATCGGCCTGGGTCGTAGAGATGGAGTCGGAAACGCTCATATGGCAAACCTTTCTGTGTACAAAAGAAAAAATCACATCCCCTGTCCGCCTACCGGCCAATGATGTGGCGCTCAGTATTATCTTAGCGGACACATCGCCAAAACCCTTGTAGGACTTGGACGCAATGGCTTACGACTGGCATGGAGTTGACACGCATCACAGCGCTACCACGCACGCGCCGATGGCCAGTGAACTGGTCAACCCCGGCGACTCGATGCCGAACAGATTCACGAGTCCCGGCACGCCATGCACCGCTGCCCCCTGGACCACGAAGTCTGCGGCGGGCTCGCCCGGTGCGCTGATCTTGGGGCGCATGCCGGCATAGCCTGGAACCAACGCGCCGTCCTTGAGGCCAGGCCAGTACTTGCGCACCTCGGCGTAGAAGGCATCGCCCCGGGCAGGGTCCACCTGCAGGTCGGCTGGGTCGTCCACCCACTGCACGTCGGGGCCGAAACGGGCCTGCCCGCCCATGTCCAGCGTCAGGTGCACGCCCAGGCCGGCGGCCTCGGGCGCGGGGTAGACCAGGCGGCTGAAGGGCGCCCGCCCCGCCAGGGTGAAATAGCTGCCCTTGGCGTAGTGCGGCATGGGCACATGGCGGGCGTCCAGGCCCTCGAAGCGCCGTGCCAGGCCGGGCGCAGCGAGACCTGCCGCATTGACCACCGTGCGCGCCAGCAGTTCGGTGCCATCGACGGCCTGCAGGTGGATGCCTTCGGCCGTGCAGCGGGCGTGGGCCAGCGGCGAGTTGAGCGCCACCAGGCCGCCCGCATGCTCCAGGTCGCCCTGCAGGGCCAGCATCAGCGCATGGCTGTCGACGATGCCCGTGCTGGGCGAGTACAGGGCCGCCACGCACTGCAGCGCGGGCTCCAGCGCCTGTGCGGCCGCCGCATTGAGCCACTGCAGGTCATTGACGCCATTGGCACGGGCGCGTGCCTCGATGCCCTGCAGCGCGGGGATCTGTTCTGGGGACGTGGCCACGATCAGCTTGCCGCAGCGCCGGTGGGGCACGCTGCGCTCGGCGCAGTAGGCGTACAGCAGATCGCGCCCCTGCACGCACAGCCGCGCCTTGAGCGAGCCCGTGGCGTAGTACAGCCCGGCGTGGATGACCTCGCTGTTGCGCGAACTGGTGCCGGTGCCGATGGCATCGGCCGCCTCCAGCACCATCACCTCGCGCCCCTGCAAGGCCAGCGCACGGGCCACGGCCAGACCCACCACGCCGGCGCCCACCACCACGCAGTCAACCGCTTCACTCACCGCGCAGCCGCTTGGTCGAAGCCGTCGAGCACGTTCACGGCGTTGTTGCCCAGCTCCGCCGCCGCGTAGCCGCCTTCCAGCACGAACACTGTGGGCAACCCCAGGGCCGCCAGGCGCTCGCCCAGGCGCGTGAAGTCCGAGGTCTTGAGCGCGAACTTCGAAATCGGGTCGTCCTCGAACGCGTCGAGCCCGAGCGAGACCACCAGCGTGTCCGCCTGGTACTGCGCAATCCGCACGCAGGCCTGCTCCAGGGCCGCGAACCACTCATCGGCCGTGGTGCCCGCAGGCAGCGGCAGATTGAGGTTGAAACCCGTGCCCTCGCCTTCGCCGGTTTCATCGGCATGGCCCAGGTAGAACGGGTACTCGGTGCGCGGGTCGCCATGCAGGCTGATGAACAACACGTCGGCCCGGTCATAGAAGATGCTCTGCGTGCCATTGCCGTGGTGGTAGTCCACGTCCAGCAGGGCCACACGCTGGCTGCCCTGGTTGCGCAGCCACTGGGCCGCCACAGCGGCGTTGTTGAGGAAGCAGTAGCCACCCATGAAGTCGGGGCCGGCATGGTGGCCCGGCGGGCGCGTGCAGCAGAACGCCGCGCGCACGCCCTGGGCCACACGGGCTGCGGCACTGGCGGCGGCATCGGCACCGGCCTTGGCGGCCTCCCAGGTGCCCTCGGCCATGGGCGTGCCGTTGTCCATGGAGTACAGGCCCAGCCTGGCCACGAAGTTGTCCGGCTCCACGTCGCTGCGCAGGCTGCGCACCGGCCACACCGAAGGAAAGGGCTGGACCGAGGCGTTGGCTGGATCCAGCGCCAGCCACTGCTGCCATGCGCTCTGCAAAAAAGCCAGGTAGCGCGCCGCATGGACCTGGGCCAGCACGGGCGTGCTGTCCACGTCGGGCACCAGCAGGCCATGGCCACGCTCGCGCAGCGCATCCTCGACGTACTGGGCGCGCACCGGCTTCTCGAAGCACGGAACGCGCTCGCCACGGTAGAACTCATGGACCGGCGCATGCCGGTGGTGCAAGGGGTTGTGGAAGGAAATCATGCGGGCACAGACAGGAAATGGTTTTGCCCGCGTCCGTCGATGCAACCCACGGAGGCCGGCAGGGCTCACCACTTTAGCGCGTCCCACACCGCTCGAAACGCTGCCCATGCACCAGACCGCAGCAAAAGCTGGCATCAGGCAGCGCCGGCAGCCGGCCGCACGTGCCGCGCTTCAAGCGCCGACACCAGACCGGGTCCGGGCCCAAGAGCCACAGGCTTCCCTTTGAGCGCAAGGTGGTTCTCGCCGGACTACCCCCCTGCAGCACATCGGCCTTGCCAATTCGCTGCGGGCCCGGCCGCCCTGGCACAGCGCTTGCATCTCTTCTTGTATCCAAGATTGAATTCTTCAAAATGGTGCAAGCAACAAACTCCCTGGTGGCCGAATTTCCTCCTGTGCCTGACGGTTCAAAGCCCCTACCGCTGGCCGAGCAGGCCTGGCTGGTGCGCTGCGAGCCCGCCATCGCCGGCAGGCGTGGCGGCCCGCTGAGCGGCCTGCGCTTTGCGGTCAAGGACAACATCGACGTGGCGGGCTACCCCACGTCCGCCGCCTGCCCTGCCTTTGCCTACACGGCCACGGCCCATGCGGCGGTGGTACAGCGCCTGCTCGACGCCGGGGCAACGCTGGTGGGCAAGACCAACCTGGACCAGTTCGCCTGCGGCCTCAACGGCACCCGCTCGCCGCATGGCGCGGTGCCCAATGCGCTGGACCCCGCCTACGTGTCGGGCGGCTCCAGCTCGGGCTCTGCCTATGTGGTGGCCACCGGGCAGGTGGATTTCGCGCTGGGCACCGACACGGCCGGCTCGGGCCGCGTGCCCGCCGGGCTGAACAACATCGTGGGCATCAAGCCGACCAAGGGCCTGGTCAGCGCCCGGGGCGTGGTGCCGGCCGCGCAGAGCGCCGACTGTGTCTCCATCTTCGCGCGCACGGTGGACGTGGCGGCCCGGGTGCTGCAGGTCGCACAGGGCTATGACGCGCAAGACCCCTATGGCCGGCAACTGGCCCTGGCCAGCCAGCCGCTGCCCGCCGCCTTCCGCTTCGGCGTGCCCGACGTGCTGGAGTTCTTTGGCGACAGCGCGGCAAAGGCCGCCTTCGCCGAGGCCGTGGCGCAACTGCAAGCCCTGGGCGGCACGCCGGTGTCCATCCCCTACGCGCCGCTGGCCCAGGCTGCGGCCCTGCTTTATGAAAGCGCCCTGGTCGCCGAGCGCTATGCCGCCGTGCGCGGCTTCTTCGATGCGCATGAAGACCAGGTGGTGGAGCCGGTGCGCAGCATCCTGGCCAGCGGACGCAGCTACAGCGCGGCCGACCTGTGCGACGCCCAGACCCGGCTGCGCGCCCTGGGCCAGCAGGTGGCACCGATGTGGCAGGGCCCCGAGGCCATCGATGTGTTGCTGGTGCCCACGGCCCCCACGCACTACACCATTGCCGCCATGCAGGCCGACCCGGTAGTGCTCAACCGCAACCTGGGGGCGTACACCAACTTCGTCAACCTGCTCGACTATGCCGCCATCTCGGTGCCCAGCAGCCTGCGCGCCGACGGCCTACCCTTTGGCATCACGCTGATCGGCCCCTGCGGCAGCGACTGGCAACTGGCCGAGCTGGGCCAGCGCTACCACCATGCCACCGGCCTGCCCCAGGCCGCCGGCAACACGCCTTTGCCCGCGCCCCAGCCCATCGCGGGGATGCAGGCGCCTGCCACCGTAAGGGTCGCCGTGGTCGGAGCCCACCTGAGCGGCATGCCGCTCAACGGCCAGCTCACCGAACGCGGCGCCACGCTGGAGCTGGCGACCGAGACAGCCGCCGACTACCAGCTCTACGCCCTGCCCGGCACCGAGCCGCCCAAGCCCGGCCTGCTGCGCGTGGCGCCGGGCCAGGGCACGCGCATCGCGGTCGAGGTGTGGCGCATGCCCGCCGCCCACTACGGCAGCTTCGTCGCGCTGATCCCGCAACCCCTGGGCATAGGCACCCTCACCCTGGCCGACGGCAGCAGCGTGCAGGGCTTCATCTGCGAACCGCTGGCGCTGGCCGGTGCGCGCGACATCAGCAGCTTCGGCGGCTGGCGGGCGTACATCGCGTCCCTCAAGGCTGGCAACTGACCCATGCCCCTTCCATCCCCTCACCTTTCAACCTTGCTGCAGGAGCCTGCCATGACATCCCACAGTTCCACCCCTTCCACCGGCACCTCCACCGGTACGTCGCGCCGCCGCGTCCTCACGGCCTCGGCCGCCACGCTGGGCATGCTCGCAGCCCCTGCCCTGGTGCGGGCCCAGGCCGGCCTCAAGGTCCGCATCGGCTTCTGGCCCGTGGCGGCAGGGCTGCCCTTTTTCGCTGCGGTGGAGAAAGGCTATTTCAAGGAAGCCGGCCTGGAGGTGGAGCCGCTCAAGTTCGCGGGTGCCCAGCAGGTGATGGAGGCCATGCTCTCGGGCCGCTCCGACGGCAGCTCCAACGGCACCGGCTCGGCCAACCTGGCCATCGGCGAGATCGCCCAGCCGGGCCTGTTCAAGATCTTCGCCACCAACCCGAGCAACGCCAAGTTCGTGCTCGACCAGTTCATCACCGGCAAGGACAGCGCCATCAAGACCATGGCCGACCTCAAGGGCAAGAAGGTCGCCTCGGGCCCCGGTATCCAGAACATGACGCTGTGCAAGACCATGCTGGAGCGTGCTGGCGCGACGGGTGCCACCGTGACCGAGCTGCCCATCGGCCAGCACATCGCCTCCATCGTGGCCGGCCAGGTCGACGCCTGCTACACCCTGGAGCCCACGGGCACCATCGGCCGCATGAACGGCACCACGCGCATCATCGAATCGGGCGTGGTGGCCAGGTACATCCTGGGCGACGCGATGGCGCCCTGGCACGGCGGCGCGGCCAGCCTGACCAGCGAATTCATCAAGAAGAACCCCGAGGTGGCCAAAAAGTTCATCGCCGCCTACGCCCGCGGCATCGAGCTGGTGCGCACCAAGCCCGACGAGGCACGGCAGTTCATGAAGGGCTACACCGCCATCGAAGGCGCACTCACGGCCGAGGTGCCGCTGGCCTCGTACATGCTGCACAACGAGTTCAAGCCCAGCGACCTGGCGTACTTCCAGAAGTTCTACGACCTGTTCACCGAAAAGGGCATCTTCGAGAAGAAGGTCGTGGTCGACAGCCTGATCTACAAGGCCTGAAGGGGCGCGCCATGGCCGAAACCACCTCCACCACCGCCGGCGCCTGGCCGCCGCCCGCGGGCAAGGCGGCATCCGCCGTGCCCAAGACACCCGCCTGGGACAGGCTGCTGCCCTTCGTCGGGCCGCTGGCCCTGTTCATCCTCTGGGACCTGGTGGTGCGGCTGGGCTTCATCAAGCCCATCCTGCTGCCGCCACCCGGCGCCACCGTGCTCACGCTGGTCACCGGCCTGGCGGGCGGGCCGCTGCTGCTCGACTTCGCGGTGACCGTCTGGCGCACGGTGCAGGCCTTCCTGATCGCGGCCGTGATCGGCGTGCCGCTCGGAGTGCTGCTGGGCAGCAACGAGCGCGCCTACCGCAGCGTCGAATTCCTGATCGACTTCTTTCGCTCCACGCCTTCGTCGGCACTGATCCCGCTGTTCCTCCTGATCTTCGGCGTGTCGGACGTGAACAAGGTGGCCATCGCCGCGTTCGGCGCCTTTTTGATCGTGATCTTCAACAGCGCCTATGGCGTCATCAACGCCCGCAAGCAGCGCGTGATGGCGGCGCGCGTCATGGGGGCATCGCGCTGGCAGATCTTCAAGGACGTGCTGATCTGGGAAAGCCTGCAGCCCACCTTCGTCGGCCTGCGCTCGGCCGTGTCGATGGCGCTGGTCATCGTGATCGTGGCCGAGATGTTCATCGGCTCGGACAACGGGCTGGGCCACCGCATCATCGATGCGCAGCAGGTGCTCAACGTCAAGAGCATGTACGCCGCCATCCTGGCTGCTGGCGCCCTGGGCTATGCGCTGAACATCCTCTTTCTGATCGCCGAACGCAAGATCGTTCACTGGAGCGGCCGATGAACACCGTCGTCAATGGACCCGTGTACGCCGACGTACCTCAGCGCAGCTTCACGCCCGGCCCGGCAGGCACGCACATCACCATCCGCGGCCTGACCAAATACTTCGCCGGCTGGCCGCTGTACGAGGACTTCGACCTCGACATCCCCAAGCACAAGATCGTCTCGGTGTTCGGCCCCAACGGCTGCGGCAAGAGCACGCTGATCAACATGATCGCCGGCCTCGTGCCCATCGACCGCGGCGAGATCCTGTTCGACGGCAAGAGCCTCAAGGACACCAAGATCGGCTATGTCTTCCAGAACTACCGCGAAGCGATGTTCCCGTGGATGCGCACCATCGACAACATCGCCTACCCGCTCAAGCTCGAAGGCAAGAGCAAGGCCGAGGTGGACCGCCGCATGGCCGAGCTGGTGGCCTCGTTCGACGTGAAGTTCGATTTGAACCGCTACCCCTACGAGCTCTCGGGCGGGCAGCAGCAGACGGCCTCCATCATGCGCGCACTGGCGCCCAACCCCGAAGTGCTGTTCCTCGACGAGCCGTTCTCGGCACTCGACTTCGAGATGACGCTGTTCATCCGCGAGAAGCTGCAGGAGGTGTTCATGCAGACCGGCACCACCATGCTGCTGGTCTCGCACGACCTGGAAGAAGCCGTCTACCTGGCCGACGAGGTGCTGCTGCTGACCAAGCGCCCCACGCGCGTGGCCGAGATCCTGCACTACGAGGACGCGCGCCCGCGCACCCTGGCCACGCTCAGCGAGCCGAGTTTCGTGGCGATGAAGAAGCTCAGCCTGGAGATCTTCCAGCGCGAGGTGCGCCGATGAACGCCGCCGAGCTCGAACGCTACCTCGACGCCGCAGCCACGGCCGTCGGCATGCCCATCGCGCCCGAGCACCGCGCGGCCGTGCTCGGCTACCTGGCGCTGGCCAGCGGCTTTGCCGACACCATCAACGCCGTGCCGCTGGACGCGACGGATGAGCCCGCCATGGCCTTCGTCCCGGTGCTGCCGGCCAAGGGAGGCAGCGCATGACGGCGCCCTGGTGGCAACAGGGCGCAGCCGGCATGGCACAGGCCGTAGCGGCGCGCGACGTATCCGCCACCGCGCTGGTGACGGCCTGCCTGGACCGCATCGAGCACACCGACGCCCGCGTCAATGCCTTCACCGCCGTGCTGCGGGCACGGGCCCTGGCGCGTGCCGCGCGCATCGATGCCGGCCTGGCTGCGGGAACCCAGGCCGCCCTGCCCCTGCTGGGCGTGCCCTTTGCCGTGAAGAACCTGTTCGATGTGGCGGGCCTCACCACGCTGGCCGGCTCGAAAATCGAACGCGAGCGCCCGCCCGCCAGGGCCGACGGCCTGCTGGTGCAGCGCCTGGAGGCAGCGGGCGCCATCCTTGTGGGGGCGCTCAACATGGACGAGTACGCCTACGGCTTCACGACCGAGAACAGCCACGAGGGCGCCTGCCACAACCCGCACGACCTGGCGCACATCGCAGGTGGTTCTTCGGGCGGTTCGGGCGCCGCAGTGGCCGCCGGCCAGGTGCCGATCACCCTGGGCTCGGACACCAATGGCTCCATCCGCGTGCCGTCTTCGCTGTGCGGCGTGTTCGGCCTCAAGCCCACCTTCGGGCGGCTGCCGCGCACGGGCAGCTTTCCCTTCATCTCCAGCCTGGACCATCTGGGCCCCATGGCACGCAGCGTGCGCGACCTGGCGCTGGCTTACGATGCCATGCAGGGCCCGGAGGCTGCTGCACATACCGATGCGGGTTGTGCGCAGCGGCCCGCAGAACCGGTGGCCCACGACCTGGAGAAGGGAATCACCGGCCTGCGCATCGGCGTGCTGGGCGGCTACTTTGCCGACAATGCCCTGCCCGAGGCGCGCGCCGCCGTGGCCCGGGTGGCACAGGCGCTGGGCGCACAGGCCGAACCGGTGGAGCTGCCGCTGGTGGAGGCAGGCCGCGCGGCGGCCTTCCTCATCACCAATGCGGAGGCTGGGGCCTTGCACCTCGACAACCTGCGCACACGCGCAGCCGACTTCGAGCCCCTGTCACGCGACCGCTTCCTGGCCGGCGCGCTGATCCCTGCCGCCTGGGTGGCACGCGCCCAGCGCGTGCGCAGCCGCTATGCCCACGAAGCCGCACGGTTGCTGTCGCGCTACGACCTGCTGCTGGCCCCCGCCACACCCTGCGCGGCCACGCCCATCGGCACCGAACGCCTGGACCTCAACGGCCGGGATCTGCCGCTGCGCCCAAACATGGGCCTGCTGACCCAGCCCCTCTCATGCATCGGGCTGCCGGTGTGCGCCGTGCCGGTGTGGGGCGCGCACGCAAGCCTTCCCATCGGCGTGCAGATCATCACTGCGCCCTGGCGCGAAGACTTGGCGCTGCGCGCCGCCGCCGTGCTGGAGGCCGCAGGCATCTGCCGCGCGCCCATCGCCGCCCTGTGAAAGCCATCCTTCCCATGCCCTACACCATCAATCAGCCCGAGGTGCTCGCCGAGGTCGAGGCCGTGTTCGCCCGCTACGAAGATGCCCTGGTGCACAACAAGGTGCAGGTGCTCGACGAACTCTTCTGGGACAGCCCCCACACCCTGCGCTACGGCGCCACCGAGAACCTCTACGGCTACGCGCAGATACAGTCCTTTCGCGCCGGGCGCCCGGCCCAGGGGCTGCAGCGGCGCCTGCTCAAGACCGTGATCACCACCTACGGCCGCGACTTCGCCACCGCCAACGTCGAGTTCCAGCGCGAGGGCAGCGCCCGCTCCGGCCGCCAGAGCCAGACCTGGCTGCGCACCGAGGCCGGCTGGCGCGTTGTCGCCGCCCACGTGAGCCTGCTCGACTGACCCCGATTCTCTTTCCCCCTTGCAAAACCACCCTGCCGAAAGGACCGCCATGAAACGCGAGAAACCCATGTCCCGCCTTGCCAATCCGAACCGCCGCGAATCCCTCCAAGCCCTTGCGGCGCTGGGCGCTGCCGGCACCCTGGGTGGCTGGACCCTGCAGGCCAGCGCGCAGGCCCCGCTCACCGTGGGCGTGATCTACGTCGGCCCGCGCGACGACTACGGCTACAACCAGGCCCATGCCCAGGCTGCGGCCGAGCTCAAGAAGATGCCCGGCATCAAGGTGGTGGAAGAAGAGAACGTGCCCGAGACCGCCGCCGTGCAAAAGACCATGACCGGCATGATCGCCCAGGACGGCGCCAAGCTGCTGTTCCCCACCTCGTTCGGCTACTTCGACCCGCACCTGCTGGCGCTGGCCGCCAAGTACCCCGAGGTGCGCTTTTCGCACTGCGGCGGCATGTGGACCGAAGGCAAGCACCCCAAGAACGCGGGCAGCTTCTTCGGCTACATCGACGAATGCCAGTTCCTCAACGGCGTGGTGGCCGGCCACATGAGCAAGAGCGGCAAGATCGCCTTCATCGCCGCCAAGCCCATCCCGCAGGTGCTGCGCAACATCAACGCCTTCACCCTCGGCGCGCGCTCGGTCAAGCCGGGCATCACCTGCAGCGTGATCTTCACGGGCGACTGGTCCATGGCCGTGAAGGAGGCCGAGGCCACCAACAGCCTGGCCGACCAGGGCTGCGACGTGTTCACCATGCACGTCGATGGCCCCAAGGTCATCGTCGAAACCGCAGCCAAGCGCGGCAAGATGGTCTGCGGCTACCACGCCAGCCAGGCCAAGCTGGCGCCCCAGGCCTACCTGACGGGGGCCGAATGGAACTGGCTCACGGCGTACACCACCATCATCGAGGCGGCCCGCACCGGCAAGCCGCACCCCAACTTCCTGCGCGGGGGCTTGAAGGAAGGCTTTGTGAAGATGTCCGCCTACGGTCCGGCCGTGAGCGACGCCGCCAAGAAGCAGGCCGACGACACCAAGGCCAAGATGATCGCGGGCGGCTTCGACATCTTCAAGGGCCCGCTCAAGAACAACAAGGGCAAGGAGGTCATCGCCAGCGGCAAGTCGTTCAAGCAGACCGACCTGGAGCTGGAAAAGATGGACTACCTGGTCGAAGGCGTCCTCGGCTCGTTCTAAGCAAGGGACTGCCATGCACTCGGCCGCCAAGGACGTCCTTTTGCCCATCGCCGCCATCGGGCTGGCGCTGCTGCTGTTCGGCGGCTTCGTCGCCTTCGCGGGCGTGAACCCACTGGACATGTGGCTCACGCTGTTCAAGGGCGCGTTCGGCGACTGGTTCTCGTGGCAGAACACCCTGCAGCGCTCTGCGCCGCTGATGCTCACGGCCCTGTGCGTGGCCCTGCCCGCACGGGCGGGGCTGACCATCATCGGGGGCGAGGGGGCGCTGGTGCTCGGCGGCCTGGCCGCAGCAGCGCTGCCCATGGCCGTGGCCCTGCCCGGCAATGCGGCGGGCACCGTGCTGGCCTGCGCCGCTGGCGCCGTGGCCGGCGCGCTGTGGATCATGCTGGCGGGCTGGCTGCGCCAGTACCGCGGCATCAACGAGACCATCAGCAGCCTGCTGCTGTCGTATGTGGCCATCGGCTTGTTCAAGCACTTCGTGGAAGGCGCCCTGCGCGACCCTGCCAGCCTGAACAAGCCGGCCACGCCCAGCCTGGATCCGGGCCTGCTGATCGGTGGCATCGCCGGCTCGGACGTGCACTGGGGCCTGGTGCTGGGCGTGCTGGCCTGCGTGGCGCTGGGCCTGTGGCTGCACTGGACGGCCTCGGGCTTCTCGATTCGCGTGGTGGGCGGCAACCCGCGCGCCGCGCAACTCGTGGGCTTGCCGGCCGCGCGCCTGATCCTGGTGGCCTGCGCCCTGGGCGGCGCGGCGGCAGGCCTGGCCGGTGCCGTGGAGGTGGCGGCGGTGCACACCAATGCCAATGGCGCGCTGATCGCGGGCTACGGCTACGCCGGCATCCTCGTGGCCTTCATCGCGCGGCACAACCCGATGGCCATCATTCCGGTCGCCATCCTGTTCGGCGGCTTCGGCGCGGCCGGCAGCCTGCTGCAGCGCCGCCTGGGCCTGCCCGATGCCTCGGTGATGGTGCTGCAGGGCATTGCCTTCGTGCTGATCCTGGCCAGCGAGGCGCTGCGCGACGTGGACTGGCGGGCCCTGTGGGCCCAGCGGCGCAGCCGGCCCGCCGAGGCGACGACCCCTGCCGCCCACGTGGAGCCCATATGACGATAGACCAATGGATTGCCCTGGTGGCCGGCATCGTGGGCGGGGCCCTGCGCGTGGGCGTGCCCTTCCTGTTCGTGAGCCTGGGCGAATGCCTGACCGAAAAATCCGGCCGCATCAACCTGGGCCTGGAGGGGGTGCTGGTGCTCTCGGCCATGACTGCCTTTGGCGGCGCCTACCTCACAGACTCGCCCTGGCTGGGTGTGTTGGCAGGGGCCACGGCGGGCGCCCTGCTGGCCACGCTGCACGGCGTGCTGTGCTCGCTGCCGCGCGTGAACGACGTGGCCACCGGCATCGCGCTGATGCTGCTGGGCACAGGCCTGGCCTTCTACCTGGGCAAGCCGCTGATCCAGCCCCAGGCTCCGCAGATCCCGGCGCTGGCGCTGGGCGGCTGGAGCGACTCGCCGGTGGTGCAGTCGGTCCTGCAGGTCAACGCCCTGCTGCCGCTGGGCATCGTGCTGGCCGTGGCCCTCTGGTGGGCCTTTGCGCGCACGCGCTGGGGCCTGCTGGTGCGGCTGGCGGGCGACTCGGCCAACGCCACGCGAGCGCTCGGCTACTCGGTGTCCGGCATCCGCATCGCGGCCACGGCGGCGGGCGGCTTCATCGCCGGGCTGGGCGGGGCCTCACTCACCCTGTTCTACCCCGGCAGCTGGAACGAGGGCATCTCCAGCGGCCAGGGCCTGATCGCCGTGGCGCTGGTGATCTTCGCGCGCTGGAACCCGCTGCGCTGCATGGTCGCCGCCATGCTTTTCGGCGGGGCCGGTGCCATCGGCCCGGCGCTGCAGTCGGTGGGTGTGGGCTGGGGCTACCACCTGTTCAACACCGTGCCCTATGTGCTGACCCTGCTGATCCTGGTGCTGACCTGCAAGCCCGGCAGCGTGGCCGCCGGCAGCCCCGGCGAATTGTCGAAATGAAGCTCCCCCTGAGTCGCTTCGCGCCTCGGTGCCACCGCCAGAGGCGGTGGCTCTTCGGGCACGTCCAAGCCTGCGCAGGCAGGAATGGAGCCTCGGCCCTCAGCCCCTCTCTCGACTCGCTGCGCGAGTCGGGAGGGGGACGCCCCCAGCGCGGCGGGGCGGCCCTTGCGCGGGGGGACTGGCTTCGGCAGCGCCAGTCTCCAGTGCCGTGGACAACCGATACGCCTCCAAAAGAAAGTTCCTGTATGACCAGCACCACCACCCGCCACGTGCAGGCCAACCCCTATGACTGGCCCTACAACGGCGACCTGCGCCCGGACAACACCGCGCTGATCGTGATCGACATGCAGACCGATTTCTGCGGCATCGGCGGCTATGTGGACGTGATGGGCTACGACATCGCCCTCACACGCGCGCCCATCGCCCCGCTGCAGCGGCTGCTGCCAGCCCTGCGCGCGCAGGGCTTTCGCGTCATCCACACCCGCGAAGGGCACCGGCCTGATCTCGCCGACCTGCCGGCCAACAAGCGCTGGCGTTCGCGCCAGATCGGCAAGGGCGGCCTGGGCATCGGCGACGCCGGGCCCTGCGGGCGCATCCTGGTGCGCGGCGAGCCCGGCTGGGAGCTGATCCCGGAGCTGGCGCCGCTGCCCGGCGAGGTGGTGATCGACAAGCCCGGCAAGGGCTCGTTCTACGCCACCGACCTGGACATGGTGCTCAGCCTGGCAGGCGTGCAGAACCTGATCCTCGCGGGCATCACCACCGATGTCTGCGTGCACACCACCATGCGCGAGGCCAACGACCGCGGCTACGAGTGCCTGCTGCTGTCCGACTGCACGGCCGCCACCGACCCCGCCAACCACCAGGCCGCATTGAACATGGTGACCATGCAGGGCGGAGTGTTCGGTGCACATGCCCCCTCCAGCGCGCTGCTTGCCGCATTGGCCTGAAGGAAAAGGAAGCTCCCATGCCCGAACAACCCATAGGCGCCCTGCCCACAGGCACCGGTGCATTGGCGCTGGAGACCTGGAACCTGACCAAGCGCTTTGGCAGCTTCACCGCCATGGACCGCGTGAGCATGCGCGTGGAGCCCGGCAGCGTGCACGCCCTGCTGGGCGAGAACGGCGCGGGCAAGAGCACCCTTGTCAAGTGCGTGGCGGGCTTCCAGAGGGCCGAGGAAGGCGCCATCCTGCTGGACGGGCGCGAGCAGGCCATCGCCAACCCCATCGTCGCGCGCAGCCTGGGCATCGGCATGGTCTACCAGCACTTCACGCTGGCCCCGGGCATGACGGTGGCCGAGAACCTGCTGCTGGCCGGCGGCCAGACCTCGGCCGTGATCGACTGGAGCGCCAAGCGCGCCGAGCTGCAGGCCTTTCTGGCCACCACGCCGTTCCAGCTGGACCTGGACGCACGCCCCTCGGAGCTGGCCGCCGGAGAGAAGCAGAAGCTTGAGTTGCTCAAGCAGCTGTACCTGCGCCCGCGCCTGTTGATCCTGGACGAACCCACCTCGGTGCTGACCCCGCAGGAGGCCGACGAGGTGCTGGGCCATGTGCGCGCCTTTGCACGCAGCGGCCAGTGCAGCGTGGTCATCATCACCCACAAGTTCCGCGAGGTGATGGCCTATGCCGACGCGGTGACCGTGCTGCGCCGTGGCCAGGCCGTGCACCACGGCCGCGTGGCCGACACCGGCCCGCAGGCGCTGGCCCAGGCCATGATGGGGGACAGCGCTGCACCGCCAGGCGCTCCCACGCAAAGGCAGGGCGCTCCCGTACCAAGGGCGGCGTCGGCAGCGAATGAACCTGTACCGCCCGGCGAGGTTGCACTGCAGGTGGAAGGCCTGCAGGCCCTGGGCGACCGCGGCACGCTGGCCGTGCATGGCCTCGCACTTTCGGTGCGCCAGGGCGAGGTGCTGGGCGTGGCCGGCGTCTCTGGCAATGGCCAGCGCGAGCTGGTCGAGGCCTTGGTGGGCCAGCGCCCGCGCCTGGCAGGCCGGGTGCAGGTGATGGGCCAGGAGTACACGGCCACGCGCGCCCAGAACCGCGAGCTCAAGGTGCGCAGCCTGCCAGAGGAGCCGTTGCGCAATGCCTGCGTGGGCGACCTCTCGGTGGCCGAGAACATGGCCCTGCGCGACTTCGACCAACCGCCCCTGTCCCGGAGCGGCGTGCTGCGTTTTTCGGCCTGGCGCAGCCGGGCGCGCGAGTGGATCGCCGGCTACGGCGTCAAGACCCAGGGCGAAGGCGCGCCCATCCGCAGCCTGTCGGGTGGCAACGTGCAGCGCGCGGTGCTGGCGCGCGAGCTGGCGGGCGAGATCAATGTGCTGATCGCCGCCAACCCGGTGTTCGGCCTGGACTTCGCCGCCGTGGCCGAGATCCACAGCCGAATCCTCGGTGTGCGCGAGCGCGGCGGCGCCGTGCTGCTCATCAGCGAAGACCTGGACGAGCTGCTGGAGCTGGCAGACCGCATCGTCGTCATGAGCGAAGGCCGCATCGTGTACGAGACCCCCGCCGCCACCGCCGAGCGCCATGTTCTGGGTGCGCACATGGGCGGCGGCCACGACCACACAGCACACGAGGAGGCCACCGCATGAGCCTGACAACCATCCACGCCAACCCTTTCGCCTTTCGCTTTGCGCTGGCGCACACCGCGCTGGTGATCATCGACATGCAGCGCGACTTCATCGAGCCCGGCGGCTTTGGCGAGACCCTGGGCAACGACGTATCGCTGCTCGAAGCCATCGTGCCGGCCTGCCAGGCCGTGCTGCACGCCTGGCGCTCCGCAGGCGGCCTGGTGGTGCACACGCGCGAATCGCACCGGCCGGACCTGTCCGACTGCCCGCCCGCCAAGCGCCTGCGCGGCAACCCGCAGCTGCGCATCGGCGACGCGGGGCCCATGGGCCGCATCCTGGTGGCGGGCGAGCCGGGCAACCAGATCATTCCGGCCCTTGCGCCGGTGGACAGAGAGATCGTGGTCGACAAGCCCGGCAAGGGCATGTTCTACGCCACCGGGCTGCACGAAACCCTGCAGGCGCGCGGCATCACCCACCTGGTCTTCATGGGCGTGACCACCGAGGTCTGCGTGCAGACCAGCATGCGCGAGGCCAATGACCGCGGCTATGATGGCCTGTTGCTCGAAGACTGCACCGAGAGCTACTTCCCCCATTTCAAGGCAGCCGCCATCGAGATGCTGCGCGCCCAGGGCGCCATCGTCGGCTGGACCGCCCCATCGGCCGCGCTGCTGTCGGCATTGGCCGACGCGGTACTGGCCCCGTAGTTGCTAAAGTCGCCCTGTGCAGACCCCCCGCCCCGCCTCCCCTCCTTCCAAGACGAAACCGGTGCGCAGCTCGCGCGCCGACGATGTGTACGCCCAGCTCAAGCGCGATGTGGGCGAGTTCAAGCTGGTGCCGGGCGACCGCTTCACCGAGAACGAGATCTGCGAGCGCCTGGGCGTCTCGCGCACGCCCGTGCGCCAGGCCCTGGTGCGCCTGCAGCAGGAGGGCTACGTGGAGGTGCTGTTTCGCAGCGGCTGGCGCGTGCTGCCCTTCGACTTCGACCAGTTCGAGCAGCTCTACGACCTGCGCATGGTGCTGGAGACCACGGCCGTGCACCGCCTGTGCGATGAAGGCTCGGGGGCGCTCAAGTCCATCCAGGTCGACCACCGGTTGCTCGACGAACTCAACAACATCTGGCTGGTGCCTCCCGACCAGCGCAGCACCGACACCCTGCAGGTGGCGGCCTGGGACGAAGCCTTCCACTGCGCTTTGGTGCGCGCCGCCGGCAATGCCGAGATGACGCGCGTGCACCGCGACGTGACCGAGCGCATCCGCATCATCCGCCGGCTCGACTTCACGCAGCAGGCGCGCATCGATGCCACCTACGACGAGCACGCCACCATCCTCAAGGCCATCCGCGCCCACCGTGGCGACCAAGCCGCCATGCTGCTGCGCGCCCACATCCAGACCAGCCAGGCCGAGGTGCGCAAGATCACGCTGCACCAGGTGCACATGGCGCGTTTGGGGCCCAGTGCAGGGTAAGTGACACAATCTGCGGGTTGCGGGGCTATGGCAGCAGTCGCAGCCCAGCCCACCTGCCGAACGAGGAGATGCCATGCGCTTGAAGTTCTCTGCCGCCGCCCTCTTGCTGGCCACCACGCTGTCGGCCCAGGCCCAGAACGTGAAGGTGACGCCGCTGGGCGGCATCGATGGCGAGCTGTGCCCGCAGGACCGGGCCCTGGTCTTCGAGGACCCCAACGGCACGCGCGTGCTCTACGACCCGGGCCGCACGGTGGCCGGTGCTGGCGACCCGCGCCTCGGGAAGATCGACATCATCCTCGTGAGCCACATGCATGGCGACCATGTGGGCAATGCGCACAACAAAGCCCCCAATTCAGGGACCTGCGCCAGCCCCGACATGTCGGTCTCGGCCATGCCGAACTCCAGCGCGGTGAACATTGCCCTGGCCAAGAAATCCAAGATCGTGACCGGCAGCGAGATGCCGCCCTTCTTCGCGGCCAAGCTCAAGGCCAATGGGGGCGACCCCGCCAACTCGATGCTGGCGCGCTTTGGCGGCAGCGTCACGGTGGGCGGCGTGCGCATCGCCACGGTGACGGCCGTGCACAGCAACGGCGTGGACCCGGACTACATCGGCGGCCCGTTGGGCGATGCGATGAAGGCGGCCGGCATTGCCGGCGATGTCGGCCTGGCAACCGGCTACGTGCTGACCTTCAGCAACGGGCTGGTGGCCTACCTGTCGGGCGATACGGGCATCACCGCCGACCAGGAGCGCGTGGTGCGCGACTACTACAAGGCCAAACTGGCGGTGATGAACATCGGCGACGGCTTCAGCACCGGCCCTGCGGAGGCCGCCTACGTGATCAACGAACTAGTCAAGCCGGCGTCCGTGATCGCGTCCCACGTCAACGAGGTCGGGACGGTGGATGGCGCGGTTCGGCCCGGCAGCAAGACCGAGGCTTTCATCAAGGCGTCGCGGGTTCCGGTCATCGTGCCGCTGTCGGGGCGGACCATGGAGTTCGCAGCCTCGGGCCTGTGCGCTGCAGGTTGCGGCAAGGCCAGCAACTGAGCGGCCGTTGCACGCGCCGCAACGAAAAAAACCCTTGCAAGCCATGAGCCTGCAAGGGTTTCGAATTGGTGGGAGATGCAAGTTTCGAACTTGCGACCCCTGCAGTGTGAATGCAGTGCTCTACCCCTGAGCTAATCTCCCGCAGCGCCATCCTTCATGCGAAGGACTTTGCCGTGGCCTGTCTGCGAGCGTGGGTGGTGGGAGATGCAAGTTTCGAACTTGCGACCCCTGCAGTGTGAATGCAGTGCTCTACCCCTGAGCTAATCTCCCTGTGTCGCTGCGACAGCCTTCGATTATGGCACAACTTTTCAGGCGGTTTCGAATTTTCGCCAGATTGTCTTGCCGTTGCTCGCCTTGTCGATCTGCGCGAGCACCTCGGCGTGCGACGCCACTTCCTGTTCGCTGGCAGGCAGCACGGGCAGCACCAGGGCGCTCAGGTCGATGGCGGCCACGCTGATGCCGCCGGCGCTGTCGTCCGTGTCGTCGATCACCAGCAGCGCATCCTGCCCGCGCGTCATGTTGATGTACACGTCGGCCAGCAGTTCGGCATCGAGCAAGGCGCCGTGCAGCGTGCGGCCCGAGTTGTCGACCTCCAGCCGGTCGCACAGGGCGTCCAGCGAGTTGCGCTTGCCGGGGAACATCTCCTTGGCCATGGCCAGGGTGTCGGTCACGCTGCCGACGTAGGTCTTGAGCGGCGGGCGGCCCGTGAGCTCAAGCTCCTTGTTCAGGAAGCCCACGTCGAAGGCCGCGTTGTGGATGATGACCTCGGCGTCCTTGAGGTACTCGAGGATGTCGGGGGCCAGCTCGGCGAACTTGGGCTTGTCGCGCAGAAACTCGTTGCTGATGCCGTGGACCTTGAGAGCGTCCTCGTGGCTGTCGCGCCCCGGGTTGAAGTAGAAATGCAGGTTGTTGCCGGTGAGCTTGCGGTTGAACAGCTCCACGCAACCGAGTTCGATGATGCGGTCGCCACCTTCGGCGGAAAGGCCGGTGGTTTCGGTATCGAGAACGATCTGCCGTGTCATGTCAGTGATTTTCCTTGGCGTGGTTGATCGTGTACTTGGGGATTTCCACGGTCACATCGGTTTGCGCCAGGATAGCCTGGCAGGACAGGCGCGATTGGGGTTCCAGGCCCCAGGCGCGGTCCAGCAGGTCTTCCTCTTCTTCTTCGGCATCGTTGAGCGAGGACAGGCCCTGGCGCACGATGACGTGACAGGTGGTGCAGGCGCAGCTCATGTCGCAGGCATGCTCGATGTCGATGTGGTTGTCCAGCATGGCCTCGCAGATCGAGGTGCCTGCGGGCGCCGTGATTTCGGCGCCGGCAGGACAGTATTCCGGGTGGGGCAGGATTCGGATGACGGGCATGGCGGGCGTCTTGTTCTTGTAAGGGATGAAAAAGGGGCGGTCAGAAGGACTGCACGTTGCGGCCGGCCAGCGCCTGCTGGATGCCGCGGTTCATGCGCTGCGCGGCAAAGGCTTCCGTGCCCTTGGCCAGGGCTTCGGTGGCGGCCTCGATCACGGCGGCATCCTCGGCTTCGCGCTGCCCGCGCAGGGCCTGCATCAGGGCTTCGATACCGGTGCGCTCTGCGGCCGACAGCACGTCGCCATCGGCGTCGAGCGCACTCTGGGTGGCCAGCAGCATGCGGTCGGCGTCCACGCGGGCCTCGACCACGGCGCGGGCACGCATGTCCTGCGCAGCGGTGGCAAAGCCGTCCTGCAGCATGCGGGCGATCTCGCCGTCCGACAGGCCGTAGGAGGGCTTCACGTCGATGCGCGCCTCCACGCCGCTGCCCTGCTCCTTGGCGCTCACGCTCAGGAGGCCGTCGGCATCGACGGTGAAGGTCACGCGGATGCGCGCCGCGCCGGCCGCCATGGGCGGAATGCCTCGCAGCTCGAAGCGCGCGAGGCTCCGGCAGTCCTGCACCAGGTCGCGCTCGCCCTGCAGCACGTGGATCGCCAGGGCGGTCTGGCCGTCCTTGTAGGTGGTGAAATCCTGCGCCTTGGCGGTGGGGATGGTCTCGTTGCGCGCCACGATGCGCTCCACCAGGCCACCCATGGTCTCGATGCCCAGCGACAGCGGGATCACGTCAAGCAGCAGCAGGTCACCCGCCGTTTTGTTGCCGGCGAGCTGGTTGGCCTGGATGGAGGCACCCAGGGCCACCACCTCGTCGGGGTTCAGGTTGGTAAGCGGCGTGGTGCCGAAGAAGTCGGCCACGGCGCGCTGCACCTGCGGCATGCGAGTAGAGCCACCGACCATGACCACGCCCTGCACTTCCTCGCGGGTGAGCTGCGCATCGCGCAGCGCACGGCGCACGGCCACCATGGAGCGCGCCGTGAGCGGCGCCGTGGCGGCCTCGAAATCCGCGCGCAAAACAGCGTGCTGCACGCCCTCGCCAGCCAGTTGTGCGGTGAAGGTGGCGCTGTCGGCGGCGCTCAGCGCCTCCTTGCAGGCACGGGCCGCCATGCGGGCCGCGACCTTGTCGCCGGGCGTCTCCACCGTGCGGCCCAGTTGCTGCAGCACCCACTCGGCCAGGGCGGCGTCGTAGTCATCCCCGCCCAGGGCCGAATCGCCGCCCGTGGCGATGACCTCGAACACGCCCTGCGTGAGCCGCAGGATGGAGATGTCGAAGGTGCCGCCACCCAGGTCGTACACGGCGTAGACGCCCTCGCTGGCATTGTCCAGCCCGTAGGCAATGGCAGCGGCCGTGGGCTCGTTGATCAGGCGCAGCAGGTGGATGCCGGCCAGTTGGGCCGCGTCCTTGGTGGCCTGGCGCTGGGCGTCGTCGAAGTACGCGGGCACGGTGATCACCGCGCCGTACAGGTCGTCGTTGAAGGTGTCTTCGGCGCGGTAGCGCAGCGTGGCCAGGATCTCGGCGCTCACCTCCACCGGCGACTTCACGCCGCCCACGGTGGCCAGGCTCACCATGCCCAGGGAGCTGTCGGCCGGGGGCACGAAGTCGTAGGGCAGCTTGGCCGCATCGGCCACGTCCGCCAACCCTCGGCCCATGAAGCGCTTGACCGAGGCAATGGTGTTGCGCGGGTCCTCCACCTGCGCGGCCACGGCGTCGTGCCCGATCTGGCGGCCACCCGCCTCCAGGTAGCGCACCACCGAGGGCAGGAGCACCCGGCCCTGGCCGTCAGGCAGGCATTCGGCCACGCCGTTGCGCACGGCCGCCACCAGGGAATGCGTGGTACCCAGGTCGATGCCCACGGCAATGCGCCGCTGGTGCGGGTCGGGGGACTGGCCGGGTTCAGAGATCTGCAAAAGCGCCATGGAGTGATTCTTGTCGTCGTGTTCTACGTTGTCTGCGAGCACGCCGGGCGGTTCGCAGGAAAGGGGGCAAGCCCCGCTAGCCCCTATTGTCCCAGTTGATCCCGGCGGCGTTCGATGTCGTCGGCAAATCGCGCAATGAACATGAGGGCTCTGACCTCGCGCGCCGCACCGGCGGCATCGCCCTCGTCGTCCAGCAACTGGCCGCAGCGGGCCAGCGCCGCGCGCCGCGCCTGCTGCACCTCGTCGTCCAGGGCATCCAGGGCGGCCTCACCCTCTGCGTCTTCGAGCGCTTCGCGCCATTCCATCTGCTGCATCAGAAAGGCCGCCGGCATGGCCGTATTGTCCTCGGCGCGGATCGGCGCATCGCGCAGCTCGCACAGGTAGGCGGCGCGGCGCAGCGGGTCCTTCAGGCGCTGATAGGCCTCATTGATGCGCACCGACCACTGCATGGCCACGCGCTGAGCCGCAGCGCCCTGGGCGGCGAACTTGTCGGGGTGGGCTTCGCGCTGCAGCTCCTTCCAGCGCGCATCGATGGCGCTGCGCTCCTGCGCAAAGCGCTGCGCCAGGCCGAACAGCTCAAAATCGTCGGATTGCAGGTTCATGGAGGGGACAGGGTCAAGAAAAAACCGCCAGCACAGAGGTGCGATGGCGGTTTGGCTGGGCAGTCGGCGCCGGCACCAGGGCCGGCACAGCAAGCGACTAGACGCGGAAGCTCTCGCCGCAACCGCAGCGGTCGCGCTCGTTGGGGTTGTTGAACTTGAAGCCTTCGTTCAGGCCCTCGCGCACGAAGTCGAGCTCGGTGCCGTCGATATAGGCCAGGCTCTTGGGGTCGATCAGCAACTTCACGCCGTGGTTCTCGAACACCACGTCTTCAGGCGCGCTGTCGTCCACGTACTCGAGCTGGTAGGCCAGGCCCGAGCAGCCCGTGGTCTTGACGCCCAAGCGCACGCCCAGCCCCTTGCCCCGGCGGGACAGGTAGCGGGTCACGTGCCGCGCAGCGGCTTCGGTCAGCGTGATGGCCATGGTCGATCAGGCCGCCACTGCGGCAGCGTGCTTGGTCTTGTAGTCGAGCACTGCGGCCTTGATGGCGTCTTCCGCGAGGATGGAGCAGTGGATCTTGACGGGCGGCAGGGCCAGCTCTTCGGCGATCACGCTGTTCTTGAGGGCAGCCGCTTCGTCCAGCGTCTTGCCCTTGACCCACTCGGTCACCAGCGAGGACGAGGCAATGGCCGAGCCGCAGCCATAGGTCTTGAAGCGTGCGTCTTCGATCACGCCGGTTTCAGGGTTCACCTTGATCTGCAGCTTCATCACGTCGCCGCAGGCGGGCGCGCCCACCATGCCGGTGCCCACCGAATCGTCACCCTTGTCGAACGAGCCCACGTTGCGGGGGTTCTCGTAATGGTCAACTACTTTGTCTGAATAAGCCATGATGTGTACCTCTTCAATTCGTCAAATGCAATTCGGTCAGTGCGCAGCCCACTGGATGGTGCTGATGTCGATGCCGTCCTGGTACATCTCCCACAGCGGGCTCAGCTCGCGCAGGCGGGCGACGTTCTCGCGGATGGTGCCAATGGCGTAGTCGATCTCTTCCTCGGTCGTGAAACGACCGATGGTCATGCGCAGGCTGCTGTGGGCCAGCTCGTCGCTGCGGCCCAGGGCACGCAGCACGTAGCTGGGCTCCAGGCTGGCGGAGGTGCAGGCGGAGCCCGACGACACGGCCAGGCCCTTGATGCCCATGATGAGCGATTCGCCTTCGACGAAGTTGAAGCTCATGTTCAGGTTCTGCGGCACGCGGCGCTCCATGCTGCCGTTGATGAACACCTGTTCGATGTCCTTCAAGCCATTGAGCAGGCGCTGCTGCAGAGCAAGCGCCTTGGCATTGGACTCGGCCATTTCTTCACGGGCGATGCGGAAGGCCTCGCCCATGCCCACGATCTGGTGCGTGGGCAAGGTGCCCGAGCGCATGCCGCGCTCATGGCCGCCACCGTGCATCTGCGCTTCCAGGCGCACGCGGGGCTTGCGGCGCACATACAGGGCGCCCACGCCCTTGGGGCCGTAGGTCTTGTGCGCGGTCATGCTCATCAGGTCGATGGGCAGGGTGTTCATGTCGATTTCGACGCGGCCCGTGGCCTGCGCGGCATCGACGTGCAGCAGCACGCCCTTTTCGCGGCACAGTGCGCCGATGGCCGGGATGTCCTGGATCACACCGATCTCGTTGTTCACGAACAGAATGCTCACGAGCACCGTGTCGGGGCGGATGGCAGCCTTCAGGGCCTCCAGGTCCACCAGGCCGTCTTCCTTGACGTCAAGGTAGGTGGCTTCAAAGCCCTGGCGTTCGAGCTCGCGCACGGTGTCCAGCACGGCCTTGTGCTCGGTCTTGAGCGTGATCAGGTGCTTGCCCTTGCCCTTGTAGAACTGGGCCGCGCCCTTCAGGGCCAGGTTGATCGATTCCGTGGCGCCACTGGTCCAGACGATCTCGCGCGGGTCGGCGTTGATCAGCTCGGCCACCTGCACACGCGCCTTTTCCACCGCCTCTTCCGCTTCCCAGCCCCAGGCATGGCTGCGCGATGCCGGGTTGCCGAAGTGCTCGCGCAACCAGGGGATCATGGCGTCCACCACGCGGGGGTCCACCGGCGTGGTTGCGCCGTAGTCGAGATAGATGGGAAAGTGTGGAGTCATGGCGTGGCTGGCTCAGGAAGGTTGCTGGCTTGCAAACAACAAGGGGCAGTACAGTAAAAAACGTTCAGGGCGGTGCCGACCCCAGGGCCGGCATGGTCGACCTGGAGGTCAGGACTTGGCGAACACGTTGCCGAGTGCGAACACCGAATTCGGGGCATTCACACGGATCGGCTTGACCACAGGGGTGGTCGAGATGGCGCGGCGCACGATCGGCTTATCTTCGATCTGCACACCCTTGGCCAGTTGCTCTTCCACCAGCTTTTGCAGCGTGACGGAGTCGAGGAACTCGACCATGCGCTGGTTCAGCGAGGCCCACAGCTCGTGCGTCATGCAACGGCCGGCTTCGCCCAGGCAGTTTTCCTTGCCGCCGCACTGGGTGGCGTCAATGGGTTCGTCCACGGATACGATGATGTCAGCCACCGTGATGTCGCCCGCCTTGCGGGCCAGGGTGTAGCCGCCGCCGGGGCCACGGGTGGATTCCACCAGTTCATGGCGGCGCAGCTTGCCGAACAGCTGTTCCAGGTAGGACAGCGAAATCTGCTGGCGCTGGCTGATGGCAGCCAGGGTGACGGGTCCGTTGTTCTGGCGCAGGGCCAGGTCGATCATGGCGGTGACCGCAAAACGGCCTTTGGTAGTGAGACGCATCGCAAGCTCCTTGTGCTAAGGCTTGTTCGTTGTAGAAACTGCCGACTGCTGACTGTTGGCCAGCAACGACACCGTCTCCGCCCCTTACTCCGCACCGTTGTCCGCTGCGGAGCCCTTCATCGCTGGGCTTTGTTCTTGAGTAGTTTGTAGGAGTATAGCACAAATCCCTATCGAATCAGTCGGGATAAGAAACCAGCGGGTCACTATTTCCCCATACGCGTTTTTACTGACCGCCCAATTCGCCAGGAATGCACTTCCCCGCCCTCATGTCGGGGTGCAAACTCGCTTTCACAAGGCCACGGAATCATTGCCATGCGCACCGAAAGCCTGGTCCTTGAGGCGCGTGAGCTGGTCCCGCACGCGGGCCGCCTGCTCGAACTCGAGGTTGCGCGCATGGTCGAGCATGGCCTTCTCCAGCCGCTTGATCTCGCGCGCAACGTCCTTCTCGGACATGTCCTCCACCTTGGCGCGCTGCAGCGTTTCCTGCTCCAGGCGCTCGGCATCCTTGCCCGCTTTCTCGCTGTAGACGCCGTCAATCAGGTCTCTTACCCTCTTGACAATGCTGCGCGGCGTGATTCCGTGGGCCTCGTTGTGTGCGATCTGTTTGATGCGCCGGCGTTCCGTCTCGCCCATGGCTTTTTTCATGGAGTCGGTAATGCGGTCGGCATACAGGATGGCGCGGCCGTTAAGATTGCGCGCCGCGCGGCCTATGGTCTGGATCAGGCTGCGCTCGGCACGCAGAAAGCCTTCCTTGTCCGCGTCGAGGATGGCCACCAGCGACACCTCGGGGATGTCGAGCCCTTCGCGCAGCAGGTTGATGCCCACCAGCACGTCGAAGGCGCCCAGGCGCAGGTCGCGGATGATCTCCACGCGCTCCACCGTGTCCACGTCGCTGTGCAGGTAGCGCACCTTCACGCCGTTGTCGGTGAGGTAGTCGGTGAGCTGCTCGGCCATGCGCTTGGTCAGCGTGGTGATGAGCACGCGCTCGCGCTTCTCGGCGCGGATGCGGATCTCCTGCAGCACATCATCCACCTGGTGGGTGGCGGGGCGCACCTCCACGATGGGGTCCACCAGGCCCGTGGGGCGCACCACCTGGTCCACCACCTGGCCGGAATGGGTCTTTTCGTAGTCGGCCGGCGTGGCCGAGACAAACACCACCTGGCGCATGCGCTGCTCGAACTCCTCGAACTTCAGCGGCCGGTTGTCCAGCGCCGACGGCAGGCGAAAGCCATACTCCACCAGCGTGGTCTTGCGCGATCGGTCGCCGCTGTACATGGCGTTGAGCTGGCCGATCATCTGGTGGCTCTCGTCCAGGAACATCAGCGCGTTCTTGGGCATGTAGTCGGTCAGCGTGCTCGGCGGGTCACCCGGCGCGGCACCCGAAAGGTGGCGCGTGTAGTTCTCGATGCCCTTGCAGTGCCCTACTTCGCTGAGCATCTCCAGGTCGAAGCGGGTGCGCTGCTCCAGGCGCTGGGCCTCCACCAGCTTGCCGTCGGCAAGCAGTTGCTTCAGGCGCTCGGCCAGCTCGATCTTGATGGTCTCCACGGCGGCCAGCACCTTGTCGCGCGGCGTCACGTAGTGGCTGCTGGGGTAGACGGTGAAGCGCGGGATCTTCTGCTTGACGCGGCCGGTGAGCGGGTCGAACAGCTGCAGGCTCTCGATCTCGTCGTCGAACAGCTCGATGCGGATGGCCAGCTCCGAGTGCTCGGCCGGGAAGACGTCGATGGTGTCGCCGCGCACGCGGAACTTGCCGCGCGAGAAATCAGCCTCGTTGCGCTGGTACTGCATGCGGATGAGCTGGGCGATCACGTCGCGCTGGCCCAGCTTGTCGCCGGTACGCAAGGTCATCACCATGCGGTGGTAGCTCTCGGGCTCGCCGATGCCGTAGATGGCCGACACGGTGGCCACGATGACCACGTCGGTGCGCTCCATCAGGCTCTTGGTGCACGACAGGCGCATCTGCTCGATGTGCTCGTTGATCGCGCTGTCCTTCTCGATGAACAGGTCGCGCTGGGGCACATAGGCCTCGGGCTGGTAGTAATCGTAGTAGCTCACGAAGTACTCCACGGCGTTCTTCGGAAAGAACTCGCGGAACTCGCTGTACAGCTGCGCCGCCAGGGTCTTGTTGGGCGCGAACACGATAGCCGGGCGGCCCATACGGGCGATCACGTTGGCCATGGTGAAGGTCTTGCCCGAGCCCGTCACCCCGAGCAGGGTCTGGAAGGTCTCGCCGTCGTTCAGCCCCTCCACAAGCTTGGCGATGGCCTCGGGCTGGTCGCCCGCAGGAGGGTACGGTTGGAACAGCTCGAACGGCGAATCGGGGAAGCGCACGAACTCGCCGTCTTGCTGATCCGGTATGACTTCTGAGATTTCCAGCATAGGGTGCGTCAACGGTTGGGGTGGTCAGGCCGTTAAAATCGGCGGAACCTGGCACGTTACACCACGCCCGGATTCTTCGCTACTGACAACCTTTCAAGGATTTTCATGTCTCTGTTCACCGCCGTCGAAATGGCACCCCGCGACCCCATCCTGGGCCTCAACGAGCAATTTGCTGCTGACACCAACCCCAACAAGGTCAATCTGGGTGTGGGCGTGTATTTCGACGACAACGGCAAGCTGCCCCTGCTGCAATGCGTGCAGGCCGCTGAAAAGACCATGATGTCGACCCCCACGGCCCGCGGCTACCTGCCCATCGACGGCATCGTGGCCTATGACAATGCCGTCAAGGGCCTGGTCTTCGGCGCGGACAGCGAGCCCGTGACCTCCGGCCGCGTGGCCACCGTGCAGGCCATCGGCGGCACCGGCGGCCTGAAGATCGGCGCTGACTTCCTCAAGAAGGTCAGCCCGAACGCCAAGGTGCTGATCTCCGACCCGAGCTGGGAAAACCACCGCGCGCTGTTCACCAACGCCGGCTTCGAGGTCGACAGCTACGCCTACTACGACGCCGAAAAGCGCGGCGTGAACTTCGAGGGCTTCCTGGCCAGCCTGAATGCGGCGGTGGCCGGCACCATCGTCGTGCTGCATGCCTGCTGCCACAACCCCACTGGCTACGACATCACCTCCGACCAATGGGACCAAGTGATCGCCGCCGTCAAGGCGAAAAACCTCACCCCCTTCCTGGACATGGCCTACCAGGGCTTTGGCCATGGCATCGCCGAAGACGGCGCCGTGATCGGCAAGTTCGTGGCGGCCGGCCTGAACTTCTTCGTCTCCACCTCGTTCAGCAAGAGCTTCAGCCTGTACGGCGAGCGCGTGGGCGGCCTGTCGGTGCTGTGCGCCGACAAGGAAGAAGCCAGCCGCGTGCTGAGCCAGCTGAAGATCGTGATCCGCACCAACTACTCCAACCCACCCATCCACGGCGGCGCCGTGGTGGCCGCCGTGCTGGACAACCCCGAGCTGCGCGCCCTGTGGGAGAAGGAACTGGCCGAAATGCGCGTGCGCATCAAGGCCATGCGCCAGAAGCTGGTCGACGGCCTGAAGGCCGCCGGCGTGAAGCAGGACATGTCCTTCATCACCACCCAGATCGGCATGTTCAGCTACTCGGGCCTCTCCAAGGACCAGATGGTGCGCCTGCGCAGCGAGTTCGGCGTGTACGGCACCGACACCGGCCGCATGTGCGTTGCTGCCCTGAACAGCAAGAACATCGACTACGTCTGCCAATCCATTGCAAAGGTCGTCTGATTGGAACGATGAAGCGGCGCTGCGGCGCCGCTTCGTGAGCCAGGCGCTCCAGAACCCGCACAACGCGGCCATTCTGGGGCGTTTGCCGCTACTGGGCCTGCCAGATGCCTGGCTGGTCGCAGGCTGCCTGTTCCAGACGGTGTGGAACCTGCACGCGGGGCACGCGCCCGATGCGCGCATCAAGGACTACGACCTGTTCTACTTCGACGCGGGCGACCTGTCGGCCGCCGCCGAAGAGGCCGTGCAGATGCGTGCCGCAGCCCTGTTCGCCGACCTGCCCATCACCGTGGAAGCCAAGAACCAGGCGCGTGTGCACCTGTGGTACGAAGAATGGTTCGGCTACCCCTACACCGCCCTCACCTCGGCGCGCGAGGGCATTGGCCGCTTTCTCGTGCCCTGCACCTGCGTGGGATTGCAACCGACGCATTCAGGCCCGGTACTGCATGCGCCTTACGGACTCGATGAGCTGTATGCCGGCATCCTGCGGCCCAACCATGCCTGCCCGCACCTGCCCTTGTTCGATGCCAAGGCGGCCAGCTACCAGCAGCGCTGGCCATGGCTGTGCATCGAGCGCGAATTCACCCCCACAGCACCGAGCGCATCGATATAGAAGCCGACTGGAATCCCGTGTTGAAGAAACGCGGCATTTCGGTCGACTTCACCGCACCCGCCGCATACAGCAGAGGCAGATAGTGCTCGTGCGTGGGATGGGCCTGCTTGGCCACAGCGCCGAGCTTCAGAAAGTCCGCCAGCGCATCGAGCTGGCCCTTCTTGATCTGGTCCTGCACCACCCCATCGAACTCCTGCGCCCAGTCGTAGGCCTCGTTGGCCGCCGTGCCGCGGCGCGTCACGCGCAGGTTGTGCACCACATTGCCGCTGCCCACGATGAGCACGCCGCGTTCGCGCAGCACCGCCAGTTGCCGACCCAAAGCATAGTGCTCGGCCGGGGCACGGCTGTAGTCCATGCTCAGCTGCAGCACGGGGATCTGCGCCTTGGGGAACATGGGCTTGAGCACCGACCAGGTGCCGTGGTCCAGACCCCATTCGCCCTCGTCCACCCCCAGCGCCGCGCCGGTGGCCGGTGATTTCAGCTCCCTGGCCAGGCTGCGCGCCACGGCGGGTGCACCGGGCGCGGGGTACTGTTGGTCGAACAGCGCCTGCGGAAAACCGCCGAAGTCGTGGATGGTCTTGGGGTTGGCCATGCCCGTGAGCTGCCAGCCACCCTGCGTGAGCCAATGGGCGGAGATGCACACAATGAGCTGGGGCTGCACCGCGCGGGCCATCAATTCGGTGCCCAGCGCCTCCCAGGTGCGGCGCCAGGCGTTGTCCTCGATGGCATTCATGGGGCTGCCGTGCCCCACGAACAGCACCGGCATGCGCGGCGACGGCTTGAGGGCTTGCAACGCGGGCAAGGCGGCGGCACTGCTGAGCGAGGTCACGGTAACTCCCGGAAAAGCAGCCAACCCTGCGAGGGCGGCCAAAGAGGTTCTGCGGTGCATGAATGGGAGAAGGTAACAAATTTTGTATAACGCAGGGAGTGAGCGCTCGGCCTGGCCAAAGTTCCTGCCATCAAGTGCCTGTGCGTTGCCCTTCCATTCCCATAAAGAGACATGACCACCACCACCCTGCCCCAACCCCTGCGCAACACCCGCGTCCTGAGCCTTGCCCTGAACCTGCCCGGCCCCGCCGCGCTGATGCGCTGCGCGCGCATGGGCGCCGAATGCACCAAGCTCGAACCGCCGCCGGTGGCCGGCTACCCGAGCGCCGACCCCATGGGCATCTATAGCCCGGCGGCCTATGCCACGCTGCACCAGGGCGTGCGGGTGCTGCACGCCCACCTCAAGACCGCCGAGGGTCAGGCCACGCTGCACGAGGAACTGGCGCGCACCGATGTGCTGATCACCTCGTTTCGCCCCTCGGCCCTGGCCAAGCTGGGCCTGGGTTGGGTCGCCCTGCAGGCGAAGTACCCGCGCCTGTCGCTGGTGCGCATTGTCGGTGCCGCCGCCGGGCGCGCCGAGGAGCCGGGTCACGACCTCACCTACCTGGCCGATGCCGGCCTGGTCACCGGCACCGAGATGCCGCCCACCCTGTACGCGGACATGGGCGGATCGCTGATGGCCAGCGAGGCCGTGCTGCAGGCCCTGCTGGAGCGCGCCCACACCGGCGCCGGCGTGTGCATCGAGGTCGCCCTGGCGGATGCCGCAGCCTGGCTGGCCCAGCCGCGCGACTGGGGCCTGACCACACCCGGTGGCGACGTGGGCGGCAACCACGCCGGCTACCGCATCTACCCCTGCGCCGACGGCCGCGTGGCCGTGGCCGCGCTGGAGCCCCACTTCGCTGCCAGCCTGTGCGCTGCGGCGGGTCTGCCCGCCACGGGCGACGCCCAGGTGCTGCGCGCCCCCGCCACGCACGAGGCAGTGGCAGGCTTCCTGCGCACGCAGACCCGCGCGCAGCTCGATGCACTGGCGCTGGCCCAGGACATCCCCCTTCACACCCTGGCCTGACGGATACCAACGATGCAAAAGCAGGGAACGGTGGTGCGCTGGAATGCCGAACGCGCCTTTGGCTTCATCCGCAGCCCGGACACCGATGCGGACGTGTTCTTCCATGTGCGGGACTTCCGCGGCGGCGGCGTGCCACGCGAAGGCCAGCCGGTGTACTACGAGGAGATCCATGTGGCCGGCAAAGGTCCACGGGCGATGGCGGTGCAGCCGGTGGGCGCACCCACAGGCAAGAACACCCCTCCGCGCCCGCAGGCAGGCAGCGCCCACAGCGCGGGCGCTACACGCACAACCGGCGAAAGCAAGGGTCAAGCGCGCGCACCCCGGCGGCAACAGCCATCGAGCGCTGCCCGATCCGGCAGATCACCGGCATTCCAGGGACTGGCCTTTCTGCTGATGGTGCTTTGGATGGGCATGCTGGCCTTTGGCGCATGGAACCACCGATTGCCGGTGTGGCTGCTGGGCGGCGCTGCGGCGTTGAATCTGCTGACCTTTATCGTCTATTACCTCGACAAGAGCGCTGCGCAAAGCGGCCAGTGGCGCGTGCCAGAAAACAACCTGCACCTCCTTGCACTTGTCGGCGGCTGGCCCGGCGCCTGGTTCGCCCAGCAGATGCTGCGTCACAAATCGAGCAAGACCCGGTTTCGGGCAACGTACTGGGCAACGGTGATTCTGAACTGCGCAGGCCTTGCCGCATGGGTGATGCGCTGGATCAGCCCCAATGTGTGATGACAGGTAAATTGTCCCTGGGACTACACACAGCGACATCGCCAGCGGCTTCAATGGAGAAAGTTATCCACCCCTCCAAAGGAGACGGCCATGAAGCCAATGATTCTTGACTCCACCATGACCAATATGGGCGGCGTGTTCTATCCCACCGGGCATGTGTTCGCCCTGTTCCCTGACGAGGACTGCGTGCGCCAGGCGGCGACGGCCCTGGAGGCCGCAGGCCACAAGGGTGAACTGGCCTATGCCAGCCCAGAGGTCATCATGGCCGACATCGTGCGCACGCTCGGTACGGCGGATGCGCCCCTGCCCTCCGTAGGCGCCGAAGGCGACATGGTGCGCCGCATTGCCGACCTGGCCAGTACCGGCCACCATGGCCTGCTGATCCAGATGGACAGCAAGGACGAACCCGATACGGTGGTCTCGGCCATCGCTCCCGAGGGCGCTGCCACGGCCTTCTACTACCGCACCTTCATCATCGAAGACCTCGTGACCCCGCCGGTGCCGGACGACAAGACCCAGTCCGTGGTGGTCGGCACGCACGCCGCGACCAACTGAGCACGCCCCGACAGCCCCTCGGCAGTGGGTCGGCGGCCCCATGAAGAACCCGCGTTCCGCAACGAACGCGGGTTTTCTACGTCTGCCGCCGCAACACCCGCAGCCAAGGATTTGCTGCCAAGCCGCCGCGATGCCGATATAGTGGTCTTGCACGGCCAAGACTCGCACGCTCGCTCACCCACCGGCTCGGTGGTCTGGGGAGCAGACGTGGCCCACCGCATGGGAGGAACCGGTATGGGATTGTTCAGCCACACAAGCCCGCTCCAGGCGCACCGGGCCGCAGGGCCCTGAAGCGCAACAGCAGCCGCCGTGCATGACCGACGCGCGCGAGCCATCAGGCCCGGGACCGCTGCGCTCCACGCTGCGGGTCACCTGGCCCTTCCTGTTGATGGTGCTTTTGCTGGCGGCCTGTGCGTCGGGCAGCCTGTATGTGCTGTCGGCCGTGCGTGCCTTCGTGGCCGGCGAGAGCCTGTGGACCAAGGGGCAGAAGGACGCCATCTATTACCTGGACCGCTATGCCGCCACCGGCTCCCCCGACGCCTATGCGCAGTACCGCAAGGCCGTCGAAGCCCCCCTGGGCGACAAGGCGGCCCGGCTGGCCCTGGTGGAGTCGGACCCCATCGATTTGAAGGCTGCGCGCGAGGGATTTGCCCGCGGCGAGAACCACCCCGATGACATCGACAGCCTGATCTGGCTGCTGCGCTGGTTCCACCACTTCGAGATCATGCAGCAGCCGCTGACCCACTGGCTGGTTGGAGACCAGCACATTGCCAGCCTGCAACTGCTGGCCGAAGAGATTCGGCAGGGCCATGCCGCAGGGCTGGTGGACGCTGCCACGCGCCGAGGCTGGCAGGCCAGCATCCGAGCCATCAACGCAGGCGCCACGCCGGCCGCCCGGGCCTTCAGCGCTTCGCTCGGAGACAGCTCCCGGCGCATAGTGCAATGGCTGCTCTGGGCCAACATGGGCATGGCCGCCGTGCTGATCCTGCTGACCACCTGGCACACCCGGGCGCTGCTGGCCCAGCGACAGCGTGCGGAGCTGGCGCTCGACGCAGAGCGCGAGCAGGCGCATGTCACGCTGGCGGCCATTGGCGATGCCGTGGTGACCACCGATCTGCATGGCAAGGTGCTGTACCTCAATCCCGCCGCCGAGGTCCTGGTGGGCATGCCAGCCCAGGAGGCCACCGGGCGCCCCCTGGCCCAGGTGCTGCAGCTCAATGACGGCACAGGCCCCCTGGGCGCCGACCAACTGGTGGAGCGGGTGCTGCGCGGCGGGCCCACGCACCGCGATGGATTCACGCCGACCGTGGTGCGGCCCGACCAGAGCCTGGTGCCCATCAAGCTGGTGGGCTCGCCCATCCACCACCAGTCCCTCCCCCGGGGGGTGGTGCTGGTGCTGCACGACGTGACGCGCGAACAGCACTATGTGGAGCAGCTGTCCTGGCAGGCCAGCCACGATGCGCTCACGGGCCTGGTGAACCGGCGCGAGTTCGAGCGCCGGCTGGAGGCCCTGCTGGCCCAGCCGCGTGCCATGGGGCGCGAAGGCGCCCTGCTCTACGTCGACCTGGACCAGTTCAAGCTCATCAACGACACCTGCGGCCACCAGGCCGGCGACGAGATGCTGCGCGAGGTCTGCCGCATGCTGCAAAGCCACCTGCGCGAGGGCGACACGCTGGCGCGCCTGGGCGGGGACGAGTTCGGCATCCTGCTCAAGGACTGCCCGCCCGGCCCGTCGGCACGCATTGCAGAGCAACTGCGCCAGGCCGGGCACGAACTGCGCGTGCTGTGGGAGGGGCGGCAACTCTCCACCGGCCTGAGCATCGGCATGGTGCAGCTGATCCCCGCGCTCAGCACCATCCAGGAAGCCATGCGCGTGGCCGACATGGCCTGCTACCGCGCCAAGGAGGGCGGGCGCAACCAGGTCTTCATCTACCAGACGCAAGACATCGAGATGAGCCGCCGCGAAGGCGACATGAACTGGGTGCGGCGCCTGCGCCTGGCGCTGGAGCACGACCGCTTCCGGCTGCATGCGCAGACCATCACCGCGCTGCAGGGCAGTTCCGCTGGATCGGGCCTGCACCTGGAGGTGCTGCTGCGCCTTGCCGAAGACAACACGGAGGAACTCATCGCCCCAGGCTGCTTCATCCCCGCTGCCGAGCACTACGGCATGATGCCCGCCATCGACCGCTGGGTCGTGCGACACACGCTGGACGCTCTGGCGCAGCACCAGGCTGCAGGCGCCCGCCCGGCCGTGCACACCTGCGCCATCAACCTCTCGGGCACCACCCTGGGCGACGAGAGCCTGCTCAAGTACATCCGCAGCGAAATCGAGCAGTCGGGGGTGGATGCGCATCGGCTGTGCTTCGAGATCACCGAGACCAGCGCCATTTCCCACCTGCCCAGCGCGGTGCGGCTGATGAAGGACCTGCAGCAACTGGGCTGCCGCTTTGCTCTCGATGATTTCGGCGTGGGCATGTCCTCCTTCACCTACCTCAAGCACCTGCCGGTGGACTACCTCAAGATCGACGGCAGCTTCGTGCGCGACATGCTGGACGACCCGACCAACCGCGCCATGGTGGAGATGATCAACCACATCGGCCATGTCATGGGCAAGGAGACCATCGCCGAGTTTGCCGAGTCCACGGCCATCGTCGATGCGCTGCGCTCCATCGGTGTGGACCATGCGCAGGGCTATGTGCTCTCGCGCCCCATCCCGCTGGCCGACTGCCTGCGGGGTGCATGAGCCAGGGCCCCGCTGCCCAGCGCCAGGCCAGGCACCACCAGCAGCACGGCGGCCAGCAAGGCCCCCGAGAGCGGCTCGCCCAGCAGCCAGGCCCCGCCCGCCGCCGTGAGCAAAGGCACCAGCGCCGCCGACAGAGCCGCCCGCGCAGGGCCCAGCCGTGCAATCGCCACGCTGTAGACCACCAGGCCCAGCAGCCCGGCCGCCACGCCCTGCCCCAGCGCCTGCCAGGCCACATCGCTCCAGGGTGCCGAGAGCAGGCGCGGCGCACCCGCCACGAGCAGCAAAGGCAGCAACAGCAAGGCCGAACCCAGGTTCACGACGGCAGCGCCCTGCCAAGGCGTGAGGCCGCTGCTGCGAAACGCCAGCGTGTACACCGACCACAGCAGCGCCGCCAGCAGGAACAACAGATCGCCGCGCCAGGTCCCCTCCACCGTTCGCCAGCCGGCCGCGCCGAACACCGCCATGCCCACCACGATCAACGCCAGGCCCAGCAGGCGCGAAGGCGCAGGCCGCTCCCCGGACACCAGCCAGCCGCCCAGCGCGGTGAACACCGGCAGGCTGCCTGCCACGAAGATGCCCATGTGCGCCGCAGGCGCCCACTGCGCGCCGGCCAGCACCACCAGCCCGAACGGCAGGCCCCCGCACAGCACCAGCAGCGCACAGCGTCTGTACGACAGGCCTGCCGGCCACCCGCTGCGCCGCAGCCACAGCGGTGCCAAAACCAGCGCAGGGATGGCATAGCGCAGCACGGCCAGCTCGGTCGGCCCCAACGTGGTGGTGACGCCATGGCGCGAGGCAAGCTGCCAGCCGCTGCCGATGAGCGCAGCGGCCAAAGCCGCCAGCCAGCCGACCCACGGCGATGGAATCGAGGAACACAGGCGGCGAAACGAGGATGCGAAGACAGGCATGCCTGCAGTCTGGGCGCAGCACCCCCGGTGCGGATATCAGAATCCTGCGGAGATCAGCCCTGCAGTGCCTGCCGGGCCTGCGCTGGCGTCACGCCGACTGCGCGGCGGAACGCGGTGCCCAGGTGGCTCTGGCTGCTGTAGCCCAGGTCATGCGCCAGGGCCGCCAGGTCGCCCTCACCCTCGTCCAGGCGCTGCAGCGCCGCGGCCAGCCGCAACTGCTCGCGGTAGGCATGCAAGCCCAGGCCGGTGTGGGCGCGGAACAGGCGAGCGAGATGGAAGTAAGAACAGCAAGCCGCATCGGCCACGTCGTGCAGCGACCAGGCCTGGCCGTCTGCCGCCACTGTGCGCGTGGCCATGAAGCGCCGTGCGCGCGCCACGGCCGCATGGGCCATGCCGCTGTCGCACAACATCCCTTGCCCAAGCACGGGCCCGGTGGCCTGCTCTCGCCCTTGCGCCAGCGCACGCCAATGCAGGCGCAGCTGCCACAGGGCACGGGGTGGCAGCGTCCATGCAAGTGCACTCTCTGGACTGCCGGCCGATGCGCAGCCCGGCTGCATGCTGACCACCATGTGGCTGCGCGGCGCGGCCTGCCATTCATGGACCTGGTAGGGCAGCCCGGTGGGCAGGGCCACCACGGTCAGCCCGTCGAGCAGCACCTGCCGCCCCTGCACATGGAACTCGGACACGCCGCACACCGGGAAGACCCAGCGCGGCGTGGCCACCTGGTAGACAGGGTTGCCGGCAGAGGCCGCGCCCGCCGGTTTGACCACCCGCTCCACCCGCCACGCAGCGGTGTCGGCGTAGAGGATGCGGTCCTGCGGCATGGGAGGGCCAGGCGAAAAAGCCCGTGTCAGCGACCTTTGCGGCCAGCCGAGGGCTTGGCCGAGCCGGTCACGCGCGGTGGCAGGCCGGTGTGCTGGGTGAGCATGCGGCCCTTTTGCGGCTGCGTGGACTTGAGCGCCACGCCCTGCGAGGGCTTGGATGCCACGCCAGGCGTGGCGGCCTTGGCTCCACCCGGGGTGGAGTTCTTGCGCCGTGCACTCTGGTAGCCCCCATCCGTCAGCGGCTGGAAGGTCGGGATCAGGTGGTGCTTGCCGTTGCCGATCAGGTCGGCGCGGCCCATGGCCTTGAGCGCGTCGCGCAGCAACGGCCAGTTGTTCGGGTCGTGGTAGCGCAAAAAGGCCTTGTGCAGGCGGCGGCGCTTTTCGCCGCGCACGATGTCCACCCCCTCGCTGTCGCGCGTGATCTTGCGCAGCGGGTTCTTGTTGCTGTGGTACATGGCCGTGGCCGTGGCCATGGGGCTCGGGTAGAAGGTCTGCACCTGGTCGGCGCGAAAGCCGTTCTTCTTGAGCCAGATAGCGAGGTTCATCATGTCCTCGTCGCTGGTGCCCGGGTGCGCCGCGATGAAGTACGGAATCAGGAACTGCTTCTTGCCCGCCTCTTCGCTGAACTTCTCGAACATCTGCTTGAACTTGTCATAGCTGCCGATGCCCGGCTTCATCATCTTCGTGAGAGGACCCTGCTCGGTGTGCTCGGGCGCGATCTTGAGGTAGCCACCCACGTGGTGCTGCACCAGCTCCTTGACGTACTCGGGGCTCTTGACCGCCAGGTCGTAGCGCAGGCCCGAGCCGATCAGGATCTTCTTGATGCCCTTGAGCGCACGGCCACGGCGGTAGATCTTGATCAGCGGATCGTGGTTGGTGCCCAGGTTGGAGCAGATGCCAGGGTACACACAGCTCGGCTTGCGGCAGGCGGCCTCGATCTCCGGGCTCTTGCAGCCCAGGCGGTACATGTTGGCCGTGGGGCCACCCAGGTCCGAGATGGTGCCGGTGAAGCCGCTCACCTTGTCGCGGATGTCCTCGATCTCCTGGATGATGGAGTCCTCGGAGCGGCTCTGGATGATGCGGCCCTCGTGCTCGGTGATCGAGCAGAAGGTGCAGCCGCCAAAGCAGCCGCGCATGATGTTGACCGAAAAGCGGATCATCTCCCACGCCGGGATCTTGGTCGTGCCCTCGTGGCTGCCGTTCTCGTCGGCATAGCTCGGGTGCGGGCCGCGCGCGTAGGTCAGGTCAAACACATAGTCCATCTCGGCCGTGGTCAGCGGGATCGGCGGCGGGTTGATCCACACGTCGCGGGCGGTCACGCCCTCGCCGTGCGCCTGCACCAGGGCCCGCGCATTGCCGGGGTTGGTCTCCAGGTGCAGCACGCGGTTGGCGTGGGCGTACAGCACCGGGTCGCTCTTGACCTGCTCGTAGCTGGGCAGGCGGATCACGCTGCGCTCGCGCGGCGGCACCTTGAGCTTGGCCTTGAGCGCCGGGTTGGCCACGAACAGCATGGGTCGGATGGCGGGGTTGGGCTCGGCCGCAGCAGCGGCGCCGGCCTCTGCATCCAGCGTGCCATCTTCCTTGCTGCAGGTGCTGCCCTGGGAGGCGGCCTGCTCGCTGGTCGTCATGTAGGGGTTGATGTGCGACTCGACCCGGCCCGGCTCGTCCACGCTGGTGGAGTCGATCTCGAACCAGCCCTTGCCGGTCTCGTCGTCGGGCCGGCGCACGAAGGCCGTGCCGCGCACGTCTGTGATCTGCTCCACGGGCTCGCGCGCCGCGAGGCGGTGCGCCACCTCGACCAGGGCGCGCTCGGCATTGCCGTACAGCAGCAGGTCGCACTTGGCGTCGACCACCACCGAGCGGCGCACCTTGTCGCTCCAGTAGTCGTAATGGGCAATGCGGCGCAGGCTGCCTTCGATGCCGCCCAGGATGATGGGCACGTCCTTGTAGGCTTCGCGGCAGCGCTGGCTGTAGACGATGGCCGCACGGTCGGGGCGCTTGCCGCCGATGTCGCCGGGGGTGTAGGCGTCGTCGCTGCGGATCTTGCGGTCCGCCGTGTAGCGGTTGATCATGGAATCCATGTTGCCCGCGGTCACGCCCCAGAACAGGTTGGGCTTGCCCAGCGCCTTGAAGGGCTCTGCGCTCTGCCAGTCGGGCTGGGCAATGATGCCCACGCGAAAGCCCTGGGCCTCCAGCGTGCGGCCGATCACGGCCATGCCGAAGCTCGGGTGGTCCACATAGGCATCGCCCGTCACCAGGATGACGTCGCAGCTATCCCAGCCCAGTTGCTCCATCTCGGCGCGGCTCATCGGCAGGAACTTGGCCGTGCCGAAGCGCTTCGCCCAGTAGGGGCGATAGCTGGTCAGCGGCTTGGCTGCGCGCGCGAAAAAGGAGACGTCGACGGGGGCGTTCATGTGGGGGGTGCGAGACCTCGAATGTGCAAGGCCGTTATGGATAACCCGCGATTTTACGGTGGCGGGGCAATTTTGTCGCCTTGCGTCGGTTTGTCCTATGTATCGACAGGCCATGACCCCATGGCATACACTTGCCAAAGTCAATCAATTGCATGACAAAGGCAATCAATCATGAGCAATATTGCCCCCAAAGCACCTGCAGACGCCGTCAAGGCCGTGCGCCGCTTCAACCGCTTCTTCACGCGCCGCATCGGTGTGCTCGACCCCTACCTGGGCAGCGAACTGTCGCTGACCGACGTGCGCGTGCTCTATGAACTGGCCCACCGCGACGCCCTGGTGGCCAGCGAACTGGCGCGCGGGCTGGGGCTGGATGGTGGCTACCTGAGCCGCATCCTGCGGCGCTTCGAGGGTGCGGGCTGGATCAGCCGGACACCAAGCGCCAGGGACGCGCGCCAGAGCGAACTCACGCTGACGCCTGCGGGGCACGCCGCCTTTGCCCCCCTGCAACAGCGCTCGCGCGACGAGGCCGGCGCCCTGCTCGCCCCCCTGCCCGCCCCCCGCCAGACGGAGCTGGTGCAAGCCATGGAACGCATCGAGGCGCTGCTGGAGCCCGCCGCAGCCGCCAGCGGGCCTGCCAAGGTGGCCGTGCTGCGCGACCCGGCGCCGGGCGACATGGGCTGGGTGGTGCAGCAGCATGGCGAGATCTACGCCCGCGAATATGGCTGGGACATGCGTTTCGAGGCCCTGGTGGCCGACATTGCTGCGCAGTTCGTGCGCAAGTTTCAGCCGGCCTGGGAAAAATGCTGGATCGCCGAGCTCGACGGCGAGCGCGTGGGCGCCGTCTTCGTGGTGCGCAAGTCGGCCACCACGGCCAAGCTGCGCATGCTGATCCTCTCGCCCAAGGCCCGCGGCCTGGGCCTGGGGGCGCGGTTGACCGACGAATGCATCGCCTTTGCGCGTGCCAAGGGTTACAAAAAAATGGTGCTATGGACCAACAGTTGTCTCATTACCGCACGTTCGATCTATGCCAAACGGGGTTTCACCCTCGACAAGTCGGAGCCCTACGAGGACTTCGGGCAACAATTGGTGGGAGAAACCTGGTCGCTCAAGCTATGACCCTTGCCCGGACCGACGCCGTGACAACCAGCCCCTCTTCAACACCCACCCTGCGCCTGCTCACCCCGCACGACGACCTGGAGCGGCTGACGGCGCTCGTCCATTCGGCCTACGCACCGCACGCCGCCAAGGGCCTGCGCTATTGGGCCACCCACCAGACGGTGGAGGACACGGCCAAGCGCCTGGCCTCGGGCCTGGCACTGGTCATGGAAATAGATGGGGACTACGCGGCGACGGCAACTTTGCGCTCGCCGCAGCCGGAGTCGAAGGTGGCGCTGTACCGCGACAGCACGGTATGGTCCATCACGCAGTTCTGCGTGGCGCCGCCGTTCAAGGGCCTGGGTCTGGGGAAACTGCTGCACGGGGAACTGGTGCAGAGGGCGCGCAGTGCCGGGGCCGCCACCCTGGCACTGGACACGGCCCAACCGGCCCATGCATTGATTGCGATGTACGAATCCTGGGGCTACCGCGTGGTCGGCGAATGCGACTGGAGGCCGCTCACCAACTACACCAGCGTGCTCATGTCACGCTCGGTCGACAGCGCCGCCGCGTGAGCAGCCGCTGCCCCATGCGCCGATAGCTCTTACCACTCACCCACTTCACGCACGCGCTGGGCCAGGTCGAACTCTTCCTCGTCCTCGAAATCGGTCGCCACATCTGCCCGCAGGGCGCTGGCGGCAGCGGCAGGAGACTGTACGGCCATGCGTGGCGTGGACGATGCGGCGAAGCGGCCGAACACGTGGCTGGCCAGCGCGCTGGGGAGGGATGCGGTCAATGGCAGTGCGAACATGGCGGGTCCTTGGGTGCGTTTGCTTACTTGTTGTCTGCCGAGAATAGTTATCGGCTATAGGGTCAAGTGTAGGAACGCACCGCGTCTGCGCTTGTGACAGAACGCACACTTACAGGCCCGAGCCCGACCAGCGGGCGGCCGACTGTGACAGGCGTCACATAACTGCCACCTCCAACGCCGCAGGTGAAGCATTTGCACCACCCCCATCTGGGGGATGCTTGCGTACAGGCCCTGCCGCCGAGCGGCGTGGGCAACGCGCAAAGGTGCAATCCGCTGTGCCTTATGCTCTGCGCCCCATGCCACAGACCCTTGCAGCCCCCGCCCACAGCGAGCTCATCATCAAAAAGAGCCGCTTCATCGGCTGCGTGCAGCCCATGGCCGACCGCGCCAGTGCGCAGGCCGCCGTGGACGCGCTGTGGAAGCAGCACCCCGGCGCCGCACATGTCTGCTGGGCGCTGCTTGCGGGCGGCCAATCGGCCGCCGTGGACGATGGCGAGCCGGGCGGCACGGCTGGCCGGCCGATGCTCGACGTGCTGCGGCACCAGGACCTGGAGGGCGTGCAGGCCACCGTGGTGCGCTATTTCGGCGGGGTGAAACTGGGCGCGGGCGGGCTGGTGCGCGCCTACACCGACACCATCGCCCAGGCCTTGCTCACCGCGCCCAAGGTGATCCTGCAGCGCATGGCCACGCTGCAGTGCATGGTGCCCTATGCCCTGGAAGGCCTGCTGCGCCGGGAGGTGGAGGCAGCCGGTGCCGAGCTGATCGACGTGCAGCACGGCTCGCTGGTCACCCTGCAGATGCGGTTGCCGCAGGCGCAGGCCGAAGCCTTCGTGCTGCGCATCAATGACCAGGGCCAGGGGCGCGTAGGCTGGATGGACGCGGCCCCCTGAGCTGCTGCGCCAGAAGACAGGCAACACGCCTACAGGTGCACGACCGCCTGCCCTGCACACTACGGCACAAGCAATCTTGGGAGACGCGATCCATGGACCAGCCGCTCGACACCATCATCATCGGCGCAGGCACGGCCGGCCTGGCCGCCCTGCGCGAGGTGCGCAAGCGCACCGAGCGCTACCTGATCGTCAATGACGGGCCCTGGGGCACCACCTGCGCCCGCGTGGGCTGCATGCCGTCCAAGACCCTGATCGAGGCGGCCAACGCCTTCCACCGGCGCCATGCCTTCGGCGAATTCGGCATCCGGGGCGCAGATGGCCTTACGGCCGACCTCCCCGCCGTGCTGCAGCGCGTGCGGGCGCTGCGCGATGATTTCGTGGCCGGCGCAATGCAGGCCACCGACGACCTGGGCGGCGCCAGCCTATCGGGCCGCGCGGTGCTGCTGGACGCGCACACGGTGGACGTGGGCGGCGTGCGCTACCACGCCGAAAGCATCATCATCGCCACCGGCTCGCGGCCCGTGGTGCCCGAGGAGTGGCTGGCCTTCGGCGACCGCATCCTGACCACCGATACCCTGTTCGAGCAGCCCACCCTGGGCCCGCGCGTGGCGGTGATCGGCATGGGCGCCATCGGCGTGGAGCTGTCACAGGCCCTGGCGCGCCTGGGCCTGGAAGTGGCGGCCTTCACCAGCGGCCACACGCTGGGCGGCCTGAGCGACCCGACCCTGAACGCCGAACTGGCAGCGCTGCTCAAGAAGGAAATGGTGCTGCACACCCATGCCAAGGCCGAACTGCGCGAGGTGCCTGGTGGCATCGAGGTCAGCAGCGGAGCCAACCGCGTGGTCGTGGACCACGTCATCGCAGCCATGGGCCGCACCCCCAACATCGAGCAACTGGGGCTTGAGACCCTGGGCGAACCGCTGGATGAAAAAGGCATGCCCCAGGTCGACCGGCAGACCCAGCAGATCGGCAAGCTGCGCGTGTTCCTGGCGGGCGATGCCAACGACGATGCCGCGCTGCTTCACGAGGGCGCCGACGAAGGCCATATCGCCGGCATGAATGCCCTGGCGGCCGAGCCTGCGCGCTTCGTGCGCCGTGCGCCCTTGGCCATCGTGTTCTGCGACCCCAATGTGGCGGTGGTCGGCGTGCCCTTCTCCCAACTGGACCCGGCCCACACCGTGGTGGGTGCCGTGGACTTCGACAACCAGGGCCGGGCCCGCGCCGCCCTGCGCAACCAGGGGCGGCTGTGCGTGTATGTGGACAAGGGCAGTGCCCGGCTGCTGGGCGCCGAGATGTGCGCCCCCGATGGCGAGCACCTGGCCCACCTGCTGGCGCTGGCCGTGCAACAAAAGCTCACGGTGCACGAGTTGCTGGGCATGCCCATCTACCACCCGGTGCTGGAAGAAGGCCTGCGCACGGCTTTGCGCAATGCCGCCCGCCACCTGCCCGACGCCAGCGCATCGGACCTGGCGGCCTGCACGCCCATCGGGGTTGCCGCGCTGGAATGAAGGGGGCCGCGCGGCGCCCCAGGATGTAACAGTGCGCAAACGCCCTTCATTTCAGGCGCAGAACGCCGATAAGACAGACAAGTTTCGGAGAACCCGCATGGATGTCGCACTCACCAACAGCATCGTCAACACCGCCACGGCCCTGGCCAGCCGCGAGACTTCGGACGCCATCAACATCACCGTGCTGAAGAAGGCGCTGGACATCCAGGCCACCTCGGCCGCCACGCTGCTGCAGGCCCTGCCCCAGCCGCCGCTGGCCACGTCGGGCTCGCTGGGCACCCAGGTCAATACCTTTGCCTGACCACTGGACCGGAATCTTCCCTTTTTCTCCAAGGTAAGCCCCTCCCAAGCCGCCCCTAGAGGCGGCATTTTTTTGTGCCTTTGCATGGCCCTGCGGGTGGCGGCCTCCCTGCCATGGCGGCACAGAAGCCCCTCGTGCGCAACGACCACCGTCATCGTTACAAGATGTAGGTAGACTGGTGAATGAAGAGTAGCCCTGCCTGTCACTGCACTGCGCATTCCGTGGATCGCACGCACGGTGGCAAGGCAGTTGGCGGGAGGTGCCGCACTGGCCGTAAAGGCCGTGCGGTATGCAGTGCAATCCATATCCATTTGAAAGGCGAAAAATGGCTGAGGCAGTCAAGATGATCAACAACTCCACCGGAATCACCAAGACGGGATTCCATGGGTTTTCATGGACCACATTTTTCTTCGGCCCGTTTCCCGCCTTGTTTCGCGCGGACTACCTCACGTTCATCGGATATTTCGCCGTTGCCGTCATCTTCGCCGCCATGACGGCAGGCTTGAGCTGGCTCCCGATGTGCATCATCTGGGCCTTCATCTACAACGGCTTCTACACCAAGAAGCTGCTGGAAAAAGGCTACACCTTCAATGACATGCCAGAACGCGTGAACGCAGCCATTGCAGAGCTAAAGCTGGATTCGTCCAGGTACCAGCCTGACGTGCCCGCAGCGTCCCCCACCCAGGCGACCAATCGATTCATGGGCGAAATGTCCGTGGACAACGACGCCTACAAGCTGTTCCTGGTCAAGAAATACAACATCGAGAAGAACACCACGCTCGATAAATTCGTCGCCAACGAAAAGCTCTTTGGCACCGTGGAGGATGCCATTGCCTACGTCGATGGCATTGAAAAAGGAATCGCGGCCGAACACAGCCAGCGCATGGCACAACAACAGAATGAAGCCCGGCAGCAGGAGGAAGCTGCCCGCCAGTCCGCCCTGCAGAGCGAGACGGTCGTCGAAGAGGGCAAACTGGCAGGCACAGAGTGGTCGTACCGCCTGCACCAGGACGGCTCCGTCGTGGTCAAGGATGAGCACGGTGCTGAAACCCGCTACAAGTCCATGGCAGCCGCCAAGGCAGTCATCACCTGGTGGGAGTGAGGCCAGGTTACAGCCTGGGCACTACCCATCCTTGCGGCCATCACGCGTCAGCCGCCGCAAACCGCTCGCGGTAGCCCTTGGGCGACACATTCAGGTGGCGCATGAACGCCCTGCGCATCACCTCTTCCGAATTGAAACCGCACTGCACTGCAACCGCCTTGTTGCTGTGCCGGTGCGCCTCGATCAGGCGGCAGGCCTTCTCCAGGCGGATGCGCTCGACCGCATGGGCGGGCGTGGTCCCCGTGTGCGCGGTGTAAAAGCGCGCAAAGGTACGCAGGGTCATGCCCATCTGGTCGGCCATGCGCGCCACGCTGAGGTCGGAGCGCAGGTGCTCGGCAATCCACGCATGCAGCCGCGTGATGCGCTCGTCGCCGGCCGTCTGCTCCAGCAGCGCGCTGCTGAACTGCGACTGCCCGCCGGGCCGCTTGTAGAACACCACCAGCTTCTTGGCCACAGCCATTACGATGTCGCGGCCCAGGTCGGCCTCGACCATGCCCAGGGCCATGTCGATGCCGGCCGTGACCCCGGCCGAGGTCCACACCCGCCCCTGGCGGAAGTAGATCGCATCGGGCTGCACCGCAATCGCCGGAAAGCGGGACGACAGCTGCTCGCAGGCGGCCCAGTGGGTCACCGCCCCCGCCCCATCGAGCACGCCGGCGTGCGCCAGCACGAAAGCGCCGGTGCACACCGATGCCAGCCGTTCGATGCGCGGTGACGCCCGCTGGATCCACCGCGCCAGGGCGGCAGCCGCAGGCGTGTCTGCCGCTTTGCACGACGGGGTCGCCGGCCGGAACACTCCGGGTCCTCCAGGCACCACCAGGGTCTGCACGGTTCTGGCCAGCCGCTTGGGCAAGGGCCGCGCGAGCACTTCGACCCCGCTGGAGCTGCATGTCGCGCCACCTTCGAGCCCATAGACAGCGGTCTCGTAGACCGCAGGCCGCCCTACCAGCCGCAGCTCATCGTTGGCCGTGGCAAACACCTGCAGTGGCCCGCTCACGTCGAGCAGCTGGAACTGATCGAACACAAGAAACCAGACCTGGTGCGCGGGGTGGGCCATGGGGCGATAAAGCAAGTTGGCAGAAATCGTGGTGCTTGTGTCCTGACGGACAAACAGCCCGATCCTACAGTGGAGCCATTCCCTCCACCCACGAAAGCCAACCCCATGAACATCGGCATGCTTGTATTTCCGGACATCACGGCCATCGACTACGTCGCGCCCGCCGACCTGCTGGTGCGCATACCCGGCGCGCAATTGAATCTGGTATGGAAGCACACCGACCCGGTCCGCACGGAGCTGGGCTGGGAATTCCGCCCCACGGCGTCCTTCGATACCTGCGGCCAGTTGAACATGCTGGTCGTCCCCGGCGGTCCGGGCATCGAGGTGCTGCTGAGCGATGAGGAGACCCTGGCATTCCTCGCACGCCAGGCCCAGGGAGCGCAATGGATCGTGGGCATCTGCACCGGCCCGCTGGTGCTGGGCGCGGCCGGCCTGCTGCAAGGCTACCGGGCCACCTGCCACTGGGGATCGCACGAGCTGCTCTCGCTGGTGGGCGCCACGCCGGTCGACGAACGGGTGGTGGTGGACCGCAACCGCATCACGGGTGCCGGCATGACCTCGGGCATCGACTGCGCGCTGCAGGCCATTGCGCTGGCCAGCAGCGCCGAAGTGGCCCAGGGCATCCAGCTGTTTGCCGAGTACGACCCAGAGCCGCCGTTCGACACGGGCTCGCCGCACAAGGCGCCCGCGCCCATGGTGCAGGCCGCCCGGGCCCGGCTGCACCCCATCGTCGAGCGGCGCCGCGCCTTGCTCACGGCCCGGCACGCAGCGACCACTGCGGCCTGAAGCCCCACCCCCAAACGGAGGACATCATGAACCACCCACGCCCCTTCTCCAGCACCCGCCGCTGCCTGCAAGCCGCACTGCTGGCGCTCCCGCTGCTGGCTGTCGCCACCGGCGCCTCTGCGCAAACCTACAGCGGCCCCATCCGCATGCTCGTCGGCTACCCGCCGGGCGGCCCGGCGGATACCACTGCACGCATCGTGGCTGAAAAGCTCGCCGTGCAACTGGGCCAGCCCGTGCTCGTGGACAACAAGCCCGGCGCGGGCGGGCAGATTGCGGCGCAGGCCCTCAAGGCGGCACCTGCTGACGGCTCCGTCATCTTCATGAGCAACACGCACACCGTGGCCATGGTGCCGCTGACCATGAAGGCACCGGGCTTTGCGCCCGCCACCGACTTCCGGCCCCTGGGCGCCGTGGCCAACTTCGAGTTGGCACTGGCCGTGCACCCCAAGACGGGGGCTGCGAATCTGGCGGAGCTGGGCAACTGGTTCGCCGCCCACCGCAGCGAGGCCAGCATCGGCGTGCCCGCCCCGGCCAGTGCGCCAGAGTTCATTGCCGGCGAAGTGGCGCGCCAGCTCAAGGCCGACATCGTGCCCGTGGCCTACCGGGGCGCCACCCCCATGGTGACGGACCTGCTGGCTGGGCAGATCGCGGCCGGCGTGTCGGGTATCTCGGATTTTCTGCAGTACCAGAAGGCAAGCCGGCTGCGCATCGTGGCAGTCAGCCGCACGACGCCCTTGCTGCCGGGCGTGCCCTCGTTCGCACAGGCGGGCCTCGCCAGCCTGGACGCAACCAGCGACTTCCTCGGCCTGTACGCCCCCGCAGGCTTGAACGAAGCGACCGTGGCCCGCTACAACACGGCGCTGAACCAGGTGGTGGCCCTGCCCGAGGTCGTGGCCAAGCTGCAGGCCAACGCCATGACGCCGGCCGCAGGCACACCCGGCGAGCAGGCCCAGCGGCTGGCACAGGTATCGAAAGCCCTGGCAGCACTGGTGGCGCAGAGCGGGTTCGTGACCCAATAGCACAGGCCGCATCCATCGCTTGGAGGGATCTTCACGGGCTGGTAGAAAGGAGTGCCACAACGTCGCCACCTGTCTTTGGTCCCTGCATGTCCCCTGCCCTGCATCCCGCCGATCTTCTATGCCCGCCCCATGAACGGGGTGACCTCCAGGTACCCTACCTCAAGCGCTGCTGGTCCAGCTGGATGGCGGCACGCCAGGGAGGGGCTGGCGCTGGCCCGCAGGAAGCGCACCGCACCCAGATCGTGCTGGCCGCGCTGGGCGTGGGGCTGGAGCAGAGCATGCAGTACGTGCTGCAAGAGGCCCCGGACTTCGCCAGCTTCGAGGACTGGATCGTGCGCACGGCGGGTGCACCCGATGCCGCCACCGTGGCACACATCCAGGCCCTGGTCGATGGAGGCCCGCAACCCGATGCCATTCTGGATCTGCATGCCCGGATCGACGCCATGCCGCCCGTGCTCGATGGCGCCGATCTGGCGCACTGGGATACGCAGGGCTACGTGGTCGTGCGGCAGGCCGTGCCCGCGACCGACAGCGCGGCCGCAGCGCAGGTGGTGTGGGATGCGGTGGACGCAACGCCCCATGATCCGCAGTCCTGGTACCCCAAAGCGCCCCGCAACATCATGCTGCAGCGGTTCCAGCACCCGGCCTTCGAGAAGAACCGCCGCTCCCTGCGCATCCACAAGGCCTTCGCCCAGCTGTGGGGCACGGCCGACCTGTGGCGCAGCACCGACCGCTGCGGCTTCAACGTGCCCGAGCGCCCGGGCCATGCCTACGGTGCACAAGGGCTGCACTGGGACGTGAGCCTCGTCCAGCCGATCCCATTCTGCACCCAGGGCATCCTGTACCTCACCGACACACCACCCGAGCAGGGGGCACTCACCGTGGTGCCCGGCTATCACCGCACGGTGGGCGACTGGCTGGCCCGCCTGCCGCCCGGCGCCGATCCGCGGCGCCAGGACTTCCAGGCCCTGGGTGCCACGCCCGTCGGCGCAGGCGCAGGCGATCTCGTGATCTGGCACCAGGCCCTGCCCCACGGTGCCAGCCCCAACCGGGGAACCCGGCCACGCCTGGTGCAGTACATCAACATGTTCCCCGCCGAGGTGCCGACCCACGACACCTGGCTTTGACAAGGAGACACCCCGCCATGGACACCACCGCCTCCACCTTCGTGGCCACGCACGCCGCCAGCGCCACCTTCGCGCGCGGCCTGCGCTCGTTCTTCGAGTACCGCGATCTGGGCATCAAGCACGCTACCGACGGCCGCGTGGTGGCCCACGTGATCCGCGCAGCAGGCGGGGCCGAGTTCTCCAGCCAGCCGCACCTGCACCGCACCACGTTCCAGCTCGTCTACATCCTCAAGGGGTGGATCGAGTTCGAATACGAGGGCCAGGGCGTGGTGCGGCTCGAAGCCGGCTCCTGCGTATACCAGCCGCCCGGCATACGGCACCGGGAACTGGGGCATAGCGAGGACGTGGAGATGCTGGAGGTGGTGATGCCCGGCGAATTCACCACCGAGCTGGTCGAGTCGGTGGGCGCCTGAATAGCATGGCCCCTGCATGGCGCTACCTGGGCGCGGCCACCCCCACGCGCCAGATGGCATTGCCCACGTCATCGGCCACCAGCAAGCCGCCACGCGCATCCACCGCCACGCCTACCGGGCGGCCATAGGCATCGCCGTCCGGGCTCACAAAGCCCGCGAGCACATCAATGGGCAGGCCCGAAGGCTGGCCATCGACAAACGGCACGAACACCACCTTGTAGCCGCTGCGCGGCTTGCGGTTCCACGAGCCATGCTGGCCCACGAAGGCGCCGCTGGCCAGTTGCGGCGCCAGGGCCGGCCCTTGCGCAAACGCCAGGCCCAGCGGGGCCACGTGCGAACCCAGTGCATAGTCGGGCGACACGGCCTTGGCCACCAGGTCGGGCCGGGGCGGCTTCACGCGCTCGTCGACGTTCTGACCGTAGTAGCTGTAGGGCCAGCCGTAGAAGGCGCCGTCCTTGACCGAGGTGAGGTAGTCGGGCACCAGGTCGCTGCCGATCTCGTCGCGCTCGTTGACCACTGTCCACAGCGCGCCCGTGCCGGGCGCCCAGCCCAGGCCGTTGGGGTTGCGCAGGCCGCTGGCGAAGATGCGCTGGGAGCCACTGGCGCGATCCACCTCCCAGATGGCGGCGCGGCCCTCTTCGGCCTGCATGCCGTTCTCGCCGACATTGCTGTTGGAGCCCACGGTGACGTAGAGCTTGCTGCCGTCGGCGCTGGCGATCAGGTTCTTGGTCCAGTGGTGGTTGATGGGGCCGCCGGGCAGGTCCACCAGCTTGGTGCCTGCGGCGGTGATGCTGGTCTGCCCCGCTTCATAGGGAAAGCGCACGACCGCATCGGCATTGGCCACATACAGTTCATTGCCCACCAGGGCCATGCCGAATGGCGAGTTCAGGTTCTGCAGAAACACGTTCCTGGTTTCGGCTTTGCCATCGCCATCGGCGTCGCGCAGCAGCGTGATGCGGTTGGCCGAGGGGCGTTTGCCCGAGCCGGCCTTGCCCATCACCGTTTTCATGACCCAGCCCTTGATGGCGCCGAGCACACCGCCCGAAGGGGCGCCCTCGCCCTTGGGCGGCGCCTGGCTCTCGGCCACCAGCACGTCCCCATTGGGCAGCACCAGTACCCAGCGCGGGTGGTCGAGCCCGGTGGCCAGCGGCGTGACCGACAGGCCCGGCAGGCTGGCAGTGGGCATGGTGCCCTCGGGCCAGCCTTTGGCAGGGGCGATGTGCAGCGTGGGAATCAGCGATTTGTTCGGCGCCGGCAAGGTGGGCGACTTGCCCATGCCCTGCTCGGGCGAGAGGATGGCGGTGTCGCCGCAGGCTGCAAGGCTGGCGGCCAGCACCGTGCCTGTGAGCAGCGCCCAGGGGCGCGATGTCAGCGAAATGGGAAATGGCATGGCAATGGACCTTTGAGGTGGCCTTTGTGGCGGGAGGTGGGTGCAGTGTGGACGGCCGGGCGCGCGCGCCCTGTCAGCCGACTGCGCAAAATGCGCAGCCCCGAGTTACATTTATTTCCGCAAGCTTCCTGCATTGGCCCACACAAAAACCTTCCATGAGACTCAAGACCGTTGTCCTGCTGGCGATCATTTTGCTCATCAGCTTTTTCGCCGTCGAGAAGCTGCGCGTGGGACGGGTGGACAAGCGGCTGCAGGGCCAGTCGACCACGCAGCAGGTGTTTGCCGAGGTACCGCAGCAGACCTCCACCAGCGCCGCCCCCTTTGCGCTGAAGGAGTACCAGGTCAAACCGCTGGCCCAGTTCGCCATACGCGCCCGGGTGCTGGGGCGTGAGGAATACTCCTTTGGCCGCGAAGCTGATCTGTCGCCCGTGGACCTGGCCCTGGGTTGGCGGCGCATGGCCGAGCCTGCCGTGTACGAGCCACTGAACATCACCCAGGGCGGGCGCTGGTACCGCTATTCCTGGTCCAACCAGCCACCGATCCCCCTGCAGGAGATCATCGAGTCATCGGCCAACATGCACCTGATCCCGGCCAACGCGGCCGTGGAGCGGGTGCTCAAAAAGGCGCGCACGGGGCAGTTCATCCGCATCACCGGCCAGTTGGTGGAAGTAACGCACCCCGGCGGCTGGCGCTGGACCAGCTCGCTCACCCGCGCGGACTCGGGCGCGAATGCGTGCGAGCTGATCTTCGTGGAGACAGCGCAGGTGGAGTAGCCACTTCGGTGCGTTGAAAAAAGACAAAATTTCACCGACAAGGTGTCCAGATGTGACGCCTGTCGGTTCCGTGGAATTTTTCACGGTTTTTTGGATAACCTTGCACGGGCGACACAAGGCAATGCCGCCTGCGCGACCTTTGGCCCCGTCCCCAGTGCATGAAGAGGAACTCCCCATGGCGAAGATTCTGGTCACCAAGTACGAACACCAGGCCGATGCGACCGTCTGCGAAGTGGCGCATGAAAGCCAGGCCGACCTGTGCTGGTACGAAGCGGCCTACGAGCCGCAGGCCCGCGGGGACACCACCTGGTACTTTGTCGACTACGCTACCCAGGCCAGCTTCAAGATCTTCAAGGTGAAATTCGAGAGCCAGGCCGACATCAAGGCCTTCCAGGTCAAGACGCCCGAGCAGGCGGGCTGGCGCGATGCGGGCAACCGGTTCAAGGGCAAGATGGGCTGAGCCGCTGCCACGCCAGAAATGAAAAACCCCTGCCTTGCAATGCACGGCAGGGGTTTTTGCCATGGGCGGCATCACCGCCCTGCAGGCATCAACGCAGCTGGCGCTTGATGGCGTCGTAGCGGGCCTCGTTGCTCACGTTCGCGGCCGAGCCAAACTTGCTGGACATGAACGGCTGCAGTTTCTCCAGGCGGTCCTTGGGGGCCGGATGGGTCGAGAACAGCACTTCATACGCCTGGTTGGAGCCTGAACCGGTGGCTGCATACATGTTCAGCACCGTGGGCAGGCCAATGGGTGCGTAGCCAGCGCGGGCGGCGTAGAGCACGCCCTGGCGGTCGGCATCGAACTCGTCCGACTGGTCCAGACCCTTGGTGTACAGATTGCGCACCAGGCCCACCATGGCCGAGCTCACCATGGCGTTGCCCGAGCGGGCCTGCACCACGCCGCCGGCAGCCTGGGCAAAGCCCCCCTTCTTGATGGCGGCCAGGTAGTGGCCGCGCGTCACGTGGGCGATCTCATGGCCCAGCACACCGGCCAGCTCCGACTCGGACTTGAGCTGGCGCATCAGGCCAACGGTGACGAACACGAAACCGCCAGGTGTGGCGTAGGCGTTCACCGCATCAGAATCGATCACACCAAAGCGCCAGGCGAACTGGATGTCCTTGCCATCCTTGTCCTTGGGCTTTTCGGCCTGCGCGGCTACCCACCAGCCGACCTGGCTCACATAGCGCTGCACTGCATCGTTGCGCAGCAGCGGGCGGGCGCCCAGCAGCACGGACGCGAAGTCATTGCCCATGGCGCGCTGTTCTTCGGCCGAGTAGTCCTTGAACGCAGCAGACGCGCCCTGGATCACGTCCATGACGCCGCCAGCACGCGAGCCGCCGCCGGAGCCACCACCCAGTACGGAGGAGATGGCCCCCAGCCCGCCGGGTGCGCCGCCAGCAGCAGGCATGGTTTCACAACCGGTCAGCAATACGACGGCAGCCAGCACCAGCGCGGCGGCCTTCAAGCGTTGGAGTTTCATTTTTCTGCTCCGGTGTAAGCGTCAATCTTCTGCGCCACGACCTTGCCGCTGCGAGCAAACTGCTCGGCCTGGCCCATGTTGATGGCGTACTTCTCGAGTTGTGCCATTTCAGCCGGATTCGGCTGGGCGTTGGCGATCTGTTCCTTGGTGAGTCCCTTGGTGCCGGTGGACGCAGTAGGCGCATTGCTGCGTGGGGAGAACAAGCCTGCCAGGTTCGTACCTGGATTGGACGGAGCAGCGGATGGCGCGGCAGCTTCCATGGCTTTCACGAAGTTCAGGCGCACCCAGCCTTCCAGTTCACCGAACTTCACCTTGATCCAGCCAACCTGCGCTTCGATCTGTTCGAGCTTGCTGCCCTTGACCAGCCTTGTTACTACCTTGCCATTTGTAGCCGGCGTGGCGCGCAGCTCGGTGGGGGTGGTGACTTCCAGCTGTTGAGCGTGCGCACCGAGACCCAGCCCCAGCAGCAGCGCAATCAGGAGGCCTTTCAAAAGGCCTACGAATGATGTGTTCACTTTCCTTCTCCTCTCTCTATGTCAAAACCGGGGAGGCGGCGGGTGCCGATTCCCCCACTGACGAACGGCGCTGCGGCTCGAAAAGCCGCACCGCCTGGTCGCGACCCTTTACCTCGAAATCGCCACGGTCAATGAAAACAAATGTTTCCCCGCATTGTGCCCTTGTCGACTCGGAAACCAAAACCCGGGCTATCCCTTTTGTGCAACCTTCGATGCGGCTGCACAGGTTGACGGCATCGCCGATTGCGGTGTAGTCCAGCCGGCGGGAAGTGCCCAGGAATCCGACCACGGCCGACCCCGTGTGCACACCGATGCCGATGTCGAATTTGGCGGTCGGGTCTTCACGCGCCATGTCGTCGGCAAAGCGCTGCAGCGCATCGGCCATGCCCAGGGCCGCCTCCACCGCCAGGATGGCATGGTTGGGCTGGGCAATGGGCGCCCCCCAGAAGGCCATGATGGCGTCGCCGATGAATTTGTCCAGGGTGCCCTGGTAGCGAAAGATCACCTCGACCTGCATCTCGAAGTAGCGGTTGAGGATGTTCACGATCTCCTCGGGCTTTCGGTGCTCCGACAGGCTGGTGAAGCCCCGGATGTCGGAGAACAGCAGCGTGATTTCACGGCTGGCGGAAACCTCGGCCTGGGCCACGGTTTCAGACAGGTCCTGCACGATGCGCGGGTCCACGAAGCGGGAGAACATGGCCTGCACGTGGCGCCGTTGCCCCATCTCCAGCCGCGAGGACAGCAGGCCGAAGGCCAGCAAAGCCACGGCCCCCAGTACCAGCGTGGACACTGGCATCCAATACACATGGGCCTGCTGCAACACCAGCAGACTGACCCCAATGGCCGCAGCCACCAGCGCGGCATAGCCCGTAATCACCCAGATGGGTGACATGCGAACAACAAAGGCCACCGCAAGAGTGCAGATCAATACCAGCACCAGGGCCGGATTTGCCCAAACCGGGGCCTCGCGCAACCAGTCATTGTTCTGCAGGTTGGCTATTCCAGTTGCCAAAACAAAGGGGCCAGGGGTGGTGGCATCGAACGGCGTGGGAACGAAGTCGAAAATTCCGCTGGCCGTGGCACCGATCACGATGATCTTGCCATGGGGGTCGAAAGGCAGTTTGCCGCCCTCCATCTGGGTAGCCAGATAGGCCTTGGCGTAGGGAATGCGTGTGAACTCTGTACCGTACCAGTTCAACCGGAAACCCGGCTGCTTGGGTTTGGGCAGTTGCAGTGCATCGGCCACCCGCCCGATCATGTGCGGTATCCACCAGCCATCGACATCGCGGCCCAATTCGGTATGGCGGCCGATACCATCGCGGTCCTTGATGAAGTTGATGTAGCCCGTGCGCCAGGCGTCGGGAGGCAGGGCCAACGGCGCCTCGATGCCGTAGCTGGCCTTCGGATCGGCATGCTCCAGCGCCCGTATGCCCATGACCGGCGGCGCCATGGACAGAGGCGCCTTCTGCTCCGCCCCCTCCATGAGGAGCATGGGAACAAAGGCGCGCTCGAAAGCCAGCGCCTTCGCCAGTTCTGCGTCGTTTTCGGGACGAAAGCGGTCGGGCTGCGACAGGAACAGATCCAGCACGATGGCGCGCGGCTGCTGTGCCACCAGCGCATTGATCAGCTCGGCATGGATCACGCGCGGCCAGACCCACTTGCCCGCGATGTCGAACATCTGCGGGTCCATCAGCGAAGGCTGGTCAATGTCGATCAGCACCACGTCGTCCGGCGGCGCGCGGCTGTCCGCATGCCAGCGCAGCAGCGCATCCCCCACCCGGTTGTCGAGGGCATCGAGCTTGTGCCAGGTGGTCACCTCGAACAGCGCCAGCGCGCAGAGCATGAGGCACAGCACGGCATACAGCGCACGGCGGCCAAAGCGCTGGCGCAACCGGGTGAGTACGGTCGAGGCATGGTGGGAAGGGGCGGACGGCACAGGCCAGAGTATCCACGCCCGGCTTCGCTGGCGGCAAGCGCATCTACCCTGCGCGTTGTGCGCCCCCTACTCCCCCAAGTCCATCAGCCGCCCGCGCAGACCTGCCGCTGCTCGCCCAGCCCCGTCGCGCCCAGGCGCACCACGTCGCCGGGCTTGAGGAACCAGGGCGCGGGCTTCTGGCCCAGGCCCACGCCGGCGGGCGTGCCGGTGAGCACGATGTCGCCGGGCTCCAGCGTCATGAACTGGCTGATGTACGCGATCACCTGGGGCAGGCCGAAAATGAAGTTGCGCGTGTTGCCGTTCTGCACGCGCTGGCCGTTGACTTCGAGCCACAGGTCCAGCGCATGCGGGTCGGCCACCTCGTCGGGCGTCACCAGCCAGGGGCCGATGGGGGCGAAGGTGTCGTAGCTCTTGCCCTTGACCCACTGGCCGCCGCGCTCGATCTGGTAAGAACGCTCGGACACGTCGTTGGCCAGCACATAGCCCGCCACGTGCTGCAGCGCGGCTGCCTCGTCCACATGGCTGGCGCGGGTGCCGATGACCATGCCCAGTTCCACCTCCCAGTCGGTCTTGAGCGAGCCGGGCGGAATGCGCACTTCATCGTTCGGGCCGCTCAGCGAGGTGACGGCCTTCATGAACAGCACCGGCTCGGCCGGCGCCTGCATGCCGGCCTCGGCCGCATGGTCGGCGTAGTTCAGGCCCACGCAGACGATCTTGCCCACACCGCCCACAGGGCAGCCCAGGCGCGGCGCGCCTTCCACCGCCGGCAGGCGCGTGGCGTCGACGGCGGCCAGGGCTGCAAGGGTTCGCGGGTTGAGCTGGGCGGGCCCCAGGTCGGTCAGCAGCATCGACAGGTCGCGCAGCACGCCTTGGGCGTCGAGCAGGCCGGGGCGCTCGGCGCCGGGTTGTCCGTAACGGAGGAGTTTCATGTCGGGAATGGTTCAGGATGCGGGAAGGCGCCAGCATACCCATCTGCGAGACGTTTAACATCACGGGGTAGCGCCGCGATGGCGCCCTGCCCCTGCCCAGCTTTCCATGGCCCCTGCCACCCCGCCCTCCCCCATACAGCCGCTACCGGCAGAGCCGCGCCCCGCCCCGCGCAACTGCACCGACCTGTTCTGGTCCTTCACCTGGCTGGCGCTGCAGGGCTTTGGCGGCGTGCTGGCCGTGGTGCAGCGCGAGCTTGTCGAGCGCAAGCGCTGGATGACGAACGAGGAGTTCGTCGAGGAATGGGCCGTGGCGCAGATCATGCCGGGCCCCAACGTGGTCAACCTCTCCATCACCATCGGCGACCGGTATTTCGGCTGGCGCGGCGCGCTGGCGGCGCTGGCCGGCATGCTGCTGTTTCCACTCATGCTGGTGCTGTCGCTGGCCGTGGTATATGCCCAGTTCGCCAGCCACCCGGCCGTGGCCGGCGCCCTGCGTGGCATGGGCGCGGTGGCGGCCGGGCTGATCGCGGGCACGGGCCTCAAGCTCTCGGCCACGCTGCGCACCCACCCGCTCGGGCCGGCGGTGTGCTCGGTGGTCACGGTGCTCACGGTGGTGGCCATGGCCGTGCTGCGCTGGCCATTGATGTGGACGCTGCCGATCCTGGGCGGCGCGGCCTGCCTGCTCACCTGGCGAAAGCTCGCACCATGACCGCCACCATCAGCCTGGGCTGGGCCGACTGGCTGCAGCTGTTCCTGTACTACATGTCGTTGTCGCTGCTGGCCGTGGGCGGCGCCATCGCCACCGCGCCCGACATGCACCGCTTTCTCGTGGAAAAGCAGACCTGGCTGACCGACCCGCAGTTCAACGCCTCCATCGCCATCGCCCAGGCGGCCCCCGGGCCGAATGTGCTCTTCATCGCCCTGCTGGGCTGGAACGTGGGGCTGAACGCCGGGGGTGCGGGCCCGCTGGGCTGGGCCCTCGGTGCCCTGGGCATGGCGCTGTGCATGCTGGGGGTGATGCTGCCCAGCAGCCTGCTGACCTGGCTGGCCACGCGCTGGGGCCACCGCAACCGCGAACGGCGCGGCGTGCGCGCCTTCAAGCAAGGCATGGTGCCGGTGGTCATCGGCCTGCTGCTGGCCACCACCTGGGTGCTGGCCCAGGCCCATGGCGGCCTGGCCAACGCCTGGCCGCTGTGGCTGGTGACGGTGGTGACCATGCTGCTGGTGTGGAAGACGCGCCTGCACCTGCTGTGGATGCTGGGCGCGGGCGCGCTCCTCGGTGCCCTGGGCTATATGGGCTGACCGTTGATGTGCGAGCTGGACTTGATGTACAGCGTGATCGGGTTGCCTGCGCCATCGTCGCCGGTGATCACCAGGGGCAGGCCGCTGCCCTTGGCCGTCCATCCGGCCGACCGGCGTGCGCCATTCGTCCATTCGAACTTGCAGGCCGTATAGGTACCGGCCGGTACTGTGACGCTTTCCTGGCCTCGGTAGGTAAAGGTCTGCGCTTCGCGGACGGTGCTCGTCTGGGTTGGCAATCCGGGTATTTCCATGGTGGTTTGCCGCACCTCGTTCAAGGTGTAGCTCTCGTTCACGGCCAACGAAAAATCGCGGATCCGGTTCACCGGGGTGTTTACGATCGTGGTTCGGGTACCTGCCAAGGGCACGTCCATGAGCACGATGCTTCCGTAGCGCAGCAGTACGGGCCCCTGCGGCGTGTTCTCCACGCTTTCGTACTCCCGCACGCGGGAGGTGAATGGGGGCGCCCCGGCCCGGCCCACCGACACGGTGCGCTCGGTTTCGATCACGCCCGTCTGCCCCGCAAAACTGGCTGGGCCATTGATGCGCCCCTCGGTGCTGAACTGCACGGCGCCGTCACTGGACTGCCAGTCCCAACGGTAGGTCGTTCCCTGCTGCAACAGCACCGGGTTGAAGCACTCCGACGCAGCGCCCGAGGGCGCCGGGTTCAGGGGCACGGTCTCGCACACCGCCGCATTGAGCTGGCAGAGGCTCGCGGTCAGGTCCACGATCTGCCCTGCGGTCTGGGTCTGGCTGGCCACCAAAAACCGGCCCCCGCTGAACGCGAAGGCGTTGCCCACGGATGGGTAGAACCGATAGGTGTAGGGAGCGGCCACGCCATCCTGCCCGGCTCCGGGCGGGAAAAGGGCCGGGAAGCTGCTTTCCAGCCATTGGCCGGTCGCGCCGAAGCTGGACGGCCGCACCGATGGCTGCGCCTGGGCGGTGGCGGCAACCGACACGCCGATGGCCAGCGCTGCAAAGTGACTGATTGTGGATCGCATCATGAACTCTCCTGTAGTGACGGGAAGAAGGAACCCCGAACGGCTTGCCTGGACCCCGGTAGGCCGGAAACCAGCGCCTGCGCGTTGGGGGATGCATGGCAGGCTGGGCGAAGTGTCTCGTCCAAAGGTGCGCGAGTCCATAGGCTGTGATGGCTGCCGCCGCCTGCGCCGTGAACAAAATCACGCGCTGTCATTGCGCTCCACCATGATCGGCCGGCGTGGGGCGGTAACGGAGTCCTGCGCCTCCTGCACCCCACGCCAAAACCAGCAACAATACTGCAGCCTGCCTCGTCTGCGCAAGCGCTCCGCTCCCATCCCAAGCCAAGGAACCTCGCTCCATGAATCTCCGTCCCCTGGGCCGCTCGGGCCTGCAAGTCTCCCCCCTGTGCTTTGGCGGCAACGTCTTCGGCTGGACGGCCGACGAAGCCACCTCGTTCCGGCTGCTCGACGCCTGGGTGGACGCCGGCTTCAACTTCGTCGACACGGCCGACGTGTACTCGCGCTGGGCACCGGGCCACACGGGCGGTGAGTCCGAGGCCGTGATCGGCCGCTGGCTCAAGCAGAATGGCAAGCGCAACCGCATCGTGCTGGCCACCAAGGTCGGCAAGGACATGGGCGACGGCAAGGTGGGCCTGCGCCCCGAATACATCCGCCAGGCGGTGGATGCATCGCTCACGCGCCTGCAGACCGACCACATCGACCTCTACCAGTCGCACGACGACGATGCGACGGTGCCGCTGGCCGACACGCTGGGCGCCTACAGCGACCTGATCAAGGCCGGCAAGGTGCGCGCCATCGGCGCCTCCAACTTCACGGCGGCACGCCTGGCCGAATCCCTGCAGACCAGCGAACGCCTGGGCCTGGGCCGCTACGAGAGCCTGCAGCCGCTGTTCAACCTGTACGACCGCGCGGTGTTCGAAAAGGAACTGCAGCCGCTGTGCGTGGAGCAAGGCGTGGGCGTGATCAATTTCTATGCGCTGGCCGCCGGCTTTTTGACCGGCAAGTACCGAACCGAGGCCGATGCCGCCAAGAGCGCCCGCGGCAAGAACACCACGGCCAAGTACCTCAATGAACGCGGCCTGCGCATCCTGGGCGCGCTGGACACCGTGGCGGCCCGCATTGGCGCCACGCCCGGTCAGGTCGCGGTGGCCTGGCAGATCGTGCAGCCGGGCATCACCGCGCCGATTGCCAGCGCCACCTCGCTGGCGCAATTGCAGGACCTGGTCAAGGCCAGCCAGCTCACGCTGGATGCCGAGGCCTTGGCCACGCTGGGCGCTGCCAGCGCCGAGTGAGTTACCCGGACCCGGTGGTGCGGCTTCTCCAGCACCAGCCACTTGCAGGCGTAGAGGTGCTGGATAGGCCCATCCTTAAAAAATCGCCGAGACCGCAATGCCCAGGCCGGTCAGTTCAACGCCACTGCCATCCCCGTCGGTGCTGGTGGAGTTCACGAGATAGGCAGAAGCCACGGCATTCGTGATGGGCGAGTCGTTCCGGTTGGCGGGGTCGATCGAGTGGGCATGCGAATCCGCCAGTTCCTTGTTCCACGCAACGGCTGCATTGCGGTAGATGGCCTGGTCGCCGGTGGCCTGCTCCAGGCCCGAAAGTATCTGGCCCAGTTGCATCCCCACGATGCCTGCGCTGGCCTTGCCCACCGCCACCAGGTAGTCCCTGACGGCGATCTGCAGGCCGGTATCGGGCAGCACCCCCAGATTGTTCAACAGCTTGGTGGAAAGCTGGTCTTCCGTCAGGCCTGTGAAGGCAGAGCCAAATGACTTCGCGAAAGCACCTGCGCCCCATTCGTTGGCAGCAGTCACCTGGTTCGCGTAGACATTGAACGAAGGAGATTGGTCATTGAACGCACGGTTGAGGATCGTGACGACGGCATCGGTGCCGGAGATCGTTGCGGGCATGCAGGCCTTTCATACAGGACAAGGGGATGGGGCAAAGAGGAGATTGGCAAATCGCCCCCTTGCGCATTGCCGCAAGAATGCCGCAACAAATCCGGCAAGCGCGGGTGCGGCCCTGCAAAAGTGCTACAGAACGTAGCCACACCATACCGGTCCCTTGCAGGTCGAAACGCAATGCTCGCAAGGGGCGGACGGCCCTATGAAGACACGGCGGCAGGCGCCCCAACCGCATGGCCGCACGCAGTGAGTGCCCGCGCTGCCCGCACTGGTAAAAGTTTCGTTGACCCGTTGCGCGAGTGCCTCTGATACTGCCGCCGCACCCCGAGAGAGCTGTACCACCAAACAGCCTGGGTGCATTGGCCCGTCACACACAGAGAGAGGGGAACACCATGCAACGCACGCTTCGGACCCTGCGCGCGGCCTTGCCGCAGGCCGCCATCGCCACAGCCACTGCCGCTGCCATCACCTGCGCCTGCGCACTGCCAGTGCAGGCCCAGACAGCCAACACCTCAAGGCGGGTGGACAACCCACCCCTGCTGGAGCTCAAGCGCAAGGCACTGCGCTCGCCCGGCCTGCTGGCCGCCCGCCAGGCCACGCAGCCGGCGCTGTCGCACGAGGCGTCGCTGGACCTCAACGTCGTCTACTCCGACGGCAAGATCTGGAACCCCGCAGAGCAGCGCTTCGACCAGGTGCACCTGCGCAGCTACCAGGGCACGCGCATGAACCCGGATGTGCCGTTCATCTCGCCCATGCTGGACATCCGCCCCGGCGACACCATCCGCGTGCGCCTGAACAACCAGCTGCCGGCCGACCCGAGCTGCACCACGTTCAGCGGCGGGGTGAACACGCCGCACTGCTTCAACGGCACCAACCTGCACACGCACGGCCTGTGGGTCAACCCCGCCGGCAACGGCGACAACGTGCTGATCTCCATCAACCCGGGCGTGAGCTTCGAGTACGAGTACAACATCCCCTCGGACCATCCCTCGGGCACGTTCTGGTACCACACGCACCGCCACGGCTCCACCGCGCTGCAGGTGGCCAGCGGCATGGCCGGCGCTCTCGTCATCCGCGGCGACCGGCCGCCCACCCCCACGCAGACGGGCGATGTGGACACCCTGCTGCGGCCCACGCCGCGCCAGGCCTTCAGGGAGCGGGTGCTGGTGCTGCAGCAGATCCAGTATGCCTGCCGCGACCAGAACAACCGCATCAAGCTCAACCCCGACAAAAGCTACCGCTGCGACGTCGGCGACGTCGGTACCATCGAGCACTATGCCGCCGTGGACAGCCAGGACCAGGCCCAGTTCGGCCCCGGCACCTGGCCGGCATCGGGGCGCTATACCAGCATCAACGGGCTGGTACTGCCCAGCTTCGAAGGCGCCAGAGCGGGGCAGATCGAACGCTGGCGCACCATCCACGGCGGTGTGCGCGACACCATCAACCTCGAATTCCGCAAGCTGCGGGCCGGCGCCCGCAGCGCACAGGGCCTGCGCGCCAGCGAGCACGACGCCTATATCGCAGAGAACTGCACCGGCACCCCGCTGGCGCAGCACCTGATCGCGGCCGACGGCCTGACCACGGCCGTCGCAATGCGCAGCACGCAGACGGTCTACCAGCCGGCCTACCGCTGGGACACGCTGATGGTGTTCCCCGAAGCCGGCGACTATTGCGTGATCGACACCGCCTCCCCCGCCTCGGCCAGCGTGAACCAGGCTGCGCCATCGCGCCAGTTGCTGGGCACTGTCAACAAAGTGGCGCCCGGCAATGCCGTGCCGCAGGACATTTCTGCCTACCTGGCCACCGAGCTCGCAGCGGCGGCGGCCACCAACCTGCCCGCCGACGTGCGCGCCAAGGTCATCGCTGACCTCAAGGATGGCCTCAAGCTCACCAGCTTCGTGCCCCACCCGACGGTGCAGGACAAGGAGGTGACCGGTACGCAGGCCCTGGCCTTCAACATCGACCTCAACACCACGCCCATCCAGTTCCAGGTCAACGGCAAGCCTTTCGATCCGACGCGCATCGACCGCGTGCTGACCCTGGGCGGCGTGGACGAGTGGACGCTGCAGTCCGATTTCGTGAGCCATCCCTTCCACATCCACGTGAACCCGTTCCAGATCGTGAAGATCCTCGACCCGAACGGCAAGGACGTGTCCCTGCCCGATGCCGTCGATGACTACGACGGCAGCGTGGACCCGCAGTACCGCGGCCTCAAGGGCGTGTGGAAGGACACGCTGTGGGTGAAGAACAGCGCCACCAAGGCCCAGCCCAACGGCAAGTACACGCTGATCGTGCGCACGCGCTACCAGCGCTACATCGGTGACTACGTGCTGCACTGCCACATCCTGGACCATGAGGACCAGGGAATGATGCAGCACCTCAGGGTGGCGCTGCCCGATGGGTCGGGCGGCGTCAGCAAGGGCCACCACTGAAACGCGCTGCCGCCACATCCGTCCACCAATGCACAAAGAGATGAGGGACCCGACATGATCAACAAGAGAAACACCCTGAAGACCATCGTCGCCGCAGGCGCCATCACCAGCTTTTCGGGCCTGGTGCCCGGCCTGTGGCAGGCCGTGGCCGCCACGGCACTGCGCACGCGCCGCTGCGTCAACACCATGGCCCTGGACGACCCGGACCTGGCGACCTACCGCGACTTCGTGGGCATCATGCGCTCGCGCTCGCCCAACACCCGCGTGAGCTGGGTCGGGTTTGCCAACCAGCACGGCGACGCGAACAACTTCAAATACTGCCCGCACGGCGACTGGTACTTTCTGCCGTGGCACCGCGGCTTCGTCGAGATGTACGAAAAAACGGCGGCAAGCCTCACCAGCAACCCGGACTTCGCCATGCCCTACTGGGACTGGACGGCTCTGCGCGAGCTGCCGGCGGCCTTCACCGACCCCACTTACAAAGGCAAGCCCAACCCCCTGTATGTGCCCGGCAAGGGCGACCCCTCCACCCTGCGCAACCCGCTCACGGGCGACAACGCGCTGACCGATGAACTCGTGGGGCCGGACGTGATCCGCAGGATCTACGAAGAGACCAACTACGAGGCTTTCGGCACCAGCCGCTCGGTGGACCGCAGCAACAAGCAAAAGCTCATCGTGCAGAACAACCTCGACCCCAAGTGGGTGCCCATGGGGGGTGGCAACCAGGGCATATTGGAGAGCACGCCGCACAACAACGTGCACAACAACATCGGCGCCTTCATGCCCAATTCGAACTCGCCACGCGACCCCATCTTCATGATGCACCACGGCAACATCGACCGCATCTGGGCCTCGTGGAACGCGCTGGGCCGCCAGAACTCGACCGATCCGCTGTGGCTCAACATGCCCTTCACCAATAACTACATCGCACCCAACGGCAAGTTCCACACGAAGAAGGTGAGCGACCTGCTGAGCACCACGGCGCTGGGCTACACCTACGACAACATGCCGCAGCCCGACAGCAAGCCCGTGGATGCGCAGCGCCGGGCGAACATGGCCGCGCTGTTCAACCCCGCCGCCATTGCCCAGCCCCTGCGCCTGAAGAAGGTGGACATGGCGGCCGCCACGGCGGCCACCTCGCGCGGGGTGCCGTTCCAACTCGAAGCGCGCAACCTGGCGCCGCTGCAGGCTGCGGCGCCCGCGCCGGCAGCGCCCGGGCCGCGCGAGGTGGTGGCCCTGATCTCCGACATCCACATCGCCGACAACGTGCGCGCCATCCGCGTCTTCGTCAACCGCGACACCGTGGGGCCCGATGTGCCGGTGACCGACCCGCACTTTGTGACCACGCTGAGCTTTCTCAAGCACGGCGGCCGTGCACCGGCCGGCCCTGCGGGCCATGGCGACCATGCAGCGCATGGCGCAGGCTCGGGGCATGCGGGCCGCCAGCCCTCGGCCATGGTCAACCTGACCGAAACGCTGCGCAGGCTGTCACAGACACAAGGCCTGCAGGGCAATACCATCACGGTGCAGCTGGTGGCGCTGCCGTTTGCCGGCACCCCAGCGGCCGAGGTCGGTACCGTGGTGCCCGCCTCGGTCGAAATCGCGTTCATCTGAGAGGCTGAGAATCTTTCGTCCATGCCCGCCTTGCACGCCAAAACGCCCCGGCTCGTCGTTGCAAATGCTCGCCATAGCCCGAGCTATGGCTGTGCTTTGCGCCTAGACCCGAGGCGTTTTAGCGTGCCCTTCGGTCACGGCCAAAAAACTCCCAGCCTCTGACACCGCACTACCAGGGCATACAGGCCCCGTTCAGGAACACCGTGGCCTACCGATCACCCGCCATCGCCCTGCTGGCAGCCGCCCTGACAGGCTCACCGCAGGCCATGGCTGCCATACCCATAGCCGGGGCAACTGGCACCGCAACGGCGGCAGTGCCTGCCAGGGTGTGCGTCAGCCCTGTGCCGGCCGACCTGCAAGCGCTGCAGGATGGCCGCCAGCGCGTGGTGATCGTGCTGCACGCCTTCGAGCCACCGCGCCCGGCCCGCGGGCAGTTGGTGGCCTCGCTGCTGGCAGGCGGCCCGCCCACGCCACGGGAGATCACCCGCTTTGCGGTCCATCCCCTGCGCGCCTTCACCGCCGCCGAGCCCCGGCGCAGCCAGCGCTTTCGGGTGTCTCTGGCAGGGTATGCCCACCTGCTGCACCTCGGCCAGCCCGTGTGCCTGCAGTTGGCCTTTCGCACCGGCAGCAGCCCGCTCGAAGGCGGGCGCGCCGAGATCAGCATCGAACTCACCGACTGACATGACCACCAGCACCAGCACCACCGCCGCCGCAACCCCAACCACCGCCTTTCCCCGCACCCAGCGCATCGGGATCCTGGTCTTTCCGGATTTCGAGCCGCTGGACGTGTGGGGCTTCGTCGAAGCCTTCTCCATCGCCCGCTTCGTCGGCACCTCCTATGCGCAGCCACCGGCCTGCCCCTTCGAGATCGTGCTGATCTCCAACGAATGCCGGGCCACGGCAGGCAGCAGCACACAGCCCGCCCCCGTGCGCAGCTACAAGGGCCCGCGCGTGGCGCCCGACCTGTTCCGCGACGATGCGCTCACCGAGCCGCTGGACCTGCTGATGGTGCCGGGCGGCCAGGGCGTCGGCAGCCTGCTGCTGGACCCGGACACCGCCGCCGTGCAGGCGCTGGTGGCCTGGGTGCAGGCCATGGACCAACGCGTGGCGCTGATGACCTCGGTCTGCACCGGTGCAGCCGTTCTGGCGCGCGCGGACCTGCTCGATGGCCGGCCGGCTGCCACCAACCACCAGGCCTTCGGCTGGGTGGCGGGCTTCGGCCCGGCGGTGCTGTGGGACAACGTGGCGCGCTGGGTGGATGCGGGCCGCTATGTCACCTCGGCCGGCGTCTCTGCCGGCACCGACATGGCCTGGCACCTGGTGGCACGCCTGGCCGGCCGCGCCGCGGCCGAAGCGGCGGCGATTGCCGCCGAATACGACTGGCACCGCGATCCGTTGCAGCCCATCTTCTACCCGCAGCAGGCTGCGGTTCCTTCGTCGTCTTCGTGAACCGGCGTCAATGCATGGCACTGGCCACACCGGCTGGTTGCTGCGCTGACCGGCGCTGCCAGAAGGGCTCGTTCGGCCAACGCTGCTCCATGGCGTAGTAGCGCGCACGGTTGTCCCGGTAGGCCTGGGCGACCTCTTGCAGCTGCCGGTTCCAGGCCGGCAGGGCCTGCATGTTTCCGCCCAGGTGCTCGCGCACGACCAGCGCCCCCATCTGGCCCGTGACCAGCCCATGCAGCAGACCCTGCGAGGCCAGGGGATCGAAGGCCAGGGAGGCATCGCCCACGGCCAGCCAATGGCTGCCCGCCGCCTGCGAGGGCCACTGCCCATTGGCGGGCGCGGCGCGCAGCGGCACCAGCGCCTGGGCCGCCGGTGGGCAGTGCCGGCCGATCAGTTGGGTGCGCCGGGCGCGTTCGAGCAGATCGCCCGCTGTGCGGCAGCCCTGCACCGAGGCCAGGTCGCCATCGCCATGCCAGGCGATGACGCGCGTGCCGCCCGGAAGGTCGGCGCTGTACCACCAGCCGTCGGCCGCTGCCTCGATGAGGGTGCTGCCGGCTGGCACATCCGCCCCGCCCTGCACCCAGGTGTGCAGGCACACCAGCCTGTCCTGGCGCTGCAGTTGGGCGCCTGCCTGGCGCACAACGCGCGCTGACCGGCCCGTGGCGTCGACCACGAAGCGGCAGCGCACCATCCATGGGCCATCCGCTGTTTTCATTTCGCAGTGCCACGGGTAGCGGCCGCCCTCGGGTGCGCAATGCAGGCGGCGCACTTCGGCAGGGTGAGTGAGGTGCGCGCCCCGCTCCCGCGCCAGCGTGCGCAGCATCGCGTCGAAGCGCGGCCGGTCCAGGTGCCAGCCATGGCCGTGTGGGTCGAAGATCGCGTCCTGCATGCTGGGCTGATCGCTGCCCCACAGCGATTGCCGGGTCCAGGCCGGCAGGTGCCCCTCGGACTGGAAGATCTGCCAGACGCCCAGGTCGGCCAGGGCGGTCCGGGCCGAGGCAGGCAGCGATTCGCCGATGGCCGGCCCGGCATGCACCGCCCGGCCGCCCACCAGCGCCACACGGCAATGCGGCGCCAGGCAGGCCGCAGCAGTGGCCCCGGCGGGCCCGGCCCCCAACACCAGCACGTCCAGCTCCTGGGCCGTGGGCCCGAACTTCTGCATCGGGTCTGGCGCTATCGAACGGGCTGCGACCCGGCGGCGCGCTGCAGCTGCGCTTCGTTGTGCTCGTCGAAGGGCTCGATGCGCGGCTCTCTGCGCGCCCGGGCCGTGCCGGCCACCGCCGCCAGGCCAGCCGCTGCGGCGGGGGCTGGCGCAATGCGGTTCTCGACCTGCATGACCGGGGGGAAGTCCGCGCTGTCCGCCACCCCGGGGCGCAGTTCCACCACCCCCATGTCGCCGAAGCTGGAGATCATGCGGTTGATCTCACTCAGGTAGCCGCCACTGCCCAGGGTGCGGAACCACGACTCGCGGCCATGGAACGCAGCCAGCCGCTCCTCGCGCGGCAGGCTGCTGTCGAGAACGCGCTGATAGGCCTCTTCGGACAGCACCTGGTTGGGCACCCGCGCGGGCCAGAAGGTGGGCACATAGGGGTCGTAGCGCGGCCCGTAGCCCGCGTAGTAGCCACTGCGGCAACTGGCGCTGTCGGTCTGCCAGGGCACGGCCATCCAGCGGGTGAGGTCGCCCGGGGCCTGGGCATACAGGGGCCCGCCCACAGCCAGCGCGATCTCGGGCGTCAACTGGGCACCCGCCTGGATTGCTGGCTCGTCCGGGGCCGCCTCGCGGATCCGGAAAGGCGCGCGGTACAGGCTGGCGTGGCGCATGGGCCAGGTGATCTCGCAACCGGGGTGAAACGCGTCGGCCAGGCAGGCATCCATGGCGGCTTCGTCCAGCATGCCCGGCTGCTCGGCCAGCGGCACCTCATCGAGGAGGGCGGGCGCCTTCAGCGCAGGGTCCCAGTCGGCAGCGAAGTCGCCCGCCGCCCACAGGTCGAGCATGCGCAGCTGAGTGTCGGTGAGCGCGGCGTGCTGGCGCGGTGTGGCGGCCGGCGGCACGGCCATCGCATCGCCGTAGAGCCAGGGCCAGGGCTGGGGCGACGCGCCATCGCGCTCGAAGCGGCGAAAGGCGTTGGCGACCTGCTGGCGCAGCTCGCGCCAGGTGTCGAGCGGGCTGTTCAGCCTGGCAATCCAGGCCTGGTTGTCCGCGCTGGCCGCACCGCCCCAGCCGAACTGCGCGGCAAACCCCTGGTTCGCCCACTGCAGGCCGCTCTGGCGGACCAGGATGGGCAGGATGTGGCGGGCGAACGAGACTTCTGCGGGAAACCCGCGCATACCCGAGCGCACGTACACGTCCTCCAGCAGGTCCTTCATCGTGCGTACGGACTTGAGCTCGGGCCCGTAGTTGGGAGGAGCCACGACCACCCAGGCGCTGTCCACGGGGATCGACTCACCATCGATCACCACCGTGGCCCGCACCGGCCCGTCGGAGGTGTCGTCGTGCCAGCCATCGTTGTTGGCAAAGGTTGTTGCGGGTTTGCCGTCGCTCGATGCCGAGTGGCCACGCCCGCCCAGCACGAGCAGGCGCCCGGCGTCATCGGTGCGCAGCTCGCCCAGGTACACCGGTGTGCCGCAAAAGCTGCCGCTGTCGAAGCAATGGGCAGGCCCCTGCTGCGACGCGCCCTGAACCTTGCGCGCCCCGGGCCGTATCGTCAGGCTGGCGCGGTCCTTGACGGTGGCGTTGCGCAACTCACTCGGGTCGGCCGATGCGGCCTCGGGCACGTCCAGCGCGATCTGGAACTGGTACCAGGCAGCCTTGCCGTTGGCCAGCTCAACCTCCCACTCGATGCGGGCATCGGCGCAGGTCAGCTCCTTGACCACCTCTCCGGCAGCGTTGTAGCCATAGACCCGAAAACGCGCCGCCTGGCGCTTGAGCGGGCCATGCCCGCCATCGCGCAGCGCGCCCGGCGGCAGCGGTGCTGGCTGCAGCACCTCGGGGCCGAAGTAGAAACCGTCGGGGCTGTTGCCCACGCGCGCCACGCCGATTCCCGGATGGATCGCAGCCCGCACCACCTTGTTGTCCGTGACCATCAGCAGCCCCCTCTCTGGTTGATTGGGGCGCAGGATATACACAGGTTTGCCTGGTGTCTTCTTATTAATGGCAAGGCTGGGCAAGCACCCCAGGCACAGCGCAAACGCTTGTCTGAACCACCGATTCAAGCGAGGGGGTGAAGAAAAAAGGTGTGCCCGAGCGCAGCTGTGTTTCCTGCGGAATCCACAGGGCTAAGGCCTGGAAACCAGGCAGGCCACCTGCTTGAGGAATACCACGTGCACAGGAAGTGGCGCTTCGCCGCCAAGCGCCACCCGGGGCGTGTTCGACGCCATGTACCCAATGACGACCACTTTGTCCTTGAAACGGGCAAGAAAGCCGTTCGAACCATCGATCACAGCGCGGAACGGGTGCGCCGTCGGCACCGGGATATGCGCGTACGGGCAGTACGCCTGCGAGCGCGCATTGAGAGAAAACTTCCTTGCTCCCAGCCCGAGTGCCGACGAAGTCACTACAGCCTTCTCGCCCACAATCTCCTGCGCGGCCAGCAAGCTGAGGCTCGCAATGTTGCGCCCATCGATCTGCGCCTGCGTCTCGACGAATTCGCCCATACCGGCCTCGCGCTGGTGAACGAACCCGGTCTGTGTCGCTACCGAGGCCAAGGCTGTGTGGGGGCCTACGGCCGATGCATGCATCAAACCATCGGCACCCTCTGTCACACGGGCCAGGTTCATCTGCAGGTACGTGGGAATTTGGGAGAACCCGGCAGCCAATTGCCCATCGCCATCCCTTCGCTCGTCCACAAAGAATTTGTAGACGATGGCTTTGGCCCCCACCTGCACCAGGCGTTGAACCACGGTGGCTGAAATGGACCGGGAGAATGGAAAATCACCGAAATGGGCAATGTCGGCATCGGTGACCGCGACGAATTCAAACGCAGGAGATTTGCCCCTCTCCATGCTGGCGCACAACGCGGAAGACGGACTGGCCAGCACGCCCACCGCAAGAAGGAAAAAGACAAATCCAGCGCTTTGCATCACACCAGCCTGCCTTGAGCATTGCGCGAAGGCAGGGGGCGCAACCGCATCACAGGAGGCCGGCAGACCGGCTTTACATGTGGTCGATCATCACCGATAAGAAATACGACTTTCACTTTGACGCTTTGCATTTTCCCCTGCCAAGATAGCAATCATGGAACAGTTCATGGAACACTTTTCATTGGCAGCTTGATCGGCGCCTCGGCCTGCATCGTTCTGACCCCACGCAGGTCAGAATGGGCCCATCGTTGATCAACCCGGAGCCACAGATGCCCTCTCATTGCCTGCAGATTGTTGCCGATCCTGATCACGTAGAGACGTTTCGCTGGGTCGTGCTGGAGCAAGAGCCACACGACTCACACATCTTCAAGCCACATTCGGCATCGGAGTGCGACTTTGACAGCTGGGCGGGTGCGCTTGACGCCGGCACGTTGGCATTGGCCGCCGCTGAGGGCCAGCCCTACGAAAACGAAGCGGCTGACCCTGTGGGCGATGCAGATTGTTCCAATCTCGACTGAAGCAGTCACAGCCCAACGGCTCAGCAGCGCCACTCAATTGGGGAACATCGAGCCCTGATCATCCTCGGGCAGCATCAGGTTGCTGATGGTCGCCTCTCTCACAGCGCGCGTGAAGTCGAGTTCGTACTCGGTACGCATGGCCACAGCAGGCCCCCGGTCAGCAAATGCGCACAGTTGTTGGTACTCGGCGATGACCTGCAGCCTGTTCTCTGACTGCCGCACCGACGCCAGTACCAGGGCGTTCGTGGTCTCCAGCAGCACGACCAGTTGGGAGCATCGCTCTTCGAGAAAATTCACGCGCTCCTGCAGTTCGTGAACTTGTTTTTCCGTTGCATCGTTAGGCATGGCGTCTCCTGTCATTCAGTTGTGATGGGTAGCTCGACTTGCTGAACTGGATCCTTGGCGCGGTGCTTGAACGCCTCCACGGGCGGCAGCTTAATCAGGGCCTCGGCTTCTTCGACAGTGCCGCGCAACCAGGCATCCCAGTCGCCGCGCTCGATGGGCACCACGGCGCGCTTGTCTTGCTTGTCCGGCGGGCGCTTGGGGTCGGGGCGGTGCATGAGGCGCATCAGGGGGTGGTGGTCGGCGTTCTGGGTGATCATGGTGTAGCTGGTCCAGATCTCACCTGAGGCCGGATCGGTCCACACGTCCCACAGGCCGGCCAGCGCCCAGGGCGTGCCGTCGGGCCGTTCGAACTGCCAAGCGATGTGCTTGCCGGTGCCCCAGTACGGTTCCACGAACTGCTGGGCCGGGATCAGGCAGCGCTGCCCCTTGCGCCAAGCGCCACCGTAGGTCCAGGACTTGGCCATCCCCTCGCGCCGCGCGTTGACGGTGTTCAGGCGCTTGCCGTCCTTGCCCTTGGGGATGTTGGTTTCGGAGCGGGGCGGGATCATGCCCCACTGCCCAGTTATCAGCTCGGTGCCAGCGGCACGGGGGCGCATGACCACGCCCCGGTACAGCGGGCTCATGTGGTCGCGCCAGTTCTCATCCTGGGGCAGATCACCGAAGTAGAGGCCGAGCTGGGCGGGGCCGCCGGTTTCGTAGTACGTGCACATGACAACCTCCTGGCAGTTGGGAGTTATACTGTATAAATGTACAGTGTAGATATTTTCGACTCGCCTTGGCCCGTCCCCTATGACGTGGCTGTGAAGGCGCTGGCGCTGCCAGTGTCGCGGGTTTCTGTGCAGGCGGGGTTTCCGAGCCCGGCGGATGACTTCATGGTCGAGCGGCTGGACATCATGAAGCTGCTGGTGAAGCACCCCCAGGCCACCTACTTCTGGCGCGTGCGGGGCGACTCCATGGTGGGGGCCAACATCCACGATGGCAGCATCCTGGCCATCGACCGAGCCATCAAGCCCAAGCACATGCATGTGGTGGTTGCCGTGGTCGACGGGGAATGCACCTGCAAGTACCTGCACCAGCGCGCCGGCCGGGTGAAGCTGCAGGCGGCCAACCCCACGTACCCGGACATCGTGCCGAAGGACAGCCAGACCATCGAGGTGTGGGGTGTGGCGCGCGGGTGCATCACCCTGTTTGCCACCTGACGGCATGCGAGGCCCGGCATGTATGCGCTGGTGGATGGCAACAATTTCTATGTGAGCTGCGAGCGGGTGTTCCGCCCCAGCCTGAACGGCCGCCCGGTCGTGGTGCTGAGCAACAACGATGGGTGCGCCATCGCGCGCAGCAATGAGGCCAAGGCACTGGGCATCGCCATGGGGGCGCCCTGGTTCGAGATCAAGCACATGGAGTACGGCGACGGCCTGGTTGGCTTGAGCGCCAACTTCGTGCTCTACGGCGACATGAGCGACCGCATGCACAGCCTAGCGGCCGGCCTGGGCCCCACGCAGGAGATCTACTCCATTGACGAATCGTTCATTGGGCTGCACGGCGTACGCGGCGACCTGACGAAGCGGGCCCGCGCGGTGCGCGACCGCATCAACCAGTGGACCGGCATCCCCTGCGGCATCGGAATTGCCCGGACCAAGACCCTCGCGAAGCTGGCCAACCACATCGCCAAAACCGCCGAGCGCAAGCCCGGCAGTTACCCCGCCGACCTGGCCACGGTGTGCAACCTGGCCGCCCTGCCCGCCTCGGACCTCGATGCGGTGCTGGGCACCACCCTGGTGGAAGAAGTGTGGGGCGTGGGCCGCAAGATCGCGGCGCAGCTGCACGAGGGCGACATCCACACCGTGCTGGACCTGGTGCGCATGGACCCGGCCACCGTGCGCCGGCGCTGGAGCGTGGTGCTGGAACGCACCGTGCGTGAGCTGCAAGGCATGCCCTGCATCGAGCTGGACGATGCGCCCAGCCCGAAGAAAGAGATTGCCTGCACCCGCTCATTCGGCAAGCCCATCACCGACCTGGGCCCACTGCTGCAGGCCGTGAGCGAGTTCGCCAGCCGCGCGGGCGAGAAGCTGCGCACGCAGGGCAGTCTGGCCAGTGAGGTGCTGGTGTTCGCCCACACCAGCCCCTTCCGGCCAGGGCCGCGCTTCAACAAGTCGGTGGTGGTGCCGCTGCGCAGGCCCACGGCCGACACCGGCGACCTGGTGCTGGCCGCCACCCATGGCATCCGCCGCATCTATGCCGAGGGCTTCGACCTGATCAAGGCCGGGGTGATGCTGCTGGACCTGGTGCCGGGCAGCGTGCTGCAGCACGAGCTGGATCTTGAGGATGACGACTGCGCAGACCGCAGCAAGCTGATGACGGCCATGGACGCGATCAACGGGCGGTATGGCAAGGGGACGGTGCACGTGGCGAGCACCGGGGCGACGGAGAAGGTGCGCGAGTGGGGGATGCGGCAGGAGCGGCGGACGCCGCAGTACACGACGCGGTGGGAAGATGTGCCGGTAGCGCGCGCCTAAGCCCTAAGTGCCAAAAATTGCTTTGTCTTTTGTAACCACACGTATATATTGTTTTTTCAATTTTTATGGAATTTAAAGCATGGCAAAGTTCGACTACTACGTGTCCGCTGTTTCATACAACAAAGACAGCACCCATATAGCAAAGCTTCGGATACACCCAATCGATGCTGAAGGCGGATGGAAACTTACAGGAGAAGAGGTCACCCGCCCACACGTGGTGTCACTGATCGAGAAAAAGAAAACCTTCGCCTCAATTACCCAAGGCAAGGATAAAAAATGGTACACCGGCGCTCAGTTGGAAGTTATCCAGGTTGCCACTGATTACCTGAAAACCGTAAAAGACACCTCAGCTAAAGACAATCTTGAAAATTTGCCACAGTTTTAAATAGTCAAGAACACGCGCAAAGCCGCCCAGCAGCAATGCCGGGCGGCTTTTTATTTGACTGGCGCGACCGTTGCAGCAGTGCACTGGCCACTCACACCGTGCGGGATGTAGCAGCCGGCGCCCATCTTGAAGCTGGAGCATCCAGCCAGGACGATGGCGGCGATGGTGATGGCGATGGTTTTCATGGAGCTTCTCTTTCGGTTTCAGGATGGACGGACGACGTGCCGGCCTCACGGTAGTAAGCGGCGCCGCCCACCCGGACAGCAAGCCACATGGCCCACGCCGTGGCCGGGGCCACGCCCTCGGCCAGCATCGCGGCGTAGAACACAGAATCAGCCCACTCGCGCTCCCAGCCCTCGGTGTAGAGCCAGTCGTGCAGGATGGCCGCTCGACGGGCGCGGTTGCCGAAGGCCCAGTAGGCGAATGGCAGGCGGGGCACGCTGGCCAGGTCGGTGACAAAGCCAGCCGGAACGCTGAGAGTGAGCAGCTCGCCCTCGACGCTGGCCGTGCGAAAGGTCCACTCGGCCAGCAGCGCATAGTCGGCCCCGCTACCGCGCGGGCTGAGGCCCGGGTCGCTGAGGAATTCGACGCCACCAAGGGCCAGGGGCTTGAGCGCCATGGTCAGTTGTCCTGCGCGGCGTACCGCAGATTACCGGCAGTGCGATTGACCCAGCCCCGGCCGTACACGTCGAATTTTCCCAACATTGCATAGAACTCAAGGCGCTCAGCATTGAACAGCAGCACCAGGTCGGCAGGCTCGGCGCGCGCGATGGCAGCCAGGGTCAGCGGGCCGATCTGCCCGTCGTCTGCCACACCGGCCGCGCGCTGCATCCAGCGCACCGCGTTACCGATGCCGTGGTTGACCGCCGCATCCAGGGCCTGGAACACGAAAGGCCGGGGCAGCTTGTCGCCCTGCACGCGCTGCCAGAAGTCGCGCTCGTAGATGGCGATGGCCTGCGGGCGCGTCAGGGCCTTGATGTCCACCGCTGGGTAGCTGCGCTTGGAGATGCCGAATTTCGTTTCGCCCCCCGGGTCGCGCGGGTCGTTGACGTAGCCGCCCTCATGGGAGAGCACGCGGTCGATGAGGTCCAGGAACATGGTCATGGTCAACCTTCTTTCACACGGGTTCGAACGATCAGCACCGCGAAGCCAAGCACGATGCAAACGTCCTGCGGGCTGGGGGCGGCATTGGGAAGAAACGGGCTGGCCAGCGCACCGGCGCCGCCCACGGCGAGCAGCATCCAGGCGATGGCCTTTAACCACTCGGTAGTGCGCACGCGCCAAGCCAGGCCACGGCGGCATGGGGCGGTGCGCTCGAGCTTGTTCAAGGCCTCGGCCAGCACGATGAAGCCGGCGGCCCAGTAGATGAGGTGCAAGGCGAATGTCATTGCGCGCCCCCGTTGTCCATGCCTGGCCTGGGCTCTGGCTTGTCGGGCCCGAGCACGCGGTCGCGGACCCGCATCAGCGCCCGCTGCGCGAAGGCGCCGACAACGAATGCCGTGCACAGCTGCAGCGGCTCGGGCACCGACATGATCAGCATGGCCAGGGGGGTGATGTAACCGGCGGTGATGCTGCTGGCGCAGGCCACCCACATACGCCGCACGGTGGTGCGCCGCAGCTCGCGCCAGGTGTCGCCGGTGCTGGGCACGGTGTTCATGACGACGATGGCGACCAGGCCGCCGAAGAGGCCGGCCACCAGCAGATCAGCGCGCAGCCCAAGGGGGATGCCGAAGATGGTGACAGCGGTAGTAGACGCGGCGGCCATCGCAATGGTGGCGATGCCGGCGGCGGCAGAGGTAGGTTCAGGCATTGGTGCCCCGGTTCAATTGCCGCTGGGCATGCACACCGGCACGCCGCCATAGAAGCGAAAGCAATCCACCACCGGCACACCATCGCGGCGGATGGTCACCTCCAGGCTGGCCAGCGCCTCGACATCGACCTCGCCCTGCAGCAGTTGCACCGGCACGCCGGCCGCCACGTAGCAGCCCCAGGGGCATTGCTCTGTGCCCACCCAGCCGCGCGCCGGGTCGAAGTTGAGCGTGTAGGGCAGCACCGGGCTGGTGGCCGTGTACTGCACGGGCATGGCGCTGGGCGGGGCCAGCAGGTGCAGCGCGAGCGCGGTTGTAAAGATCAGCTCCATCGGGGTCACCCCTTCCCTTTTGTGTGTGTTGGGTCAAACGTCTATCGAAACCACCGTCAGCGCGGGCGCGTCGCCCTCAATCACGCCGTCGCGCACGAACACCCGGGCATCAACCGCCGTGGTGCCGCGCACCTGCAGCACGCCGCCGCCCGGCAGCTCGACCGTGGCGGTGTCGCCGTCCACCGCGATGACGGTGGCCACCTGCAGGGGCGGGTCGGGAAAGATTTCTTTGAAGGCGCGGAAAGGGTTGCGGGCCATGGCTGGTGCACCTTGTTCAGTCGGGATGGGTTTCGAGAGTGATGGTCTGGCGCAGGCTGGGCCGCGACCATTCGAGCGAGGTGCTGCGCACGAGGCCCAGGCGGGTGGTGCCGCGATCAAGGAATCGCACCATTGCGCCGGGCTTGATGACGCCGGTTTCCTCCAGCACCTGCAGGCGCAGGGTGATCTGCGCCTGGCGGCCTGTGTCGGCCAGAACTGCAAGGCCGCGCTGTCGCGCCGCGTCCACATGGGTGATGAGCGGGTGCGTGACCATTGGCGCCACCAGCACACCGGCGCCGCCGGTACGGTTGATCTCGGCCAGCACGCCCGCCGTTGTGCCGCTTACATGCACGCGGTCGTAAGCGGGCTTGCGCATCCACTCGCGCCCCACCTCTGCCGCCACGTGCCCGGGCAGCTCGACGTCGGCCATGTCCAGCGTCCAATCCCTCGGCATGAGGGGGTAGCGGGCGCGCACCAGCAAGGTTGGGTCGGTGTCGTGCGGCTGCAGGTAGGCCCCGGCCGCCTCGGCGATATCGCGCAGGGCGCTCATGTACGCGCCCTGGTGCGTCCACACGTTGCCGGGCACCAGCCAGTCGGTGATGCCCCAGTCCACATCCCAGCCCAGAGGCACGCCATTGAGCGTGAGCACGTCGCCCATGAGTTGCTGCGCGGTGCGCGCGCTGGAGTTGCCGTGGTTGAGCACGGGCGAATACAGGTCATCCAGCACCGCCGCCCTGCCCCTGCCCTTCACGGTCACGCGGTTGTTGGCAAACGCCTGCGCCTCGCCCGCTTCCTCAGCCGCCAGGCGGAAGGGAACACCATTGACGGTGGCCAGCACGTCGATGGGGTCGCCATCGGGCCCAGGCTGCACCAGATCGAGCGCGCTGGCGGGCACGGTGGCAGACCACGACCAGGTCCAGCTATCGGCATCCAGCCCCATCTGGAAGGCATAGGCCGGGATGGCCAGGCCACCGTCTACGCGCATCAGGGTGATTTCATTCTTGACCACATACACCTTTCGCACGGGCACGATGACCGTGCCGTTTTCGTCCACGGGCGGCTCGCCGCCGGGCACGACCACGCCCCAGCCCGGATTGAGCTGGCGCGAAAACTTTGTCCAGGGGAGCCATTGCTCCAGATCCACCCGGCGCACGCGCACCCATGGGGCCTGCAGGGCCCGGGCGGGCCGGGCTGCGTACTGGCCCCAAGGTGCGCGGCGCTGCAGATCGATAAACAGGGGCACGCCCCAGGGCATGCGCGGCTGCTGTGCGGGCCGGGCGGCATAGCTGCCCCAGGGGGCGCGGGTGTCGTCATCGAGCCTGCGGGCCACGCCCCAGGGGGCGCGCGGCTCCTGCGCGGGCCTGGCGGTGTAGCGGCCCCAGGGGGCGCGGCACGCATCATCCACCCGGCGCAGCAGCACCCAGGGCGCGCGCTGCTCTGCCTGCACGGCATGCCCGCGGCCCCAGGGGGCGCGGCAGGCCACATCGAGCGCATCGGTCGGCAGGCTGGGCGCGCGAAGCTCTGTGGCCACGGCGTGGCCCTGCACCCAGGGTGCATGCAGGCTGGCCACCACGCGGCGGCGCGTGGCCGCGTCGGCGTAGTCGAGCACCAGGGCGCCGCCGTCCTGCTGGGCGCCCTGCGGGCCGTAGTCGAGCACCAGGCTGCCGCCGTCTTGCGCGCTCATGCCGTGTCGTCCGCAAGTTTGCTCAGCACACGGTTGGCCGCTGGCGGGCGCCAGTCCACAGCGCCGGGGCTGAGGTCGATGGGCAGCACGCAGCATTCGCGCTCGGCAAAACCGGCGTGCACGCGGAACTGGCCCGCCACGGTGTCGCCCTGCCCCAGCAGCGCACCTGTGTCGCGGTCATAGGCCCGCACACGGCGGTTGAGCAGCACGCCACCAGTGCGCACCACGCCGCGCACTTCGTAGCGGGGGTGCACCGCAGTGCAGGCGACCGCAAAGTCGAGGGACAAGGCGCCAGCACCCGCCACGCCATGCGCGCCAGCGGCGGCGACAGCAAAGTCGAGCACCACCGCGCCCACTCCCGTGACCGCGACACCGTGGATGGCGGTCGCCTCCACCATGAAATCCAGCGTGATCGCGCCATCGCCCACCACCGGTGTGGGGCCGCCTGAGGCGAACGAGAAGGCAATGGCATTGCCAGCCGGCGGCGTGTACGCCGAGCCGCCCACCCACGCGAAGGCAATGGCATTGCCGGCTGGCGGGGTGTAGCTCATACCGCCAGCACCCGGTCGAAGGCGAGCAGGTTGTATTGGGTGCCAGACGCATCGTCAAGGCACAGCACCAGGACCTCGCCGGTGTACGCGGTCAGGATGGACCAGTCACCCGTGGTGGCATCGCTCAGCGTGTTGGCAATGGGCACCATGGTGTCGCGGCGCAGCGCCCAGATTGCCCTTTGGGCCGGTGCGCCCGAGTCATCGGTTACAGCCGGGCCGGTCAGCTGATAAAAGACGATTGCCGGAAAGCCCGCCGTGTACCCCGAAGGAACCGAGTAGGCAAAGCTGGTCTGCCCGGCATTGAGTTTCAGGCTGCCCGACGTTGCCCCGCTGTCGGCCCCGCCCGCCAGGTAGATTGCACCGGACCAGGGGATGCTGGTGATGGCCGATGCACTGGCGTTGCTGTAGGTCAGCTTTCTCGCGTCGGCGTCTACCGCCAGACCGATCCAGCCGGTGACGGCCAGCCCACCAGCGCCGCCGCCCCCACCACCGTAGATGGTGCCGTTTTCCATGCCGATGGACGTGCTGCCACTCTGCCCGGGGTACTGGTTCAATGGGTTGGAGGCGCTGGATAGCCCCGGCATCCAGGTGGAGAGCGTGGTGCGCAGAATCTCGACGTACCACTTGCCTGTGGTCACCGAGGTGATGGACCTGGCGAAACCTGCACCCAATGTCTTTGTCAGGGTGACGCCATCGGGGTTCAGCGTCAGCACCGAGCCGAGCGCGGACGGGTTCCAGCCGGTAGGGATGCTGACTGGCATCAGGCACCACCCACTGTGATGGTGAACGAGGTGATCTGAATCGGCCCGCCCGCCTCGATGGTGACTGTGTTGATCTTGATCGCACCCGTGCCGGCGTTGTTGGTCACGTCCACGTCAAGGGCCTTGGCGCCATCGTCGTAAATCACGCGCGCCCAGGCAGCGGTGCCGCTGGCGTCAGCGGTCGGGTCGTCGCCGATGTCGATGAACGTCACCACAGGGCCAGAGGCCGACACGGCCGGGCTGCTGCACACCAGGGTGCCCAGCAGGGTTTGCGTGGTGATGGCCGTCAACGGGGTGGCAGGCGGCGCGACCGTGTAAAAGCGAACCTGGACAGGGCCGGTGCCGGCGTTGAGCAGATCGGCAAGCGCTGCCGCCAGCAGGGTGCGCGTGAAATTGTCGAATCGGACGAGCATGCTTTTTCCTTGATCAGTCGGAATCACCGCGCAGCTGCGCGTCGAAAGAGTCGCCGGCCAGCGTGGCGCCACGCAGCACGGTGCGGGCGAGCCAGAAGCCGGGGGCGGCGGCCACGGTGTTCAGCCGCAGCTGCGAGCCCACCGGCCATGGCACGGGGCCCCACCCTTCCTTGCGGATCACCACGTAGGTCTTGCCGGTGAGCGGGTTCACGGGGGCGATGTCGGCGGAAATATTCCCGGTGGCGATCACGCCGAGGTTTTCGGAGATGAGCTGATAGTTGCCGGTGCCGTTGGTGAAATGGACGCGCAGGCGGTCGTTGACGGCGCCTTCGTTGAGCACCTCGATGGGCGAATTGAGTTCGTCGTACTCAAAATCGACCGGGTCACCGATGAGCGTGTCGCTCCACACACCGTTCCACGTGCGCTGGTCAAAAACGTTTTCGACCCGGGCGAACAGGTCACCGAACAGCAGCGCCCCGCTGAGCTGGCTGCCCATGGGGAACGCACGCGTGAGCGCTGCGCCCAGGCTGATCTGGCCGTTGATCTGCACGTCGCTGATCTGCACCATTTCCTCGATGCGGTGGCGCACGGCGATGGGGGGCACGTAGCCGGCCAGCGACAGGGCCGCGTCCATGGTGACCAGGCCGGCCTCCAGGTTCACGGCGTAGAGGTTGGCGGCAAGCTTCTTGCGGTCCGAGTCTTCCAGCCAGATCTGATCAAGGTAGCCACGGCCCACGCCAATGACCTGGCCGGCCGTGGGCGTGCCAGCATCGACGCTGCCCGTGTGGTGGATCACCGCCACATCGGAGGGGCGGTAGATGGGCACGCGGCCATCGCTGGGCAGGCGCACCGGGTCAAGGCCCAGGATGTCTGCCGACAGCGGCAGGCTGGTGAGCACCACCGTGCTGTAGCGCAGGGTCTGCGGCTGCACGGGGCGTGGCTTCCACACGTTGGAGCCGACCACGTTGGCGGGATCGAACCAGGGCTGAGTCTCATTGCCGGCCACGGGCAGCCACTCGCCGAACCACACGCGGGCCACGCCCATGGATTGCTCGACCTGGCCCCGGATCAACGTACCAACGATCACGCCATTGACGTCGGTGGTGCCGCTGATGGCGGTGCCATCCACCGCCGTGACCTGCACGTAGGTGGAGGCCGGGCGCACAGGGCTACCGGCTGTGCGGAAGAACGCCGACACCGCCAGCCAGTCGCCCAGCTTGATGAGCGCGGACTGCACGGCCAGGCCCAGGGCGGCGCCGCGCGTCCACAGGGTGGGGGTGGCCACGCCGGTGGCGTAGTCCAGCGTGCCGGCGGCGGTGGCGCTGCCGTTGTACAGCGCGTCGATGTAGAGGGTGCCGCTGCGCTCGATGAAGCGTTTGCCTGCCAGGGTGAATGCCACGCTGCCGGCCACCAGCTGCGCGCTGCTGGTGCGGGTGAGGTCCACGCGCACGGGCACATCGCTGGCGATGGTGAGGTCCTCAGTGCGGTCGGTGTAGATGCGCACGGCCGAGCCCGCGGGGATGGTGCCGCCGCCCTCGACCGCGTAGGTGGCCGGGGTGTAGGTGACCGACGCGGCCGATACCGTGGCGGTGCTGAGGTAGGCGCCCTGCGTCCAGCCTGGGTGGTCGCCGCCCGCCACGTACCAGCTGGTGGGCAGCGTCATGGTGGGGTTGTAGGTGATGGCACCTGTGCCGGCGTTGAGCAGGCCCAGCACGGTGCCGGCAGCCATGGTGACGGTGGCGCGGGGGCCGCGCAGACTGACGGCCTGGGCGGCCAGCAGCGCGCCCGAGCCATCGACCCGGAACGGTACCTGGCTGGCGGCGGTTGTGTCGGTCACCTGGTCATTGCTGACTGCCAGGGTCATGGTGAGCACGCCAGACACCGAGGCGGCCAGCACGGCCTTGCCGATGGTCAACGGGCTGGCCAGCAGCTCGGTGTTGGTGGGTGTGTCGACAATGTCCTGGCTGGGGTCGAGCGCCCAGGTCTTGTAGGTGATGGCCAGGCTGCTGTCGAAGTCGGGCAGGCGGGCGGCGTATTCGATGCGGCCACGGCCGGTGGACATGTCCACCCGGCCCGAGGCACCGCCACCGGACAGGACGCCATTGGCATCCATGCTGACGGTGTAGGGGGTGCCATCGGCCACATACGCGATATCGAGCTCGCCGGGCTGCACCGGTGTGTTGGCCAGGACGAAGTCTTGATAGGCGGTGCCGCCAGTGTCGGCCAGGCGCTGTTCGTAGTGGGTGGGGCTGCCCCACACGAGAATGATGCTGCTGCCCACATCAGGCAACGCCCCGAGCGTGACGGTGGCCGCGCCGGTGATGAAGTCCACCAGGCCGGTGCCATAGGCGACGTCGTCGCCCACCAGCTCGCCATCGCCTTTGTCGCGCAGCTCAACCCAGCGACCCAGGGCGCGGTACTGTACGCGCAGCGACCCCGGGGCGGGCAGCGGGGCCAGCACCGGGGCGTACACCGTGCCGCGCGTGGCCAGGGTGATCACGATCTCTTGCGTGTGCGCGGCCTGCGAGACTTCGGCCTGCGGGATGTACCGCACCGTCACCACCGACTCACCCGAGAAGGTGGGCGTCAGGTTGAGCTGGCGGTTGGCATAGTCCACCGTGCCGGTCCAGCCGTTGCCCCCATCGGGGGCAATGTTGCCGGCCCCGTCATCCACCGAGACGAAAGACCCACCGCCCGCAAACTGCACACTGATGGTGCCCGGCTTCATGGCCAGGGCGGTGCGCAACACGAACGACTGGCCCGGCGAGCTGCCCGGGTCGAATGGGCCATCGACGAATTCAGCAGTGCCCGAATCCAGAAACGCTGCTGCACCGCTGATGCTGGCCAGCGAGACAGCCGCCTCGCTCTGGGTGGTGGGCACGATGGGGGCGAACACGCTGGCAACCATCACCTCCAGTGCGCCCAGCAGCGCAGCCGAGGTCAGGGGCTGGATGCCGAAGTAGCGCGAGGCATCGGCCACGGTGGTGGAGCGCATGAGGGTGTTGCCGCGCGCGCTGCTGTTGCGGCTGGGGCTGCTGATGCCCTTGAACTCCTGGCGCAGCGGGGCGCCGATCTTGAGGGTGACCACCCTGCGCTGGAACTCGGCGCCGTTGTCGTCGAAGGTGCGCAGCTCGTGGCTCACGTCCTGCACGCGCACGAACTGCTGGCTACCCGTGACGCCGGCGGGCTCATCGCTGAGGCAGTACACATCGCCCACCTCGGGCAGGGGTTCCTCGATGCGCTGGTACACCAGCACGGCCGATGCGCCCTTGAGCTGGCGGCCATAGACAACCATGCGGCTTTCGGGGCCGGCAATGACATACGACTCGATGCGGTCGCGGGCATCGGCGCGCACGTGGTAGTCCGACCCGGTGCTGAACAGCAGCACCCCGATGAGTGGGTTGTCGGGCGCGTCGGTGATGATGCAGTGGGCGCCGGCATACATCTCGACCGTGGCGGTGTTGACGTGGCCGTAGAGCTTGCGCAGGTTGACGCGGCCATAGACCGCGTCCACCCGGCTGACCTTGGGGAACACGTTGCCGGCCACGCCGTCGGGCACGACGCGGTTGGTGCGGCGGCCGCCGCCGTCGCTGGTGTCGGCCATGCGCTCGGATTCGAGCAGGCGGATGCTGGTGGAGGTGATGGTCATGGTGGGGTCAGGCCTCGATTTCGATCAGGCGCACGGTGGTGACGTAGGGGTAGTCGTCGCCCGGCAGCTCGGGCCGGGTGTTCTGGATGGGTATGGCGCTCACCGGGTCATCGGGCGCGAACATGACCGTGAACTCGCGGCCATCGGCATGGGTGAACACGTAGACGCCCTCGGGGTCTGCCGCCAGGGCGCGCAGCTCTTCGACCGCAGAGCGGGCCAGCCAGCCGTGCTGGTCGGTAGCCTGCAGGGTGATGGGGCGGCCAGCCAGGCGCTCGCCCACGTCCACCAGCAGCGCGCCGGTGGTGCTGTACTCGGTGGTTTTCTCGACCGGGGACCAGGCGAATTCATCGACCCAGACCATCTGGCGCCGGATCTGCACGAGGCCGAGGGTGTGGTGGGTGGTGCTCATCGGGCAGTACCTTTGCCGCGCGCCAGCTCTTGGATCACGCTATTGATGACGGTGACGTCGCGGGGCGTCATGCCCTCGATGGACTGCGGGCCGGATTTGAGGTCGAAGACGACCGTGCTGGTGGGGCCGCTGATGCCCGAGCCGCCCGGGGTGCGCGAACTGCCACCGCTGGAAGTGGTTGGCGCTGTGGGCGTGTTGGTTGTGGGCTTGCTGGCGGCCGTGGTGCCGCCGTTGGCTTTGCCACCGTTGCGCTCGGCCTCGATCAAGCCCTCGACCCGGGCCAGCTCAGCGGCGATGTTGCGTTGCTGGTTCAGGCTCTCCTGGCTGCGCGTGACGTTGCCATAGCTCTTTTGGTAGTTTTGCAGCTGCTGGCGCAACGCCCAGGCCTTGCGCGCGTTGTCGCTGTCGGCCATGTCCTCGCCGTAGCGCTTCACGATGTCGGCAGTGATGTCGGTTTCGAGGACAGCGGCCTCGCGCACGTCGCCAGACTTGCCCACCAGGTCGGAGCCATCGCCGACCTTGTTGCGGTCGTAGATGGCCTGCAGCTTCTTGGCTGCAGCGGCGGCAGCTTCAGCGCTTTGGCCCATCTGCTGATAACCGCCTGCGGCTTGGCGGGCAGCGTCGCCAGCCCCCTTTGTGGCGCCGGCAGCATCGCGCATGGATTTGACGATGACGTTGCCGGTGTCGGTCACCTCCAGCTTGAGGCCGGCGGCGGCCGCCTTGGATTCCAGCAGCGCACGGGTGGTGCGCACGGCTGCATCGCCCTGGCGCTGCGCGGCTTCCATGGCGGCATTGGCATAGGCAGCGAAGGCCTCACGAAGGGTGTCGGCGGACTTGACGCCAGCAGCGGTGATGGTGTCCCAGGCTTGCTGGTTGTCAGCCGCAGTCTTGTTGAGGGCCTCGGTAGTTTTCAGGCCCAAGGTGCGGAAGGCGGCATCAACCGCAAGCGCCGCCTCCTTTGCCCCACCACCGGTACCGCGAAGCGCCGCGTTGAGGCGTTCCTGCACCTCTGCTGCAGCCTGCCAGTTGCCGGTGTCGACCGCAGCCTGATATTCCGCACGCAGCTTACCGATGGCGCCAGCGGCGGCAATGTCCGATGCAGCCTTTGCGTCTATCGCACGCTGTGCGGTTTCCGTCGTTTCGCGAGCAAGGTCCATGGACTTGCTCATTTCTTCGGAGGCCTTCGCGGCCTCGCGGACGGCGGGAGGCGCATCCTCCACGGCTTTGGTGAAACCAGCCCAACCCTCTTGCGCCAACTTGGCACCGCGAGCCGCAGCCTCAAATGCTGCACTTGCCTTTTGGCCCAATGCATCAGCCGCAGCACCGGTGGCTGCGGACGACAGCCGAACCTCGTCGGCAACCTCTTTGAATCGCTTGGAGATACCGCCAAACGAGAACTTTGCAAGAATATCGTTCCAGACAGCAAACGCTGCTTGAATCGATGCAATGTGCCCGACGACGAACTCGGCTGTCTTGTAGGTCACAGCGAGCAGCGCATTCGCACCTGTCGCCATGACACCCCATGCCAGCTTTACCGCGTTGCCGGCATTGGTGGCGTATTCGCTCAGCCTGGTGAATGCAGCATTGGCATCATCAGCCAGAGTGCTGATACGCTGAATGACAACCCCAAAGTCAATGGTGGAGACGAACTCACGTACGAACTTCACACCCGTGGAAAATGCGGTGGCAATGGCTTCGCCAAACCTGCCGACCGTGCCATCTGCCACTGCACCACGCAGTGATGCAGCCAACTGGTCAACCGCATCTTTGATGACCGGGAGCACAGGAGCGCCAAGCGTGTTTGTGAGGTACTCCCAGGCCTTGCCCAACGCCCCCACCGAGCTGTTCAGGTTGTTCTGCATGACCGCCGCAGTAGCAGCGGCACTGCCCTCGGCGTTTTGCAGCTTGCCCACCAGCTCATCGAGCGCGCCCACGCCCTGGTTAAGCAGCGCACGCAGGGCTGGGCCTGCCTCCTGGCCAACAGCAGAAATGGCCTGGGCACCACGCGGACCAGAAGCCGCCAGTTGGCGCAGCGCCTTGTCGAAATCGTTGGTGGAGATGCCCACCGCCGCGAGCTCGCCCCGGAACTTGCTGGCCGGGTCCGAGAACTGGCTCAGGATGCTGTTGAGCGCGGTACCAGCGCGGCTGGCGTCGATGCCCGCATCAGCAAACTTGCCGATGATGGCCACCGTGGATTCCAGGCTCATGCCCAGACTGTTGGCCACGGGCGCGGCGTAGCTCAGCGCTTCGGCCAGGCCCTTCACGCTGGTGTTGGTGGCATTGGCACCCAGCGCCAGTACATCTGCCACCCTGCCGGCATCGGTGAACGCCAGGCCCAAGCCCCTCACCGCTTTGGTGACGTATTCAGCGGAGGTGGCCAGCTCGATATCGCCAGCTGCCGCCAGCGAGAGCACTGCGGGCAGCGCCTGAATGGCCTCTTTCGCACTCAGGCCAGCCTTTGCGAGGTTTTCAATTGCGCCAGCAGCCTCAACGCTGCTGAACTTGCCAGCGGCCCCGACATCCTCTGCAGCCTTTTTAAGCTGCGCCATTTCCTCAGCCGTGGCGCCAGTGGCCGCCTGCACGCGGCTGAGTGACTGCTCGAAGTCAGCAGCGCCCTTCACCACCCCTGCAAATGCATTGATACCGAAGTAGGCCAGCAGCGCAGCACCCAGCGCCCCGGCCGCAGCCTGCACCTTGCCGAACACCCCGGACGCGTTGTCCTTGGCGTTGATCAGGATCTCGATGGGCTTGAATGCCATGGTGGGTGCGGGGCCTGGTGGTGTGGTTCGGGCAATGCAGCGGCTTCATCTGGCGCCGGGATGGCAGCGCCACATGGAGCCGCAGGGCGCGCTGGGCGCCGTGCGGTCAGGGGTGGAAGGGGTTACGGAACGACCGGGCGGCCGTCGGCGTAGATGGCTTCGGCGTTGGCTGGCTTGAGCACTTCGAGGCCGAAGCTCAGCTGCACGAAGTCGGTGCCCTCGGCAATGATGGGCAGGTCGCCATCAGGGGTCAGGGTGACCTTGGGCATGTAGAAATCGCGCTCGCCGCCGGTGGCGTTGTCGGACACGATGCGCAGGGCGCCACGGATCTCCGATGCACTGCCGGTCTTGACGCGCTCGAAGGTGGAGGCCACGGGGGTGTAGCCGAAGTTCACATTGCCAGCGGTGATGGCGCCGCCTTCGATGATCTGAATGCGGCCGGTTTCAAGGTCCACGTTGTAATCCTCGCCCGCGTCGTACGTGACGGCACCGGCTTCGTTCTTGACCGTGACGCCCGTGACGTTGCGCACGCCCAGGGGGTTGCCTGCGGTGGAGCCCAGTTGGTAGAAGCGGCCCGGGATGACGGCGCGCAGCTCGGCTGTGACAGCCACGGCGGACTGGGTGACCACCTCGCGGGTGCCGGACATCCACAGCGCGAAGTTGCTGGCGGACATGTTGTCGCACACCAGGGAGCCCGTACGATCGATCTGCACCACGACCGAGGCATCCTTCTCGCGCAGGCCGGTCATGGAGCTGAAGTGTTCGGCCTTCTCGGTCTCGATGGTGACGGTGACTTCGGGGCAGTTACCGAAGGCGATTTCGCCGGTGAGCACGCCGTTGGCGTCCTCGGGGTTGAAGTAGGCCCGGCCGCGCGGGATGGTGTATTTCTGCTCTTCGTGAACGAGTGCCATGGTGAGTAGCTCCAGAGAATGGGGTTTCAGGTGGCGAGCGCGCGATAAGCGCCGCCCGTGGCGAAGGAAAGTTCAATGGCGGCCTGACCCTCGGGCAAGAAGTCGGGCACGCTCACGCCATCGAGGCGCAGTTGCTCCCACTTGCGCCCGCCCGCCTCGCCTGGCGCCCACCCCTGCAGCCGGCCAATGACCTGGTGCATGGCTGCGTCAAGCTGCTCGGCGGCCACATCGCTGCGCTGCACGATCAGGGTGATGGACCACGAAGGCGCCACCATCACCGCGCCCTGTTTGCTGTCGGGCGCAGCCACGCTGCGGATGCTCAAATCCACAGCCGGCACAGTCCGGCGGTCCACCGTGTCGGTCATGCCGCGCACAGCCCAGGCCGTGAGCGCGGACAGGCCGACCAGGCGGGCTTTGATGACGGGTTCGAGGGCCAGCATGGTCAACCTGCCTTGGGGTAGATGTCGAGGTCCACCCAGCCACCGGCATCGGGCTGCACGCCCGTGGCCACGACATAGGTGGTGCCGTTGATCACCAGTTCCGAGCCTTCATGCAGGCCTGGTGTGTTGGCAATGCAAAAGCTGCAGGTGTGCTGGGCTGTGTCAACGGCGCCGGTCAGGGGATCGGCTACCGCACGCTCGAAGATCACCCCGAACTCCGCCCCGCCCTGGTACACCGCAATGGCGTTGGACAGGCGCGCCTGCACCGTGCTGTTGACACGGGCTTCGAGGGCGGCGAAGGGGTTGAGGGACATGGCGGCGGGCCTGGGTAGCGGCTTAGGTCTTGGTGCCGGGCACGCCGGTGAACTTGACGTTCAGCGTGGTGACGCCGTTGCCCGCAGCCTGGAAGGCGACAGCGGCTGCGCCGGTGATGTCGCCCGTGGCCGGGGTGGCGGCGTTGTCGTCGAAGGCTGCAGCGGATGCATCCCAGGTGAGGGACTCTCCTGCAGCGATGACGGCGCCGGACACCTTGGGCACCGCAAAGACACCGTCGACCGCGACCGAGCCGGTGGTGTTGTTGGGAATGTCCTTGAGCGCAACGCCCAGGATCTGGCCCACCGCGACGACCTTGCCGGAAAGGATGGTGCCGCCGGTGGCGTTGGCGAAGTCCAGCACTTTGCCGGGCTGTACGTGATTGCTTGCCATGTCAGGTTCTCCAGAAGTTGAGATGTGCCAGGCCCGCGCTTACGCGCCAGCGTTGGTGGCTGCGCCGCGATAGTCGTGGCCGGCCACGCCGTAGTCGAGGCGGCACTTGAAGCTGGTGCCATCGGTGGTGAAGGCGCTTTCCTGCTCCAGGAAGGGCGTGTCGATACCGTCGAGGAAGGCCACCTCGATGGCAGGCGCTTCGTTGGCATCAGCGAAGGCGCTGTACCGCGTGCCGGTGAGGCGCGGCGTGCCGACGATGTCGCGGAACAGGCCCAGCGAGATGTTGGGCGTGTAGGCGTTCTTGCCGGTGTTGGGCTCGTACTGCGCCTGGTTGAGCAGCTTAGCAGTGGCCTCCAGGCCCAGCGGTGCCAGCAGCACGGCAGGCGAGATGTCGAGGTAGTCGTTGCCCGACACGTCCTTTTGCGAGCCCATCAGAACGCGAAACTCGTTGAAGGTGGTGGTGGACATGGCGCCAGGGGTGCCGATGTTGCCGTGGTCGACGTGGAACAGCGTCTTGCCATCGGCCAGCACCGGGCCCAGGCCGCCGTTGGAGTTGATCAGGGCGTACACGTCGGCCTCGACCGTGCGTGCAGCTGCGCGGCCCATGGCGGCGGACTGGTCGGTGATGGCACCCAGATCGTCGTTGATGACGATTTCGCGGCTCAGGTTGATGATGAAACCTTTGGTGAGCGCCGAGATGGTGGAGCGTTCGCCATCAGGGATGGCTACCGACTTGTATTCGCCCAGCTCGTTCTTGGGCTGCAGATTGCCCAGCGAGCCGACGCGGAAACGGTTGTGCGCGCGGAAGTCGCTGACGCTGCCGCGCTTGCAAAAGCGCTGCCACGTGAGGGCCTGCACGGCATAGGCCGACAGCAGGGTGCGGTGGATGGCATCGGTGAGCAGCACAGGGAAATCGCTGGTGCTCTGCGTGAAGGCGGCGGCGACGATCTCGCGCTTGTCCATCCCCCGGGCGTTGACGCCCGCGGCTTCGAGGCTGGCGCGGGCATGCTCCAGCAGCGTCATGCCACGGAAGGGGTTGGCGCCGTGGGCAGCGATCTGCTCTTTGCTGGCATGGCCTGCGCGCACCAGCAGGGCAGCAACCACGCCGCTGCGGCGCTTGTCCGCTTCGTCCTGCACGGTGGTGATGCCACCGCCAGCAATGGGCGTGGCCTGGGCGCCCAAGTGGGCCAGCAGGCGCTGGCCAGCGGCGTCGGGGGTGATCGCGGCGTCATCCTCGCAGGTGCGCTGCAGTTCGGCCACGCCAGGGTGGGCGGCGAACGGGGCAAAGCTGGCGCGCACCGACTGGCGGCGCGAGGATTCGACGCGCAGCACCTCAGCGCGAGCCTCGGGGGTGACCGTGCCGTCAGGCACTGCAGGGGCTGCAACGGGAGCTGCTGCTGCTGCAGGGACAGCAGCGGCGGCCGGGACGGCGCTTCCGCCACCGGCCGCAGCGGCACCGGCAGCACCAAGGGCGGCCAGCAGCACATGGGTACGGAACTTGTTCATGGGATCCTCATCAGCGGAAGGTGCGGCGTCAGCCGCGGAAGTGCCCGCCGCCTGCAGGGCAGCAGGCAGAGAGCGGTAACGGGAAAGGGGCAAGTCGCGCGTGGCGCTGGCGGCCACGGGCATGGCGTCGGTGACGGCATCGACGAACTTCTCGGCCACGGCCTCGGCGGCGGTGTAGTAGTGGTCTTTGCCATCGGTGAGCAGGGCCAGCATGGCGGGCTGGTCGCCCGTGCGGGCGGCGTAGCTGGTGGACATGGCGGCCGCCCAGGTGTCGAGCTGGTCAGCCGTCTCGCGCAGCTCGGCGCTGTTGCCGGCGGTGTAGGTCCACGGCGCGTGGATCATCAGCATGGCGTTGCTGGCCATGTTGACCACGTCACCGGCCATGGCGATCAGGCTGGCGATACTGAAGGCCATGCCATCGATTTCAGTGGTGATGGTGGCGCGGTGCCGGCGAATGGCGTTGAAGATGGCCAGGCCGTCGGGGACGCTGCCGCCGATGCTGTTGATGCGGATGGTGATCTGGTCCACATCGAGCGCATTCAGGTCGCGCACGAACTGGGCGGCGCTGATCGTTTCTTCGTACCAGCTCTCGCCGATATCGCCGTAGACGTAGATCTCGGCGGCTGCAGCAACGCCCAGTGCAGCGGCGGCCACTGCGGTGCGGCGGCGGATGGCGTACCAGGGGTTTTGCTTGCTGCTCATGGAGACTGCCTTGCTCGTTGCGATAAGGCAGTCTCCAAAAAAGAGAGTCCACTTTTTAGGGGAGAAAGTGGACTATTTGCAGGTTGAGCGAAAGTTTTTCAGTCGTCGCCTTCCGGCGCTGGTGCCGGGGGTGGCGCTGCCTGGGGCGCGCCTGCAGCCGGGGTGCTGGGGTTGCTGGTGAAGCGCACGCCTCGGCCGTCAGTCTCCTCGCGCCACTGGGCCACTTGGTTGAGCAGATCGCGCGGGTTGCCACCACGGCGGCGAATGACTTCCACCTCGCTGGCGAAGCCGGCCTGCGTGAGCAGCAACCAGGCGTTGGCCTCTTTGAGTGGGTCGATCCAGGGCATGGACTGGCCAAGAAACAGGCAATCGGCCTCGGTACCGGGCATCACGTCCGAAGGGATGCGCAGCACGCCGCTGATGTGCGCCACGGCCACGATGGTCTGCCACACCGGCTGGCTGTGCATGCTGACAAACTCGTCGGTGAGCACGGCATAGTGCACCCACTGCTCTACCAGCTCCTGCCGCATGGCGGCGTAGCTGCCGCCGTAGTCGCGCGCGATGCTGGAATAGCTGCCCCCGATGCCGGCGGCGTAGGCGCGCAGCTGTCCCGCGCGCCAGGTGACCAGGTTGGGGTTGGGCCGGTTGCTGTCGATGAGGCCGATTTCTTCGCCCACGGCGAGGTTGTCGAGGATCATGCCGGGGCGCATCTGCAGGTCGCGGGGCACCAGGTTGCCCTGGTCATCGGTGGCCATGCCAGCAGGGTCGTATCCATCGGGGCTGGTGCGCTTGACGAAGGCGGTAAGCGAGGCGGCCACCTTGGCTGCGATGCGCTCGCTTTCTTCGTAGTCCTTGAGGTCCTCGGTGCGGGTGAGCACGCTGGCAAATTCAGACACACCGCGCCACTGGTGCAGGCGGTCCATGGTGCTGACGTGCAGCATGTTGGCCGCAGGGATGACCTTCATGTCGCCCTGCGAGATCCATGACCCCCCCTCGCGAGGGTCGCCTTTGAACACGTGGTAAGCCGTGGCCCTGCCCCAGGCATTGACCTGAATGCCCTGGCGGATGCTGCGGCTGGTGTCGGTGTATTCGAGCGGCACGAAATCTGGCTCCATCACCTCCAGGCTAAACGGCAAGGCAGAGCCATGCACCAAGCCAGGCACGTTGCCAATGACCTTCTGCTCGAAGCACTCGCCATCACGCAGCCAGGTGTAGGCCACCATGCGCTGCATTTGCCGGTCTGACATACGGGCCGTAACTTCGGGCCGCAGGCACCAGCGCTGGTGCAGCGCGCGGAGAGCCTCGGCGTATTCCTTGTGGATGGTGCCATCCAGCCGCAGGGGCTGGGGGTCGATACCGATGCCGCCCGGGCCCACGATGTTGTTGACCATGACGCGCAGGGCGCCACGGGACAGGTCGTGGTTGCGCTCCAGGTAGCGGGCATGGTTGCGCAGGGTGCGTGCGCTTTTTTCCACCAGGTTGTTGGGGCTGGTGTTGTCGGCCCGGCGCTTGCGCAGGCGCGTGGGCTGGGCGGCTTCGTAGTGGGCCAGCACGGTGCGGGCCTTGTAGCGTTCGACAGCGCGCACAGGGTTGTACAGAGCAACCACTCGGTCGATGAGGTTCATGGTGCGGGCCCGCGTTCAGTCGTGGTTGAAGCTGGCCAGGCCGTAGCTGCGCCCGCCGAAAGTGGGCTGGCCGTTAGGCGCCTGGCTGGCCAGGGTCTTGGCGATCAGATCGCGGGCGGCCATGAGGTCGCTCATGGACCGGTGGGTGACGGTGCGCCCGTTGTAGCTGACGGTGAGCTCGCCACTGCCGATGGCACGCTCCACGTTGTCGAGGTCGGTCTGGGTGAATGCCATGGTGTGCCTGCTGGTGTCGGTGGTGGATGCCAGAAACTAGCCGTTGTCCGGTCCACTTTCATGGGGAGAAAGTGGACTCTTGGGGCCCGACACTCCGATGCGTGCTGCACCAGCCGGGCGCGCGCTGACGATTTCGAACAGGCGCGATCGGCGAATGCCGTGGGCCTTCATCACCTCTGCCGCGTTTGTGCCGTTGTACGCCTGGCGGATGGCCTCATCGCGCTCGGACTTGCTGGGCGCCGGCACGTAGATATGCCCCCTGCCCCCCAGGCGCATGCCGCCGTAGCGCTTGCGCATGCCGCGCACCAAGGCGCTGGCCAGGGCCTGTGCCGGCACCTCGTGCATGCCCAGCTCTTCACGGACGATCTCGACGAAGTCCTGTTCGAGCTGCATGACTGCGTCGTCGGCCTGGCCGGGGGTGATGGCTCGGGGGGCGGGGTTGATCAGGTGGATGGAGGTCATAGGCGGCTGTTCCAGTCGTCGGAGGCGAAGGGGGATGACAAGCGCGCCTGAACCGGTCGCGGCTTGATATTCGAAATCACTACGGGTGTCGGACTTGCCGTCACTTTCGGAGGAGATGAGAGGTCTGGGGTGCGATCGTCTGGTGTGCGTTCGCCCTGGCCGCCAGGGTGCTCATGGCTCGCCATGACAGCGGGCAGCTCAAAAACACCGTCATCACCCTCAAGCATCAGTGGAGCCTGGCGGATGCGTTGCTCCACCAAATCCCACATGGCCGGCCTGCGCAGATGCAGGCGCTTGTGGCGATAGAGGTAGATGGCATACACGGTGCAGTCGAGGGCTTCATTGCGCCGGTCAGTGCGGGGCTTCCATTCGCGCTTGGCAGGGTTGAGGCGGCTGGGGATCTTGATTTCACTGAGCAGCTGCTCGTAGAAGTCGTCGCGCACGGCTTCAAACCAGTGCATCCGGCCAGGGCCGTCGCCCTCCAGGCGCACACGCCCAGCGTTTTCGGACCATCCGAGGATCAGGTCTTTGGCTTTCGCTGTTCCGACGATATGGATGGACACTCCGACGCGGGAGGCCTTCGTAGATCGCTTGTTTGGGTCGACCTTTTTAGGGGGGGTCCAGATCTCGAATTTGCCAATGGCGTCAGGCGCGCCCTTGACCGCGATCACTTCTCGGTCGGGGCGACTGTGCTTACGAACAAATGCATAGGCGGCATCGCTGGTCTGGCCGTCCGAGCAGTCGATGGCTGCGGCGCCAATTGCCAGAGCAGCCCCTGTGGCGTGGCGCACGCGGCGGCCGAGCAGGATCTCCAGATCCACCCATGCGCCGGCGTGGGCCACGATGGTCTGGCCGTACAGCTCGCCCCAGTACACCAGCCACATTTCTTCACCACGGCCGAAGGCCCAAACGGTGACGGCCAGGCGGTCGTGCTGCACGTCGATGGTGGCGAAGATTTCCAGGCCGCCCACGGGACAGCTCCACTCGGCGTAGTGCTCGGCGCGCTTGCGAAGGGTGTCCTCTTCGGGCAGCTCGCCACGGTACTCCCAGGTGATGCCCAGCGTGGAATTCCAGAACGCAATCATGTCGTTCGGGTCGCCGTTGTCGAGCTTGAACTTTGCTTCCAGGTACTTGCGGGCCAGCACGGGCACACGCGATTCATCGAAGGTGCTGAGCAGCTCGTTCAGGTAGAAGCCCGGGATGGCGCTTTGCGCGGTGGGCACCCAGCCGCCGCCGTCGCGCTCGGCGCGCCGCAGGTTGGCAATGCGCTCATCGTCGGTCCACGTGGTGCCGCAGTGGGGGCAGGTGTAGTAGGCCTTTTCGTGCTGGTGGCGGCCGTAGATATCGCGCGGCTGGGCGTCTTCGTCTTCGGGGATGGTGACGTTGTCCCAGTGCATGACGTGGGTCTCGCCGCACGAATGGCAGGGCACGTGGAAATAGCGCTTGTCGGTCTTGCGCATTTCGGCCTCGACGGCGCTGGCATCCTTGGCGGTGGGCGTGCCGCCGATCAGGATCAGGTGGTCGCCGTAGGTCTTGACCCGCTCTTCCAGCAGCTTGATGGAATTGCCCTGGCCCCGCACGTCGGTGGCCGCGTCGTCGGGCTCTTCGACCACCACCACGCGGGCGCTGGTGGACTTCACATCGCTGGGGCTGTTGGTGCCGACCAATTTAGCCAGGCCGCCGGGGAAGCGCTTGCGCAGCAGGCTGTTGCCGTCGGCGCGGCTCTTCAGGTTGATGCGGGCGCGCAGGACCTTGCACGCGCGGATCATGGGGTCGAGCTTCTCGCTGGCGAAGTCCTTGGCGGCCATGGTCCGGGGGAACGCGGCCACGATCACGCTGGGCCGATAGTGGATGTGGTACCCGATGATGTTGCAGACGATGCCCACGGTGTATCCCACCTGGGCGCTCTTCTGCACAACGATCTTGCGGGTGGCGGGCAGCGTGGCGGCCTCGGCGATGCCGCGCAGCGCGGGCGATACGTCCCAGCTGAACCGGCCTTTCAGGGAGGATTCCTCATTGCTCAGCACGCGGTACTTGACGGCCCACTCGGCGCCCGACATTTTGGGCGGGGGGCGCAGCCGGCGCCACACGCGGGCATGCATGGCGCGCAGCGCCAGGGCCGCCCTGCCCTCGTGGTCGTTAGCCGAGTCGGCGTAGTTCATGCCTGTTCGTCCTCATCGCCCTGGTCTTCGGCGTCTTCGTCATCGTCATCGGCAGCGCGCCAGTTGGCCAGTCGGCCCAGGAACTCACCGAAGGACGCCCGGAGCAATTCCTCCAATGCCGGCTTCTCCATGCCGATGGCCAACGATGCCAGGCGCGCGGGCTCGCCCTGCAGGAACTCGCGCGCGCTCAGAACGGCGCTGGCCCACAGAGGCTCCACCTCGGAGGCGGGGATCAGTAGCTTGGCGTCTTCGAGCAATTCCTTTTCGAGCTTGTCGCCCTGCAGGCGCAGCACGCGGTCTTTGGGCGACTCGGATTGCACCTTGCGGATCTCGCGGTCCACCAGCCACTTCACGCACTCGGGCGCTTCGTATTCGCTGGACACCCCCGGCCCACCTTGGAAGGCGACCGGGAACCCCAGCACCTGCCACTCGGTGATGGTCTTTGGCGCCACTCCGAACATGGCCGCTATCTGCTCCTGCCCTTTCACTCTCATGCTTACTTACCCCTTGAGCGAATGGACGACTAGACAAAAATCGGGGTGCGAATTACCCGTACGGCACCTCTCCGGGAAGGACCCGCGATGGGGGGGGCGGTCCGTCCATCGACGGGCGGCGGACGGGCGGGCGGGCCGGGTCACGCTGGCACCCCCAGCCCGAGCGATGCCTCATAGGCCTCGACCACCCGGCGTTCGTACGATGCGAACAGCTTCTCCTTGTCCTGGTCCCATGGCCCAAGCCCAAGGCGCACACCCATGGCCTCGACGCCACTGCGCGTGTCGCGCCAGTTGTCGGGGATGCTGCCTGCCTGGCCCGCATCCGCAATCGCATCGAGCCAGCGGCTATCGCGCAACCATCGCAGCACCGATGGGCAGGCCTTGCCCTCTTCCTTGCCAAGCCTGTCTGCCTGCTGTGCAGCAGCCCTGAGCAGTTGCTCGGCCGTGACCTCACCAATGCCCTGCAGCTCCTCGATCTTGCGTGCCACATCGGCGATGCGGGTGCGGCGTTGGTCGGGGAAGTAGGCGAACAGGGCGGTTGCCGTGGCCATGGCTGCAGCAGACGCCACAGCGCCCCCCTGCCCTGCCTGCCCCACCCTCCCCCCTGCCCGACCAGGCGCAGCATCCACCGCGCCCGCCCCCCCTGCAGGGGGGTTGGGGGGTATTAGTTGGTTCTGGTTCTGGTTCTGGTTAGCCGTGACAGGTGCGGGCGGTGTAACGGCAGGCCCCGTGACAGGTGGCGTGACAGGTCCATCCGTGGGTATGGCAATGCCATGCTGACGACACAGGGCCAGCAGGTCACGCATCTTGGCGTTCCAGGCGGGCGCCTCTCCCACCTTGCGCAACTCAGAAAAGATAGCAGCACGCCTAGCACGGCTGCGGATTTGGCGGTCATTCTCGTTCGACTTGACAATGCTGCTGGCCTCTTGCTGGGCGCGATAAGTGGCTATCACCTGCTCACATTCGTGGTGGATCCAAAACCCTTCTTCGTCCTGCTCGAAGAACTCATCCAGCAAAAACTGAAGGGCCGCGATCTCATCTGGCGTGACACATACCAGCCGCCTCGCCAGCCTATCGAAGTCAGACCCGTCGAGCGGCTGCTCTTTGTCGAAGTACATGTCACGCATGTCACGGTACACGGCACGTTCCAGCCGTGACAGGTGCCGTGTCGCTGTGTTGAAGTCACCAATGTGGTGGGGGTAGTGATTCATACGCCCGCCGCCTCCCGAATGCGAAACCGCACCCGCTTGTCCAGATAGTTCTGCACATCCGCCCCCTGGGCGATGCGCTCCATGCTCAGCCGTGGCTTGTACGTACCCACGCGCACGAACATCACCACTGGCTTCACGTCAACCCCACCCGTGCCACTGGCAGCCCAGATGCCTGGGGCCAGGTGGTGGCCACGCAGGCGGCCATAGCTCACGAAGTAGCGGCGCCCAGTGGTGCGCTTGTTGCCCGTGTGGATAGCGCGCTTGCGCTTGTCCGACATGTTGGCGCTGTAGCCCTGTTCGGGCGATGCCTGAAAGTAGCTGATCAGCTGCACCATGAACGCCCCGCGCAGGTTGCCCCGCCCGTCATCGCTGCCCGGGTAAGGCACACGCGGGATGCTGGTCTGGTACCCGCTGGGCAAGATGCCAGCGCGCCGCAGGGCCACCTCGCTGCGCTTGTCGCGCCGCCGCCCGCCGAACTCCTGCGCCTGCAGGATCTTCTGCGGGTCCACCCCAGGGCTGTCGCGCTGGTTCTCGGGCGCGATGCGCACGCTCAACTTATTGGGCGTGGCCTGCTGCACAAAGCTGCTCTTCAGGACATAGGGAGTGGGCCTATCGAACACACGCGCCATTTCCGCCTGCATCTGCCGGCGCACCTGAAACCCCGTGTCATTGAGCGCCTTGGCATAGGCTTGGCGCGCCTGCGGCCCGGCCAGCTTCGCCAGCTCGGCCTGCACCGCCTCCAGATTGCGAACGCCGATGGAAACCTGAACCATCAGGCGCCCCCAGGCGGCTGGGCCATCTGCCGCACCGCACAGTCACCATAGGCATTCACCGCCCCCAGCAACTCAGAACGGCACTGCTCGATGCGGTTGCGCGCATTGGTCGACACACCCCGGCCATCGGCATTCGCCTCATGTGCTGCCGCCGCCAGGTCGCCCAGGCACTGCAGCACACGCGCCATACCCTCTGACAGGCTCGACACCTCCACCGGGTTCACACGCACGCACACATACCCCTGCGCCGCCGCCAGCATCATCGTGGGCGAGACATCGCCCAGCAGGTGCTGCACCAGCTGCAGATCGCGCACGCTGAAAACGTGGGTTTCGCGCCCGCTGATCTTCTTTTGCAGAGTGCTCTCAGACCAGCCCAGCCGCTTGGCGACCGAGCCTACCCGGCCCCGCAGCATGTTGGCCACAGCCACCAGCACATCAGGCTGGGGCTTGCCACCGGACGGTAGCGGCTCATCCTCGCCGTAGGCAAGCGCCTCCGGAATTGAGACAGTAAACCCCATGACTCCACCCCTTGTAAAAAATCCCAACGCCGCCCCGCCAGGCGGAACGCCGCACACCTGCCCGTGCGCAGCGGCCCACGATCAAAGGAGCGAGGAGGCGCCCCGGCCGCATGGCGGCTTTGGTGACAGCGCAGGGAATAAATCTGATTGTTTGAACACCAACGAAACCGAAAGCGAGACCACCCGCCATGCCATCCACGCAAGCACCCACCGCAGCCCCAGCCACGGCGCCAATGGCCGCGCCCACCCTCGACCAACGCGTGGAGGCCCTGGAGCTGTTCATGCAGCACCTGGTGCTGGTGGTGGAGTGCGAAACCCACTTCACGGCCGAGGCCCTGGGCAGGTGGATGGACATAGCGCGCGACCGCATGGCAGTCACGCAGAGCACGCAGCCTGGCACCCAGCAGGCGCTGGCGGCGCTGCAGCGCCGGGTGCTGAGCTGACACTGCAACATGGCGCCCGCCCTCCCCTGGCTTACGATGGAAGCTCCTACACAGCCATCACCAGAGGGGGCGGACATGGCAGACCCAATTACCGCTGCGATATCGGCGGCCAGGTTTTCGTACGACCTCTTGTCGGTTGCGATTGCAGCGCGCGACGAGGCGAAGATCAAATCCGCACAACAGGAACTGAACGAGCGGCTCACGAGCGCTTTAAACACCACGCTCTCCCAGGTTCAGACCATGCACGCTTTGGAACTGGAGACGCAAAAGCTCCGTACGGAACTCGTAGAGACGAAGGGCAAAAATCTGGAGCTCGTACGAGAGATCGAAAAGCGCCGTGGCTATGTGCTCGCCCAGCCGGCCCCAGGGAAGTGGGCATACACGGCGCCAGGCTCCGAAACCGGCAGCCCCGAGAGCACAGCTTACTTTTGCGCAACCTGCTATGCCGAGAAACGCGAGATTCCATTGCAGTACAGCAAGCCGCGCGTGCACGTCGAAGCGTGGCTCAACTGCCCCATGGAGCGCAAACACAGCCTTTCCCTTGGCGGCGCCTTGCCCGACAGCGGTCGCCCAGAGCCAGACAACCCCTTTGCGCGCAACTGGTAAAAGCAGCTCAGCAATCACCGCAGACCTCCACCACCGCAGCCCGCCCAGGCCCAGCCAGCGGCAATCGCGGGCCAGCCATCACGGGCAGCGGGGAAGGATCTGCAGGCGGATCGCCAGCGCGACCCAATTGCGGCAACGCCAACGCATACAGCCGGCGGATTGAGACACGGCCATACACGCGGTCCAGATCGGCAATGCGGGTGAAGATGTCGCCGCTACGCATGCGCCACCTCCTGCCGCTGGGCCAGGGCCGTCGCGGGGTCGTTGGCAGCACCCTCCCTAAGCGCCGCCTTGCGCAGATAGTCCCAATCGAGCCCAGGGCAAAGCCGTTCGCAGCGCAGCGCTCCACCGCTCTCGCGATCAAGGCTGATGCACAGCTCTACACCGAGTTGCTGCTTTGTGGAAACGGCCTTTCGCAGGTAGCCGACCGTCGTTTTACAGCGCTCAGCGAAGGCATCACGCTCGGGCGGCGGAAGGTTGCGCAGGTAGTCGAGGATCTCATGCATCGGACCATATTACTACACGGTAATACAAAAGCCAATACCCTGCAGTGTTTTACTTGCTGGTAATGAGGCCCAACAATGCAAACCCTCATGCTTCCGCAAGACGATCCAGCTATTGCCAACCGCCGCGCGCGCCTTCGCGAGTGGATAGACACGCACTTCGGCGGCTCGCACACCCTTTTCATCGCCTCCACCAACAACGGTGAAAAGCAGATGAACCAGGGCGAGCTGTCCGCCCTGCTGCGCAACAAGACATTCGGCGAGCGCCGGGCCAGGTCGCTAGAAGCCATGGCCCACATGCCGCCCCGGTACCTCGAAGAACCCCCAGGCAAACAGGTGGAGGCATCACCGATCAAGGTGCAGCAGCCCGCCAAGCCCATCGGCTATCCAGCAGAAGACGCGCCCACCCCCAGGCCGCCGGTTGGCTGGCCATTCAGTAGAGTGACCCTTGCGCGCATCGTTGAGCTGCGCAAGCAACTGGGCGTGCGTGCCGGCACCCAGGCGATGCAGGACATCGACGAGACACTGGAACTAGTCGTCAGCAAGTGGGAGCGGCGCGCCGCATCGCCGGCAAAAAGCGCCGCATAGCACAGCGAAGATCTACCACTTCCCTGTGCACCACAGACGCACCGGCCCCGGCGACCTCCTAGGGCCAGCCTGAACAAGACGAGGATAAAAACCGGGAGCCTATGAGGCCACGGGCGATCCACGCGCGGGGGCCCTGACCTCGGGCAACGGCCGGGCGAGAGCATCAAGCATCGCCTGCTCAGACGGATGCACATCGGCCTGAGTGGCCACAATCTCCCTGCAGGCCATGGCCGCGCGCTCAGCATCGCGCGGGGCCTCGCGGCGCAGCCTGTTGTAAGCGCGGATGAACCCGGCGATGGTGGGCACATCGACGTACTCAAGCAACCCCTTCACCATGGCCGCGTCGATCCGGTCATCACCCGTCAACTCGACGCAATGGCGAACGATCACCCCCACCTCTGCCGCACGCATTGCGCCGTCCGCCTTGGCCGCAAACAGCAGCATGCGCAGCAGATCCCGATACTGCGCGTACAACGCATCCAGCACAGGCTCGGGCGATGCCTCCCATTCGGCATTGAGAAGGGCCTGCAGATTGGGCACTACCTCGCCAGTGCCAAGGTCGACCACGCGCTCCATACGGTCAAACCGGAAGGTGCGCTTGGCCTTGCGCAGATGGCACCAGCCCAGCACCAAACACTCATGCCCTTGAGGCTCGAATGCCTTGATGTCCACATCCCGCTCAGTCACAGTGCCATCGCCGTCGCGGTACTTGATGCGCACACTTTTCTTGACGCTGCGCTGCGCCATCACATCGTAGAACGAGCCCTCCCAGGCATCACCCTCAGGCTGCGCAGCGCTACGCACGTCTTTGACCGGCTCTGCCGTCTCGCGCTTGGCCGCCTTCGCAACCGGTGAGTTGACGGGGACCAAGGTGGACGCACCGCAGCGTGCGCATGCCTTGTACTTGCTGCTCTGCCGCCAGATCGAATAGATCAACCCCGGGATCAGAAAGCACAGCCACAAAACAATCTCGATGAGCAGCGAGCCGCGCGTACGCGTCTTGCCCTTGCCCTCATGACCGCAGCTGGTGCAGTAGCGCACCGGCCCCGATGTGCCCGCCGAACCCCGCACAGCAGCCACCAAGCCAAACCCGAGCAGGCCAACCACAAGCCAGCCGCCAAACGAGAGCCCGCTCGACTCCTGCGCTTGCGATGGCGCGGGGGCTGCAGGCTTGACCTTTGGCACGAACACAGGGGCGGGCCTGTCCGGCGCTGGCGAGGCCTGCGCCGCCTGGTCAAGCGGCACAGGCGTGCCATCGAGCTTTTCCGCCGCCAGCGCACCGCGCGGGCAGGCCCCCAGTTGCTGAGTGATCTTTGCACCATTGGGCATGGTGCACCGCAGCTGCGCCTGCGCCACACCCACGCCCAAAGCCAGCACTACGCCGACCAACCCCCATCTGCCTCGCTGCCAAAGCCGCATAGACCTCCTCCTATTGGTGCAGGCTAGCACGCAACCGTCGGAATACGTAACAAAACATTGCAATCTAGCCCAAACGGGTGAAGTGAGAAATATTACTCACAGGTATTGACATTGCATTACCGTGCAGTAATATTACTTCCATCGCGCACCCAGCGCCATGGAGACCAGATGTCCACCACCGCCGCCCAACTCGCCAGCGCCCTCACGGCCTACACCGTCGCCACCAACCAGGCCAAGACGGCAGCCGCCCACCTGGCCGACATCAGCGCCTTCACCAACGCCGCGCACCACGCCGGCCAGGCCCGCCACTGGCGTCGCGCCAAGGCCAAGCCCGCCAATGGCCTCACGCCCGGGCAGTGCGAAGCGAAAGCACGCGAGCACGAAGCCCGAGTGCGCGAGATCGCGCTGCAGTCCGAGATTGAGCTGGCCCGCCGGGCCGAGGCCGCAGGAGCGCACTGATGCTGCACCCCTACACCGTCAAGGTCGGCACCCTCACCTACCGCGCCTGGGCCACCAGCGCCTGCGCCGCCATCTGCCAGGCCATCACCGTGCACGGCTGCATGCGCGTCAGCGCCCGGAGGGCAGCGTAATGCCCGGCCTGCGCAAACCCACGCCCCTGCCCCGCCTACAGGGCCGCACCGACGCCGACGCCGCATGGCTTACCGGCTGGTGGAGCGGCGCAGTAGTCGCCTTCGTCCTGGGCTTCGGCGTCGCAGTGCTGTGCGGGGTGCTGCGATGAACAGCACGCCCCCCGCCACCGGCGACCGCCGCGCCCGCCCACGCGGCCCCGGCTGCAGCGCCTGCGCCGGCACCACCGCCCAGGCCTGCCCGGCCCCGCAGGCCTGCGAGGCACCCGACCCGCTGGAAACCACGCCCGCCACGGTGGGAGAGCAGGTGCACGGGTTGCTGCTCATCGCCCTGGGCGCTGCTGTCTGCGCGATGTTTCCGACCTTCGGGGGCCAGCCATGAAAGAGCGCCCCATCCTTTTCAGCGGCGCAATGGTGCGCGCGCTGCTGAATGGCAGCAAGACCCAAACACGCCGCATTTGCAAGCCTGCCGCCAACCTTTCAGCGGTAGTTGAAGTGCCGGACCCGGCGGAGCGCGGGCAGGTTTACAACGGCTCGCACTTTGGCGATGAAGACGGCGAAGTGCAGTTTGCATGCCCTTATGGCGGGCGCGGCGACCGGCTCTGGGTGCGCGAAACGTGGCAGGGCCCACTGCTTAAGGAATTCGAGACAGATGCGGACGCCGACTGGCACACACCAGCGCGCATCCATCAGTACCAAAACCCTGCGCACTGCGCTTACGCCGCTGATGGTGGGCCCGCCCCGGAGTTCTTCGACCTCGACGACAACCTGCAACAGCGCTGGCGCCCCAGCATCCACATGCCCCGCTGGGCCAGCCGCCTGACGCTCGAACTCGCCAGCGTCCGCGTCGAGCGCCTGCAGGACATCAGCGAAGCCGACGCCCTGGCCGAAGGCATCGTGCGCCAGCCCGACGGCGGCTACGGCCTGGCCGACACCACCCACTACCACGCCACCGATCCCCGCATTTGCTACTGGTCCTTGTGGGACCACATCAACGGCGCGGGCTCGGTCGAGAGCAACCCCTTCGTATGGGTGCTCGGCTTCCCTTCCACCACCACCCCAGCCCAACCATGAGCACCACCCCCCAGCACTCCAGCACCACCGCCGCCACCGACGTGGCCGAGTTCATCACCGACCTCGACGGCGGCCAGTTCGACCGCATGTTGTCCATTGCCCTCAGCCAGGTGGCCGCCGGCACGGTGGACAACGACGCCAAGGGCGAAGTGAACATCAAGTTCGTCTTCGAGAAGATCCCCGGCAGCAGCCAGGTGCTGTGCAAACACATCCTCAAATTCTCGCGCCCAACGATCAACGGCCGGGCCAGCGAAGAGGCCTCGCGCAAGACCGCCCTGCACGTCGGCAAGTTCGGCCGCCTCACCCTCGCGCCCGAAAGCCAGCTTGCCATGTTCGACCGCAGCGGCACCCCCATGCCGCCCAGCGCACCCCAGCCCAGCACCACGCAGGGCAACCCCAGCGCCTGACGCGCAGCGCGCGCCCAGCACCACCCGCCCCATCCATCCACCACCACAAGGACCACCATGGACCCGCAAGCCGACAACAACAACACCGCCACCGCCGAGCTGCTGCAGACCGGCGCTGCCTTCGCTCCAGCCGTCAACATCCCCGATGCCTTCATCAAGGCGCTGGAGGAAGGCCAGGAAATCACCGCCGCCCACCTGGCCACCACCGCCGCGCTGGACCAGCCCGGCGCCGTCATCAGCTTGCCCGAGCACTTCAAGCTGCACGACCTGGAGGCCTTTCTCCCCCAGCGCCGCCGCGCACGCGGCAAGATGACCACGGCCTACGTGCAACCGTTCGCCGACTACACCACCGCCTACGCAGGGCCCGGCGCCGTGGTGTTTGTCAATGCCGACGAAATGTCCGCCACCGGCGTGCTGGACCTGGGCACCGTCGAGAAGCCCGGCCACGCCGGCAACCTGGCCGTGCTGTCGCCCAAGAAGACAGCTGCCTACGCTGCGCTGTGCAGCGTCAACGGCCAGGCCAAGAGCCAGCAGGCCCTGGCCGAGTTCTTTGAGGACTGGGGCGTGCTGGCGGCCATGACCTTCGCCAACGAGCAAACCCCCAGCATCACACACGCCCAGGCGCTGGCCGCCATCCGCCGCATCACCATCGAATCGGCCCGCAAGGTCGACAACGAAGAGAAGGCCCTCAGCGCCAGCCGCACCGCCTTCGAGAGCGTGGCCGCCACCAGCGCCGAGCCCATCCCCACGGTGATCAGTTTCGTCTGCCAGCCCTATGCGGACCTGAAACCGCGCAACTTCATGCTACGCCTGTCCATCCTGACCACCGGCGACAAACCGGCGCTGGTGCTGCGCATCCAGAACCTGGAAACGCACATCGAGCAAATGGGCGGCGAGCTGGCCGGCCTGGTGCACGACGCCATGAAGGGCGCCATGCCCGTGCTGCTGGGCAGCTACGCCAAGGCGAGCTGACCCACTCCACTCCACACCCCACCGCAGCGAGGCACCCACCATGCGCGCCACCGGCACCCTCTTCATGAGCAAGACCCGCCCCGAAGTCGGACGCAACGACCAGGGCCAGTTTCGGCTGGTGCTGCGCCTGCTCGACAACCTGGGCAGCGAAGGCATGGAGGCCTACCAGGTGCGGTGGCTCGGCCCCGAGGCCGAAGCCTTCTGGAACGCCCAGCGCAACAACCTGGTGCCCGGCGCGGTGCTGGACGTGGAGCTTTCCCACCTGCGCGCCCACACCGGCGCCACTCGCCCCCCCATCCCTGAGCTGCGCGGCCGCGTGGTCCGCGCCCAGGTGATCCCCAAGCGCACCCACCACCCCGCAGCAGCCGCTGCATAACCCCCAGCCCGAAAGGCATCCCATGAGCAAGCCCAACAACACCCGCAAAGTCGCCGCACCCCGTGCCCGCACCACCATCGCCCGCGCCGTGCCTGGCCAAGCCGCGCCGGTGGCCGCAGCCGCCAGCAACGTGACACCCCTGACCGCCGCCATTGGCCCGCTTCTGGCCCAAGGCGTCCTTCGGAATGCCGCCGAGGTCATCACCCAGCGCGGCGCACAGCGCGACACCGCCACCGGCCAGGCCACCGCACCGCAGGAGCGCAGCATGGCCGCCACCGTGGCCGCGTTCAACGCCATCCACAAGACCACCCTGACCGAAACGCAGGGCTGGGCCTTCATGCAGACCCTCAAGATGGTCCGCGCCGCCACAAGCGCCCGCAACGGCCTGTTCAACACTGACGACTACACCGATGGGGCCGCCTACGCAGCGCTGGCCCACGAAGCCGCCGAGTCCGAAGCGGCTGTTGAAGCCACCTTCCGCAACTGAGCGAGGCACGGCCAGCATGAGCACTTTCCGCGACTACGTCACCAGCACGGCATTCGCACTCACGATCTCGCGCCGCCAGATCGAGTGCATCAGCCAGCTTCACCAGTTCGGCGACACCTGGATGCTGCTCACCACCTTCGACGCTCTGGCGCGCAAAGGCCTGGTTGAGCGCGTGCGCGAGAAGAACGCGGACGAGCATTTCAGCACCACCGCCCGCCTCACCGAGGCAGGCCACGCCGTGGTGCCGCTGCTCAAGCTGGCCGGGCTGTACATCCAATACCCACCCCGGCCCGAGCCTGTGGACCTCCCGCCCATAGACGTCGCGGTGATCCTCAAGCGCCGTCCGCAAGTGCAGCCAGACGCCCAGGCACCCCAGGAGCCAGCATGAACCCCATCCACGAAGAAATCCTGCTCTCGGACGGCAAAGAGCAGCCCATCAGCGGCTTCAAGCTCTTTGCCGCCAAGGCGCCGAGCGTCGAGGTGATCGCGCACAGCCTGGCCCAGCTCAATCGATTCACAGGCCACGCAGCGCGCCCCTACAGCGTGGCCGAGCACAGCCTGCTGGTGGCCGACATCGTCGCCAACATGGGCCTGGACCACCACGCCCAGCGCCTGGCCCTGATGCACGACGCGCATGAGTGCATGTGCGGCGACGTGAACACCATGGTCAAGTTGGTGCTCGGCATCTTGTGGGGCGAGTTCGAACACCCGCTCGCCCTGCTGGTGCGTACCACCTACAACCTGCGCGCGCCCCACGCCGCACACGGCAAAGCCGTACGCCAGGCCGACCTGGTTGCGCTGGCCACTGAGCGGCGCGACCTCATGCCATTCAAGGCCGGTCGCAACCGCGCCTGGTCGGTCATCGACACCCCTGGCCCGGCGCGAGTTCTACCACTCAAGGACATCGATCTTGCCAACAAGGCGCGCGAGAAGATGCCCTGGAATGCCTGGCGCGATGCATTCATCGAACGGTATCACCGACTCGATGCCCTTTGCCGCCAGCCCGTGTGGATTGCAACGCAGGAGGCGCCCACAGCATGAGCGCCCTGCCCCAAGACCCCACCCCCATGCACCAGCCCCGCCCGCGCCGCAAGGCGCGCACGAGCAGCCTGCTGCGCGCGTGGTCCCGCCCCATCACTACCAGCGGCCCCAGCGCTCACCTCAGTTCCAGCGACTACCAGGGCCACGAGCTGCACCGAAATGCCGGCGTGCCCGATGCCCGCTTCGCCGCCTTCACCAAGCCCAGCCGCGTGGGCGACTGGCTCCACTACCCCGATGGCCGCAAGGAAAGGTTCCCAGGCAAATGAGCACCATCCACGTCATTTCCGTGTCCGGCGGCAAGGACAGCCTGGCCACGCTGCTCATTGCAATGGAGCGCTGCCCTGCCGGGTCTGTGGTCGCCATCTTCTGCGACACCGGCAACGAGCACGAGCAGACCTACGCCTACCTGGATTATCTGGAGCAAGCCCTCGGCATCACCATCATTCGCCTCAAGGCCGATTTCTCGCGCCAGCTCCTGGTAAAGCGCATGTTCATCGCGCGCGACGTGCGCACCGGCCGCGACAAGGCTGGCCGCCGCCTGCGCTGGTCCAACAAGGCCAAGCGCCGCGCGCTGTCGGTGATGCACCCCAGCGGAAACCCATTCCTTGACCTGTGCATGTGGAAAGGCCGCTTTCCCAGCCGCAAAGCCCAGTTCTGCACCGAAGAGCTCAAGCGCAACATGGCCGTCGGCTACCAGCTCGACCTCATGGAAGCCGGCCACCGCGTGATCAGCTGGCAGGGCGTGCGCCGCGACGAATCGCACAACCGCCGCAACGCGAAGAAATTCGAGCGCGTGGGCGGCGGCCTGCGCATCTGCCGCCCCATCGTGGAATGGACCGCCGCGCAGGTTTTCGCTTACTCGGCCGCGCGCGGCCTGCAGCCCAACCCTCTGCACCTGCAGGGCATGGGCCGTGTGGGATGCATGCCCTGCATCAACTGCAACAAGGCAGAGCTGCGCCAGATCGCCACGCGCTTTCCACAGCATTTGGAGCGTATAGCCGAATGGGAAGTGCTGGTCAGCATGTGCAGCAAGCGCGGCGGCTCCACCTTCATGGCCGACGCCCACCCCGGAAAAGACCGGCGCCAAGTATTCGCCGATCTGAACATCTGGAGCCGCATCGAATGGTCCAAGACCACGCGCGGCGGCAAGCAATTCAACCTGCTGGACGCCACCGAGCACGACGGTGCAGGCGGCTGTAGCAGCTCATACGGCCTGTGCGAGCAGGCAGAACTGGAATCGGCATGACACGCACCACATCACGCCTCGCCGGCCTGCAGCGCCGGCAGAACCAGGCCCGCCAGGCCAAGGCCAACACCCCGCACCCGGTCACCACCGAAATCCAGCGCGCCCGCATCGCCCACGACGTGGCCGCCCTGCTGCGTGGCGCCAGCCTGCACGCCTGGACGGGCCAGCACGCCGCCAACACCACCAACCTGGCCGGGCGCATCGTCTACATCGTCGCCCACGCCTGCGGCCTGGCCGGCATCCATGAGGGCGCCGACGTCAACATCCTGCGCGGCGCCGCCAGTGCCCTGGGCGACCTGCAGGCCCACCCCGAGCAGTTGGAGCTGCACCGTGGTGCCATCCAGAGCGGCCTGGCCGCCTGCACCCGTCTGCTCCCCAGCCTGACCGAGCTGCAGCTCGCCCACGGGGCGCAGACGCTGGACGACCTGCTACAGCGCACCGAGGGCATGAGCACTGGCGACGTGGAGCGCGCGCTGCAGCTGCGCGCGGAGGGCCAGCCAGCATGAAGCTCGAAACCCTCGACACCATCAAGGCCCGCTGCACCCTGGAGGGCGACTGCTGGCTGTGGCCAGCAAGCTCCAACCCGCACGGCAAACCCGAGGCGCCCAAGGTGCGCCACGGCGGCAAGGTCGTCAAGGTGCGGCGCGTGGTGCGCGAACTGGTGGACGGCAGGCCCATCCCCGGCAGGCTCGAAGCGGTAGCCCGCTGCGACAACCTGCGGTGCGTCTCGCCCCAATGCTCCATCAAGGTCAGCACCAAGCGCAGCCGCCAAATCCAGATCGAGCGCGGCCACCTGAACACACCGGCCGCCATTGCCAAGCGCACAGCCACCCGGCGCGCCGCCTCACGCTTCCCCGAGGAAGTGATCGAGCAGGTGCGCAACTCCCCCGATTCCTGCGCCAAAGCCGCCGCCAAGGCCGGCATGAGCAAGGGCCACGCTCACGCCGTCCGCACTGGCCAATGGCGGGCTCGGGCCAACAATCCATTTGCGGGACTGATGGCATGACCGCGCTTGCAATCACCCGCCCAGCCCTGCGATACCACGGCGGCAAGTTCCGCCTGGCCAAGTGGATTGAGGCATTCTTCCCGCCCCACATGGTCTACGTCGAGCCCTTTGGTGGTGGCGCCAGCGTGCTGCTGCTCAAAAAGCGCAGCCATGCCGAGATTTACAACGACCTCGACGCCGAGCTCAACAACTTCTTTGCGGTGGCGCGCGACCGTGGCGCCGAGTTGCGCGACGCGCTGTACCTCACGCCCTTTTCCCGGGCCGAGTTCGAGCAAGCCTACCTGCCGGCCGATGACACGCTGGAACAAGCCCGCCGCACGGTGGTGCGCTCGTTCATGGGCTTCGGATCTGGCGGCGCCAGCGGCAAGCGCACAGGCTTTCGCTGCAACAGCTCACGCAGCCACACCACGCCGGCGCACGACTGGGTGAACTACCCCGATGCGCTGCCCGCCATCACCGAGCGACTGCGCGGCGTCACGCTGGAATGCCGCGACGCAGCCCAGGTCATCGCCCAGCACGACGGCCCGCGCACCCTGATCTACGTGGACCCGCCCTACGTGTTCAGCACCCGCACGCGGATGCTCACCCAGCCCAGCTACAGCAACTGGTCCGGCTACCGGCACGAGCTGACCGACGCCGACCACCGCAGCCTGGCCGAGCTGCTTCACAGCGTGAAGGGCATGGTGGTGCTGTCCGGCTACCCGTGCGACCTGTACGACCGCGAGCTGTACAACGGCTGGGCCCGCCATGAGCGCAAGGCCCTGGCTGATGGCGCCCGGACGCGCACCGAAGTGCTCTGGCTCAACCCGGCATGCGCCGCAGCCCTTGAGCGCTCTCACGGCGGCCTATTCGCCGAGACGGATCAAGCATGAGAGCCATCGACCTCTTCGCCGGCGCCGGCGGATTCAGCACCGGCGCCGCCATGGCGGGCTGCCAGGTCGTGTGGGCTGGCAACCACTGGCAAGCCGCCGTGGACGCGCACGCGATCAACCACCCCGGCACACTCCACGCCTGCCAGGATCTGCAGCAGCAGGACTGGACGCAGGTGCCACAGCACGACCTGCTGCTGGCAAGCCCCGCATGCCAGGGGCACAGCCCGGCGCGAGGCAAAGAGAAGGCCCACCACGATGCCCTGCGCTCCACCGCGTGGGCCGTGGTGTCGGCGGCAGAGTGCCACAGGCCTGCCGTCTTCGTGGTCGAGAACGTGCCCGCCTTCGCCGCGTGGACGCTCTACCCCGCGTGGTGCGCTGCTATGAACGCCCTGGGCTATGCCCTGGCGCCCATGGTGCTCGACGCCGCCGACCACGGCGTGCCACAGCACCGCCTGCGCCTTTTCATCGTGGGCACGCGCAGCGCGCACCCCATCACGCTCGACCTGCCGCGCGCCGCCATGGCCACCGCTGCCGATGTGATCGACTTCAGCGCGGGCCGATGGTCTGCTATCGACAAGCCCGGCCGGTCCTGCAACACCCTGGCGCGCATCGCCGCTGGCCGGCTGCGGCACGGCCACAGGTTCGTGGCGCCCTACTACGGCAGTGGCTCGGGTGAAACAGGCCGCAGCCTGCACCGCCCCCTGGGCACCATCACCACGCGCGACCGCTGGTCTGTGATCGACGGCGACCGCATGCGCATGCTCACGGCCGAAGAGTGCCGCGCCGCCATGGGCTTCCCGGCTGGCTACCACCTGCCCGCCGACCACAAGACCGCCGTGCACATGCTCGGCAACGCCGTGTGCCCACCCCAGGCGCGCGACCTGATCCACGCATTGAGGGCGGCAGCATGACGCACCCCACCGCCCAGCAGATCAACCTGCTGCACCACACACTGGGCCTACGGCCCGACCGCCGCGAGGCGCACCGCAATCACTTCGTGGCCGGGCCCGGGCATCACGACCAGCCCGACCTGCAGGCCCTGGTCGCATCCGGCCTGATGGCGCGCAGCCCAACGCCGAGGTTTCTGGATCCGACCGACGAAGTGTTCCACGTCACGGAAACCGGCAAGGCCTTGGCACTGGCAGAACTTCCAGAGCCGCCGCCACCACCGAAACAGCACCAGTACCGCGACTTCCTGGACGCTGATGGCTGCACGGGAGACAGCTTTGCCGAACACCTGTGCGGCGAGAGAGTTCCACAGCTGGAGATGCGCCACGAGCACGTCAAGGGCGGGACGGTGTGGGAGTACCGCATGTACCGCACCGTCTTCATCGACCGCGACTACCCCAAGCACCGCGACGTGCAGGGCGAATGGATGCCCACAAAGAAGGCGGCCAAGGCCACCTACAAAACAGCACTCAAGGCGCACCACAGGACCCTTGCGGCCTTGCGGTCTGGCCACTCACCAGCAGGAGCAGCAGCATGACCCCCCAGAACATCGCCCGCCTGCGCAAGCTGGCCAGCGCCACCCGGATCGAATGGCGCGTGGCCGATCCGGCCACCAAAGCCTACTGCATGAGCTACGACCGCTCAGACACCCTCACCCCCGAGGAGGATGCCCACGCCTGGCTTGACGACCAGCGAAAGCGGTTCCCAGGCGGGCGCTACTCGCACTACGAGGTGATCTGTGTCGAGGTGCGCACCGAGCTGCAACGTCTGGCGGCCGAGCTGCTGACCAAGGCAGAGCGCCTCAACACCCCCGGCGACCCAGACCTGCTGGCCCAACTCCACGCCCAGTGCAAGCACCTGCTGGACGATCTGACCGTCACAACCCACGACGAGCACGGCCTGACTGAGCATTCGCCGGTCGCCGGCCTGACCTACAGCAATTTCATCGGCGCGCTGGCGCCGCTGGTGTCCCGCGCTGGCGCTGTGCTCGCAGCCCAGAACTCCGACAGCGGGGCGAGGCGCGTCCCCGGCAATGTGAAACCGGACAACGCCACCACAGTGCACTTCTACGAGCAGGACTGCTACGTGCTATCGAATTTCAGCGCCTTCACGCTGGACTGGCGCAACCTACGTTTTGACACCAGCGAGGCGGCTTACCACTACGAGAAGTTCGTAGGTGGCGCGGCCTGCTGCGCGGGGATTGCCTACGAGGTGTTGGTAGCGCCGTCAGCGCACGAGGCTTACAAAATCGCCGAACGCAATAAGGAGCACCGCCGCCCCGACTGGGATGCGGTCAAGGTGGACATCATGCGCACCATCTTGCGCGCCAAGGCCAACCAGCACAAATACGTGCGCCGCAAACTGCTGGCCACCGGCAACCGCGAGCTGGTCGAAGACTCCTGGCGTGATGCCTTCTGGGGTTGGGGCCCCAACCGCGACGGCCAGAACATGCTGGGCAAGCTGTGGATGGAGATCCGTGCCGAGCTGCGAGCACAGGAGGGCGGAAATGCCTGACACCACCATGAACCCCTGGACCCCCACCACCGACCCACGCACCCTGCGCCGCCTGGGCAAGCTGCAGGAAGAACTGGGCGAGCTGACCACTGCTGTGGCTGCCAGCATTGAAAACCCCTACAGCCACCGCAAGGCCTTCACAGACGAGACGGCCGATGTCCTGGCGCAGGTGGAACTGGCTGTAGCGCAGTTTGACCTGCCAAGAGATGTGATGGCCATGCGCATGTCTGAATCGCTGCACATGTCCCTGAACCCAGTTGGTCGCGGCACAACCCCAAGCCACCACACCAGCCTGCTGCGAATACTGGGGGTGCTGCAGGCAGTCGTGGCCCGCTGCGTCATCCAGGGCATCGAAGAGATCGACCCATCGAGCGGCAAAACCAACCGCGTACGCTTTATCGAAGCGGTCGCGGACACCCTCACCCAGGTAAACAAGTCAATCGGGCATTTCAGCCTGGACTACAACGCCATCCGTCTTCGCGTCACCGAGAAAAAGCGCCAGATGGCCGAGTGGGAAGCGCTGTGCACCGGAGCACCAGCACCATGAGCACCGCCACCCAACCCCGCCGCCCCGAGCGCACAGCCAAAGACTACGCCATCGAGTTCGGCGAGTACCTGGCACGCGGCGCCGAAGAGCTGCTGCAGGCACTCAACCACCAGGGCGAGCTGCTCTCCCGCCTGGACGATGGCGAAGACATCAGCGATGACGACCTGTTCCAGGCCCGCGAGCTGGTCCTTGAGTTCCACGGCGGCCTGCGCCGCGACATCTACGAATTCCGCAAGCGCCGCGACCGCGCTCTGGCGCCAGCCCGCACCACCCACACCCCGCCGCCCCAACCCCGCGAATGGCCCGCCACCTGGGAAGCCATCCGCGAGTGGCGCGACGCCCCCACCAGGGCCTTCGCCCAGGCGGCCGTGGAAGCCGTCAACCGCACCATCACCAGCGAGCTGCATGCCCAGGTCCACCTGGACCGCATCGCCCGCGCCGAGCAAGAGGAAAGGACCACCGACCGTGAACATGTTTAACCCCGCCACCGCACAACCCAACATCTTGAACAGCTTGCGCGCTGGCGGCGTGCTCAAGCTCAGCCCCAAGACGCAGCGCTTTTTCATCATCCAGAGCAGCCGCGAACTGGAGTGCGACCAGCGCCAGGCCCAGCGCCTGGCCAGCGACGGCACCCTGCGCCCGGCAGGCCGTGACAGCCACAGCAACTGCGTGTTTGCGCTCAATCAGGCCAGCGCCAAGAAAGAATTGCCATGAACGCCACAGCTCAAGCCCCAACTGCTGCCCTGCCCCACTACAACGACAGCTCGCTGCTGCGCGCCTCCGATATCTTCAGCACGCCGCGCCGACGTGGCGTGCTGCCCATCGGCAAGACAACGTTCTATCGCTGGGTGGACCAGGGCCTGGTGCCCGAAGGCCGCAAGATCAGCGGCACTCCCCTGTGGCCCTACTCGGCCATCAGGCAGCTGGCTGAGCAGGATCTGCAGGCGCAGCAGGCGGGCGGGCCGCCGCAGTGAGTGCATCGATGTGGTCCGCGTACCACTGCAGCGCCCGGCGCCGGTCTTCCGCCAGCTCGGCGCGCGTGTACGCGGCCACCACCTCTTTCTTTTCCTCATGGGCCAGCAGCAGCTCGATCACATCCTGCTGCACCACCCGGTGTTCCTTGAGGATGGTGGCCGCCGTCGAACGCAGGCCGTGCGGCGCAAACTCAGGCACCCCGAAGTCCAGCCGGCCAATCATGTGGTTCAGCGTGGCATCTGACATCGGCCGCCCCTTGCCACCCAGGAACCGCATGGGGAACAGGTATTCGCCATGCCCAGTCATCCGGTGCAGCTCGCGCAGCAGGGCCACCGCCTGGCGCGGCAGGTAGACGCGATGCTCGCGCCGCATCTTCATGCGCTCGGCCGGCACCGTCCACACCCCCTTTTTCCAATCCACTTCGGGCCACTTGGCCTTGATCAGCTCTGACTTGCGCACCATGGTGTACGCCAGCAACCTGGCCGCGTAGACGGTCAGCGCACTGGTGCCGCTTTGCTTGTCGAGCTCACCCCAAAACCGCACCAGCTCAGGCTCCCGCAGATGCACGTGGTGCTTTGCCGGTGGCACGGCCACGGCGCCGCGCACAGCCAGTGCCGGATTGGATTCAACGATCAGCTTGCGGATGGCGAAGTTGTAAACCTGCTGCACGATCACACGGCAGCGGTCGGCCGTCACCGGCACATGCAGCAGCTTTTCCATGATGGCCAGCACATCGCCCGCCTTCACCTGGTGCAGCGCCTTTTGGCCAATGCCCGGGTTGATGTACGAGTCCAGGAACCGCACGACCTGGGTGCGGTAGGCCGCCGAGCGATAGAACAGCGTCTCGCGCACCCACACCTGGGCAAAGTCCTCAAAAGTCACGCTGCGGCGCTTGGCATCAGCGTCGATCTGCTCCGAACGCTTTCGCTCCTCGACAGGGTCGACGCCCTTGGCCAGCTTCGCTCGTAGCAGTGCGTGCGCATCACGCGCCTCGGCAATGCCGATCTCAGGATATGGGCCAATGGTCCACTTAGGCCGCCGCCCCTCGAACGAATAGATGTAGCGCCAGATCTTGCTGCCCGTGGTCAGCACTTCGACATACAGCCCGCCCCCGTCAAGCAGCAGGTAGGGCTTGTCCTTGGGCTTGGCAGCATTGAGCTGCGAGGACTTGAGTTTGTAGTTGATTGCGCGGCTATCGGCCATCAGAAGTGTTCCATGAAAAAACCAGCCCTGGGGCCATGGAACAGCATGGTACAGAACATGGAACGATTTCGATGGAACACCATGGAACTTTCAAGAACCGAACGGGCAGAAAAAAGGCCCGACTCCATAGGAGCGGGCCTGTTCTGCGGGTACTCAAGGAACCCTACCAAACGCGATCACATGTTGTCGATCATCACCTGCCCGAAGCCCGAGCAGCTCACCTGCGTGGCCCCATCCATCAGCCGCGCGAAGTCATAGGTCACCTTCTTCGACGCAATCGACTTCTCCAGCGAGCTGATGATCAAATTGGCCGCCTCGATCCAGCCCATGTGGCGCAGCATCATCTCGGCCGAGAGGATTTCGGAGCCGGGGTTCACATAGTCCTTGCCGGCGTACTTGGGGGCCGTGCCGTGGGTGGCTTCGAAGCAGGCCACCGAGTCGGACATGTTGGCGCCCGGCGCGATGCCGATGCCGCCGACCTGGGCGGCCAGCGCGTCGGAGATGTAGTCGCCGTTGAGGTTGAGCGTGGCCACCACGGAATACTCCGCAGGGCGCAGCAAAATCTGCTGCAGGAAGGCATCGGCGATGCTGTCCTTGATGGTGATGTCCTTGCCCGACTTGGGGCTCTTGAACTTGCACCAGGGGCCGCCGTCGATCAGCTCGGCGCCGAATTCCTTTTGCGCCAGGGCATAGGCCCAGTCGCGAAAGCCCCCCTCGGTGTACTTCATGATGTTGCCCTTGTGCACGATGGTCACGCTGGGCTTGTCGTTGTCGATGGCGTACTGGATGGCCTTGCGCACCAGGCGCTCGGTGCCTTCGCGAGAGACGGGCTTGACGCCGATGCCCGATGTGTTGGGGAAGCGGATCTTCTTGACGCCCATCTCGTCCTGCAGGAACTTGATGAGCTTCTTGGCCTTGTCGGATTCGGCTTCGAATTCGATGCCAGCGTAGATGTCTTCCGAGTTCTCGCGGAAGATCACCATGTTGGTCTTCTCGGGCTCTTTCAGGGGCGAAGGCACGCCCTTGAAGTACTGCACGGGGCGCAGGCAGACGTACAGGTCGAGCTCCTGGCGCAGGGCCACGTTCAGCGAGCGGATGCCGCCACCCACGGGGGTGGTCAGCGGGCCCTTGATGGACACCACGTACTCGCGCAGCACGGCCAGCGTTTCCTCGGGCAGCCACACGTCGGGGCCGTAGACCTTGGTGGATTTTTCGCCCGCATAGACCTCCATCCACTGGATCTTCTTCTTGCCGCCATAGGCCTTGGCCACGGCGGCATCGACCACCTTGATCATGACCGGCGTAATGTCCAGACCGGTACCGTCGCCTTCGATGAAAGGGATGATCGGCTCGTCCGGCACGTTCAGGGACATGTCGGCATTGACGGTGATTTTCTGCCCTTGGGCAGGCACCTTGATGTGCTGGTAGCTGGTCATGGACGGGAGGTCTCCGTTGGAATGCTGAAACAGGGATTCAGCAGGTTGGCGATGCGCTCTCAACCGGCACGATTCTATCGACAAAAATATACCGAAACCCCCTGTCAACCTTGCCTGGGCTGCTATCGTTGCAGGTGGAGCTTTGCGAGTTTTTTGCAAAGCCCTCAACCCGATAGTTCGTCTAGGAAATGGCATATATGAAAAAACTCCTCGCTGTCCTGATGGCTGGTCTGTTCTCTGCCGGTGCTTTCGCACAGGCTCCAGCCGCCCCTGCTGCCGCACCCGCCCCCGCCGCGGCACCTGCGGCAGCCCCAGCCCCCAAGGCCAAGGCCGCACCTGCCCACAAGCAGTCCAAGAAAATGGCGCAAAAGAAGACCAAGAAGCACGCCAAGAAGGCCGCCGCCTGATGGAGCCGGGGGTTTTTGCGATCCACTGACCCCCGTCCACCGGTTTGCCTCAAAATCGCCCGCATCTGCGGGCGTTTTCGTTTCCGGCGCCCGCCTGCTGCCCACCCCTCCTCGCCGAAAGACCCCTTCCATGCCCAGCCCGAGCCTTGCAACCGCCCTACCCGCTCCTGTCTCCCGCCGTCTGCTGGCCGCTGCCCTGCTGGCCGCATCGCTGATGGGCATGGCCTCCACCGGCCGGGCACAGGAAGGCCCGCAGCTGAATCTGCAGCGCGTGGAGCTCTCCGCCGGCATGCACCGCATCGATGCCCAGGTGGCGCTGGCGCCGCTGGAGCGCCAGATCGGCCTGATGAACCGCCCCGAGATGCCCCAGCACGAGGGCATGCTGTTCGTCTTCGAGCAGCCCAGCGAGCAGTGCTTCTGGATGAAGAACACGCTGCTGCCGCTGACGGCCGCCTTCGTCGCGGACGACGGCACCATCGTCAATCTGGAGGACATGAAGCCCCAGACGCTGGAGTCGCACTGCTCCAAGAAGCCCGTGCGCTTCGTGCTGGAGATGAACCAGGGCTGGTTCGCCAAAAAGGGCATCAAGGCGGGCTTCAAGCTCGGTGGCGCGCCCTTCTCGCGCAAGTGAACCTGCTGCGCGCATGAAAAAACGGCCCGAGGGCCGTTTTTTGTGCCCGCCCGGCAAGGGCAGGCAGGCCGGTAGCCGGCAATCAGGCGAAGTTGGCTTCGGCGAACTTCCAGTTGACCAGCTTGTCCAGGAAGGTTTCGACGAACTTGGGGCGCATGTTGCGGTAGTCGATGTAGTAAGCGTGCTCCCACACGTCCACCGTCAGCAGGGCCTTGTCGGCGGTGGTCAGGGGCGTGCCGGCGGCGCCGGTGTTCACGATGTCGACGCTGCCGTCGGCCTTCTTCACCAGCCAGGTCCAGCCCGAACCGAAGTTGCCCACGGCGCTCTTGACGAACGCTTCCTTGAAGGCAGCGTAGCTGCCCCACTTGGCGGTGATGGCTGCAGCCAGCGCGCCCGATGGCTCGCCGCCGCCGGCGGGTGCCATGCAGTTCCAGAAGAAGGTGTGGTTCCAGATCTGGGCGGCGTTGTTGTAGATGCCGCCGCTGGCCTTCTTGATGATTTCCTCAAGGGTCATCGCCTCGAATTCCGTGCCTTTTTGCAGGTTGTTGAGGTTCACCACGTAGGCATTGTGGTGCTTGCCGTGGTGGTACTCCAGCGTTTCCTGGCTGTAGTTCGGGGCCAGGGCGTCGATGGCGTAGGGCAGCGGGGGAAGGGTATGTTCCATGGTGTTTTCCTCGTGGTGGTTTGAATTGTGGTGGGCCCGCTGCGCCATGAGTTCCACGCTGCGTGCCTGCGGGTGAACGGGCATTGTAGGAAGAACATGCGACCCGTGCAGCGAAGGGTGCAACGATTCGTCATAGTCCATGACAATGCCGCGATTGTCCTACAGCAAACGCGCCTGGGCCGCAGCGGTGACGTCGACCACGCCATCGGCCAGCGTGGCGCGCAGCGCATCGCCGGGATGCACCTGGCGCACGCTGGTGACCGCGTGGCCATCCGCATCGGCAAGCAGTGCATAGCCGCGCTGCAGCACCAGGCGCGGGTCGAGCAGCTCCAGGCGCAGCGCGGCGCGGTCCACCCGGTCGCGCAGGCCGTCGATGCGGCGCTGCACCTGCACGGGCAGTGCCGCAGCAACTGCCTGCTGGGCCTGCTCCATGCGCTGCAGGCGCAGCAACACGGCGTGGCGCATGCGCTGGGCCATGCGCGCCATCTGCATCTGTTCGCGCGCCACCAGGCCCGAGGGGCGGCCCAGGCGGGCGGCCGCCTGGTCCAGGCGCTGGTGGCGGGCATCGAGCTGGCGCTGCAGTCCGTCGGCGATGCGGCCTTCGATCAGGTCCAGGGCACCCAGCCACACCTCGCGCGGCTGCGCCACCAGCTCGGCCGCAGCGGTGGGGGTGGGCGCGCGCAGGTCGGCGCAGAAGTCGGCAATGGTGAAATCGGTCTCGTGCCCCACGCCGCTGACCAATGGCACCGGGCTTTGCACGATGGTGCGGGCCAGGTGCTCGTCGTTGAAGGCCCACAGGTCCTCGATGGAGCCGCCGCCGCGCACCAGCAGGATGGTGTCGATGGCCGGCTGGCTGGCCGAAGGCCCCTGCTCCGCCAGCCGGTACAGCCGGTTCAGCGCGGAAATGATGGACTGCGGCGCGGCTGCGCCCTGCACCTGGGCGGGTGCCAGCACCACGGGGATGTGCGGCACCCGGCGGCGCAGCGCCGTGACCACATCGTGCAGTGCGGCAGCACCCAGCGAGGTGACCAGGCCAATGCCACGCGGCTGCACGGGCAGTGGCCGCTTGCGGGCGCCATCGAACAGGCCTTCGGCCTCCAACTGGGCCTTCAGGCGCAGGAACTGCTCGAACAGCGCGCCCTGGCCGGCGCGCTGCATGCTTTCCACAATGAACTGCAGGTCGCCGCGGGCCTCGTACACCCCCAGCTTGCCGCGCACTTCCACCAATTCGCCATCGCGCGGCGAAAAGTCAAGCAGGCTGGCGGCGCGGCGGAACATGGCGCAACGCAACTGGCCCTGGGCGTCTTTTACCGAGAAGTAGCAATGCCCGCTGGATGCGCGCGAGAAGCCCGTGATCTCGCCGCGCACCGCTACAGGATTGAAGCGCGCCTCCAGCGCATCAGCAATGGCGCGGCACAGCGCGCCGACTTCCCACACACGGGGCGCCACTGTGGGGTTTCCACGCTCAAACATGAGCAACGGCGGCCATTGGCGCCCCATTGGAGGGCCGAGTCTTCCACAGAAGCGGCGATACAGCGGCCACCAACGCCTGAGAACCATTTACCCACAGCAAATCACGAGAACACGTGCAAGTCATTGATTTATATGTATTTTTCACTGCGCAATTTTTCATCAATCTGTTGCAAGCACGGCGCCAAGCCACTTTGCGGGCCTGAGCGACCCGGTTGCCCACAAAGTTATCCACAGATTTTGTGGGTGAAGCTGCGGTCACCTGGGGCATCCGCCAAGGTAACGGTTTGTGACGAAAAGCGGCCAGCAAGCTGGGCCATAATCGCCGATTGCCCCTCATCTGCGCGGAGAGAGATTTGCTGTCCATCATACAAGCCGCAGGCTGGCCCATCTGGCCGCTGATCGTGTGTTCCATCCTTGGTATGGCCCTGGTTATCGAACGTTTCGTGGCCCTCAAGACGGCCCGTGTCGCGCCGCCCAAGCTGCTCGACGAAGCCATCACCGTTTCGTCCAAAAGCCTGCCCACACCCGATGTGGTGAACCAGCTGGCGCAGAACTCTGCCCTGGGCGAGGTGCTGGCCAGCGGCCTGCGCACGCTCAACAGCAACCCGCAGTGCAGCGAGGCCGATCTGCGTGCCGCCATGGAAGGCACCGGCCGCTCCGTCGCCCACCGGCTCGAAAAATACCTCAGCGCCCTGGCCACCATTGCTTCGGCAGCCCCCTTGCTCGGCCTGCTGGGAACGGTCATCGGCATGATCGAGATCTTCGGCTCGCAGACCGGCGGCGGCGGCGTGGGGCAGGCCATGGGCGGGGGCAACCCTGCCCGGCTGGCGCACGGCATCTCGATCGCCCTGTACAACACGGCCTTCGGCCTGATCGTGGCCATCCCGGCGCTGATCTTCTGGCGCTACTTCCGTGGCCGCGTCGATGCCTACCTGCTGACCCTGGAACTGGCCTCGGAACAGTTCGTGCGCCACATCCTGCGCCACAAGAAGTGACGGCGATGGCCCCCACGGTCGCCCACTGCGTGTGGCTCCCTGCCCCCCAAGGGGGCCGCGTTTTGCCTTGGGGCGGCCCGGCGGCAAAACATGGCGCCCTAGAGGCAGCGCCCAAGTTGTTTGAAAGGTCTCCGGGATGAATTTCCGCCCCCGTGCCAAGGAAGAACCCGAGATCAACCTGATCCCGTTCATCGACGTTCTGCTGGTGATCCTCATCTTCTTGATGCTGACCACCACCTACAGCAAGTTCACCGAGCTGCAGCTGACCCTTCCCGTGGCCGATGCCGACCAGCAACGCGACCACCCCAAGGAAGTGGTGGTCGCGGTGGCGGCGGATGGCCGCTATGCGGTCAACAAGACCGGCGTGGAGGGCAATAGCGTCGACGCCGTGGCCCGCGCCCTGCGCGAGGCGTCTGCCGCCATCGGCAAGGACAGCGTGGTCATCATCAGCGCCGATGCGATGTCGCCCCACCAGGCGGTAGTGACGGTGATGGAGGCCGCGCGCCGCGTGGGCCTCACGCAGATCACCTTTGCCACCCAGTCGTCGGCTGGCGCGCGCGCAGGCAACGGCGGCCGCTAGCGGACATGGCTGCCGCCGGGCCGCAGCCGCCCCCTTCTGCCGGCCTGGTACGGGCCTGGCAATCCCGGGGCTTCGTCGCCTGGGCCCTGTGGCCCGCCTCTCTGCCCTACAGCTTTCTGGTGCGGCTGCGCCGGGCCCTTTACCGCCACGGCACCCTGCGCTCCGAACACCCCGGGCGCCCGACCATTGTCGTGGGCAACGTGATTGCCGGTGGTGCCGGCAAGACCCCCGTGGTGATGGCCCTGGTGCAGCACCTCAAGGCCTGCGGACTCAAGCCCGGCGTCATCTCGCGCGGCTATGGCCGCAGCACCACCGACTGCCGCGAGGTGCTGGCCGACAGCCCGGCGCGCGAGGTAGGCGACGAGCCCGCCCTGATCGCCCGCAGCTGCGGTGTGCCGGTCTTCGTGGACCGCCAGCGCACCACTGCGGCGCGGGCCTTGCTTGCCAGGCACCCGGACACCGATGTCATCGTCTGCGACGATGGCCTGCAGCACCTGGCGCTGCAGCGCGACCTGGAGGTCTGCGTCTTCAACGACCAGGGCGTGGGCAACGGCTTTCTGCTGCCGGCCGGGCCGCTGCGCGAGCCCTGGCCGCGTGCAGTGGACTGGGTGCTGCACCCCGATACCACGGCAGCCCCTGCCGGCACGGCACCCGCGTTTGAATTGCGGCGCGGCCTGGCCGACCACGCCGTGCGCGCCGACGGCAGCCGCCTGCCCCTGCAATCGCTGCGCGGCCAGCCCGTGCATGCCCTGGCGGCAATTGCCCGGCCCGAGGACTTCTTTGGCATGCTGCGGGCCGGGGGGCTGACCCTGGCGCGCACCACAGCCCTGCCGGACCACCACGACTTCACCGGCTGGAGCGATGGGGATGGCGCAACGCAGGGCGCGCAGCTGCCCCTGCTGTGCACCGCCAAGGATGCCGTGAAGCTCTGGCCACTGCGCCCCGACGCCCTGGCGGTGCCATTGGAGGTGGGTCTGGCCCCGGCCTTTTTCGCAGCGGTAGACGCCCGGTTGGCCTCATTGGTACCGCCACCCTCGCTATCATCGCCCCTGCCCGCCCCCTAGGAGCCTGTCGGACTTGGAGCGTCGAAAGCGAAAATTGGCCTCAGGGAGGACATTTTTTGCCGGATTTGCAGCGCTGCGGCCGATTAGCAGCCGACGATTTCCAAGTCCGACAGGCTCCCAGGGTGATTGAACGAACGTTTGCTGGAAAGCTGCCGCCATGGACCCAAAACTGCTTGAACTGCTGGTCTGCCCCGTCACCAAGGGCCCGCTGACCTTTGACCGCGAGCACCAGGAGCTCGTCTCGCGCAGCGCGCGCCTGGCGTACCCGGTGCGCGACGGCATCCCGGTGCTGCTCGAAAACGAGGCGCGCACGCTGACCGACGAAGAAATCGAGGCATGAGCGCGGTGGCCGCACCCGAAGCCTTCACCGTCGTGATTCCGGCGCGCATGGCCTCGAGCCGCCTGCCAGACAAGCCCCTGGCCGACATTGCCGGCCTGCCCATGGTGGTGCGCGTGGCGCAGCGCGCCGCGCTGAGTGGCGCCGCCCGCGTGGTGGTGGCAGCAGACGACGCGCGCGTGCTGCAGGCCTGCCAGGCGCATGGCGTACCCGCCATCCTGACCCGCACCGACCACGCCAGCGGCAGCGACCGCCTGGCCGAGGCCTGCGAGCAACTGGGCCTGGCGGGCGACGACATCGTGGTCAACGTGCAGGGCGACGAACCGCTGATGGACCCCGGCCTCATCGATGCCGTGGCGGCCCTGCTGCCCGCGCGCCCCGAGGCCAGCATGGGCACCGCGGCCCACGCCATCGCCACCCTGGCTGACTACGAGAACCCGAACGTGGTGAAAGTCGTACTCGATGCACGCGGCCTGGCGCACTACTTCAGCCGCGCGCCCATTCCGTGGGCACGCGACTATGCGGGCACTGCGTGGTGGGACAACGCCACGGGCACCGTGCCCGCCGGCTTTGCCCCGTTGCGCCACATCGGCATCTACAGCTACCGCGCGGGTTTTCTGCGCGCCTTTCCCACCCTGACGCAGGCCCCCACCGAGGTGATGGAAGCGCTGGAGCAACTGCGCGCGCTGTGGCACGGCCACCGCATTGCAGTGCACGTCACCGATACCGCGCCCGGCCCAGGCGTGGACACGCCGCAGGACCTGGAGCGCGTGCGCGCCCTGTTGGCGTAGGCCGGCGGACACCCCCGCAGGGGCCGGCAAACGCCCCATGCTGGTGCGCGAAGGGGCCATCCTACGCATTTATACGCATGTCATATCGCGCGTGTAAGCCAGTGCAAGGCGGTCACATGCTATCCTCGACCGCAACGAGAGCATTGCATCCCGGGCCCCACAAGCGCCTGCGCGAGCACTGCCGTTGCAGCACACCCCCGCAGCCCCGCCCCATCCGTGGAGCACTGCGGTCTTTTTTTGCTGCCATGGCCGTGATCGAGCGCCCGCGCGTGGTGCAGCCCCAGCCAGCATTGCCAGCCGATTTCTAACCTTCGAGGACCTTCATGAGACTGATTCTGTTGGGCGCGCCTGGCGCCGGAAAGGGCACGCAAGCCACGTTCATCTGCCAGAAGTACGGCATTCCGCAGATCTCCACCGGAGACATGCTGCGCGCAGCCGTCAAGGCAGGCACCCCGCTGGGCCTGCAGGCCGATGCCATCATGAAGTCGGGCGCCCTGGTCAGCGACGACCTGATCATCAACCTCGTCAAGGAACGCATTGCCCAGCCCGACTGCGCCAAGGGTTTCCTGTTCGACGGCTTCCCCCGCACCATCCCCCAGGCCGACGCCATGAAGGCTGCGGGCGTGAAGCTCGACCACGTGCTGGAGATCGATGTGCCCTTCGAGGCCATCATCGAACGCATGAGCGGCCGCCGCTCGCACCCCGCCAGCGGCCGCACCTACCACGTCAAGTTCAACCCGCCCAAGGTGGAAGGCAAGGACGACGTGACCGGTGAAGACCTGATCCAGCGCGACGACGACAAGGAAGAGACTGTCAAGAAGCGCCTGCAGGTGTACAGCGACCAGACCCGCCCCCTGGTGGACTACTACAGCCAGTGGGCCAAGGCCGACCCCACCGCCGCCCCCCAATACCACGCCATCAGCGGCATGGGCAGCGTGGACGACATCACGCATCGGGCCTTTGCGGCCCTCGCCAGCTAACCATCTGACCCGCTGATTTTTCGGCGGCACCAACAACAAAGCCGGGCAATGCCCGGCTTTGTTGTTTCTGACCCGCTGGGGCCAGCTTGATCGGAAGGCGATTACTTGGACTTGGGGGCCACGGGCATGTTCGGCATCGTCATGGCACCTGGCTTCTGGCCTGCGGCGCAGGCCCCCAGCCAGCGCGCCTCCAAGACGGTGGTTTCATTGGTTTTACCCATCATTGGTGGGCTGTAGGTGTTGTTCACCACGACCTTGTAGTTGCTGGTGAAATCACCCGTGGTGACGGTACGGGAGGTTATGTTGACCGAACCCATCTTGCATTCAGCATTGCCCGTGATGGTGTTTCCGTCGCGCTTCATGTCGTTCTTGCTGCACATGGTCTTGGACGTTTCCAGGGCCGTCTTCTGCATCTGTGCCTCGAAGGCTTCATCCGTGCACTGCTGCATGACGGTAGGGGGCGCACCCTCACCGGAAGTCGCCTTGAGCTCCCACAGCCCCGGCTTGCGCTTGGGCAACTCCAGGGCCTGTGCGGGCAAGGTGGCCAGGACCACGGCAGCGGCAGCGAGAGAAAGGGAGAAACAGCGCATAACGACTCCTGCAAAGTAATGTGCCGGATGATAGTGGCGGTAAACCCCAGCGCTGCACGCAGCGAAGCACATCAAGGAAACGAAACGTGCACTATTCAACGATCCCGGCGCCCACCTGCCGGGCCATCAGAGATCAGGCCGGGCTTGAGCGCAGCCCGTAGACCTTGCCATCCACGAACAGGTACTCGACCCGCAGCACCGCATCGCCCTTTTCCTCGCGCAGCGTGAAGCCCAGTACCGAGATCGCTGCGCCCGGCTTGATCTCGGCCACCTGCCAGGCCTGCATGCGCGTCAGCGGCGCCAGCTCGATCTCCCACTTGCGGTCCTTGCGCGTGGGCAGCACGGCCCGGGCCAGCAGGGCCTTGCCATCGACCGGTGCCGTCTGCGCGGGCAAGGCGCGCTGCGCCAGGTTGGGCGGCAATGCCAGGTTGGCGGGCAGCTCCAGCTCCAGCTCGGCATGCGGGTTCTGCCAGCGCACCTTGCGCACGGTGCCTTCGAGGTAGATCGGGCGGTCCGCGTCGAAGCTGCTCCAGCCGTGGTGCGCATGGGCCGCCAAGGGAACCAAGGGAAGGACACTGGCCACGGCGAGAACCTGGCGACGCTGCAAAGGCATGGGATTTTTCCTTTCGAATGTCAGAGGTAGGCTATCCACCGGCCACAGGCGACGATGGCCAGCCAGACGAGGGTGGACAGCAGCATTTGCGCCCGCGCCAGGCCATCGAGCCGTGCGAGCGAACCACGCCCATGAAACCACGCCGCGTTGCAGCCGGCAAGCATCAACAACAGCATCTTCAGGGTGAAGGCCCGGTTGGCGAGCAATTCCTGGGGCTGCGTGGCAAACATCACCAGGCCCGACAGGGCCGCCATGCCAAAGCCGCACAGTGCCAGCGACAGGCTCAGGCGCGCCAGATCCCGGGGCGACAGCGCGGCACCCAGGCCAAACACCCGCAGCTCCAGCAGCACCAAGTTACCGAGCAGCAGCGCAATGCCCACGATGTGCACCACCTCCAGCGCCGGATAGGCCCATACATGGGAGCGCAGGGCAGCGAACATAAAGGGCTTCCTGGCGTGGTGATCAGTGCAACAGCTCGAGCATCAGCGTGATGCGGGCCTTCACGGGCGACAGGCCGGGCGCAGCCGCAAAGGCATCGCCGGGCGTGGGCAGCAACTGCCCTTCGGCGCAGCGCGTGGAGCGCACCACACGCACCCCCACCGCCTGCGCACGTGCCAGCGCGTCCCCCAGCGCATGGTGGATGGTGCCATTGCCTGTGCAGGCCACCACCAGCCCCTGCACGCCCTCGCGCACCAGGGCATCCACCGCGCGGCCACTGGCTCCTGCGTGGCTCAGGAGCAGTTCCACCCACGGCCAGGGGGCGTCGGCCGGCAAGGCGGCAATGGCTGTGGCAGCCTGGCCGCCCGGCGCCTGGGGCCATGCCTGCACCAGGCGGGCAGCGCCCTCCTCCACCCACCCCAAGGGCCCGGCGTCACCGGAGCTGAACGGGTCCACCCGGTAGGGGTGCACCTTCTGCACGCGCTGCGCGCCATGGATGGTGCCGGCAGCCACCACTACCACGCCCTGCGCACCGGCGGTGGCGGCCACGGCCACGGCGTCGAGCAGGTTCTGCGGGCCATCGGGCACCAGCGCGGTCGATGGGCGCATGGCGCAGGTCAGCACCACGGGCTTCGAGGCAGGGAGCACCGAGTGCAGAAACCAGGCCGTCTCTTCGATGGTGTCGGTGCCGTGGGTGATGACAACACCGCGCACGGCCGGGTCGTCCATGCACTCGGCGCAGCGCCGCGCCAGGGCACGCCACACACCCACCTCCATGTCCTTGCTGTCGATCTGGGCCACCTGCTCGACCACCAGGGGCCCGCCAGCCATCGTTTCGAGCCCGGGAACGGCCGCCAGCAGCTCGCCCACCCCCACCTGTGCGGCCGTGTAGCCGATGTTGTCCCTCGCCTGCGCAGCGGTGCCGGCAATGGTGCCGCCCGTACCCAGAACCACAATTTTTTGCGCACTCACTTGCATACTCCGAAAAACTGGTGAAAAATACAGTTACTGGATTAAAAAACAGTTAATTGCCACTGTACCGGCACGCACTGGAAACCACCATGCTCGACAACCCCAAGCTCACCGCCCGCCAGCAACAGATTCTGGACCTGATCCAGACCGCCATTGCGCGCACCGGCGCCCCCCCCACCCGCGCCGAGATCGCGACCGAGCTGGGCTTCAAGTCCGCCAACGCGGCCGAAGAGCACCTGCAGGCCCTGGCCCGCAAGGGTGTGATCGAACTGGTCAGCGGCACGTCGCGCGGCATCCGCCTGCGCGGTGAAACCGTGCGCTCCATCAACGCGGCGCGTGGCACCCAGTTCAGCCTGCCCATTCCCGGCCTGTCGCAGCTGATGCTGCCGCTGATCGGCCGGGTTGCGGCGGGCTCGCCCATTCTCGCGCAGGAGCATGTCGATCAGACCTACAGCGTGGAAAACAGCCTGTTCCAGCACAAGCCCGATTACCTGCTCAAGGTGCGCGGCATGTCCATGCGCGACGCCGGCATCATGGACGGCGACCTGCTGGCCGTGCAGTCCACGCGCGAGGCGCGCAATGGTCAGATCATCGTGGCCCGCCTGGGCGACGACGTCACCGTCAAGCGCCTGCGCCGCACGGCCACCGGCATCGAGCTGCTGCCCGAAAACCCCGACTACCCCGTGATCACCGTGCAGCCCGGCGAGCCCTTCGAGATCGAAGGCCTGGCGGTCGGCCTGATCCGCAACACCATGCTCATGTAGCGCCACGGGTCCACGGCACTCCCTGCGCAAGGCAGGGATGCCGCAAAGGACCCGGCGTGCACGACCCAGGTGGCGGGCGTTTGACTTGCGGGGTGCGGAGTTTCCGTACCACTGCGGGTCAGCCCTGGGTCCGTGCACATCCCTCGCAATCCTGCCTGTGTTCACCACCGACCTTCGGAGTCTTCACATGGGAATTGCTTCTTTGACCTTCTCTGCCTTCTCGCAACCGCTGCATGCCCTGGCACGCTGGCTGCAGCCGGCCATGCATGGCGGGCACGATACCGCTGCGGCACGGCCGCGCACCTGCAAGGCGCCGCTGCCAGCCACCATCCAGGTGCCTGCATGGCCGGGTGCAGTTGCAGCCCGCATGCCGCGTGACGAGCCCACGCTGGCAGCAGCAGGAAGCCGCTCGCCAACCCCAGCCCCAGGCACCGAAGCCCCGTGCAGCCATGCCCAGGCACGCCGCGTGGTACGGGTGCTACGGACAGCCGCCTCGGGCGCCGATGCTGGGCGACTCGTGATCTCGGGCCGCATGGCCGATGTCTGCGCGGAGCTGGACCGCATGGCCGCCCGCGAGGCACTGCAGCACTGAAGAGCTCCATTCCCTGGGCATGGCGGGCAAGCCGGCACCTGCCTTGCCAGGCCACGGGTGCCCGTGGCCCGCAGTGCAGGTGCGGGGCGGTGCCCCCGCTCCGCGCAAATCGGCGCCCCAGGGTGCCCGGCATTCACGCAGCGTTGCAAATGCCGTGCGCCCGATGGGCCTTGGGGCGCAAAGACGGCAGCGCTCCAAGGCACAATGTCGGGATGAACATCGTGATCCTCGACGACTACCAGGATGCAGTGCGCAAGCTCCATTGCGCCACCCGGCTCGACGCATACACCGCCAAGGTCTATACCAACACCGTCAAGGGCCTGGGCCAGCTGTCGATCCGGCTCAAGGATGCCGACATCATCGTGCTGGTGCGCGAGCGCACCCAGATCACCCGCCAGCTGGTTGAAAAGCTGCCGCGCCTGAAACTGATTGCCCAGACCGGCAAGATCGGCAACCACATCGACGTGGCGGCCTGTACCGAGCGCGGCATTGCCGTGGCAGAAGGCGTAGGCTCGCCGGTGGCGCCTGCAGAGCTGACCTGGGCCCTGGTGATGGCGGCCACGCGCCGACTGCCTCAGTACATCTCCAACCTCAAGCACGGCGCTTGGCAGCAGTCGGGCCTGAAGACGGCCTCCATGCCCCCCAACTTCGGGCTGGGCACGGTGCTGCGTGGCAAGACGCTGGGTATCTGGGGCTATGGCCGTATCGGCCAGCTCGTGGCCGGCTACGGCCGGGCCTTCGGCATGAACGTGCGCGTGTGGGGCCGCGAGGCATCGCGCGCCCAGGCCCTGACCGATGGCTACCAGGCTGCCACCACGCGCGAAGAATTCTTCTCGCAGTGCGACGTGATCTCGGTGCACCTGCGCCTGAACGACGAAACGCGCGGCATCATCTCGCTCGAGGACCTGTCGTGCATGAAGCCCACCTCGCTGTTCGTGAACACCTCGCGTGCCGAGCTGGTGGAGCCCGATGCACTGATCGCCGCGCTGAACCGGGGCCGCCCAGGCATGGCCGCAGTGGACGTGTTCGAGAGCGAGCCCATCCTGCAGGGCCACGCTTTGCTGCGCCTCGAGAACTGCATCTGCACCCCGCACATCGGCTATGTGGAGCAGGACAGCTACGAGCTCTATTTTGGTGCAGCCTTCGACAACGTGATCAACTTCATCAAGGGCACGCCCACCAACATCGTGAACCCGGGTTCGCTGCAGGTGCGCCGCTAGATATCACGGCGCTGGCAGCCATAAAAAAGGCTTCCCGCGGGAAGCCTTTTTTGATCCTGGGACACCATCCTAAAGCGATGTCCCCGGAAACAGACCCAGAACTTAGTTCAGAGGGGTCTTCTTGCCGTCCTTGTAGTTGTACAGGGTGATGGCAGGGTTCTTCATTTCGCCGTTGGGTTCGAAGGCGATCGTCGAGGTCACGCCCTTGTAGCTGGACTTGAGCAGCTCGGGGGTGTAGACCTTGGGGTCCACCGAGTTGGCACGCTTCATGGCGTCCACGATCAGGAACGTGGCATCGTAGGTGTAGGGGCTGTACACCTGGAACTGGTTCGGGTACTTGGCGTCGTACTTGGCCTTCCAGGCCGTGCCGCCAGGCATCTTGGCCAGCGATGCGCCGCCTTCGGCGCAGATCACGTTGGCCAGGGTCTTCGCGCCGGCAGCCAGCTTGGCGATTTCAGCCGTGCAGATGCCGTCACCACCGAAGTACTTCACGTTGCCCATGCCCAGCTGTTCCATCTGGCGCAGCATCGGGCCACCTTGGGGGTCCATGCCGCCGTAGAAGATGGCGTCAGGGTTCTTGGACTTGATGGCGGTCAGGATGGCCATGAAGTCGGTGGCCTTGTCGGTCGTGAACTGCTCGTCCACCACCTTGATGCCCTTGGCGGAAGCGGTCTTCTTGAACACGTCGGCAACGCCTTGGCCGTAAGCGGTACGGTCATCGATGATGGCGACCGTCTTGAGCTTCAGCGTGTCCACGGCGTAGGCAGCCAGGCCAGCGCCCAGGGCGTTGTCGTTGGCGATGATACGGAACGTGGTCTTGTAGCCTGGCTTGGTCAGGTTGGGGTTCGTGGCCGCGCCGGTCACGTGGGGGATGCCGCAGTCGTTGTAGACCTTGGAAGCGGGGATGGTGGTACCGGAGTTGAGGTGACCGACCACGCCGGCAACCTTGGCGTCGCACAGCTTTTGTGCAGCGGCCGTGCCTTGCTTCGGATCGGCAGCGTCATCTTCTGCTTGCAGCTCGAACTTGATCTTCTTGCCGCCAATCGTCACACCTTGTGCGTTCAGCTCTTCAATGGCCATGCGGGCGCCATTTTCGTTGTCCTTGCCGTAGTGGGCTTGGGCGCCGGAAACCGGAGCCACGTGGCCGATCTTGACCACCTGCTCTTGTGCAGAGGCCACACCAGCAGCAGCCGCGATAGCAGCAACCACGGTCAGTTTCAACTTCAATTGCATATCAATCTCCAGTAAAGATAAACGCTGAGAATTAGTCTTGTGTCTCAACGCAGGCGAACATATCGCAATTTACGGGCCAGATCATTAGGGAACACGATTAAATGAGGGAGAAACCACAGGGGAATACCCTGTCATCCCTTTGTCGGCAGGGTGTGGCTGCCTGCAAGCTCATCGGCCACGGCCTCGTACACCGCGTGGCGCACCACGGATTCGATCTCCTCGCGCAGCCTGGGAAGCACCGACCGCGTCTGCTCCTGCACCACCGTGGCGATGGCATCGCGCAGGCGCTGCTCCAGCGCCACGTCCACCCGCTGCATGACCCGGTGCACCATGTACTCCTCCATGCCCTCTGGCAGTGCACGCACGGCGGCCTGCTGCCCCATATTCGGCACCAAGCGGGCTGCTGCAGGCGCTGCAACGGCCACGGCGACCGGAGCCACCACAGGCCGCGCCGCAGCGGCTGGTGGCCTGGCGGGCAAGGATGAGGCCGCAGGCACTGCGGGTGCGGAAACGACTGGGGGGGCTGGCCTGGCCTGCGGCACCGCCACCGAAGCCACAGGGACGGCAGTGACCGAGGGGGCCGCCGCCGCGATCTGCGCGCGGCGCAATGCCAGGGCCTCCAGGGCACGGCTGGCCGCCTGCGCCACCGGTGAGGCGGCTGCGGGTGTCGCAGCAGGCGCCAGCGCCGGGGCTACCTGGGGCGCTGCACTGCGGCTGGGCAGAGCTGCGGCAGGGGCAACAGGGGCTGCCACCACAGGAAGCGGGCGCGCCGCAACCGGAGAAGGCGCTGCCGCAGGCGGCTTCGCCACCAGGGGCACGGGCATGGCACCGGGCACCTGCACCACTTCAGTGAGCGTGGGCACGAAACGGGGCGGAGTGCGGGGTGGCGTGGTGGCCATCAAGCGCCCTTCAGCACCAGATCGTGGCGCACGATGGCGTAGCCGCGCGAGGCATAGTGGCGCCAGCGGTTGCGCGCCTGTCCCCGGTCTTCTTCATCGTGGGCACTGACCACTTCGATCAGCTTCTCGAAGCGGCCAAAGCCTTCGGGCACCTCGGCGCCCAGGTTCAGCAGCACCTCGTGGTGCGGCGCACCCTGCACGTCCGAGGTCAGCAGCACCGGCGAGGCCAGGCGCAGGTCCTCGTCGGCCGCGTCGGTGCAATGCGCGACGAAATCCTGCGGCGCCATGCTCCACATCTGCCGGTCCAGTGCCGCCAGCACGTGGGCCGGGCCGGCGATGACCAGGCGCGCATCGCTGCGCAGCACCTTGCGCGCAAACCGGCAGGCGTAGGCCACCTTGTCCGGCGCGTTGAAATGGAAGGCGACTTCTGTCATCGGGCTCAGGCAGCCTTGGCTCGGGTGGCTCGGGTGGCGCGCTTGGCGGCGGGCCTGGCAACCGGCTTGGGGGTCTCCGATGCCTGCGCCTCGCGGTCCAGCAGATACTGCACCAGCAGGCCCACGGGGCGACCCGTGGAGCCCTTGGCCGCACCACCCTTCCAGGCGGTGCCGGCGATATCCAGGTGCGCCCAGGGCATGTCGCCCACGAACTTCTGCAGGAACTTGGCGGCCGTGATGGCACCACCCGCGCGGCCGGCCACGTTGCCCATGTCGGCAAAGTTGCTCTTGAGGCCGTCGGCGTAGTCATCGTCCAGCGGCATGCGCCAGCACGGATCCTGCGCCGCCTCGCCCGCGGTCTGCAGGGCCTGGGCCAGGCCTTCGTTGTTGGAGAACAGGCCGCTGCGCACGCCGCCCAGGGCGATCACGCAGGCGCCCGTGAGGGTGGCTATGTCCACCACCGCTGCCGGCTTGAAGCGCGTGGCATAGGTCAGCGCATCGCACAGCACCAGGCGCCCCTCGGCGTCGGTGTTGAGCACCTCGATGGTCTGGCCGCTCATGCTGGTCACCACGTCGCCAGGCTTCACGGCCCGACCGTCGGGCATGTTCTCGCAGGCCGGGATCAGGCCCACCACGTTGATGGCCGGCTGCAGCTCGCCCAGGGCACGGAAAACGCCCAGCACGCTGGCGGCGCCGCACATGTCGAATTTCATCTCGTCCATCTCGGCCGCCGGCTTGATGGAGATGCCGCCGGTGTCGAAGGTGATGCCCTTGCCCACCAGCACCACGGGCGCCTGGTCCTTGGCCGCACCGCTGTAGCGCAGCTCGATGAAGCGCAGCGGTTCTTCGGACCCCTTGGCCACCGCCATGAAGGAGCCCATGCCCAGGCGCTCGACTTCGGCCGGACCGTGCACCTTGCACTGGATGCGCGGCTGCTTGGCCAGCGTCTTGGCGGCATTCGCCAGCAAGGTGGGCGTGGCATGGTTGGCGGGCCGGTTGCCCCATTCGCGGGCAAACTCCACCCCTTCCACCAGGGCCACGCCCTGGTAGAAGGCCACGCGCACCTCGGAGGGATCGGGCACGCCCACCACCACGCGGTTCAGGCTGCGCGCCTCGGCCTTGGGCTTGGTGGTGGTGTAGACATAGCTGGCATCGGCCACGGCCTGCACCGCAGCGCACACCGCATCGGCCTGGGCGCTGCCGGCAAAGCACAGCACCACACGCTTGGTCTGGGGTGCCTTGAGCGCCGAGGCCACCGCGCCGAGCGCCTGGCGCACAGCACGGGCCGCGCCATCGCCCACGCCCAGCAGCAGCACGCGGCGCGCCGCCACGGCGGGCACCTGGTACAGCGCCAGGCTCTTGCCGGGCTTGGCGGAAAAATCGCCTTGCTTGAGCGCCAGGGCCGCCAGCGTGGACAGGGCATCGCGCCCCGGTTTGAAGCCCTCCGGGACCAACACGACCAGCAGGTCGCATTTCTCCAAAGCAGCTGCCGGCAATTCAAGGGTCTTCAGATCAAAGTTCATAATCGGTGTTTTCCTTATAGCCAATGTTATTCGATTCATCCATCCGCAAGGAGCTGGCGCGCAGCTTCGGGGCCACGCTGGTGGTGCTGGTCACCGTGGTGATGACCATGATGCTGATCCGCACCCTCGGCCAGGCCTCACGCGGCAGCGTGAGCCCCTCCGACGTGATGCTGGTCATGGGCTTCACGGTGCTGGGCCAGCTGTCCACCATTCTGACGCTGAGCCTGTTCGTCGCCGTGGTCGGCACGCTCTCGCGCATGTACCGCGACAGCGAGATGGTGATCTGGTTCGCCAGCGGCCGCGGGCTCATCAGCCTGCTGCGCCCGCTGCTGCGCTTTGCCTGGCCCTCGATGCTGGTGATCGCCGTGCTCTCGCTGCTGGTGTGGCCCTGGGCCAACACGCAGATCCAGGAGCTCAAGACCCGCTACGAGCAGCGCAGCGACATCGACCGCATCGCCCCCGGGGAGTTCCAGGAGTCGGCCAACGGCAGCCGGGTGTTCTTCATCGACAAGGACAGCCCCGACAACATGGTGGGCAACAATATCTTCATTGCCACCAATGTGGGCAACAAGGAGACGGTCACCTCCGCGCGCAGTGCCCGGCTGGAGACGCAGGGCGGCGAGCGCATGGCCGTGCTCAGCCAGGGGCAGCGCCTGGAGACCACGCACGACAAGCCGGGCCTGAAGATCAGCGAGTTCGAGGAATACACCACCCGCATCGGCTCGGCCCCCGCCGGCTCTGCCGAAGAGCTCTCGGTCAAGACCCGCGCCACCCATGAGCTGCTGATGCAGCCCCTGCCGGCCTACCGGGCCGAGCTGGGCTGGCGCATCGGCCTGGCCCTGGCGGCGCTGAACTTCGTGGTGCTGGGCCTGGCCGTGGCCACCGTCAACCCGCGCGCGGGGCGCAGCACCAGCCTGGTGTTCGCGCTGTTCGCCTTCATCGTCTACTACAACCTCATGACCCTGGGCACCAGCTGGGTCGGTGCCGGGCGCCTGGGCCTTGCCAGCTTCATGCTCATGCTGCACGGCGGCATCCTGGCCTTCTCGCTGCTGGTGCTGACCGCGCGCCACAACCACTGGAGCCTGCGCCGCCTGTGGCAGCGCCGGAGCCCCGCATGAAAACCATCCGCCGCCTGATCCACCGCGAGGCCTTCTTCGCCGTCGCCTATGTCACCATCGGCTTCCTGGCCCTGTTCTTCTTCTTCGACCTGGTCGATGAGCTGCGCTGGGTGGGCCGCACGGGGCCCCAGGGCTACCAGCTCTCGCACGCCATGCTGTTCGTGGTGCTCAGCATACCGAGCCACCTGTACGAGCTGCTGCCCATCACGGTGCTCATCGGCACCATCTTCGTGATGGCACGCCTGGCGCAAAGCTCCGAATTCACCATCATGCGCACCAGCGGCATGGGCCCGTGGCGGGCCATGCGCACCCTGCTCACGCTGGGCGGGTTTTTCGTGGTGCTGACCTTTGCCGTGGGCGACTACATCGCGCCCCTGAGCGACAAGGCTGCGCAGCTGATCAAGGTTCGCCACCTGGGCCGCCTGACCTCGGGCGCCACTGGGGCCTGGCTCAAGGAGCGCCAGGAGGACCATTCCTACGCCGTCAACGTGCGCGCCCTCACGCCCGACGGCGGCATGCTCGACATCCGCATCTTCGAGTTCGACGCCAAGGGGCTGCTCGCCTCGCAGACGCGCGCGGCATCGGGGCGTTTTGGCGACGGCGGCGGCTGGGAGCTGACCGACGTGCAGCGCAGCAGCTTTTTGCAGCGCGGCGAAGACCAGGCCCGCGTGGACCGGCTGAATGTGCCCGCACTGCAGTGGCCCACGCGCATCAGCGCCGACATGGTGGCAGCCTCGCTGCTCAAGCCCGACCGCATGGCCACGGTGGACCTGTTCCAGTACATCCGCCACCTGGACAGCAATGGCCAGTCGGCCCAGCGCTACGAGATCGAGTTCTGGCGCAAGGTGTTCTACCCCCTGTCCTGCCTGGTGATGGTGGTGCTGGCCCTGCCCTTCGCCTACCTGCACTTCCGCTCGGGCGGCATCGCGGGCTATGTGTTTGGCGGCGTCATGGCCGGCATCAGCTTCTTTTTGCTCAACAACGTGTTCGGCTACGCCGGCAACCTGCAGAACTGGTCGCCCTGGCTCACGGCGGCAGCGCCGGGGCTTATCTATTCTTTATTGTCCCTGGGTGCCTTCAGCTGGCTGGTACTCAGACGCTAGCCACATCCATGCCCAACCACGCCATCATCCTTTTCGCCCACGGCTCGCGTGACCCCCTGTGGCGCGCACCCATGGAAGCAGTAGCTGCCCGCATTGCAGCGCAGCAACCCGGCCGGCCCGTCGCCTGCGCCTACCTGGAGCTGTGCGCCCCCGCCCTGCCCGACGCTGTCGCGTCGCTGGTGGAACAAGGCGCCCGCCAGGTCACCGTGGTGCCCATGTTCCTGGGCACCGGCAAGCATGCGCGTGAAGACCTACCCGTGCTTTTGCAGCAGCTGCGTGCCAGCCACGGCGGCGTGCAGTTCAGCGTGCAGGCTGCCATTGGCGAAGACCCGCGCATGACCGCGCTCATGGCCGAGATCGCCTGCGAATTGCCTTCGAGCTGAGTTTTTGCCAACCGTGTCCGGCATCCCTTAGATGCTTGCAGCATAATGATGCAACTCTTTAGGCGATATCAGATATGAATCTGCACCAGTTCCGCTTTGTCCAGGAGGCCGCCCGGCGCGGCCTGAACCTGACCGAAGCCGCCAAGGCCCTGCACACCTCGCAACCAGGCGTCTCCAAGGCCATCATCGAACTGGAGGAAGAGCTGGGCGTGGACATCTTCGCGCGCCACGGCAAGCGCCTCAAACGCATCACCGAGCCCGGCCAGCATGTGCTCAAGAGCATCGAGGTCATCATGCGCGAGGTGGGTAACCTCAAGCGCATCGGCGAGCAGTTCAGCGCCCAGGACAACGGCACGCTGAGCATTGCCACCACCCACACCCAGGCCCGCTATGTGCTGCCCGTGCCCGTGGCGCGCCTGCGCGAGGCCTACCCCAAGGTCAACATCAGCCTGCACCAGGCCACGCCCGACCAGGTGGCACGCATGGTGATCGACGAGGTCGCCGAGATCGGCATGGCCACCGAATCGCTGGCCGACTACCCCGAACTCGTCACCCTGCCCTGCTACGAATGGGAGCATGTGCTGGTGCTGCCCCCGGGCCATCCGCTGGCGCAAAAGGAGCGCATCGGCCTCGATGACATCGCCCACGAGCCGCTGATCACCTACCACCCATCCTTCACCGGCCGCGGCAAGATCGACCACGCCTTTGCCGCGCGCCGGCTGCAGCCGCGCATCGCGCTCGAAGCCATCGACTCGGACGTGATCAAGACCTATGTGCGCCTGGGCCTGGGCATCGGCATCGTGGCCGAGATGGCCATGCGCGACGACCCCGTGGGCGACCTGGTGGTGCGCCCGGTGGGCCACCTGTTCGGCCAGAGCGTGGCGCGCGTGGCCTTCAAGCGCGGCGCCTACCTGCGCAATTTCGTGTACAAATTCGCAGAATTGCTGAGCGACCGCCTCAGCCGCGAGCTGATTGCCCGCGCCATGAGCGGCCACGTCAACGACTATGAACTTTGAGAAGGTGTAGCACCCCATGAACGCTCTTTCCTCCGCGGCAGTCCCTTGCGTTTGCTGCGGCCAGGCGCTGTGCGCCGGCCTGGAGGAATGGCATTGGGTGTGCCCCCTGTGCGGCTATGAAGCGGCGCAGCTGGCGCCCGCGATCAACGAGGCCCGATCCCACGAAAAGGTCGATGAAGCCCAGCGCGATACCGGCCTCAAGGCCTTGCGCGAGGCCAACTTCCACCAGTTGCTGGACCGCATGGCCCGCCACATCACCCCGGCCGGCGCGCGCTTGCTGGACGTGGGCGCCGCCCACGGCTGGTTCGTGAAAGCCGCTGCCGACCGCGGCTTCACCGTCCTGGGCCTGGAGCCGGACCATGCCGTCTGCGAGCAGGCGCAGCGCAGCGGCGTGCCGGTGCGCGAGGGCTTCTTTCCCGATGTGCTAGCCGCGCACGAGCAGTTCGACGCCATCGTCTTCAACGACGTGTTCGAGCACATCCCGCATTCCGATGCGCTGCTGGCGCAGTGCATTGCCCGGCTGGCCCCCGGCGGGCTGCTGGTGCTGAACCTGCCCTCCAGCCGTGGCGTCTTCTACCGCGCCAGCAAGCTGCTGCACCGCTTCGGTGCCGGCGCCTTTTTCGACCGGCTGTGGCAAAAGGGCATGCCTTCGCCCCACCTGCACTACTTCCACGCCCGCAACCTCACCCAGTTGAGTGCGCGGCACGGCCTGACCCTCATCGACTCGGCCCACCTGGCAAGCGTCCACCTCGATGGACTGTATGCCCGCATCGCCTACGTGAAGTCGGGCCTGCGCTGGCTGGCCCCGCTCATCTGGCTGGCCATCGTGGCCGCCTACCCGCTGGTGCGCTGGGGCGCCCCGAGCGACATCGACGTGGTGATCTTTCGCCGCAATGGCGGCCAGGCCGCCAGCCTCGCACATTGACCTCCTCCCCCTCCTCTCCTCCCCCGTCCCATGACCCTCGCGACCGACACCGCACGCACCCCCGTCCTTGCCAGCAAGCTGCCCCAGGTGGGCACCACCATCTTCACCGTGATGTCGGCCCTGGCGGCCGAACACAACGCGGTGAACCTGGGCCAGGGCTTTCCGGACTTTGCCTGCGACCCGGCCTTGGTCGATGCGGTCACTGCGGCCATGCAGGCCGGCCACAACCAGTACCCGCCCATGACCGGCGTGCCTGCGCTGCGCGAGGCCGTCTCGGCCAAGATCGAGGCCCTGCATGGCCGGCGCTACGACCCGGCCAGCGAGATCACCATCACCGCCGGTGCCACGCAGGCCATCATCACCACCATCCTGGCCATCGTGCACCCGGGCGACGAGGTCATCGTGCTCGACCCTTGCTACGACAGCTACGTGCCCAACATCGAGCTGGCCGGCGGCCGCGCGGTGCGCGTGCCGCTCACGCCCGGCACCTTCCGCCCCGACTTCGGCAAGATCAGCGCCGCCATCACGCCGCGCACGCGCGCCATCCTGATCAACACCCCGCACAACCCCAGCGCCACCGTCTGGAGCGCCGAGGACATGCTGGCCTTGCAGGACCTGCTGGCCCCCACCGACATCCTGCTGATCAGCGACGAGGTCTACGAGCACATGGTGTTCGACGGCGGCCAGCACCAGAGCGCTGCGCGCTTCGCGGGCCTGGCGGCGCGCGCCTTCATCGTCTCGAGCTTCGGCAAGACCTTCCACGTCACGGGCTGGAAGGTGGGCACCGTGGCGGCGCCCGCCGCGCTGACGGCCGAGTTCCGCAAGGTGCACCAGTTCAACGTGTTCACGGTGAACACGCCCGTGCAGTACGGCTTGGCCTCGTACCTCAAGGACCCGGCCCCCTACCTGCAGCTGCCCGCCTTCTACCAGGCCAAGCGCGACCTGTTCCGTGAAGGACTGGCCGGCTCGCGCCTGAGACTGTTGCCGAGCACGGGCAGCTACTTCCAGTGCGTGGACATCTCGGCCGTGAGCGATCAGAGCGAATCGGACTTCTGCCAATGGCTCACGCGCGAGATCGGCGTGGCGGCCATCCCGCTATCGGCCTTCTACGGCGACGGCTTCGACCAGCGCGTGGTGCGCTTTTGCTTCGCCAAGAAGGACGACACTCTGCGCGCGGCGCTGGAGCGGCTGCGCAAGCTTTAGGAAGGCCCCCGGTCACCGCCCAGACACACCACCCGCATGCCAACCGAATGACATCGCTTGTCATGCTTGCCGGTATGGACGGAACGGGAACGGTGTATTTCGATGTCATCAAGGCATTGCACGGTGAGTTCGCCATTGCGGTGATCACCTACCCGCCCCCCTGGGCTGCGATGCCTTGCAATCGCTGGTGAACATCCGATTGCCGCCCGAAGGCGATCTCGTAGTTCTGGGAGAATCATTTTAGGGCCCTGTCGCAGTGGCTTTGGCGGCGCAACACGCCGGACGGGTGAAGGCGCTTATCCTATGCTGCAGCTTTCCAGCCAATCCGCGCCCGGCCCTGCGCCAGTGGGCATTTTTTGGCCTAGTGCTGCGGGTACAGTGGGCTCCAGAGGCGGCCGGATCTAGTAACAGCTCGGACAAAGCCTCCCACACCGGAGCGGCGGTCTGAATCGCCCCGGGGCGATTCAAGGAGCCCTCGCACATCAGGCGCCACTTACCAGCGAAGGTGTCATTGCCTTTATCGCAGTTCACCTCGTCACGAAAATCCATAGTGCGGTCTGGCTCCACGTTTGCCACGTACCTGGTGAAGCCCACCATGCCGCCCATGCGGTTGCGCGCGTTCACTTCGCCGCACCAGATACCCTCGCCGCCGCGCTTGCCGCGCACATGGTTGCGAAAGACGGCGGATTCGGGATCGTTCAGCTTGGACTTCACCAGCTCGCGAGAAGCCGCCGCAGGGGACCGGCTTTCCTGCCAGTGATAGGCCAGTCCTCCGAGTGCAGCCAGGGCTGCGATGCCTATCAAGGCGCTTACGGTTGTGCTTTTCATACTCCCCTCTCTACTTCCTGTTGGTTTTGTTCGCTTGGCCGCTCGGGTACTGGCAGCTACCGCAGCAAGGTGCGGGCATAGCAGATTGACCAACGTTGGTGGTGCCCCGGTTGCAGCCCACCAGAACCTCGCCTTCAGCATGGTTCTTCGTCTTCATCTGTGGCTTCATCCCATCGACAAGCCGCAACCCCGCCGCGCATTCGATCAATTTGTATCTCTTCCGTTACATCCATTGTGACGAAAGGAGAGGCCAGCGGGGAAGCGATTGGGTCAGGAAAGCAGCCCAGTTCTGAGGTTCCCCCCATTTGGGTGATGCGGTGAAGCTACTTCTTGCGGACGGTGCTGACCGATCCGCCGGACTGCATGCCGATCTGGACGCCGCCTGGGGTGCTGTTGGTCGTGGTGAAGTCGCGGACGTCATTGGCGGCCTGGACTGGTAGTGCAGCCCGATCAGGGCGCCAATGGCCGCGCGGCGGACGTCTGGGGTTGCCTGCCTGATATGGCTGAGCAGGTCTGCTCATCCGACGCCAGGGCAGCTTCCGCAGAATTACCTATTGTTTCAAAGGCTAATGAGACACATTCTCATTTGTTGCCCTATACTTCATCCATACCGCAGAGACAGCACCACCCGCACCCAGTCCACCAACCAACCGATTCCTGCACACCATGTCGACACTTGCCATGCCTCGCCCCGTCCTTCGACTGCAGCGCCCCGCAGCGCCACGCGCGTCGGCAGTTGCCGATGATGCTCTGGCGCAGGCGCCGGCCGAGTCCACTGCCGCAGGTTTTCTGCGCAGCATCAACAGCGCCACCATGCTGGGCACGGCCAAGGTCGTGAACATCCTGCACAACGGCTCGGTCTACCAGCTCAAGACCACCAAGCTCGGAAAGCTGATTCTGACGAAATAGGTTTCATCGTGGGGAGACTCCCGGGACCTCGGTCTCGAAGGGTCTTTTTTTGCTAGCCACCCGTAACCCGGCAGCCATGCTTTTTTTCCCCGCGGTCATCATCACTCCCCGCATCCACTGCTGACCTGGCAGGCCGCAGCTGTGCCAGCTGTCCGCTGGCCAGAGAAGGTGCCGTCGCCACCCCCTTTCTGGCGAACACCGGTGCCACGCTGCGTGCCTGCACGCGCTGCGCGTGGCGCGCTTTCGTTTCACCCTTTTGCCGCTTTGCCGTCGCGTTCAGGCTCGCATGAAGCATGGCGTTACATGGCGGCGCATCGGCGGCCATTCAGGGCTGCCTTGCACCGCCCTGGAGGCGTGGCCGTGCACCATTTGCAAGCATCTGCAACACACGCTGCGCAAGGCCTGCTGCAGGCTTTTACGGTGGGTGACAACACGCCTCGTAGTCGCGCCCCGCTGGTGGTCTGCGCGCTCACACGCAACCACCCGTAACAGCAGTCACCAAGACCATTTATCGCTGTTGTCTTACACGCGGAACTGGGACACTTTGCTGAAATCTACCCATCGGCCATTGAGGCTGATTCGGGGGTCATTGAGGCCCCTGCCCCGGATTGTTTTTACCCACCAGGAGTAGTGCCATGAAGTTCCATCACCTGCCTCCCCGCGCGCGTGCCCTTGCCGCGTTTGTGGTGACCGTCGTGCTGGCCTTCCTGGCGGCGGCAACCGTCCTGATGCCCGACATCACGGTGCAGTCGGTGGACTCCATGGTCCGCCTGCCCGGTGGGGTGGAGCAGATCCTCACGCAAGGCTTCCCCGGGTAAGGATGCCCGCCACATGCGAGCACGGGGGCCCTGGGGGTGCCCGGTGTTCCCGGCGATTTGTTGATCCCCTGCCTGCGCATTCGCCGCAGGCTTTCCCTCCCCCCTTTGTGTCCAACAGCCTTCGTGATGGGCCTTTCTGGCCCTATCGCGCGTCGGGCACGCGCAAGCTACCCCCAAATAGGGCGCCAACGCAACGCCGGTGCGGAGCCTGCTGGCAAAAAGAGGAGCACGAGAGTACCATTTGGCGCGCACACCGGACTTTCCGGCGCTGCACACCCGTAGGAGGAATACCGTGAACCCACGTTTCCTGACCCCTGATGGCAAGAGCCCTGCCGTTCTGGTTGCCGCCCTGGCGGTCTCCCTGTCGGCCCTGCTGGCAGGCTGCTCCAGCCCCCGCGAAGGCTCTCTCGACGAATTTGCCCGCTGGCATGACAAGGCCAAGGCGCAAGCCCAGGCCGGCGCGCTGATGTGGAGCGAGTTCTACAAGCAGAGCTTTGACCGGCTGACTGCCCTGCCCCCCTCCATGCAGCAGGACACGCGGCTGGAGAACACCGTGCTGCTGCTATCCACCGCGCGCAAGTACGAGTCCAGCGAAATCACCGCCCTGCAGTTCAACACCGAACGCGAGCACATCGAAACGCAACTCGAAGCGCGCCTGCGCTGAGCTTGCCCGGTCCGCCCCGGCCCCGCGAAGATGAAGCGCGGCGGCCCCTGGCATGCCATGGCAATGCCAGCTTTTTGCCCCCTGGCCACCCATGCACATCCATCTTCGAATCGCACGCCCCGTGAGCGATCTGGCCCGCTCGGTGGCCCAGTACACGCAAGGCCTCGCAATGGTGCAACTGGGCAGCTTCACCGACCACGACGGCTTTGACGGAACCATGCTCGGCACACCCGGGGCCGGCTTTCACTGCGAGTTCACTGTCTGCAAAAACCACCCGGTCGTGCCGGCACCGACGCCCGAAGACCTGCTGGTCTTCTACGTACCCGATGCCCAGGCCTGGCAGGCACGGTGCGACGCCATGCGCAGCGCAGGTTTCGTGGAGGTGCCGCCATTCAACCCCTACTGGAACCAGTCAGGTCGCACCTTCCAAGACCCCGATGACTACCGCGTCGTCATCCAGTGCGCAGCATGGGGCGGAAACAAGACAGCTTAGGCTTCGCGTGCGCGGGTCCCCGCAGCAGCCGGTGATGCCACCGCCAGCAGCGCCAGAAAGGCCGCGACACCCAGCCCGGCAGACACCCACAGCGCGCCGGCCCCCAGCCGGTCCAGGCACAGGCCGAACAGCCACGGCGCTGCCGCCTGCGCGATGCGCGCCGGCACCATCAGCACCCCCTGCCGATGCCCGTAGCCCGCCGGGCCGAACAGCACCAGCGGCAGCGTGCCCTTGGCAATAGTCAGGATGCCATTGCCCGCGCCGTGGAACAGCGCGAACACGGCCGCCACCGGTGCCCCGGCCACGGCCAGCAACCCGGCGCCCAGCGGATGCATGAGCGCTGCCAGACGCGCGGACAGCAGCGGGTGCACATGGCGCAGCAGGCCGAACTCCAGCAGGCGCCCCGCCACCTGCGCCGGCCCCACCAGTGCGCCCACGGCCACGGCGGTGGCCAGCGTGGCGCCGCCCTCCTGCAACAGGCGCGGAAGGTGCGCCGCCATCGCGGTGCTGGTGAACCAGGTGGCGGCAAACACAAAGGCCAGCAGCAACGTGGCGCGCCGGGCATGGGCAGGCGCCGCATCGGCAACAGGCGCTGCGGCGCCGGCTGCCGTGCCCACAGGGGCTGCCTCGGCCACCGCCTTGCGCGGCGTCCACGCATTGAGCGGCAGCCCCACCACCAGGTGCAGCGCAGCCCATGCCCAGCAGGCACCGCGCCAGCCCCACTGCGACTCCATCCACATCGAGAGCGGCCAGCCCACTGTGCTGGCGAAGCCGGCGATCAGGGTGATGCCGGTGATCGAATTGCGCGCGTTCTTGCCGTGCAAGTGCACCAGTGCGGCAAACGCGGCCTCGTACAACCCGCTGCCCATGCCGACGCCGAGCAGCACCCAGGCGGCAAACAGGCTCCACGGCCCCTGGGCCATGGCCAGAGCGGCCAGCCCGAGCGCAAAGACGCCACTCGTGGCCATCAGCACCGGCCGGCCGCCCCAGCGGTCGATGCTGCGGCCCGCATACGGCCCCAGGAGCGCCGAGACCACGAGTGCGCAGGAGAAGGCCGCGAACACCATGGCCACCGAGATGCCCATGTCCCGCGCCATGGGCGCGGCCAGGATGGCCGGCAGGTAGTAGGTCGAGGCCCAGGCCAGGGTCTGGGCCGTTCCCAGGCGGGCGACGGTGGTTGCTGATTGAAGGCGTTGCAATGGAATTCCTCTCGCTTATGCCACGGCCGAGATGGGCATCAGCCGCAGCATGGCGCCCTGGCAGGCGCCACCGGCTGCAAGGATGCGGCCTTGGCCGTTGCGGGCGGCACCGCCGAGGTACAGCCACATCCCGCGCTGCCTTGGGCCTTCTGCGCCTCATCCAGCGCGCAGCAGGTCGATGTGTCTTGCACTGCGGGGCCACCACAGCAGCTCGGTGCAGCAGATGCTCTCACCGTGGACGGCTCGGCGATGTCCACCGAGCACACCCCCGTCTGCGGCAGGTCGAGCTGTACCTGGTTGGCCGCCACCCAGTCGCCGGCAATGGCCGCCACCACCGAGCGTGCCTGCTCATAGCCTGTGGCCATCAGGAAATTGGGCGCGCGCCCGTAGCTTTTGGCGCCAATGGCATAGAAGCCGGGCTCCGGATGGGCCAGTTCCCTGTGGCCATGGGGGCGCACGGTGCCGCAGCTGTGCAGGTTGGGGTCGATCAGGTCGGCCAGCGCCTCGGTGCTTTCGATCCAGGGATCCAGGCGCGTGCGCAGCTCGCGCGCCAGCGACAGATCAGGGCGCGATCCCGCGGCCACGATGATTTCGTCAACGCCGTCCACGGGAGCCACGGTCGGATCGATGGCGCGCACGGTCATGCGGTCCGCGAGCAGCTCGACGGCCTGCACGCCAAAGCCAAGGTGCAGGATGATGCGCTGCTGTTCGACCAGATCGCGCAGTCGGGTGCCCAGAGCGCCGCGTGCCGGCAGCCCATCGGCACTGCCGCCGCCGAAGACCTTGCGCAGGTCCTTGCCCCGCACCGCCCAGTGCACGCGGGTGCCAGGTTCGTCATCTGCCAGTGCTGCCAACGCCAGCAGGTTGCCGGCAGCGGAATGGCCCGCACCCACCACCATCACCGAGCGACCTGCATACCGCCCACGGGCAGCCCCAAGGATGTCCGGCATGCCATAGGCTATGTGCTCCTGCGCCGCACCCTCGCCCAGCGCAGGAAAGCCATGGATGCCCATGGGATTGGGCTGGCCCCAGGTGCCCGAAGCATCAACGACGGCCTGGGCCCGGATCTCTTTCACCCCCTCTGAGGTCTCGACCATCAGCACGAAGTCCGCATGCTCCCGTCCGGCCGTCTTGACCTTGTCGAAGCCCGCGCGCGAAATGCCCAGCACCTGGTGGCCGAAATGGATGTGCGGCGCAAGCGCCCTGTGCGCCGCCAGCGGCCCCAGGTAGCGCTCCACCAATTCGCCGGCCGTGGGCAGGCCATCGAGATCGGGCATGGCCCAGCCAGTGCTTTCCAGAGCGCACGCGCCGCCGTGTCCACGTTGTAGCGCCAGGGCGAGAACAGGCGCACATGGCCATACGACTGCAGATGGGCGGCGACGCCGGCTCCAGCCTCGAAGACCTCCACCGCAAGGCCGCGCCCGACCAGATGGGCGGCGGCCGCCAGCCCGATGGGGCCGGCACCGATCACGGCCACCGTGAATGAAGAGCGGAATATGGAATCAGCCATATGGATCTCCTTCGTATTTCGTAGATTAACGAATATTCATGACAAAAATAAGAGGCCTGCGCCTCCTCACAGGGACTGGACCAACTGCTTGAGCTCGGCGAGCCGCGCCGGGTTGATGCAGTAGCAGGTGCGTTGCTCCTCGGCGGAGCCCAGGATCAGGCCCGCCTCCTTGAGCACCTTCACGTGCTGCGAGGTGGTGGACGGCGCCAGGCCCACCACGTCGGCCAGGCTGCCGAAGTAGCACTGGCCGTAGCTCGAAAGGTGGCGCAGCAGCTGGATGCGGGCCGGGTGGGCCAGCGCCTTCAGCAGCATGGCCAGCTCGGCCGTGCGGTCATCATCGAGCAGGAGCAGGACGTCTTCTTCTTCACCAGGGCAGCAGGACATGGGCGGCTTTCTTCATTCGTGTTTTTACGAATGATCGATCTTTGGATCAACCATGTCAAGGGTGCCGAGCACGCTAAGCCGAAATGACCAGCCTAGACAGTTCGGCAACGCCCACCGGCGTACGGATCAGCCAGGGAATGATGAAGGTGCGCTGGGCCAGGCCGTCGGCCATGCGCGCCATCTGCCTGCGCTCGCCATCGAGGCGGGCCGCGAGCAGCGGGTCGCGCGTGCCCGCCGCCAAAACGCTCTTGTTGAGCACCCATGCATAGGGCTCGATGCCGGCACGCCGAAGGTCCTCCTGCAGCGCTGCGGCCTGCGACACCGGCGTGACCTCGGGCAGGGCCACCAGGATGATCCTGGTGTATGCCGCGTCTTGCAGCCGCATCAAGGGCGTGACGAGCCGGCCCGCGCCATGCCCTTCAAACTCGCGCACCATCTGGCGGTGGTAGGCGCCCGTGGCGTCCATCAGCAGCAGGGAGTGCCCGGTGGGCGCCGTGTCCAGCACGACGAAGGCGCTGCGCGCCTCGCTGACGATGCGCGAGAAGGCGTGGAAGACGGCGACCTCTTCGGTGCACGGCGAGCGCAGGTCCTCCAGCAGCAGCGCCTGTTCCTGGGCGTCCAGGCCCGGTGATTTGGCGGCCATGATCTTGTTCACGTAGCGCTGCGTCTCGACCTTGGGGTCGATCCGGTCGACGCGCAGGCCCGGCACCTGGCCATCGAGCGTGCCCTGCAGGTGGGCGGCCGGATCGGTGGTGCTCAGGTGCACCGTCTTGCCGCGCTGCACCAGCCCCAGCGCCAGGGCGGCAGCCACGGTCGTCTTGCCCACGCCGCCCTTGCCCATCACCATGATCAGTCCGTGGTCGGCAGCGGCCAATTCATCGGCCAGAGCGGACAGACCCAGCAGGTGGTCGGTGCGCTCGATGGCCGGTGCCGGGTGCGGCGCGGCGTGGTGAACTTGCGTGGACAGCAGCGCCCGCAAGGCAGGCAGGCCGACTGTGTCGAAGCTTCGCAGCGGTACCTGGTCCTGGGGCAAGGCGCGCAGGGCGTCGGGCATTTCGGCCAGGGCCTGCTGCCCCAGGCTCTCGATGGCGGCGGCCACCCCATCCGCGCGCTCGCTGGCATGGAACACGCCGTTGACCACGAGCCGCTGGTTGTTCAGCCCCAGCGCATGCAGTTCCTCGCAGGTGCGCGCCGCCTCGGCGATGGCTCCCTTGTCCGGCCGCGCCACCAGGACCACGGTGGTCCTGGCCGGGTCGCTCAGCGCGTCGAGGGCCGCCTTGAAGCGGGCCTCCTGCATCTTCAGGCCCGAGTGCGGGCCCAGGCACGAAGCCCCGCGGTCATTGCCATCCAGAAAGCCACTCCACGCCTTGGGCAGGCTCAAGAGCCGCAGGGTGTGCCCCGTCGGTGCGGTGTCGAAGACGATGTGCTCGAACGCCCCGCCCTCGCCCGACAGCAGGGAGGCGAACTCGTCGAACGAAGCGATCTCGGTGGTGCAGGCGCCCGACAGCTGCTCGCGCACCGTCGCGCGCTCGTCATCGCTGGCGCCGCTGCCCATCTGCACCAGCACGCGCTGGCGGTAGGACTCTGCCGCCGTGTCGGGGTCGATGTTCAGCACCGACAGCCCCGGCGCGCCGGGCACCGGAGTGGGGATGTTGCGCAGCGCGATGCCGAGCATTTCGTCCAGGTTCGACGCGGCATCGGTGCTGACCAGCAACACCTTCTTGCCACCATCGGCCAGCGCCAGCGCAGCGGCCGTGGACAGCGATGTCTTTCCAACCCCACCCTTGCCGGTAAAGAACAGGTGCCGGGTGGGATGGCTCAAAAACCCCATGGGCTTCAGCCAGGCCTGCACCTGCTGGTGCGATGGAACCCCGCCGCTGTGCACCACAAGGCCGTCGATCATGACGGCGGGGGTGGCCATGACACCGGCGCGCCGGATTTCTGCCATGTCCTGTATCTGAAGGATCTCCACCTCGACCCCCGCATCCCGTGCGGCCCGTTCAATGGTGCCGACCGTGCTGTGGCATTTGCTGCAGCCCGGTCCCAGAACTTTGATTTGCATGGGTGCGGCCTTGGTGGAGTGTGGTGAAAAAGGGGTGGGAGCGCGTGAGCGGTGTGGCGACCGAGCATCTACCGGGCGACATGGCACCGCCATTGGGCTCCGCCCGCTAGGCAAGGGGGCTGATCTGGGTCAACTCCCGTGTGAACGCCTGGAAGGGAGGATAGGCCCATGGGTGCCTTGCCTCTGTGCGCCAACGAACCGAGGTGGCCTGGGTGCACCAGGCAACCGGACTTGAGACCACCTGGACCGCCATGTGCAGCGCGTGATCCGCGCTGCGAGGGGCACAAGGCGGTCAGGGAGACCGTCTTCACGCCCTGCAGCACCCCGGCAGGAACATCGACTTCAACTGGACCCAGTAGCCCGCACGCGCCGGATAGCGCGCGCTGGCCGCAAACAGGCCTACCCGCGCCGGGTCGTTGCCTGCGGGCGTGTAGCGCAAGGTGCCGAAGACCTGGTCCCACAGCACGAAGGCGCTGCCGAAGTTGGAGTCACCCTCGCTGCTTTCGGTGGAATGGTGCCAGCGGTGCAACTCGTTGGTACTGAACACGTAGTTGGCCCAGCCGCTGCGCAGATCGAGGTTGGCGTGCTGCAGCATGAGCACTGGTTGCGAGATGGCGAGGTAGCACAGGATCGCCTCGGCCGGGAAGCCCAGCAGCAGGGCCGGCAGCATCGACAGGGCGAAGTTGAGGGCGTGGTTGAGCGGGTGGAAGCGCAGGTTGTTGAGCGCGTACAGGCGCTCGCTGCCATGGTGCATGGCATGCAGCCACCACAGCGGCGCCAGCCTGTGGTGCAGCCGGTGCGCCCAGTACTTGCCGAACTCGATGAAGAGCGCCGCCAGAAGGACCTGCAGTGCAAAGGGCAGGCTTTGCAACCACGCCGAGCTGCCTGTATTGCCGGGCCCGCCGTGCCCATAGACCGCGAGCAGCGCCAGCGTGCCCAGCAGCTTGAGCAGCGGCTCCACCACCGCGACCAGGGTGGCTGCGCTGGCCCAGTCGGTGGCGCGGTCTCCGTTCGGCTGGTTCCAGCGGGTCCGGTAGGGGAAATAGCGCTCCAGCACGCTGGCCAGCAGCAGCGTCAAAACCGAGGCGAGGAGCACCACGGGCTCCAGCGGGCCCCCGGCAGCGCGGACGGCGGCGAACGCACCGAGACTGGCCACAGCGACCAGAACCAGGAGATGGCGGGACAAGAAGACGGGCATGGTCGGTCCTTTCGTGGTCAGGCCTGGAATACGTCGGTGTGGTGCGCCAGGGCATCGAACTTCAGCGGGACGGCGGGCTGCGCCGGCGACTGCAGGCTGCACTGCCACCAGCCCACATCGTGCCACTGCCCGTGCTTGAAGCCGACCTGGCGGTACACGCCCAGCGCCTCGAAGCCGACGGACTCGTGCAGCGCCACGCTGGCCTGGTTGGGCAAGGCAATGCCGGCGAATGCCTGGCAGTAGCCGAGCCCGACGAGGATGCGCTTGAGCTCGCCATACAACTGCTTGCCAATGCCCTGCCCCCGCGCGTCCTCGCGGATGTAGGCCGTGGTGTCCACAGACCACTGGTAGGCCGGGCGCTCGCGGTGCTTGCTGGCATACACGTAGCCGTTGACCCGGCCCTGCGTGTCCTCGCAGACCAGCCAGGGCAAGGTCTGCAGGGTCTGGGCGATGCGCCCGCGCATCTGCTCCACGGTGGGCACCTCCAGCTCGAACGAGATGCTGGTGTGCTGCACGATGGGCGCGTAGATGGCGGTGATGGCGTCAGCGTCGGCTGGCGTGGCTGTACGGATGGTCATGGGTCAGCGTCTGGTGGTACGGATTGAAGAGAGAACACGGCGCTGTTCAGCAGCACGGTCCCGCGTCCTTGGGCGGGCGCGGCAAGGTGCAGCAAGGCGCGGCCTGGTCTTGCCGCAGCGCCTTCATGAGCAACTGCAGCGACTTCTCGACGGCGGCGCGGTCGCGCTCGCTCAGGCATCCGAGCAACTGCGCAGCGTGGGCGTCCAGGGTGGTGTTGAGTTCCATGACCGTGCGAGTGCCTTCGGGGGTGAGCGTGACCAGCCAGCTGCGGGCATCCGCTGGGTTGGGCTCTTTGGTCACCAGGCCGCGCGCGGCCATGGCCTCCACCGCACGCGAGACCCAGCTCTTCTCCAGGCTGACCCGCGCGCCGAGTTCGGACAGTGGCAAGGGCCCTGAGCGCCCCAGTTCCGTCAGCAGGTGGCACTGCGTATTGGTGGTGTGGCTGCACTCGGCCACCACGCGCTGGGCGCGGGTGTACATGCGGGCCACCTCGCGCAGCAGACTTCCTGAATCGGCAATGGTCATTTGGATGTGTATAGCAACTACCTGGCGGCAGACTACCTACGGCCCATTTCGTTGTCAATAGCAACTACATGGGCCGCAATCCCCAAAGGTGAGGGCTTCAGAGGGACGCCTGGTTGACCCGGCGCATCAGCGCCTCGCCCGACTCCTTGCGCTCGCTGTAGCGGTCCACCAGGTACGGCGACACGTCGCGCGTGAGCAGGGTGAACTTCATGAGTTCTTCCATCACGTCCACGATGCGGTCGTAGTAGGCCGAGGGCTTCATGCGGTTGTCGTCGCCGAACTCCTGGAAGGCCTTGGCCACCGAGGACTGGTTGGGGATGGTGAGCATGCGCATCCAGCGGCCGAGCACGCGCATCTGGTTGACCGCGTTGAACGACTGCGAGCCGCCGCACACCTGCATCACCGCCAGGGTCTTGCCCTGCGTGGGGCGCACGGCCCCCTGGGCCAGCGGGATCCAGTCGATCTGGGTCTTGAGGATGCCGGTCATGGCGCCATGGCGCTCGGGCGAGCACCAGACCATGCCCTCGGACCAGGCGGCCAGGGTGCGCAGCTCCACCACCTTGGGGTGGGTGTCCGGGGCGCCGTCGGCCAGCGGCAGGCCCTCGGGGTTGAAGATTTTCACCTCGGCGCCCAGCGCCGTGAGGATGCGTGCGCCCTCCTCGGTGGCCAGGCGGCTGAACGAGCGCTCGCGCAGGGAGCCGTAGAGCATGAGGATGCGCGCGGGATGGGTGGACGCCAGCGGTGCGGACAAACGCGCGGCGTCGGGCACCTGCAGCAGTTGCGCGTCGATGTGGGGCAGGTCAGAAAGCATGGGGCAGGCCGTGGTGCGGTAATGGTGGTTGCTCAGCTGTGTGCGATTCGGTTCAGCTGGGTCTGCAGGTCGGCGTCGCTCAGGTCGGCCAGGGGCAGCTCCAGCAATTGCAGCATGCGGTAGCCGATGGCCTGGCGGGTGATCTCGAAGGCCTGGCGTTTGGCCTCGTCGCCGCCCTGGGCATTGGAGGGATCGGGGTAGCCCCAGTGCATCTGGATGGGCGTGCCCGGCCAGTACGGGCAGACCTCGCTGGCCGCGCTGTCGCAGACGGTGATGACGATGCGCGTCACCGGCGCATCGGCGGCGGTGAACTCGTCCCAGCTCTTGCTGCGAAAGGCGTCCGTCTTGACGCCCGCGCTGGCCAGCGCTTCGAGTGCCAAGGGGTTGATGCGGCCGCTGGGTGCGCTGCCGGCGCTGTGGGCCTGCACGTCCAGGCCGCGGACCTTGGCCAGTTGGTTGAGCATGCCTTCGGCCAGCACGCTGCGCGCGGAGTTGTGCGTGCACAGGATGAGGATGTGGGTGGTCATGGTCGTGGAAAGGAATGAAAAAGTGAGGGAGCCCGGGTGGGGTTCACGCCTGCCCGATGTCCTGGATCTGGCGCTTGATCGCCAGGGCATCGAGCTTCTCCAGGGGCAGCGCCAGCAGCAGCTCGATGCGCCGCTTGAGGATCAGCGCCGTGTCGCGGAAGGCCTTGTCCACCGCTTCGGGCGTGCCCTCGGCGGCCGAGGGGTCTGGCACGCCCCAGTGCGCGCTCATGGGCTGGCCCGGCCAGATGGGGCAGACCTCACCGGCGGCGTTGTCGCAGACGGTGAACACGAAGTCCATCTCGGGCGCGCCGGCCTGGGCAAACTCGTCCCAGTTCTTGCTGCGCGCGCCTGTGGACGGCACATGCAGCCGCTCCAGCGTGGCCAGGGCCAGCGGGTTGACGGTGCCGCTGGGGAAGCTGCCAGCCGAGTGCCCCCGAAAGCGCCCTCCTCCGAAATGGTTGAGCAAGGCCTCGGCCAAGATGGAACGGGCAGAGTTCTGCGTGCAGATGAAGAGCACGTTGTAGGTTTTTTCAGTCATGGGGAAAGACTCCAGGAAGTGGCGACGGCGGCGGGTTGAACGTTTAATTTCAACATTTCATTAAATATTGAAATAATGACCATGAAACGACAGACAATGGATCGGCCTATCAGGCCGCAGCAGTGGCCTTGGGGCGCTTCTTGCCCACGGTCGAAGCTGGCGCGCAGCCAGCCTTGACGGGCAATTCGGCACACAGGCCCGGATTGCCCGCGCAGCACTCTTCGGTCAGGTAGGCGATCAGATCGACCATCAGCGCCAGGTTGGCCCGGTAGCGCTGGTAGCGGCCCTCCTGCTCCACGGTGAGCAGCGAGGCGTGCGTCATGCCCTTGAGGTGAAAGGACAGGTTGGTGGGCGGCACGTCCAGCGCCGCCGAGATCTCGCCGGCCACCATGCCGCCGGGCCCCTGCCGCACGAGCAGGCGGAACACGTCGAGCCGCACCGGGGAGGACAGCGATTCGAAGACGGCGGTGGCGGCGGTTTTTTGCACGGACTGACTATACAAGAGCGGTTGGATGGCGGCGAAGGCCCAGGGATCAAGCGACCCGGTGGCCCTGCGCGTCGATGACCAGCTCGCCATCTTCCTTGGCGAAGGGGCCGGGCAGCGCGGGCAGCAGGTCCAGCACCACCTCCGAGGGGCGGCACAGCCGGGTGCCGGCGGGCGCCACGACGATGGGCCGGTTGATAAGGATCGGGTGGGCAAGCATGGCATCGAACAGTTGCTCATCGGACAGTGCGGGGTCCTGCAAGCCCAGCTCGTCATGCGGGGTGCCCTTTTGCCGCAGCAGCGCGCGCACGGGGATGCCCATGGCGGCAATCAGCTCGGTGAGCTTTTCGCGGCTGGGCGGCGTCTTGAGGTATTCGACGACGGTGGGCTCGATGCCGGCGTGGCGGATCATCGCGAGCACATTGCGCGACGTTCCACAGGCCGGGTTGTGGAAGATGGTGTGGTCGGTGGAAGCTTGCATGGCATCAATAATACAACTATTATTGAAATATTCAAGCACCCGTTGCATTGCCCCTCTCGCGGGCGGCTGCGGGCCACATTCATCGAAACCACCACCAAGAAAGAGGGAACAGATGCTTCTGGCTCTGTCGATATTCATCGCCACCATCGCGCTGGTCATCTGGCAGCCGCGCGGGCTGGGCATCGGCTGGAGCGCCAGCGCCGGCGCCGCCGTGGCGCTGCTCACCGGCGTCGTGCAGGTGTCCGACATTGCCGTGGTCTGGCAGATCGTGTGGAACGCCACGGCCGCCTTCATCGCCATCATCATCGTCAGCCTGCTGCTCGACGAGGCGGGCTTCTTCGAGTGGGCGGCCCTGCATGTGGCGCGCTGGGGGCGCGGCAGCGGCCGCATGCTGTTTGCGCTCATCGTGCTGCTGGGCGCGGCTGTCGCGGCGGTGTTCGCCAATGACGGCGCGGCACTCATCCTCACCCCCATCGTGATTGCCATGCTGGTGGCACTGGGGTTCAGCCCCGGCGCCACCCTGGCGTTTGTGATGGCGGCGGGCTTCATTGCCGACGCGGCCAGCCTGCCGCTGGTGGTGTCCAACCTGGTGAACATCGTCTCGGCCGACTTCTTTCGCATCGGGTTCAATGAATACGCCTCGGTCATGGTGCCGGTGAACATCGCCTCGGTCGCGGCCTCGCTGGCCATCTTGCTGCTGTACTTTCGCCGGGAGATTCCGGCAACCTACAACCAGGACCAGCTCAAGCTGCCGGCCGCTGCCATCCGCGACCCGGCCACCTTCAAGACGGGGTGGGTTGTCCTGGTGCTGCTGCTGGTCGGCTTTTTCGGGCTGGAGCCGCTGGGCGTACCGGTCAGCGCCACCGCCGCCGCAGGCGCCGCACTGCTGCTGGCCGTGGCGGGCCGGGGCCACGTGATCAGCACAAAGAAGGTGCTGCGCGAGGCGCCCTGGCAGATCGTCGTCTTCTCGCTGGGCATGTACCTGGTGGTCTACGGGCTGCGCAACCAGGGGCTGACGGCGTACATCAGCCAGTGGCTCAACGCCTTTGCCGGCTACGGCATCTGGGGTGCGGCCATGGGGACCGGCGTGCTGACGGCGGTTCTGTCATCCCTGATGAACAACATGCCCACCGTGCTGGTGGGCGCGCTGTCCATCGACGCATCCGCCGCCACCGGCGTGGTGAAGGAGGCCATGATTTACGCCAATGTTATCGGCAGCGACCTGGGCCCCAAGATCACCCCCATTGGCTCGCTGGCCACCTTGCTGTGGCTGCATGTGCTTGAGCGCAAGGGCATCCGCATCGGCTGGGGCTATTACTTTCGCGTGGGGGCGGTCATCACCCTGCCCGTGCTGCTGGTCACCCTGGCGGCGCTGGCGCTGCGGCTTTCGCTGCGATAGCACGGCGGCAACAAAGACACACGTGAAAACGGGCCGGCACACAGGGGTGCCGGCCCGCCGTCAATCAGCCAGGTTCAGGCGATCAATCAATCGCAGCAGCCCAGCATTTCCAGGCAGCACTTGGCCAGTTCCGTGCAGCAGCCCGACTGGGCCATGGCCATGCCGGCCATCGACAGCAAGACAGCGGCCACGCCGAATTTGAAGAGTTGTTTTTTCATTGGGAAATTCCTGATTGAGAAATGAATGGATTGGATAGAAAACGGGAAACGAGAAATCATCCAGACCTCAATCGGGCGGCCTCCACACCGGGGCATCCCAGGACACCCACTGCCGACCGGCCCCGATGGCATGCATCGAGGCCCGTGATACCCCGAGCCATGGAGCGTCCGGGGCGCCCATCAACGGCGTGCCACAAGGCTGGCAGCCGGCCATGCCGCAGGCATCGGCAGTGCCGCAGTCGGCAATGCAGCAATGCTCGTAGCCCGACATGCTGGCCGACACCGTTTGGGTGAGGAAAGCACTGCCCAGCAACAGCAAGCAGATGGCAAGGAATCTTCGCACGGCTGGAATGTACCCCAGCCGTGCGTCCCAGCCAAACCCAAGGCTTTGGCCCTGCGACCCTCCCGGCAGCCTACTTGCTGCCGCCCGCCAGTTCCACCACCGCCACGCGCCGGCGCAGGCGCTCTGCCGCGTCCTTGTCCCCCGCTGCCTCGGCGCGCTGCACCTGCAGCAGCAGCCAGGCCATGAGCGGGCGGCGCCAGCCCTGGGCGGAGGCGGTGTCTGTCGCCGTGGCGATGACGGCCGGGTCGGCCCGGCCGGCCTGCAGCAGCACACCGGCGGCGACCAGGCGCGAGAGCGGGTCTTCGATGGCGGCCAGCGCAGCCCCGCTGGCCCCTTGCGTTGCCACGGCGCGCTGGGCGGCGGGCAGCAGCGCCACCTCGGGCGCGGTCAGGGCACGGCCCGCCAGGTGGTCGGCATAGGCGCGCTCGGGCGGCGCGGCATCCTGGCGCAGGGCCTCGAAGGCGGTGCAGGGCTCCACCACCAGGCTGGCCACCTGGGCGGCGCAGCGCAGCAACTCCAGCCGGGCCAGCAGGTCCGGGCGGCCCGTGCGGGCCACTTCGGCACGGGCGCGCTCCCATTCGAGCTTGTCGACGCGGGCATTGCCCGAGAGGTAGGCGTCCAGCGCCTTCTGCGCGGAGCCATGGGCGTTCATTTCCCATTCGGGCTCGGGTGGCTTGCTCGCGCAGCCGGCAAGGAATGCACCGACCAGGGTGGCGGCGAGAAGGCTTCGCGCAAAGGGCATCGTCTTGTGGGTCATGGCAGCTTGATCTCCCGGTCGCGTGCAAACGGCCATTTGCGGTTGATCTCGGTGACCAGGCTGTCGATCTTGCGCAGGTTGCTTTCGACCTCGGCGCGCAGGGCACCCAGGTCGTTCGTGGCCTCGCGGGCATTGGCGCCCACGGCCTGGGCCTCGACCAGCACTGCGTCCACCTTCTTGAGGCTGGTGCGGGTGTCGGCCAGCAGGTCATTGACCTGGCCGACGGCGGCGCGCAGCTCGGGCACCAGCGCATCCTTGTTGCCATCGGCGCCGAAGACCTGGCGGTCGGCGCGCGCGGCCAAAGTATCCAGGCGCGCCAGCAGGGTGTTGGTGCGGTCCAGTGTGGTCACGAGCTTCTTGGCATCGCTCTCGCTGCCCATGAGGGCGCCGAGCACACCGCCCGGGCCATTCAGGCGCTCGGTCAGCTGCTGCACGTTGCTCAGGGTGCTGCCCAGGGCTGCGTCCTGCGCGGTCAGGTTGTTCAGGTTGCCCAGAAGCTCGCGCGCCGAGGCCATGAGCTGCGGGATCTCGGCCGTGGCATCGCCGCGCAGCACGGGGCGCACGGCGCCATTCTCCAGCGGCGGGTCGGTGAGGATGCCACTGTAGGCGCGGATGTTGGTGCCGCCCACGATGCCGCGCACCAGGGTGAACACGCTGGAGCTGCGCAGCCAGTGCGCGTCTTTGCTCGGCACCTCGATGGTGATGCGGGCATTGCCCTCGTTGGCCAGTTCGATGCGGCGCACCCGGCCGATGGGAAAGCCCGAGAACGTCATGTCCATGCCCACCACCACGCCCTCGGAATCGTCGGCCGTGAGCACCAGGGTCTGCGTGGGCTCGAACACGCCGCGCGCATACATCAGGAACAGGCCCGAGCCGACGATGAGCGCCAGCGTGAACATCAGCAGCGCCGCGGCCTTGATCTCCAGGTAGGCCACGGGGCGCAGCGTCTCCTGCGTGGAGCCTTCGGTCGGCGGCGGCGGCGCGGGCGGTGGTGTGCGGTCGGTCATGGGGTGTTGTTGTTATGGGTTAGTAGTAGTTGCCCATCAGCGAGGCCACTTCGATCAGCAGCAGCACGGCAAACATGCGCGCCAGGCCGCCCAGCTCCGAGTCGGGCTGGCCCCGGCCCTCGGCGTCGTACAAACCGGCGGCCATGGGGATCAGCGCCACGGTGAGGCTGAAGAACAGCGTCTTGAGCGCGAACAAGGTGGTGACGCTGGGGGTGAACACGCGGCCGAACATGCGTGTGTAACCCCCCGCCTCGGCCAGGTTGAAGCCGTACACGCCCAGGTAGCCCATGACCAGCGCCACCACGCAGCTGAGCGCGGCCAGCGTGATGCTGGCGAACACCCCGGCCACCACGCGCGGCAGCAGCTCCACGCGCACCGGGTCCGAACCCTGGCGGCGCAGCTCGTCGAAGCGGCCCGACTGGCGCAGTAGCGCGAGTTGCGTGCCGTTGGGGATGGTGGCGCGCATGGCCACGAAGAGTGCGGCCGTGAGCGGGATCAGCTCCAGCACCAGCACGCGGATCACCATCTCCATGGCGTAGCGCGAGAGCCCGTAGCTGAGCGCCGTGACCACCACGATGCGCGTGAGCACCAGGCTGATCAGCGCCGCCAGCACCGTGAAGCCCAGCAGCACCGGCGCAGTGTCCAGGTACAGGTGGCGCGCCAGCGAGCGGCGCGTGGCGCGCCCGTAGCTCGACGGCGAAAGCACAAGCACCAGCACCACCGCCCCCAGGTACAGGATGCGCCACCACGCCACGGCCCAGCGGCGCAACGTGCTCCAGGCACGCTCGGGCAGGGACAGGCCGGGCAGGCGGTTTATCATGCGGGACATGATAGCGCTGGCGGATCCCTCGCCAACGCCGATGGCCCGTGCGGTCCATCGGACATTTGCGCCAGGGACGGGAGACTCGGTGGTACCCACAAACGCAGGGTGGCCCCCGCAGGTCGGAGGTAAAACCCGGCAACACCGGCCTATCGTGCGTTGCAGCCGACGCGCCCTCTGTCGTCAGGCCACCGGCTCCCAGCGCCCCGTGCGCTCGGACAGCCACAGGGCATCCATCACCCGCGCCTGGGCCACCGCGTCATCAAGACCATCGGGCTGCGGCCCCGCTGCGTCGCGTACCCGGCGGGAAAACGCCTCCACCTGCAGCCGGTACTGGTCGCATGCCGGCAGGGTTTCGACGGTGATGCCGCTGCCATCGAGCTGCCCGCCGTCGTCCACCGCCAAACGCATCTCGCCGCCCCGCACCGCATTGAAGGGGATGAACAGTTCGATACGCCCGCGCGTGCCCACCACCTGCACCCGTTGAAATCGGGCGCTCTGCGTCGAGACGGTGAATGCCACCTGCCTGCCGGAGCCAAAGTCCAGCAGTGCGCTGGTGAGCCGGTCGGTCCCCAGTTGCGGGTCGCGGTCTACCAGCGCAACGGCGCGCAAAGGCTCGCACTCGAACAGATAGCGCCCCGCCAGAACCGCATAGCAACCAATGTCGAACAGCGCCCCACCGCCGATGCCGGGCTGGTTGCGGATGTTGCCCGGATCGTCGTTGAAGTACGAGAAGAACACCTGTACCGCTTGCGGTGTGCCGATGCGCCCCGCGCGCACCAGTTCGCGGGCGCGCAGCCACTGCGGGTGGTGGCGCACCATGAAGGCCTCCTCGATGTGCACGCGGCAACTGGCGGCCCTGAGCAACTCGGCCTGTGCCGCGCTGAGCGCCACCGGCTTCTCGCACAGCACATGCTTGCCAGCGGCCGCCGCCTGCAGGGTCAGCGGCACATGCAGGTGGTTGGGCAGGGGGTTGTAGATCGCCTCGATGGCCGGGTCGGCCAGCAGTTCTTCGTAGCTCCCGTAGGCCTGGGCAATGCCCAGCGACCGCGCAGCCCCCTCGGCAGCAGGCAGGGAGCGCGAGGCGATCGCGCGCAACTCGACCAGCGGGCTGGCCCGCATGGCGGGAATCACCTGCTGGATGCCGATCCTGGCGGTACTCAGAACACCCCACACCACTGGTTTCATGGGCACTCCCCGTTCACAACGGCGGGTCAAAGATAGCTGTTGAGCAGATTCTCGAGCAGCTCCTGCCGCCCGGAAACCGGCCGCGTGTCCTGGTTGCGCTGCAGCGCACGGGCCGCCACCTCGTCCAGCCCCAGCCGGCCGGCCAGCAGGTCCTGGCCAAACGCATCACCCCAGCCGGCGTAGCGGGCATCGACATGGCGGGCCAGGCGCCCGTCGGTGACCATTTTCTCGGCAATCAGCAGCGCCCGGGCCGAGACATCCATGCCGCCGATGTGGCCGTGGAACATGTCCTGTGCATCCAGCGACTGGCGCCGCACCTTGGCGTCGAAGTTCAGGCCCCCGGTGGTGAAACCGCCGGCCTGAAGGATCAGGTACAGGGCCAGGGCCGTCTCGGGGATGTTGTTGGGGAACTGGTCGGTGTCCCAGCCGCACTGCATGTCGCCGCGGTTCATGTCGATCGAGCCGAAGATGCCCAGATCGATGGCGGTGGCGATCTCGTGCTCGAAGCTGTGGCCCGACAGCGTGGCGTGGTTGGCCTCGATGTTGACCTTGATCTCCTTGTCCAGCCCATAGCGGGCCAGGAAGCCATAGACCGTGGCGGTGTCAAAGTCGTACTGGTGCTTGGAGGGTTCGCGCGGCTTGGGCTCGATCAGGATCGTGCCCTTGAAGCCGATCTTGTGCTTGTACTCCACCACCATGTTCAAAAAGCGGCCCATCTGGTCCAGCTCATGGCCCACGCGGGTGTTGAGCAGGGTCTCATAGCCCTCGCGGCCACCCCACAGCACATAGTTCTCCCCGCCCAGCTTGAGCGTCGCGTCCATCGCCTCTTTCACCTGCAGGGCCGCCAGGGCAAAGATTTCGGGGTCGGGGTTGGTCGAGGCGCCGGACATGAAGCGGCGGTGGCTGAACAGGTTGGCCGTTCCCCACAGCAGCTTCATGCCCGTCTCTGCCTGCTTGGCCTGCAGCACATCGACCATCTCGTGCAAGTGGTTCACGCTCTCGCGGGGTGTGCTGCCCTCGGGCGCCACGTCGCGGTCGTGAAAGCAGTAGTACGGCGCGCCCAGGCGCACAAAGAAGTCAAACGCCGCATCGGCCTTCATGCGCGCTGCGGCCATCGGGTCGGCCGTGCGCTGCCAAGGACGCTCGAAGGTGCCGTCGTAGCCGAAAGGGTCGAACCCGTTCCAGCAGAAGCTGTGCCAGTAGCAGACGGCAAAACGCAGGTGCTCCTCCATGCGTTTGCCCAGCACCAGGCGGTCTTTGTCGTACCACTTGAAGGCCAGCGGGTTGGAAGACTCAGGGCCTTCGTAGGCGATGGGGGCAATGTCGGAAAAGTAGGTGCTCATGGGTTTCTCGGCTAAGGACATCAGGGCCTGCGGTACAGGCTGCGAAACAGGGCGTGGCGAGGCGCCAGCAGCGTGCTCTCGCCCGGGTCGGGCTGGTAGAAGGTATCCACGGGGGGAGGCAGGCAGGTGGAGGCCATCGGGGCCCCGGCGCTCAGGGCGCCCAGGCGGGCGGCGCCCAGGGCGCCGCCGACGGCCGAACCACCGTGGGTGACGATCTCCACACCAAGCGCGCTGGCCAGCATCTGGGCCCAGAAGGCGCTGCGGGCGCCGCCTCCCACCAGCGACAGGCGCGAGACCTCGCTGCCGGCGGCGTTCAATGCGGCCAGGCCATCGCGCAAGCCAAAGCTCACGCCTTCCATCACTGCGTAGCCCAGGCGCGCGGCATCGGTATCGAAGTCCAGGCCGTGGAAACTGCCCCGCACACCGGCGTCGTTGTGGGGCGTGCGCTCGCCGCTCAGGTACGGCAGGAACAGTGGCGCGGCCTCTCGGCCCGCGGCATCCAGCGCCGCCGCGCGTGCCGCCACGTCTGCAACATGGGGCGTTCCCAGCAGCTTCGCGACCCACTGCAGCGCGCTGGCCGCCACGAGCATCACACTCATCTGGTGCCAGCGGCCGGGCACGGCATGGCAGAAAGCGTGCGTAGCGCTGGCGGCATTGGGCTGGTAAGTGGGCGTGACCACGAACAGCACGCCGCTGGTGCCCAGCGACAGGAACCCCTGGCCTGGCTGCACCGCGCCCATGCCCACGGCGCTGGCCGCGTTGTCGCCCGCACCGCCCGCCACCACGGTGCCAGGCCGCAGGCCCAGCGACTGCGCGACCTCGGCCCGCAGCCGCCCGCTGACCTCGCTGCCCTCAACCAGCCGGGGCATGTGCCGGCGCGCAAGGCCGGTCAGCGCCAGAAGGGGGTCGGACCAGTCACGGCGCTGCACATCAAGCCAGAGCGTGCCGCTGGCGTCCGACATGTCGCTGACGTGTTCCCCTGTCAGCATCAGGCGCACATAGTCCTTGGGCAGCAGCACCTTGGCCACGCGCCGGAACACCTCGGGCTCGTGGCGCGCGACCCAGCGCAGCTTGGGCGCAGTGAAACCCGGCATCGCGAGGCTGCCGCCCAGATCGCTCAGGGCCGCAAGCTCGCGCATCATCTCGCTGCACTCTGCGGCGCTGCGCGTGTCGTTCCACAGGATCGCGGGCCGCAATACGCGGTCTTGCGCATCCAGCAGCACGGCGCCATGCATCTGGCCAGAAAGGCCAATGGCTTGCGTCGCCGCATACTCGCCCGGGTGCGCCGCACGGAGGCTGGCCAGGGCCGCCTGCGTGGCGCCCCACCAGTCAGCGGGGTCCTGCTCGCTGTGGCCCGGATGGGGCCGCGACACCGTGAGGGCCACGCCCGCCGAGCCCACCACGCGCTGGTCAGGCCCCAGCAGCAGGGCCTTGACTTCGGAGGTGCCAATGTCGATGCCGATGTACATGGGTTGTTGCAATCAATCAGTGAAGGAACTGGCGCGCTGCTTCGCCCTGCCGGTGTTCGGGCTCGTCCGGTGGCGCAGTGACCGCAGGCGCATGCATGGGCCGAAGCTCGTGATGCAGCACCAGTGCCGCCGCGCCGACGGCCGAGGCCAGCAGCCCGTAGCGGGCCGAACGCACCCTGGGCGCGGCCATGCCTGCGCTGGCCGCATAGCCCTGCAGCGTTTCTCGGGCCACGCGCACGATGTCGGGATAGCGCTCGCAGGAGGGTCCACCGACGACCAGTACGCCCGGGTTGAAGGTAGTCCACAGGTTTTGCAGCACCACGCCCAGGTAGACGCCGCCGCGCGCTGGCTCGGCCTGCCGCTCCAGAGCGCGGGCGCCAAGAAAGGTTTCGGCACATCCCTTGCGTCCGCAGGAGCACGCCGGTCCGTCGATCTGCAGAATGCTGTGGCCGATTTCGCCAGCCATGCCCTGCAGCCCGGTGAACAGCCGGTCGTTGAGCACGATGCCAGCGCCCACGCCCACGCCGCAGGTCACGAAGATCAGCGAATCCGTCGCTTCACCGCCCGCAAACTCGTATTCGCTGAGTGCGGCGGTGTCGGCTTCGTTTTGCACATGCATCGCCACCGACGGGCTGCCAGCCTCGGCCAGGGCGCGTGCCATCAGCGGCAGGAAGGCCACATCGCGCCAGCCCAGGTTGGGCGCGAAGCGGATGGTGCCGGTGGCCTCGTCGAACGCGCCGGGCACACCGATGCCCATGCCAGAGACCAGCACCGGCCTGGCCGCCAGTTCGCCATGCGCGCGCACCGCCAGGGCCGCAACCTGGCCGCACACCGCTCCAGGCGCGCGGTCGGCCAGGGGCTCCTCTGCAGACCACAGTACCTCGCCCGTGAGCGACACACCCACCACGCGCAGCGACTCGACCCCGATCTCCACGCCCAGCATGGCGCGGCGGCTGCCGTCCAGCTGCAAGGGTGTGGAGGGGCGGCCAAGGCCCTGCGCGGCCGCCAGGCTGGTTTCGGTGATCCAGCCCTCTTCGATCAACTCGCGCACCAGCAGGCTCACGGTCGACTTGGTCAGGCCGCTCTCGCTGGCCAGTTGCGCGCGAGACAGGCCGCCCCGCTGGCGCAGCAACCGCAGGAGCACGCTGCGGTTGATGCGTTTGACAAGTTGCTGGTCGCCGGTGGTTTTCATGGTGTGGTCTTCGGAGCGCCGGTTTTCAAAGGCTGTGGGCCTGCGCTTTTCCCTCGGGTTGTTTGCCGGCGATGATCATGCCCAGAACCTCGTCCTCGGTGACCCCCGCAGTGCGGTAGGTGCCCACCAGGCGCCCGTTCTTCATCACCGCCAGGCGGTCGCTGAGCCCGAACACGTCGGGCATGTCGTGGGTGATCAGGAGGATGCCCACGCCCTCGGCCTTGAGCTGGCGCACGAGGTTGCCCACCATCGCGGTTTCCTCAGGACCGAGCGCGGCAGTGGGCTCGTCCATGATCAGGATGCGCGCATTGAAATAGATGGCGCGCGAGATCGCCACCACCTGGCGCTGGCCGCCCGACAGGCGCCGCACCGGCGTGCGCACGTTGCGAAAGTTCTTGTTCAGGCGCTCGAATACCTTGCGCGCTTCGGCGTCCATGCGGTGGTCGTCCAGCGTGCGCCAGGGTGTGAGCAGCTCACGCCCCAGGAACAGGTTGGCCACTGCGTCCAGGTTGTCGGCCAGCGCCAGCGTCTGGTAGATCGATTCGATGCCGAGGCGCTGGGCATCGACAGGCGTACGGATGTGGGATTTTTGCCCCTGCACCAGCACCTCTCCGCTGTCGATCGGGTAGGCGCCCGCCAGCATCTTCATCAGCGTGGACTTGCCTGCACCGTTGTGCCCCAGCAAGGCGACAACCTCGCCCGGGTGCAGGTTCAGACTGACACCGTCCACCGCCTTCACGCCGCCAAACGACTTGCCGATGTCGCACATTTCCACCAGGGGCGCGTTCATGCCGCGTCTCCCGTCACGCGGCGATAGACCACGTCGAACACCACGGCGGCAATCAGGACCTGGCCGATGATCACGTAGCGCAGGCCAATCGAGATGTCCAGCAACAACAGGCCGCTGTCGATGCTTTGCATGATGAGCGCGCCCAGCACCGATCCCAGAATGGAACCACTGCCGCCGGAAAGCGCCGTGCCGCCGATCACGGCCGCTGCGATCACAAACAGCTCCATGCCCGTGCCCAGTGAATTGGTGCCCGCGTTCAGCCGTGCAATGGAGACCATGGCCGCGATGGTGATGAGAACCCCCATCAACGCAAACAGCATCAGGGTGACGCGACGCACCGGAATACCGACCAGCGCGGCGGCCTCCGGGTTGCCCCCCATGGCAAACACATAGCGGCCAAAACGTGTGCGGCGCACGATGAACGACAGCACCACGGCCACGCCGCCCCAGATCAGCACGGGGATCGGCACGCCCTGGGGCGCGTCCTTGGTGGGGATCTGGTAGGCATTCATCGTGGCCACAAAGGCCACGGCAATCAACGCTGGCACGGCGGCCACCAGGGCATCCAGCCACAGCGGCGGGCTGGGCACACCATACGCAGCCTTGGCCCGGCGCCGCAGCCAGGTCTTGACCCCCATGGCCACGACCAGAGCCAGCGCCAGCCACCAGCTGGCCTGCACGCCGATGGCGCCATCAAAACCACCGCCCAGCCTTTGAAAGAAGGCGTCGCTGACCGGTTGGGTCTTGCCATCAGCCACCAGAAAGGCCGCGCCGCGAAACGACATCAGGCCACCCAGCGTGACCACGAAAGACGGCACCCCCAGCATTGCCGTGAGCGCACCCTGGTAAAGCGATACGCCGATGGCGACGGCCAGCCCGGCGAGGGACGCCTCGACCCAGTGCCAGCCGGCGGTGTACATCAGCGTGGCGATCAGCACACCCACAAACCCCATGACGGAGCCGACCGACAGGTCGATGTGGCGTGCGACGATGACCAGCACCACCACCGTGGCCACGATGCCGACCACCGCGGTCTGCTGGGCAATGTTGTAGAGATTCTCGGGCGACAGGAACAGGCCGCCGGAGAGGATGTTGAACACGATGGCCGTGGCCACCAGGACCACCCCCATCAGCACCAGCCGCCAATCGATGGCCAACTGCCTGAGGACATTGGGAACAGGACTCACAAGCGCACTCCGCCAGAAACAAAAAAGGACCGCAGGCCAGGGGCGGCCCACGGTCCGGGAGCCTTCAGCCGTCAGGCAGGCAACGCCATCACTTGCACGCCTCAGGCCCCTTGGCGGCGTCCACGCCCTTGCACAGGTCGCTCTTCTTGATCCAGCCCGCCTTGACCACGAGGTCCAGGTTTTTCGCCGTGATCGGCACGGGCTTGAGGAACTGCGCCTGCAAGGACACCTTCTTCTCCCCCCCGTTCCAAGCCTGCGCGCCGGCAATCTTCTGGCCCTTGGCCAAGGAGACAGCGGCCGATGCGGCATCGCGGCCCAGGTCGCGTGCATCCTTCCAGACCGACACCGTCTGCGAGCCCTGGGCCACGCGGTTGAGCGCGGCGTGGTCGCCGTCCTGGCCCGACACCGGAATGCCTTTGATGCCCTTGGCCGTCAGCGCCGCCACCACGCCACCGGCGGTGCCGTCGTTGGAGGCCACCACGGCATCGATCTTGCCGCCGGTCTTGGTGATGATCTGCTCCATGTTCTTTTGCGCCACCTCGGGCTTCCAGCCTTCGGTGTATTCCTCGCCAACGATCTTGATGTCGCCCTTGGTGATGGCCGCCTCGATCACTTCCTGCTGCCCGGCGCGCAGAAAGTTGGCGTTCGGGTCGGTGGGCGAGCCCTTGACCATCACGTAGTTGCCCTTGGGCCTGGCTTCGAAAACCGCGCGCGCCTGCATGCGGCCGACCTCGACGTTGTCGAAGGTGATGTAGAACACCCCGGCCGCCTCGATCAGGCGGTCATACGCCACCACCGGGATCTTCTGCTGCGCGGCCTTGTTGACGGCCGGCAGGATAGCGTCCTTGTCCATCGCCAGCACGATCAGCACCTTGGCGCCTTTAGCGATCAGCGAATCCACGTCGGAAAGCTGCTTTTCCGGTGAACCGCCCGCATCCGCGCTGATGTAGCTTGCACCCAGTTTGGCCAGTTGTTCCTTGATGGCCTTCTCGTCGGTCTTCCAGCGCTCTTCCTGGAAGTTGGACCAGCTCACGCCCACGACCTGGGCAAAAGCGCCGACGCTGGCCAAGCCAAGCGCCAGGGCCATCAACGTTGTCTTCAGTTTCATCTTTGTCTCCGTGATTGGCCTCGTGCGGGCCTTGGTTGCTGAATCTGGCGTTCATGCTTGTCGTGCCGCCTGCCCTCCCGCAGGACCTGTGCGCCCAGCTTGCCCAGGCAGCCTCTTCAGGACATGAAGTCATTTAGTGCGGACGACGAACAAATTATGGAAGCTGCAGTTTATGCAATACATCGGGATAAACCCGACATAGTTTGATCAACGAACTTATAACGAATTGACGGGTGGTATAGGGGGTGGTGTAGTGTGCTGCCCCACAAACAGGTGCTGTCAATGCACCCGACTTCCCCGGAGAACCCCCATGAAGCGACTTCTCTTCGCCCTGGCCCTGTGCGCCGCATCCCCTTGCTTTGCCGGTACCCTGAAAATTGCCTGCATCGGGCCGGAATCTGGTGATTGCCCGGTCGCCATCGATGCCACGTTGGACACCGAGCGGCTCAGCGTTTCGTTCATCACGGGGCCCGCACGGTCAGACGGCACCCACGCGACCGTGAAGACGGGCTGGTGTGGCCCCAGCAGGGACCGGCCCAAAGGGGGCTGGGGCTTTTCTGAACAGGGCTGTGCCGAGCTGGGGACGTTCAGGGTGGTCAACGGCGAGCTGACCAAGCGGCAGTTGGCGCAGGGGCAAGTCCAGTTCGGAATCTTCAGCCCGATGGCCATCTGTTTTGAAGGCTCCCTGGGCCCCACTTGCGTTGGACAGAACGCTGGATTCAAGCCGTAGGCAGGCGATGCGGCTTGCGGGAAACTGGCACGGCGCGCCCTGGGGCCTGGGCGCACAAGGCTTGCGTGCTCTAATGCCGCATTTCCAGCAGCGGTGCCAGGGAGAGGCGATGGGTTACAGGGTTTCTTGGATCAGCGTGGCAGCGAAGGCCGGTGCAGACGTTCTTGCCGAGCTGGGCTTGACCGACAGCGCACAGCCCGTGCCGCCAGATACCGTGCCCATGGCGGGCGCACTTTTGGCCAACGGCACGTACGTTAGCGTTTTTAACGAGTTCTTTCATCCGATGATCGATCCGCTGTTGATGAAAGTCCTGTCGCTGAACTGCATCGTCGTCGGGTGCACCGAGGACGAGAGCACCAACGCCTCGATGGCGTTTCTCTGCCGCGATGGGGCGCGGGTGTGGACGGTCTCCCATGTCTTGTCGGAGGGCGGCGATCACCTCGGTATCGAAGGCGTTGCGCCCAGGGCGCTGGCACCCTTGCTGCAGGCAGCGCTCCAATCGCGTGCGGAGCACGGCCACGATGCCGTCTTCGGCGTCCCTGCAGCCCTCGCTGAAGAGGTGTGCGGTTTTCGGCACGGTGGGCGACAAAACGGGCCTGCACCCGTGTTCACACGCCTCGACCGGAGATTCGCGAACATCGATGCCACGCTGGGCGAACTCGTGCGCGCTGCGGCGGGTGTGCTGCAGGCCGCAGGCTATGTGCAAGAGGACGCCAGCCGCCCCGGTCTTTTCACCAAGACCACCGAGCATGAACGGATCCAGGTATACCTGCGCCACTCGACGACGCCGGAAATAGGAGTCATGTACTTCGACGTGCGCGCCGAAGTGTGCAACCGGTATGTGGACGGACTGATGCACCAGGCGGTGCCGCAGCTGCACGCCACGCAGACGGCGGTGCTGCGCTGGTCAGGCGCATTGGATGGGGACAGTGCACTGACAACCCCCGCCGAAGTGGCCGCATGCCGATCACAACTCCAGAGCGCGTTCTCGCCATGGCTGGCCCGGCTGCGCGACCTGGTGGCGCTGGAGGCGCTGGTCAACGGCCACCCCCCCTCTGGCAGCGCGATGGGAGAGGCCACGCAATGCCATTTCGATGGCGACACCGGCTACTCCCGGCTGATCCTGGCGTACCTTGCATCCAACCCGCGCTTCGAGGACATGGTGGTGCAAACCGAGCGCGCCCTGTCGCGTGGCAAGCCTGACCCGAAAAGTGACCTCAACAAGGTCTGCAACCACTTGCGAGCGCACGCCAAGCCAGTTTCACGGGCGACCGTGCGCTGAGTCAGTCCCTGGCCATCTCATCACACATGCCGCTTGGCCGGCGCCGGCCCGGGCGGCGCCACCGGCTCGGCATCGGCGCGCTCGTGCAGTGCGTCGATCACATGGCAGTGCCCGTCGATGCCGTCGCAGCGGCGGCGCAGGGCAATCAGGTCGCGCTCTAGCGTCTTGAGCTCCTGCAGGCGGATACGCACGTGGGTGAGGTGCTCGTCCAGCGTGTCGCAGGCCGTGTGGTCGGCACCGGCGGCCGAGCGGTCGAGAGCCAGCAGGGTGCGCACCTCGTCGAGAGACATGTCCATGGCCCGGCACAGGCGGATGAAGCGCAACTGGTGGATGTCGGCATCGCTGTACAGGCGGTAGCTGCTCTCGTTGCGCGGGCCGGGCGCAAGCAAGGCCTCTTTCTCGTAGTAGCGGATGTTGGCGGTGGAGACGCCCGAGCGTTGGGCGGCCTCGCCGATGCGTAACCTGGCTGCGTCTGTTGGCATGCGCTTGACCTTCAAGTGACTTCAAGGATTCCAATCATGGCATGGCGGATCGCAATCCGCCCCCGCAAAGGAAAAAAGCCATGACAGAAACCAGCCGATCCACGGCATCCCAAGCCCCGCCGCAACCAGGATCCCCGGCGCCCGTGGCCCTGCCCATGCCCAAGGCGGGCACGGCGCGCCGCGCGCCGCAGATCAATGTCTCTTGCTGCACCCCTGGCAGCAGTTGCTCGGACGACGCGGCACCGGCCAAGGCCCCCGCCGCGCCGCACAGCCACGACGGCCACGACCACGAGGGGCGTGGCGGCGAGCATGAAGGCCACGAGCACGGCGCCCTGCCCGGCTGGGGCCGCATTGGCGCGGCGCTGGTGGCGGCCACCGGGGCCGAGCTGGCCCACCTGCTCGGGCCCGACACGCCCATCTGGCACGGCGCGGGCATGGCGCTGGCGGCTGCGGCCATCCTGCTGGCGGGCCTGGGGGTGTACAAGAGCGGCATGCGGTCGCTGCTGCGCGGGCAACTGGGCATCAGTGCGCTGATGGCGGTGGCGGTCACGGGCGCCTTTGCCATCGGCCAGTGGCCCGAGGCGGCGATGGTGATGGCCCTGTATGCCTTGGCCGAGCGCATCGAGGAAGGGGCTGCAGGCCGCGCGCGCAATGCCATCGGCTCGCTGCTGGCCCTGAGCCCGGAGCAGGCCGACGTGCAGCAGCCTGGCGGCGAATGGCGCAGCGTGCCAGCGGCCGAGGTGGCGCTGGGCGACACGGTGCGCGTGCGCCCCGGCGGCCGGGTGCCGCTGGACGGCACGGTGACCACCGGGCGCGGCGCGGTGGACGAGTCCAGCGTCACCGGCGAGAGCCTGGCCGTGGACAAGGCCCCCGGTGACCGCCTGTACGCCGGCACCCTGAACGCCCAGGCCGAGCTGCTGATGCAGGTGACCTCGGCCGCTGGCAACACCACGCTGGACCGCATCATCCGCTCGGTAGAAGAAGCCCAGGCCAGCCGCGCGCCCACCCAGCGTTTCGTGGACCGCTTTGCCGCCATCTACACGCCCGCCGTCTTCGTGCTGGCCGTGGTGGTGGCCGTGGGCGCGCCACTGCTGCTGGGTTGGGGCTGGCTCGACGCCATCTACCGCGCGCTGGTGTTGCTGGTCATTGCCTGCCCCTGCGCGCTGGTGATCTCCACGCCGGTCACCGTGGTCAGCGGGCTGGCGGCTGCCGCGCGGCGCGGCATCCTGGTCAAGGGCGGGGCCTGGCTGGAGCAGGCGCGCGGCATCCGCGCCGTGGCCTTCGACAAGACCGGCACCATCACCGCCGGCCGCCCGGTGCTGGTGGGGCAGGCGCAGTTTGGCGGCGATGCCGCCACCGACGTGGCGCGCGCGCTGGCGGGCCGCTCGGACCACCCGGTATCGAAGGCCATCGTGGCCGGCCTGGGCGAAACCGAGGCATCGCTGCCCGAGGTGGAAGACTTCACCGCTCTGGCCGGGCGCGGTGTGCAGGGGCGCATTGCCGGCAGCACCTGGCACCTGGGCAACCGCCGCGCCATGCAGGAGCGCAACCTGTGGACCGACGCGGTCGAGGCAGCCGCCGCCGCGCACGAGGAGCAGGGCCGCAGCGTGACCCTGCTGGCCGACACCGGTGCCGTGCGCGCCCTCTTCGCCGTGGCCGACACGCTGCGCCCCCAGGCCGTGCAGGCCGTGGCCGACTTGAAGGCCCTGGGCATCGTGCCGGTGATGCTCACCGGCGACCATGCCGCCGCCGCCCAGGCCGCCGCGAAAGAGGCCGGCATTGCCGAGGTGCAGGCCAGCCTGCTGCCCGAGCACAAGCTGGCGGCCATCGCCGCACTGCAGCAAAAGCACGGCATGACGGCCATGGCGGGCGATGGCATCAACGACGCCCCGGCACTTGCCAAGGCCGACATCGGCTTTGCCATGGGCGCGGCCGGCACCGACGTGGCCATGGAGACGGCGGACGTGGTGATCATGAACGACGACCTGCGCCGCGTGGCCGAGACGGTGCGCCTGTCGCGGCGCACGCACACCGTGCTGGTGCAGAACATCACGCTCGCTCTGGGCATCAAGGCGGTGTTCTTCGGCCTGGCGCTCACGGGCCAGGCCACCATGTGGATGGCGGTGTTCGCCGACATGGGCGCCAGCCTGCTGGTGGTGGCCAACGGGCTGCGCATGCTGCGGCCCGAGCGGGCCCCCAAGACCCCCATCGCGCAGGACCCACAGGCATGAGCAGCGAAGCCAGCAACAGCCATCACCCAGCGGCCATGGCGACCCAGACAGGTTTACGCCTGGGCCCGCCCGCCAGCGCCCTGCCGCGCCCGCCCGGCAGCTTGCGCATCCGCCTGACCACCACCCTGCCCGCCCCTGCCGATTGGGTGGCCACACAGCTGCAGACCACGGCCCTGTTCCGCTACATCACCGCCCCGCTGCTGCAATTCGCCACCGTGCAGGGCCCCTGGCCCACGCACTGGCCCCTGGGCGACACCGAGCTGCGCTTCGCACTCTTTGGCCTGCTGCCCATGGGCCGCCAGACCGCACGCATCAGCGTGCACCCCTGCGACGGCATCCCCGGCGCCTGGCCCCTGCTGCGTGACAACGGCACCGGCCAGCTCATGCGCGTGTGGGACCACCGCATCACGGTGCACAGCTTGCCGGGGGCCCCTGGGCGCACCTGCTACACCGATGAGGTCTTCGTGCGGGCGCGTTACCTGCCGTGGGTGATGACGCCGCTGTCCGCCGTGTTTGCCTGGGTTTTCTATCGCCACCGGCAGCGCAGGTGGCTGAAACTCGCGCTGCGCCAGCCCAGCGCGCAAGGCCCCGAGGCATGCGCATGAGCGACCACCCACCCCAGGCTCCCGCGCTGCAGCGCCAGGCGTTCGACCATCTCCTGGCCCGCTTCGACGCCAGCGCAGGCGAGCCGCCGGCCACGCGCTGGCCCTGGCTGGAAGCAGCCCACGTGCTGGGCCAGACCCGGCTGGGCCTGCACTGGCGCTCGCACACCGCCATGCTGCGCTACGCCCTGCAGTTGCGTGATGAGAGTGAGGTGCTCGGCCAGTTGCTGCGCCTGGCGCTGGTGCCGCTGGGGCACCTGCTGCAGCGCCTGCCCCTGGGCAACATCGGGCGGGCGCATGTGTCGGCGCTCAGTCCGATGGCGACCTCTGCGGACACCGCCGAGCGAATCAATGCAGCCTTGCGGGCCATGCGATCACCCGATCTTTAGCCCAATTTTCTTGAACCCCGGCGTCTTGATGCCTGAAAGCGGATTTCGGGCGGCCTCGGGAATGAGCGCCTTATGCAATGAGGTTGCCGACAGAGATGGTGCCGACAGTTCCTGTCAATTGGACGAAGAAGTCGGTGTCATCGAACTGGCTGGTATCCGAACCCGTGTTCTGGAACAAGTAGGTGCCTGCGGCCGACCCGCCCGCGATCGTAATGAGGTAAACCTGATCGGTGCTGTTCAGGAAGGGAATCAGGCTGGCATTGATCGTAGACAGGTAATTGCCTGTATCTGCAGTGGGGAGTGCTTGCGACGAGACAGAAGCTGCATTCACGCCGGTCTTGAAATAGTCCGTCCCGGTGGCATTGAAATTGCCCACGACGTCGATCTGCGTCCGGTTCGACATATTGGCGCCCGTGGCTATCAACGTCTCCGACCCGGAGCCCGAAGATTGCAGATTGATCACATCGACCGCCGCTCCACCCGTGACCGTCGTGGAGGCAGCGCTGGAGCCCAGGAGGTTCAACGTCTGCCCGCCAGTCCCGAGGGTGATCATGTTGTCACCGGTGCTCTTGGTGTAGTTGAGGGTGACACCCGCACCGTTGAGGTTGGTGACACTCGCCGTACCGATGCTGCCTGCGATGTTGATGATCTCGATACTGGCGACCTTGGTGCTCAGGTCGATGTTCTGGGTGGTGGTGGCGCCAATGTTCAGGGTGTCGGTGCCGTTGCCGCCATCCACCGTCGTCAGGAAGTTGATGATCTGGTTGGCCGTGAAATTGAAGGTATCCGAACCGGTGCCGCCAATCACGCTCACGGCGACATTGGCCGACGTGAAGTTGTTGGTGCCATTGGCCAGGTTGTACTTTTCAATCGTGCTGAAGGCGTTGAAGCTGCCGGCGGTGGTCAGGTTGAGGGTTTCGGTGCCTGCCGCATTGACGGTGCCGGTGAACTGCGACATCTGCGCGATCGTGGCGGTGATGTTGGCATTGTTGGTCACCGTCAGGTTCTCGAAGCCGGTGATGGTGGCGTTGCTGATGTCAGGTGTTGACGAGAAGAACGCCAGGCTGTCGGTGCCCGTGCCCGCGGTGTAGGTGCCCAGGATGGAGACGCCGTTCAGGGCCAGGGAGTTGTTGCCATTGCCCAGTGCCGCCGTGCTGGAGACGGTGGCATTGATGGTGACGTTGTCGTTGCCGGAGCCGCCGGTGTAGTTGACGCCCGCCGTCGCGGAGTTCATGTTGACCGTGTTGGTGCCGCTGGCGCTGCCCTTGACGGTGGCCGTGCCGGTCAGGGCGCTGCCGGTCCAGGTGAAGCCTCCCAGGGTGATGCCGCTGGCATCCACCGTGGTCAATGAGGTGCTGCTGGACGACAGGGTCAAACCGGCGTTGCCGCTGACGTTGAAGGTTTTTACCGAGTTGCCCAGCCAGGTCATGTTGTTGTTGAAAACGCCAGTGGGTGTGGCCTGGGTGTCTCTGACGCTGATATTCACGGTCTCGACACCGCTGGCCGTGATCCCCGTGGTGGCGAACGCCACGCCAGAAGTGCTGCCGTCGGTGAGCGTGAGGTTGATGATGTCATTGACCCCACCTGCAAACCCTGCATTGGAGATGGTGAACGCAGTACCAGCGCCGGTCAGCGTCACGTTGCCGTTGCTTGGCAGATTGCTCAGTGTGAGACCGTTCGCGCCGGAGAAAGTCACATCGCTGTAGTTGCCCAGTGTCTGCAGATCGATGGTCTGGTTGGTCACGCTGGTCAGGCGCAGCTTCTCGAAGCCGGTCACGTTGGCGGCAAAGGTGCCGCTGCCCGACGCGGTGGCCGCATAGGCGGCCGTCAGGACAATGGTGTCGGTGCCGGCGCCGCCATTGATCTTGATGGGGAGCAGCGCAGCGTTGGGGATGACGGTGTCGTCGCCCGAGCCGCCGTTGATGGTGGTGAAGCCCGCAGAGGTGTTGTAGGTGATGGTGTTGGTGCCATCGGCCAGATTCAGTACCTTGATGCCACTGATGGTGCCGCCGGTGCTGCCGTTGTTGATGGTGACCGTGCCGGCGGTGGTCAGGGTCAGGACATCGTTGTCCGAGGCATCGCCGGTGATGGTCGTCCCGTTGAGGGCTGGAATGGTGGACTTGAACACGTCCGTGGCCCCGACCAGCCCGCTGAATGTACCGCCCGCGGTGGTCGTGATGGTGCGATCGAGGATGGGTTCGAGAATCCCCGCCAGTTCTGCCGTGGACTTCAGCCGCAGGTACTCGTACGGCGTACCGACGGACCAGTTGGCGTCGTACGTGAAGCCCATGCGCTCGGCCAGCTGCCGGTAGGTGTACTCCGCCTGCTCGGGCCGGGCCCCGCGCGCGCTGTACAGCTGCAGGTTGCGCAGCAGGTAGTCCTTGTCCTGGTACTGGCGCACAAGCGCCCTCTCCGCAGCCTCCAGGGGGTTGCTGCTCTGCATGATGACCGTCCAGTCCCGCGTATCCAGATTGCTCCCTACATTGCCATACAGCGTCAGGATGGCGCGCGTGATCAGTTGCGGCCCGGCTGGACCTGTCATGGAAGATCCAAGAAGTTCAGCAATGGAAGGAGTGGTCATGACTTAAAAAATGGGAAGCGGGTAAACGCACCTTCCTGACAGCCTCGTTGGCCAATGGCTGTCTGGCAAGGGTGCGCATGCAGTGACACGTTCAGAAAAACTGTTCTTCGGGTAAAAATGTCGTTACGAAAGCAAAAATTTGCAACAGTCAAATATCTTAGTGCAGTACGTACCGGACACCAATTCCTGTTTTGCACGCGAACACTGACACTGGTTGTCCAGTCCTTCGAAATGCCCTTTGCCCCGCACCGGCTTCGCCGACACCTGGATGGGTTGCATTCTTACAGCGGCGCATGGCCGCAAGGTTCATCCTTGCCTTACCGCACGTTTCGCGGTGCCAACCAACGACAGAAAGCGAACCATGAATAAAGACCAAGTTGCCGGCCACGCCACCGATCTGAAGGGCAAGGTCAAGGAAGCCACAGGCAAGCTCGTGGGCAGCGAAAAGCTGCAGGGCGAAGGCCTGGCCGACCAAGCCGTGGGCAAGACCCAGGCCAAGGTGGGTGATGCCAAGGAAGCAGTGAAGAAGGCCATCGACAAGGCTTGAATGTGCGCTGCACAGAACAAGCGGCTTCGGCCGCTTTTTTTTTTGCGCCTGGGCTACTGGATCCGCGGATCCTTAGCCTGCATGGCCTTGTGCAGCTTCAGACGCTTCACCTGCGGGCAATGGCGCCTGGTGCTTCTCGCGCAGCACTGCATTGACTTCGGCTCCAAAGATCAGCGTGGTGGCGCTGATGTAGAGGAACACCAGGGTCGCCACCACGCCCGCGAAGCTGCCATAAACCAGGGCGAGCTTGCCGGCGCTGCGCAGCGAGTACGACAGCGTGGCGGCGGCCAGCGCCCACAGCACGGCGCCCACCAGGGCGCCCGGCAGCACTGTGCCGATGCGTTGGGGAATGTCGGGCAACCAGCCGTACAGCAGCGCGTAGAGCATCGTGAGGGTGATGCAGGCCGCGCCATAGCGCACGCTGTCGTACAGCCAGACCACCTCGTTCGCCCCCTCCACGCTGGACACGACGAACTGCCAGATGCGCGGCATGATGATGACGGAGCTGAAGGTCACCAGCACGCCAAAGCCCACGATCACCGTGAACAGCGTGACCTTGATGCGCGCCTTCCAGAACGGCAGGCCGCGCGTGATGCCGTAAGAGCGGTTCAGCGCCGAGCGCACGGCCTGCATGCCCGACGATCCCGTCCACAGCGTCACGATCAGGCCGACGGTCAGCAGCGCCTGGTTGCGCTGGGCCAGGACCTGGTGGATCACCGGCTGCATGGCCTCGCGCACCACCTGGGGTGCGTAGCCCATCACCCGCTCGGCCAGCGCCGCCGCGTCTCCCGGCTGGCCGAAATAACCGGCAGCGGCGGACAGCAGGATCAACAGCGGGAACATGGCCAGCACCGACGAGAACGCCAGGCTGCCGGCCTGGTTGGCGCTCTGGTGCAGCACATAGTTGCGCACCGCCAAGATTAGCACCCCTAGCACCGGCATGCGTATGAACGCCTCGCCAAGACGCCGCAAACCCTGCATGGCCGTCGTCACCAAGAAGCAGCCAGGCGCATCATGGGCGAAGCTGCCCCTCGATGGAGTCGTCCAGCGTCTTGCCGATGGCTGCGCCGATCACCATCTTGGTGGCGGCCACCAAGCCCCCGTGCTTGTTGTCCCAGTAGTAGCCGGATGCGGGCACGACCTGGATCACGGTGATGCGCGGATCGTCCTTGCCCTCGGTGAACCAGGTCTTCATGACCGGGTTCCACAGTTCGTCGATCAAGGCCTTGTCGCGGTGGATGGTGGCGGTACCTTCCAGCACCAGAAAACCCGAGTGCTTGGCGCCTTGCAGGAAGATGCGCACCTGCGGGTCGACTTCGATCTCGCGGTTCTTGTGGCTGTCGGACGCGCTCAGGAACCACAGGTGACCGGCCTCGTCCGCCTTCTCGATGCTCATGGGCCGCGTGCCCTGCGTTTCGCCATCGGGGGCATTGGTGCAAAAGAAGCAGGAGCCAGCGTCCTGCGCCATGTCCTGGATGCGCCTGGCAGCATCGCCGCCTGCGAGATGCTTGTGTGTCTCTTCTGCCTGGTTGTTGTTGATCGAGTCCACGGGTCTCTCCGGTTGATGGATGGCACCAGAGATTGGAACTGCGGCCCGCGCGAGCCCCTGTAGGAGGCGACCAACGGCCTGCGCCATCCATTGCGACGTGCGGGGCTTCAACAGGGGCTTGTGTAGGAGGACAGCGCGTCCGCCCGGCCCTTCGCTCCGGTGTGTGTCCAATCTGGGTAGAGTGAAACGAACCGCACGCCGCATGCCCGAGGTGGCGGCGCACCGTTTGAACGAAAGGCAAAAAAATGAAGATGCTTCACATCGCAACCGTCTGCCTTGTCCTTGCCGGATGCCAGGCAGGCCCGCCGGTACAGCGCAGCGCCGCAGACGACCCCAGCGCCATCTGCTTTGCCGGGATGGACAAGCACAGCGCGCTGGCAGTGCTCAGGCCCCGGATTGGAAGCGCTGCGAATGTGCAAACAGCGACGCCAGACCTGCTGACCAGCACCGCTGTCCCCAGTGCCGACGAAAAGAAGGCCATCCAGTCCTGGGTGGGCCTGCGCCGGGATTGCGTGAACGCCGGGGCGGAGTTCCGGTTGAAGAATGCCCCGCCTGCCTACGCCGACCTGGTGGAGGAAGAGAACGCGCGCTTCACCGTGCTGCTCTCGCAGCTGTATGCGGGCCAGGCGGGCTATGGGCGGTTTCTCACCGAGCGCATCGCGCTCGACACCGAGATGAAGAGCCGGCGCAACAACGCGCGCGGAGAACACCAGCGCGCCAACGCCCCCATCCGCGAGGAAGAAGCAGCCCGCAGGCGCAGCGAGCTGAGCAACGCGCTGGCCGTGCTGCAACTGGCCCCTGTTCCGCCGGGGAAAAACTGACCGGCTGGGGCACGGGCAGACCCCGATTGCGGTGGGCTCTCAGGATTCTGCGGTGAAGCCGATGGCCTTGACGATCGGCCCCCAGCGCTCCCCGTCGGCCTTGAGCAGCGCCGCCAGCTCAGCGGGAGTGGAAGAACGCGCCTCCAGCCCCATGGCAGCCAGCCCGGCGACCACGTCCTTGTCTGCCAGCGCGGTGCGCAGGGCGGCATTGGCCTTGGCCACCACATCGGCCGGCGCCTTGCCGGGCAGGAAGAAGCCGAACCATTCGTTGTAGGCCATGTCCTTGAAGCCCTGCTCGGTCAGCGTGCTGACATTGGGCATGAACTTGTTGCGCGTGGCACCCGAAGTGGCCAGCACGCGGATCTTGCCGCCTGAGAGGTGCGGCAAGAATTCACCCACCGGGGCCGAGACGGCGGCGATCTGCCCGCCCAGCAGGTCCAGGATGGCCGGCTGCGAGCCGCGAAAGCCCACGTGGCGCATGTCCACCTTGCCGGCGCGGCTGATCAGCTCGCCCACGAAGTGCGGCACCGAGCCCGGCGCGGGCGAGCCGAAGTTGGCGCCCGTGGGGTTGGCCTTGCACCACTCGAGGAACTCGGGCACCGTCTTCACCGAGGCGGGCACCTGCGGGCCCACGGCAAAGCCCATGTCGAACACCACGCCCAGCGAGACGGGGGTCACGTCGGCCACCGGGTCGTAGGGCAGCTTCTTGTAGGTGTGGGGGTAGATGCCCAGCATGGACATGGGCGTGGCCAGCAGCGTGGCGCCATCCGCCGGGGCGGCCTTGAGCGTGGTGATGGCGATCTGCCCGCCCGCGCCGGTCTTGTTCTCCACCACGGCCGACTTGGCATAGCCACCCGTGATCTGGGTCGCCACGCGGCGCGCCAGGGTGTCCACCGTGCCGCCGGCGGCGAAGCCGGCGAGGATCTTCACGGTGTCGAGCGCCTGGGCCTGTGCCAGGAAGGGCATGCTGCCCGCTGCGCCGGCCAGGGCCCATTGCAGGGCGTCGCGGCGCGACAGGGATGTGGAAAGGGTCATGGTTTGTCTCCTCCTCGTTGTGAAATACATGCAGCACGATGGCAGCGCCGGGCGCCCATAGTTTACGGCTGCGCCTGCACCAGGTCACCGGGTTTCAGACCCGCCCGGTGCACTGCGGCCCAGAACAGTTTGGGAACAGATCGTTGCCCAGGGCACTCAAGCCGACGTCGCGTGCAGATATTTCACTTGCCTGGCCATGATTGGTCAGGAAGTGGGCCGAGTGCGCCTGCGGATGCCCAGGCAAAAACACCGCGCTGTGGCTGAAGGCACTGCCAGACAGCAGCCCGGCGCGCGTGGGATACCGGCGGGGCGGCCACCCTCTGGCACCGGTCACATCAGCGCCGGCAGCACCTGCACGATGAGCGCGCCCACGATGCCCTGCACCGTCACGTAGTGCCAGAACAGCACCGTGTTGTCGAGCGTGGCGCGGGCGCCCTGCTTCAGGTGCCCGGCCAGCGAGCGGGCCAGCAGATAGGCACCCATGATGAGCAGGATGCCCACGTGCATCGCCTGCCAGCCCAGCAGCGCAGCGACCGTGGCGCTCCAGGCATCGGCACGAGGGTTGAGGCCCGCCTGCAGGTGGCCCATGAAATCCAGCGCCATGGCGCCGCAGGCGCAGGCCGTTGCCAGCACGGTGGCAACCCGCAACCAGAACTGCCCGGACGAAGCCTGGGCGAAAGACCGCTGGGCCGCCCACAGCATCCCCGAGCCCAGCAGCCACAGCGCCGCCGACGATACCGGCCACGCCAGCTGCGGCAAGGCAGCGCCGGGCGGCGGACAGATGTCAGCCGCCATGGAGACATGCAGGTGCGCAAAGGTGGCCGATGCAAACACGCTGGCATCGACGCACAGCAGCACCACCACCGCCCACCACGAGTGCGAATGCCGGCCCACCAGGCGCGTGGGCAAGAAGATGCCGGCCGCCACCTCGGCCGTGGCCGCAGGCACGGGCCGGTCGGACTGCCAGAGCCAGACCACCATGGCCACCAGCGCGATCACGCCGCACAGCACGGCCGGCACCACCAGCGAGACCGTGAGCAGCAGGAAGAACCCGGCCGTGCCCGCCGCCGCGATGAAGGGCGACCAGCCGTCGCCCGGCAGCAGCAGCAACTGGCGCGGCGTGGCGTGCACAGCGCTGGTGACCAGCGACTCGCGCCCGCCGAAGACGGTGCGCGGTAGCCAGTAGGCGCCCTGCTCCGCCGCTTCGCGCAGGCCCGGGTGCTGCCACAGCGGCTCGCGCGAGCTGACGGGCGGGATGCTGCGCAGCCCGTACTCCCCGCCCGAGGCCCATTCCAGCGTGGGGGCGTTCCAGGGGTTGGCGGGCGGCCCGCCCCCGCGCAGGAAGGCGCGTACCAGATCGCCAAAGCACAGCACCACCCCCAGCGCGAAGACGAAGGCCCCGATGCTGGACAGCAGGTTGGGCCACTCCCAGCCCAAACCCGCGTCGTAGGTGTACACCCGGCGCGGCATGCCCATGAGCCCGGCGATGTGCATCGGAAAGAAGGCCAGGTTGAAGCCCCCGAACATGAGCCCGAACACCCAGCGCCCCAGCCGCTCGGACATGCGGTGGCCATTGATCAGCGGCAGCCAGTAGTACAGCCCCGCGAACACCGGGAACACCATGCCCCCGATCAGCACATAGTGCAGGTGCGCCACGATGAAATACGTGTCGTGCACCTGCCAGTCGAACGGCAGCACCGCCACCATGATGCCGGTGAGCCCGCCCAGCACGAAGATGGCATGAAAACCCACGAGGAACAGCGTGGGTGCATTGGCCTCGACACGCCCGCGCCAGAAGGTGGCGATCCACGAGAACACCTGCACCGCGCTGGGAACGGCCACGGCAAAGCTGGCGGCCGACACCAGGTGCATGGTGAACGAGCCCAGCCCGGCGGTGAACATGTGGTGCACCCACAGCGCAAAGCTGAGCAGCCCCACGCCCAGCAACGCGGCCACCACCCAGCGGTAGCCCACGATGGGCGTGCGTGCCAGCGCGGGCACCATCATCGACACCATGCCCGCGGCGGGCAGGAAGATGATGTACACCTCGGGGTGGCCGAAGAACCAGAACAGGTGCTGCCACAGCACCGGATCGCCCCCGCGCGCGGGGATGAAGAAGGGCCAGTCGAACGCGCGCTCCATCTCCAGCAGCAGCGTGCCGGCGATGATGGCCGGAAACGCAAACACGATCATCAACGCCGTGACCAGCATGGCCCAGGCATAGATGGGCATGCGCGCGAGCGTCATGCCCGGCGCGCGCGTGAAGAGGATGCCGATGATGATCTCGATGGCCCCGGCAATGGCTGATATCTCGATGAAGCCGATGCCCAGCAGCCACCAGTCGGCCCCCACCCCGGGCGAGTGCTCCTTGCCCGTGAGCGGCGGGTACATGAACCAGCCGCCGTCGGGCGACGCCCCGAAGAAGATGGTGCAAAAGAAAACGATGCCGCCGATGGCGTAGGCCCAGAAGCCATAGGCCGACAGGCGCGGGAACGGCATGTCGCGCGTGCCCAGCATGCCGGGCAGCAGGTACACGGCCATGGCTTCGACCACGGGCACGGCGAAGAGGAACATCATCACCGTGCCGTGCATGGTGAAGATCTGGTTGTAGGTGGCGGCCGATACCAGGTCGGCCTGGGGCACAGCCAGCTGGGCGCGCATGATCAGGCCCAGCACGCCGGCCAGGACGAAGAAGAGCAGTGCTGTGCCGATGTAGAAGAGGCCTACCTGGGTGTTGTTGACGGCGGAGAGCAGGCGCCAGCCGGACGGGGGTTGCCAGGCACGTTCGAGGGCCTCGCGTTCGCCTGCGGGGCGGGGCAAAGGGTTGAGAGCGGGAGGGGCCTTGTCTGTGGGGTCTCGTGTCATGGCGGGCCCCTGCGGCTTGCTGTTTGTGGTGGGTGTGTGCTCTTGCTGAGGGCGGAGGCCGGGGTGTGCGCCCGGCGGCGCAGTAACTTTCTCTTGCGTCGCCAAGAGAAAGTCACCAAAGAGAAGGCGACCCCCAGTCTGCGTCCCCCATCGCACTGTGGGGCGATGGGGGCAACCTGCGATGCTCGTGCCTTGGGTGGCGTCGCGGAACTCGCTGCGTTCTTCGAACTCCGCTCAAACATCCGCGACGAGCTAGAGCACGAAGTGCGTGTGTCCTTCGGCACACGCACCCACCCCATGCCCTGCGCTTCTCGGCGCAGCCAGCAGGGGTGGGGAGCGGAGACAAACACGGCTGCTGCTTCGCAGCTGCGCCGGGGGGCGGTGACGCGCGCAGTGCGCGCTGCCGACGGCTCGGGCGCGATGGCTCTACCCAGGCCGAGCGCAGCGACGGCACACCGGGCCGAGCGAAGCAATGGCCCGTAGGGAGCCCGCTCCCACCCCCTTCTGACCGTGCCGAGAAGCGCAGGGCCTGGGGTGAGCGCGTGCCGAAGGACACGCGCATCGTTGTCTAGCTTGCCGCAGCTGTCTGAGCGGAGTTCGAAGAACGCAGCGAGTTCTGCGGCACACCCCAGGACCGAGCATCGCAGGCTGCCCCACTCGCCCAACGGGCGGGTGGGGACACGGGCAGCGGGGTCGCCTTTCTTTGGGGTACCTTTCTTTGGCGAAGCAAAGAAAGGTACCTCGGCCGCCGGGCCGAGACCCGGCCTCCGCCCTGCATACAGGCATGCGGTAACCAGCGAGAGCAGACCGCAAAAGCGAGGCCTCCCCGCCGGACGCACATCCCGGCCTCCGCCCTCAACAAAGCCACAGCAACCAAAACAGGACCACCAACGCCAGCTCATCATTTCAACGCCCCCAACCACTGCACCAACGCATCCATCTCCCCCTGCGACAACCGCGCATAAGAAGGCATCCGCGCCCCCGGCTTGACCTCATGCACCCGCGCAAGCCACTGCTTCATCTCCAAAGGCCCATTCTTCAAGGTCCCAGAAGCAATGAACAACCGACTCCCCACATGCGTCAGATCCGGCCCCAACTTCGAGCCTTCGGCCACCCCCCGCACGGTATGGCACACAGCACACTTCTGCCCCTCAAACACCGCCCTGCCCGCCTGCAGCGACACAGCAGACGACGAAGAAACCACCGCTGGCCGCGCCTGCCCCGCCAGCCAGGCATCGAAATCCCCAGCCTCCATCGCCACCGCATGCAAGGCCATCCGCGCATGCGCCTCCCCACAAAATTCAGCACACTGCCCCCGGTACACCCCCGCCCGCGAAGCCTGAAGCAACAAATGGTTCACCCGCCCCGGCACCATGTCCATCTTGCCCCCGAGCTCCGGGATCCACAGGCTGTGGATCACCTCCGCGCTCGACAGGCCCAGGTACACCGGGCGCCCCACGGGCATGCGCAGCTCGTTGGCAGTAGCAACGGTCGCGCCGCTCACCGGATCTCGGTAGCTGATCTCCCACCACCACATGCGGCCCGTGACGGAGACGACCAGCGCATCGGCCGGCGGCACAGCCTTCCATGGCGGGGCGCGGTGCAGGCTGTAGAAGAACAGCGCGGTCAGCACGACCAGTGGCAGCACGAGCCCGCCGCCCGCCAGCCACCACAGGGTGCTACGCACCTCGCCGCCACGCTGCTTTCTGAACAGCGCCCAGGCCAGCAGCGCCATGGTGCCCAAGAAGAGCAGCGTGGCGCCGATGATCAGCACCCAGCTGACCTCGGCAATGGCCTGCGCGTAAGGGCCAGCCGGCGAGAGGACGGGGACGAGGGGTGGGAGCATGGACATCGAAGTGGACATGGCAGTACCTCAACGCTGCTCGGTGAGCCAGGCCGCCATGTCGCGCGCGTCCCGCTCGGGAACGCCCATGTCGGGCATGGTGGTCGATGGCACCAGGGCCGATGGCTGCGCGATCCAGCGCGCCAGCAGGTCGGGCCGGTTGGGCACGCGGCCGGCGATGTAGCTGCGCAGGCCATAGGCCGCCAGCGGCGGGCCCTCGGTGCCACGCGCGCTGGCGATGCCCGGGATGGCATGGCAGGCGCCGCACTGGTACTGGGCGATCAGCAGGGCGCCGCGCTGAGCATCGCCAACGGTCCGGTCGGTGGGAGGTGCATCACCGCCCCAGGCCGCCACGGGCCATGCCAATGCACAAGCCAACTCAAGCGCCAGGATCTGTAGCAACCGCCTCATGCGCATCCCCGCGTCCTACAGCCCTGCGCATGGCACAACCACATAATGATGCGATGCCCCACCGACGACGGACCGTCTACGCCACCCTCTTCGCCACGCTGCTCGGCGTGGCGGTGCTGGCAGCCGCAGCCGGCCTCGCCACGGTCTACCTGGGCCTGTACAACGTGGCCGCCAGCGAGCAGCACTTCAAGCCCGTGTACCAGTTGCTCGAAAGCGCCATGCACCAGTCGGTGAAGCTGCGCGCGCGCAGCAGCGTGGACGAACCGCCGCCCTTCACCGAGACCATGGCGCTGCGCGGCGCGGGCTGCTACCGCGACCAGTGCCTGCAATGCCATGGCGGCCCCGGCGTGGCGCAGGGCGACATCGGCAAGAGCATGCAGCCCGTGCCCGGCCCGCTGGTCGACGCGGCGCGGCGCTGGAGCACCAAGGAGATGTACTGGCTGACCCGCCACGGCATCCGCATGAGCGGCATGCCCGCCTGGGAGCACCGGCTGGACGAGGAGGAGCTGTGGTCCACCGTGGCCTTTCTGCAGCGCCTGCCGGACCTGGACGTGGCCGCGTTCAAGGCCATCACGCTGGAGCAGGTGGACGCCGCACGCAGCGCGGGGACCATCGCCACCTGCGGGGCGGCGCGCATGGCCGCTGCGCCGCCCGCCATGGGCAACGCCGTGCTGGGCCGCCAGGCCCTGTACCAGCATGCCTGCAACGCCTGCCACATGATTCCCGGCGTGACAGGACCCGAGACGCATGTGGGCCCCTCGCTCGCAGGCTTTGCATTGCGTAGCAACATCGCCGGCGTACTGCCGCACACCGCCGACAACCTGGAGCGCTGGCTGCGCGAGCCGCAGGCGGTGAAGCCCGGCACGGCCATGCCGGCCATGGGCCTGAGCCCGGCCGACGCGCGGCACATCGCCGCCTACCTGGCCGGGCTCAAATAGGCGCCGCAAGCACTCGCGCCGCGCCAGCGGGCAAGGCAGTCGGGTGCTGGCAGGGGACGAAAGGCGCATGCACCCCACTGTCCGTGCCAGCCCCACGCCACCCTGTCAGCCGTGCACTGACGGCCTTGTAGGAGAAGACCCGGTGCGCTGGGTCATTCAGGCAACCGCAGTGCTGTAGACCACTCCGTCACGCCCCGGATCGGCCCCGCCATGCAACGCACCGTCGGCACCGATCTGCACGCCGTGCACCCAGCCGATGGTGTAGTTGTACGGGTTGCGCAGCACCTCGTAGCCCTGGGCCTGCAGTGCGCGCGCCACGTAGCGGGGTATGCGGTTGCACACGTCGATGGAGTTGCTGGTGGATGAGAAGCGTGGGGCCGATACGGCCTCCTGCATGCCCATGCCGTGGTCGATGAGGTTGAGCAGCACCTGCAGCACGCCCATGGCGATCTGCGTGCCGCCGGGGGCGCCCAGCACGATCTCGGGCTTGCCGTCCTTGAAGACGATGCTCGGGCACGACGAGGTGAAGCGGCTCTTGCCCGGCTGGATGCTGCCGGCCCGGCCCGGCCTTGGGTCGAACACGCCCATGCAGCCGTTGTAGAAGAAGCCCATGCCCGGCGTGATCACGCCCGAGGGCATGGCCAGCGAATGCGTCATGGAGACGCAGCCGCCCTCGCCATCGACCACGCTGACCTGGGTGGTGTCCTTGGGCACGGGGGCGCCCAGGTTCACGCGCTCCACGCTGTGGCGTTTGCCGGAGCGGATGTCGGCGGCCACGCGCGCCGCATTGTCTTTGGACAGCAAATGGTCCAGCGGCACCTCGACGAAGGCCGGGTCGCCGATGTGGCGGTCCTTGTCGGTGGTGGCTTTTTTCATCACCTCGCTCAGGATGCGCAGGTACTCGGGGCTGTTGTGCTCGATACCACCGAGAGCAAACTCTTCGAGGATGGTCAGCATCTGCAGCAGCATGGCGCCGCCGCCCGGCGGCTGGTTGGTGGTCACCACGCGGTCGCGGTAGCGGCCCACCAGCGGTGCGGTGCGGCGCACTTCGTAGCGCTTCAGGTCGTCCATGCTCAGCAGGCCGCCCAGCGACTGCACATGCTCCACCATGCGCCGGGCCAGCTCGCCTTCATAGAACGGGGCGATTCCCTCCTCGGCCAACTGGGCCAGCACCTGGGCGTAGTTCTCGTTCACGATGGGCGTGCCGATGGGCTTGGCGCTGCCGTCAGGCCGGCAGTACAGCGCGCGGCCTTCGTCGCTGTAGTGCAGGCGGTCCATGTTGCTGGCGCGGCCGGCCAGGGTCTGGTCGATCCAGAAGGAGTACATGCCGGGGCGCACGAAGTAGCCATCGCGCGCCCAGGCGATGGCCGGGGCCACCACCTCCTTCCACGGCAGGCGGCCGTGTGCGCTGTGCATGGCCGCCAGGCCCTTGAGCGTGGCCGGCGTGCCGATGGACTGTGCGCCGATGTCGTTGACGCGGCCCTTGAGGATGAAGCCGAAGCCGTCCTTGGTTTCGCCTTCGAGCAGATCCGCCCACATGTCCTCGCGCGCGGCCAGCGGCGCGGGCGCGTGGAAGTCGAAGTACTCATGCGCCTCCTTACCCACCTTGTCCGGCAGGAACACCGCCGCCGTACCAAAGCCCGCGATGCCGCACATCAGCGGGTCCACCACCGTCTGCGACAGCGCCATGGCCACGGCGGCATCCACCGCGTTGCCGCCGGCGCGCAGGATCTCGATGCCGGACTCCGCCGCCTCGGGCTGCGGGCAGGACACCATTGCTTGTTTTTTCATCGGGAGACTCGGAAAAGAATGAAAGAGAGAAAAAGCGGCTGCGCGGCGGCCGCCACACAGGGCGACCGCCGCGAAGACGGGCCGGATTTACTTGGGATTGAGGTTCAGGGCTTCGAGCGTCGGGCCCCAGGCCTTGGTGTCGCGGCGCGCCACGTCCATAAGTTGGCTGGCAGGGCCGGCCATGGAGATCGCATTCATGCCCTTGAGCTTGGCCTGCACCTCGGCGCTGGCATGGAAGGCGCGCGTGCCCTCGTGCAGCTTGGCAATGATGGCGGGCGGCGTGCCGGCCTTGGCGACGATGCCGCTCCAGCCCATGGTGTCGAAGTCCTTCACTCCCAGCTCGTTGGCGGCGGGCACGTCGGGCAGCTCGGGCAGGCGCGAGGGGGCCAGCACCACCAGGGGCACGATCTTGCCGTTCTTGATGTGCGGCAGCGCCGAGCCGCCCACGGGCGCCATCACCTGCGTCTGCCCGCCGATGGTGGCCATGAGCCCGTCGGGCTCGCCCTTGAAGGGCACATGCACCATGCTGATACCGAGCTTCTTCTGCAGCAGCTCGACCGCCAGCTGGGTCGAATTGCCCAGACCCGAGGACGAGAAGTTGAGCTTGTCGGGGTTCGCCTTGGCGTACTTCACCAGGTCGTCGAGCGACTTGAAACCCGTGGCCGGGTTGGCCACCAGGATGAAGGGTACGGTGCTGAGCATGCCCACGCCCACGAAGTCCTTCTCGGGGTCGTAAGGCAGCGGCTTGTAGACGAACTTGTTGAGCACCATCTGCGAGACGCCGCCGAACATCAGCGTGTAGCCATCGGCCGGCTGGCCCAGCACCTGCTGCGCGGCGATGATGCCGCCGGCACCGGGCTTGTTCTCCACCGTGATGGTGGCGTTGATGGCCTTGCCCGCATGCTCGGCCCACAGCCGCGCCACGGTGTCGGAGCTGCCGCCCGCCTGCTGCGAGACGACCAGGCGGATCGGGCGACTGGGGTAGTTGGCATCTTGCGCCTGGGCGGCAGGCAGAGCGGCCAGCGACAGGGCGAGCGCCACGGCCTTGGCGGCAGCAGCAAAGCAGAAAGGTTTCTTCATATCGGCAGATCTCCGGGAGGTGGGCGGCTTGAGGGTGGCAGCAGCATGAAAGAAAGCGCTGCAGGCATGCCGGCAATTATTCGGTGCCGTCGCCCAGGCGAACAGTGAATTCGCGCGATGGATCCATTAGCATTCACTCATGACTACCTATTACCAAGTGGCATGGGCCCGCCGGCTCAAGGTGAAGCATCTGGAATCGTTCATGGTGCTGGACGACGCCGGCACCCTCACCGAGGCCGCCGCGCGCATGCACATGACGCAGTCGGCCATGTCGCACTGGCTGGCAGACCTGGAGGAGCTGGTGGGCACCCAGTTGGTCACGCGCGGGCGGCGCATCCAGCTCACGCCAGCCGGCATCATCATGAAGCGCCTGGCCATCAGCGTGCTGGGCGACATCTCGCGCACCCAGGCCGAGCTGGGCGCCCTGGCCGAGGGCCGCACCGCGCGCCTGCACATCGGCAGCGTATGGGCCGGCGTGGCGCGCGCCATACCGCAGGCGCTGGTCGAGTTCCAGGCCCTGTACCCCTACATCTCGGTCACCGTGTCCGAGAGCCCGCTGACCCAGTTGCTCGAAGGCATCGACAACAAGCAGCTCGACGTGGCGGTGTGCTCCCTGGACTCACGCGCCTACAAGGACGGGCTGGAGCACCGCGAGCTGTTCGACGACAACGTCTGCCTGGTGGTGGGCCGTGCCAGCCGCCATTGGGACGCCAAGGCCCCCATCCGCCTGATCGACCTGGTCCACGATAACTGGATCATGCCGCCCAAGGGCACGCTCACCCGCTCACAGCTCGATGCGGCCCTGCTCGACGCCGGCGCCACCTGGCTGCTGCCCAAGGTCGAAACAGCCGCCATCACCACCCTGCAGGCCCTGGTGCACCAGGGCGACTACATCGGCGTGTGCTCCGAGGCCATGGCCGAGTACCAGGTGGCTTTGGGCAATATGCGCATCCTGCCGCTGGACCGGACGATCCGCTTCGGGCCGGTGGGGGTGGTCTGGGCGAAGGACAACACGGCGGAGGCGGTGCGGTTGTTTGTGGAGCATATTGCGGCGGTGGTGGGGCGGGCGGGTTGAGCTGGCACGGCAACGCCAAACCTGCCGACGTGCGCCGCAAATTTCAGCTACTTCTAAAACGATAAGTCAGTCTTGCACGAGTTGCCCCATTGAATGGAACTACGGTGGAGGAAGTTCCGCCTTCCCGACAGTCCGACTTGCCATCTCCGCCAGAATTGGATGCTCCTGCCAAGGATGGCCAATAAGCATCAAGGCCCCATCCTGCTGAAGCGCCAAGCGCCTCACCATATCGGCTCCACCCTTTGAGATCAGCACTATCCATTCAGTGTGCAGATAGATCATTGAGTAGGACGTTCTTCTGTCTCTGATATCGCGTTTGGGGTAACCATTGAAGTGCATTAAGCTGCCATCCCGTTTGTCGAACAGTATCAATCCAGCGACCGCATACTGCTGGGTTTCACCAGGATCACCCTCCAGAATCATTCGGCGAAGAACAGCCTCGTGAGGCCCAAGCTGCACCCCGCGAAGTTCGACTAATTGGCTGATGCCCGCGCGGAACAGATTAAGAAGGTGAAACAACTTGAACGTTGAATAGTCGACCTTTGCTTGAATCATCGTCCCAGGTACCCATGGCTCCACTGGGCGTAATTTTTTCCAAGTATCTCGGAAAGGCACTTCATAGTTAGTATTGCAAAAGGCCTCGCATTCCGTGCACAGTAGCTCTTCCTTCAGGCCATCCTGACGTGGTTCAACCCCATAGCGTCCTCTACCATGGACCTCGAGCAAGTGTCCCTTTGCGCCTCGAAGCGGTTTAGCTACTGATTTCGGAAATATGTGACTTTTTTGAAGCAAGCCCTCCCTAAGGCACAGCTTGCAAAGACCAAGTTTCATACACCCCCCAGAATTTCGCTCAGAACAATCCAGCCGGCTTGGCAAGGCGATCCCAACTGTAAATGACCAGTGAGCCAAGCTCCACCCGGTTGGCGTTGCCTGTCACGCTGTAGTCGATGCGCAGTTCCTACTCGTCGGAGATGCCGATGGGCCCGATTCGATATTGACGTAGGGCAACCGGGACACGCGGCTTGCGTGGTCCAATCCATGCCCCGCCCAGTGACTCCCTCGCCATGACCAGCCACGCCCCCTCAGCCGCCACAATGCCAAACGCATCACCCGCAGCGCCCTCGCCGGCCCTGCCCACAGCCGCCCCGCCCGCCCCCCACACCCCCACCGAAGACGCCATCGCCATCTTCACCGGCGTGCTCCTGATCTCCGTGGGCGTAGCCTTCTTCACCAGTGCCGGGCTGCTCACGGGCGGCACGGCGGGGCTGGCGTTTCTGGCGCACTACGCCACGGGCATCGGCTTTGGCAAGCTGTTCTTTGTGATCAACCTGCCGTTCTACTGGCTGGCGCTGCGCAAGCTGGGGCGGGCGTTCACGGTGAAGACCTTCATCGCGGTGCTGTTGCTGTCGGCGCTGACGGAGCTGCAGTCGCAGTTGCTGCAGTTCGCGCAGCTGCAGCCGCTGTACGCGGCGATTGCAGGCGGCACCATCACGGGCACGGGGTTTTTGGTGCTGTTCAGGCACCGCTGCAGCCTGGGCGGCGTGGGCATTGCCGCGCTGTACCTGCAGGACCGCTATGGCTGGCGCGCGGGCAAGATCCAGATGGCGGTGGACTGCTGCATTGTGCTGCTGGCGCTTTTCACGGTGGAGCCGCTGCGCGTGCTTTGGTCGATTGCGGGGGCGGTGGCGCTGAACCTGGTGCTGGCCATCAACCACCGGCCGGGGCGGTACATGGGGACCTGAGCACCTTCACGCCGACACGGGCTCGAAACCTGCATATGCAGGGATGCGCTCAGGGCGCTGGCACGGTCCGATTGGTGGGCTTTTCAATGCCGATGGCCTGCAGGCGCTGGTCGCCGCTGCGCAGCAGGCGCTCCACGTCGGCATCCGACAGCACCGCTTGGATATAGCTGAAATCCGAACCCCACTGCGGTGTTCCGATGACGGTGTAGGGATCGAGCACGCTGTCCATAAGGCGTTGGTTGGACCTGCGGTACGGCGCCACACTGGCAGGGGTGCTGGCCATGTAGGCGCGTTTCAGCGACAGAGACACGCGTGTCTGCCCCGCACCCTGTGGGTTGCCGTAGGGTTGCGCGCTGATGTAGGCAGGGCGCATGGGCAGATAGCCCACGGGCCGCATTGCGATGATGCCCCGCTGCTCCCCGGCCAGTTCTGCCAGCCCTTGTTCGTTGGCCCGCAGCAGCATGGTGCCATTGCGCTCCACCCCCGAAATGTCCAGCACGGTGATGGCGCCGCTCGCAGTGGTGGCGGGCGGGGGGTACATGGGCACGCCCAGCACGGTCAGCAAGGCCAGTGCGGACTGCACGGCTGTGCGCTGTTGCTCCGGGGTCTGGATCAGTTGGCTGGCTTCGCCGGTGTGGCGGTCGATGTCAAACTCGGTACCGGGCACATCGACGGTGATTTCTACATCCACCTTGCCGTTGGTGCTCTGGCGCAGGCGGCGCTCGATCTCGTCCAGGCCGTTTTCCCTGGACAGGAATGTGTCGTACCACCACTCACGGCCTATGGCCACCCTGCGCGCGGTACCGCTGGCCTGCAGTATCTCCAGGCCCGGCTCGGTCACCCACAGGATGACGCCGCCCAGCGGGTTGACCCTGCGCCCGCCCGGCAGCACCTCGCTGCCCAGTTCGGTCACCACCTGCTGGATGCGCGCCTGCAGCTCCACCGCCCGGCGGTCGGCCGGCATGGTGAGGGCATCGAACCCCGCCATGACCCACACGTACACCGGTGCATTGCCCGTGCCGAAGCGCTTGAGCCGGTCGCGCATCTCGTCGTATTCGTAAGGGCTGGTCTTTTGCGCATGAACGGCTTGCAGGGCGGTGAGCGCGATCAGGGCCAGCAGGGCCAGGGCGTTGCGAAGTCGCATGGGTCTCCAGTGCAAACGGATGGACTGGAGCTTGTACCCTGAAGATGGGCCGAAGGCCAGCACCAAAATGGGTGGTGACAGCGGCGGTGGCCATGGCCTCGCCCGATGCCCGCGTCCTGGCCGCTTCGGTCAGGACACCGTATCCGAAAAATCCGGCCGCACGTCCACCGGCGTCCACTCCATGTCGCCGCAGATGATCAGGCGCTGCCCGTGCTGCTCGAAGCCCACGGACAGCGTGATGCACATGCTCAGGCTCTGCATGGTGCGGTAGGGGCGCGTGACCTGGACCACGCCGGTGTCGCCCAAGGCACGCCGAAAGTACGGCCGGCGCGACCAGCGGGCGCCCGTGGTGTCGCGCAGCGGGGCGAAGGCATCGCGCTCGGCCAGCACCGGCCCGTGCCCCCGCGAGAAAAGGTTGGTACCTACCTGGTGGCCGCTGGCGTCCAGCAGGTAGCAGACGTCGGCATTGGGCAGCCCGAGAAAGGCGGCGCAGGCTTCGGCCAGGGAGGCGCCGGCCTGCATGCGGGTGCAGGCATGGAGCATGGCCTGCACATAGGGCTGCAGGCGGTCGCGGTACTCGCGGCGCTGATCGTGCCAGCGGTCGCCGCACAGGGCCCAGGTTTCTTCGATCTCTGCGCAAGTATGGGCCGGCGGCAGCAGTTGCGCGGCGGGCCGGCCGAAGAAGTAGCCCTGCACGAAGTCGGTGTCGGAGTCGAGCGCGATGACGGCTTCCTCACGCCGCTCGATGCCTTCCATGAGGACCAGCGCACCGCATTCGTGCAGCAGCGAGACCATCTGGGTGGTCACGCGCCGCACGGTCTGGCTCTGCGCGGCCTTGACGACCACGCTGCGGTCGAGCTTGACCAGCGTGGGTGCCAGGGTGAACACCCGGTCGAAGTTGGAGTGGCCGGCGCCGAAGTCGTCCAGCGCCAGCAGAAAGCCCTGGGCCTTGAGCTCGCGCACCTGCGCTTCGAGGTCGACGTGGTCATCGATCGCGGTCTCCAGGATCTCGACGACGATCTGGTGGGGCGCCAGGCCCGATTGGCGGCAGACCTGCAACAGGCGCTGCGAGGCAGACATGGCATTGCCGCTGGAGAAGATGGATGCATCCACGTTCAAAAAAAGCCAGTGCGCCTGCCGGGGAAAGCGCGCAAAGCTGCCGGCGTGCAGCTCGCAGGCGGCCACATCGAGCGCGGTCTGCTCTTCGACCGACTGGCAGCGGGCGAAGAGTTCGGGCGGCGGCACGGGCGTGCCGTCGGGCGTGGTACCCCGGAGCAGGGCCTCGTAGCCGACCACACGGCGATGGGCCAGGCTGAAGATCGGCTGGAAGTGGGACTTGAGCGCAATTGTCACGGGAGGGGCGCTCGGCCGATGCACGGACCGCCCTTGTTGGCGGGCCTGGGCGCGTTGGAGACTGCAGGCTGGGGTTGGTGCATGGGTGTCGGCGGGTCTGAATGCCTATTTTTTCACTATCTCTCTGTGGAGCCGCGCTCACAGAATGGGGCCTGGGCTCCAGGAGCCTGGTCGGCGGTCAGGCCATGCCCGAAAAGGCATTCACCGTATCAGCATTTTCCGTGCCATGCACTGCAGCCTGGGCATGGCCGCGCGGTACCTGCAAGGCCGCCATGGCTGGCGAGTGGGCTGCGGCTGCTAGGAGCGTGCGCGGCAGAAGGCATCGAAGCGAAACGTCCGAAAACCGAGGATCGCTGGGTAGTACCGACAAGCCCAGGGTGGACCCCTGGGAGCCGGAGGTGATACCCGGCGAGACCGGTTTGTCGGGCGTTGCAGCCGATGCTCCTTCTGCCGCGCACGCTCCTAGGGGTTCACCGCATACCGCTGCGCCATCAGCTGCTCGAAGTTCTCCAACGGCACCGGCCGGCTGAACAGGTAGCCTTGCCACAGGTTGCAGCCGTGCTGCGCCAGGAATTCGCGCTGGGCCGTGGTCTCCACGCCCTCGGCGATGACGTCGATGCCCAGGCTCTGCGCCATGCCGATGATGGTCTGCACGATGAGCGCGTCGGTTTGCTGGATGCCGATGTTGCGCACGAAGCTCTGGTCGATCTTGAGCTGGTCCAGCGGCAGCCGCGTGAGGTAGGACAGCGAGGACTGCCCGGTGCCGAAGTCGTCCATCGAGAAGCCCACGCCCAGCGCGCGCAGCGCGTTCATCCTGGCGATGGTCTGCTGCACGTTGTCCAGCGCCATGCTCTCGGTCAGCTCCAGCTTGAGGTGGTCGGCGCGGGCGCCGGTTTCACTGAGCACGGCAAACACATGGTCCACGAAGTCGCCCTGGCGGAACTGGCGCGCGCTCACGTTCACGGCCAGCTGCAAGTGGCTGCGCGCGGGGTCGTCCTGCCATTGGCGCAGTTGCCGGCAGGCGGTGCGCAGCACCCATAGGCCGATGGCCAGGATCTGCCCGGTCTCTTCGGCCAGCGGGATGAACTCGCCGGGCATGACCAGGCCGCGCTCGGGGTGCTGCCAGCGGATCAGCACCTCGGCACCGATGGCCCGCGCCCCCTGCCCCACCTGCACCTGGTAGTACAGGCGAAACTGGTCCTCGGCCAGGGCCGTGCGCAGGTCGTTCTCCATCGCGGCGCGGGCCGTCACGGCGGCCTGCATGCGCGGGTCGAAAAAGCGCACGGCGTTGCGCCCTGCGGTCTTGGCGGCGTACATGGCCAGGTCGGCACGCTTCATGAGCTCGTCCACCGACTGGCTCTGCCCGCTGAACAGCACCGCACCGATGCTCGGCGTGCTGTGAACGTGGTGCATCGCCAACTGGTAGGGCTGGTTCAGCGCTTCCAGGATTTTGTTGCCCACGCCCTGCGTGTGCTCGGCGGCCTCGGTGGGCTCGCTGCTCATGCCCTTGAGCAGCAGCAAAAACTCGTCGCCGCCCAGGCGCGCCACGGTGTCGCCCTCGCGCACGCAGGCCTTCAGGCGCTGGGCCACCTGCTGCAGCAGCACGTCGCCCATGTCGTGGCCCAGGGTGTCGTTGAGGGTCTTGAAGTGGTCCAGGTCCAGGCACAGCAGCGCGCCGTACTGGCCCGAGCGGGCGCTGCTGGCAAAGGCCTGCTGCAGCCGGTCCATCATCAGGCGGCGGTTGGGCAGCAGGGTGAGCGGGTCGTAGAAGGCCAGGTGCTCGATCTCCCGGGCGGCGGCGGCCTTCTGCGTGATGTCGCTCAGCGAGGCCACGTAGTGCGTGAGCCGCCCCTGGGCGTCCTTGACGGCCGTGATGCCCATCTGGTGCAGGTTCACCTGCCCATCCTTGCAACGGTTCCAGATTTCGCCGCTCCACTCGCCCGCGCTGTCCAGGGTCCGGCGCAGACTGGCAAAAAAGGCCTCGTCGTGCTGCCCCGAGGCGAGAAAGCTGGCACGCCGGCCCACGGCATCGGCACTGTCGTAGCCGGTGATCTTGGTGAAGGCGCGGTTGGTGCGCAGGATCACGGTGTCGGCATCGGTGACCAGCATGCCCTCTTGCGACTCGAAGGCGATGGCGGCGATGCGCAACTCCCGTTCTGCGTTCTTGCGCTCGGTGATGTTGTTGCCGATGCCCCGGTAGCCCAGGAAAGTGCCGTCTGCGCCGAACATCGGCGTGCCGCTCACCGAGACCCACTCAACCGCACCGCCCGTGGAGTGGCGGGGGTACTCGAAATCGCGGAACTCGCGGTGCTCGCGCAGGGTTTGTTCGTGCTGCTCCCAGTCCACCGCAATGCCGTCCGACGCAGCGACCCCGCCGCCGTCATCGGTAGCCACCTCGCGCCGGGTCTTGCCCACATGCCACTGGGGGCCCGGCAGCGTGCGCCTGGCGGCCTCGCCCTCCAGGGTCACGAACCGCATCTGCGCGTCCTGCTCCCAGTACCAGTCCGAGGACAGCATGGTGAGCGTACGAAACCGCGCCTCGTTGTCTTCCAGCTGGCGGCGCACGCTGTACGATTCGGTGACGTCGCTGAACACCAGCACCACCCCGGTGATATCGCCTGCGGCATTGCGGATCGGGGCCGCACTGTCGGCAATCTGGTACTCGGTGCCGCCCCGGGCGATCAGCGTGGTGTGGTTGGACAGCTCCACCACCTGGCCGCTGGCCATGACCAGTTGCACCGGATCCTTCGACGGCTCGCGGGTGTGCGCGTTGACGATGCGAAAGATGTCGGTCAGCGGGCGGCCTTGCGCCTCGCGCAGCGGCCAGCCGGTCATCTGCTCGGCCACGCCGTTCATGCGCACCACCAGGCCCCGGTGATCGGTGGCCACCACCGCATCGCCGATGGAGTGCAGGGTGATGGCCAGGTTTTCCTCGCTCTGGCGCAGTTCGCCCTCGGCCTGCTGGCGCGCCTGGGCCATGTGGTTGAAGCGCTGCGCCAGCTGAGCCAGCTCGCGAAAGCCCGTCTCGGGCACCGCAGCCACCTGCTGGCCCTGGGCGAGCTGGTCGGTGGCCCGCAGCAGCCGTGCCAGCGGCTTGCCCACGCCGCGGCGCACCCCTTCGTGCGCCAGCACGAACGAGGCCAGCAAGCCCAGCAGCAAAAAGCCGATGTCGCGCCACATCTGTTGCGTGGTCCGGGCATACAGCGCGTCGAGCGGCATCGACAGGCGCATGGTGGCCACCGGCCTGCCCTGGGATTCGAGCAGGGGCCGCGCCACTTCGATGTAAGGGGCATCGCCATGCGTCTCCAACACGGTGGCGCCGCCTTGCACGGCTTGTGCACCGGCCCCCGCCCGGGGCAGTTCGGGCTGAGTGCCAAGCTCCTGTGGATCGGGCGGAAAACGCGCGATCACCCGGCCATCGGGGTCGAGCACGCGGGCCACCGCCCCCTCGGGCAGGCCCAGTTCGTGCAGGCGACGGCTCCACCAGTCAAGCGACACCACCGCCACGGCGGCGCCCAGCACCGCACGGGTCTCGGGGTCAATCACCGGCTGCGCGAAATTCACGCTGGCCACACCGACCGCCTTGTCCACTTGGAATACACCTACCGAGAACTCGCGCGCGACGATGGCCCGCAGGAAGTAGGGCCGGTTGGTGACGTTCACCGGAGCCCTGAGCGGCACCGCGCTGCACAGCAAATCCCCGTCGGCGCGGGGCAGGCCGATGTTGACGTAGGTGGCGTTGAGCGCCAGCACCTCCGCCAGGTACTGCGAGCAATCGGGGGCATCGAGCTGTTGCGCCCGGCGGGTCGTGGCCAGTTGCTGCAGAAAGGTCCGGGTGGTGTCGATCAGACTCTGCTGGCTGTAGGCCATGGTGCGGGTGATCAGCAGCGCATTTTCGCGCGCGGCGGCCAGCGCCTCGTCACGGTTGGCTCGAGCCTGGTAGGCCACCAGCACCAGGGCGGGCAGCGTGGCCACCAGGATCAGCAGCCGTATCCTGGCAGACAGGGAGCCCGTAGCCAACGGCGGCAAAGCACGCATGGGGCCTTTCGCGATAGAGGAAGGATGGTTTCTGAACCGGCCTGACCCTGTGGCCCTGGCAACCGGTCCGCCGTCACCTGCCAAGGCAGGCAGGCGGCAGCCATACGAACATCTGGATACATCGTACCCCTGGATTGGCGCTCGCGCCGGGTTTGCGGGTAAACCATGGGACAAGCTGGAGCAAGGGCAAAGGTCTTATCATTGCGGCATGCGTCGCGGCCCCTTGTTCTATCTGCTGATGGTGGTGCTGGTCCTTCGGGGCCTGATGGGCACCGCCATGGCCGCAGGCATGCTGCCCATGCAGCATGCGCCGGCGGCGGTAGTGCCGGCTGCGGCTGCAGACCACCATGGGCAGCACGGCCACGCATCCACAACCGATGCAGCCCACACCGCAGACCATGGCGGCATGCATGGTGGCGGGCATGGCAGCACCGATGCGGTTGCGCTGGCCTGCGACAGCAGCGCACCCGGCTGCGCCACGCACAACCAGCACGCCAACTGCACGGCCTGCGAGATCTGCCATACGGCCCTGATGGAGCCACCGGCCATGCCGGCCGCCCCCCTGCCCCTGTTGGCCGGCGCTCCACCTGCGGCCGCCACCCCGTTTGACAGCGCCACCGCCGCGCTGGCCATCAAGCCGCCCATAGCCTGATGGTTTGAGCATCCCCAGGGCCTGTTTGGGCCTGTGCGGGAGCGCCTGGCAACACCCCATGCCGCCCACACGGGCGCCCGTGCGGCCCGTTGCTGCGGCGCCTGGGCTTGCACTTGGCCCCCGCCTGGACTGAACAGCGCCCGCCCCGAGCCCGCCCATGCCTGCACGCGCCCAAGGCGCATGCACCGCAGGCCGCAGCGGCGTTCCATTCCCATTTTTCTGGAGACCGCACCATGCGCGACTTCTTCGCTCTTCGCTGGCCCTTGCTGCGCCCCCTGGCGTGGCTGGCCTTGCTCCTGCCCGCGATGGCAGGGGCACAGCCGCCTGCCGACCCGGCCCCGGCGGCCGCACCGCAAGCCCCGCAAGCACCCCAGGCCCCGTTGGCCCATACCCCCATGCAGGTGCAGCTGCCGCTGCCAGGTGCCGATGCGCCGCTGGCCGACTGGCGCGCCGCCCACCAGGCCGTGGCCGCCTTCCCGCGTGGCCACGCCGACATCGTGCGCTGGGAGGCCGGCCAGGGCAGCGCCCCTGCAGCAGCGGCGGCGCCTGCCAGCCCCCACCCGCACGGGGGGCACAAGCCATGAGCCGCAACATTCCCCGCCTGACAGCGCTGGCCTTGGGCGCCCTGCTTGCAGGCTGCGCCAGTGTCTCGCCCGACGGCCTGCGCGGCGACGTGCAGGCCCTTACCCAGGGCCGCACCGGCGCGGCCGATGCCACTCTGCCCGCCGCCGACCCCGCCGCGCGCGGCAAGGCGCGCCAGGCCATCGACGGCTGGCTGGCCCAGCCGCTCACGCAGGATGCGGCCGTGCGCATCGCCCTGCTGCACAACCCTGGCCTGCAGGCCCGCCTGGCGGCGCTGGGCGTGGCCGATGCCGAGCGCGTGCAGGCCATCACCCTGCCCAACCCGCAGTTCTCGATCGCGCGGCTGACCAACAGCCATGAGCGCGAGATCGAGCGCACGCTGGCCTTCAGCCTGCTGGACCTGCTGACCCTGCCCTGGCGCATGGAGCGCCAGGCCGAGCGCATGCAGGTGGCCACCCTGCAAGCCGCCCAGGAGGTGGTGGCCCTGGCCGCCGACACGCGCCGCGCCTGGCTGCGCGCCGTGGCCGCCGAGCAGGTGGCCGCCACGCACGAGCGCATGGTGGAGGCCGCCGAGGCCGGTGCCGAGCTGGCCCAGCGCATGGCCCGCGTGGGCAACTTCAGTCGCCTGCAGCACGCGCGCGAACAGGCCGTGCTGCAGGAGGCCAGCGCCCAGCGCGCACGCGCCCGCCTGGCTGCCGCCGCGGCGCGCGAGCAGCTCAGCCGCAGCATGGGCCTGTGGGGCACGCAGGCCCAGTACCAATTGGCCGGGCAATTGCCGGCGCTGCCAACCACGGCGCTGCCTGCCGATGGGATCGAAGCCACCGCGCTGCGCGAGCGCCTGGACGTGCAGGCCGCGCGCCGCCAGCTCGACACCGAGGCGCGCCAGCAGGGCTGGGCCCGCGCGGGTGCCGTGTTCGGCGATATCGGCATTGCCTACCAGCGCAACACCGCCACCGAGCGCGAGAGCGGCCACCGCGAGACCACGCGCGGCTGGGAGCTCGATGTGCCACTGCCCCTGTTCGACTGGGGCGGCGCCGCGCGCACCCGCGCCCAGGCGCGCGTGGAGCAGAGCGCCGCCACGCTGCAGGACACCGCCGTGCGCGCCCGCAGCGAGGTGCGCAGCGCCTGGCTCACCTACCGCACCGCGCTCGACCTGGCGCGCCAGCAGCGCGATGAGGTGGTGCCGCTGCGCCAGCTCATCGCGGACGAGACCACGCTGCGCTACAACGGCATGCTCGCCAGCGTGTGGGAGCTGCTGGCCGAGGCGCGCGTCAGCACACAGGCGGTGGCCGGCGCCATTGAGGCGCAGCGCGACTTCTGGCTGGCCGAGACCGATCTGCAACTGGCCCTCACGGGCACCTCGCCCGGTGCCTTGCAAGGCCTCGCATCGAGCGCCGCCACCCCTTCCACCCCACCAGGCCATTGACATGCAAAGACGCCATTTCTTCACGGCAGGCGCCGCCACGGCCGTGGCCACCGCCGCCGTCAGCCGCGTGGCCCTGGCCGCGCTACCCGAGCCCGCGATGCAGGCCAGTGCCGACACCGCACCGCCGCTGCACCCGCCCACCGGCCGGCCCTACAACCCCGTGGTCACCCTGAACGGCTGGACCGCGCCCTGGCGCATGAACGCCGGGGTCAAGGAGTTCCACCTGGTGGCCGAGCCCGTGGTGCGCGAGGTTGCGCCGGGCTTTGTGGTCAACATGTGGGGCTACAACGGGCAAAGCCCCGGCCCCACCATCGAGGTGGTGGAGGGCGACCGCGTGCGCATCTTCGTCACCAACCGCCTGCCCGAGCACACCACCATCCACTGGCACGGCCAGCGCCTGCCCAATGGCATGGACGGCGTGGGCGGGCTCAACCAGCCGGCCATCCAGCCGGGCAAGACCTTCGTCTACGAGTTCGTGGCAAGGCGCCCCGGCACCTTCATGTACCACCCGCATGCCGACGAGATGGTGCAGATGGCCATGGGCATGATGGGCCTGTGGATCACCCACCCCCGGGCCGCGCACCCGCACATCGCCACGGTGCAGCGCGACTACGCCTTCTTGCTCAACGCCTTCGACGTGGAGCCCGGGGCGCGCACGCCCAAGGTCAACACCATGCTGGACCACAACATCTGGTGCTGGAACAGCCGGGTCTTTCCGGCCATCAGCCCGCTGGTGGCGCGCCAGGGCGAGCGCGTGCGCATCCGCGTGGGCAACCTCACCATGACCAACCACCCCATCCACATCCACGGCCACGAGTTCGAGGTGACCGGCACCGACGGCGGCCCCGTGCCCAAGGGCGCGCGCTGGCCCGAGGTGACCACCGACGTGGCCGTGGGCCAGATGCGCCAGGTGGAGCTGATCGCCGACGAGCCCGGCGACTGGGCCTTTCACTGCCACAAGAGCCACCACACCATGGGCGCCATGGGGCACGACGTGCCCACCATGATCGGCGTGGACCACAAAGGCCTGGTCGGCAAGATCCAGAAGATCGTGCCCGACTACATGGTGATGGGCGAGCGCGGCATGGCCGACATGGGCGCCATGGAGATGCCGCTGCCCGACAACACCTTCCCCATGATGACCGGCACCGGCCCCTATGGCCCGCTGGAGATGGGCGGCATGTTCACCACCTTCAAGGTGCGTGCCAACCAGGCCGCGGGCGACTACCGCGACCCCGGCCACTACGCCCAGCCGCCGGGCACCCAGGCCTATGAATGGCAGGGCGCGCCCGCCGCCACGCCGGCCCCGCCACGGGCCACCACGCCGGGCACCGCGCCCGGGGCTGCCAATGCACGCAAGCCTGCGGCGACCGGCGGCAGCCACCAGCATTGACTCCACCCAAGGACATACCATGAACAACACCCGACCATTGAACCGCCTGGCCCTGCATCTCGTCGCCGCAGCGGCCCTGCTGACCGGCAGCGCTGCTGCCTGGGCCCATGGCAATGCGCCCCACGCGACAGTGAAGGCCGCCATGTCCGCCCAGCAGCAGGACTGGGGAATTGCCGGCAATGCCAAGGCCGTGCAGCGCACCATCACCCTGCGCATGGGCGACGACATGCGCTTTGCCCCCGCCCACATCGAGGTGCGCGAGGGCGAGACCGTGCGCCTGGTGGTGCAGAACCGGGGCCAGTTGCTGCACGAGATCGTGCTCGGCACGCAGGCCTCGCTGGCGCAGCACGCCGAGATGATGCTCAAGCACCCTGGCATGGAGCACGACGAGCCCTACATGGCCCATGTGAAGGCCGGCCGCAAGGGCGATCTCGTGTGGACCTTCAACCGCCCCGGCCGCTTCGACTTCGCCTGCCTGATCCCCGGCCACTACCAGGCCGGCATGGTGGGCACCATCAATGTGCTGCCCCGCAAGGGCTGACCCTGGAAGAGAAAGGACACCCCATGACTCACACACCAACCGCCAGCACCCGTCGCGCCTGGCTGACCATGCTCGCCGCAACCGCGCTGCCGATGGCAGCAGGGGCATCTGCCCCCACGCCGGTCGAGGTCTGGAAAGACCCGAACTGTGGCTGCTGCCAGGACTGGGTGGACCACATGCAGGCCAATGGCTTTGCCGTGAAGGTGCACGACACCGGCAACAACGCCGTGCGCGCGCGGCTGGGCCTGCCGCAAAAGCTGGGCTCGTGCCACACGGCCCTGGTCGGCGGCTACCTGGTCGAGGGCCATGTGCCCGCCAGCGACGTGCGTGCCCTGCTGCAGCAAAAGCCCAACGCGCTGGGCTTGGCCGTGCCGGGCATGCCCATTGGGTCGCCCGGCATGGATGGCCCCGCCTATGGCGGCCGCAAGGACCGCTATGCGGTGCTGCTGGTCGCACGCAATGGCAGCACCCGCGTTTTCAAGAACTACCCCGGAAATCAGAAGGCATCGACATGACCCACCACACCACCCACCCACTGCGCATCGCCCTGCTCGCCACCACACTCCTTTTCAGCGCAGCAACCGCCTTCGCAGGCGACGACCATGACCATGGCGAGGACCACGGCAGCCATGCCGCCCCTGCCGCTGCCACCGCGGACCTGAGCGAGGGCGAAGTCGTACGCTGGGATGCCGCCAGCGCCAAGGTCACGCTGCGCCACGGCCCCATCCGCAACCTGGACATGCCGCCCATGACCATGGTGTTCCGCATCACCGACCCGGCCCAGGCCGCGCAGGTCAAGGCGGGGGCCAAGGTGCGCTTTCGCGCCGAACAGCAGGCAGGGGCCTATGTGGTGACGCGCATCGAGCCGGTGGCGAACTGAGAGCACACCGCCTTACGACAGAGAACTCACTCCTCCGGCGCCAGCTCCAGCACCTCGCGAAAGCGCTGCGCCTGCAGCATCTCCTGCGCATCGCGCCCCTGCCCCACGAAAATCCGCGCGCCGGCCAGGCCCGTGCCCACGAACTGCGACAGGATGGGCAGCGGCACCGACTGGCCTTCACCGGCAAGCGGCACCTTGCTGGCGGCGGCAGGCACCGGCGAACGCAGCAGGCTCCACTGGCCCTGCTCGTCCAGCTGCACCCAGGTGCTCAGGTCTGCGGTGGCGAAGGCGTAGACGTTGGTGCTGCCGTCGCCCGTCCCGCCCCCCGTCGCAGCACCGAACACGTCCGCGCTGAACGACAGCGTGCGCAGGTTGCCCGCCAGGTGCGCTTTCACACGGAATGGAGGGCGGCTGGCGGTGGCCAAGTTGGGCGTTGCGGGGTCCAGGTCCAGGTCGCCGGTGCCGGCCTCGTTGAGCACGGGGACGGGTTCTGCGGCGTTGGCATACACCCCAGCACCCAACTGGCCTTGGCGCCCCTGGCCCCAGGCCCAGACGGTGCCGTCAGCAAGGCGAAAGTGGATGGTGCCGGTGGATCTGCCGCTCAGCGGGCTGGAGATGACTTCATCGCCGCTGATGGACATCTCCTTGATGGGGGCATGCAGGCGAAAGCGCGTGCCCCGGTGCTCATTGAGATCTCGGCCATAACATTGCGCCGAGCCGTCTTGCAGAACGGCACAGAATGCGTAGTCGCTGCCAGTGTGGATGGACACCGCCTTCTGGCCCAGCGGCAGCGCGGCGGGAACCCGGACCGGGCTCGCGTTCCAGTCAAAAGGAGTTGCCGTGACACCGAATTGCGGCGTTCCGCCCCAGTACAACACCGTTCCAGATGCATCCAGCGCAAAGGATGTTGCATACCCGGTGGCGGCTACCTGCACGATAGAGGGTGGCAAGCCGATCACCTGCCCGGGTGACTGGAATCACGAAAAGCCCTCCTGCCCCGCTGGCTGCTGCACCGCGACAGGGCTGCCGATCGTCCACACCGAGCCGTCCACTCCCACCATTGCAGCGAAGCCCTGCACCGCCGTAGCGACATCCCGCACCAGCGGCATTCCCGTGCTGCGGCTCACCAGGGCCGGCTTGAAGGTGCGGCTGGCAAACTCACCATTGCCGCGGCCGTAGGCACTCCACAGCTGGCCCTGTGCATCCACGCCGAACACGGTGGTCTCGGACACCGCGAGTTTGACCACCGGCGCACCCAGCGCGATCAGCGTCGGCACCTGCCGGAAAGTCCGCCAGTTGATGTTGCTTGTCGGGCTGGCGGCCCCTGCGGCAGCGCCCCAACCGTAGACGCGGCCATCTTCGAGCAACGCAAAGCTGCCGGTGGTACGCGCATGGACGCTCACGGCCTTGCCGGGCAAACGCAATGGCTGCGGGCTGGACGAAGAGCCCTGCGCGCCGTCAAACGGGCCCAGGTGCAGGCTGGTGTTGAGCCCCGTGCCATACAGCCGGCCCTCGCTGGTAATGAACAAGACCCCTTGGGCCTGGGCCGCAAGGCGGGGATCGGGCAGGAAGGCACTGAAGTCCGCCACGCCCGTCGCTATCCGGTTGACCGTGACAGCCGTCCCGTCCGGATTTTCCGACGTGGGATTGCGCCACTGCCACAGGTCGCCGTTTTCCGCGAGTCCCGTGGTGATGTTGCTGCCGCCAAGGTACCCGGCCCGCAGGAAGCGCACGCCCATTTGCTCCAGGGCGGGATAGGGGGCATAGATGGACACGCCGAATTGGCTGCCATCCATGGCGATGCGGGCCGCAGGGCAGACCACCATGGGCGGATTCCCCGAGTCGGGAGGGTAGCCGCGCATCGCGGTTCCCCATTGCCACATGTTGCCATCGACATCCTTCGCATACACCAGGGATGCGGGCGGCGGGTTCCAGCGCGAATGCTCGGGTTGGTAGGACAAGGGTGTCCATACCGTCTGAGAGAACTCCGTGATGCGCGGCAGGCCTCGCATCGCCACCGGAGCGCTGACGCCGGTCGAATCGGAGCATGCCGCCCCCCGCCCCCAGGACCACACGATGCCCTGTTCATCGAGGGCGACGGTGGTATTGGCCTCGTGCTTCAAGCGCACTAGGCGGGCCGGCAGTTGGGCTGCGCGCTGCGGCGATGCGGCATCACCGCCCGTGGGCAGAGGCCCCCACCACCAGGGCTGGCCCTCGCTGTCGATCAGGAACGAAGGCGCGGTGTCGCCCCCGTTGACGATCTCGATCGCGCCGCGAAAGATGAGCTTGGGTTCGGCCCGGTCCGCATGCGTGCCATCGCCCAGTTGCCCCTTGCGGTTGGTGCCCCAGCTCCACACATCGCCCTGGGCATCCAGCAGCAACGCCCCCGTGGCACTGGCCTGCACCTTCCTGGCCTTGACCGGCAGCGCGATCTCGCGCGGAGTGTCGGCGTAGATAGTGCTGCCCTGGCCCAATTGCGCCTGCCGGTTGTCGCCCCAGGCCAGCACGCTGCCATCGGGCTGCAGTGCAAGCCCGTGGCGCGAACCCGTTGCAATGCTCTGCGCCTGCACGGCGCCCGATGAACCCAGGCCCGCCAGCAGCGCGGGCAACAGACAGGCCAAAGCCTGACGCCAGGGTGGTGTCGCCATGGTGATCCTTCCTCTCTTCGCTTTTGTTGCCCCATTGTGGTGCTCCGTGCTTGCGGGACAGGTGATACCCGTCACGTTCAAACGCCCTTAAAACACACCGTTACATCAGGGCCGAAAACAGGTCGATCTACCGGACCTGCTGGCCGCGGTTTTGCACCGCCCATAATCACAGGCCATGACGACGCCAACGACAACCAACTCCGCCTTTTCCAGCCCCCACGACGGCCACCACGACGCCGGCAGCATCACCCGTGTCCCCGGCATCGAGGTCGGCCATTTCACCGACCCGCGCCGCCCCACGGGCTGCACCATGGTCATGGCGCGCGACGGCGCGGTGGGCGGTGTGGACGTGCGCGGCGCCGCCCCCGGCACGCGCGAGACGGACCTGCTCGACCCGTCGAACCTGGTGGAAAAGGTGCACGGCATCATGCTGGCGGGCGGCAGCTCGTGGGGGCTCGATGCCGCCAGCGGCGCGGTGCGCTGGCTGGAAGAGCGCGGCATTGGCTTCGATGTGGTGGTGGGCCGCCTGCCGCTGGTGCCCAGCGCCGTGCTGTTCGACCTGCAGGTGGGCGACATGCGCATACGCCCCGATGCCGCGGCGGGCTATGCGGCGTGCGAGGCCGCCTCGCGCGCCGACCCGGCCGAGGGCAATGTGGGCGCGGGCACGGGAGCGGCCGTGGGCAAGATCTTCGGCATCCACAACGCGATGAAGGGCGGCATCGGCACGGCGTCGGTCACAGTGGATGGAGTCACCGTGGGCGCGCTCATCGCCTGCAACGCCCTGGGCGATGTGATCGACCCCGACACGGCGCAGGTGATCGCCGGCGCCCGCACGGACGATGGCCGCCAGCTGCGCGACACGCGCCGTGCCCTGCTGCGCGGCGAGCTGCCCAAACCCCTGCTGGCCGGCACCAACACCACCATCGGCGTGATCGCGACCGATGCCACCATCACCAAGGTGCAGGCCCACCGCCTGGCCGTGGCCGCGCACGACGGCCTGGCGCGCAGCATCAACCCGGTGCACACCATGTCCGATGGCGACACCTTGTTCACCCTGGGCACGGGCGTCTCGGGCAAGAACCCGGGGATGATGGTGCTGTCGACCATGGCGGCCGAGGCCACAGCGATTGCCACGGCTCGGGCCGTGCGGGCGGCGCGGTCGATCACGACGGCCGAGGGCCTGTACCTGCCGTGTGCGGGTGATCTGAAGTAAGAGCCTGGGGCCTGCTCGGCAGCCCAGGCTGCGCGCTCACACCACTTCTATGCGGTTGCGCCCATTCTTCTTGGCCGCATACAGCCGCTGGTCCACGGCATCGATGAAGTCCGCAGGCTTGGCGTAGCTTCCCGGCGTGGCGGTGCCCACGCCGATGCTCAGCGTCACGCACTGCTCGTGGGGTGACTGTGCGTGGGCGATGGCCTGCTTCTGGATCAGGCGCTGGCAGCGCTCGGCCACCTTGAGGGCGGCGGCGGCATCGGCGCCGGGCAGCAGGATGATGAACTCCTCGCCGCCAAAGCGCGCCACCAGGTCGCGCGGGTTCTCCAGCGCCAGGCTCAGCGTCTGGGCGATGTTGATCAGGCACTTATCGCCCTGGATGTGGCCGTGCAGGTCGTTGTACTGCTTGAAGAAATCGATGTCGAGCATGAGCACCGACACGGGCGCACCGCTGCCGACATTGCGCGCACTCTCCCACTCCAGCTCGATGGCGGAATTGAAGCGGCGCCGGTTGGCGATGTTGGTCAGCCCGTCCTTGAACGAGAGGGCTTCGAGTTCCTTTTGCAGTGCCAGCAGCTTTTCTTCTGTCTTCTTGCGCTCGGTAATGTCGAACATGAAGCCGATCAGTGCCTCGACCTCACCATCGGGCTTGCGCACCACGTGGACCACGTCGCGTATCCACACATAGCCGTTGTCCTTGGTGAGGGCGCGGTAGTCGACCTCGTGGTCCACTCCAGCCCAGCAGCGGTTCGATCTGCGGACCGATGTAGGCGAATTGCATCGTCGCCCAGTCGATCTTCCAGGGGATGGCGCGGGTCGATTCGAGCAGGGTCTTGTAGACCACGCTATCGCTGTCGCCGCTACCGAGTTCTTTCACGTCGGACATGTCCAATGTCATTGCTCCCTGTCGATCTTCACACCATGGGCTCAGTTGACCGCCACCGGGCGGCTGTGCACGGTCGCAATCCCATTCCAGTACCAGTAGAAAAACCCGCCCTCGGTCTGCAGCAATGTGTGCGTGGTGATGCTGTTCTGGTGAATATCACCCCAGCAGGCCCGGGCCGAGTTGCGGTTGTTGTGCAGGTCGATCACCGCCGCCGGGTCGCTGCTGGCCGGCTTGGGCGGCACGTAGAGCGCGCTGCCGCGGGGCACCCACAGGTCTGCCAGCCGTATCTTGCCCAGCGCCGGCCAGTAGCGGCCCACAGAGATCACCAGCGGCTGGGTGGGGTCGGTGGAGGCGAACACATGCGGAAAATCATGGTGCTCCAGGTCGGTACAGACCACGCTGAGCAGGGCATTGCCGGTACCCTGGTACGGTGACCAGTGGCCGGCGAAGACGCCGTATTCGTACTCCACCTGCTGCAGCGCGGTGACCGGGCTTTCGATCCGCACCGCCTGCCCCGGCTCCACCAGCGTCATGCCAAAGGCCGCCGCGATGCTGCGCGTGGCCCACAGCGGTGCAAACTCCACCTGCTCGGCCGCAAAGCCCAGCTGCGTTTCCACACCCCAGGGCGGCGTGGGCTTGACGCCCAGCACGTTGGCCACCAGGTACTCGTTGCCCACTGCCAGGGCCGGGTCGGTGGCGGCGGGCGTGAGCGGCGTGACATCGGCGGGCGGCTCGGCCAGGTAGACCGGCATGCCCGCGTCGTTGTAGAAGAACGGGGTTGTGGCGGTGTCGACCTGGGTCTCGTAGATGTCCTTGATGAACAGGGGTGCGTCGAGGTGGGGTCCGGGCATGGGGGTGTTCCTTCTTTTGCGGTGCTTTTGTCCAACCGTTTCTGGTTGCAAGAGCCGTGCCCCTCTCCAGGCGCGGCCCTGCCTTGACACTATAGCGGTGCCGAATGACTGCCCTGGGTCGTCGAGCCCATGGCCATCCGCCAATACCGTGTTCAGCGGCAAGGCTCGGTGGTTGCGCAGTTCCTGCTGCTGGGCGCGACGATGGCGGTGCTCTACCGCATGCGCGAGCGGCTGGTGGGCAACGGGCGCTTCATGGGCCGGCAGTCGCGCATCCCGGGCGTGATCCTGATCGCGCTGGGGTTGCGGCTGGCAGCGCAGCAGCGATAGCCGGCCTCAGGCTCACGGCTCCGTACCCTCACTCACCCGGCGGTAGGTGATCTCGCGGCCCTCGCGGTTGTCTCTGCCCGTGAAATCCGTGCGGGTCAGCAATGTGAGCTGGTAGGTGGCGTAGCGGATGCCACCGCCTGAGAACTGGCGGCCGCCTTGTTGAAGATAGCGGCGCTTGAAGTTGGTGCCGTCATAGCTCCATTCACCACTGTAGTGCTCGCTTTCCGTGGTGCCATCCGGCGCCACGACCTTCGCGTGTTCGCTGAATTTTCCGTCCTGGCCCAGGGCAACGACCATGCGCATCTTGGCCCCCTCGAACTCGGCCTCGCGCAGCCAGGTGCCGACCATGCGGCCCCGGGTTTCCTCGATGCGGGCACTGTGTGCGTCGTCACAGCCAGACAGCACAAGGGGCAGGAACAGCGCAGCGGCGAGCAGGGGAATCTTCATACGCGCAGCATCATAGACAGATCGATGCGCAGCCCCCCGCGCCCAGCCCGGTTCAACGACCGAGCTTCGCCCGGAGCCTATCGAGCCCCTTGCGGGCCAGTTCACCCGTGCGCTGCGCCCCTTGCTGGACTTGTTCGGCCGTGGGCAACGCCTCCTGCGCTGCGCGGGTGGCGCTGCGCAGGTTTTCGGCCGCCTGGCCCGTCAGCTCGCCGCCGCGCTTCTTCAATTCCTCCACCTGCTCGGCGGTGGGCATCTGGTCCTTGGTCCAGCTGGCGGCCTTGCCCACGGCGCCCGCAATCTGACCGGGCAGTTCGGTACCACGCATTCTGAGTTCCTCCATCTGCTGCACGGTTGGCAGCTGTTCCTTGGTCCATGTGGCCGCCTTGCCGGCCACCTCGGCCACCTGGCTACTGTATTGGCCCGCGTGCTCCCTGGCGCGGGTCCAGGCCTTGGCCACTTCGCCGGGCGGTGGTGTCAGCAGGGTCTGCTGCACCTGGGCCAACAACTGCCGTTCGGGGTCGGCCAGCGGCGCCCCGCCCGCCTCCAGCATCTGCGCCAAAAAGCGGCCCATCTCTGCCGCGATCACCTTGTGGTTGCAGTCCGGGTTGGCATGCAGGAAGGCCGAGAGTTCGCGCGCCAGATCGCCCGCCGCCGCATCGGCCAAGCCGGGCTCGATGGCGGCCATGGCCTGTGTGACGAAGCGATCATCCAGCCCCCACTCGTCCACCAGGTGCGCGGCCAGAAACGCGCGCCGCTGCGGCGCCACTGTGCCATCGGCCGAGGCGGCCAGCCGCAGCGACAGCGGCGCGATCAGGTCGAACAGCGCCAGCCCCAGCGTGTCCAGCGGGGTATTGAGGTAGCGGGGGATCTCGATGACCCGGCTGCCCTTGGAATGGCCGAGCCAGCGGTACATGCCATAACAGGCACCGCCCGAGGCCAGCGCGGCAAAGGCCACCCAGCCCACGGGCGTTGCCGCCGCGCCCACGCCCAGCGCCCCCAACAGGCCCGAGGGCGCAAAGAACGCCGATGCCACCAGGCCGGACTTGGCGATGGCCGCCCCGGCGCCGGCCGCGCCCAGCACGTCCCAGAGCTCGCGGCCCCGGTTCACCATGCGCAGCGAGGCATAGGCGTTCTCGCCGATGGCCAGCCTGGCCTTGAAGCGCAGCGGCTCGGCCACGACACGTTCGACATCCTCCAGGCCGGATGCGGCCTGTTGCTGCTGCAGCAGCAAAGCGTTGGGTTCTTCAGCCTTGGCCATCTCGCTCACACTGCAGCTCCCGCGGTTGGTTGACTGGTCATGGCTTTGGATGATCGCATGGGGCTGGCAAAAACCCAATCCAGTTTCCATGGCAAGCCGCAGGGGCATGGCCCCTGCCCGGTCACCCACCAAAATCCAGCTGCAGGTACCGGAGCGCCAGTGCCTGCAAAAAGCTGCGCGCATCGCCCAGTTGCCCCGCCGACAAGGCCCCGGTGAGCGCCCCGCCCGCCGCCAGGATGCGCCCCACGGCCTGCGCCGCCAGGGGCCCGGTGATGGCGTAAATGTCCTGCCCGCTGGCGCTGGCGCGGCGCGCCTCGCCGCCCCGGCGCACCACCACCTCGACCAGGAAGCGCTGGGCCGAGCGGCCCGATGGGTCCACCGCCACGGGCGCGGGCGTATCGGCAGCGCGCAGCTCGGTGAGCGGGGTCTCGTTCATCCACGCGGGCACGTCGGGCACGCGGACGTGGTGGGCGATGGTGACGGCATCGGCGCTGGAAAACCCCACCACGGCCTGCTCGCCAAACGGTGCGGCAAAGGCCCAGGTCTTGCGCGGGGCCACGGCGGGCGGTGCCTGGAACTGGCCGTTGGCGTACACGACGTGGCGGCCCGCGTTGCGCTGGCCGGTCTTGCGCGTGCCCTCGGTGGGGTGCCAGCTGTCCAGGGCGATATGCACTTCGATGGCATCGGCGTCGGGCCAGTCACCAAGGACGCTGGTGGCCAGCAGATCGCCCAGCGCGCCGTAGAAGGCCGCGGCGGGCGCGGCACACAGGCCGGCGGCGGCGTAGCGCTCGCCCCATTGCCCAAAGACCTCGCGCGCTGTGGGCTGCTCGGCCGACACGTCCACATAGTGCACGCCGGCCTGCAGCGCGGCCTGCAGCAGCTGGGGTGCGCTGTCGGCAAACGGGCCGGCGCAGTTCACGACCAGGGAAGACTCGGCAAGCAGGCGCGTGAGGGCAGCGGCATCGCCGAGCCCCTGTACGCGCAGCTGGTCTGCAGGTGCGTCGGGAAAGGCGGCATGCAGCTTGCCGAGATCGCGCCCGGCCAGCAGCACGGCGTGGCCCAGTTCGCGCAGGGCCTGCACTACGAAGCGCCCGGTGTGCCCGGCGGCGCCGTAGACCAGCACAGGGCGGGATTTAGCGGAAGAAGACGAAGATAAAGCGGTGGAAGTGTTTTCGATCACGATACAGACCTGTACGTTTTGTTTAGGACGGCGCGATGCTACATACAGGTCTGTATCGTGTCAACACGGAGTATGGGACAATGCCGGCATGAGCCCTAACGCCGCCCGCAAGACCAACAGCGCAGCCCGCTCCGACCCGGCTGTGCCCACCGCGACCACGACCACACCGCCGGTGGGCGACGTGCAGCAGCGCATCCTCGACACGGCCTGCCAGCTGTTCTATGCCGAGGGCGTGCGCGCCGTGGGGATCGACCTGGTCATCGAGCGCGCGCAGATCGCCAAGACCAGCCTGTACCGCTACTACCGCACCAAGGACGACCTGGTCGCCGCCTTTCTGGAGCGCGAGGACCGGGAGTTCTGGCAGCAGTGGGAAGAGGCCGCCGCACCGCACTCCCCCGATGCCGCGGCCGAACTCGACGCCCTGCTCGCCTGGGTGGGCGAGCGCGTGGCCCGCCCCGGCTACCGCGGCTGCCCGCAGCTCAACGTGGCAGCGGAGTTTGCCGACCCGGCCCACCCGGCCCGCGCCATATCGGCCGCGCACCGGCTGGAGCAGCGCAAACGCCTGGCCGCGCTGTGCAAGCGCATGGGGGTGAAGAAGCCCGAGGTGACGGCCGCGCAGCTGTCGCTGCTGGTCGACGGGGCCTTCAGCAGTGGCTCGCTGCTGCTGGGCGACAGCGCGGGCAAGGTGCTGCGCGCTGCGGGGCGCGCGCTGGTCGAAGCGGCGGGCTGAGGGCCCTCGCCCACATTGGCAGCAAGGGAGTTTTTGCCACATTGGCAATCGCCCGCTTGTTGCCAGACCGGCTATGGACAAGAATGGACCAGGCACTTGGCCGCCAGAGGACACCCCCATGCTCAAGCGCATCAGCATTCAGCACCTTGCCTTGGGCATGTATGTGCACGATTTCTGCGGATCGTGGATGGACCACCCGTTCTGGCGGGCCAAGTTCGTCTTGAAAGATCCCAAGGACCTTGCGCGCATCAAGGCCGCGTCCATCGAAGAGGTCTGGATCGACACGTCCAAGGGCCTGGACGTGGCGGCCGGTGTGCGCTCCGTCTCGCGCGAGGAGGCGGATTTTCAGGTGGAGACCGATTTCGGCATGCTCGACAAGCTGCCGCCCCTGCAGGTCGACCCGCCCTCCCCGCCTTCACCGCCCCCGGCACCCCGGCGCGCAAGTGGCCGGGCTGCCGCCAGCATGCACAGCGAGTTGCAGGCGGCCGCCTCGATCTGCGGCGAGGCCAGGCAGGCCATGGTCTCGATGTTCAGCGAAGCGCGCATGGGCAAGGCGGTGAACTCGGAGAACGCCCGTAGCCTGGTCGAAGAGATCTCGGACTCGGTCACCCGCAACCCGGGCGCGCTGATCAGCCTGGCCCGCCTGAAGACAGCAGACGACTACACCTACATGCACTCGGTGGCGGTGTGTGCGCTGATGGTGGCGCTGGCCAAGCAGATCAACCTGAATGAAGAGCACACGCGCGTGGCCGGCATGGCGGGGCTGCTGCATGACCTGGGCAAGGCGGCCATTCCGCTGGCAGTGCTCAACAAGCCCGGCAAGCTCACGGATGAAGAGTTTGCCGTGGTGCAGAGCCACCCCGTGCAGGGCTATCTCATGCTGCAGGAGGGCTGCAGTGTGGAGGCTGCGGTGCTCGATGCCTGCCGCCACCACCATGAAAAGATGGATGGCTCAGGCTACCCCGACAAGCTCAAGGGCGAACAGATCACCCTGATCGCGCGCATGACGGCTGTCTGCGATGTGTACGACGCCATCACCTCCGACCGCCCCTACAAGCGCGGCTGGGACCCGGCGGAGTCGCTGCGCCGCATGGCCGAGTGGACCAAGGGGCACTTCGACCCGCGCCTCTTCCAGGCGTTTGTGAAGAGCATCGGCATCTACCCCGTGGGCTCGCTGGTGCGGCTGACCTCCGGGCGCATCGGCGTGGTGACCGAGCAGGGCCAGCAGTCGCTGACCTCGCCCAAGGTCAAGGTGTTCTTCTCCACCAAGTCGGACATGCGCATTCCGCCCGTAACCATCGATCTGGCCGAGCCGCAATGCACCGAGAAGATCGTGGCGCGCGAAGACCCGGACCAATGGAAGTTTCCGGACCTCAACGAGCTGTGGTCGGGCTTTTCCGGGAAGACTTGGTAGTGGGCCTCGCACCCGCTCTTCGGTAGTCCCGTACAAAGCACCGCGAGGTGAACCCGATGCAGGCTCCGAAGAGGATGTGCCCCGCCAGGTTGGGCCAGATGGCGGGCAACCCCATCTGCCCGCAGGCCCAGCGCATTGAACAGCAGCGACAGCGGCACGATGGCCAGCGAGACGATGGTGCCCTAGCTGACGGCCTCTTTGAGCAGTGCGGCACCGGGGCAGACATGCAAAGGGGCATGCACCTCAGTCGAAAGAGGGCTGCTCGGGCAGCACGATGGGCAGGCCCGCCTGCATCCAGGCCTCGATGCCACCGGCGATGGATTGCACGTTCAGGTAGCCCATGGACTGCAGCGAGCGCGCCGCCAGGGCAGCGCGGCCGCTGGTCTTGCAGTAGAGCACCATGCGCAGGTCGCGCCGCTCGAAAGCCGGGTTGCCGGCAAGCCGGAACTCCAGCACGCCCCGGGGCATGCCCAGGGCGCCCTGCAAGTGGCCGGCGGCAAACTCGTCGGCCTCGCGCACGTCGATCAACAGGTCGGCGGCGCGGATGGCGTCTTGCGCCTGGTCGATGGGCACTTCGGTGACATGGGCCTTGGCCTCGGCCACGAGCTCGTGTGCGGTTTTCATGGTGACGACTCTCCTTGTTGGGTTGCGGTATGCAGGGCTGCGGGGCCTTGGCCGTCACAGCGCATTGAGCGGTATGCGCAGGTAGGCCACGCCGTTGTCGTCCTTGGGCGGCAGGTCGCCGGCGCGGATGTTGACCTGCACCGAAGGCAGGATCAGCACCGGCATCTCCAGCGTGGCGTCGCGCCGGGTGCGCATGGTGACGAATTCGTCCTCGCCCACGCCGTCGTGCACGTGGATGTTGTGCGCGCGCTGCGCGGCCACCGTGGTCTGCCAGGCGGGATCGCGGCCGGCGGGCGGGTAGTCGTGGCACATGAACAGGCGCGTGTCGGGCGGCAGGGCCAGCAGCCGGCGGATGGACTGGTACAGCGTGTGCGCATCGCCGCCCGGGAAGTCGCAGCGCGCCGTGCCCACGTCGGGCATGAACAGGGTGTCGCCCACGAACACGGCGTCGCCCACCTGGTAGGCCATGCAGGCCGGGGTGTGGCCCGGCACCGCCAGGGCCTGCGCCTGCAGGTTGCCGATGCGAAACGACTCGCCATCGGCGAACAGGTGGTCGAACTGCGCACCGTCGGCAAGAAAGCCCGGCTCCAGGTGGAAGATGCCCTTGAACACCTGCTGCACCTGGGTGATGGCCGCGCCAATGGCGATCTGCCCGCCCAGCACGTCGCGCAGGTGGTGCGCGGCCGTGAGGTGGTCCGCATGGGCATGGGTTTCCAGAATCCACTGCACCGTGAGACGCTGCGCGCGCACGAAGTCGACCACCTTGCCGGCCGACGCAGTGCGGGTGCGGCCAGCCTTGGGGTCGTAGTCGAGCACCGGGTCGACGATGGCGCAATGCCCGCCCGGGTGGTCGAAGACCACGTAGGTCACCGTCCAGGTGGCGGGGTCGAAGAAGGCTTGAACCTGGGGTTGGGGCTGGTCGTGCGGTTGCATGGTGTGTGTCCTTGCGCCATCAATTAAGATGTTTATAGTTTATTGACAGATATTTTGTTTGTCAATAAACTATCGACCAGGACATTGATCCACCTCACCGCAACCAGCAACCTATGGAGCACCCATGCAGGTCGAAGCCACCACCCCCATGGACCTGGAAAGCCTGCGCCGCTCGGCCGACAGCGCTTGCCGGCTGATGAAGGCGCTGTCCAACCCCGACCGGCTGCTGCTGCTGTGCCAGCTCACCGAGGGAGAAAAGCGCGTGGGCGAGCTGGAGGCGTTGGTGGGCATCACGCAGCCCACGCTGTCGCAGCAACTCGGTGTGCTGCGTGACGAAGGGCTGGTGACCACCCGCCGCGACGGCAAGCACATCTACTACCAGATCGCCAGCCCCCAGGCGCTGGCCGTCATGCAAACCCTGTTCGAACAATTCTGTGCACCCAAGGAGGCACCCCATGCAGATTGACTGGAACCAATTCACCCCCTGGGCAGCCCTCGCGGGCGGCTTGGTCCTGGGCCTGGCGGCGGCCGCCTTCGTGCTGCTGCATGGCCGCATCCTGGGCATCAGCGGCATCCTTGGTGGCCTGCTGCAGCCGCGCAGCAAGGACGTTGCGTGGCGCGTCGCCTTCGTGCTGGGCATGCTGGCCGCCCCCCTGCTCTACCGCCTGGCGGTGGGCGCCAACGAGGTGCGCATCGACGCCGGCTGGGGCATGGTGGTGCTGGCCGGGTTGCTGGTGGGCGTGGGCACGCGCTACGGCTCGGGCTGCACCAGCGGCCACGGGGTGTGCGGCCTGTCGCGCCTGTCGCCGCGCTCGCTGGTGGCCACGCTGGCCTTCATGGGCGCGGGCTTTGCCACCGTCTACCTCATCCGCCACGTGCTGGCCTGATCACAGAAGGATTGATCCATGAAGCTCCAACGCATTTCCGAATTCGGCATCGGCCTGGTCTTTGGCCTGGGACTCATCATCTCGGGCATGACCGACCCCGGCAAGGTGCTCGGCTTTCTCGACCTGGCCGGCCTGTGGGACCCCTCGCTCGCCTTCGTGATGGGTGGCGCCATCCTGGTGGGCGTGTTCGCATTCGCCGTGGCCCGCAAACGCACCACCAGCGTGCTGGGCGGCGCCATGCAACTGCCCACTGCACGCCACATCGACCGGCGCCTGGTGCTGGGCAGCCTGCTGTTCGGTGCAGGCTGGGGCATCGCGGGCTTTTGCCCCGGGCCGGCCATCGTGTCGCTGGGCGCAGGCGAGCCCAAGGCCCTGGTGTTCGTGCTGGCCATGCTGGCGGGCATGGGCGCTTTTGAATGGATGGAGCTGCGCAAGCGGGCGCGCAGCGCACCCCAGGCGGCCTGAGCGGGTTTGAACGGGCATGAACGCCGTGATCACCAGCCCGTGGCTTGCCGCCATCGCCACCCTGGGCATCATTGCCGCATACGAGGGCTGGCTGAACATTGCGCAGCGGCTGGCCCCTGGGCGGCTGGCACGCACGGCCCACGCCTCGTTGCGCGAAGACTGGTTTGCCGCCATCTCGGCGCAGCCAGGCTCCGAAATCCTGGCCGTGCAGACGCTGCGCAACTCGCTGATGTCGGCCACCATGACGGCGTCCACTGCGGTGCTGGGCCTCATGGGCGCGCTGTCGCTCACCGCCCCCACGCTGCATGCCACGCTGGGCGAGGCTGTCACGGGCACGGCCGCCTGGCCGCATGTCACGCCCCGGCTGGCGATGGAACTGGTGCTGCTGTGCCTGCTGTTCGCATCGCTCGTCGCATCGGTGATGGCCGTGCGCTACTACAACCATGCGGGCTTCATCGGCGGCATGCCCGTGGGCGCGCCCCAGCGCCAGCGCTGGGCCGCCGCCGGCAGCGCCTATGTGCGCAAGGCCGGCCTGCTCTACAGCTGGGGCCTGCGGCAGCTGATGCTGCTGGTGCCGGTGGTGGCCTTTGTGCTGCACCCGCTGGCGGGCGTGGTGGGGGCGCTGCTGGTGGTGGCGGCACTGCTGCACTTCGACCGGTTTTCGGCCGGGGAGTGAGGGGCAGCGAGACGGGCGCAGTTTGTCGAGATAGCGCCGGCTCACCCCCAGTTGGCTAGCCACGCCGTCCGCATGACCCGGTCGATCTGCGCATCCATAAGTGCCAGCGCCTTGAGGTACAACTGCTCGGCGGGTTCAGCGTGCGCTGGGGCATCGCGGGGTTTTGCCACGGGCCCGGCCATCGTCTCACTGGGCGCAGGCGAGCCCCAACGCCCTGGTGTTCGTGCTGGCCATGCTGGCGGGGATGGGGATCTTCGAGTGGCTGGCGGGGCGCAAGGCGGCACGTGCCGCAGCTGCCACCGCCTGACGACCTATCAGGCGCTTACCGCAGGCGAGAAGCAGATGTGGCGATTACGTCTGACATCTGCCGATCCTTGTCCACTTGCTTATTTTTTGCCATTGGCGGCGCGGATTTTTTCCCGCACAAAAGCGACAAATTCACGGCGTTTCCCGGATGATGCGAAGGCCCTATTGGGTATGACATGCGCCTTGTTATGCGCCAAGTAGACGCCGACAAACCCCGGCCTGGATACCACCCGGCTCACACCGGGCCACTTCACAAACAGCTTGGTAAAGGGCGTCGCTTCGACAAGTTCATCTTGCCTAGTCTCTAACGTGTGCTCAGTTAATACAGTGACGTTGCGACGAAAATAATCGAGCGCGAGGATGGCGAAAAGCGCTGCCCATTCCGCTAGATAGAAGAGTGCCGCGCCGGCAACGGAAACTCCGAATGACTGACCGTCATCGCGCGCTGAGTTGAAGGTTATCCATGGAATCACCAAGTAAAAGGCTTGTGTGATCGGGCTCAAAAAATGGTGCGAAGCACTGAAGAGAAGTAAGTCCCGAAACTTGAGTTCATACTGAATTCTCATCTCGTTGTTTGCGGGTTCATCCATAAAAAGGCACAGGCGGTTGGTAGGACGAGCGCGAGCTTAGTGGATAGGCGAGTCAACTCCAAATGGCAAATGGAACCACCGCGATCACGGCTCCACCCCCTGTTGGTTTTTGGCGCTCAACCCAAAAGATCCGCCAAGCCTGTCCGCGAGCCAACTCGCTATCGACAGACTTCGGCAAGGCTCAATTCTTGCCCCACCCTGGCAAGGCTGCTGCCTGCCGGATCCATGCCACCATCTGCGCCTCGTTCAGCCCACCTTCGTGGACGTTGATCCAGCGCGCATCCTCGCCCGAGCCGCCTTCGGGCGGTGGTGTGAGCGATGCGCCCTTGAAGAAGCTCACCTTGATGAACTTGGCGAACACGTGGTAGCCCAGGAACCAGCCCTGCCCCGCGATGCCGTAGAACGGCGAGTTCCAGCGCACGGCCTTGGTCACCTGGGGCACGTTGGCCTCGACCAGCGCATCGAGCCGGGCGCACAGGCTGCGCCGCCAGTCATCGGGGATGGCGGCGATATAGGCCTGCACGGGCGCATCGCCGTCGGCCTTGGCGATCTGGGGGTTGTCGCCTGATAAAAGCCCGGGCTTGGCGGCGGACTTGGCAGGTGCGGCGGAGGGCTGCTTCTTGGCGGGCGCGGCTTTTTTGGCGGGCGCTGCGGCTTTCTTGGCCACGGCAGTGGGCTTCCTGGCCGGAGCTGCCACGCTCCTGGTTGCCGCAGGTGCGGGCTTGGCCAGGGCCGCAGTCTTCTTCGTGGGGGTTAGCGCTTTCACGGGCGCCTTGGTGGGCGCTTTCGCTTTGGAAGGTAAAGACTTCGCCGCTGCCACTTTGCGCGCAGGCGGCTTCATCTCTGGCTTGCTGCTGGCCATGTTGTTCACTCCCTGTGAATGGCGGGTCAGCCACCCCAATGGGTGATTGCCTGCCTATAAAAAGAGTGCAGAGGGTACCAGTCCTTTGTGAAGTTGCACCCACCCCGTCTGCCTGGCACAGCAAGCGGTGACGGGTGATGGCAGGATGAGGCAGTCGGCGCGCAGGGACAGTGCCACTGGGCTCGCCCGGATCAGGCCGCCGGCGCAGCGGCGCCGGCATGGTCCCTGTCAGGCCGGCGCCAGGGGTCCACGTGCGTCATCAGGTTGAGCACGCGGTGGCGCTGCAGTACGCGCAGGCGGGCCTGTACGGCAATGTCGTGGCCCGCTTCGACGCTGATGGCGGCATCGACCTCCAGATGGGCGTCGACCACGATCAGGTCGCCCATCTTGCGGGTGCGCAGGTCGTGCACGCCCTGCACGCCGGGCGTCTGCGCCAGTGTCTGGCGAATGGCGGCGACCTCGGTCTCGTCCGCCGAGCGATCCATCAGGTCGTGCAAGGCATCCCAGCCAAAACTCCACCCCATACGCGACACCATGAAGCCGACGATAAGGGCTGCAATGGGGTCCAGGATCGGGTAGCCGGCCAGATTGCCAATGATGCCCAGGCCCACCACCAGCGAAGAGGCAGCGTCTGAGCGCGCATGCCATGCATTGGCCACCAGCATGCTCGACTTGACCCGCTTGGCCACCGCCAGCATGTAGCGAAACAGCAGCTCCTTGGCCACCAGCGCACCGCCCGCCGCCCACAGTGCGACGATGTGGACCTGCGCCACGGTCTCGGGAGACTCCAGCTTGCGAAATGCGGACCACAGCATGCCAACGCCCACCGCCAGCAGCAGCCCACCCAGTACCAGCGACGCTGCTGTCTCGAAGCGCTGGTGGCCGTATGGGTGGTCTTCGTCGGCGTCTTTCCTGGCCTGGTGGCCGGCCAGCAGCACGACGAAGTCGGACACCAGGTCCGACAGCGAATGGATGCCATCTGCCACCAGGCCCTGTGATTGGGACAGGATGCCGATGGACACCTGCGCCACCGTCAGGCAGATGTTGACGCCCACGCTGACCCATGTGCTGCGCGAGCCCGCTGCCGCCCGCTCGTCCGCAGTGTGCTGCGTGTCCTCGGACTCGTCAGGGAAATTGCCGCCCTGAATCATTTCACCACCACCGAAGTGCTGGCCAAGGTCGCCAGTGGCTGCCGTGGCAGAACCCGGCGGCGGCCGATGGGCGTGCTCGCAAGCGCCCGTGAGCCTGCGCACCTGACGGCATTCAGGGAGGGTCGGGGGGCATCGGTCGCGGTGGGGATTTTCATGGGTCTTTCCTTTGGGGAACTGGCTGGCCTGTACCGCAGCGATGGCGCTGTGGAAGGAGCGTTCACGGCAGCTCCGAAACGCCCTTTTGACCCCAGGGCAGCATGCGCCGCAAGGTGTTGTCGCGTATCAGGTAGTGATGGAAAAGCGCCGCTGCGGCATGCACCCCTATCAGCGCGTAGCCGAAGGAGCCGACTGCTTCATGGATGTCCTCGGCCCAATGGGCAAGCGATCTGTTTTCAGCCACCAACTGCGGCAGCTGCATGCCGAAGAACGGGATGCTTTTGCCTTGTGAACTCAAGGCCAGCCAGCCCAGCAGGGGCATGCCGAGCATCAACCCATACAGCGCGAAATGCGCCAGCCGGGCCAGCCGGTGCTGCCACCGGGCCGGCTCGGGCTGGATGCGGGGCACGGTGCTGGTGAGGGCCACCGCCAGCCTGAGCATCACCAGCACCAGCACAGACAGGCCCAGCGTGAAGTGCCAGGTCTTCATGTCCTGGCGCAAGCCGCTGCCTTTGGGGAAGAATTCGCGCAGCTCGATGCTGGCATACGCCGCCGCGATGAGCAGCACCATCGCCCAGTGCAGCGCCATCGACAGCGCACCGTAGTGGTGTTTGGTGTTGCGCCAGTTCATGGCAAAACAGGATGGGAGCGTGGATCGGCGTTCATGGTGGGGGCCTTATCGTTGAATGAAGCATCTGCCAACGCAAGGGCCTGCGTCCGTACGGCGGCGCACGTCCCGCAGCCTGTGGGCCAGTACAACAGAGACCAACCCGCACGGGCTTGATCCAAGACAACATCGCTTATCGGATCGGGCGTATGCATGCCCTGGCAAGACACGGGCTGCGCACCCGCCCAGGCCAGCGCGCGATGGACTGGCCTGGACAGAGATGGCGTGAACGTGTGATGCAAGCGGGCAGTGGCTACGGGAGACAGATCACTGCATGCTGCGGCCTGCGCCTTAAGGGCGTCTTATAAGGACAGGTTCGCACACGGCCCTGAGGCGCCCAGGCCCGCGTGCAACGGGGGCGCCAGCACTGGCCCCGGCCCGTATCAAACCACCTCGTTCAGATAGATCAGGTGCAGCGGCCGATCGAGCAGCTCATCGAAGCGCTTTGCAAACGCCTGGAAGTACGGCGTGGCGATGTGTGCATCCAGTGCCGCCTGGTCGGTGAACGACTCGCGCATGTAGAAGGTGCCGGGTGCATCGGCCTGCTCGAACAGGGTGTAGTCGATGCAGCCCGGTTCCTCGCGGGTCAGGGGCACCAGCGCCTTCAGGGCGGCGCGCAGCTGGTCATGCTGGTCCGGTCGGGCCTGCAGAACGGCCAACATGACCAGGGGCGTGGTTGGCTTTGGTTGCGCCGCCATCACGCCCACCCTTCCAGCACCACCTTGCCGCGCGCCTTGCCCGATTCGAGCAGCGCGTGCGCCTTCTTCAGGTTCTGGGCGTTGATGCTGCCAAAGCGCTCGGCCAGCGTGGTGCGCAGCAGGCCGGCGTCGACCAGGGCGGCCACCTCGTTGAGCAGATGGTGCTGGCCGACCATGTCGGCGGTGCCGAACAGCGAGCGGGTGAACATCAGCTCCCAGTGGATGGAGACGGACTTGCGCTTGAAGGGCATCACGTCCAGCGCCTGGGGGTCGTCGATCAGGCCGAACTTGCCTTGCGGGGCGATGGCTTCGATGATCTGCGCCAGGTGCTCGTCGGTCTGGGTCAGGCTGACGATGTAGTCCACCGTGGGGAAGCCGATGGCCTTGAGCTCCGCGGCCAGCGACTGGCTGTGGTCGATGACATGGTGGGCACCCAGCTCCTTCACCCAGGCCTGGGTTTCGGGGCGCGATGCGGTGCCGATGACCGTGAGGCTGGTGAGCCGCGAGGCCAGCTGCGTCATGATGGAACCGACCCCGCCCGATGCGCCGATGATCAGCAGCGTCTTGCCCTCGGGCTTCTTGCCGGGCTGCAGCCCCAAGCGGTCGAACAGCATCTCCCACGCGGTGATGGCTGTCAGGGGCAGCGCGGCGGCCTGGGCAAAGTCGAGCGTCTGGGGCGCATGGCCCACGATGCGCTCGTCCACCAGGTGCAGCTCGGCATTGGTGCCGGGGCGGGCGATGGAGCCGGCGTACCACACGCGGTCGCCAGGCTGGAACAGGGTGACCTCGGGGCCCACGGCCTTGACGATGCCGCTGGCGTCCCAGCCGAGCACCTTGTAGTCCTGCCCTTCGACCGGGGCGCTGCGCGAGCTGCTGCCACGCACCTTGGTGTCCACGGGGTTCACGGAGACGGCCTTGACCTCCACCAGCAGGTCCCGGCCGGTGGCCACGGGTTCGGGCAGGGTGATGTCGAGCAGCGCATCGGGGTGGCTGATGGGCTGGGATTGCTGGTAACCAACGGCTTTCATGGGAAGGGTCCTTTCAGGGAAGAGCGTAAGCAAAAAAGAAGACAGTTGAACGGGTCAGGCGATTTCCAGGTCGGCGGTGGCAGCCTCATAAGGTGGGTAGTCGCTGTAGCCCTGCGCACTACCGCCGAACAGCGCCTTGGGGTCAAACGCGGCCAGCGGCAGGCCATCGCGCAAGCGCCGAGGCAGATCGGGGTTGGCTATGAAAGGCCGGCCAAACGCCACCAGGTCGGCAAAGCCATCGCTCAGCACCTGGCTGGCGCGTGCGACGTCGTAGCCGCCGGCCACGATCACGCGGCCCTGGTAGGCCTGGCGCAGCGCGGTGCGAAATGCGTCGGGGATCTGCGGCGCATCGGCCCAATCGGCCTCCACCAGGTGCAGGTAGGCCAGGCCCGTGGCGTCGAGCTGGCGCGCCAGGTGCAATATGGTGGGAATGATCTCGGAGCAGTCCATGCCGCGCTGGGTGATGAAGGGCGCCAGGCGCATGCCGGTGCGCTCGGCCCCGGCTTCGCTGGCCACGGCGGTGGCCACCTCCAGCGCAAAGCGCGTGCGCCCTTCCAGCGTGGCGCCGGTGTAGGCATCGGTGCGCTGGTTCGATGTGGTGCGCAAGAACTGGTCAACCAGGTAGCCATTGGCGCCGTGGATCTCCACGCCATCGAAGCCAGCGCGCATGGCATTGGCCGCCGCGCGGCGGAAGTCGCCGATCACGGCCTGGATATCCGCCGCCGTGAGCGCACGCGGCACCGGGCTGTCCACCATGCGCCCCACGCCGTCATCGCCCGCCACCCACACCTGGGCCTGCGGCGCAATGGCCGAGGGCGCCACGGGCAAGCCGTCGGCATGGAAGCTGGCGTGCGACATGCGGCCCACATGCCACAGCTGCAGCACCATGCGCCCGCCCTCGGCATGCACCGCATCGGTCACGCGGCGCCAACCGTCCACCTGCGCATCGCTGTAGATGCCGGGTGTGAAGCTGTAGCCCTGGCCCTCCCGCGATATCTGCGTGGCCTCGCTCACGATCAAGCCGGCACTGGCGCGCTGGGCGTAATACTGCGCCATCAGCGCGTTGGGCACATCGCCCGGCTGGCTGCTGCGGGCGCGCGTCATGGGCGCCATCACGATGCGGCTGGGCAGGGCCAGCGGGCCCAGTTGCAGGGGGCGGAACAAGGGGGACGCGGTGGCGGTCATAAGCGGAGCTCCGGTATCTGGTGAGGGCGGGACGGCGACATTGCCATTGCCATGCCGCAATGGTCCGCCTTTGCGCTCGATTGAAAAACCCCTGCCCCATTGAAGCCACTTTCAATAAAATATTGAAGATCAAGCCATTGCCCTGCCCCTTCACACATGAAAGCCCTGCAAGACCTCGACATCTTTGTGCGCACGGTCGACAACGGCAGCCTCTCGGCCACCGCCCGCGCGCTCGACCTCACGCCTGCCGCCACCAGCGCGGCCCTGAAGCGCCTGGAGGCTGAGCTGGGCGTGCAGCTGTTCGTGCGCTCCACGCGCAGTCTGCGGCTCACGCAGCAGGGCGAGCTGTTCCTGGAGCAGTGCCGCCCTGCCCTCGCAGCGCTGCAGCAGGCCGGCCAGCAACTGGCCGCCGGCGAGCAGGCGCTGCGCGGGGTGCTGCAGCTCTCGGCCCCGTCGGACCTGGGGCGCAACGTGCTGCTGCCCTGGCTGCATGAGTTCAAAGAGCAGCACCCGCAGGTGGACATCCGCCTGCAGCTGTCGGACCGCGTGGCCAATGTCTACAGCGACCCGGTGGACGCCGCCTTTCGCTACGGCAAGCCGCCCGATTCGGGCCTGGTCGCCCTGCCCCTGGCCCCCGGCGTGCGCCGCGTGCTGTGCGCGTCACCTGCCTACCTCGCAAAGCATGGTGCGCCCGCCACCCCGCACGAACTCACGGGCCACGACTGCCTGTGCTTCATGCTCGGCGATGAGGTACACGACCGCTGGCGCTTCACGCCCGGTGACGGCGGCCCCGAGGTGAGCGTGCGCGTGCGCAGCGTCAACGTGTCGAACGACGGCGACGCCATGCGCCGCTGGGCCCTGCTGGGCAAGGGCATCGCCTACAAGGCCGGGCTGGATGTGGCGGCGGACCTGGCCGCAGGGCGGCTGCAGGCGCTGTGCCAGGGGTGGACCACGGAGCCCACGCCGCTGTTCCTGGTGGTGCCCAGCCGCCGGCAGCTCACGCCGCTGGTGCGGGTGCTCAGGGACTTCGTGGCACAGAGGACGGCGGCGCTATCGACCACGCTGCCGCAGTAACGACCCGCCCGACAGCGCTGCAACCACAGCACGGTGGCGTTGGAGCCCAGGCAGATCAGGCGGCAGGACCCGGGAGCGGGCTCCACAGGCTGGGCGTGTGCTCGCGGTCGCGCATCCAGCCCGGCACGTCCGCCGCCGGCATGGGTGAGGCTATGTGAAACCCCTGCACCAGATCGCAGCCCTGCCTGCTCAGCACCTGCATCTGCGCCTCGGTCTCCACGCCTTCGGCCACCACCTCCATGCCCAGCCCGTGAGCAAGCTGTATGACGGCCTGCACCACATGGCGCGCCTGTTCGCTGCTGGCCAGGTCCGTGACGAAGCTGCGGTCGATCTTGAGCTGCTGTGCAGGAATGTGGCGCAGGTGCGCCAGTGACGAGTAGCCGGTGCCGAAGTCGTCGATGGACAGCCGCACCCCCAGGGCCGCGATGCGTTCGAGCGTGGCGCGCTCCTGCACCGAATGCTCCATCATGGTCGATTCGGTGATCTCGCACACCAGTTGCGAGGGGCGCAGCCGGTGCGCCGCCAGCGCCTGGCCGATGCGATCCACCAGATCGGGCTGGCGCAACTGGTGGGGCGACAGGTTGATGGCAATATGGCACCGTAGCCCCTGCGCCTGCCAATGCGCCAGCTGCGCGCAGGCCGTGTCGATCACCCAGTTGCCGATGGCGCCGATGAGGCCATAGCGTTCGGCCAGCGGAATGAAGATCTCGGGGCTGACCTGCCCGAACTTCTCGTGCTCCCAGCGCAGCAGGGCCTCCAGGCCATGCACCTGGCCCTGGGTGCAGTCCACCTTGGGCTGGTAGTGCAGCGCCAGGTCGCCGCGCTCCAGCGATTCGCGCAAGGCCTGCCGCATCAGGACCTCTTCGGTCCCATCGTCGGACATGGACTGGTCATACAGCACGCAGCAGCCACCGCCGGCGCGTTTGGCCTCGTACATCGCCGCATCTGCGCAGGCCAGCAGGCGATCGCCCGAGGGCTCCTGCGCGGGGTGCAGCACGATACCGATCGAACACGACAGCGAGACCCGGTGGCGCCCCACCGAGTAAGGGCGCCGCAGCACCTCGATGATGCGGCCGCCCACGCGCATGGCGTCCTCGTCGGCCGTGGACGATTCGATCAGCGCCACGAACTCGTCCCCACCCAGCCGGGCCAGCAGGTCGGCGCCCCGCACCACCGACTGCAGGCGCCGCGCCACCTCCTTGAGCACACCGTCGCCCGCGGCGTGGCCGAAGGTGTCGTTGATGGGCTTGAAGCCGTCGAGGTCGATGAACATCACGCCCAGCGCGCAGTGCAGCCCTGCGCCCGTGGCCGCGCCCTGCGCGGCAATGCGCTGCAGGGCCAGGTCCAGCCGCTCGTGGAACATGGCGCGGTTGGGCAGGCCGCTGAGCGGGTCTTCGAAGGCCTGGCGCTGCAGCTGGTCGTTGGCGCGCCGCAGGTCGGCATTGGCCTGGCGCAGCGAGTCAGCCAGGTCGGAGATGCGGCGCTCGGCGTGCTTGCGCGCGGTGACGTCGCGCGACAGGGCGATGAAGGTGGGCCCCTCCGGCCCGCCTTGTCCTTCTTGCCCCTCTCGCAGGCCATCGGCCGGCTTGCGCGCCACCGACAGCTCGAACCAGCGCTCTCCGGCGGGCAGGTGCAGGCGGTAGGTGCGCGGGCTTGCATGCCCCAGGGTGCGCGCCTCGGCGGCGGCGGCCATGGCCAGCTCGCGCAGCTTGGGCGAGAGGGCCTCGCTGACCGTACGGCCCACCAGTGCGCGGTGGTGCGTGGCCAGTTCTTCGTTGGCGGGCACATTGCACTGGATGAAGCGGCCCTGGGCATCGAGCTCGAACAGCAGGTCGGGCAGCGCATCGAGGATGGCCGCGTTGCGCGCCTGCGCGCGCTGCAGGTCGCGCTGGATGCCGAAGTTCTTGAGCAGGTGCCGCAGCCGGTGCCCCAGGATGGGCCAGTTCACAGGCTTGGAGATGAAGTCCGTAGCGCCAGCCGCATACGCGTTCTCGACGGACGCCACGTCGTCATTGCCCGTGACCAGCATGATGGGCACGAAGGGGCCGGCCTCGCCGCGCAAGATGCTGCACAGCTCGTAGCCGTTGAGGCCAGGCATCTCCACGTCCAGCAGCACCAGCGAGCAGGCCGATTGGCGGAACGCGAGCAGCGCAGAGGCCCCGTCCTCGGCCAGCACGGGCTCGAAGCCGAGTTTGCGCACGGCGGCCCGCAACATGGCGCGCATGCCGGGGTCGTCGTCGGCGATCAGCACGCGGGTGGCGGCCACCGGCGCCGCTTCAGGCGGCTTCCCATCCAGCAAGGCCAGCGCCTCCTTGCTCATGGGTGCGCCCCCAGCACAGCCTGCAGGCCGGCCACGGTGCGGCTGTGGGCAGCGTGCATGCGCGACAGCCCCTGGCGCACCGCCGGGGCGTCGCCCGCGACCGCGTGGCGCTCCACGCTGCGCAGGCCCTCGGCCAGCTCCAGCGCGCCCGCATGGGCGGCCGAGGACTTGAGGCTGTGCGCAATGCGCGCGGCATCGGCCAGCCGGCCATCGGCCAGCGCCTGCTCCATGCCCGCCAGGCCTTGCGCGGCGGCATCGAGGAAGCCTGTCACCACCTCGCGCAGCAGCCCCGTGCCGCCGTGCTCGTCCAGGTACAGCAGGGTCTCGACCGCGCGCGCGTCGATGGTCGCGTGGTCACCGGCCGGCGCCACGGGATCCCCCGGCACCTCCACAGGCGGGGCACTCGGGGCCTGCAGCCAGGGCGCCAGGGCGGCCGCCAGGGTGCCCATGCCGTAAGGCTTGGCGATGAAGCCGTCCATCCCGCTGGCGCGGCACCGGGCCGCGTCGTCGGCACGGGCGTTGGCCGTGAGCGCGATGATGGGCAGGCTGGCCCCGCGTCCATCCGGCAGGCCGCGTATGGCCCGGGTGGCGGCATAGCCATCCACCACGGGCATCTGGCAGTCCATGAGCACGGCGTCGAAATCGTGCGCGCGCACCTGTTCGATGGCCTGCGCGCCGTCGTGCGCCTCACGCCAGGCCAGCCCCAGCTTGCGCAGCATGCCCGCCGCCACGGCGCGGTTGACCGGGTGGTCCTCCACCAGCAGCACCGTGCCTTGCAGCCGGGGCACGGCGTCTGCAACCGCCCCTGCAGCACCTTCCTCGCGGTCGGTACGGGCGGGCACTGGGCCGGCCAAGGGCAGCTCCAGTTGCACCGCAAAGCGCGAGCCGGCCCCCGGCTGGCTCTGCACCGCAATATCACCCCCCATGGCCCGCGCCAGGTCGCGGCAGATCGCCAGCCCCAGGCCCGTGCCGCCATAGCGGCGTGTGGTCGACCCGTCGGCCTGGGCAAAGCGCTCGAAGATGCGCTGCTGCGCCTCGGCCGGTATGCCAATGCCCGAGTCCTGCACCACGATGTCCACTTGGGCGCGCCCGGCCACCTGCGCCGGCGCCACCAACACCTGCACACCCACCTGGCCCTGTTCCGTGAACTTGATCGCGTTGCCGATGAGGTTGGCCACAATCTGGCGCAGGCGCAGCGGGTCGCCCACAAATTGGCACTCGGGCATATGCCACTTCACCTGCGCCTGCAGGTCCAGGCCCTTGGCCAGCGCGGGCTGCACGAACATGGCCTGCGCCCCATCGATCTCGCGCCGCAGGTCGAAGTCGACCCGCTCCAGCCGCAGTTGCCCGGCCTCGATCTTGGATACATCCAGCACGTCGTCGATCAGCGCCAGCAGGTGCCGGCCCGAAGCCTGCACCGCACCGGCCCACCCGCGCTGTTCGCTGCTCAGGCCGCTGCCCAGCAGCAGCTCGTTCATGCCCAGCACGCCATTGAGCGGCGTGCGGATCTCGTGGCTGATGGTGGCCAGGAACTCGCTCTTGACCAGGGCCATTTGCTCGGCCGCCAGGCGCGCACGCTCCAGCGCCCATTGGGCCGCATAGTCCTTGCGCACGATGAACTCGCGCCACCAGCCCACCCCCACCGCCAGCAAAAACAGCGTGAGCACGTGGTAGGACCAGTAGGCAGCCTCGGCCAGAGACTGCCCGGGGTGCCACCACAGCGTGGCGCAGAAGGCCGCGAGGATGGACAGGCCCGCCATCAGCGCCCAGCGGAACTGCAGGCCCAGCACGATGAAGCAATAGAACTCCAGAAAGGTGAAGTTCAGGATGCCGACCCAGGAGGTCAGCCCCTCACCGCCGGCCGCATCGATGCGCAGCAGTATCCAGAACAGGCACAGCGACAGCGCCACGATGAAGCCGGCCAGCACCGGCTGCCAGTGCCGGCGCGTCTGCGGCAAAAAGGTATACGCCAGGCCCAACAGCAAAATGGGCACGGCCACCTGCAGCCGCAGCGCGTTGCCCGCCACCGTGGGGTAGGCCAGCCAGTCGACCAGGAAGTCGCCCAGCACCAGCAACAGGCCCAACACCAGCGCGCCCTGCGCATAGCGGTAGTAGAACGACAGGTAGTGCTCGCCAAACGCTCGCTCAAGCTGCGCCGACTCAAAGCGCAGCAGCACCCTCAGGCGCAAGGTGGGCGCGGAGTCCTCAGAGATGCGGGGGGGCCCGCTGGCGGTGCCCATGGATGAGGAATGGAAGCGTTGGGGTCGGGCAGTTTGGCGATATCCTATAACGAACTGTTACTTTTGTGCAGCGAAGATTGGTGATGGCCCCGCAGGTGACTCGGCGGCGCACGCTGGCGTGTGGGTGGCTACCACCAGAGCAAGCCATGGGCTATACAGGCCCCACCTGCGGCAGGGTGAAGCTGAGCGAGATCCGCTCCCGCCCCCGAACCGCCGTCCTCATCGCACCAGGGATGTCGATGTAAGGGCGGCCCCTCAACAGCCGGTCTGGCTGCATGAAGCCCGCAAACACCTCGATGGTGATGCCCCCGCTGTCATCCACCGCCACGTCCTGCGGGCGGATGCCATCGAAGTCAGGCCAGGCATGGCCCAGCAACTGCTCGGTGGCGTCCTTGCGCGCGCCCGCCTTGCCGCGCACGACCAGCCGAGCCAGGTCCAGCGAGCCATCCCACTCCAGCCAAAGCGCCAATGTGCCGCTGTCGTGCTTCACCGTGGCCAGTTTCGCTGCATGGCAAAAACCATCGGCGGCCAAAGCCTGCAAGGCCGGCAGGTAGGTATGGCGCTCCACACCGCAGGCGTCCAGCACGGTCTGCAGCCCCGCCACAAAGGCGGCATGGGCCGCCAGCGCTCGCTCGGGGGCAGGCAGCATGGCGATGGCGCTCCAGTCGGCAGCGATCTCCACCTCGGTGCAGCCATCGAACACCTCGCCGGACCAGGCTACCGGATGCTCCACCCCGTAGATATTGACCTTGGCGATGTCTCGGCCCGTGCGCAGCCCAAGCTTGCGCAGGATCTTGTGCAACTGGTATTCGATAGGCCCGAGCAGCCAAAGCTCGGGCAGAAAAACGGGCGCTCCGCTGGTGCGCGATTGGCGTGCGAGGTCTCGCAGGACCCGGCCCGGCAATGCCGTGGCTTCAATGGTATCGCCCTCCCCTTCGCCATGGCCGCTCAGTTGCGCCGCTTCAGTCATCGTGGGCTACCACGGACTGTCGGCAGGCCAGATCGAACTTCGCATCTACCAGGCGCTTTGGCTTGGGACCAGCCTCGCGGGTCAGTGGCGGCTCCATTGCCACTGAAACGCGAAGTTCATGCAACGCGCCGCTTGGCGGGTCACCCCGTTCAGGCAATGCAACAACATCGATAGACTGCACGCACGAACACATGCATGCAAGCGTACCGGGTTTGTCTGCACCGTTGGGCGAGCGGCAGGTGTTTTTTCAGCCCGCGAGGGACACATAGCTACCCGCTAGAATGCCCCGTCTAACCAGTCACATGCCACTTCTGCGACCTTATTCCGACCATCGGACAGCCTGGCTCAACGCATGTGGTTACTTTGCCAGCGTCGCGCAGTGGGCGCTGGCATACGTTGCCCGCTTTGCGCTTGTCGGCATCCTGCCCCCACAGGGCTTTCCGTTCCTGACATTTTTCCCGGCAGTCATGCTGGCCGCCTATTTCTTTGGGTTTGGCCCCGGCCTGCTGTGCGCAGCATTGAGTGTGGCGGCCGCCTACGCGTCCTTCATCCCACGTGAAGCGCAAACCTTCACCGGACTCGAGAAGGGGGACTTGATCGCGTTGATTTTCTTCAGCTCAATATTGCTGGTGGAGTGCGTCGTTCTGCACATGCTTCGCCGCTCTCGCAGGCTGGCTGCCGACCGCGAGCGGGATCTTCGTGAGCTTACGGGGAACTCGCCAGATGTGCTGACCCGCTTCGACAGCGAATACCGGCATATGTTCGTGAGCGGTGCCATCGAGCGCCTGACCGGGAGGCCGATCTCCGACTTTATCGGCAAAACCAATCGCGAATTGGGAATGCCCTACGACCTCTGCAATCTGTGGGAGAACGCGCTCGCATCTGTGTTCCGTGAGGCTCGCCCGGTGTCCTTACGTTTCGAATATGAAGGTGCCGTGTTTGCTGCGACACTAGTACCGGAGTTCGGTCCTGAACGGGCATCTGTTAAATCGGTACTGGGGGTGACGCGAGATATTTCCGAGATTGACCGACACGAACGCGCCCTGCGGGCGCACGATGCACAGAAAGATCAAATGTTGGCGACTGTCGCTCACGAGCTTCGAAACCCGCTGATGACCTTTGCCGCCGGAATTGCTTTGTTGGAGCGCCTACCCGACCCTCCCCCGGCGCTCAGTCGAACGATCTCTGCAATGCGGCGACAGACGACCCAGATGTCGCGTTTGGTTCAGGATCTCATGGACCTTAACCGCATCCGAGCCAACGTTGTCGAGTTGACCCGATCTGCTGCAGACTTGAAGACGATACTGCACTCAGCGAAGGAAGCCTCGCTAGAACTTGCCCAGCACAAGTCCATCAACGTCGAGCTGCGCCTACCTGATGTGGAAATGGCTTTAGAGGCCGATGCAGGGCGGCTCATCCAAGTCTTCAGTAACCTCCTAACCAACGCCATCAAGTTCAGCGAGGAGGGCTGCACAGTGGACGTAGAGGCGAAGCAGGTCGGCGACACATATGAAGTCAGCGTAGTCGACTATGGCGTCGGCATCGAGCCGCACATGTTTGAATCAGTATTCGAGCCATTTGTGCAGGCCCCCGCAGGGCACAGTCAACAATCAGGCTTGGGCCTCGGATTGGCGCTCGTGAAGCAGATTGTGCGGCTGCACGGGGGTGACGTCAGGGTGACCAGCCAAGGTCTTGGGAAAGGCTCGACGTTTACTGTCCAACTGCCGGCCCGCTGCGTGTCGTAGAGGCGCCCATCAAGTCGTTGCAACTCCTTCGCCAAATTGCTGGATGGGCGGCGTTTTCGGAGTCGCCATCGCCGCATTCCTGTTCGCCGTTCCAACGATATTCGGATGGCAAAATTAGTGCCCAGCCCGGTCACAGGCAAGGGCATCATCACGCCCCTTACGTCCGCGTCCGCCACGTTGATCGTGAAGGGCTGGCACACTTCTCGGGCCTGGTTTCCGGGGATGGAGGGTTAGTGAAGGAGATGCTCATGAAGCCCGCAAACACCTCTATGCTGACGCGCCCGCCCTCGCCCACCGCCACGTCCTGCGGGCGGATGCCATCGAAGTCGGGCCAGGCGTGGCCCAGCAACTGCTCGGTGGCAGCCTTGCGCGCACCCACCTTGCCGCGCACAACCAGCCGAGCCAGGTCCAGCGAGCCATCCCACTCCAGCCACAGCGCCAATACCCCGCTGTCGTGCTTCACCGTGGCCATTTTCACTGCGTGGCAAAAGCCCTCGGCTGCCAACGCCTGTAAGCCCGGCAGGTAGGCATTGCGGTCCACCCCGCAGGCATCCAGCACGGTCTGCAGCCCCGCCACAAGGGCAGCATGGGCTGCCAGCGCCCGCTCGGGGGCAGGCAACAGGGCAATGGCGTTCCAGTGGCCTCAATCTCCACATCGGAGCAGCCATCGAACACCTCGCCGGACCAGGCTACCGGATGCTCCACCCCGTAGATATTGACCTTGGCGATGTCCCTGCCCGTGCGCAGCCCAAGCTTGCGCAGAGTCTTGCGCAGCTGGTACTCGATCGGCACGAGCAGCCACAGCTCGGGCAGAAAACCGGGCGCTCTGCTGGGGCGTGAGTGCGGCGCCAGGTCGCGCAGGGCCCGGCCTGGCGGTGCCGGGGGTTTCATGACATCGCCCTCGCCTTCGCAATGGCAGTTCAGTTGGGCCGCTTCATGATCACCTGGCGCAGCTCTTCGTACTCGCTGCGGGTCACGGCCTGGGCGTCGTAGGCCTTCACCAGGTCATCGAGCTCGCGGCCCTTGGAGAACTTGACGCCCTCCTGCACGGTCACGCTCGAGGTGCTGCTGCTGACGCAGCCGGCCAGCGATGCCAGGCATGCGCAGACGATGGTGATGGTGGCAATCCGATGGTTGCTGTGCTTGTTCATGGCGCTGTTCTCACTCACTTCACGCTGTCGATCAGCCGGCGGCGCTGGCTGTCGTACTCGCTGCGGCTCAATGCGCCGTTGTTGAACGCGCTCTTGAGGTCGATCAACTGCTGGCCGATGGTGGCCTCGACCGGCGCGCGCACCACCTCGGTCGAACTGCATGCTGGCAGGGCCAGCAAGGCCGCCACTGCCAGGAACGCCATGGTTGGGAATTTCATGCACCCTCCTCCTTTGATTTCAGACGCTGAATCCTAGCCCACTTCCGGGAGGCAGACGGCATGGAACTGGCTTTGGCGCCCCCTCTCCTTTTCGTCTGCGCCCTTGCTTTCATCTATGCTCACATCGCCATGCACCTCATCACACCAACCCCTCTGCAGGACCTGCTGCTCGACCCCGCCACCCACCCGCGTGGCCAGGCCCACCTGAGCGCGGCCAGCGGACTGGTGCGGGCCGGGGCATGGCTCTACCTGGTGGCCGACGATGAGCACCACCTGGGCCTGCTGCCAGCCGGCGCAGCCGTGCTGCAGCACTTGCCACAGGCACCTCTGGTGCAGTTGCACCGCATCTTGCCAGGCGACCTGCCAGCCGAGCCGAAGGCTCGCAAAAAGCGCAAGCCCGATCTGGAAGCGCTGGCCCTGCTGCCCGCGTCGCCCGCGCACCCGAGCGGAGCGCTGCTGGCCCTCGGGTCCGGGTCCAAGCCCAATCGGCAGCGGGGCGTTGTCATCGCGCTCGATGCCACCGGGCGGCCCGATGGCGCTGCGCAGGTGGTGGACCTGTCTGCGCTCTACGCGCCCCTGCGCGCGGAGTTTGCCGACCTGAACATCGAAGGCGCATTCATCGCGAATGACTGCCTGCACCTGCTGCAGCGCGGCAACAAGGACGATGCGCGCAATGCCTGCATCAGCTACCCGTTGGCAGCATTGCTGGCCTGGCTGGCCGGCACGCGCACAGAGCCACCGGCGGCGCTGCGCACCACCCAGTTCGACCTGGGCATGGTGGACGGTGTGCCACTGGGCTTTACCGATGGCGCGGCGCTGGCCAATGGCGAGGGCTGGCTGTTCAGCGCCGTGGCCGAGAACACCGACGACAGCTATGCGGACGGCGAATGCGTGGCATCGGCCATTGGCTGGGTGGGTGCGGATGGCGTGCTGCAGCGCATGGCGGCGCTGGAAGGTGCGCCCAAGGTCGAGGGCATTGCGCCGGCGGGTGACCGGCTGCTGATGGTCACGGATGCGGATGATCCGGCGTGCGCTTCGCGCTTGCTGGCAGTGGCGCTGGACTGAACAGCGGCCCCGTCAAGGCGCTACCGGACGCCGCCCCGCATACGCAACGCTCGTGATACGGCGTTGGCTAGCGCGTGCGCTGCTGGTCATTCAGGACTTGATTGCAGAGGCGATTGCGTTGCCGGGCAAGAATCTGGTGCGCCGGGTGGCGGGCCGATCTCAGCCCAGACCCAGGCGCCATGTGAAGCCGCATTCGCATATGGCTTACAAGGGGTAGATTGGCTTAAGTTCGGTGGATTGAGGATCAATCCCATCTCCGCAATCTCCGCCTCAAGTTTATCTGGAAGTATGTCTTCTCCTTCTTGTTCCCTCACACCATCACTTGGCCTCAATCGCGTAGGGGTACGCGCCAAAGCTTCCTCACCATCAGCGGTGATCAGAAGGTTGTAAAACGAATGAACGAGATCGTTGCGTCGCGTGGCGAGCTTCTGAATTCTGACCATTAGCTTATGAAACTCCGCGTGCGGGATTTTTTCAGACAAGCCAAAGATCTGGGCATGGCGTGTGTAGATAACATCAAGCGCCCGCGCCTTCGCATTGAACTCCAACTCCGCTACGAGGGTCGCCACGTACTCTGAGTCCGCATTCACAATCTGCACGGTCAGTTCGACCATTGCAGCCTCTACCGTTTGAAACTTCAGCACAAAGCGTCCGAGCTGTGTGTGAAGAGCGTCGTAGTTCATTATGTGTCCCAATTTTGATGTAGTCGGCAATTCACCGGGTAGCCCAGATCTGCGCCAGTCTATTGTGGAGGTTAAGACTGATCGCCGCCCTCCTTGGAGGGCTCTCTGCCTATGGTTCTCAACGCCATGGGGGTACAAGAAGGGGCTGTACAGGCGATTGGTAAGGCTGGGCTCGCTCCTAGACAATCCGCAGTTCTTGCGAGCGCTCAGCGTTGGTGGCCTCTCCTACGCTGTCATGTAGGGTTTTTTGGACCGTCATGCCAGGGCTGGACAAGTTGATATACACGGGTGCCTTATGAGCCTGCTCGCCAGGAGCGCCTTGGCCGTGATGCCTGCCCCTTCGCTCCAGCCGAAAGTATATTCACCGCACGCTTACTTATCTTGGAGCCATCGGATTTATTTCCGGATGCCCCAGGCACCCGTAATACGTCTGCGCTCGAAATTGCACTTCTTTGGATTTGTCAGTTTTTTTGGCTCGCATCAGAAGTTCGTCAGTAACCAATTTAACTTTTTCATGAACAGGCATCTTTGTATAAGCGGCCTCCATCGGATCTCCGATACTCCGGAAACTAAACGCCAGCAATGAGAACTGATTCAACCTGTAGCAGTACAACGCCACCTGCAGGGCTTTTTCGTTCAGATCCTCATCCAAGCACTTCCCATAGAAATTGCTCCCATATTCGACTTGAGTCGATGCTGGTGGATTGTCTTTGACGACAAAGGGCAGCACGTCATGGATGAGCTTCATCCAACCCTTATCCACCGATTTTTCATAGTGCTTGATGATTTCATCGCTGCTCTTTCCTTCGCCGCGGAGTTCGACTATCTTTGTGGCTGCGTCTCCGGCAAGATAGCAGTTCAACAAAGCACGACTCTGATCAGGGCTCAAGGCTCCGATCCCCTTGATACCATAGTCAATTGGCGCAATAGAAGGGGATGTACCTTGCGCAGCAAGCGTTCCCAAACACATCGAGCATATTAGAAAACCAACAACCCTTAGAAATTTCATTCCTCTTGACTCCTTGAAATTCGTGAAATCGGACTTGATCGAGCAACCTGCTCGCCATTCCACAGGAAATGTGCTGTCAGTAGCACTCCGGCCCCACGCCGTCACCCAAATAAATATCCATGCTGATCGCCTTCAGAAGATGTGGGCATTTCTGGTCGTATCTAGCACGATGGTCGACCATTCGAAAAATGACCTGCATTTCCCCAAAATTTCCAAAGGCCATCGTGTAAAATTCCATGGCCCGACTTGAGTAGTTATTTTTCCACCGGCGGATTGATGAAACCCCACTGTGTGATTTTGCATATGCTGGACGTTAAATTCCTGCCGCCAAGATCTCTTCGCAGTATTCAAGCCACTTGGCGGAGGGCCTGGACACCGACATGTCCCAGCGACCAACCAGTTCACCATCGACGGTGCAGAAAGTAGCGCCGAAAGATCGCACAGCCCTCCCTATCATTTTGTGGGAGCATTCTGCCGTACGAAATGAACGACGCCGAGAGGACGAATGATCTCGGGCATGGCCGTCCATACGCTGCGTTGCGCATTCCACCCAAATGGGGGAGACGGTTCACCGATTTGAGTTGCATGCACGCCACCAATGGGGCCGGTGAGTTGGCTTTGCAGCGTTTGTCGGTATAGGAAACCATAGCGCCAGCAGCATTTGCCGGACTTGCCGCACTACCCCCCAAACGCCAGCCCCAACACCCCCACAGCCTCCCTCCCCCGCCCACCCCGCACCCGCGAATGCAGCACCACCGGGAGCCGCGGCAACGCCGGCAACTCCAGCCGCGCACCCACATCCACCGCCCCCAGTGGAAGCATGCGCGCAGCCAGCGCCGCCACGCCCAGGCCGGCAATGACAGCCGCTGACACAGCCGCCACCCCGCCCCCCACAAACGCCTCGCTCCAGGGCACACCAGCCTCGTCGAGCAACTGGCTGGCCATCACCCGCACACCGCAAGGCTCAGCGAGCGTGACGATGGGCAGTGGCTCGCCCGCGCGGTGCTGCCATGTGGGCGCAGCGAACCAGCCAAAGAGCTCTTCGGCCAGCACCTCGCCATCGCTGCGGTCGGCGTGAAAGCGCACGATCGCTACGTCGAGTTCGCGCCGGTCGTAGGCCTGGAGCAGATCGCCCGATGAGCCGATGCGGATCTCGATCACGAGGCCCGGGTCGTGTGCGTTCATGCGGGCTATGAGGGCGGGCAGGTCGGGCCCGGCCACGTGGTCGCTGATGCCGATGGCAATGCGCTCGCGGTCGCGTTGCTCGGCAAAGGTGGCCAGGGTGCGCTGGTGTACGGCGAGCAGTTCGCGTGCGGGTGCCAGAAAGGCCGCGCCGCGTGCCGACAGCTCGACATGGCGCGGGGTGCGCTCGATGAGGCGGCAGCCGAGGCGGTCTTCCAGGCGCTTGAGTTTTAGGCTCACTGCTGCCTGGGTGGTCTGCATGGCCTCGGCCGCGCGGGTAAAGCTGCCCAGCTCGGCAATGCGTACGAAGGCTTCGACAGCATCGAGGTCGAGGGGGCGGTGTTGTTGCTGGGGCTGCGGTTGCTGCGCGTCTTTGGCCATATGCAACCATTATCACTGGTATAAATTGCAATAACAAACCGTGATGATTAGCATGGCGCCATCACCACTTTACAGAGTTGACCGATATGCCCCTGCTTCACATCGCCATGCGCTCCGGCAAACCCGAGGCCTACCGCCAGGCCCTTTGCGACAGCCTGTACCAGGCCATGCGCGAGACCTTCAATGTGCCCGAGGATGACAAGTTCATGGTCATCACCGAGCACGATGCGGCCAACTTCAGCTACAACCCCACCTACATGGGGGTAGCGCGCAGTGATGATCTGGTATTTATCCAGATCACCGCCAACAACACGCGCACGCTGGAGCAGAAGAAGGCGCTGTACCAGCGCATCGCCAAATTGCTGGGCGAGAGCCCCGGCTTGCGGCCGGACGATGTGTTCATCAGCCTGGTCGAAGTGGCCAAGGAGAACTGGTCATTCGGCCACGGCCTGGCACAATACGCATAGGGCAATAGAGCAAAAAAACTCCAAGCGCGCCAACCGCCCCGCTTTGGGCAGTCGACCTCGTTGCAAAACCGGCCTGGCCGGACAGCACGCCCGGCGCCCAGGTACCCACACTGGGCTTGTCGGTACTACCTAACGATCCTGGGTTTTTGAGCGTTTCGCTTGGAGACCTTCTGCTGCGCCTGCTCCTCGTTAAAGACCTCCACCACCGGTCCAGGCTGAAGAATGCCCAGTACCAACTGTATGGGCTCTGGCCTGTGCAGCAGAAAGCCCTGCGCAAAGTCGATGCCGATTTCGCGCACCCGATCAAGCAATTCGGATCGGTCGACGAACTCGGCGACTGTTTTGACACCCACCACTCGCGCCACATCAACGAAGCATCGCACGGCAGCATCGTCAAGCGGATCATCGATGAGGTCACGGATGAACTGCCCATCGATTTTGAGAAAGTCGACTTTGAGGTTTTTCAGGTAGCCGAACGACGATGCTCCAGCGCCGAAATCGTCAAGCGCGATCCGCACACCCAACGCACGAACTTGATCAATGAATATCGCGGCGTCAGCCATGTTGGTGACAGCTGCAGTCTCCGTGATCTCCAGACAAAGCCGCTTGCACACTTCATGTCCCGCAGCGGTCAAAGTGTCAATGGCCTGGCGGTGAAAAGCTCTATCGCCGATGGACTGCCCCGACAGATTGACGCACAAGGTATCGACGGGTGAAAGGCTCGTCAGTGAACTCAGCGTGTCTATGGAATGGCGCAAAACCCATCGGTCGATCCGCGAGGCGAAGTGAAACCGCTCGGCGGCCGGCAAAAAGGCACCGGGTTGCACCACACTTCCGTCTGTGTCTATCATGCGAAGCAGCACTTCGGCATGCAGGCCGTGGGACTGTTGGTCGAGGGCTTCAAGACGCTGCGCATAGAGCACAAAGCGACTCTCGTCCAAGGCCTGTTCCAGACGCGCAGCCCATTGCATCTCGCCGTGGCGTGCGCGCATGGCCTGGTCGGTATCGAACCAGGCGTGCACCCGGTTGCGGCCGGCTTCCTTGGCCGCATAGCATGAGGTGTCAGCGGCCTGTATGACTGCAGAGGTAGTGCCCCAGCGGCTGTCCAAGGGAACGAGGCCGATGCTGGCACCAATGCGAAAGCGCCGTTCATCGTGCATGAAGCGAAAGTCATCCATGCGCTCGCAGATCTGCTGCGCCACTCGCTGCGCCTGCTCAGTCGAGCAGTTTTCAAGAATCACCGCAAACTCGTCACCGCCCAGCCTGGCCAGCGTGTCGCGCGCGCGAACGGTCTCGCCCAGCAGCCTGCTTACCTGCTGCAGCAGTTGGTCGCCCACCGAGTGGCCGCAGGCATCATTGACCAGCTTGAATTGGTCCAGGTCGATGAACAAAAGCGCATGTTCGCTACGATCCTCATGCGCCTTGTTCAACGTTCGGCGCAGCCGGGTCTCGAACTCGGCGCGGTTGACCAGTCCCGTCAAAGCATCGTGCGTGGCACGGTAGCTCATCTCACCACTCATGCGGCGCTGCTCGGTCACGTCGTGGAATACAAGGACCACACCCAGCATTTCACCACGATCATTGCGAATGGGTGAGGCTGAATCCTGAATGCCGAATTCCTCGCAATTGCGCGAGATCAGTACGGTATTGTTTGCCAAGCCAGCCACCTTGCCCTGCTGCAGGCAGATGCCGACAGGATTCTCCGCAGGCCTGCGGGTCTCTTCGTGGACTATGTGAAAAACCTGATCAACCGCACGACCCTTGGCCTCCGAATTGAGCCAGCCCGTCATGCGTTCGGCCACCGGATTCAGCCACGTCACCGTGCCGGAGGCGTCGGTGGTGATGACAGCGTCACCGATGGATTGAAGCGTAACCCGCAGTAGCTCATGCTGCGCAGCAAGTTCCCTGGAGAGATTGCGCAGTGCTGTGACGTCCTGGAGTGCCCCAGAAAGTCTGACTGGCTTGCCGCCGTCGCATTCGGCAGCCCCCACTGCGCGCACCCAGATTTGCTCTCCGGTCGCCTTGAAGCAGGGCAGCTCGAGATCCCAGCCCTCCCCGGTGTCCATTGCCCGGTTGATTGCGGCCTGGAGAACCGGACGTGCCTCGGGTGCGTAGAAGTTGATGGCATCTGACAACACCGGCCGGTAGCCGGGGGGTACACCATGGATTCGGTGCGTCTGGGCCGACCAAGCCAACACACCCGTCAGTAGATCCAGCTCCCAGCCGCCCACGCCGGCAACTTCGCCGGTGCGGTTCAGCAATTGCTCGCTTTTGCGCAGCGCCTCTTCCTGGCGCTTGCGTTCGGTGATATCCACATGTATTCCGAATACCCACTCTGGGCGTCCATCCGGCGTGCGTGTCATGAGGCGCCCACGATCCTCTACCCAGACCCAACTGCCATCGCGCCGGCGCAACCTGATCTCCGCCACATAAACATCACGGCGACCGCCAAAGTGGTCTCGCAACAGCTGTCGAGTTTGCGCCAGCTCGTCGGGGTGAGCAATATCGGCCCTGAACTGGTTGCTTACCGCACCAAGGTCTTTCAGCGACCACCCGAGGATATTGGCCCAGCGCTCATTGACCTTGACTTCTCCAGTCTGGACATTCCACTCCCAGGTGCCGGCAGATGTCCCCTCGATGATGGACGCCAACCGGAACCGCTCTTCGTGCAACGCTCGCTCCACGCGCAGCCGCTCGGTGACGTCCCTTACAACAGCCATGCTGCGCAGCGGCTGGCCTGCAGCGTCACGCTCAAGCACGGCCGACAACAGGACGTCGATGATGCTGCCGTTCTTGCACACCATCTGGTAAGGCACATCGTCGCAACGCCCCTGCTCAAAGAACCGCGGCAAAATGGATTTGGCGTGTTGTCTTGAAGCTTGCGTGAGGAAGTCGGTGGATGGGCGCCCGATCACTTCTTCTCGCGTGTAGCCAAGGGTGTCCAGCCAATGGCCTGTCACCGTCACAAGATGGCCTTTGGGATCGATCGAGTGCAGCATTGCAGGCGTTGACTCGTACAAGCGGCGCAGACGCAGCTCACTGGTCACCAGCTTCAAACTTGTGGCCCGCTGCTCGGTGACGTCTTCGACAGCGCCCGCATAGCCTGTCACATGTCCATCACTGCCCACATGGCCTCTGGCGCGCGAGCGCACAGTGCGCGTTTGCCCGTCGGGGCGCAGAATTCGGAACTCCATGTCGAACTCGACACCCGATGCTGCCGTGCGCTGCCACTCGGCAAACACGGACGCACGATCATCTGGGTGCAAGGTTGTTGCCCAGCCATCGCCCAGGCTTTGCTCAGACGTAAGCCCGTAGATGCCTTGCCAGCGACCGTTGGTGTAGGTGCAGGCACCATGTGAATCAGCGGCGAATACCCCCAATGGCGACACCTCGCTGAGGGCCTTGAAACGGGCCTCACTGTCGGCCAGAACTTCAGCAGCGCGCACTTGTTCCCGGATATCACGGATGATCTCGGTTGCACCCGTCAGCTCACCAAAGGCATTGCGAATCGGCGCCAGGCTAATCGAAACAGCTATTGGATGGCCAGTTCGGTGCATCCGGCTGGTTTGATAGTTGAAACCATTCAACGATTTGCTCAGCTTGGCCTTCCAGTCGCCTTCTGCGACGGCCAGATGGGGCGGCACCAGCTTCGTTACGGACTGTCCCAGCATCTCGGAAGGACTGTACCCAAACAGGCGCTTCGCAGCAGCGTTCCAGTGGGTAACCTTGCCGTCCATCGACAGAGTGACGATGGCATCCAAGCTGTTGTGCAGCACAACCGCTGCGCGCGTGGCTACTTCGCGCAGTTCGCGCTCGGCGAGCAACGCACGCCGGCCTTCCAGGGCCTGGACAGCGGCCACTGCCAGATGGCCAAGCATCTCGCGCTGCTGCGCGTCCAACTTGCGGGGTTGGCGGTCGATGACACACAAAGTGCCCGCATGGGACCCGTCGCGCAGGCGCAGCGTGGCGCCTGCATAGAATCGGATATCGGGGGCGCCTGTAACCAGCGCGTTGCCAGAAAAGCGAGGATCAAGCGTCGCATCGGGCACTTCGAAGATTCCATCTTCCAATATTGCGTGTGCGCAAAAGGCCACCTCGCGGGGGGTCTCGGTGACCCCTGGAAGCCCGACATTCGCCTTGAACCACTGGCGATTGGTGTCAATCAGGCTGATGAGGGAAATGGGCACACCGCACACCAGCGCTGCCGCCTGCACCAGCGCATCAAACTCGCGCTCAGGCGCTGAGTCCAGGACTCCAAGCGCAGACAACGACCGAACGCGGTCAGATTCATTGGGGGGTAACGCGGCTGCTGACACTTTGACTCTCCTTCGCTTCTGGCATCAAGGGCAGGATCGCGAATCTGACTTGCAGATCGAGATACCGCGGGCTGGCGACCAGAAAAATGCCTCGCACTTTTCGTCAGTTTTGATGCAACTGAGGTGGCCGGTTGCGAAAAAACTCACTGGGGCATATGGAAAACGCAGTCGCAACGATGCAATTTGAAACCAAGTGTAGGTGAAAAAATCAATAGCCGCTTTGTGGAGAATGTGGTTTGGACAGTTGTTAACAATGGGAGCAGTCAAAGCTCGATTGGAACAACGGTCAACATGATGGGCCCGCACAATCACCTCGACAGCGCTTGCATATGCTGCATGCCCGACATTCAATAAGCCGCTTGTGCATCGACTTGAGGAATCTCTCCATCGGGGGCTCCGGATGCCGGCGTCTGCGGCCAGCATGTACTACTCACAAACGGCTACCGAATGGTTTGCAAGCACACCAGCACGCGCTCGAACAGCGCAGCATTCAATCGGATTTGGTGCCCTTGCGGCGGGTCACAGCTGGGCAGGTCATGCATCATCGGCCCGTGACGCGCATCTGATGCATGCACTCCTCACGATTGCAGTCCTGTGCAAAAGCCAAGGCTGACTGCAAAGCCGTGGAGTGCCCCCGCCCTGCGCCGCAGCCCATCAGACCCGTCGCCCATCCCTCAAGCGGTAGCTCGGCTGGTACATGGTCACCAGCTCTTCCGACGCCGTGGGGTGTACGGCCATGGTGCGGTCGAAATCGTCCTTGGTGACGCCGGCCTTGAGCGATATGCCCAACAGTTGCACCATCTCGCCCGCGTCGTGGCCGAGGATGTGGGCGCCCAGCACCTTGCGGCTGGCGGCATCGACGACGAGCTTCATGATCGTCTTTTCCGCGCGGCCGGACAGCGTGGCCTTCATTGGGCGGAACTCGGCGCGGTAGACCTCGACCTCGGCGTAGCGTTGGGCGGCATCTTCCTCCGACAGGCCTACGGTGCCGATCTCGGGTTGCGAGAACACGGCGGTGGCGATCAGGTCGTGGTCGGGTACGGTGGGCTTGCCCCGGTACTCGGTGTCGATGAAGCACATGGCCTCGTGGATCGCCACGGGCGTGAGCTGCACGCGGTTGGTCACGTCGCCCAGCGCCCAGATGCTGGGCACGTTGGTGCGCGAGTACGCGTCGACGATGATGGCGCCGCGCTCGTCCATGGCAACGCCGGCCGCCTCCAGCCCCAGGCCGCGGGTGTTGGGGTCGCGGCCCAGCGCCAGCATGACGGTGTCGACGGCGATGGTTTCGCCGTTCTTCGTCGTGGCGATGAGGCCGCCGCCACCCTCCACCTGGGCCACGTTCTCGATGACATCGGTGAGCAGGATGCGGATGCCCTTGTCCACCATGGCCTTGTGCAGGCCCTGGCGCATGTCGTGGTCAAAGCGCGAGAGGATTTCCTGGCCACGGTAGATCAGCGTGACCTGAACGCCCAGGCCATGGAAGATGTTGGCGAACTCGACGGCGATGTAGCCGCCGCCGGCGATCAGGATGGCGCGCGGCAGCTGCGGCAGGTCGAAGGCCTCGTTGGACGAGATGCACAGCTCGTGCCCCGGCAGCGCAGCATGCGGGTTGGGTGCACCGCCCGTGGCGATGACAATGCGTTCGGCAGTGACGGTCTTGCCGCTGGCCACCAGGCGCACGGTGTGGGCGTCGACCAGCTCGGCGCGGCTGTCGATGATCTCGGCGCCGTTGGTGTCCAGGCCACGGCGGTACAGACCTTCGAGCCGGGCGATCTCCTTGTCCTTGGCGGCGATGAGCGCCTTCCAGTCGAACGTGGGCGTACCCACCTGCCAGCCGTAGCCCGCAGCGTCCTCGAAGTGCTCGTGGAACTGCGAGGCGTAGACGAACAGCTTCTTGGGCACACAGCCACGGATGACGCAGGTGCCGCCAAAGCGGTGCTCCTCGGCCACGGCCACGCGCTTGCCGAGCGATGCGGCCACGCGGCCGGCGCGCACGCCGCCGGAGCCCCCGCCGATCACGAACAAATCATAGTCATACGCGCCCATGGCATCTTTTCCTTGTCATTGTGTTCTGCAGCCCGGTGCACGCGCATGCATTGCGCTGCAGGCAATCTGCAGGTCGCATGGGATGGTAAGGCAACGAAGAACAAGAGCGCGCTGCAGGGCCAAGATGGGCCGCACGTCGCGTACCAAGATGGCCGCTCAGGCGCCGACGGCACTACCCAGCACCATGCCCCCGGCAAAAAGCAGCCAGTCATTGGCGATGTGGGCCATGGCCGACACCGTGAGGTTCTTGGTGCGCAGGTAGGCCAGCGACAGCACCAGCCGCGCCGAGCCGATCACCAGCAGGCACTGCGCCACGTTCCAGCCATAGGTGGGCAGGTGCAGGGCGCCGAAGATCAGCGCAGACACCAGCCAGGCCCCCACGATGGCCTGGCCCCGGCTGAGGCCCAGCGGGCCCGACAACCAGCCGAGCACGGCGAGGAAGGGCAGCACGGTGATGATTTCCTCGCCGACGAGCTGGGGTATGGTGCGCGCAAAAAAGGCCACGCGCTCGCCCGTGTCCATGTGCCCGAGTGCGCCGAACGCGGGGTTGGATGTGCCCTCGCCAAACAGGCGGTCGACCAGCAGGGCCACCAACACGGTCACCGCAATATTGAGCAGCGCCACGCCCAGGGCCAGGCCCACGTCGCGCCAGCCCACGCGCCTGAACAGCACCTGCCAGTGCGGCCCGGCCACCGCCCGCAGCGCCAGCAAGGGCAGCAGCGGGAACAGGATGGCCGGCACCATCGATCCCCAGCCCCCCCAGGCTGCAGGCATGGGCAGGTAGAGCGCGGCAAAGCCCAGCGCTGCGCCCAGCAGCAGCACGCACCAGCGGCCCGCACCCAGGGCGAGCGGCCGGCCGTTGTAGAAGGGGAAGTCCGCGCCGCCAGGCGTGGCTGCGGGGGTCTGCGCAAGGGTCATGGGGGTACGGGCAGGGTGCGGTAGAAAGCGCATTAAAAAACATTTCGGAGGACTGACACTTCACACTGGCCTCACCGCCGTGGGCAACACTCGGCATGCACATGCCCGTGCACCCGTTGTATACGCCCCCAATGAACCTCGTACCCCACCCGCTGCGCCGCGCCGCCCAACCCTTCGTCTTCGCCGGCGCCATGGGCCTGGGCATCTGGCTGTGGCTGAAGCTCGGCGACTTCTCGCTGGCCCGTTGCCCGCCCGACCTGGTCTGGTACGGCGGCGCCAGCGGCGACAAGAAATGCAGTTGGCCCCTGGTGGTCTACCTGGCCAAGGACATCGTTGGCGCGGCCCTCACGGGCGCCCTGCCCGTGCTGCTGTGCGCCGCCATGGCGCCCGCGAACAAGGTGACTACCGCACGCATCGCCGCCATCGGTACCAGCGCCCTGGCGTTGCTGTACATGCTGGTCAGTACGCACAGCCTGCGGCCTGCGGCCCTGGTCGTCGCCGTGGGCGTGACCAGCGCAGCGTCGCCTTGGCTTGCGGCCTTGCTCGTGGCGCAGGCGGTGCGGCCATCGCCCAGGGTGCGGTGCTGACCCTGCTCAGCCGATCACGGCCCCCAGCACCAGCACAAAGCCCAGCAGCAACCAGTCATTGAGGATGTGCGCCAGGGCAGCGACCGACAGGTTCTTGGTGCGCAGGTAGGCCAGCCACAGCACCGCGCGCGAGGTGCTGATGATGATCAGGCTCTGCGCCACGTTCCAGCCGTAAGTGGGCAGGTGCAGGGCGCCGAACAGCACCGACGCCAACACCCAAGCGCCTGCTATGGCCCGGCGCCGTGGCCAGCGCAGCGGGCCGGCCAGCCAGGTGAGCAGCGCCAGGAAGGGCAGCACGGTGAGGATCTCTTCGCCAATGAGGTGCGGGATGGTGCTGGCCATGAAGACCAGCTTTTCTTTCGTGCCCATGCCGGCCAGTGCCTTGATCACGGGATTGGGCACGGCGCCGAAGAAGTGCGCGACGATGAGGGCGACGGCCACCGTCACACCGATGCTGAGGAACACCAGGCCGACGGCCAGCCCCAGGTCGCGCCAGCCCATGCGCCTGAACAGCACCTGCCACTGCGGCCCCGCCACCGCCCTGAGTGCTAGCAGCGGCAACAGCGGGAACACGAGGGCCGGGACCACGGCAGCCCACCCGCCAGACACGCGCCACGCCACCATGGCGGGGATGTACAGCGCTCCATAGGCCGCCGCCAAGGCCAGCAGGATGAAGCACCACTGGCGCGCACCCAGCGCCACGGGCTGGCCGTTGTAGAAGGGGAAGTCGGCGCCGGGGGGCGCAGTGGTGTGGTCAGGTGTCATGCAAGCCAGGTGGGGTGATCGGCGAGCCAGGGCGGTCTTGCAGTGGCCGCCAGTGGCATGTGCCTTGGAGAGCATAGCGCGGACCAGCACTTCATACAGGCCTCACAGAACGGGGCAACACTGGCGCACCGTTCGTTCTCTACAAGAAGCTATGCACTATCTGAAAACCGGGCTTCGCTGGTGCGCCCTGCCCGTTGTGTTCGTCGGCGCAGTGCTGCTCGGCTGCTGGATGTGGTGGGTCTTCGCACACACCCCCATGGCGGCTTGCCCGCCGCCGCTGGCAGGCTACGGCAGTGACCCTGTCAGCGTGAGATGCGGCCTGCTGCTGGCCGCCCGCCTGGTGCTGGACATTGGCGGGGCATCGATGCCCGGCCTGATGGCGGTGTTTCTCTGCGCGCTGGTGGCACCCGCACAACGACCCGCTGCGGCATGCGCGGCGGCCATCGGGGTCTGCGCGCTGGGGCTGCTGCATTTTCTGGGGGCGGTCTACGCACGCAGCCCCATGAAGCTGTCTGTTTGGGCCAACCTGGTGGCGCTGGCCGCATCGCCCTGGCTGACGGTTTGGCTCGTTGTCCACCTGAACCAGCAACCGCAGGCCAGGATCAATCCGCCGTCGCGTCCAGCCGGTAGCCAAAGCCGCGCACGGTCTTGATCAGGGCCAGCGCGTGGCCCTCGTCGATCTTGCTGCGCAGGCGGCGCACGTAGACGTCGACCACGTTGGTCAGCGGATCTTCGTTGGTGCCCCAGACGTTGGAGAGGATGCGTTCGCGGCTGTACACGCGGCCCGGCGCGCTCATCAGCAGTTCCAGAAAGGCCAGCTCGCGGGCGGTGAGCGCGATGGGCTGGCCGGCGCGGCTGGCCTGCATGCGCTCCAGGTCCAGCACCAGGTCGGCCACCTGCAGGGTGCTGGCGCGCGGGCGCTGCTCGCGGCCCCGGCGCAGCAGGGCCTCGATGCGGGCCAGCAGTTCTTCGAAGGCAAAGGGCTTGGTGAGGTAGTCGTCCGCACCCAGGCGCAGGCCGTTGACCTTGTCTTCGGTGTTGCTCAGCGCGCTGAGCATCAGCATGGGCATGTGGCGGCCTTCGGCGCGCAGGGTCTGGCACAGCTCCAGCCCGCTCAGGCCGGGCAGCATCAGGTCCAGCAGCAACAGCACGCCGGGCTCGGCGCTGCGCGCCAGGGCCAGGCCTTCGGGCCCGGTGCGGGCCAGCTCCACGCGGTAGCCCTCGGCCTTGAGGCCGCGCACCAGAAAGTCGGCCACGCGCGCATCGTCTTCCACCACCAGGATCTGGTTATTCATGCCAGCACCCTCGGCTGCATGCCTGCGGCCTGCGCGGCGCCGGGTGGTGAGGCCGCCACCAACGGCAGCACGATGCGCACCACCGTACCCTGCTGCGGCACGCTGGCAATATCGACGCGGCCCTGGTGCGCCTGCACGATGGCCTGGGCGATGGACAGGCCGATGCCCGTGCCGTCGGCCCGGTGGGCGCGCGCCCGGCGCCCGCGCACAAAGCGCTCGAACACGCGGGGCAGTTCGTCCGCATCGATACCAATGCCCTCGTCGCGCACCACTACCGCGACCTGAACCGCCCCACTCACCCCACTCACCCCACTCGCCCCGGCCATGCCCTGCAGGCCGATGCGCACGGTGGTGCCGCGCGCCGAATAGCGCACCGCGTTGTCGAGCACGATCACCAGCGCCTGGCGCAGGCGGTCGGCGTCGGCCAGCACGGTGACCAGGCCGGTGGGCAGTGCGCCGCTGCCATCGCACCCCTCTTCGGGGTCGTCCAGCATTTGCACCTGCACGCCCTGTTCAGCGCCCAGGGCGGCGCCCTGCTCTGCGGCGTCGCCCAACAAGGCGCGCAGGTCCACCGGGGCCGGGTGCATCACCAACTGGTCGGCCTCGGCCTTGGCGATGAGCAGCAGGTCGTGGATCACGCGGGTGAGCTGGTCCACCCCGCCCACGATGCGTGCCAGGGTCTGGCGGTATTCGTCGGCCGGTTTGTCGCCGCCGCGCAGCGCGATCTCGGCCTCGCCGCGGATAGAGGTAGCGGGGGTGCGCAGCTCGTGGCCCAGGTCGGCAAACAGCTGGCGGCGGCGCTGGTCCAGGCGCTGCAAGGTGTCGTGCGCGGCGCTCAGCTCCTGGGTGCGGGCCTGCACGGCGTCTTCGAGCCCGCGGCGCGCGGCGTCGGCGCGCGCGCGGTGCTGCTGCAGCTCGGCCGCCATGGCGTTGAAGTGCTGGGCCACGCGGTCGAACTCGTCGTTGGAGCCGGTGGCCACGCGGTGGTCCAGCGCGCCGGCCTGCAGGGCCTGCGTGCCTTCGAGCAGCCGGTCCAGCGGGCGCTGCAGGCGCCCCTTGAGGTGCAGCGCCAGCACCACGGCCACCACCAGCGTGATGAGGGCCATGCCGATGGCCTGCGCACGCAGCACATCGAGCCCGCGCTCGGTGGCGGCACGCGCCACCGGCACGGCCGCGCGCTGGTGCGCGATGGCGCCGTTGATCAGCTCGCGCAGGTCGCGCCCGCGCGCCATGTCGAACACCTGGGTGAGCTCGCCCCACAGGGCGGGAAAGTCGGCGCCCTGCTCCAGCGGCACCAGTTGCGCCAGCCGCGCCTCCACCGCCTGGATGTTGTCGCGCAGCAGCTCGGTCACGCCCACGAGCTGGGGCACTTCGGCGGGCATGCTGACGCCCTCGCGGCGCACCAGCTCGGTCCACAGCGCCAGGTCGCGCCGCACCAGGTCGTCGAGGTTGGCGGCGCTGGCAACCATGCAGGCCACCAGGCGCTCGCGCTGCTCGGGCTGGGCATCGGTGTTCATCAGGCGCTGCATGGCCCACACGCGCAGGCGCTGCTTGTTGGCAGACAGGTCCAGCAGCTCGGCCTGGATGTCGCTGGCCAGCCGGCTGTGCTGGGCGTAGTCATTGACGCGGTTGGCGCCCCAGTACACAAAGGCGGCCTGGATGCAGACCAGGGCCACCAGGGCGGCAAAGGCCAGGGAGAGTCGTGCGCGGTACATGGGGGCGAAAGGCCTGGTCGGGAGGCTCGGATTATGAAGCCTGGCAGGCGCGCCGGCGGTGCGCCTGCCAGGCCGGGCGCGGGGCGCGGGTACCTGGCCCCGCCACCCATCAATTGCCGGTGAACGGCAGCGACGAGTGGTGCACCACGATGCGCAGCTTGCCCGCGTCATCCTTGACGAAGGCCCAGGTCTTGTCGACCGTGGTCACCTTGCCGGCCTTGTCGGTGAACATCACGTTGCCCATGGTGTTGGCCGAGTCACCGGCGATGAACACGGCGGCATTGGCAATCTCGCATTGGGTCCAGCCCTTGAGGGCAAAACCCGTGTCCTTGGGGTAGGCGGGGTTGCCGCCCACGAAATAGGCCAGCGCGCCCTCGCGGGTGGTGCGGAAGGTCTGGGGCGTGGTGGTCAGGGTCGGCTTGAACAGCACGGCGCCCATCTGGTAGCCGTAGGCGGCGTCGATCACCTTCTCGGCCAGCGCCTTGGCCGCCACCGGGCCGCTGGCGGTGTTGGTGGTGCTGATGTCGACCAGCGCCTTGCACCAGGCCTGCTGGGCCGCCAGCACCTCGCCTTCAGAGATGGCGTGGTTGACGACCGGGCCCTTGGCGGCGGCAGGCAAAACAGCTGCGCCCACCAGGAGGCTGGCGACGGCGATACAGATGGATGTTTTCATGGTTTTCTCTGGTTGAAATGGTTGGTCCCCCCAGCTGCCGGGTGGCTGCCTGGGAGACCTACAGTTCACCAAAGCGGTATGGACGCGGCCTGAATGCCAGATGACAAGGGCATGAGCAGAAGATGAACGCGGGATGAACGGCGCGGGCGGAATGGGGCCGCCGTCCGCCTCCCCGGTGACGACTGGCCTTACGCCTGCTGCACCCGGTTGCGCCCCGCCTGCTTGGCCGCGTACAGCGCGGCATCTGCGCGCCCGTAGATGCGTTCGGCATCTTCGCCATCCACCAGCGTGGCAACGCCCACGCTGATGGTCACGGGCATCTCGTCCCATGGGCCGTTTTCCACGGCCTGGCGCATGCGCTCGCCGACTTCGCGGGCACCGGCCTCGCCAGTGCTGGGCAGGATGACGGCGAACTCTTCACCGCCCACGCGGGCCACCACGTCCACCGTGCGGGCGCAGGCCTTCAGGTGGCCGGCAATGGCCTGCAGCACGCGATCGCCGCCATCATGACCCAGGGTGTCGTTGACGCGCTTGAAGTGGTCCACGTCGAGCATGAGCAGGCTCAGCGGCGTGCCGCGGCGCTGCACGACGGCCAGCTCCTGTGCCATGTGGCTGTCGAAGGCGCGGCGGTTGCGCAGGCCGGTCAGGGGGTCGGTGATGGCGAGCTCTTCGAGCTTCATGTTCAGCTCGTCCACGCGCTGGATCTGCTCCACCAGCTGCTGGTTGACGGCATCGGCGTGCTGCAGGGCCATGCGCAGGCGGATCTCGCGCAGGGCGGAGTGGGCGAACTCGGTGAGCACGTCGATATCCTGCTCGGTCCAGTGCTTGGGCACAAAGTCGATGGCGCAAAAGGTGCCCAGGGTGTCGCCCTCTTCCGTGAGCAGCGGCACGCCGGCATAGGCGCGCACGCCCATGGCCTTGACGCTGGGCACGTCACGAAACACAGGCAGCAGCGTGGCGTCTTCGATCACCAGGGGCACCTTGGTCACGGCCACGTAGTGGCAGAAGGTGCGGCCCATGCGCACGCGGCTGCTGCCGGGTGCCTCTGCAACGGGGCTGACAAGGCTCTTGTGGTAATCGCGCCCCTGGTCCAGCAGCGAGACAAAGACCACCGGCGCCCCCGTGAGCCGAGAGGCCAGGCGGGTGAGGCGGTCGAAGTTCTCTTCGGGCGGGCTGTCGAGCAGGCCCGTGCGCTGCACGGCGGCCAGGCGCCGGGGGTCGGCCAGCGCGGTGAGGATGCTCACGTCATCCGGCGGAGGGGAAAGCGCAAGGTCCATGGCGTGTTGGCTGGCGGTGGAGGGTACCGGATTATTGGCGAGTGCCGTGCGCAGTCACGTCGGACATACCCTCTTACCCTGAACCCCCGATACGGCCCGGGAAGCCTGTGCGGGCATCAGTTGCACCTGCATACCTTTCGGTACTGGCCTCTGGCGGACATGGGGTAATCCTTGTCATCCTGCATAACGCCGGCCCGGGGCAGGCAGCGCTGACGGCATTGCGCGGCTTCGCTGCTGCTCTGCGGAGGCACAAAGAGGCTTGCAAATGCAATGAGCAGCGCAAATGAGCCGATGACCCCAGAGAAAACAATCGCAACCAGCCAGCCGGGCGGGATGCGCTGGGTGAGTTCCAGCAGAAAGGAGCTCTTGCGAGGGCTTCTATTGCGTCGCGGAATTTTCACCACCGTTGGCTACTCCACTCGGTCATACACAGCAGCAGCAATGCCCAGGAAACGGGGCCCGGCCAGGGTCGATGCTTCCAGCGAGCCGCCATTGTTGAGCGCATTGTTGACCGTGTTGAGCAAGGCACTGCGGTCGGTAACGGTCTGGAACTTCAGGCGCGGGCCGGTGTGGAACATCTGCTGCGCAGCCAGCACGGCGGCGATGAAGATGGGCTCGCACTGGAAGGGAAACTCCACCCAGTCGCCCGCTGTGTTCTGCACCGAGAATGCGGTGGGCAGTTGCATGCTCTGAGCGCTCTCGATGTGCGATACCAGCACCAGGCCAAAGCCTTCGGGCACCACGTCGATGAGCCGGCGCGCCAGCATGGCGTCGCCATCCGACAGGGCCAGCACTGCGGCTTCTATCTCAGCCACGGAAAGTTCGGGATTGCCCAGGTGGTCGATGGTGGACGCGACCAAAGCCCCAATGCGTTCATCCATCACTGCTGGCGCGGCCGGATGGCCACCAGCACGTTCTCGCCCTCGACCCGCTCGGAGCGGAACTCCACGCGCGTGCCGGGCTGTAGGCCCTTGAGCAGAGCCGCATCGCGCACACGGAAGGTGATGGTGGAAAACGGAATCTTGACGCCCGGCGCCACCTTGATGTGCGCAAAGGTGTCGCGGCTGCCCGGCTCCTGCGAGACGGCGCGGAACTCGCCATGGGTGTAGACGGTGGCAGGGTCGGCGGCAGCGGTCGTTGCCGCAGCCTGGGCCGACGCCGCACCCGCAAGGCAGCACAGCAGCAGCGCCGCGGTGGCGGCCAGGGAGCGGAGCGTGGGCAGGGGTGTGGCAGTCATGCGAAAAAGCATACCGCACACCGCCAGCAAACACCAAGCGGGCAATGCCCGCTCAACGGCACAGGGTCAGATCGTCCGATGCCGCCAGCTCGGTGACCTTGGCAATGGCGCCGTACTTGCCGGCGGGGCCGGCCTGTTCGTGCTTGCGTACAGAAGCCTTGACCCGAACGGGTGCCACCCACAAGGGGGCATCGCCCTGCAGCGCCTTGATCTGCTCCATGACCTCGCGGTTGACCTCGACAAAATAGATCTGGTCCGGGGCCGTGCGCAGGTCGAACCGGCCGGGCCCTACCGCAATGCAGCCCGACAAGGTGTCGGCCGCCATGGTGCAGCCGCTGCTGGCCACGGCCGCAAGGATCGCGGCGGAAATGCGCTGGATGAGGTTCATGCAATGCGGTGAAAGGGTGACACGCTAACAGACTCATTGCCCGGCAGGAGGTTCCCCCGGCCTGTCAGTCCCCGTGGCGCGAAGACGCCCGCGCCACCAACGCAATGCACATCGCCCCCACCACCAGCGCAGCCGCCGCGCCGAAGGTGGCCTGCATGCCCCGCAGCACCTCGCCGGGCATCGCTGCGGCTGTCCCTTGCCCGCCTACACCCCAGACAAACACGGCACCCATGGCCGATGCACCGGTGACCAGGCCCAGGTTGCGCGACAGGTTGAGCAGGCCCGAGGTGACGCCGCGCTGCTGCGGCTGCAGCGCCGTGGCCGCCATCACCGCCGTGTTGTTGGCAGCCTGGAACAGCGCGTAGCCAGCGGTGATGACGGCCAGCGCTGCCACATAGCCGAGCACGCCCGAAGCCGGCCACACCGCCGGCAGCAGCGCCAGCGCAGCCGAGCCTGCCGCCATGGCGATGAGCCCAGCCACGGTGGTGCGCTGGGTTCCCAGGCGGTCCACCAGGCGGCCGGCGGGCACGCCGGCCAGGGCCGACACCAGCGGCCCGCACGACATGGCCAGCCCCACCTGGGCAGCGCCCAGCCCCAACGCCCCAGACAGGTAGAACGGGCCCACCACCAGCGTGGCCATGACCACCGTGGTGACCAGCGTCCCCATGGCAAAGCCGGCGCCCAGCGCCGGGCCCTTGAACAGCGCCAGGGGCACCAGCGGCGCGGCGCCGCCTGCGCGGCCCCCTGCCCGGTGCTCCACCCCCACGAACAGGGCAAGGCCCGCACCGGCGCCTACCAGCAAAGCTGTGTTCAGCGCACCCCAATGGCCGCGCCCCAGCGTCATGGCCAGCGCATAGGCGGCCAGTGTGGCCGCGAGCAGCACGGTGCCGGCGATGTCGAAGCGCGGGCGCTGCGTGGCGGCCCGCTCGCGGTCCGCCGGCAGGCAGCGGTGTGCCAGCCACAGCGCAGCCCCGCCCAGCGGCAGGTTGATGAAGAACAGCGCCGGCCAGCTCCAGCCCGCGATCAGCGCCCCGCCCAGCGTGGGCCCCAGCGCCGTGCCCACGGCCGACATCGTGCCCAGCAGGCCCATGGCGCTGCCGGTGCGCGCCTTGGGCACCGCGTCGGCCACCAGGGCCATGGCCAGCGCCATCATCACGGCGGCGCCCAGGCCTTGCACGGCGCGCGCGGCGATCAGCAGCCAGAGCGATGGCGCCAGGCCGCACAGCAGCGATGCCCCGGTGAACAAGGCAATGCCCGCCAGCAGCAAGCGCCTGCGGCCCAGCAGGTCGCCCAGGCGCCCCACGCTGACCACCACCGTGGTGATGGCCAGCAGGTAGGCCAGCACCACCCACTGCACCTGCTGAAAGCTGGCGCCAAAGGCCTGCGCCAGCGTGGGCAGGCCCACATTGGCGATGCTGGTGCCCAGCGAGGACAGCAGCATCGCCAGCGACAGGCTGGCCAGCACACCGCGCGGTGCGGCGGGGGACGGGGTGCTAGGGGGAGTGGTAGGGGCGGTTTGGGTCATGGTGCGGCGGCAGGATTCAGAGGGATGTACCGAGCGTAGGCGCCCATCGGAGATAGCGGAAGGCGCAGCATTTGCATTCGATCAGTGCACCGGACGCCATGCCATCTGGTATGTTCGGTGCGTGCCCCGCCCCGACCTGAACCTGCTCGTCACCCTGGATGTGCTGCTGACCGAAGGCAATGTGGCGCGCGCCGCCAGGCGCCTGCACCTGAGCCCCTCGGCCATGAGCCGGGCGCTGGCGCGCCTGCGCGAGACCACGGGCGACCCACTGCTGGTGCGCGCCGGGCGCGGCCTGGTGCCCACGCCCCGCGCGCTGGAGCTGCGCGAGCGCGTGGGCCAGCTGGTGCACGACACCGAGGCCGTGCTGCGCCCGGCCCAGGCCCCCGACCTGGCGCAGCTCACGCGCACCTTCACCCTGCGCACCAGCGATGGCTTTGCCGAGACCTTCGGCCCCGCGCTGATCGCCCGCGTGGCGGCCGAGGCGCCGGGCGTGCGCCTGCGCTTTGTGCAAAAGCCCGACAAGGACAGCACCCCGCTGCGCGATGGAGAGGTGGACCTGGAAACGGGCGTGCTCGGCCCCGCCATGGGCCCCGAGGTGCGGGTGCAGGCACTGCTGCGCGACCGCTTCGTGGGCGTGGTGCGCGCGGGGCACCCGCTGAGCAAAGGCAAGGTGACGACAAAGCGCTACGTGGCCGCCCGGCACATCGCCGTGTCACGCCGCGGACTGGAGCAAGGGCCCATCGAGCAGGTGATGGGCCCGCTGGGCCTGGTGCGCGATATCGCCACCATCGTGAGCGGCTTTGCCACCGCGCTGGCGCTGGCCCGCGCCACGGATTTGATCGCCACCGTGCCCGAGCGCCACACCGCCGGCCTGCGCGCGGGCCTGCACAGCTTTGCCCTGCCTGTGCCGGTGCCCGAGATCACCGTGTCACTGCTGTGGCACCCGCGCCTGCATGCCGACCCGGCGCACCGCTGGCTGCGGGGGCTGGTCCTAGAGGTCTGCGCAGCGTAAAGCTACGGCGCTGCTGCGCAGCTCAAGGGCCGTTGCAACGCGGGCATTCCCCGCTGCAGCTCAGGCACGCCAGGGCGCGACCGCATCCCCGCCCGACACCAGTTGCTGGCGCGCGGCCGGGGTGAACAGGTTGTAGAGCATGCGCGGCGCCGATGCGCTCACCTCGTCGAGCGTCGCGCGGTGCTCTGGGGACAGCACCACATCCAGCGCGGCAATGTTGTCGGCCACCTGCTCCACCCTGCTCACACCCATGAGGGTGGAGGTGATGCCGGGCCGCCCGGTGACCCAGGCCAGGGCAACGCGCGCGGGGGTCTGCCCGGCTTCGGCGGCCACGCGGCGCAGCACATCCACGATAGCCCAGTTGCGTTCGGTGAAGAGGGAATCGCCGAACGGATTGGCGCCGTCCAGCCGCTTGTCGCCGGCCGGGCGCTCTTGGCCGGCTGCGGCCACTTCGCGCGGCAGGCCGCCTGCGCGGGGTGCGCCGGCCTCCACCGTGGCCCGGTCGTACTTGCCTGCCAGAAAGCCGAAGGCCAGCGGGCTCCAGGGCACGATGCCCATGCCGAATTCGCCGGCCAGGGGCACATGCTCGTCCTCGATGTCGCGGTTGGCCAGCGAGTAGAAATACTGCAGGCCGATGGGCCGGGGCAGGCCCCGCAAAGCGGCCAGCGTGGCCAACTGGGCGGCGTACCAGGCTGGCGCGTTGGAGACGCCCCAGTAGCGCACCTTGCCGCTGCGCACCAGGGCGGCCATGGTCTCCAGCAGTTCCTCGGCCGGGGTGGCCGAGTCCCACACATGCACCCAGTACAGGTCCACATGGTCGGTCTGCAGGCGGCGCAGCGAGCCGTGCAGTGCGGCATGCACATGCTTGGCGCCGTTGCCCCCGGCATGCGGCCCCTGCCCTGCCGAGAAGCCCGCCTTGGTGGCGATGACGACGCGCTCGCGCAGGCCGCGCTCGGCGATGAAGCCGCCCAGCATTTCCTCGCTGGCGCCGCTGGAGTACACGTCGGCCGTGTCCACAAAGTTGCCGCCGGCCTCCACATAGGCATTGAACACACTGCGCGAGGCGTCCTCGCCCGAGCCCCAGCGGGGCGCGCCAAAGGTCATGGTGCCCAGCGCCAGGGGGCTGACGGCCAGGCCCGAGCGGCCCAGCGTGCGGTAGTCGGTGAGGGACATGGATTAATTTCCTAGTGATTGATAGGAAAATATAGCAGCCCTTGCCAAATGGGGCAATCGATTTCATAGTGCTCGCTATGAAAACCAAGGAATCCGCTGCCCACCGCCGCAAAGGCCGCCCCCTGTCGTTCGACCGGGACGTGGCGCTAAACCAGGCCATGCTGCTGTTCTGGCAGCATGGCTACGAGGCCACCTCGCTCAACGACCTGACCACCGCGCTGGGGGTCACGCCGTCCAGCATCTACACGGTGTTTGGCGACAAAAAAGGGCTGTTTCTGGCGGCCGTGGGGCACTATGTGTCCGGCGGCCCGGTCACCTCGCAGACCATCATCGACGGCGCGGCCTCGGCGCGCGAGGCCGCCTGGGGCCTGCTGCAGGCGGCGGCCATCGGCTCCAGCGGGGCGGACACGCCGGCTGGTTGCCTGCTGGCCAGCTCGGCCATCAGTTGCTCGGACGCAGCCAGCGAGGTCAAGGAAACCCTGGCCTGCCTGCGCCGCAGCATCGAGGCCATGCTGGAGCAGCGCATTGCCAAGGCCATCGCCAGCGGCGAGCTGCCGAGCAACGCCGACGCCAATGCCCTGGCCGGGCATGTGATGGCGGTGATACAGGGCATATCGACCCTGGCACGCGACGGCGCGCCGCGCGAGAAGCTGCTGCGCGTGGCCACCACGGCGATGCAGGCGTGGCCGGCTCGCGAGGGGGCTGACGCAGCGGAATAAGGCGCGCGCAATTCGGCTCTCCATGGCATCAAGCCTGGCACCCCTGCCACTGCTTTCAGCACCATGAACAGCGAGTTCCGTACCCCGCCGTGGAGTCGCTTCCCAGGGCTACCAGCGGTAGCCTACCGTCGCCATCACGCTGCGGCCCTGTCCATAGAACTGCGCGCGGTTGGCGGTGGTGACCTTGTCGCCCAGGTTCGCGACATTCAGTGAGAGGCGCATGGGCCCCCTGGCGTAGTGCAGCGCCGCGTCCACCAGGGTGTAGCCCTCGTTCCAGTAGCGGTTGTAGGTATCGGCCACCGTAGGGCCCACGCGACGCAGGCCCACACCCAGGCTCCAGCCACGCAGGCCATCACCGGGCAGCGCATAGCCCAGCCACAGCTTGGCGGTGTTGCGCGCGGTCTGGAACGGGCGCTTGCCCAGTTCCTGCGCATCGTTGCTGCGCGTGACCTTGGCATCCAGGTAGGTGTAGCTGGCCAGCAGATCCAGCCCCGCCGTGACCCGGGCCTTGGCCTCCAGCTCCAGCCCGCGCGAGCGCACCTCGCCGGTCTGCACCCGCAGCGCGGCCGACGTGGGGTCCAGCGTGGTCACGTTCTGCCGGCGCAGGTCGAACAGCGAGGCGGTGTACAGCTGCTCAGAGCCCGATGGCTGGTACTTGAGCCCTACCTCGAACTGCTCGCTGCTTTCGGGTTGCGGCGCACTGCGGTAGTTGGCGCCGACCACCGGCACGAACGAGGTGGAATAGCTCGCATACGGGGCCAGTCCGCTGTCCAGCAGGTAGAGAACGCCCGCACTGCCGGTGGTCTTGGAATCGCGTGCCGACGCTGTGGCCGCTGCGGTGCCGCGCTCGGTCTCGGCCCGGTCGTGGCGCAGGCCGGCGTTCACCACCCAGGGGCCCCAGCGCATCTGGTCCTGGGCGTACAGGCCGACCTGCTGCACCTTGGCAGTGTTGCGCACCGTCACCGGCGCGGTGAAGGCCTCTCCGTAGACCGGGTTCACGAAATCGAGCACCGGCGCGCGGCCAAAGCCGATGTCCTCCTGCCCTGAGAAGTCCTGGTAGTCGATGCCCAACAACAGCTTGTGCCGGAGCTCGCCGGTGGCCCAGTCCTTCTGCAGGCTGGTGTCCAGCGTGGTCACATGGCTCTTGCTGCGCGAGATGAGCGAGTCGCGCGTGACGCTGCGCTGGTCAGGGCGCACGGCCGTGGCATACACGTGCTGGTAGTCGAGTTCGTAGCTCGCATGACGCAGGTTTTGGCGCAGGGTCAGACTGTCGTCCAGTGCATGCTCGAGCAGGTAGCCCACCGATACCATGTCGCGGTTGTAGCGATCGAAACCGGGCTCCCCGGCGAACGCATTCACCGGGATGCGCCCGCCCACATAGCTGCCCAGCAGCGACTGGTTGGGCCACCAGCTCTTGGGCGTCATGTGGTCGCGCGTGACGTCGGCCAGCAGCGTGAAGCTGGTGCGGGCCGAGGGCTTCCAGGTCAGCGCGGGCGCAATGTAGAGGCGGTCATCCTGCGAATGCTCGGTCTGGGTCTTGGCGTCGCGCGCCATGCCGTTGATGCGAAACAGCAGCGATCCATCGGCATTGAGCGGGCGCCCGATGTCAAAGCCCGTCTGGTAGCGCCCATGGCTGCCCGCCGAGGCGTTGACCTCGTTGAGCGGCTCGGCCGTGGGCCGCTTGGAGACCTGGTTCACCACCCCGCCTGGCCCGCCCTGTCCATACAGCAGCGCCGAGGGGCCCTTGAGCACCTCCACCCGCTCCACGCCCTGCGGCTCGGTGAGCCAGTCGCCGTAGGTGCCGGTCTTGAACACGCGCAGGCCATCGCGGTAGAGCGTGGCGTCGAAGCCGCGGATGTTCAGGCTCGCATAGCGCAGATCGTAGCCCGTCACCTCGGTCAGCACGCCCGAGGTGTAGCGCAGCGACTGCTCCACCGTCTGCACGCCCTGCGCATCCATCTGGTCGCGCGTGACCACCGAGATGGACTGCGCGACTTCCATGATCGGCGTGTCGGTCTTGGTTGCCACCAGGCTGCGCCGGGCCACCAGGCCGGCCACCGGCCCCGTGGGGGCCTGGGGCGAGGCGTCGGCGGTGACCGTCACGGCCGGCAGGGCCGCGCCGCTGCCCGGGGCGGGCGCAGGCCGGACCACCATGGCAGCCCCTTCGGGCACCGCCACCAGGCCGCTGCCGGCCAGCAGGCGCTCCAGCGCCTGCTGGGGTGCGAGCACGCCCGCCACGGCCGGCGCCGACTTGCCGGCCACCAGGCTCTGCTGCACGATGATCTGCACGCGCGTCTGGCGCGCCCAGTCGTTGAGGGCCTCGGCCAGGGGCTGCGCGGCGATGCGGATCTGCAGTGCAACAGCCGCAGGGACACTCTGGGCAACGGCGGGAGCACAACCAAAAGCGAAGGCAAGGGCCAGCGCAAGCGGTGCGGGCCGGAAGTTCGGGCGGTTCATTTCGGAAAATCCTCGGGTCATGGGTCGGGGCAGGAATGCGTCCTGTTCCGGTAGACGCGCCAGAGGACTGGACTACGGTAAAGATCCGCAGAAATTTTTGCCAAAGCAGCAAAGGCTAGGGCGTGTCATCATTCATTTCGCCCCCGCGCTTGCCCCGGCATGCGGATGGATGCGCGAAGCGCGGCGCAGCCAATAGCGGGCTATTGGCAAGCCGAGCGACAAAGCAGACGCCGCATGCCGGGGCCAGCCCGAAGGGAAAGCCTGCAGCGCGGCACATTGCGGCGTTGCCCTTCGCTTGTGTAGCCTTGCTACACGGCACTCAGGGCGCCTTGCACTGCACCGCGCTGCAGACTTTCGCGGGGGTGAAATGAATGATGACACGCCTTAACGAGCGGGCAGAATTTCTGTCACTGCGCCCTGCTCCTGCAGGCGCACCGGCAAGGCGCTGGGCAGCACGCTGCGCAGGGTGCGCGTGTCGCGCGGGTCGAAGGTGCCGGACAGGCGCAGCGCCGCCACGGCCGGGTCGCTCAGCACCAGGCCCGTGCTGCCATAGCGCTCCATCTCGGCCAGTGCGTGGCCCAGCGGCATATCAACAAAGCTCACGCGGTGCTCGCGCCAGGGCGCGATGCCATCGCCCGGCACGGGCATGACGGCAGCCAATGCGCCCTGCGCATCGCTCGCCACCTGCTGGCCGGCCGTGAGCTCCAGTTCGCCCGGCCCCGGTGCGACGGCCGCCCTCGCCACCCGCACCCGCCCCTCCTCCACCAGCACATGCACGCCCGCGTCAACCGCCATGTCCGGCGTGTGGCGCACTGCGAAGCGGGTGCCGACCACGGTGATGCGCGTGGCGGCCGCCAGCACCTCGAACGGGCGGTCCGCATCGGCCTGCACGCTGAACACGGCCTGGCCGTCGAGCAGGCGCACCTGGCGCCGCTGGCGGTAGTAAGTGACTTCCAGCCGCGTGGCGGTGCCCAGGCGCAGCCGGCTGCCATCGGGCAGCGGCACTTCGGCCTGCTGCCCGCGCACGGTGCTGAAGGCCTGCGTGAACACAGGCTGGGCCTGCCATTGGCGCCAGCCCAGCAGCCCCGTTCCGGCGGTGATGGCCGCCATGCCAGCCATGGCCAGGGCAGGCACCAGCAACCTGCGGCGCGTCGGTCCGGCCCCCTCCCTCTCATCCCCCTCCTCGCCCTGGCGGGCCACAACCGGCATCCCGGCCTGGGCATAGGCCTGCTGCACGGCCTTGTCGCGTGCCAGCCGGCCACGCAGTTGCGCGACCGCATCGGCCGGGATCGCATCCATCGCCTCCCAGCGCGCCTGCCAGTGCGTGTAGCGGCTGCGGTGGCGTTCGTCGGCCTGCAGCCAGGCCTGGAAGGCCACCTCGTCGTCGCCATTCCAGCCATCGCGGTCGCGGCGTATGAACCAGCCGAGCACCTCCTCGCGCAGGTGCATGGCATCGTCATCGGTTGGCGGGGGCTGCAGCGGGGTCATGGCAGAAAGCAGGGATTCGAATAGGTAGACGCGCGGGCCGGCGCCAACACGGTACCGGGCGATGGTAAACAGTTGTTGCAGCCCCTCATCGGCCGCGCTGCGCCGTGCGGCCGTTGATCTCGTCCAGGCACTGCCAACAGGCCTTCATCGCGATCTGCAGCTGCATTTCCACCGTGCGCACCGAAATGCCCATGCGCTCGGCCACCTCGGCGTACGACAGGCCATCGAACTTGTAGAGGATGAAAGCCTCGCGGCAGCGTGGAGGCAGGGCGTCGATGGTGGCCAGCATGGCCGCCAGACCCTGGCCCGAGGACAGCGCCACCTCGGGCTCGAAGGCCGCGGGTGCGGCGCATGCGTCTGCTTCGGCAGGTTCGCCTGCACTGGCCACCTCGCCTGCCTGGGCGCGCACCACCCCACGGCGGTGGTGATCGGTGACGAGGTTGCGCGCCGTGCGGTAAAGCAGCGCGCGCGGGTCGCGTATGGCCTGCCCCGCGTGCTCGGCCGCGTACATGCGCACAAAACTCTCCTGCGCCAGGTCGGCCGCCGTGTCGCGGTCCTTCACGGAGCGGGTGAGGAAGTGCAGCAGTTCTCGGTAGTAGTGGGCAACCACGTTTCGGCCCACGGCCAGCGGATGGAGGACAGATCCCTCGCCGGCAGCCAGGCCGATGGCCAGGGCAGCCCCTGTTTGCAGATGGGAAGTATTCTCATTATCACCCAAATGCACCTGCGCCAATGCAGCTGTGCCAGAGGGGTGCGGACGAAACCTGGACTACCAGGAGGATCAGACAGCTGGGTTACCTAACCCCTTCGGCCTTTCCAGGAGCACTCCATTGAGCTCGCCTTGTTCCTGGTGGGTGAGACAAAAAGTCCAGCGCTATTTACCTTCAGGCTTGCTACGATCACGGCAAATAGTGTCAAGTGATAGCGAGGAAAAGATGGATTGGGTCCCTGTAGTCTTCATTGTGTTCAAGGTTCTCGTGTTCGGCACGGGCATGTTTTTCGCCATCAAGTGGCACTACGACCAAGACAAGAAGAAGAAAAACGAAACCGGCGAACAGTAAGCGTCAGGCCAGTGTTCTGTCCCGTCAATAGATGCCGATCCCATCGATGCAAGGGTCAGGCGCCGTGTGATGTGATGCGATGCCCTCAGGCCTTGATCACTGTGGCGTCAATCTCTACGAGTTGTCCCACGTAACCCAGTGCGGCAACACCGAGCAGTGTCGCTGGCGGAACCTGGCCACCAAACCAGTCTGCGACCGCTGACCATGTCGCAGAGAGACTTGCTTGATCTCCGATCACGTACACGACCAATTGTCGAATGTCCTTGACTTGAAATTCGTGCACTGCGAGGAGCCTCTCTAAGTTGCGCAAGCACTGCAAGGCTTGTGCGCCCGGGTCCTGTGGGCCTACCAAGTGGCCATGGGAATCGAGAGGCACCTGGCCAGCCACGAAAAGTTGATTGCCGAGGCGATCCGCGTAGCGGTATTGCGGCGTGGCGCAGAGTCCTGCATTGAGTTCGGCTTCATTCATCGGATGTGGTCAAGTGGGCTGCGGTTTGAGAACTTGGCTGCAGCCCGCTCAGCTACCGAGAGCCGTGCAGCGCATGTTTGTTGACGCCTGACGTGGTGAAGTATCCCGCAGATACCTGCGGGACAAACTGGACCAGGCAGGATATTCCGGGCACTGACTCCTCCTGGAAATGGCTTGCGGATTTCGGCGCTCCAGGACGTCAAGCTTCGCTTACGCTCTGGCCTCAACTCCTGGATTCGAGCGGAGAACGCGGCCGTACACCGATGGAGCAAGCCACAAGGATGCGGGGCCTAGGATGGCGAGCGATACCGCCACTGCGCCCAGGTACGAGTCCGTGAGGGTGCCGAGCAGCAGCACAATGACCAATTCAACCGCGATACAGATGCATGCAGTCTGAAGTGCGGCAAGGATTTTTTCTCGTCTGGCAACGGTCGTCATTGTGCGGTCCTCAATGGTCCAGTATTGCAAACTTGCGGGAGGGGCATGGATACTCGACAGCGCCTGGCCGCATTTTCCAGCACCTCAGTCTAGGCCGAGGGCCGATGCAATTCAAGAGCGCTGTGCGTTCCGTCGATACGCAGGCCAGCGCCTGACCAAAACACGCATGGCACGCTGCGCTTTACAGCGCGTCCAGGTTCGCGCGCAGGTGGCTGGCATGCCCACGCAGCGCCTCCAACTGCGGGCCCTGCATTTTCTGCAACTGGCGGTACACCATGCCCAGGCGGAAATTGCTGCCCAGCGTGGCTTCGTTGCGGGCAAAGAAGTCCCAGTACAGCGCGTTGTAGGGGCAGGCGCGCTCGCCCACTTTCAGCTTCTTGTCGTAGTGGCAGCCTTTGCAGTAGTCACCCATGCGGTCGATGTAGGCGGCGCTGCTGACATAGGGCTTGGTGGCCAGCAGGCCGCCGTCGGCGAACTGGCTCATGCCCAGGGTGTTGGGCAGTTCCACCCACTCGAAGGCGTCGATGTAGACGCCCAGGTACCAGCGGTGCACGGCGGCAGGGTCCAGCCCGGCCAGCAGGGCAAAGTTGCCGATGACCATGAGCCGCTGGATGTGGTGGGCGTAGGCCCCGTCGAGCGACTGCCCCACGGCATGCTGCAGGCAGCGCATGCGGGTATCACCGGTCCAGAACCACTGCGGCAGCGGCGTGGTGTGGCGCAGGGCGTTGCGCTCGTCGTAGCCGGGCATGTGGGCCCAGTAGATGCCGCGCACGTACTCGCGCCAGCCCAGGATCTGGCGGATGAAGCCCTCCACCGCCGCCAGCGGCGCGGTGCCGGCCTGCCATGCGGCCTGGGCGCGCTGCACCACCTCGCGCGGCTGCAGCATCTTGGTGTTGAGGGCAAACGACAGCAGTGAGTGGAACAGGTGCGGGCTGCGCGTGCTCATGGCGTCTTCGTACTCGCCAAAGTGCGCCAGCGTGGTGGCGATGAAGTGGTCGAGCGCGGCCAGGGCCTCGGCCCGGTTCAGCGGCCAGCGCAGCTGCCCGGCCTGCGGGTTGCCAAAGCTCTGCACGCCAGCGGCCACGATGGTGGCCCACAGGGCGCTGTGGTCGTGCTCGGGCCGCGCATCGGGCGGCGTGGCCGGGGTGCCGGGCCAGGGCTTGCGGTTGTCGTGGTCGTAGTTCCACTGGCCGCCCTCGGGCTCGCCGGCCTCGTCGATCAGCACGCCGTGCTGGTGGCGCATGCGGCGGTAGAAGTGCTCCATGAGCCACTGCTTGCGGCCTTCAAACACCTCGGCCACTTCGCTGCGGGTGGTGAAGAAATGTTCGCTGCCCACGGCCTGTGTGGCAAAGGGCTGCTCTGCGCACCAGTGTCGCAACTGTTCGTCGAGCCGCCATTCGTCTGGGTGCTGGTACTCAAGCCGCTGCGCGCCGTAGTGCGCCATGAGGGCGTCCAGGTTGCCGGGCACGGACTGGCGGTTGCTGGCGTCGTCGATGGCCACGTAGCGCACGCGGTGCCCGGCGCTGCGCAGGTGCCGCGCCAGGTCGCGCATGGCGGCAAAGATGGCGAGGATCTTTTGCGCATGGTGCAGCACGTAATCGGTCTCTTGCCGCACCTCCATCAGCACGTACACCACGCCGGCATCGGGTGTGGCAAACCAGCTGTGCTGCGGGTTGAGCTGGTCGCCCAGCACCAGGCGCAGGGTATGAGTGGGTGCGGGGCTCATGCCGTGCCCCACAGGCGGCGGTAGCTGCCGTCGGCGTCGTGGTCTTGCGTCTGCTTGGCGGGGTTGAAGCGGCGCCCGCCACGCGGGTCGGTGCCGCGCCCGGCGATGTAGAGCCAGTTGCCCTGGTTGCTGTACGGGTCATAGTCCACCAGTTGCGATTCGAACCACGCGGCGCCCGCGCGCCAGTCGCCCTGCAGGTCGTGGATGAGGTAGCTGGCGGCCACCTGGCGCAGGCGGTTGCTGAGGTAGCCGGTGGCGGCCAGCTCGCGCAGGGCGGCGTCCACCAGCGGCTCGCCCGTATCGCCAGCGCACCAGCGCGCGAACCCGGCTGCATTGTGGGGCGCCAGCGGCTGGGCCGAGAGGCCGCGCGCACGGTACAGGGTGCGCCCGTGCTGCAGGTGCAGCAGCCGAAAGTAGTCGCGCCACAGCAGCTCGAACCAGAGCCAGTAGGTGCCCTCGTTGGCGCCGTGCTCGCTTTCGAACCGGCGCAGCGCGGCCATGGCATGCCGGGCCGAGAGCGCGCCCGTGGCCAGCCAGGGCGAGAACTTGCTGGAGTAGGCCAACCCCGTGAGCCCGTTGCGGGTGGCCTTGTAGGTGTGGGCTTGCCCGCTGGCCAGGTACTGCTGCACATGGGCCAGTGCGGCGGTTTCACCCCCATCGCAGGCGGGGGTGCCGTAGGGGAAGGAGGAGCGCACGTCGCAGCCGGCGCCCTCGCCCACCCCGACTCCGCCACCGGGCCCGCCCTGCCCTTGCGCCGCACCCACGGCGCCGGCCGTGTGCAACACCTCTTGCCACACCGCATCGGTCAGCGCTGCGGGCGGTGGCAACAAGGCCGCAGGCGCCGGCAGGGGCTGCGGTGGCTGTATGCCGGCCTGCTCCACCGACTGCCTGAAGGTGGTGAACACGCCAGGCAGGTCGCCCACGGGCCAGGGCAGATCGCAGGGCTGCAGCAGGCTGCTGTGCCACACAGTCTGCACCTGCAGGTCGGCGGTGCGCAGGGCGGCCACCTCGGCCTGCTCATGGGGGGCGGCAATCGCTTCACACACCACGGTGGTGGCGCCCACGGCGCGGGCCAGCGCGGGCAGCACGGCAGCGGGCTGGCCCTGGCACTGCAGCAAGGGGTTGCCCAGCCGGGCCATGCCGGCCGCCAGGTCGCGCAGCGCAGCGCCCTCGAAGGCACAGCGGTGCGGCCCTCGGCGGGCAAAGCCCCAGGGCGTTGCCTCGTCGGCCGGGGGCAGGCAGTGCACGGGCACCAGGTGGGTGGCGCCGCTGCCCAGGGCGGCGGCCAGCGCGCCCTGGTCGTGCAGGCGCAGGTCGCTGCGGAACCAGAAGAGCACGGTGCGGGGGGCGGTCATGGCGTGCCCCCGGCGCGCTTGCGCTCGTTGCGGCAGCGGTCAGAGCAGTATTTGACCTCGTCCCACACCTTCTCCCACTTCTTGCGCCAGGTGAAGGGCAGGCCGCAGTGCAGGCAGGTTTTCTGCGGCAGGTCGTGCTTCTTGCGCATACGCATGGGGGGCGATCAATGGCGTGGGCCGGTCAGGCGGGCTGCAGCATCTGGTGCGCCAACGCGCGGCCGCTGAGCCATGCGCCTTCGACCTTGCCGCCGTGCAGCCAGTCGCCGCAAACACCCAGGCCCAGGGTGCTGCTCCACCAGCAGCCCTGGTGCAGCGCGGGCTCGGTGTCGGCATAGCGCCAGCGGTGGGCCGTGGCGGCCACGGGCGGCGGCCCGCCCAGCGCGGCAAATGCGGCCAGCAGGGCTGCGGTGACCGACTCGGCGCTGTCTTCGATGTGCGCCTCGCTCCACTCGGGGCTGGCGTGCAGCAGCCAGGTCTCCTGACCGGTGCGGCCGGGCTTGCTGCTGTCGCGGGCAACCCAGCGCAGCGGGCCGGCGTTGATGAAGGCGCCATCCCAGGGCAAGGCCACAGGTGCGGCATAGCGCAGCATCACCGCCCAGCTGCCGCGCATGCGGGCACTGGCGGCCAGGGCAGCGCCATCGGGCGCCACCGGTGCGAGCAGCGCCGCGGCCTGCGGCGCGGGCATGGCCAGCACCACGCGGTCATAGCGCACCGCATGCAGGCCCTGCTCTGCCGAGGTGATGGCCCAGCCATCGCCAGTGTGCTGCAGCCGCTGCACGGTGGTCTGCCACTGCGTGGCCGCGTTGTCGCCAAGGCCCTGTACCAGCCAGGCGGCCGGCGCGGTCATGCGCGGCGTGCCCACAAAGCGTTCCAGCGGGGTATGCGGCGTGGTCCAGGCCGTGCCGTCAAAGCTGGCCAGGCGTGCAGGCCATGGTGCGGCCACGCCGGCTGCCTGCCAGCGCGCCACTTCGGCGCGAAAGGCCGGGTCGCGTGCGGTGAAATACTGGGCGCCATGGTCGCACTGCCAGGCACCGGTGGCCTCGTCTTGGGCCCGCCGCGTGGCCATGCGGCCCGAGGGGCCCCGGCTCTTGTCCAGCACCTGCACGGCGTGGCCTGCCTGCAGCAGTGCCTGCGCGCATGACAGGCCGGCCAGGCCGGCCCCGACCACGGCGATCTGCAGGCGGGTGTGGGGTGCTGCGCTCATGGCTGCGGGTCGGTGCGTTGCTGGGTCACCCAGATCAGCGCCTGGGTGTCGATGCCCAGCGCGCTGGCGCGGGCGATGAGCTGCTCGCGCACACCCGGGGCCAGTTGCTTGCTGCGCGACAGGATCCAGCAGTAGCTGCGGTCGGGCCCCACCACCAGGGCCCAGCCGTAGTCGGCGTCGAGCGCGGCGACGTGGTAGCCGCCGTAGAACGGCCCGAAGAACGACACCTTGAGCGAGGCGGTCTGCGCATCGCCCGTGAACAGCGCCTTGCCAACGGCCTGGCGCCATTCGCCGCCCTGGCTGCCCTTGGTGGTATCAAAGCCCCGGTTGAGCACGCGCACGCTGCCGTCCGCCTGGCGCTGGTACGTGGCGCTCACGTCCGTCATGCCGCGCTCGAAGGAATGGTCGAGCCGCGCCACCTCGTACCAGCGGCCCTCGTAGCGCGCCAGGTCAAACGGCGTGACGGGGGTGATGCCGGGCGGCGGTGCCGTGGAAGAACAGGCGGCCAAGGCCAGTGCCGTGGAGGCCAGCAAGGCCAGTGCGGCGCGGCGAAGCCAGGGGGATGCGGTGGTGGGCATGGGCGATGAACTCAAAAAATCCGTTGCAGCCCCCAGAAGCCCGGCGGCGTGGTTTCTGGGGTACTGCGCAGAGGGTGCGGCCAGCCTACTTGGGCAAAAGCACCCGGTCCACCGTATGCACCACGCCATTGCTGGCAAACACATCGGTGCCGATGATGCGGCTGGTGCGCAGGCTCTGGTCGGTGATCACGAGGCTGGGGTTGACGGTGAAGCTCTGGCCCTGCACGGTGGCGATGGCGGTGTTGACGGGCACCTCGGCCTTCAGCACCCGTGCCGGCACCACATGGTAGGTGAGCACGCGGGTCAGCAAGGCGGTGTTGGCCAGCAGCGCCTCCTTGGTCAGGCCCAGCTCGGCCAGCAGCGCCGCAAAGGCGGCATTGGTGGGCGCGAACACGGTGAACGGGCCGGGGCCTTTCAGCGTGGCCACCAGGCCGGCGGCAGCGACCGCCTCGACGAGGATGCTGAAGTCGGGCACCGCCATGGCGGTGGCCACGATGTCCTTGTCTGCAGGCAGCAGCACGCGGTCCACCAGGTGCACTACGCCGTTGCTGGCCTGGATGTCGGTGCTGGTGATGGTGGTGACGCGGTTGCGGCCATCGGTGATCTTGAGGCCGTTGGCGGACTCGATCTTGAAGAAGCCGCCCGACACCGGGGTGATGGCCTTGCCCAGGGGTACGTCTGCGCGCACCACCCGGCTGCCGAGCACGTGGTAGGTAAGCACGGCGGTGAGCAGGGGCTTGTTGGCCAGCAGCGCCTCCTTGCTCAGGCCCAGTTCGGCAAGCAGTGCGGCAAAGGCGGCGTTGGTGGGTGCAAAGACGGTGAGGCTGCCAGTGCTCAACGTGGGCGCCAGCCCCGCTGCCACCACGGCCTCGACCAGGATGCTCAGCTCCGGGGTGTTCTGCGCCAGCTCGACGATGTTGCGCTGTGGTTCGTCGTCGCTGCCCCCGCAGGCCTGCAGCATGGTGGTGCTGCCCCCCAGGGCGGCGACCATAAGGACGGTACGGCGGTTGAATGCAGTGTTCATGGGAATCTCTCCTCGCTGTCAGACAGTGGATGAAAAGAGAGGGGCCTGCCGGACAGGACCCCTTGAATCTGCGCCGCCCGGTGGCTGTGCACGGGCAGGCGCGCACGCGACTGGATGCTTACTTGGGCATCATCACCGTGTCGATGGCATGGATCACGCCGTTGCTGGCGGCGACGTCGGTGGCGACGACCTTGGACTGGTCGACCATCACGCCCATGTTGGTGGACACGGTGATCTCCTGGCCCTGCACGGTCTTGACCTTGCCGGCCTTGACGTCCTTGGCCATGACCTTGCCCGGCACCACGTGGTAGGTGAGCACCTTGGTGAGCGCCGCCTTGTCCTTGAGCAGGCCGTCGAGCGTGGCTTTGGGGATCTTGGCAAAGGCTTCATCGGTGGGCGCGAACACGGTGAACGGGCCGGGGCCCTTGAGCGTGTCCACCAGGCCGGCGGCCTGCACTGCAGCCACCAGGGTCTTGAAGTTACCGGCCTTCACGGCGGTGTCGACGATGTCTTGCGCCATTGCGCTGAAGGTGGCGCCTGCGGTAAGGGCCAGAGCAACCAGGGTCTTCTTCATGATTTCATTCCTCAATGTGGGGATGGAACTCACACGCCAAGATGGGCGCGACCGGATTGTATGACCGTTTGGTAATTATTTCTACCAATTAGTTTTATTAAGACCAATTGGTTTCTTTCAGATACATGAGCGCGTTTTTCAGTGCCCGCCAAAGATCAGCGATTGGTGCGTGGCCGCGCCCGCCATCGTGCCGTCGCCCACCACCAGCGGCAGCGAGCCGCCCTGGCGCGCCGCGTCGCCGCAGGCGTACACGCCGGGCACGGTGGTGGCCTTCATGGCGTCGGTCTTGATGGTGCGGCCCAGGGGCCCGTCTTCGAACTCGCAACCCAGCGCCTGGGCAATGGGGCTGGCCACCTCCACGCGGGTCAGGGTGAACAGGCCGTCTTGCGGGATCACGCGGCCGTCACGCATCACGATGTCCATGGCGCCCTCGATGCGGTCGATGAGCCCCCGCTCCAGCACCACGCCGCGTGCCTGCAGCTGCGCCAGCTGGTCCGCATCGGGCTCGAAGGCCCCGTTCAGGAAGAAGGTGGCCAGGCCCCAGTCGGGCAGCATCAGCGCGACGTGCATGGAGAAGGGCGACACGCCCAAGGCGCCGATGCGGCCCTGGTTCAGCTCGTAGCCATGGCAGTATGGGCAGTGGAACACATGGCGGCCCCAGCGCTCGGCCAGGCCGGGCACCTCGGGCAGGTGGTCGATGACACCGGTGGCCAGCACCAGGCGGCGGGCTTCGATGGGCTCGGGCGCTGATGCTGCCCCATCCACCTCGATGCGAAAGCCCTGCCCTGCCCGCTCGGCAGCCGTGACCTTGCCCTCGCGCCACTCGACCGTCGGGTAGGCCATGAGCTGCGCGCGCCCTTGGGCCGCGATGTCGGCCGCAGGCGTGCCATCTTGCGTGAGAAAGCCGTGCGAATGCTCGGCAAAGCGGTTGCGGCGCTGGCCACCGTCCACCACCAGCACGCGGCGGCGCGCCCGCGCCAGTTGGGTTGCGGCAGCCAGGCCGGCATAGCTGCCGCCGATCACGATGGCGTCGTAGTGCATGTTGGGTTCCTTTTTCGAGTCATGATACTTTTGAAGGTTCATGATAGCCATGCGCGCCAATTCATGCAACTTACAATGATTCAAGACCACACCAGGACTGGACCCACCCTTATGCGCAGTGATAGCCGCTTGTCCCGAATGCTCCACGTGCTGCTGCACATGGCGCGGCACGATGCGCCCTTCACCTCCGAGCAGATCGCCGCCATGCTGCAGACCAACCCCGTGGTGGTGCGCCGCACGATGGCGGGCCTGCGCGATGCGGGCTATGTGCGCTCAGAAAAGGGCCATGGCGGTGGCTGGACCATTGCCTGCGACCTGGCCCAGGTGACGCTGCTCGACATCCACAACGCCGTGGGCGGGCCGCACCTGTTTGCCATCGGCAATGGCAGCGACAACCCCAAATGCGCGGTGGAGCGCGTGGTCAATGCCGCCCTGGACGACGCCCTGCGCCAGGCCGAGGCCCTGCTGATCGCGCGGCTGGGGTCGATTGCGCTGGCCGACCTGGCAAAGCAGTTCGATGCGGAGTGCGTGGCCAAGGGGTGGGCGGAGCACGGAGCTGCGGAACACTGAAGCGTGAACTCTCGGCATCGATAGGGTTGTTCGCGGGGGTAATGGGCACCTTGCCGACAGCGCAGCGGCAGCCGACGCAACAGGCGTCCTGCAGTGGCATCGCACCAGCACTGGTAAAAAACCGTGTCTTTCCAAGCGCCTCGTGTCGATTGGGCGTACGGTCGTTCGTCGTGTGATTACGCCCAGAGGCGGGCGCGTCGGATGGTCGTCAACCCAACAGGAGTCAAGACATGTCTTACATCGACGGTTTCGTGATTGCAGTCCCCACCGCCAACAAGCAGAAGTTCATCGAGCACGCGCGCAAGCTCGACCCGATCTTCCTTGAGCTGGGCGCCATCCGGGTGATCGAGGGATGGGGCGATGACGTCCCAGACGGCAAAGTCACCGATTTCCGCCGCGCGGTCCAGGCCACGGCCGAGGAAACGGTGGCCTTTTCGTGGGTCGAATGGCCGGACAAGGCCACACGCGACGCGGGCATGAAGAAGATGATGGAAGACCCGCGCATGGACCCGTCCGCACCCGGCAACCCGCCCATGCCCTTCGACGGCAAACGCATGATCTTCGGCGGCTTTGAACAGGTGGTTGAAGTGAAGGCTTGAGTCGCTGTCAGCGTCGAGCAACCCGCGCCCGCTCCCCTGTGCAATTGGCGGGCTGGCAGTGGCAAGGTCCGGAAGCCACTTGGACACCGCCAGCGTGCTGCGCTGCGCATGCCGTCGAGGACTCCTGGTGTGCTGATGAAGGCGCGAGGGACTCGTTTGCGCATTCTGCAACTGCTTTTGGGACTGCCAAGGGCGCCATTCAGCCGCCGCTACCATGACGAAAACCAGCCAGGATCGACCGGTGGCATCAGGTGAAAGCGGACGCCCAATGTCGCAGGTCATCAGCACTCAGCAAAGGCCGCGCAGCGGTAATTGAATACTGTGCGTTGTCTGTGTGGAATCACTTGATAGGTTTCACGGCGCCAACGTCCGGGTGTGTACTTTGAAATTTTCGTCGATATAAACACCGGTGTCTGGCGCGCTGTTGCCTCCGCAATCAAAACCTTGCAACCTGAATATTGTCGAATTCTCGAACTGCGCCTTGATCTCCTTGTGCTTGCCGGAGCGGCGCGAGTACTCCACAATTTTTTCACCCCCGTCAGCTGTAGTGCTCCGCTTGATGTAGCTCTTACCTAAGTGACGAGAGTATCGGACTACTTTCGTCAAGTAGTTGACGCTGACACTGTAGCTGGAATTTTTATCGTATCCAACGGAAAGCTCTTCCATACCGATAAGCTCAAAGTCACTGATTTTTGCGTTATATCGAAATTTTCGGGTAACGCTTTCCGCTCGAGAAGCATCGGCATAGCTGACTGCTTGGACAATCAGCGCATTTTTTTCCATGCTTATGTTGTAAAACTTGTCAGGTTCGCAGAATTGGCCAGATACGGAAATTGGTTTGTAACCACCATCCAGTGCGCCCGAAAAAACCACCAGCCTTTCCTCCTGTCGCCCGTCTTTAGCCCCAGAAAGAACAACGATGGCCGCATAGTCGTTAACGCCATCCCCATCCATATCACCCTCATTACCCCCTCGGATGCTGAACTGATTACCAGGGAACACCGCACCTATGGCCGCATGAATTCGGCCGGATTTTTCGACCGCATCATGGGCGGTAGCAGTGCTTGAAGCAAAAACAGACAGTACGAGTGCAGCGCACCAAGGAAAATTTCTCATACAAAACCCAATGTAATTCCTCTTGCAAACTTCCGCACAGGCTGGATCGGGTTTTTACGGGCACTGGCTTCGCCTCGACCGATCGACGCCATCGTAGCAGCGGCTGTAGTGGGCACAAAGCAGCCCACTGAACCTCATCGATTGCAAAGGTAGCTGACTCGCCACTCGCACCAAGCCCCCTACCCGCCCCGTGGCGCATGCACCGCCATCAGCTCCACCACCCAGTCGATGAACACCCGCAGCTGCTTGCTCACATAGCGATTGGGCGGGTAGGCCACATACAGGGGCATGGCATCGATGCGCCAGTCCGTGAACAGCGGCACCAGCGCACCGCTGGCGACATGCTGCCGGGCCATGTAATGGGGCAGCCACAGCGCGCCCAGGCCGGACAAGCCGGCGGTGAGGTAGGTGTTGCCGTCGTCGATGGCCAGCACGTAGCGCCCGCCGACCTTGGCCGTCTCGCGGCCCTTGCGCATGGCGCAAGGCAGGTCTCCGTCCCACCGGTAGCGCACGATGCGGTGGCGCGGGTCGCGCAGTTCATCGGGGTGCGAGGGCGTGCCCGCCTGCGACAGGTAGGACGGTGCGGCATACACGCCCAGCTGCAGGTCGCCCACGTGGCGTGCGACCAGCCCTTGGTCCTTGATTTCGCCGCCGCGCACCACGCAATCGACGTTATCGCCGATCAGGTCGACCTTGCGGTCGCTGGCGCCCATGTCGAGCTGGATGTCGGGGAAGCGGGCATGGAAAGCGGGCAGCGCCGGCACCAGGAGGATGTTGGCCAGGGGGCTGGGCACGTCCACGCGCAGCAGGCCGCGCGGGGCCGTGGGGGCGCCGGGGAGGTTGCCTTCGATGTCTTCGAGCTCCGCCAGCAGGCGCACCACCCGCTCGTAGTAGACGGCGCCATCGGTGGTGACGTTGACCCGGCGGGTCGTGCGGTGCAGCAGCTTGAGCTGCAGGCGCGCCTCCAGCTGCTGCACCAGCTGGGTCACCGTGGTGCGGCTCAAGCCGAGGTTGTCGGCTGCCTTGGTGAAGCTGCCCGACTCGACCACCCGCACAAAGGCCCGCATGCCGTCAAACCTGTCCACAGGGCTCTCCCAAAGATTGTCCTTATTTTACAAACAGTGATGCAGGAGATGGTGGCTTTATCCAAACAATCGCCAGGGCTACAGTGACTGCACCAACCCACCCATGGAGCCCCCAATGAGCCAAAGCAAAGCCATTTTCCCCGCCGGTCGCCAGGATCTGTATGCCAACCACCGGTACTCGGCAGCCATCCAGTCCGGCGATCTGCTGTTCGTCTCTGGCCAGGTCGGCAGCCGCAGCGACGGCTCGCCCGAGCCCGACTTCGAAGCCCAGGTGCGCCTGGCCTTCACCAACCTGCAAGCGACGCTGAAGGCAGGCGGCTGCAGCCTCGGCGACATCGTGGATGTGACCACCTTCCACACCGATCCGCAGAAGCAGTTCGAGACGGTTCTGGCCGTGAAGAACGATGTCTTCCCCAGCGCCCCCTACCCCAACTGGACGGCGCTCGGGGTCACCTGGCTGGCAGGGTTCGACTTTGAGATCAAGGTGATCGCGCGGATTCCGGGTTGACGGGGCTGTGCGGGCTGCGGCTGGCAGAAATCGCCATGCCGAATCCGCACAGGGCCTCGACCGCGCCTAGATCCTCACGAGGTTGTGCATCGACAGCGCGCCGAAAGGCAGCGAGGCGAGCGGCCCACCGACATCGAGCGCGCCCAGGTCGATCGGGAAGAAGCCGGTGGCTTCGATGATGCCGCGCACCTCGGCCTTTGCGGCGGCATCGTCGCCCGAGTAGAACAAGACACGCTTGCCCCCTGCCACCGCCGGCTGCTGCAGCACGTTGACGTCCAGGTGGTTGAACGCCTTGACGACCCGGGCCCCTGCTGCAAACTGCTGGATGATCTGGCTGGAGTGCTTTCCTCCCAGGTCCACGGCCTTGATGCCATAGGCGGCAAGGGGATTGCCTGGGTCTTTGGCGTCCGGCGATGCGGGGTCGATGAATTCCACGGGGTTGGTGCCATCGATCACGATGCGGCCGTTCCAGGCCGGCAAGCCGCCCAGCACTTTCTGCGCGTCGGTCCAGCGCACGGCAACCATCACGATGTCTGCGCTTGCAGCCTCTTGCACGGTGCCTGCCTTGATGGAGGGCCCGATCTCTGCGACCAGCGCTGCCAGCGATTCAGGCCCGCGGCTGTTGGCGATGGTGGCCGAGATGCCGTTTTTGGCGAGAGCGCGGGCGAAGTTGGAGCCCAGGGCGCCGGAGCCGATGATGCCGATAGTCATTTGATTTCCTTTGAAGGTATGCAGGGGGATGAAAAACCGGAGCTGCCCGCCCCTCGCAATCCAGGCAGCTCCCTCGATGAAAACCAGGAAATTCTGGTTTTTAATGAATGTGTGTCACTGTCACTATGACATTTTTGAACAAAAAATAGACGTCCGCAGTCACCAGACGAGAGGGATGGAGAACTTGCCGAGCCGGGCCACTTCGCCAGCGACATCTGCAACGGTGGTTTTGGCCAGCTCTTGCTCCAGGGCGCTGCGCGCCCGGGCCAGGGTGGGTTGCAGCGCCTGCAGAATATTGCCGCCCACCGCGCAGTTCTCGCACGGCGGTGTGCGATGGAGCGAAAAAAGCTCGGGGTCTTCGACGGCTTCGTACACATCCAGCAGCCGGATGTCGCCAGCAGCCTTGGCCAACATCGCCCCGCCGCCAGCGCCCAGTTGCGAACGGGTGAATCCGGCTTCGCCCAGCCGCGACAGCAGGCCCCGTATCACCACAGCGCTGGTGTTGACCGAGTACGCGAGATCTTCGGATCGCATGGGCGTGCCATCGCTGACGGCCAAGGCGGTCAGGACGTGCACTGCAACGGCGAAGCGGGTACTGGTGGGCATGGAGAAAGTTGATTCTTTTTTGCTTGTGTGTAGATGACTTTATTACACATATTTTTGATTGTCAATGGGCGGACGGAAACAGCGGCACAAGGTGCGATGGCATTTCGGCAGCCGCTGTGCCTGAAGCAGCCGCTTCGTGCGCTACCGACGTGCAAAGCCGCGCCCGGGGTGGCGTCATTGCGGTGCAGGACCGCGCTCACGCCCGCGGCCTGGTGTCATGTGCCACGTTGCCTGTCACATGACAGTCACTGTGGGCCAGCAGTACTTACCCCTGTGGCGGCCCGTAGTGCAGGGCAATAGCATCCCTCTTCGTTGCAACCTGCAACGATCACAGCGTCCTCGGCATCAAACTTGCTGATAGGGACGACCAGGAAATGCATACCCGCATTTTCTGGTTTGTGATTATTTGTCATCAAACACAATTTGATAGAGGGAACCTTGCCAATGAAAACGATGAATCGCTGCGCCATTGCAGCGCTGGCCCTGGTGGGCACGACTGCTGCGTTTGCCCAGAGCAGCGTGACCCTGTATGGCCGGATCAACACCACGTTCGAGCGCCAGAAGGATGGCGACGTGTCCAAGACCGGGCTGTTCAACAACTCCTCCCGCTTCGGCTTCAAGGGCCAGGAAGACCTGGGCGGCGGCTTGAAGGCGGGCTTCCAGCTGGAAAGCGGCTTTGACTCCAGCACCGGTGCCACGGACTCCCACGGTGTCTTCGCGCGCCAGAGCGAGGTGAACCTCTCCGGCGGCTTCGGCATGGTGCGCATGGGCAACTTCACCTCAGAGTCGTACTACGCCACCGCTGACTACATCAGCAACCACAACCACGACACCGGTTCGTCGGCAGATGCGCTGTATGCCTACCCGGCACGCGACGTGAACAAGATCGCCTACCGCACCCCGAGCTTCGGTGGCGCCACGTTCGAGGCCGGCTGGGCCATGCACGAGAAGGTGAGCGGCACGGGCGGCAAGAACAGCGTCGACCTGGCCGCCAACTACGCCATCGGCGCGCTGGGCCTGGGTGCCGGCTACTCCAAGCTCGACGACCAGAGCCAGTTTGCCGTGCGCGCTTCGTACTCGACCGGCCCGTTCGTGCTGGGCGCCTACGTGCAACGCGACAAGAACGCCTTCGTCGCCAACGGCGGCAACCGCACCAACGTGCGCCTGTCGGCCGCCTACATCGTGAATGTGTCCGAGTTCCACCTGAACGTGGGCCGCGCCGGCGACTACTCGCGCGTGGACAACACGGCCGCCACCCAATACACGCTGGGCTACAACTACCACCTGAGCAAGCGGACCAAGATCTATACCTACTACACCCGCATCAACAACAACCAGGCAGCCAACTACGGCGTATCGGCTGCCGGCAACGACTTCAGCTCGTTCGCCATGGGGGTGCGCCACAACTTCTGATGGCCCAGGGCTTACGCTCCTGGCACACGCTGCTGCCCTGACTGGTGGGAGGGCAGAGACACAGCACATTGGCCCGCACTTCACCATGGAGTGCGGGTTTTTTTATGCCCGGCAATGGTGAATCGCCCCGCTTGCGGGCCGGCGCCTTGCCGACGGTACCCATCCGCCGCGCTGGTATCCTGCGCCCAGACCTGCCCTCAGCCGGAACACCCGCAACGCTCCACCCATGGCCCCAGACACCCCCCTGCCCGAACTGATGGCGCGCGTTGCCCTGCAAGACCGCGCGGCGTTCAAATCCCTGTACCAGGCCACCTGCGGAAGTCTGTTTTCGGTGGCGCTGCGTATATTGAGGAATGAAAACTGGGCAGACGACGTGCTGCAAGAGGCCTACGTGAACATCTGGCACAACGCGGCAGCTTACAGGCCGGGTGCGGGCGCGCCGATGACCTGGATGATCAACATCGTGCGCAACAAGGCCATCGACGCGCTGCGCGCGCGCAAGGCCGAGCGGGCCGCGACCACCGACCTGGGCGAGGATGCCCCGGACGCCCAGGACAGGTTGGCCGCCGATGCCGCCCACGAACCCCAGCAACTGCTGGACGACAGCCTGGTGAAGGCCAAGATCGCCGGCTGCATGGGCGCGCTGCCGGCCGCGCAGCGCCAGGCGCTGGCGCTGGCCTACTACCGGGGCATGGTGCACACCGAGATTGCCCAGGTGCTCAATGCCCCGCTGGGCACGGCCAAGGGCTGGGTGCGGCGCGGGCTGGAGCAGCTCAAGTCCTGCCTTGAAGCTGCGGGGGTGACGCAGCCATGAACTATCAGCCATGAACTACCTGATGCCCGAACGCCTGGACCGGCTGGCCCGCGAGTACGCGCTGGGCACGCTGGCCGGCCCCGCGCGGCGCCGCTTCGAGCGCGTGCTGCAGTCGTCGCCCGCCGCATCGATGGCGGTCGATGTCTGGCGCCAGCGCTTGGCGGTGCTGGACCTGTCTACCGTGCCAAGGCAGCCGCCCGAGGCGAGCTGGCAGCAGATCGAGCGGCGCCTGTTCGGCACGCCCCAGCCACCAATGGCGCAATCGGGCTGGCAGCGGCTGCTGTTGGCCCTTCGGGGTCTGCTGTCGGGACGCACCATAGCGGGCGCGCTGGCCGGCCTGCTGCTGTGCGCGGTGCTGGTACGCGTGGCGCCCGGCATGCTGGGCCTGGAGCCCCGGGCCGATGCGCTGCCCGCCAGCTATGTGGGCCTGCTGCTCGATGCCGGCGGCAAGCCCACGCTGGTGGCCAGCTCGCGCCGCCAGGGGCGCCAGCTCACGGTCAAGCTGCTGCAGCCGCTGGCCGTGCCTGCCGGGCAGGTGGCCCAGCTGTGGGCGCTGCCCAAGGACGGCGGCGCACCGCTGCCGGTGGGCGTGGTGCCGGCCAGCGGCTCGGCCCGCATCACCCTGCCCGACACGTCGGAAAAGCTGTTCTTCACGGTGTCGCAGCTGGCGGTGAGCTTCGAGCCGGCAGCGGTGCAGGCCGGGGGGGCACCCTCGGGGTCGTTCGCGCTCATCGGGCACTGCGTCAAGGTCTGGTGAGGCAGCGCACAAAAAATCTGCCTCCCGGTGATCCGTCTGCCCTCCGCCGCCGTAAGTAGCTTCGGTGCCTTTTGTTTCACCGCCATTTGAAGAAGGAAGAACGCAATGACTGCCCACACCACCCCCACTGCCCCCACCGCCAGATTGCTCACCCTGTCCGCCGCCACGCTGGCGCTGCTGCTCGCCCAAGCGGCGCATGCAGCCGACCACCCGCCGGTGTTCCCCGCACGGCCCGCAGCCGCGCCCGCCGCGGCCCCGGCACCCGCCCCGGCTGCGGACAAGCTGGCCCAGGCGCGCTACCTGACGCGGTCGCTGCAGTGGCCAGCGGCGCTCGATGAGCTCAAGCGCATCAACGACACCGGCAGTGCCGACTGGCACAATCTGATGGGCTACACGCTGCGCAACAGCAAGGCGCCGGACCTGGCTGCCGCCGAGAAGCACTACGCCGAGGCGCTGCGCATCGACCCGCGCCACCGCAATGCGCTGGAGTATTCGGGCGAGCTGTACCTGATGAAGGGCGACCTGGACAAGGCGCAGGCGCGCCTGGCCACGCTGGCGAGCGAGTGCGGCGCCAGCGGTTGCCAGCAGCAGGCGCAGCTGCAGGCCGCGATCGAGCGCTATAAGGCGGCGGGCAACAAGTACGTGCCGTCGAATTGGTAAGGCAGCGGCCCCTACCCGTCAGCACCGCCCCTCGGGCGTCTTCTCCAGATCGCCCAGCTTGTCCACCACCAGCGCGATGAAGGCCGACACCGCCAGCGGCAGGTGGCGGCGGCTGGGGTACAGCACGGTGAGGCCCTGGCCCTTGCGCTGGTACTGGGGCAGCACGGGCACGAGCAGGCCGGCCTGTACATCGAGCCGGGAGATGCCGGCCGGCAGCAGCGCAATGCCCAGGCCGGCCACGGCGGCGCGGCGCAGGGCCTGGGCGGTGTTGGCGCCAAAGCGGCCGCTGGCCTGTTGCACCTCGTGCACGGCGCCATCGGGGCCCACCAGGCGCCAGGTGCCGCTGCTGCCTGCGTGGCTGGCCGTAATGGCATCGTGCGCGGCCAGGTCCGCCAGCGAGGCTGGCATGCCGCGCGCGGCCAGGTAGGCGGGGCTGGCCACCAGGCAGTCGCCCCGGGCCGCAAAGAGCTGGCGGCCCACGTAGCCCGAATCACCCACTTCGCCGCCGCGAAACGCCACGTCGATGCGCTCGGCGATCAGGTCGGAGCGCCCATCGCTGAGCACGAAGTCGAGCCGCACGCGCGGGTGCGCGGCCAGGAAGGTAGCGATCCACTCCATGGGAAAGAAATCGAAGAAATCCGCAGGCACCGCCACGCGCACCGAGCCGGTGGGCTCGTCGTTGCCCAGGCGCAGCTCCTGCCCGGCCTCCTGCAGGCCATCGACCGCACCGGCGCAGCGCTCGTGAAAGGCCTCGCCCGCGCTGGTGAGCGTGAGCTTGCGGGTGGAGCGTTGCAGCAGCCGCGTGCCCAGTTGCGCCTCCAGCTGCTGCACGCGCCGGCTCACGGTGTTGGGTGGCACGCCCAGGCGGCGCGCGGCCTCGGCAAAGCTGCCGCAACGCACCACCTGCACGAACAGGGCTACGTCGTTCAGGTCGAGCGCGGGTGTGGTCACAGATACCTTTCATTAATGGATGAGTGCAATCCCATTGTGCCATCTAGTCAACCAATGGGGTACGCCCTAACCTTCATGGCATCGGGGTGCATCGCCCCTCACCACTCCCAGAAAGGACTGCCACCTATGACAATCTCGCAATTGCCCCACATCGGCATCGTGATCGGCTCCACACGCGAAGGCCGCTTTGCCGACAAGCCGGCGCAGTGGTTCCACGGCATCGCCAGCCAGCGCACCGATGTCTCGGCCGAACTGATCGACCTGCGCGACTACCCCATGCCCTTTTTCGACGAGGCGCTGTCGCCCGCCTGGGCGCCGGTGAAGAGCGAGGCCGCGCAGCGCTGGGCGCAGAAGCTGGCCACGCTGGACGGGCTGGTGGTGATCACCGCCGAGTACAACCACGGCCCCACGGCCGTGCTCAAGAACGCGTTCGACTACGCGTACAAGGAGTTTGCGCGCAAGCCCATCGGCTTTGTCGGCTATGGCGGCGTGGGTGCGGCGCGCGCCGTGGAGCAACTGCGCCTGGTAGCCACCGAGCTGCAGATGGCCCCCGTGCGCAACGCCGTGCACATGGGCATGGTCGAATTCCTCGGGGTCTGGCAGCAGGGCAAAAGCTTCGATGACTACCCGCACCTGGCCCAGTCGGCCAAAGGCCTGCTCGACGACATGGCCTGGTGGGCCAAGGCGCTCAAGAGCGCAAGGGAGGCTGTATGACCACGAACCTGGCCGAAGCGCCTGCTACCACGGTAACCCGCGCCATCGCCTACCGCACGCGCGGCAACATGCACGGCCCCATCACGCGGCTCGTGAGCCCTGGCGACGTGGGGGAGTGGATCAAGCCCTTCGTCTTTTTGGACCTGTTCGCGTCGGACTCGCCTGCCGCCTTTCGCGGCTTTGGCATGCACCCGCATTCGGGCATTGCCACGCTGACCTACCTGATGGCGGGCGATATGTCCTATGAGGACACTACCGGCAAGAGCGGCACATTGCACGCAGGCAGCGTGGAGTGGATGCGCGCGGGCAACGGCGTGTGGCATACCGGTGCGCCGGCGGGCGATGCGCCATCGCTGGGCTTTCAGCTCTGGGTGGCCTTGCCCGCGGCGCTGGAGAATGCGCCCGCGCTGAGCCAGTACCTGGCGCCCCAGGAGATCCCGCAGGCCGGCCCGGCCCGCGTGCTGCTGGGCAGTCTTGGTGGGGCGCAGAGCCCCATCGAGGCACCCTCGCCCATGACCTACCTGGCCGTGCAGCTGCGCGATGGCGAGCACTGGCGCTATGTGCCGCCTGCTGGCCACACGGTGGCATGGGTGGCGGTGGCAGCGGGCGCGCTGGATGCAGGCGCCGCCGTGGATACCGGGGAGCTTGCGGTGTTCGAGGAGTCGAACGGTGCCATCGACTTCACGGCCCGGGGCGACACGCACTTCGTGCTGGGCTCGGCCGTGAAGCACCCGCACGAGCTGGTGATGGGCCGCTACTCGGTGCACACCAGCCGCGAGGCGTTGGCGCAAGGCGAGGCGGAGATCCGGCGCATTGGCGCGCAGCTGCGGCAGGAAAAGCGCTTGGGCTAGGCTTGGGCAGGTGTGCGCCGGCGCAGCGCCACCCAGCGGCACACACCCGTGGCCACCAGGCCTGTGACCGCGAGCATGGCCGCCATGTGCACCGCCACCGCCGCAAGCGCGAGCAGAAGCGGGCTTGGCGCATCCATGCCCTGCCCCGCGGCACCGCTGCCCAGGCACAGCGGTGCCAGCGCCGGCACCAGCATGAGCCCCGCGCCGTGCAGCGTGGACCCGAGAAACGCACCCAGCACCAGCCCCGCATGCCCGGCCGATGTGCGGGCTTTGCACGGTGCGCGGCGCCACAGGTACACCGCCACAGCAGCCACCAGCAGGCATCCTGCGGCGGCCTGCAGTACGCTGCGCGGCAGCGCCCAGCCCCACACCGCCGCAGCCACCACCAGTACCACCGATGCGGCATGCCCGATGGCAATGGGCAGCAGCGCGCGCAGCGGCTGCGCCTTTACCCGATTGCCGCCAGAGCGCAGGCCCCAGGCGACGGCACAGGCCCAGCCGGTGGCGGGGTTGAGCCCATGCAGGGCGCCCGTGCCGACCATCGCGAGCCAGGGCCACAGCGTGTCCATCCGTGGGCTCCCGGCCTGCATCAGGCCTGGGCGTGGCAGCAGCTACCGGCCGTGGTCGCGGCAGCGGTCGGCGCTGCAGCCAGCGGCGATGGCGCAGGCTGGAAGGGCACGGCGCCCTCGTAGCGGTCGTGGTGGCGCACCCAGTCCATCGTGTACTCGGGGTTGCGCTCGTTGCGGCCCGCGGGGGTGAGGTCAATCAGGGGGTAGGCGCCCATCATCACCTCGACACCGCGGCCGTAGGTGGAGTAGGTGTGGAATACGTCCGTGCCCTCGCCCGGCTCCTTGCAGAACACGCTGATGCCGGGCGCCTCCTCGGCCGGAAAGCGCTGCACCGTGTAGTTGTAGGGCACCTCGCCGCGCGCCACCTGCTCGGTGCTGAAGCTCACGCCATAGTCGTGGTTGAAGTCGCTGCCGCGCGATGACACCCAGTGAAAGCGCCAGCCCATGCGCGCGCGAAAACGCTCGATCTGCGGGAGCTGCGCGCGCGAAACCACCACCAGGGTGATGTCGCGGTGGGCCAGGTGGATGTTCATGCCGTCGATGTGGTCTGCCATGTAAGAACAACTCGGGCAGCCTTGCTCCCACCCCTGCCCGAACATGAAGTGCTGCACCAGCAATTGGCGCCGGCCGTCGAACAGATCGGCCAGGGTGCGCGGGCCGGCGGTGGTGTCGAACAGGTAGGGCTTGTCCACCCGCACCCAGGGCAGCGCGCGGCGCTCGGCGGCGATCTGGTCCTGCTGGCGCGAGAGCTCCTTTTCGCGCAGCAGCAGGGCCTGGCGCGCGGCCAGCCAATCGCTGCGCGGAACGACGGGGTGGTGGAGTGAGGGGTTGTGGGTGGCGGTGGTCATGCGATGCTCCTTTGGGGGTTGGGAATAAGGCGCCCATGCGCGGCTCCAACTGCCCAACATGGGGCAATTGCTGCACGGGCTTTTGGTGAGATAAGGGAGAGCGGGCCGCGGCTGGCCCGCCGGGCGCTATGCCGCTTTGGAGCGGCGAATTGCGCGGACTTTCCCGCTTTCGCCGCCGCCGGCATAGAACAGGTCGGCGCCGTCGGATTCGAGCCCGCTCACGCCCGTACCGGTGGGCATCTGCAGGCGCTCGATCACGGCACCGCTTTGCGGGTCGATGCGGCGGATATCGCTGGCGTCGCCCTCCCAGGTGCCGTGCCACAACTCGCCGTCGACCCAGGTCACACCGGTCACGAAGGCGTTGGATTCGATGGTGCGGCGGATGGCGCCGGTGGCGGGGTCGATCTGGTGGATCTTGCGGTCGCGGTACTGGCCCACCCACAGGCTGCCCTCGGCCCAGGTCAGGCCCGAGTCGGCGCCCTTGCCGGGTGCGGGGATGGAGGCCACCACGGCGCCCGTGGCCGGGTCGATCTTGTCGATGCGCGACTCTGCGATCTGGTACAGGTGCTTGCCGTCGAACGCGGTGCCCGCATCGCAGGGCAGGCCCAGGGTGCGCGTGGTCTCGCCGCTGGCGGGGTCGAAGGCGACCAGGCTGGCGCCCGTCGCGGCCCATACGCGCTGGCCGTCGTGCGTGACGCCGGCCACGGTGCGGGCGCCCGCAAAGGGGCCGTACTCGCGCACGATCTCGGCGGAGCGGGCGGGGACTCCTGTGGGCGCGGTGCGGCTGGCGCTGTCGGGGCTGCAGTCGGTGATTGGCATGGAGTGCTCCGTGTTGGTTGGACCCCGGCTCGGGGGGGCGATGGGTGAACTCTATTCAATCGGCAGCGCAGCGGGGAGTAACAAGATTGGCGTGAATCCCGCCAGGGGCGGGGCCAGCCAGCGCTGCGCACGCGCCTGGCCGATGGAGCGCACGCGGCCCTGCGCCTGCAGATCGGCCAGGGCGCGTTGCACCGTGCGCTGGCTGTCGCCCAGCGCCAGCGCCAGGGCAGAGGTGGACCACGCAGCACCATCCGCCAGCAGGGCCAGCAGCGAGGCCTGCTCACCCGCAATGGGCGGCGCCAGCACCGCCACGGGGCGCCCATCCAGGGGCTGCAGCGCAAAGCCGCGCGCCGTGGCCTCGATGCGGGCCCAGGGCTTGACCAGTGCGCGCAGGCGGCCCAGCTCCACGCGCAGCCGGGCGCGGTGGGTTTCGTCGGGGTGGCGGGTGCGAAAGGCGCTGGCGATCAGCGCGTCGCGCTCGGCATCGCCGGGCCAGGCCTGGGCGAGTTCGCGGGCCAGGGCAAACAGGATGGGCCGGCGCGCGAGGGACAGCCAGGTAGGGGCCGCACCGCTGCCCTCCTCCTCCTGCGACCCCGATCCCAGCCGGTGCCGGCAGGCATCGACCACCAGCACATCCGAGGCGAGCAGCGCCGCGACGTCGTCCAGGCGCAGCAACTGCTCGCGCGCCACACCGCCGCCATCACCATCGCCCGGCAGCAGGCGCCGCGCGGCGGGGCGCTGCAGCGCGGCCAGGGCCTCCTCGACCTCGGCCAGCAGCGCAGGCACGCGGGCGCGCGCTGCCGCTTCGCGGGCCTGGGCCAGCGCATCGCGCGCCGCTGCCACGCGCAGCGAGCGCAGGGCCAGCTCGGCCAAAGTGAGCGCCGCCACGGCCGCCAGCGCGGGCGGCATGCCCGGCTCCCGCAGGTCGATGGGGGCCAGCAGGGCTGCAGCCTCGCCCAGCCGGCCCATCAGCAGCCACTGGCGCGCGGCGATGAGCCTTGCCTGCAGGGCATTGGCCCGGTCGCCCCTGGTTGCCAGCACCGTGGCTGCAGCCACCAAGGCATGCGGCGGCCCTTTCAGGTCGCGCAGGGCCAGGGCCACCTCAGCCTCGGCGACCACGCAGCGGGCGCGGGCCAGCTCCTCGTGCGCGCCAAAGCCCCTGGCCGCGCGGCGCAGCAGCTCGCGCGCCCGGGGGTGCTCGCCCAGCTGCGCCATGGCAATGCCGCGCAGCGCCAGCGCCGGCGGGTCATCGCGCAGGGCCACCCGCTGCAGGGCGCCCAGCGCATCGCCGGCGGCAAGCGCACGGGCGGCGGCGGTGATCAGGGAATCCATGGTACGGCAGGCTACACGACTACGGCACTTGCAATTTGTTTCCTCAGAAACTAAATTTCAGCCGCAGATAGTTTCCACAGAAACAAAACATGAAGAAAAACCCATCACCCCACCCCAGCCCGCTCGAAGCCCACCTGGGCTACTGGCTGCGCTTTGTCTCCAACCAGGTGTCGGCCGGGTTCCAGCAGGCGGTGGAGGCATCGGGCGTTTCCGTCACCGACTGGGTGGCGCTGCGCACGCTGTTCGATGCGGACGGTGCCGACAACCCCGCCACCCACGCCACGCTGACCCAGGCCCTGGGCATGACCAAGGGCGCCGTCTCCAAGGTGGTGGCGCGGCTGGAGGACAAGGGCCTGGTGGCCCGTGCGGATGCACTGCAGGACGCGCGCAGCCACACCCTGTCACTCACCCCGGCCGGCCGCGCCCTGGTGCCCGTGCTGGCCGCCAAGGCCGATGCCAACGACGAACAGTTCTTCGGCCACCTGCCTGCGGCCGAGCGCCAGCGCCTCGCGCGCCTGCTGCAGGAGATGGTGCGTCTGCACCAGTGGCAGGAAGTGCCGCGAAGCTGATTCCGAGAACCCACCACAGCGAGATGCCCATGAACGAAACGACCATCGCCACCATCGAACGCTGCGCCCAATCATCCAAGGACGGCACGGCCCATTTCGGCGCCATCATGCAGGCCCTCACCGAGGCCGGCGCGGAGGCGTATTTTGCGGACTACCGCAGCAACGCGACCACCTACTACCTGCCCGGTGGCGAGACGCATACCGTGGCCCTGCAGAAGCCTGCCACGCCCATCACACAGGGCTTCGACGCGGCCGGTGTGCAGGTCGCCATCCGGGGCGCGCAGCGCGGCGAGGTCATGTACCCCGAGTTCCTTGAGCTCTCACGCGCAGCGGGCTGTGTGGGCTACATGGTATGGCTGGCGGGGCGGCATGTGAGCTATTTCGGCCGCAAGGGGAAGGTGCATGTGGAGCGGTTTCCGGACGGGAAGTGAGCACAGCAGACGATCTCCTCACAACCAGAGCACTGCACTGCAATGCACTGCGCAGCCAAGGGCCTTTCGCCGTGGCCCCTGGGCCATGCACTGTGCATAGAATTTCGCCATGACCCGCCCTCACCCCCAACTCACGCCAGCGCAGTTGAAAAGCATTGCCGCCCATTCGCGTGGGCAGATCCTGAACGAGGCGCGGCAGCGGGAGCTCGACGCATCGCTTACCAGCCTAGAGCGCTCCTTCGTCGAATCCGAGGCGCGGATGAAACAGTTGCGCAAGACCAACGCCTGGTGGGACCGGTATGGGCATTGGTTTGCCCGTGCCGCGCTGGTTCCCGTCGTGGTCCTGGCCGTCGGACTGATCGCCATGGTGGCCACCGGCCTCTGGAGTGGCGAAATCAACGTGATTTCCAGAAGCAGCAAAGCGATGTCGGGCCGGATAGATAGCCCCGTTGCCTACTGGCTGGCGGTTGTCCACCACTCGCTCATGGCAGCGTTTGTCACGTACGTGGCCACCGTGGTGTTTCAGCTGTCGCGCTCCCGGATGGAACCCGAAATAAGCGCATCGGATACGGTGGAACTCTTCGAAGTCACTGCGCAGTCCAGCGATCCCCAGCCGGTGGTTGGCTCCTCAGGCATGTCGCTGCACACCTTCGATGCTGATGCACGTCACGGAAAGGCCGATCACTCCGCCGCAACCGCCTCGACCTCCAACAGCCAGGTCTCATCGTAGATACCGGCGATTATGACCGTGAGCGCCGGGGCATGGCCGCCCAGCGCGCGCCGGCGCGCCTCACCATTCTCCTGAGCGTATTGGCGCGATGAGAGAAACGTGGTCACCTTCACCAGGTTGGCCACGCCCATGCCCGCGGCATCGAGCTGGGCCAGGATGTTGGCCCACACCAAGTCGGCCTGCTCGGCGAAGCTGGCAGGCACCCCGCCGGCCCGGTCCACGGGAATCTGCCCGCTGATGACCAGCCAGCGCGTGGCGCCCCGCACGTCGAGCGCTTGGGAATATCCACCAGAGGGGTGCGGTGCCTGGGACGAGTTGACAGGGGTGGATTGCATGGGTGGAAAATTTCCGCTATAGCCTGGCCGCATGGACCCGGTCCATCAGGTCCTCGACCAGCGGATGCTCGCGAAACGGATTGAGCCGCAAGCTTGCCACCGGGCTGAACGCAATCTTCCGACTGAACGCAGTGGATTTGACGAAGTGAAGTGTCATGACCTCCCCGTCGGAGTCCACCTCGACCGACCGTAGATTGGTCAGCGGGATTCGTTCCGTGACCTCTCCACGACTGACCAACAGATGATCTCCACAGTCCTGCACTTTATCTGCCAGATCGGAGGAAAAGACCATATCCAGTAACCAGAAGAATGCAATCGTTCCGCACGCTTCAAGGACCAACCGCCAGGACCAACCATCTTCCATCACACGAAAAGCACCCAGTAGCAGCAGTCCGAACACGATGATGAGAAAGCGGCTCCACTTAGAACAGGAAGACAAGGAAGAAGACAGTTGTCTCATGAAGCAGAGGTTCGGCGGACTTAAATTTGCTCGTCCCAAAAAGACAGCCCATGGACACGGAAGGTAACGGCGTCACCTTCTTGAGGAGACTTGCCTGCGAAATCCTTGTCCGACAGGAAAAAAGTCGCAGCACCAGCGACTGCAGCCACCACGACGGAACCGGAAGGATCGGAGGCAGCCCATGCCGAAGCAATCCGGCCATGCACTTGAAATGAGCCTTGCTCCTCCAGCGCGACCATTGCCTCCTCAAAATGCGGTGGCGCAGCCCGTTCAAGACCGCTAACCCGCTCCTGAGCAAGCTCCCCATACAGCGTTCGACCAAGATACTCCGAAACATCATTCCCAAAGGGGACAAGGCGCGCTGTACCGCGAACCATTGCGGACGAGAACCGCACAGGGTAGCTGGGTCGCTGCGTGAACCCCAACCGCTTCATGTCGCGGATGTCGATGCTTTCGATGGTGATGTCCACAGGCAAATCTTAATGGTATTGGGTCGTGCACATTGTGCATGTGTCGCCTTCCACCAGGCCAAGACAAATTGGCAGCGCTGCACCTGCCCAACCGCCTGTCTGTGCGGCCCAGGCATATTCGCTGATTTGCCCGTGGCACGGGGCGCCTGCTCATCCTCCGTCTCGCAAGTGCCGGCCTAGAAACCCCAGCACCCGGCGCTCATACGCCCCAGGGCCGTAGGCATGCAGATCCACATGCCCAGCCCCCTCCACGCGCCAGAGCTCCTTGGGCCCATCCGCTGCGTCGAAGAGTTGCTCGGTCTCGGCCCAGGTGGTGTGCCGGTCCTGTGCGCCAGAGGCAATGAGCGCGGGCGCCCCCAGGCGGGCGATGCGCTCGATGGGCCGCAGGTCGCTGGTCGATACCCCGGCGCGCAGCGGCAGCTGCCACAGCAAGGGCCCGGCCAGCACCGCGCCCGCAGGGCCCAGCACCGTGGTCAGCCGGTTGGTCACGGCGTCTTCGATGGTGGGGTACATGGATTCGAGCACCACGGCATCCGGCGCAGGGGAAGGCAGGGCCAGCACGGCGGCGGCGGCGCCCAGGGAGACACCGATGACCGCGATGCGCTCGCCCGGACTTTCGCGCCGCAGAAAGTCGAGGGCCGCCTTCACCCCTGCCGCCTCGCGCGCGCCAAAGGTGATGCGGTCGCCAGTGCTCTGGCCGTGCGCAGGCAGATCGATCAGCAAGGCGGCGTAGCCTTCCCGGTTCAGGAACCTGGCGCGGCCCAACATCTGAGTGCGGTCGGAGCGCACGCCGTGGAGCAGCAGCACGGCGCCCCGGCCTCGCTGGCCCGGTGCAAACCAGCCAGCCACATGGCCGGCAGGGGCGGTGTCGATGCGGACCTCGCGCGCCGAAAAATCTTTCGGTGGCGGGCCTATGGTGCGGGTGGCAGGATGGCTGAGCCATTCGCCTGCGCACAAGGCTGCAACGACGAAACCGAGCAACAGCACCAATGCCCACAGGGCAAGTATCCCAACGCGGCGCCCAACCATCACCGGTACGAACAAGTTCTCTGGACGGGCCTCAAGTGATCCCCTCCACCGACACATCCTCGAACCCCGGCTCCTGCGCAATGAGCCCATGGAAAAACACCAGGCACGGATCGTCGCCAGCCATCTTGGCCTTGCCAAGCACGCGCTCCTTGAGCGAGCGGTGCTTGGTCAGCGACAGAACCCATTCGTGCTTGCCGTCTTCGCTCTCATTGGCGGCCGCGCCGACCATGTAGGTGCGACCCTCCCAGCTCACATGCGCGTACCAGCCCCAGTCTTCGGCGTCCGCGTCGGTCATTTCCAGCTGCGCCGGCACGCGCGTGCGCAGCCATTCGAGCAGCGAATGCCCCCGGATGGGGTTGATGGGGTTGTCAGGCTCCAGCGAGACGTCGAAGAGCCGGGTGTGGAAGTGGATGGCAGGTTCCATGGGTGGACAAATTGGCAGCAGGACGGGCCAGACACTCTAGTCCACTGAGACCGAGAAATCGGCTATGCGTGAGGGTCTGGCAGGGCCGCAATCTAGGCGGCTGGCGCAGCCGGGTTACACACCCGGCGAGCACGGCGACGACGAGTGCGGCCCTGCCAGACCCTCACCCTTCGGGCCGGGGTGGCAGCGGGCGCATCGCAGCGTTGCGGGCTTTGCCAAGGCGGCCAGCCTTGGCCGCAGCCCGCGCCTTGTGCTGCATCCCGCTGCCACCCCGGCGCACAGCCGATTTCTCGGTCTCAGCGGACTAGGCGAGCGTATCACCCGCGCGTGACCTCTCCAACCGAATTTTGCCCAGGCCCGCAAGCCCAGGCCGGACGAACCTGCGTACCATGCGCCCTGCTGCAGAGCCGATCAGGACGACAACCACATTGCAGGAGACAGGCGCCACCATGCAGGCCCACACCACCACGAGCGCGCCCCAACGACTGGCAGCCCCAGCCTTCGGGCCACTGCGCGCGCTGAGCGCCAGCCTGCTGCAATTGGCCGCCGTGGCGCGCACCACGCCGCCGCAGGCCATGCTGCAGGAGGCGCTCGATATCCTGCGCACCTCCCTGGTCGGGTTCGACACCGCCTGGTGGGGCGAGGTGTCGGCCGGCCATGCCGATGCGCCACCGCGCAACTGGCTGCACGGCAGCATTGGCCTTTCCAAAAGCTTTGCCACGGAGTGGAATGCGCTGGCCATGGCCGATGTGTTTGCGCAGCAGTCGATGGACCGGCTGGGCGTGGTGATCCGCGAGAGCGCCGACGATGTGCCCGACCTGCCTGCTGGCGCGATGCCGGTGGACATCGAGGCGTTCTGCCGGCGCCACGGGCTGTACCACTGCATGGCGATCACGGTGGCCATGCCGCGCAGCGGGCTGATGTTCTTCGTGAGCATGTACCGCGGCCCGGGCCAGCCCAACTTCACCGACCAGGAGGCGGCGCTGTTCGGCGAGTTCGTGCCGCACCTGCTGGGCCACTGGCAGCACCGGCTGGAGCAATTGCAGACGGCGCCCGCAGGCAACGGCCCGTGGGACAGCTATGCGCTGGCCGATGGCGCCGGCCAACTGCTCTTCGTGGGCCTGCGCGTGGGGCTGGCGCTGGATGCGGCCTACCCGCAGTGGTCGGGCACCGCCCTGCCCGCTGCGCTCCTCGATGCCCTGCCTGCCACGCTGCCGGGCAGCCTGCTGTTGGTCAAGGCCTGCCGGCTGCGGCTGGAGGCCTGTGGGCCGCTGCTCGCGATCAGCATTCCGTCGCCCCACGCCAGCAAGCCGCCGCTGGCCCCGCGCGAACTAAGCGCGGCCACGCTGTACGCGCACGGCCATTCGTACAAGGACATTGCCGCCACACTGGGCCTGACGCCAGCCACGGTGCGCACCTACCTGCGCAGCGCCTATGCGCAGCTGGGGGTGCGCAACAAGGTGGAGCTCGTAACAGCCTTGCGCAGGCAGTAAATCAAGCCACTCGGTGTTTTCCCATGCCCTCTGCATTTGCAGAGGCTGCAGCGCGCATGTCCGTCCCTATCGTTGCGCCCGGAGCCCCAAGGCTCCAGAAGATCCAAGCAACAACAGGAGACGCATTCCATGTTCCCCAGCCACCCGTTCGCCGGCACCGCCAGCGGCCACCCCGGCGTGCGCGCCGCAACCCTTGGCACGCTGTGTACGCTCACGGCCCTTGCGCTCACCGCCTGTGGCGGCAGCGACAGCAGCGCGCCCGTTGCCAGCCAGCCGCTGGCCCAGGCCTGCCCCAGCTACCGCACGGCCACCCTGCCCCATGGCGCCACGATCACCCGCACCGAACTGCGCGCGGCCGAGGGCCTGCTGCCCGAGGTGTGCATCGTGCGCGGCGAGATCGTCTCGTCGCCCCAGTCCACCATCCACTGGGCGGTGGAGCTGCCTGCGGGCACGGTGTGGAATGGCAAGACGCTGACCGTGGGCGGTGGCGCGTTCGACGGCTTCATCCCCACCGACGACCCGTGGTACCAGCACATCATCGGCGCATCGGCCCACACCTATGTGAAGATGAGTTCGGACTCGGGCCACCTGGCTCCGGGCTTTGCCTGGGGCGCGAGCGACGTGGCGCTACGCAACCATGCCTTCGACGCCAACCACTTCGTGCTGGAGGTGGGCACGGCCATCGCCGCCGACTTCTACGGCAAGCGCCCTGCGCGCCGCTATCACATCGGCCACTCCAACGGCGGGCGCTCGGCCCTGGCCGCCACGCAAAACTACCCCAAGGACTATGACGGCGTGGTCGCCATGGAGCCCGCCATCAGCCAGCAGGCCCACCAGACCAACCTGGGGCCCACGGTGCTGCGCCATATCTTCTCCAAACCCGAGAACTGGCTGAGCCCCGCCAAGATAGCGCTGTACGCCAAGGCCGAGACGCAGGCCTGCGACGGCCTGGATGGCCTGAAGGACGGCATCATCGGCAACGTGGCGGCCTGCACCTACGTGCCCACCGAGCTGCTGTGCAAGGGTGCCGACAACGACAGCTGCCTGACCGCCGGGCAGATCGAATCGGTGCGCCTGATCTACGCAAGCAAGGATGTTCCGGTGACCCTGTCGCAGGGCGCGCGCGGCTACCCCGGCTTTGGCCGCGGTGGCGCGGCCACGTCGGACTGGGAGGCCTATGTGTTCGGCCCCAGTTTCGAGGCCCGCGACTCCTTCAACTACATGGCCGTTTCCGCAGCCGCACGCCTGGTCGAGGGCAACCCCGCTGCCGACCTGCTCCAGCACGACCCCACCCGGTACCAGGCCCCGTACCTGCGCCTGGCGAACATGATCGACGCGACCAACCCCGACATATCGGCCTTTGCCGACAACGGCGGCAAGCTGCTGATCTGGTATGGCATGGGCGATGCCTGCGTGTCGGTGTACCGCACGGCCGAGTACCTGGACAGCGTGCGCCAGCGCCTGGGTGCCAGCAAGGTGCAGGGCTTTGCGCGCATGCTGACCTCGCCCTCCAACGGCCACAACCTCGATGGCCCGGGCACCGACCCCGTGAGCATCGACCTGCTGGCCGCCATGGACGCCTGGGTGGAGCGCGGCACCGCTCCCGACAGACTGGTGGCCACCCGCTACGAGCCCGCCGACCCGCGCGCCGGCCAGCAGACCCCGGTGCTGCAGCGCCCGGTGTGCGAGTACCCGAAGTTCCCGCGCTATGACGGCAAGGGCGACCCGGCGAAGGCGGAGAGTTTCAGCTGCTCTGCGGTGTGATACCCCAAGCACCAGCCCTGCGTGAGGAGGCGGGCGGTTAGGGTCAGCCATTCGCTCGCAGCGCCATGCACGTATTGCGAGGCCCGCCGAAGCAGTTGCGTGAAGGGTACAGCGGGCACACGGCCAGGTGCGGCATGTGCCAGTTGTGTGCATTGCTTCACAACTGGCGGCATTGCTGCGCCGCGCAAGGCCGGCGTGCCGCCGAACGCCAACACAATCGCATCTGCCAAGCGCTTCACAACAACAACCAGGCCCTTTTCTTGAAAAAATCCCCTGCACTCAAAGCCCTCCTCGTGGTCCTCATCGGCGTTGCGGCCATCACGCTCTTCGTCGGCAAACGCTGGTACGACTATGTCAGCAAGGCCAAGTCGCCCTATGAGGAGATAGGCATCGAGCTCAACTCCCGCGCACCGGGGCCACTGAACCGCTGGGGCTGCGCGCAGCTGCAGGAGCGGTTTGCCAAGTCCATTCCGCCGTACGGTTGCGCCGCTGGCGACGGCCGGCAGTGGAAGTGATGCGCGCTGCCGCCGAGAACCCCTTGCGCCCCCTCTTCCCTTCCTTGAAACGAGTCACCGTGTTCACCAAAATTCTGGCAGCCTCGGCTGTCCTGGCAGCCTTCACCCTGGGTGCCGCAGGCACCGCCCACGCCCAAAGCTACAAGCTCAACATGCCGCTGCCCGAGGACGGCGACACCGTCCTGCGGGACATCACCGTCACGCCCAAGGGCACCACGGTGACCATCGTGCTGGGCAATACCACCGACGAAATCGGTGAGGCTTGCATCCACCCTAACCACCGCCCCGAAGCGTTCACGATCAAGGACCTGGACAGCGGACTGGTGCTCAAGCAACTGGGCGTCACGGGGATCAGGTCGTGCGCGCGGGGTATGGACACCATCCGGCCGGGCAAGCGCAAGATCGTGAAGGTGCAGTTCGAGACCCTGCCGGCCACCGCGCGCCGCCTGCAGGTGGGCGAGAACAACTGCAAGCAGAAGGAAGACGACGACATGCACTACTACTGCTTTGCCGAAGTCGTGCTGAAAAGCCCGAAGTAATTCGCGGTAACCGGCCGACTGCGCACGGGCATGCGGCCAGCCGGCAATGTCGGCCAGGCGCCCGTTATTGGGGGCTGCCGCCCTGGCAGGCCACCCCATATTTTATTGTGGCATCCGTGGCAAATGTCACACACCAGCGCCGCCGTTCCAAGTGTTACTTCCTGGCGCGGCCACAGCGCGTGCGCGTCCAGATAATCCCCGCATGGAGTGAGGAAAAGGGGCTCGCTGCAAGCGTGCCCCTGGGCTCCATGGGTCGGACCGAAAAAACACACACAACCAATCGCGTACCTCTATGAAAATCTCTTCTGCCCTGCGCCTGGGCCTGGCCAAATACCTGGCCTATTCGCTGCTCGCGCTGCTTTTGATCCCGCTGGCCGCCTACCTGTTCACGGGGTATGCCCAACGCGACGAAGACACCCAATTCATTGCCCGCATCAGCCAGCGCATCGATGCCGAGAAGGCCATGCCCGCCGCCGAGAAGCAGGTGCAAAAGGACTTCTACCGCGCCAACCCGCCGTCCACCATCTGCACCAACCAGGACCCCGAGGTGGCCGACTACCGCGATGCCATGTGCGAGACCTATGGCGAGCTGTGGCAGTTCAACCTGGTGCGCAAGCTGTCGCTGTGGAGCATGGTGGCCGGCGTGGTGCTGCTGGTGGCCGTGCTGGCTCTCGGTGCCCTGGCATTCGTCAACCGCAGGCTGCAGTACACCAGCTTCGTCACCGGCTGGCACCTGACCACCTGGGCCAGCGCCACCTCGCTGGTGGTGCAGGGCGCGCTCGCGGTGTGGCTGTCATTCTGGGTGACGGCGTTCTTCATGCACAAATACTGGCCCAAGCTCATCATCCTGGTGGGGATCGTGGTCGCGTGCGGGGTCTTCATGGCGGTGGTGAGCATCTTCAAGCGCGTGCAGCTGAACAACGGCGTGGATGGCGAGCTGCTTAGCGAGGCAGATGCCCCCCTGCTGTGGGCACGCATCCGCCACATGGCCGAGCGCTTGAAGACCGAGCCGCCGCGCAACATCGTAGCCGGCATCGACGCCAACTTCTTCGTGACCGAGGCGCCCCTCACCGTGGGCAACCAGCAACTCACGGGGCGCACGCTGTTCGTGAGCATTCCTTTGCTGCGCCTGCTCGACCAGTCCGAAGCCGATGCCGTCTTGGGCCACGAGCTGGCGCACTTGCGCGGCGGCGATACCCAGAGCAGCGCGCTGCTGGGCCCCAAGATCAACCAGTACGACCACTACCGCCGTGCCATGCGTGAGGGCATCGTGTCTGCCGTGTTCCTGCCCCTGATCGACCTGTACCGCACCATCTTCGAGGTGGCGCTGGCGCGCGAGAGCCGCGCACGCGAGTTCCAGGCCGACCGCACTGCCGCCCAGCTCATCTCGCCCGATGCGATTGCCCAGTCGCTGGTCAAGATCGTGGCCTATGCACAGTACCGCTCCAAGATCGAAAACGAGCTCTTCGGCCAGAATCGCAAGCACGACGCCGCCGCACTGGGCATTGCCAGCTACGTGGCCCAGGGTCTGTCGCCCTACGCCGCATCGGCCGACTTCTTGAACGAGATGAAGACGGCCAACGTGCCCCACCCATTCGACTCGCACCCCGCCATGCCCGAGCGCATGCGCGCCGTGGGTGTGACCTTGGCCGAGAGCGACTACGGCGCCATCGTCGTGCGCGTGCCGGCCGCCACCTGGGCGCAGCAGATCCTCACGGCCGATGCCATCGAGCAGCGCATGTGGGGCGCGTACGAGCAGGCCTTTGCCGCCGACCACGAGCGCAGCCTGGCCTACCGCTACGAGCCGGCCAACGACGAAGAGCGTGCACTGGTGCTGCAGTATTTTCCGCCGGTGCAGTACGCCTTGAAGGGCAGCGACACGGTGGCCGTGAGCATCGAGGGCATCGCCACCTCGGCCGATGGCGTGACCGTGGCCTGGGACGCCATCAAGGCGCTGGAGTTCAAGGAGAGCACCTGGGGCAACGCCCTGATCGTCACGCATCCCGAAAAAGCCATGATCGGCGCCAAGACCAGCAAGATCAAGCTTGGCGGCCTGAAGAAGGAGAAGGACGATTTCAACGCCACCGTGGGCCACTACTGGCAGCGCCACCAGATCATGCGGGCGCAGCAGCAGGAAGCCTGAGCCCGGCCCGCCATGCCGGGCGGGTGGCCCTCCTCAATCCGAGATCCGCACCCCCTGCACCTGCGTGCCCAGCTTCAGGTACAGCAGGCCATCCGAACCCATCCACCACGGCCCCGCCTGCGGCGGCACCTGGGCCGCGCTGCCGGTGGGCAGCACCCACTGCGGCACCAGGCGCCATGCCTGGCCCGCCAGGGTCAGGGTCAATGCGCCATCGCTGCTGCCTGGCTGCACCGCCAGCACCGCGCCCGGCAGGGCCGTGGTGAAGATGCTGCTGGCCTGGGTGGCGTTGAGCAGCGCGGGCAGCAGCAACTGCCGTGCGCCCTGCCCTGTCTTCAGGTAGATGCGGCCTTGCTCGTCCACACCGATCTGCGGCGTGCCGGTGGATGTAGCACCGCCACCCGTCCAGTCGGGCCGCAGCACATAGGTCTGCCCGCCGGTGCGCAGCTGCAGCACGCCTTCGGCGCCGAGCTTCAACGTGGCATCGGGCAAGGCTGCTGTCACGGCTTGGGCAAGGCCGGCCAGGTCTGCCACGGCGGGGGCGAACTGCACCACTACACCGCCGCGCACCCATCGCAACAGGCCCAGCGGGGTGAAGCCAACGCCATCGGGCAGGCGCGTGTCGATGGTGATGGGCAGCGTGGGCAGCAGCTGGAAGACCTGGCCACCATCGCGCACGAGGAACACGCCCGAGGGCGCCATCTCCAGCCCCTGGGCCATGTTGGCGCCCGAGAGGCGGGCGAGCGGGCCGTTCAAGCGTGCGAAGGCCTTGTTGTCCACCGCGATGGATGCCGGCAGGTTGGCAAACGCCATGGAATCGCCGGGTTGGTTGGTATCGCCCTTGAGCGAGCCCAGGGTGATCGCGACCACGGCCCCCTGGTCGTTGACCTGCAGGCGCTCGCCGGCCTGCAGCCCCGTGCTGCCCACTGCAGGCAGGCTGCCTGCGGGTGCGGTGAGCGAGCCCACCTGTACCGCCACGGCCAGCGGCTGCGCTTCGACGGTGGTGCCTGCACTGCCCGAGCTGAGCAGCACCTGCCCGGCCAGCACCATGGGCTGGCCCACGGCGCTGGAGGTCATGGAGGCCCAGCCCTCCAGCACCACCAGCACCAGCACGCTTTGGCCATTGACCTCGGCAATGCGCAGCTGCGTGCCCGGCAGTGCCTGCACGGTGAGCGGCTGGCCGTTGATGGTGACATGCAGCGTGACCGGCGTGGTGCCCGTGCCGGGCAGCACGATGGTGCCGCCGCCCGCGCCCGGGCCGACCACCACGGGCAGGGACGGGTTGGTGATGGTGGTCGTGCTGCCGGGGGTGTTGATGGTCGTCGAGGTCGGTCCGGGGTCTTCGGCGGGCGGGGCGACGACCACCGGTGCGGTGGGCGTGACGGGCGCACTGGCAGGCGACGGCAGGCTGTCGCCCGCAGCATTCGCCGCCTTCACGGTGAAGGTGTAGGGTGTACCGTTGGCCAGCCCGGCCACCGTGCAGGTGGTTGGCAGCGGGCTGCCGGTGGTGACCGCGCAGGTCTTGGTCGCATCGGCCACCGCCACCACGGTGTAGGCAGTGATGGTGCTGCCGCCATTGCTGGCCGGCGCCGTCCACGCCACCGTTGCCTGGGCGTTGCCGGCACTGGCGGTTACGGCGGTGGGGGCACCGGGCACCCCCGCCACGCGCAACAGGCGCGACTGGCTGGGTGCCGCCGCAAAGTACGCAGCATCGCTGCCCACGCCGCCGGCCTGGCGTGCGAGCACGCCGCACAGGTACCCGGTCTTGCCGGGCAACACGGTCAACGTGTTGCCGCTCACGGTGCACACGTCGGGCGTGAAGGTGTCGAACGCCACGGCCAGGCCGCTGCTGGCGGTGGCCGCCAGAGTGATCGAGGCGCCAGAGGCAGGCGAGCCAACCGCCACTGGAAAGTCGATGGCCTGGGCTGCGGCGATGTGCGTCGGTACATTGCGGTCAGAAACGCCGCCATTGCCCAGTTGGCCCATACCGTTATAGCCCCAGCACTGCACTGCTCCGGCAGTGATCAGCGCGCAGGTGTGTCCGTACCCTGTCCCAATGGCCGCCACCCCGCTGGCCAGGCCTGTGACGGGCTGGGGCGTGGTCTTGCTAGTGGTGCTGCCATTGCCCAGTTGGCCGAAGCGGTTGTACCCCCAACACTGCATCGCCCCGGTCGTGGTGAGCGCGCAGGTGTGCTCCTTCCCCGCCGCAATGGCCGCCGCCCCAGTGGCCAAGCCCGCCACAGCCTGGGGGGAGGTTGCGTCGGTGGTGCTGCCGTCGCCCAGTTGGCCGTATCCGTTGCCGCCCCAGCACTGCACGCCCCCGGCCGTGGTCAGCGCGCAGGTGTGGCTTTCCCCTGCTGCAATGGCCGCCACCCCATTGACTAGGCCGGGGATAGGTTGGGGCACAAGTTTGCGCAATGTGCTGCCATCGCCGAGTTGGCCTTGACCGTTTTGGCCCCAGCATTGCACGGCCCCGGTCGTGGTCAGCGCACAGGTGTGGTTGTCCCCTGCTGCAATGGCCGCCACCCCAGTGGTCAGACCGAGGACAGTTTGGGGCGTTAATCTTGTGAGTTGGCTGCCATCGCCGACTTGGCCGTAAATGTTGTCGCCCCAGCACTTAACGGCTCCGGCTGTGGTCAGCGCGCAGGTGTGTTGGTATCCACCGGCAATGGCCGCAACCCCGCTGGCCAGACCCGTGACGGGCTGGGGCGTGCCTTTGTCCGTGGTGCTGCCATCGCCCAGTTGGCCTAATGTGTTCCGGCCCCAGCACTGCACAGCCCCAGCCAAGTTCAGCACGCAGCTGTGATTGCTTCCCGCCGCAATCGCCGCCATCCCGCCGACCAAACCCGCGACGGGCTGGGGCGTCATTCTGCTGGTGGTGGTGCCATCGCCCAGTTCACCGAAGACGTTGTAGCCCCAGCAATGCACGGCCCCGGCCGTGGTCAGCGCGCAAGTGTGGGATCCCTTTGCAATAATGGCCGCCACCCCGCTGGCCAATACCACGACCGGCTGCGGGGTTGTTTTGCTGATGGTGCTGCCATCGCCAAGTTGGCCGTAGTCGTTAAAGCCCCAGCACTGCACGGCCCCGGCCGTGGTCAGCGCGCAGGTGTGCGTCTCCCCTGCCGCTATGGCCGCCACTCCGTTGGCCAGGCCTGTGACGGGCTGGGGCGTACTTTTGGCGGTGATGCTGCCGTCGCCCAGTTGGCCGAGGTCGTTATAGCCCCAGCACTGCACGGCCCCGGCTATGCTCTGCGCGCAGGTGTAGTTCTCCCCTGCCGCTATGGCCGCCACTCCGTTTGCCAAGCCTATGACGGGCTGGGGGGTTGTTTTGCTGGTGATATTGCCATTGCCCAGTTGGCCATAGGCGTTGGAGCCCCAGCACTGCGTGGCCCCGGCCGTGGTCAGCGCGCAGGTGTGGTAGCCCCCTGCCGCAATCGCCGCCACCCCGCTGGCAAGGCCCGTGACGGGCTGGGGCGTGCTCTTGTTGGTGGTGCTGCCATCGCCCAGTTGGCCTTCATTGTTTGTGCCCCAGCAATGCACAGCACCGGCCGTGGTCAGGGCACAGGTGTGGACGGTTCCTCCCGAGATGGCCGCCACTCCGCTGGCCATGCCTGCGACGGGCTGGGGCGTGCTTTTGCTGGTGGTGGTGCCATCGCCCAGTTGGCCGAACAGGTTGCGCCCCCAGCATTGCACGGCCCCGGCCGTGGTCAGCGCGCAGGTGTGGAACTCTCCTGCCGCAATGGCCGCCACTCCGCTGGCCAAGCCTGTGACGGGCTGGGGCGCGCTCTTATTGGTGGTGCTGCTATCGCCCAGTTGGCCGTGTACGTTTGCCCCCCAGCACTGCACGGCCCCGGCCGTGGTCAGCGCGCAGGTGTGTACCTGCCCTGCCGCAATGGCCACCACCCCACTTCCCAGCCCTGTCACGGGCTGGGGTGTAGCTTGATCCGTGTTGGTGCCATCGCCCAGTTGGCCGAATGCGTTGTTCCCCCAGCACTGCACAGCACCTGCTGTGGTCACGGCACAGGTGTGGAATGTTCCTGAGACCACCTGCTGCACAGGCTGCCCCAGCACGGAAGCGGGCACGGGCGCTTGGGCGTGGGCAGGCAACACCGCTGCCAACCAGGCCAGCAGGAGCACCCCCGACCATTGATACCAAATGGAAAATGGGGAGAGCCTGTTCCGCCGCTGAGCAGCGAAGTTGCTGGGGGAGAACATTACAGGTGGCCTTTTTGGTGGAGATCAAGGGGACCGTGTCCGCGCTGGAGATTGGTCACCACAACCCCCAGCAATAGGGCAGTGCCAAGCCAGTGCTGCACGTCACGGGGTGCGGCCAGCAGGTCCGGTGAATGGCGAGAAGGATTCATGGTAGCGGGCACTCTGAAAAGCGTCGGTATCGACTGCTGCGCAAGGCATTACCGCTACACAAGATGTAGCGCCCCACGCAGCCATGCCCGCATGCTAGAAGGTTCCAGCGGTTTTGTATGTCCTCTAATTAGATGACAAATGCGGTTTTTTTTTAGGGCCCGGGTACCGGCGAAGCGCCTGGTTTCACGCTTGGCCGAAGGCTTGCCGGTGACGCCGTAAGCGGGCCTGCAGAGACTGACTTCAGGGCAGCGAAGCCTGCGCGCGCGGCAGGAGCAGGGCCTGGTTGCCGTTGCCACCGCTGCCGTACCCCGCCAGGGTGCCGCCGGGCGTGGGGTCGGCGTTGATCACGCCCACGCAGTCGGGGCCGGCCGCGCAGCCGCCTTGCAGGATGCTGGCCTGCACGCTGGTCTTGCCGCTGTAGGTGGTGTCCAGTTGCACGCCATGCACGGAGGTGTTGCCCCAGATGACGGAGGACACCACTTCGACCTGGCCGCCGCCGCCAGCGAAGTTGAGCGAGGACAGCGCGCCGCCGTAGCCGTCGGACGCATTGCCGATCAGCGTGGACTGGCTGAGCAGAGGCCGGCTCACACCTCTGCTGCCGCTGGACACGCTGGCCAGGGCACCGCCGAAGTCGCCGGCCCAGTTGCTGCTGAAGGTGGACTGCGTGATGCGCGGGCTGCTGGTGCCAGCGTTGCCGTGGCTGGCGATGGCGCCGCCGTAGCGGCCCGAGGCGTTGCCGATGAAGGTGGACTGCGCGATGGCGGGGCTGCTGGTGCCGCCCTGGCCCACGCTGGCGATGGCACCGCCGTAGCCGTCCACCGCGTTGCCGATGAAGGTGGACTGCGTGATGCCGGGGCTGCTGGCACCGCCCGCCGCACCCAGCGAGTAGACGGCGCCGCCATCGTCGCGCGCCCAGTTGCCGCGGAAGCTGACGTTGGTGATGTTGGGGCTGCACACGCTGCCCTGGCCCGCGCCGTTGCAGTACAGGCCGCCGCCGCTGGCATGGCTGGCGCCGTCGGCCCGGCCGTGCACGATGCTCAGCCCGTCGATCACCGTGTCCGCAGGCTTGTAGATGCTGGCCACCGATGCGGCCCTGGCGCCTGCCCCCAGGCCGCCGATGACCACGACGTGGTGGCTGTTGTCGGCGCTGACCACGGGCGTGCCGATGTCGCCCGACAGCACGGTGAGGCGGCTGTCGGCGCTGCGCTGGGCCAGCGCGGTCTCGGTTCCGGCAAAGCCGCCGTAGAGCTTGACGGGGCGGTTGATGGCGAATGCGGTGGAGCGGTCTGCGCCCTCGGTGGGCTTGTAGGTGCCCTGCTGGATCCAGATTTCGCTGCACGCGGGCTTGGCCAGGGCCGACTGCAGCAAGGTGGCTGCGGCCCAGGTGCGGCCGTCGCCGGCCTCGGTGCCGGTGCTGCTGACGCGGCACACGGCGGCTTGGGCCGATGCACCGGCGGTGAGCAGCAACATGCAGCCCAGGGCAGCGGCGGTGCGGCGGGCGGTGAAGGTAGTGCCGGTGGCGGCAATCGAACGTTGGTGTGTCATGGCGAATATCCCCAAATGAAATTGAAAAGGCAGCGCATCTCCCGCCGCGCCTTGTTGCGCAGCTATCTAAATGAGAGCTATTGGGTAATGCAGCGGCGATGCTAGGCCTTTCGCACGCGTTTGTATGTCCCCCAACTAGATGACATTGGCTGCTTTTGTTGGGGAGGCACAGCGGGCACCCTGCTGGGGTGCGAGGACCGCGAACGCAGCGCGGGCTGCGAGGCTGGCTACACGGGGCCAGGGGCCTGGCGAGAGGGCTGTTGCAGGGGCAGCGACAGGCAAAAGAGATTGCCTGTGCCAGACCCGTCCTGCGCAATGCTGCCAGCAGTCCACACGCATTGCGCACCGATGGCCTGCACGCGCGAGCGCACGTTGCCCAGCCCCTTGCCCCTGCCCGGCACGGTGCTGCCCGGCGGCGGGGTGCCGGACGGTGGGGTGAAGGGTTGGCCATCGTCGCGCACCAGCACCTGCACGCCCGTGGCGTCCGAGGTGGTGGAGATGCCGATGGACTGCGCACCGCTGTGCTTGATGATGTTGGTCAGCACCTCCTGCAGGATGCGCAGCACGTGCAGGGCGCTCTTGGGGTCGAGCCATTCCAGAGCGGGCACGTCCTGCACGCCCCAGCGCAGCGTGAGGCCTGCGGCCTGCAGCCGCGGCCCCAGCCGAAAGCGCAGCGCCGCCAGCAGGCTGAGCAGGTCGGCGCCGGTGTGGTCCAGCGAGTCGATGGACAGCTTGAGGTCGTCGATGCACTCCTTGAGCACGCGCGCCATGTCGCCCTCGTGCAGGCGCCCGCCTTCGGCCATGCGCAGCGCGCTGATCAGCGACGAGCCGATGCCGTCGTGCATGTCCTGCATCATGCGCTGGCGCTCGGCATCCAGTGCGCGCTGGCGCTCCATCAGGTTCAGTTGAGCGTAGGTGGCGGCCAGTTGGGTCTCGCGCTCGGCCAGGCGGCTCTCCAGCCCGGCGTTCAGCGACTCGACCTCGCGCAGCGCGCCGGTGTAGCGCAGGAACACGATGACCAGAAAGATCGCGAACACGCCGATGGAGGCGTAGGGCCCCAGGTAAAGCCCTTCGATGGACACGCGGTAGCTGGCCATCAGCGTGTCGTAGATGGATGCGGGCACCGTGAGCGAGACCCACAGGCTGAGCACCATGGCCCAGGGCGAGCGGTTGACCCACGACGCCCACATGCCCGAGGCCGCCACGATCAGCGTGACGCCGACGATGCACAGGTAGATGGCGGGCAGCACCGTCTCGACCCTGAGCGGCAGCCACGGCAGCGTGACCACCGAGACGGCGGTGACGATGGCGATGATCACGCGCTCCACCCGCGGCATGCGCAGCCCGTGCACCCGCACGGTGAACAGGAACACGCACACCAGCGACCAGCCCAGGGAATTGGCCGTGAGCCAGCCGAACCAGTCGTCGGAAATCGGCAGCGGTACATCGCCCATGGTGAACTGCACCATGCGCAGCGCGTTGGCCACCGAGGTGGCGAAGAACAGCACGTACATCACCTCGCTGCGGCGCACGCACCACACGGCAAAGGCAAAGATGCCAATCACCACGAAGGCGCCTGCCGCCATGGCGGTGAAGTCGGCCTGCAGCCAGCTGCGCACCTGGTAGCGCCACAGCAGCTCGCCCTCGCCGCCCACCCAGGCGGTGGAGATAGCGCCGCCCACGCCCTGCTGGCTGGCCATGCGCACCAGCACCGTGGACGGAGCGGGCGCACCCTGCGCGTCGGCCAGCGGCACCCACAGGGGCCGGTTGAAACTGTTCCACACCCGGCTGCCACGCGAGCGGTGCACAAGCTGGCCGTCGGCATACACGGCAATGCCGCCAATGGTCTGCCAGCGCGGCAGGTACAGGAAGGCGCTGTCGGCCGGCGCTGCCCCCGCGGGCACCTGCAGCCGGTACCACACCACCTGGGGCAGCGCGGTCGCCGTGTCGCTCGATTCGGCTATGCTGCGCGCGCGGCTGTGCGGCAAGGCCACGTCGTCCCAGGGCACGGTGCCGCCCAGCACATCGGGCGGCGGCGTGGCGGGTGCCTGCCAGCCCGCGCCCACTGGCTCGGGCCAGAAGCCAGCCTGCCTGAGGTGGGTGGCGCCAGCGCGCTGCCCTGCCACGGGCTGTTGTGCCTGCGCGCCAGCCACCATGATGGAAACCAATGCGGCCGAAGCCAGCCAGAGCAGCACCAGCCAGCGCATGGAGGGTGAAGGCGAATGCCGGCGAGGAGACGGCCGGCGCATCCGTGAGTCAGTCGGCCAGAAGGCCATGGCGGCGCGCAACGTCGATGGCGCCGGCCCGCGAGCGGACCTGCAGCTTGGCGTAGATGCGCCGCACGAAGGTGCGCACGGTGGAGGTGGAAACACCGAGCGTGGCGGCCGCCTCTTCGGTGTTGAAGCCCTTGCTCACCAGTTGCAGCACGGCGCGCTCGCGCACCGACAAAGCCACTTCGTGGGCGGGCAGGCCGGGCTCGCCCAGTGCCCCTGCGCCCGCCCTGGAATCGGCCGGCGGGGCCACCTGCGCCGCAAGCGAGGGCGGCAGCGGCAGCACCATCGCCCGCGCCAGGATCTTGCGCGCAACCATGGGGCTGATGGGGCTGCCTCCGGCATGCACGCTGCGGATTTCATCGACCAGGCCCGGCGCGCTGCTGTCCTTGAGCAGGTAGCCCGTGGCCCCCGCCTCGATGGAGGGCAGCACGTGTGCCTCGTCGCCGAAGATGGTGCTGACCAGCACATTGCAGTCCGGCCACCGGGTACGCGCGGCGACGATCACGTCCAGGCCCGAGCCATCGGGCAGGCCCAGGTCCACCAGCAGCACGTCCACCGCGTGCTGGGGCAGCAGCGCCAGCGCCTCGGCCCGATTGGTGGCCACCAGCACCAGCTCCATGTCGGGCTGGGCCGTGATGTGCTCGGCAAAGGCTTCGCGCGCCTCGGGCTCGTCTTCCACCACGCCCACGCGGATGCAGCGGCCCACGCCCTGCCAGCCGTGGGCGGCAGGACGGGGCGCAGGCGCGTCGACGACGCCCATGGAGGAATTGCTGAATGGAGCCACGCGGCGGATTATGACGAGGTGTGGGCGCTTGTACCTCATCCAATTGGACTAGAAACAACGTTGAAGGGCGGCTTGGCCTCCCTGCCCGTGCCAAGGGTGCGCCCGCTGCACGCGCTTGCGGCGGTGCGCGCCCCGCCCTTGACTCAGGCCATTGCCATCGCGGTTTGGCGGGCGGGCTGCAATTGCTCATCCACCCAGCAGCCGTATTCTGCCGATGCCTGCACGGGCTGCACCACCAGCTGGGGCAAGGTGTAGGGGTGCTGCTTGCGGAGCAAGGCCATCAGCGCGGGCATTGCAATGGCGGCGGTCTTGCACGCCACGCGCAGTTCGCGGCATTCCTCCAGGGCGCCTTCCCAGTGGAAGTAGGCGGTGATGGGCTCCACCTGCACGCAGGCGGCCAGGCGGGCGTGCAGCACGGAGTGCGCGAGCCGTTTGGCCTCGGCTTCGGTGGCCACGGTGGTCGTGACCACGAGGATCTCGCGCGGGGCGGCTGGGGAGGCCGCCGCTGACGCGGTGGCGGTGCTCGGTTCGGTCGTCATCAACATGCTTGTCTCCCGGGGGGCGCTGTGATGGAGCTGGGTCGGGCAGTCTGCCACAGCGGGGGATGCAGGTCCAGTGGGGGGCTGTCGGCCGGGGCCAACCTGCATACTCGGCAAACGCAAAGACCGAGGGTCCGCCGTGACCATGCAGCAGATGGGAGTGGCGACGAAAAGGCAGGCGCACAAATTACAATTAAGAATAAATCTCAGTCCACCGCCTCAACGCCATGGCACTCCCCGGGACATGCCCCACCACGCATGCCATTCGATCTGCAACGCTATGAATCCTCCGGCTACGGCGTGGTGCGCAGTGCCGTGCCCGCAGACCTGCTCGCCGCCATGGGCGCATGGCTGGCCAGCGGCGAGGCGGCGGCCCTCCAGTGCAACCCCGAGGAACAGGCACGCGATCTGGTGTACGAGAAGGACCTGTCCGACGCGGGCCGCAACGGCATCTCCGTCAGCGAGCTGGGCGATGCGATCTTCATCCTGGGCGACCTGTGCCGCTACGCACCGCAGTTCAGCGCCCTGCTCCGCCTGCCTGCCTTGGTACACGCCTGCATCCTCGCCCTGGGCAGCACGAAGCTGGTGGCGCACTTCATGAACGCGACCACCAAGCACCCGCGCTTTGGCCGCGCCATCGGCTGGCACCGGGATTTTCCGAACGGCTACCTGAGCGGCACGGATTCACGCTTTCTGCGCGTGATGGTCTGCCTGGATGGCATGGCCGAGCATGGCGGTGCCACCCGGTTCTTGCCGGGCAGCCACCGCGTGGATGATGGGTACGCCATTGCGGAAAAGCGCGGTGGAGCGAAGCACCGGTATGCCGCGCACCATGGCGTGGCGGCGGCATGCGCGCCAGGGGATCTGGTTTTGATCCACCCCAAGGTGATCCACGGCGGCCCGGCCAATACCAGCGCCCTGCCCCGGCGCAATGTCATCGTGCAGGTGGGGGTGGAGGGGATGGAACTGGTGGGGGAGCAGGAGACGGTGACGGGTTGGAGTTTGACTTTGTGACATGACCGCCTGGTCCGGATACCCGGCACAATGCTCCAGTATCTACGCATTCCAGACCATGGCACGCTCCACGATTCCACCCAAGGCAAGGCGCCTGCTCGCAATGGCTGCGCTTGCCCTTCCCGCAAGCACCGCCCTAGCCGCCGATATGCCCGCAGACATTCTGGAGTTGCACACCCGCTGCGTTGCCAGCACGGCCGGCATCGACCTGGTGTTCGGGCTGCGCAACCGCAGTGAGCGCACGGTCTGGGTGTCGGGCGATACGGCGCCCTGGGCGGCGGCGTTGCGCAGCCTGCGCATCACGGCAGAGAGCCAGGGTGCGAATGCACAGCCGCTGAAAGGGCCTGTCGCAGGGGGGGACGCACCTCCCCCAGGCTCTGTCAGGGTCATGCCCTCCGGCACTGCCGAAGGAACGATCTCGCTGTCGCGCACCTTCCCCGAACTGGCGCAGGCGGCACAGCAAGCCCCGGTGCGCATCCGGTGGACATGGCAGGGCTTGATGGGTGAATCGGGCATGGCCGGGACATGGGGGCCTACCGCCAGATTCGAGGGGGACGTGACGGTACAGGGAGCAGCATGCTCTCTGGTGAGTGCAAGGCGGGTTTGACGGGGTGAGCAGTGGCCAGGCTGGGCAGGCGAGATGCCCCTGTTTCAGTGGGTCAGGCGGATTCAAGGATGCTCTCCCTCGCAATGCCCAGGACAAGCACCTGATTGAGGCGATCCATGCGGCAGGGATGGCATCTTCCAGGCCAGGAGCGCGCTTGGAAATTTGAAGATTGCATGGGCAGACATCCGTCCGCATACTGCGCGCCAATCCTGTCGCCCTGCAACCCACGGAGGAACTTCCCATGTCCAACATGTACGCCGGCCTGCGCCGCGATATCGAAGACGAGGGCGCGCGAAAGCGCTGTGCCGACCGGCTGCTCGCCCTGCGGCGGCGGCTGGCACCGCTCAAGGGGCGCCGGACCGACAGCAACCTGCTGCTGGCCACCTGGAACATCCGGGATTTCGACTCCAACAAGTTCGGCCTCGGCCCCAGGCTTGCCGAGACCTTCTACTACCTAGCAGAAGTCATCTCGTGCTTTGACCTGGTGGCCCTGCAGGAGGTGAACCGCGACCTGGGCCCGCTGGAGAAGCTGGTTCGCATTCTGGGGCGCGAATGGGACTACATCGTGACCGACACCACCGAGGGCACGGGCGGCAATGGCGAGCGCATGGCGTTTCTCTACAACCGCGAAAAGGTGTGGTTTCGCAAGATCGCCGGAGAAATCGTACTGCCTGACGGGCAACTGGTCGTGTCCCCCAAGACGGTCAAGGTGGATGGGGAAACCATCGACACCGAAGCCAAGCAGCAGTTCGCCCGCAGCCCCTTTCTGGTGGCCTTTCAGGCCGGGTGGTTCCGCTTCAGCCTGTGCACGGTACACATCTACTACGGCAAGGAATCGGGCGCGCAGTTGCAGCGGCGCATCGACGAGATCCAGAGCCTGGCGAAGTTCTTTGCGCAGCGGCAGGACCAGGCCAGCAAGCAGGAAAAGGACAGCCGGGGCGCCGTGGAAAACTATGTGCTGCTGGGCGACTTCAATGTGGTGAGCCCCGAGCACGAGACCATGGCCGCACTCAAGAGCCACGGGTTTGCAGTACCGGCGGCCATCGATGGCGACAAGGTCCGCAAGAAGGGCATGCATTTCTACGACCAGATTGCGGTGCGGGTCAAGGACGAGCGCTTTCAGGTGCGCAGCGGCGGCATCGTGGACATCTTCGAGGACGTGTTCCGCGATGAAGACCTGCCTGTCTACCAGGCCCACATGCCTGCCAAGGACCCGGAGAAGGGAGCCACCGCCGCCAAGACACCCGAGAAGCTGTACCAAAAATGGCGCACCTGGCAGATGTCGGACCACAGCCCCCTGTGGATCGAGGTGCAGACGGACTTTGCAGACACCTACCTCAAGGCCCTGGCGGAAAAGGGCTGAGCCACGCAACGAGGTGATGCGCCGCAATGGCGGGCGGACTCACCCCTGCCCGCGCGCCGCCAGCACCAGCCCGCCCACAAGCAAGAAAACCACCCACGACAGATGCCTGCCGCGCGTGAAGACCAGCGGGAACACGGCGGACACCAGCGATGCGGTGCCGATGACCAGCAGCACATCGTCCCGGCCCACCGGGCCATGGCCCAGCGCAAACACCAGGTACGCCAGAGCCCACCAGGCCACCGTGGTCAGGTGCCAGGCAAAGCGCAGCGTGCCGGCCGTGAAGGCCGTGCTGCCCAGCACCTTGGGCAGGCTGTCCGCGCGCCGCAGCAGGCGCATGAGGATGTAGCGCTCGCCCAGGATGGAATGGGCCAGACCGGTCAGCCAGATCAGGGCGGCAGCGAAAGCAAGCATGGGTGAACGACCTCGGTGTGCGTTGAACAATGATAGTTACCAAGTGGTGGCCCGGCCTGCGCCGGCGCGACACGGCAAGCATCCATAATGCCGACGAAGAGATGCCGGCCTGCCCCGTGGCGAGCCAGCGCGATTGCAGTAACCCATTGCAACAAGGAGGATAGAAACCATGAAAAAGCACCCGACCCGCCCAAGGCACGCCTGGCTGCTGTGCGTGCCGCTGATGCTCGCCACCCAGGCCGCGCAGGCACAGGACCAGTTCGTAGACCTGCGCTCCAACGGCGGCTACACCTCGGCCCGCCTGGCGGACGATGTGACCCAGGTGGACCTGGCTGAGCAGACCCAGGGCGCCTGCCGCTTCAACCGCACCTGGGGCTATGACCTCACCAACCGCGAGCTGTGGACCAATGGCGGCTGTGGCGGGCGCTTCAAGATCACGCGCAGCTACGTCCAGGGCAATAACAACAACTCCAACAACGCAGGCGCAGCCGTCGCTGCCGTGGCCGCGATTGCCGGCATTGCGCTGCTGGCCAACCACAACAAGCACGACGACGACCGCCGGCCCGACTATCCGGACTACGGCAATGGCGGCGGTGGCGGCCGTGGTGGCGAGATCCGCGTCAACGGCAACCTGTGCCTGGACGTGAGCAAGGGCAATTTCCGCCCTGGCAACGCGCTGCAGGTGTTTGCCTGCAACGGCACGGATTCGCAGCGCTTTCGCGTAGGCCGTGGTGGCGAGATCCGCGTGCGCGACTTCTGCCTGGACGTGGAGCGCGGTGACCCGCGCGATGGGGCCCGCGTGGTGCTGTGGTCGTGCTCGGGCGCCCCCAGCCAGAGCTGGACGACGCGCGGCGGGCAGATCGTGAGCCAGCTGTCCGGCAAGTGCCTGGACGTGGTGGACGGCCAGATTCGCCAAGGGCAGCCGGCCATGGTGTGGCAGTGCAATCGCAGCCCCAGCCAACGCTGGTGGTGGTAGGAGCGCCTTAGAAAACTCTTCTGGCGTTGTTGCTGTGTCTTGTCGTACTACTCGTACTGCCTGCGACACAGCGCTTGGTGCGCTGTCCCGCAAATACATGCCCATAAAACCGAGTCTTTCACGCCATGGCGGCGTTGCAAATCCTCGCGATAGCTACGGCTATCGCTGCGGTTTGCGCCTGGCCCTGGCGCGAAATCCATCGGTTTTATCCGGGCATCCATTTGCGGGACAGCACACCGCCAGAACCGTTTCGCTGAGTTTTTTCAGCCGCTCCACAGCGGCCTTCACGATCTAAGCAGCAACAGCCAAGAGGATCACCTCATGACACTGAAAAACCGATTTGTACCCCTGCTTTGCGCAGTGGCCTGCAGCCTGACCTTTGCAACGGCAGCCACCGCCCAGACTGCCGAGGCACCCGCTGCCGCCAAGCCCGCCACAGCAGCACCCCACGCCCACAAGAAGGGCACGGGCCGCTCCCCTGGCGACCGCCTGCAGGCCATCTGCACGGCGGCCGACCTGGACCACGATGGCAATGTCTCGCTCGACGAATTCCACCAGGACATCGTGCAGAGCTGGCACAGCCTGGGGCCCGATGCAAGCGGCTATGTGAACCTGGCCGAGCTGGCACAGGTGCCGCGCATGGGCAAGGGCCGCATCAAGCGCCTGGCCGCCGCCGACAAGGATGGCGATGGCAAGCTGTCGTTCAAGGAAGTGGTGGAGGCGCGCATGGCCTACTTCGAGGCGGCAGATGCGGACAACAACGACCTGCTGTCGGTGCCGGAGTGCGTGGCGTTTGAGAAGAAACGGCGGGCTGCCAAGCCCTAAGCGAAGACACCCTTCAGAATGAACAACGGGGCTTCGCAGCCCAGTTTTCTTTTGTTCCTCTTGTTTTGCCTGCCAGGCATGCGCTTGCCGCGCCGCTCACACGTACCCCTGCGCGGCCAGCAGCCACCAGAGGGCGCCCGCGCCGGACCAAAGCGAGGCCGCTGCGAACAGCAGGGGGCGAATCGGCACGGGGCGCCAGAACACCAGGGCGTACAGGCCGCCCACGGCAAACGGGGCGCAAGCCAGCACGGAGAGACGCCCCTCGAGAGATTCGACCAGCGGGCGCCCCATGAACATCCACGCCAGGCCAGCGGCGCACAGCAGCAGCGCCAGGAACACCTTGGAAGCGCGCTGGCCCCGCGCCGCCCGCCTCTGGGCAGTCTGCTCCGCCCGGGCTTCCCATACCAACCCCGCCACGGGCGACAGAATCACCATCGCCAGGCCCATGCCACCGCTGAACCAGGGCACATGGGTGGCCAGTGAGACTGCAGCGACGACCCCAGCGACCAGCGACACCAGCACGCGCGGCGCGGCAAGCATGTCCAGGAGAGGGTCGAGCAGTTCATTCATGGGGTTTCACCGGGCTACGCGTGTGGGGGATGGCAGCCGAGATTGCGCGGCGGGCAGCATCAGAAACTTTCTGCTTTGCTGGGCAGGCGAACCTCGCTGAAACGCATGTAGTGCAGGTTCCCTTGCGCTTCAAGACTGCCCGCCTCCACAAGCGCAATCACGCGCTGGGCGTAGTAGCCAACGGGTACATCGGGAAGCTCCTTGGAGAGTGCCAGCCAGGCCGAGCCGACGATACGCGCGGACTTGCGCCACCCGGCCGCGCAGTCGGCCAGCAATTGCGCATCGATGCACTGTATCTGCTCTGGCTTCAGCCGGTCCACGGCCTCCTGCTCCTCCGCATCGAGCAATGTGTCCGGCTCGCCTTCAGTGCGCTCGGTGGTATCGAGCTCGGGGTACTCTTGAACGAGCGGCGCACGCAGAGAAGAAAGTATCTCGACCATGGCCTGACCGTAGCTGCGCAAAGCAATGCGCCGTTCTTCTTCGTCGGGCAATCCCAATATCAACGGCTCCGCCTCCGACAGCACTTCCAGCGCGCGCTCATAGATTGCGTGAATCGCTGCGGCCTCTTCCTGTTTCATATCACTGCTCCAGTGGAGTTGTCTGCCCTTGCTCGGCATATGTGCCAGTGTAGAGGGACCAAATGGCTCTACACGACGCCACATCCAGGTTCAACTCGAGGTGTGCGGCACCCTGGCCCCAGACGACAGGGCGCAGGCCATGAAGGCGCGTGAAGCCAGCGCATGGGACGCTGGTACCTCAGGCCCACAGGGCCGCCACCGAAAACGGAGCCACGGAGAGCGCTGCGGTACCAGCCGATCAGTTCAAGATGGCGCCCGAATCGGGATCAATCGTTGCCAGATAGCCAAAGGAAGACGCCCGCCCGCCCGTGTGTTTTACAGAAATGTGGACACGCCAATAGAACTTGTCAACGTCGTACGGCTTGAGTTCATCAAGGCTGCGACGTCCCTTGTTCAAATCAGCGCCCGCCGCAAGCTTCACATTGATGCCTGCAAAAAACTGATCGCCCTCGGGTTGGAACTTCTTCAGCGCAATGGCAATTGCGGACGCGGCGTCCACCTTGGGTGCAATGCTCTGTGAGAAGGCCGGACAGCCGAGCGCAAGCAAAGCCAAGGCCACAATGATTCTCTTCATGACGCGCCTTTTGGAGATGATGAAATACAGTAGGACCATCATCGCAGAGATACCCCTTTTTCCAGGGTAGAAGCAATCGGCCGCCATCTCGCAGAGCGACACAGCCACGCCCCTTGCTAGAGGCGTGGCCGGCCCTTCAACGGTCAGCTCAACGTGCTGCGGTTTGCTTCCACCAATTGGGCATGGCCGCCAGCACTTCGCCGCCCGCCTTGAGGCTGTTGGCCAGCTCCAGCGCAGCGCTGCCGGGGGCCGTGGCGATCAGGTACCAGTTGCTGGCGGTGCCCAGGCGCTGGGTCACGGTGAGGCCCTTGGCCTGGGCCCAGGCGCGCACCTGGGCGTCGGTCCAGTCGGTGTTGAACTTGACAACCACGCCGCCGGGCAGTGCCATCAGCCGGCCTGCGGGGGAGTTGCCCTCGCGGTACACGGGTGAGGTGTGCGTGCCGGCGCCCTTGGCCACGCTCTGGTTGGCGGGCTGCAGTTGCACCAAGGGTGCAGGGCTGGCGCTGCCACCCTCGCCCACGCTGCGCGCCTGGGTGGTGCTGCCCGCTTCGGGGGTGGGGGTGATGACGGCGACCAGGCTGGTGTCGAGCGTGATGGTGCGCTGGGTATCGCCGTCGAAGTAATGGGCCGTGGTGGCGGCCAGGGCGCCGGTGGCGATGGCGCAGGCGGCCAGGACCACCGCGGCACGGCGCAGGGTAGTGAGTGGGGAGAGCTTCTTCATGGTGCGGGACCTCGGCAAGTGTTCGGGTGAATGGAATGGGGTGCTGCAGGGCATGCGGTGCAACCCA